>CAVSQH010000008.1:0-199092 GCA_963730075.1 uncultured Solirubrobacterales bacterium | reverse complement strand
CTCGCTCGTTGTCCGCCTATTCGCGAAGATGCCGAAGTGGCCGGCAGAAACGCGTGACTTCGTTGTGGGGTTGTCACAGCCGGCGGACGCATTGCAAAATCGCGCGACCCGGTTGGGACGTCCGGGTCGAGCAACGGGTTAACGATACCCGCGCGCCCATCGCTGCGTTCGTCTGTCCCGGCACGAGTGATCTCGCGGTTTGGAATCAGGTCGTGCGCGACGAGCAGTACGCGCTCGTCGTCCGCATCCTGAGGATGGCTGCCGTCGAAGTTGAGACGATCCTGGACCTGGGGCAAACATCGGGCTCACGGCCGCATACTTCGCTGCCGTATTCCCGAAGGCTCGCGTTCTTGCGGTGGAGCCAGACCCCGGAAGCTTTCAATTACTGAAGCGAAATACAGAGGCGCTCGGCGACCGCGTGCGCGCACAGCAGGCAGCCTTCTGGCCTCGTCATGAGTCGCTGGGCTGGACGGCCGAGCGGTTCCGTGATGGACGTCACTGGGCGCGATGGTGTGGATCGAGTCGTAGCGGCTGCTGCTGGCCGTGGTGGACGATCTCGAACACCAGCTCGGGTCAGGATTCGGCCTGAGGGCGCGACTAGGCCCCGGCGACCGCGATCAGCGAGCTGCCAGGCAGCGTGACCGACCCGTCCGCGGCGATGAACGGCTGCGCCCCAGCGGTGATCCGGTCGATGATCTGGCGCCGGTCTTCCTCGGGCAGCCCGCGGAACGTCGAGCCCATCATCGGCGAGAGCTCGATCGTCTCGTCGATGTAGCCGCCGATTTCCGTGTACTCGCGCTTGAGCTCGACCGGGCGCACCTCGACGTCGACGAAGCCACCGCTCTCAAGCACCTCCCGGAGGGCCCCGTCGCCGGCAAGTCTGAACATCCCGGGCCCGGTGGGATCCGGCGGGTCGGCGAACCCGAGCGCGACCATCGCCTGCGACGGGATCGTCGCCCACGGGTTGCGCTGGGGCTGTCCCACACGGCGAACGCCGCGTGCCCGCCCGGGCGCAGCACGCGCCGGATCTCGCGCGCCGCCGCTTCCGGATCGACGATCAGCATGATCCCCCACCGGCACAGGACCGCATCGACGCTGCCGGTCGGCAGGTCGATCCACTCGAGCTCGAGCTGCGCGAACTCGACGTTGTCGACGCCGGCCTGCGCGGCGCGGGCGCGCGCGACCTCCAGCATCGCCTCGGCCCCGTCACTCGAGATCAGTGTGCCGCCGGGACGAATCAGCTCGGCCGCCATGAAACCTGTGTCGCCCGGGCCTGCGGCGAGCTCGAGCACGCGCTGGCCCGGCTGCAGTGCGAGCCCATCGATCATCGCCGCCGAGACCGGCATTCCCCAGGCCCGGACGCGGTCTGCACCGCTGCTCCAGCCCTCGGCCGCCCGCTCCCACATCCGGCGACTGGCGGCTCGCTGCTCGTTGGGCTCGATCGCGCTCACTTGCAGACCACCCTACTCGAAGCGGCTCGCCGTTCCGCCCGGAACGGCGACTCGCATCGCCACGCGCCTACTCGCCCTCGCTCCGCGTCGCGGGACCCGCATGGCCCTGGCCCAGCCCCGAATGCCACGTCGATCTGGGCGCTCATCCGCTGCCCGAAGATCGCCAGCAGCGCCTCGGTCGCGAGCGGACGGAGGTGGTCGACCGACTCCTCGATCTCAGCCCACCGCTGCACCGGCATCCCGGCCGCCAGGAACGGCTGCCAGACCTCGTCGACGAACAGCTTCACGAACGCGGCCGAGACCGCATCGCAGTTGTCCTCGATCTGCTCGAACACGCCGAGTGCGCCATCGAGCGAGACGCCCCGGGCAACGACCCGCTCCGCGACCGCCAGCAGCGACGGGCTCGGGGCCTCGAAGCGGCCGTCCCCGATGTCGACCAGCACCCCGAGCCGTCGGGCGCGCGCGAGGACCCGCGTTGACTCCTCTGCGCTGACCCGGAAGCGCCGCCCAAGCTCGGCGGTCGTGAGGATCTCCGGCTGCTCGACGTTCGGGCTCGGTCAGCGCGTCCCGGAACCGCGCCAGCCGCTGGGCCATCCCCTCGCTGTCGTCGAGCAGGTGCTTGATCGCCGCGAGGTTGAAGCCCTCTTGCTGGAGGTCGCGGATCAGGTTCAAGCGCGCGACGTGCTCGGTTCCGTAGTAGCCGACCCGCAGGCGCACCTCGGGCCCGGTCAGCAGCCCGCGCGCCTGGTGGGCTCGGATGTTCCGGACCGACATCCCTGTCTGCGCCGCGACCTGCTCGATCGTGAGCTCCGCCACCATCCGGCAAACGATGTCACATCAAACGACGTCACATCGCCGGCCGCTCGTCAATCACAAGAGTGTCGATACACGCGTCGGTCGGACGGGGACGACGTTCCAATGAATGCGATGTTGTCGAAGATGCGCAGCTCCTCGATGTCGTGTATGCCCGATTCCGGCTGCGTCCGGTCGACGAGACTCCTCGCCAGGTCGACACCCGTGCCCGGGGTTCCAGGACGCCCACCCTCGTGACTCGGCCAGTACGAGGTGGCGAGATCCTCGATCACGTACCAGCCGCCTGGCCGTAGCGCGTCAAACAGCACACTGAATGCGGCGGCGATGTGGCTGGCAACGTGGCTGCCGTCGTCGATCACGATGTCGAAGCCACCGTAGCGAGACACGAGCGAGGCCAGAAAAACCGGATCGGCTTGGTTCCCGATGTGCATCTCGACCCGCGGGATCTCGAGGTCAGGAAGCTCGAGGTCAATCCCGACGATGCGGGCCTTACGGAAGTAAGACCGCCACATCTGAAGCGACCCACCTCGATTTATCCCGATTTCCAGCAGCGTTATCGGCTCAGTTCGGATGGGCGCAAACGCTTCTCTGTAGTGGCCCGTGTAGTAATGGAGCTTGGGTCCCTTGTCGGTGTCATACAGAATCGAGAGGGCTGCGGGCGAGCGCGCCGCGGCGCGCTCTGCGGCCCGCTGGATCGGGTTGGCGAGGCGCGGCGAAACGTGCGTGTGCAAGCCCCGAACGCGCCAGAGCATCCATACCGATGCGTTGTTGATCAGATCCGTCATCGCCATCATTTGCGGTGGGCTGCTACCTGATTGCGATCCCCTGCCCCGTCGGCGATGAGAAGATCGAGAATCCGAACTCGCGGCTCAGTTCGTCCGCCGCACGGCGGCTTTCGTCGTAGCTAGACCAGCCGTAGTCGTCATAGACGAGGATGCCGCCTGTGGCCATCCTGGGCCAGAAATGGCGCACCGCCGCCTGCTCTGGCCCAGCGCTGTTGAGGTCGACGTGCAGAAAGGCCACCCTGTCCGGCGTTTCGCCAAGGGCCTCCGGCAGCTTTCCGACTACGAGCGCGACTCCCGGCCACTCTGCAAAGTTCTCGCGCACCCGGTCGAGGCTCGATGCGTAGGCGGCGTTGGGCGCAGGCGCGGACTCGAGGTGCGGCTCAAACGTGTCGTACAGAAAGAACGGTCTGTCGTTCCACTCAAGATAGTCGCAAATTGCGGACGCCATGAACCCGCGGCCCGTACCGCATTCGACAAATGCGCCATCGACCCTGGCGGCGGTGGACGCAGCCCACAGAATCGTGTGGGTCCTCCAGCGGATCTTGTAGTCAGACCCACCGGCCGCGACCGCACGCGCGTAAGCCCGTTGGAAGCGAGCATTATCGAGGAACGCGCGGCCGTGGTTCGTCCACAGGCCATCTTCGAAGAACGGGGCGCCGTCGCGATAGGCAAAGAACGAGTCGCAGTCGCGCGGAACCAACTCGAGCCGTTCGGACGTCCAGGGGTTCACGTTGAACGCGCGCACGCCGGCGAGCAGAGCGCGATGGAGAACCGGCGGCCGTGTCACGGCGCGAACCAGCCTATCCCGAATCAGCTCAGCTCGCGACGCAGCAGTTTCCCGGTCGGCCCGCGCGGAACGCTGTCGACAAACTCGAACTGCTTCGGCAGCTTGAACCGTGCCAGCCGGGCCGAGCAGTGCGCCCGCAGATCTTCGCCGTCGACGCCGCCCCCGTCGTGCAGAACGACCTGCGCCACGACGATCTCGCCCCATTGCGAATCCGGCCGGCCGAATACGGCCGCGTCGGTGACCGCCGGATGCTCGAGGAGCACGCGCTCGACCTCGAGCGGCACGATGTTCTCGCCGCCGCTGACGATCGTGTCGGCCTTGCGGCCGATGATCTCGAGGCGTCCACGCTGATCGAAGCGCCCGAGGTCCGCGGTGTGCAGCCAGCCATCCGCTGACAGGGCGCCGGTCGACACCACCTCTCCGCGCACGAGGACCTCGTCCCGTGAAGTCCGGAGCTCGACGCCCGGCAGCGGCCAGCCGAAGGTCGCGATCTGCGAACAGGCCTCGGTCATCCCGTATGTCGGCGCGACCGGGACGCCGGCAGACCGCGCTCGCGCGAGCAGAGCGGGCGCGATCGGGCCGCCGCCGAGCAGCGCCCACCGAAGCGTCGGTGGGCGCTCGAGGCCTGCGTCGAGCAGTCGGGCGAGCATCGTCGGGACGAGCGAGACGAGCGTCGTGCGCTTGGTCGAGTCCATCAACTCATCGAGCACCGCCTCGGTTTCAAAGCGTCCCTGGACCACGGCCGTGGTCGCATAGATCGCGCAGCGGATCGGGATCGATAGGCCGCCGACGTGCGTCAGCGGCATCGGGCACAGCCACCGTTCGGCCGGATCGAGCCCCAGCGCGACCGCCGAGCCGAGCGCACTCGCGAGGAAGTTCCTCTGGGTGAGCACCACCGGCTTGGGCGCCGCCGTCGTGCCAGAGGTGTGCATCACGGCGATCTCGGGGTCGTCGCCGGGCCCAAGCGGGTGAAGCGGGTGACCGCCTTCGAGCGGTTCGGTCACGACGACGTCGGCGGTCGCGGCGCGGGCCGCGCGCTCAGCCTCGGTCAGCCGAAGGTCGATCGGGACCGCGGCCGCTCCCGCCAGCAGGCAGCCGTGCAGCGCGACCACAAACGCCGGACCGGGAGCGAGGGCCAACGCGACCCGCGGACCGGACCCGGCTCGAGGACCGGACCCGACGCCGCGCGCCTGCAGGGCACCGGCGGCGGTGACCGCCGCCTTCGCGAGTTCGGCATACGTCAGGCTACGCTCCGGGCCCTCCACCGCGATCCGGTCAGGGTGTTTCGAGGCGGCCAGGTGGACCCAGGACACGGCCGAACAGTAGAGCCAGGCGCAGGGTGCGCGGCGCGCCGCGGCATCGCGCGAGCGCCCATCAGCAGCGCGTCAGCCGAGCCCGGAGTGCAGCTGCCCGACCTGCGGCGGCGCGGTGGGGCGCACCGCAGGGCGCTCGCCACGCCTTCCCGGCCGGCGCACCTTGAACTCCTCGGCAACGAGATAGGAGCCGACCACGAGCAGCGCGGCCCCTACCTGCGCGACGACCGTCTGGACGTTCGGGAAGACCGCGAACCAGAGGCCCGTCCAACCCGGAATCGCAACGTGGATCGGCGTGGTCGCGATCCAGCCGGCCTGCTGCATCTCCTGCACGCTCTCTCCGACCATCACCAGCAGCACGAGCCCGAGCATCACACCGGTGGCGACGAGCATCCTGCGGTAGGGCAGGCGCCGTTGAAGTGCGAACGTCGCGTAGCCGATCGCCGCCACGAACACCAGTCCGAGCGCCACGCCTTCGAGCACGACCCCAGAGCCGTACCGGAGCCGGAGATTCTGCAGGAACACGACGACCTCGAAGCCCTCGCGGTATACCGACGTGAAGCCGAGCAGTGCGAGCCCGAGCAACGTCCGCTGCGCACTGACCGAACCTGCGCCCCCGACGATCGCCTTGCGACGCTTGTTGTGGTGCGCGATCCACCCGGTCCAGTAGACGCGGTGAAAAAACCAGTTCATGACGACCAGCAGGACCGCGATCGCGAGCAGCCCGGTCGCGGCCTGGAGGTCGAGGCTGCCGGGGCCGACGGCGTCGGTGACCGCGATCGCGACGAACCAGGTGCCGATCGCGGCTGCGAACGCGGTCGCCCCGCCGAGCGCGAGCGGCCGGCGATACGAGCTGTCGGCGCCGCGCATGCTGGCGGTTAGAACCGCGAGCACGAGAATTGTCTCCAGCCCCTCGCGGAGCACCAGGATCCCGCTGTCGACGACAACCGCGAGATGGCTCAGGTGGGTGTTCGGATCGGTCGGGTCCGGGGTGCCGCCGGCGGCCGTCGCGAACTGCCACACGAGTAGCCCGGCGAGCACGATCCCGACCGCGCCCCAGCCAGCCTGCTTGCGGCTCACATGGGCCATTAGGGCACCCTAACAGAAAACGGGCGTCCCATTAGGGCTCCCTAACATCAGCACAAACGACATACCGGCTTGTGTTCACCGCGCTTGCGTAGAGTCCTCGCTGCCGACACGACAACAGGAGCTACCCAGTGAGCATCAGCTGGCAGGCGGCCGGGGAGTACACCGACATCCGCTATGAGACGTCGTCAGGCGACGGCGCCGCCATCGCCAAGATCACGATCAACCGCCCGGAGGTCCGGAACGCCTTCCGTCCCGAGACCGTGATCGAGCTCTCCCACGCGTTCGAGCGCGCCCGCGAGGACCAGGAGGTCGGCGTGGTGATCCTGACCGGCGAGGGTCGCGACGCGTTCTGTTCGGGCGGCGACCAGCGCGTCCGGGGCCAGCGCGGCGGCTACGTGACCGGCGCCGACCCCGCCAAGGCCGGCACCCATCAGGCGGTCGGCCGCTTCCACATCACCGACCTGCACATACAGATCCGGCGGCTCCCCAAGCCCGTCGTCGCGATGGTCGCCGGCTACGCGATCGGCGGCGGCCACGTCCTGCACGTGGTGTGTGATCTGACAATCGCGGCCGACAACGCCCGCTTTGGCCAGACTGGTCCAAAGGTCGGATCGTTCGACGGCGGGTTCGGTGCCAGCGTCCTGTCGAGGCTGGTGGGGCCGAAGAAGGCGAAGGAGATCTGGTTTCTGTGCCGCCAGTACGACGCTCAGGAGGCGCTCGCCATGGGGCTCGTCAACGCCGTCGTGCCGCTGGAAGAGCTCGAGGCCGAGACTGTCAAGTGGTGTCGCGAGATGCTCGCGATGTCGCCGCTCGCGCTGCGACTGCTGAAGGCGAGCTTCAACGCCGACGAGGACGGCCTCGCCGGTATCCAGCAGCTCGCCCACGACACCAACCTCCTCTTCTACATGAGCGAGGAGGCCCAGGAGGGGCGCGACGCCTACCTCGAGCAGCGCCCGGTCGACTTCTCGCAGTTCCCCAGGCGGCCGTAGTGGCCAGCGGGGCGAGCGCCGCGGCGATCCCCAACGGGGTCCGGATTTGGCTGATGGCCGCGCGCCCGCGGACGCTCCCCGCCGCCGTCGCCCCGGTGCTCGTCGGAACCTCTCTGGCGGGCTTTGCGGACGTCTTTCACCCGTTGCGCTTCGTCGCGGCGCTGCTCGGCGCGGTCTTCATCCAGGTCGGCACGAACCTGTCGAACGACTACTCTGACGCGCGCCGCGGCGCTGACGCCGACGATCGCCTCGGTCCGGTCCGCGTGACGGCCGGGGGGCTGGTGCCGCCCAAACAGGTGCTGGTCGCCACATACGTGTCGTTCGGCCTCGCGGTGCTAGCGGGCGCCTACCTGGTCGCGGTCGCCGGCTGGGAGCTGCTGCTGGTCGGCGCTGCCTCGATCCTCGCCGGTGTGCTGTACACCGGCGGCCCCCGGCCGTACGGCTACGAAGGGCTCGGCGAGGTGTTCGTGTTCCTGTTCTTCGGGATCGTCGCGGTCGCCGGCTCGTACTTCGTCCAGGTCGAGCACCTCGAATGGGAGGCGTTCGCGCTCGCGGTCCCGGTCGGGTTGCTGGCGGCAGCGATCCTGGTCGTCAACAACGTCCGTGACATCGACTCCGACCGCCGCGCCGGCAAGCGCACGCTGGCTGTGCGGCTGGGGCGCCAGCGGACGCGGGTGATGTTCGCGGTGATCGTCTATCTGGCGTTCGTGCTCGCCCCCGTCACCTGGATCTTCGGTCCGGTCAAGGCGTGGGTGCTGCTGCCGTGGCTGACGATCACCGTCGCGGCCGGCGTAGTACGGACTGTGCGCAACCACGTCGACGGGCCATCGCTGAACGGCGCCCTGGCCAGGACAGGGATGCTCCAGCTCGCCTTCTGCGTACTGCTGTCGGCCGGGCTGCTGCTGAGCAGGTGAAGGTCGACGTCTCCGTTGACCAGGCGTACCTACGCGCGCCGTTTGTCTCGAGCCACGACTCGGTCACCGCTCGAGAGCTGATCCTGCTGCGCCTCGAGTCAGACGACGGCGCGGTCGGGTACGGGGAGGCCGCGCCGCTGCCCGGTTACCACGGTGTCTGCGCCGATGACGTGCTCGCGGCGCTGCAGCGGTGCCGGCCGCTGCTATCTGACGAAGACGGCCTCGATCGCAGGCCGTTGCTGGCTCGGTGCGCTGAGCGCGCGCGCCTGCCGCAGGCGTTGGCCGCAATCGACCTCGCGCTCTGGGACCTCGCCGGCCGCCGCTCGGGCGAGCCGGTCTGGCGGCTGCTCGGGGCCGGGGAGGCACGACCGGTGAGCGTCAACGCGACGATCGCGTCCGACGACCGTGCCGGAGCGGCGAGCGAAGCGTTCGCGGCCGCCCGGGCCGGCTTCGGTTGCGTGAAGGTCAAGGTCGCGATCGGAGACGATGCCGGTCGGCTCGCGGCGGTCCGCGCGGCAGCTGGCCCGGAGATCGAGATCCGGCTCGACGCCAACGGGGCGTGGACCGTCGCCGAAGCGCTCGCGTCGCTGCGGATCCTCGAGCCGGTCGGGATCGAGCTGTGCGAGGAGCCGGTCACCGGGATCGACGCGATCGGCGCTCTGGCACGGCAGACGCTGGTCCCGATCGCGATCGACGAGACCGCGACGGCGCCAGGCGCACTGGACCGGCGCGCATGTGACGCGGTCTGTCTCAAGATCGCCGCCTGGGGCGGGATCTCGGGCGTTGTCGCGGCCGCGGACCGGGCGCGCGCCGCCGGATACCAGGTTCATCTCGCCTCGACGCTTGACGGGCCGCTGGGGATCGCCGCCGCGCTGCACGCGGCCGCTGCGATCGGCCCAGACCGGCCGTGCGGGCTGGCGACGCTGCCCCAGTTCGCCGGCCGCGACGACCCACTACCGCCGGTGGCGGGGGCGATCACCGCTCCGCCCGGGCCAGGGCTCGGCGACCGGCTGCGCGGCTGGTATTGCACGGCTTCTCGCCCGTAGTAGTCAAGAAAGGGTTCCAACGTCTGCCAACACTCGGCGCTCGCCATAACCGCCTGACCGCAGCGGTCGATAGCGACACCAGAGCAAGAGAGAACGGGGCGAAGAGCCAGCCCCTCGAAAAAGGCACACCCGTCGCGAGGCGGGCTCGCAAAGCCAGGGGTCTCCCGCAGACAGCCCGGCTGCCGAAAGGACAGGTCCCGTGCGCCGATTCCTCGTCGCAGTCGCCCTCACCAGCATGCTTGTGTGCGCGTTTGCCGCCGCTGGCGCGTCGGCTGCGTCCGCATCGACGTTGCCGGCCGAGGGAGTCTTCGAAGACTGCCCGCTCAACACCATGATGGCGACCTGCATCCAGCGGCTCGAGGTCATGCACTCCGGCGGCGCCAGCGTCGTCGTGATCCCCGTCGACGAGACCTCGATGAGCGCTCTCTCGACCTACGCGAACGTCGCGCACGCGCTCGGCATGGGCGTGAAGTGGGCGGTCAGCGACCAGGGTTGGTGGCAGGACCCGCGGACCAGCACCACGATGGATGGCCGTTATGAGTCGTTCGCCACCGCCTGCGGGTGTGACCAGAACGGTCAGGTCCTGGCCTACATGGTCCACTGGCTCGGTGGACTGACCGGCACCTACGGCTACTACGCCGCCGATGACTCGGTGCTGCCCGAAGGTGCCGCTTCGACGCTCGCCCAGTACATCGCGGTGATCCGCCAGCAGGACCCCGGACACATGGTGATGGTCGGCTCGGCCAACAACGACCAGACCAGCACCTACGAGCGGATGGCGGACTAGATCGGCCAGGAGATCTACCCGGTCTTCAACAGCTCACTAATGCCGGCGAGCGCAAACCAGGACGTCTGGGGTCCGGTCGCGGATGCGATCAGCCAGACCCAGCGGATCGCGACCCGCGATGGCAAGCAGTCGGCATTCATCCTGCAAGTCTTCACCTGGGGCGACAACATCACTGACGGCCAGGCGACCGGCGTCTGCAACCAGCATGACACGCAGGCATCCTGCTACGCCAAGCTTCGTTACCCTAGCCCGGCCGAGCAGCTCGCGCTGCGCAACCTCGTGCTCGCCCACGCGCACCCGAGGCTGATCCTGTGGTGGTACTTCCAGGGCACGTATGGCCAGGCGGGCAACGACACCTACTCGATCTACCCGACCGGGTCGGTGGCCGCGGCACGGTGGGCCGGCCTGTCGGCCGCAATGCAGGCTCCGTATCGGTCGAGCGGCAACAGCTCGCCGAAGGCGCAGGCCGCGAGCGCTGGGGGACCGGGCCCGCTCCCACAGGACGAGCCATCGCACCCATGGCACCCATCGCACCCACCGGCGGCACCGGATCCACTCCCGCCGGCACACGCACCGGCACGCGATGCGCCACGGCCATCGCGGACACGGCCGCCGGCATCGGCGCCACGAGTTCATCGCACACGCCGTCTGACCAGACCGAGACGGTCAAACGCCGCCCGGCGATCGAGCGGCGTGACCGTTACTGGATCCAGATCGGCGTGCCGAGCGGGATCAGGTTCTTCAGCCGGCTGATGTCGCTGTTGTGCAGGCGAATGCAGCCGTGCGACGGGTCGCCCGGAACCAGCGACGGCTCATTGGTGCCATGGAGGCCGACGACCCCGCCACCGGGCCATTCGCTCAGCGTCGAGTAGTCCGTGGTGCCAAACGCGTACGGCCCGTAGAACGGGTCGGTCGACACGAACGCCTCGGTGATCCAGAAGTGGCCCGCGGGCGTCGGGGTGCTCGGCTTGCCGACGCCAACCGGCGCGCGGTAGATCGGCTTGCCCCACCGGTACAGGGTCAGCCTCCGTGCGGCGCGATTGACGATCAGCTCCGTATGGATGACGTTGAACTCCCCGAGCTCGCTCACCAGCACCCAGCCTGTCCTGCCGTTGGGCCGGCCGGGGACGCGGAGCTTGACCCACGTGCCGCCGTGGGGGATCCACTCCTCGCTTAGGAGGTCATAGGTCTGAAGTCCGAGACCGTCGGGTGTGCCGATCAGGAGTTTGTCGAACGCGCGTGCGTGCTTGCTCGGCTGCTTGCGGATCTTCCCTCCGTAGTTGGCGAGCGCCCAGGTCGTGTGGGTCGTCTCGTTGGAAAGGACCTTGGTACGGATCGTCGGCTTGCACTTGGTAGTCGTGGTGCCGGTGCCGGTCGTCCCCGTGCCGGTACCTGTGGTCCCAGTCCCCGTGCCGGTGGTTCCGGTACCGGTGCCGGATCCTGGGGCCGGACATCCGCTGGTCGTGGCGCCGGGAGTGCTGCGGGCGCTGACCGACGCCGACGCGGCCGAGGCCGGCAGCGTTAGGACGCTACCTACCAGAACGGCCAAAAACACGGCTCGCGCCCGGCTTGCACCGGGCGCGATACCGCGAGTTCTTGTTGTCAGATGGTTGCCCTGCTGCACCCAATCAGCCCGTGAATACTGGAGCCGGCTTGCAAATCGCAAACCGCTTCGTGACGGTCTTCTTCTTCCCGCGAGTGTCGACAACGGTGACCTTGACGATGTAGACGCCGTGCTTGAGTCCAGTCGTGCTGAGCCTCACGCTGACCTTCTTGTTCAGCGGGCCTTTTCCTTTGAACTTGAACACCTTGACGGTCTTGCCGCCGACCTTGACCGTGATGCTGCGGATACCAGCGTTCCCGGACGCGGTGATCGGCAGCCCAAACCGGGTGCCGGCCTTCTTGCACTTAGCGTTGACATTCGTCGACACGTTCGGCGTGAAGCACGGTGGGCCGGTGATGTTGTTCGGCTTGCAACGGACGGTAACGAGATGCGGCTTCGCCCCTGAGGCGACACTCGCGGTGACCACGAAGATCGCGGTGACACCAAGAAGCATGTAAATCAGTCTGCGCACAAAACACCCCTTCTGAGCGTTTAGGCCCCCCCAGGGCCGACGATGGCGGTGAGCGGCCAGCCTACCATCCTTTGCTACGTCTAGCGAGCTTTGGCGGCGCGCGGCTGTCGGATTGCAACCGCGCGTCGCTGTATCTTCGGGCTCACTCTCAATGAGCGCAAGCGCAACCGCGACCCGAAGCCTCAGAGCGCAGATGACTATCGGGCCGTTCGCCGCCGAGCGAGCTGCGGCGTGGACGCTCGGCTTCTTGCCGACCACGTACCTGGCTCTGGCGGGGGGCGGATACGACGTGATCGTCCGCAGCGAGGTCGGGATCCTGCTCTGGTGGGTGGCGCTGCTGGGGCTGATCATCGGCCTGCTCCCGAGCCGCCGCCTCGGCCCGGCGGCCTGGGCGGCGGTGGTCTTGTTCTCGGCCTTTGTCGCCTGGACGTGGCTGGCGCTCGGGTGGACCGGAAGCAAGGAGCAGACGCTGACGCAGCTCGGCCGCGTGGCGATGTACCTCGGCGTGCTCGTCCTCGGCCTGACGGTGATCAACAAGCGCACACTGCGACCGCTGCTCTCGGGAGTCGCATGCGCGGTCGGACTGGTGGCGCTGCTCGCGGTTCTGTCGCGGCTGGTGCCGTCCTGGTTTCCGACCGACAACGCTGCCCAGTTCTACGCCACGCCTCGGCTTCGCTACCCGTTCGATTACTCCGACGGCGTCGGGGAGTTCGCGGCGCTCGGCCTGCCCCTGTTGCTGTTCGTCGCCACCGGTGCGCGGACGCTCGCCGGCCGGGTGGTCGGCGCCGCCGGGCTGCCGGTAATCGTCCTCTGTCTAGCGCTGACCGTGTCACGCGGCGGGATCCTGGCGGCCGCGATCGGGCTGATCGCCTTCTTCGCTCTGGTGCCCGACCGCCTGCCACGCCTGGCGACGGCGGCGATCGCCGCCCTCGGAAGCGCGATCGTGATGCTCGAGCTGCTCCATCTCGCCGGCGTGCGCGACGCATTCCACCACCCGGCCCCGGCCGGGCAGCGACACACGATGCTGCTCGTGCTGGTGGTCGTGTGCGTTGCGGTCGGCGTTACGCAGGCGGCGTTCGAGCTCGCCCGCAGGGGCCGCAAGCGTCCCAGCTGGCTCAAGGTCTCGCTGCCCCAGTCACGGGTGATCGGGGGCCTGATCGGGCTCGCGGTGGCCGCGGTCGTGATCGTCTCGCTCGCCTCCGGCACCGATGCTCACCTGTGGCGGGAGTTCAAGCAGCCCAATCACAGCGTCACCGGCAACCAGTACTTCCGCTTGCTGTCGATCGCCGGCAGCCATCGGTACCAGTACTGGGTCGTGGCGGTCCACGCCTTCAAGGCCCATCCGTGGGACGGGATCGGGCCCGGGACGTTTCAGTTCTACTGGTCGGCGCACAACAACCTCGGGGAGTTCGTGCGCAACGCCCACTCGGTCTGGGTCGAGACGCTCGCCGAGCTCGGGATCATCGGCCTGGCGCTGATCGGCGGCTTCTTCGCATTCGCGCTGATCGGCGGGGCGGTGCGGGGGTTCCGCTCGCCGCCTGATCCCCGTCTGGCGATCACCACGGCAGTCGCGACCACCGCCGGGTTCTGCGCGGCGGCGGCGTTTGACTGGGTCTGGCAGATCGGCGTGATGCCGCTGATCGCGATGCTGCTGGTGGCGGTCGCGCTCGGAGGTGACGGGGAGCGTGACGGTCGGGGGAGCAGTCGCACGCGCGTGATCACCAGGGTCGTGCTGGGTGTGATAGCGCTGCTCTCGCTGTGGGCGATCGCGGTGCCGCTGGCGATGACCAACGACGTCCGCTCGAGTCAGGCGGCGGTCCTGAAGGGCAACTTCCAGACCGCGCTCGCCGACGCCGCGACCGCTCAGAACCTCGAGCCTGACGCCGCCTCGCCGCGCCTGCAGCGGGCGCTGATCCTCGAGCAGCTCGGCGACATCGGCGGCGCCCGACAGGCGGTCGCACAGGCCGAGGTCCGCGAGCCGGCCAACTGGCGGATCTGGTTTGTCGCCTCGCGGCTGGCGACCGAGGCCAACAAGCCCCGGCTCGCGCTGGCCTACTACGAGCGCGCGAAGGCGCTGGACCCGACGTCTCCGATCTTCTCCGGATGATTGCGCGATCGCAGCATCGTTTTCGTATCATGGAGTCATGCGCATGATGCGCCGGGCCACATTGGTTGTCGCAGCCGGGTTGCTGCTGTCCCTTCCGGGCCAGGCGTTCGGCAAGCAGATCGTGCTGACGCCGCCGGGCAAATCCGGCGCCGACCAGTATTTCGAGACGATCCCGACCTCGGCCGGCAACGCTGCCCCGCCGTCCGGAGGTGGCACCACCGGTGGCGGCACCAGCGCGATCGCCGGGCTCGGCCACGGCCGGGCGGGTGACGCGCGGCTCTCGCGGCTCGGCAAGGCGGGCGCTGCGGCGGCCGTGCTGGCGGCCGTGACGGCTCCCAACAACGCCGCCTCGGGCGGATCGCATCACAACGGCAACGGTTCAGGCGCGGGCTCTGCCGGCGCAGCCGGTCTGGGCAACTCGGTCAGTCAGCCCGCCGGGCAGTCGGCATCGTCGGCACTCGCCAACGCGCTCACCGGGACCGACGACGGCGGGCTCGGCTTCGTGCTCCCGGTGCTGCTCGCCGCGACGCTGATCGCCGCGATCGGGCTCGCGATCGTGCGGATGCGTCGTCGCACCGACCCGCCCGACGTCACCGCCTGATCCCGGCGGCGATCACCTCCTGACGCCGCGCAGGCCGGCGACCACCACGTGCGCGGCGATCGCCGCGTACTGCGCCAGCGCGATCAGCGGCAGCGCGCGACGCGCCCATGCCGGGATCCCCGAGTCCTCGCGGATCCGCAATCTGACGGTTCGCGCGTGATCGAGCTGGTGGCGCGCGGTCATATGCCTGGCCCACACCGAGCCCTCGTCGAGGCTGTAGATCCGTCCGGGGCGCTCGCTCCAACCGATCCGCCCCCGGAACGCGAGCGAGACCCCGAGGCACCAGTCCTCGCCGCTCTCGGCATCCCCATAGCCGCCGGCTCGGCGAGCGAGCTCGGTCTGCATGATCGTCGACCCGGTCGACGGGTACAGCGACCAGACGCAGTCGGTCAGCGCGAACAGCCGTGGCCATCGCGCCAGCGCCGGCATCCAGTGGCGCGGCCAGCGGTGGCGCGAACCCGACGGGTCCTCGACGATCGCAGCACCGAACGCGGCCAGCCTCCGGTCGGACTCGATCTCCGACTGCAGGAAGTCGAGTGTCCCCGGGAGCATCTCGTCGTCGGCGTCCCAGAAGATGACATACGGTGTGCGCACCTGCTCGAGGCCGAGGTTGCGGGACGATCCGAGGCTCAGTCGCCGCGGGCTGCGGACGACGTCAACCGCCCTCGAGCTCGGGCAGCTCGACCGCCGAGGCGTTGTCGACAACCACGATCGGCGCCTGCACCTCCTGGGCGCGGAGGCTCGGGAGCGCGACCGACGCCAGTCCGGCGACGTAGCCGTCCCAGACCGCCAGCACGACCGTCGTCTGAGCCTCGCCATCGCCTGTCACCCCCAACCAGTATCAACTAACGCGGTGACGACGTCCCAGAAACCGATCCGGCTGGTTCGCGTGATCGCGCGCCTGAACATCGGCGGCCCGGCGATCCAGGCGATCACCCTGACCAAACTGCTCGAGGAGCGCGGCTACCGGACCAGGCTGGTTCGCGGCAGCGAGGGCGAGGACGAAGGGACCATGGACTATCTCGCCGATCAGCTCGGCGTCTCCCCCACCCTGATCAGGTCGATCCGCCGCGAGCCCGGGCCAGGGGATTTCGACGGCCTGTGGCGGCTTGCGCGGATCGTTCGCGGCGACCGGCCCCATGTTGTCCACACCCACGCTGCCAAGGCCGGCACGCTCGGCCGCCTGGCGACGGTGTTGGCCTTTCCGCTCGCATCGCGGCGGCCGGTCCTGATCCACACCTTTCACGGCCACTCGTTGACCGGCTACTTCGACTCCCGCACCGCGCGCGCGTTCCTCGAGATCGAACGGTGGCTCGCGCGGCGCACCGAGGCGCTCGTCGCCGTATCAGACGAGGTCCGCAACGATCTGATCCGCCTCGGCGTGGCCGGCTCTGAGCGCTTCACGGTGATCCCGCTCGGCTTCGATCTGGCCCGTTTCACCGAAGATGACGGTCGCGAGCACCGCCGCGCGGCGGTTCGCGAACAGTGGGGCGTCGCACCCGACGCCGAGGTCGTGACGCTGATCGCACGGCTGGTGCCGATCAAGCGGGTTGACCGCTTCCTCCGGATCGCGCTGACCCTGGCCGACCGGCCAGGTGTCCGGTTCGTGATCATCGGCGACGGCGAGCTCCGCCACGCGCTCGTCGACTCGCATGAGGCCCGCGCGCTCGGCGACAAGCTCGTCTGGGCCGGCTTTCGGCGCGATATGCCCGATGTCTGCTTCGCCAGCGACGTGATCATGCTGACATCCGACAACGAAGGCACTCCGGTCAGCTTGATCGAGGCTCAGGCGGCCGCAGTGCCGGTGGTTGGAACCGACGTCGGCGGCGTGCGCTCAGCGGTTCGCGACGGAGAGACAGGGCTGCTCGCCGCGCCCGACGACGAGGAAGGCCTCGCGAGCGCGACCGCCGCGATTCTCGACGACCGCGAGCTTGCTTCGCGGCTGGGTTCAGCCGGGCGCACATACGCGCAGAGGTCGTTCGGCATCGAGCGGCTGGTCGATGACCACGACGGCCTCTATCGAGCGCTGCTTGCCCGGAGAGCCGGCTCCGATCACAGACCGGCCGTGAGAACGACTAGGTAGCTCTCGGCAGCGAGCCTGAGCCACCGAAGAGGTGGCTGGCACGTGGTGAGCATCGAGGCCGGCCTCGCTCAGCGAGGTCAGTCAGAAACTAGACATACTCGGCGAACAGCTGCGGGACCACCAACGAAGCTTCACCCCGGTCGCCTTTGAGCACCGTCGCTCCCTCCACCGCTCGCGTGATCGAGCGCATAACTTCCGCCGGCTTGGAGCGTGCCGCAACGGAGTTGGCAAGCATCGCCAGCACGCCGTCTCCCGCCGACAGGGGTGATGGACGCCACTGAGCGCCAGGGCTGTACTCGGATACGAGGACCGTCCCAACCTGTAGCGGGCGGTCGCCCTCGGCTCCCCCTAAGCTGGCGACGGAATGGTCGACCTGTTGGTGGTCGTCCGCTCGTACGGAAAGCGGTTTTAGATAGGGGTGCACGAGACCCTCGTCGTCGAGCACCGCGAATTCATCTGAGTAATAGACCGCTCCCGCCCTGACCAATTCAGCTACAAGCGTGGTTTTGCCCGTGAAGCTTGGCCCGGGGATGACGATCGCGCGCTGGCCGTGGCCAACGACGCCGGCGTGCACGAACACCCGGTCGGGTGCATCGAGCGCGACGTGGGCGTGCAGCTGATTCTCGAGTATCTCGAGCGCGACCTCGAACGTGAGGCCGCCGAGAAACGGCGCGTCGTTGACGAACATGATCAAGCTTCCCTCGGGGAGGACGTCGAGCGTGAGCCTGTACTTGGCGTCTTCCGCTGAGCACGCGGTGGCGCCCGGAGGAAGGATCGCGGGCAGCCGCTCGTAAAGCTCCGGGCTGTTGGTGCTCACGAGCAGCCGGACACCGTATGCCTCAAACGGCATCAGCAGCGTGGGCCGGAGCCCATGTTCATTGCTTGACGTTGCCACGTGATCGTATGATCGCATTGCGGGAGATGCGGCCGCTATCATAGGACTGTGGGGTCTCTTGCGATTGGTGTGCAGGCGCTGTTGGCTGCCGTGTTGGCCATTGCCGGCGTCGCAAAGCTCCTCGATCAGGCTGGCTCGCGGCGGGCCTTGATCGCGTTCGGTGTGCCGCGGACGCTAGCGCCGGCGGTCGGCCTCGCGTTGCCGCTGGCCGAGATCGCCACGGCGGTTGCACTCGTGCTTCGGCCAACCGCTCGCTGGGGCGCCGTCGCGGCGCTCGTGCTCCTGTTGTCGTTCGTCGCTGGCATCTCACGAGCCCTCGGGCAGGGCAGGGCTCCCGACTGCCACTGCTTCGGTCAGCTTCATTCTGCGCCAGCCGGTCGCGGCACGCTGATCCGCAACGCGCTGCTTGCCGGGCTGGCGATCGTGCTCGTGGTCCATGGCCCCGGCCCGGCGATCAACGCCTGGGTCAAGGCTCGCAGCGGCGCCGAGCTGGTTGCAGTCGGATTTGGGATCACCACGGCCGTACTTGCCGCGCTGTCGTGGCGGCTGTGGATCGAGCGCCGCGAGTTGAGGCGCGATGTGGAGCAACTGCGACGCGCGACTGAGGCGCTTCCGCCCGGTCTACCAGTTGGCACGCCGGCCCCTGAGTTTGCGCTCGCCGATCTAAACGGCGAGACGGTCACGCTCGCCAAGCTACGCGCCCGTGGCCTGCCGGTACTGCTGACGTTCGTGCGTCCGACCTGCGGACCGTGCGCGGTCCTGTTCCCCAACCTGGCGCGCTGGCAGCGCAGCCTTGCCGATCGCATCACGATCGCGGTGATCACCAACGGTAGCCCTCGCGATAATCGTCCGGCTGCCGACGAGCACGGCCTGGTGAACGTCTTGCTCGAACGCGATGACGAGGTTCTCACCGCCTATCGGGTTCGTGGCACGCCGACCGCCGTCCTGGTCACCGCCGCGGGCGAGGTCGGGAGCGGGCCCGCGGTGAGCGAGCCGACGATCGAACCCCTGATCCGGATAACGTTGCGTGAGGCAGCGCCGCGGCTCGCGCGACCCTTGGTTGTCATTCCCCCTCCGTCGGCCCCAGACTCAGCCGTGGGCCTCGGTGCCGGGCCTGCGTCGGGGTAGCCCTGTTCGCCGACGCGGAGGATGAGTCGGGCCGAGCCGGCCGGCTGCTGAGCGAATTCAGCGATCGTATACGGCGCCTCGATCTCCGCGACGAACTCGATGCGGCCGCGGCTGAATTAATGGCGGCGTTCGGCGATGCCGGAGTGGCAGCGCTCCTCTTGAAGGGACCTGTTGCTTGCGCGAGTTTTATACGCGCCGGCGAGGAGCGGATCTACAGCGACGTCGACATCCTCGTCGAGCCGGCCGCGCTGGAGCGCGCGAGGGTGGTGCTGCGCGAACGGGGATGGATGTGCGTCCAGGAAAAGCTCGGAGTCGAAGATGTGGGCGGCGGTCTTCACGCCGAGGATTGGATGGTCGGGACGGTGCCAGTCGATTTGCACTGGCGGCTGCCGGCGAGCGATGCGCCCCCTGAAGTCACGTGGAAGGCGCTATACGAATCACACCAGCTGATCGATCTCAAGGGTCGCCGCGTGGCGACGCTGAGTCGTGCGGGGTTGGCGCTCCACATCGCTATCCACGCTGCCCAACATGAGGGGCAGCACGGCTCTGGCCTACGCGACCTCGAGCTGGCGCTCGAACGTTGGCCGCCAGGGGTCTGGGATCACGCCGCTGCGCTGGCCGACGAGATCGGCGCAGCCGACGTGTTCGCCGCCGGGCTTCAGCTGGCACCGAGCCGGTCGGGAGCTGGCGCGCAAGTTGGCGCTCCGGGACCTCTCGCAGCTGAACTGGACGCCGGTCGACGAGGTGGCCGCGCGGCACCTATCACCTCAGGGCATTCGCCAAGTCCGGGTCGCTAACAGACCGCGCCCGCGTTGTGCGCCGCGCCTTGCTGCCTCCGTCTAGGTGGATCCTTTGGGAGTACCCGTGGGCCAGGCGGTGGCGGCCGCTGCAAATCGCCGCCTACGCGATGCACCTCATGCGAGCGCCGCTGTGGGGGTTAAGAGCGCTCCGCTTTCACCGGCGACGCGTCAGCTCGTCCGGCTAGCGTTAGCTACAGGGACCGCCCCCGATCGACGTACAGAAGGCGTCCGTTAGACAGCAGTGGTTTCGGTCGCCGGCACACGGCGGGAAGTTCACTGAGTTCGGGAGGTGGCAGCAGCAGCAGCCGGGCACACTCTTGCAGCCAGGTTTCGACGGGTTCTGGCCGCAGTCGTGCCCAGCGATAGCGTTAACCGCTAGGCACTGGGCGAGTACGCTCTGCGCTGCAGCCGGCGATGGACCCACGATCGAGTAGATCAGTGGCGCGGCCGCAGCGGCGGCCCCCACCTTCACGAACCGCGTCGTCGCCTCCCGGCGCGTCACACCCGGGTTCGCGATCCCAGCAAGTAGTCCGCAGGCCTCCAACTCGTCGATTGCCTGCTTCACCGTGTCGGCCTCAAGCCCAAGCTGCGTAGCGAGCTGCTCGCGGGAGGTCTTGCCGTCGCAAGCCCGCCAGACGCGGCCCGCGGCGGGGCTCAGGCAGTGGGCTTCGTCGGTCCGCTGGTCATAAATCAGCACCTGCCCATCAAGCTCTTCGACGATCAGCTCGTCGCTACGCGCCACCGGCCGCTGGACCCGAGTCGCGTGCTTTCCGTTCTTCGTGCCTGGCCGCCCCATAAAGACCCTCCTTCGCCTCCTGCACCGCTGCCGACCGTCGAGAATGTAGGAAACATTACTCTAGAGAAGATTAGCGACCTCTAGTGAAGATTAGCGGGCTCGAAGCCGGGTCGCTAACACCGCGCCAGCGTTGTGCGCCGCGCCTTGCTGCCTCCGTCTAGGTGGATCCTTTGGGAGTACCCGTGGGCCAGACGGTGGCGGCCGCTGCAAATCGCCGCCTACGCGATGCACGTCATGCGAGCACCGCTATTTGGAGTTAAGAGCGCTCCGCTTTCACCACCGGCGCGTCAGCTCGTCCGGCTAGCTGCAGGGGTGGCCGTGGATCGACGTGCAGAAGGACGCCGTCACACAGCAATGCTCAGGGTCGCCGGCACAGAACGGCGCGAGGCTGGCGGTGAAGTTGTGGCAGCAGCAGCAGCCTGAGACACTATGACACCCTACTGTTCCGGGGCCCGGTTGGCTGCCGCAATCGTGCCCAGCCACCGCGCCGTTAATCGCGATGCACAGGGCGAGTACGCTCTGCGCCGCGGCCGGCTTCGGAGTCACGATCGAGTAGACCAGTGGGGCGGCCGCAGCGGCGGCTCCAACCTTCGCGAACCGCGTCGCCGCCTCCCGGCGCGTCACGCCTGGGTTCACAATCCCAGCAAGTAGTCCGCAGGCCTCCAACTCGCCGATTGCCTGCTTCACCGTGTCGGCCTCAAGCCCAAGCTGGGTAGCGAGCTGCTCCCGGGACGTCTGGCCGTCGCAAGCCCGCCAGACGCGAGCCGCGGCCTCGCTCAGACAGTGTGCTTCATCGGTCTGCTGGTCATAAATCAGCACCTGCCCATCAACCTCTTCAACGACCAGCTCGTCGCTACGCGCGAGGGGCCGCTCGACCCGAGCGGCCTGCTTACCGTTCTTCTTTGCCCACCCCATAAGAGAGCCCCTTCAGCCTCGTGCCGCTAGAAATCAGTGAACGGCATAATAGACCAGATTAGCGCGACTCGTCAACAATCGTGAAGCATCGTTGCAAGAACTGAGGTCCATTGTGAGGCAGTCGCGGACAGGGCGCCGGGTGCCGCCGGACCGTTGCCAGCCACCTAGCGCAGTCGCCGCGCGCCGTCTTGCCGCTAACGTCGCCGACATTGGGGCCGATAACAGTACCGATGCCGGCTAACACCGTCCAGAACATCGAGGCGGTCGGCGTTGTGCTGCTGGTGGTCGGCTACGTGCTGATCTGCCTGATGCGTCGTCTGGTTCGGTCGCGACCCGAGCTGAGGATCGGTGCCCCGCTCGCCGTCGGATTTGGGCTCCGGCTGGCGGCGATTGCTGGAATCAGCGCGACCGGTCTGGAAGCGACGCTGCGCGGGGGCGACGAGATTACGTTTCTCACCTTCGCTCGTGTGCTCGCGATGCAACCTCTCGGCCGCAATTATTGGCCGCACGGGCTCTATCAACTTCATACCGTGCTGTTCTCCCTAGAGATCAGACTCGGTTTGACCGTGGGAGCCATGAGGATCGTGCAGGTGGGCATCGCGTTGACCGGCGTGATCTTGATTGTTGCGGCCGTCCATGACCTTGCCAACGGCCGCGCGGCGCGATTTGCTGCCTGGCTGCTGGCGTTCGAGCCCGCGACGATCTTCTTCAACAGCGCGATCCACAAGGACCCGCTAATGGAGCTCGCCAGCGGCCTGGTCGTGTTCGGCGGCACGCGAATCTGGCTGCGACTCGACATCCGCGGCATCCTGATCTGCGCCCTCGGAGGGCTGATCGCGGTAGAGACGCGCTCCTATGCCGGGTGGTTCTTAATCGCGGCCGCGGTGCTGGTGCTGCTGCACGCCGCGGTCAGGGGCCTCGATCGGCCGATGCGCGCGATGCCACTCATCTACGCAGTGGTGATCGCCGGCTTTATCGCCGCCCCAGCGATCATCCAGGCCAGTTCGAAGAAGAACCTACAGGCGTTGCAGAACTCACAGAACTCGAATTCCACGGGGGCTGGCGAGGGACCGGCCGGCGGGGCAAACAGCCACAATCTCGCACTCGAGCAGGTGAACTACAGCTCGCGCGGCGCGATCCTCAAGAACCTGCCCAAGCGGATCCGAGACGTTGTCCTTCGGCCGTATCCCTGGCAGCTATCTGACAACAGCCAGCGCTTCGGCGCCGTCGGGACGCTGTTTGCATATGCGGTGCTGATCCTGCTGGCGCGGTACGCGTGGCTGAGCCGAGGGCGGGTGCTACCGAGCATCGCGCCGATCCTCTACCCGATGCTGTTCCTGCTGATCGCGTACTCGCTCAGCGCGGGAAACGCGGGCACCGGCTTTCGCTACCGCACTCACCTTGTGGTCCTCAGCGTGGCGGCGATGGCGATCTTGCGAGAACAGGCGGCCCCTGTGCTCGCACGACGTCGGGCTGAGCGGGGTCGCAAGGAGGCGGTTGGAGCCGCCGAACCGTTTAATCCAGCCCCAAGAGCGGTTTAGATCTTGCTCCCAGCTGCCGATGCATCCAGTAATCCAGCTGCTACCGTGACGTTGATCGGCGCGTCACCGGGGCGGTGTCGACTGCCGATCGCACAGATAAGGCCAGGAACGTAGCGATGACGACGCATACCAAAGGGTCCTGATGCCGGAGTTCACGGGACACAAGGACATCAGGGCATGGCTCAGGGGGATCTGGCGCTGGAAGTGGCTGATCCTCGTGTTCGTAATCGGCGCTCCGACGATCGCCTACCTGCTCGAGCGGGGCAAGCCCAATATCTATGAGTCGAGCGCACTTGTCGGTATCAATAGCTCGACCGTCGACACGACGCTGCTCAGTGGCAGCAACGGGGGAAGCTTCTCGACCTCGAACGTCACCGCGATCGCGCAGCTCGTGACCACCTCGCCGGTCGCGCGTCTCGCGGGAGGATTCATGCATCCGCCGACCGACCCCGGCGAGATCGTTTCCAAGGTATCCGCGTCGGGCGACACGGTGACCAACTTCCTGACGATCTCGGCTCAGGACACCAGCTCGTTGCGGGCAGCCGAGATCGCCAACGCGTTCGCCAAGGCGATCTCCTACAACCGCCAGCAGTCAGCTGTGACCCAGTTGAACTCGGCGATCGCCGGGATCGTCGCCCAGCTAAACCACCTTGGCGCGGGCAACCTGGCGCAGAAGAAGACGTTGCAACAGCAGCTCAGCCAGCTGCGCGCAGCTAAGTCGACCCAGAGCGGCGACGCGGCGATCCTGCAGCCGGCCACGCCATCGGCGACGCCCGTCGGCCCGAACGTAAGACGCACTGTCGAGCTCGGGCTCGTGATCGGCATCCTGCTCGCTTTCGGTGCCGTCGCCCTTGCCGAGAACGCGGACCGACGACTGCGCACCCCTGACGATCTCGAGGGGATCACCGATCTGCCGCTGCTGGCGTCGATCGCCACCAGTGCTTTCTCGGGGCAGCTCGAAACCAAGGAGGAGGATGAGGAGGCGTTCAACATGCTGCGCACAGCGCTGACGTACTACAACGTCGAGCGGCCGCTGGACAGCCTGGTCGTCACCAGCCCGGGTGAGAAGGACGGCAAGACGACGATCGCGACCCGCCTCTCGATCGCTATGGCCCGAGCCGGCTCCAACGTCATCCTCGTCGACGCCGACCTTCGCCGCGCCCAGGTCAGCGCCAAGCTCGGCATCCAGCAGCAGGCCGGACTGGGGTCGGTGATCGCCCGCGAGCACACCCTCTCAGACGCGCTCGTCAACTACCCCGTCTCCGATGGTGCGGGGGCCGGCATGCTGACGGTGCTCCCGGCCGGGCCCGTCCCCCCCAATCCTTCAGCGCTGATCAGCTCCGACGAGATGCAGCACGTCCTCCGTGAGCTCGAGGCTCAGAGCGACATCGTGATCATCGACACGCCGGCGGCGCTGGCCGTCAGTGACCCGCTGCCGCTGATGCGCAGCGTGACTGGAGTCGTCCTGGTCGCGCGGATGAACAACTCCAGCCGCGAGACGGTCCGGCGACTGCAGAAGATGATCATCTCGGCACACGGCCACCTTTTCGGCGTCGTCGCGACCGGAGTGGCCTCGGGTCCCGGCTACGACAGGTATGCGCCCAAGCACTACAGCTCAAACGGCGATGGTTCAGGCGTCGGGCGCGGCCTTCGCCGTCACCTCCGCCACGAGAGTCCCAGCGCGGGAGCCACGCACGGCGACTAGGCGTCGCCGCTCAACCTCTCGTAGATGGCGGCGTAGCGCGCGCTGCCCACGTCGACGTCGAACATTTCGCGAGCGAGCCCGCGGCATCGCTCCGAGGTCGCAGGATCGACGGCGAGCTCGCGGACTCGCGACGCTGCATCCGCAACCGCGTGTTCATCCTCGCCCGCAAGTACGACGCCGATTCGATGCTTGTCGATGATCGACTCCAGGTCACCTACACCCGGCGTCACGACCACCGGCATTCCAGCCGCGAGATACTCGGCGAATCGCGTCGGCGCTGAGGCGATTTTCGAAAATGACGACTTGATCAGGCACAGTCCGATATCGCCCGCAAACAGCTCATCCGACACCTTTTCTTGCGCGACCGCGCGCACCGAAGCTGGGTAGTCAGCGAGGATCTCCCGAGCGAGTTCGGTCTGCCTGGCGATCACAGTCAATGGCAGGCCCAGTGCCGCCGCGACCCGAGGAGCCAGATCGAACCGATACCACGTTCCGACTGAGCCGCTCCACAGCGCGTGCGGTCCCCCGTCGCGCGGTGGTTGCTTCGAGAACCGATCCAGATCGACGCACGTCGGTATGACGGTGATCTCGACAAGCCTGTCCCCGGTCCACTCACGAATCTGTGGGACCGACGCCTCGGTGAGCGTCACGATCGCGTCCGCCTCGGCGAAGAACCGACGCTCGCAGCGCTTGGCGAGGCAATACAGGCGGCCCCCGGCCGCCCAAAGCCCTCCCTCGACGCGCTCGTCAGCCCAGAAACCGCGGATGTCGAACAGCAACTTGCCTCCTGTCCACCGGCGGGCCAGCAGGGCGATCAATGCTGGGACGTAGCTGCGGACGTGGACGACCGCGGGACGGCTCCCCCTCGATAGGCGGATCAGGGTCCACGTTCCGGCCAGCACGTCCAGCAGCGTCGAGAGCACGGGCGGGCGGCGATGGTATGAGAGCGGGTGCCATGCGATCCCGAATCCGTCGAGCTCGCGACCCAGCTTTGCCGCGTCGTAGTCGGGCTTCTCGAACGAGATCAGCGTGATGTCGTGCGCGACAGCGAGGCGACTCAGGTACCCGAGCACCTGCGAGCGTCCAAGCGGCTCTTGGACGCCGTCATAGGAGACATAGACGATTCGTGGACGGCGTTGTTGCACTCGCTTGCTCGCCGCGACCATCTCAACAGTTGTCGCTGGTACGCTCTCGCCGACGGTGGAAGGCAAAGCCCCGCTTCGGATTCTGGGCGAGACAGCCTACCCCGTCAACGTCGCAAGCGCGCGCGTGCGGATCGCGAGCTTCGCCCCGTTTCTGGTTGCTCACGGGGTGGAGCTCGGCTACCGCCCGACCCTCACCGACGAGGAGTATCGGGTGCTGACCTCGAGCGCATCCGTGCAGCGCAAGGCAGTCGTGCTCGCCTCTAGCGCCGCCCGCGCCATTGGGAAGGGACACGATCACCACTTGCTCCTCGTGCACCGGTTGAGACTCATCAGCCCGTTGCCAGGGCTGGATCCACCGCGTCGACTCGACGCTTATGACTTCGACGATGCCATCTTTCTTAGCTCGACGACGACGGTTAACCGCCACTTTCAGTGGGCTAAGCAGGAGGTCAGGCGTCATCTACACTACCTTCGTCATGCGCGACTGGTGATCGCAGGCAACACGTTTCTCGCAGCCAATGCTCGGAACTACGCTCGCCGGGTCGAGGTGGTGCCGAGCTGCATCGACCCATCGCGGCAGCCACTTCGATCACATCAGCCGACGGATGTGGTTACGGTGGGGTGGATCGGCTCGCTGACGACGAGCGAGTACCTGAAGCCGCTGTTACCTGTTTTTGCACGACTCAACGCCCACACGCTTCGAGTCAAGCTCGTCTTGGTCGGCTCCGATCCGTCGTTGCGCGCCACGTGGATTGAGCATCGCCCGTGGACGCAAGCTACTGCGCCTCGCGATCTAGCGAGCTTCGACATCGGGATCATGCCTCTGCCTGACACAGAATGGACCAGGGGAAAATGCGGGTACAAGATTCTTCAGTACTTCTCGGCTGGCGTACCCGCGATCGCCAGCCCCGTGGGCGTAACTCCAGAGCTGATCGGGATCGAACGAGGACTCCTCGCCGCCTCAGACGAGGAGTGGTACTCGGCGCTGCAGCGCCTGGTCAGCGATGCTGACGAGCGCCGCGAGCGCGGCGCGTTGGCGCGGACATTTGTCGAGCGCGAGTTCTCCTACCAGATGTGGGCACCGGAGCTCGCCTCGCTGCTTCGCTCACTCTCAGACTGAGCGTTCGTCACCAGTCGTGCCGGCGAAGGAACAGCTCGAGCGTCAAGAGCGTCCAGAGCGCGTGTCCGTGCGCGGCCATACCGGTTCGGTGCTCAGCAAGAAGCCGATCCAAGGCGTCTGAGTTGATGTGGCCGCGCACGTGCGCGCCGGCGCCGAGCATCGACTGGGTGTACGTCTCGAGGTCTTCGCGAAACCAGCGATCGAGTGGAACTCCGAAGCCCCGCTTGGGGCGTTTGAGGATGTCCTCGGGCAGCAGATCGTCGACCGCGCGCTTGAGCACGCGCTTAAGCGACAGACCGCGGACCTTGAGCCCCGGCGCGAGGCGTACGGCGAACTCGAGCAGCGCGGTGTCCAGGAACGGCGACCGAACCTCCAGACCATGAGCCATGCTGGTGCGGTCCATCTTGACCAACAGGTCATCGAGCAGGTAGGTGTCGATATTGAGGGTCAGCAGCCGGTCAAGCGGGGTCGCGCCCGCGCTGGCACGCCACTGCTCGGCGTACGCGCGCTGAGCCCAGTCATCGCGCGTCGGCAGCAGCTGCCGGCGCCAGGTCTCGGGAACGTAACTGATCCAGCCGAGATAGGCGCCCGGCATTCCCTCCTCCACCATCGCCGCGAACCGTTGCGTACGTCCCACGCGGCCGCCTAGGCCGCCGGCTGGCAGCGCATCGAGTGCTCGTCTACCGATCGTCCGTGCCCCATGGGGGATCATCAGCACTCGATCGACCGCGAGCCCGGCTGCGAAGCGCTCGTAGCCCGCGAATAGTTCATCGCCTCCGTCGCCTGAAAGGGCGACTGTCACGTGCTGGCGCGCCACCTCGTTGAGCAGGAAGGTCGGTACCGCGCTCGAGTCACCGAACGGTTGGTCGTGGTGCCACACCAATCGCTCGACGAGCTCGACGGCCTCTGGGTGCACGACCGACTCGTGGTGCTCGGTCCCAAATCGGTTCGCCACCGCCCGCGCAAATGGTCGCTCGTCAAACCCATCACGATCGTCAAACCCAATCGTGAAGGTCTTCACCGGCTCACCCATGACACCGGCCATCAGCGCCACGATCGCGCTCGAATCGATGCCACCGCTGAGAAAGGCGCCCAGGGGCACGTCGGAGATGAGCCGGCGGCTGATCGCCTGCTGCAGGAGCCGCCTTACCTCGCCCGACGCCTCGTCGAGGCTGAGGTCAAGCGTGGGCGGCGCCCCGTCGATCCCCGGCACCGGCAGTTTCCAGTAGCGCTCGATGAGCGGCTCGCCGCCCGGTGACAGGGACAGGACGTGGGCCGGCGGCAGGCTCTTGATCCCGGCGAAGAACGTGTCCGGCGTCGGCGCGTAGCCGAACGTGAGGTACGCCGAGATCGCCCGGGGGTCGGGCTCGCAGGGAACGTCCGGATGGGCCAGGACACCCTTTAGCTCGGAGGCGAACACGAAGTGACTGGCTGAGCGCCAGTAGTACAGGGGCTTCTTGCCGGTACGGTCGCGGCCCAGCAGCAAGCGCTCACGCGTGCGGTCCCACACCGCGAAGGCGAACATGCCGTCCAGCCGGCGGGCCAGCGCCACCGGATCGTGATCCTCGGCCAGATGGGCCAGGACCTCGGTGTCCCCATCGGTGAAGAACCGATGGCCGCGTGCGCCCAGTTCCTCGCGGAGCGCTCTGAAGTTGTAGATCTCACCATTGAGGACCGCACCGACTGTTTCGTCCTCGTTGGTGATCGGTGGGTCGCCGCTGACCAGGTCGATGATCGACAACCGATTCTGGCCGATGACCCCTCGTCCACCCGCGAAGTAGCCCTCGGCGTCCGGACCACGATGGCGCTGAGCGGCCAGCTGCTGTGAGATGCCAGCGATATCGCAATCCTGCGCGTGGACCGAACCAGAAATGCCGCACATCAGCTGACACGGGTCGGGGATGCGATCATCGTGGTCGAGGGTAATAGGACAAGCACCCGTCGACCCTCACCAGCCGCCAGCACCATCTCGTCGGTCCAGGATGGTGTCGAATAGCCCTGCCAGCTCCGCCGTCCGGGCCCTGCGGCTCAAGCCCGAGCCGTCTCGCTGATGAACCTCTTCGTCCACAGCGGTTTGCACCGCGTGGATCGCACCCTCGACGTCGCCGAACGGAACGGTGTGGCAGCCCCGGTACCTGCTCAGCATGCGCGCGGCCTCGCCGTCGGGATGACCGAAGTAGATGATCGGTACACCGGAGGCCAGGTACTCGGACAGCTTGGCCGGCGTGGTGCCTAGGCTGAGGGGTCCGGTGTCCACGAAGTCGCAGGCGACGAGCGCCGAGGCGCCAGACATTAGGGACAGCGCCTCAGGCTGCGAAAGGAATCCCCTCAGGTCGAGGATGTCGCCCAGGCCGTGGCGCTCCAACTCGGCACGCGCCTCATCGGGAAAGGCTCCCGCCCACTCCAGCCGCGGGATCGCGTAGCCCCGCCGACGCATCTCCGCCAGCGCCAGCCACAACGTCTCCAAGCTCTGCCGGCCCGCGTAATAGGACCCAACGTAGGCCAGCACCGGCGGGTCTGGCCGCGGCGCCGGACCTGGAAAGGCAAGGTCAGAGCCGTGGCCGATCGCCATGGCCTCGACGCCCCAGCGGGGCGCGTAAAACTCGGCGAACGTCTGATTGGGCAGTACCACGGCATCGGCCTTTGCCGCGATCGCGCGCTCGAGCCAAAGGGCCGGCGCTGAGACGACTCGAAAGTCCGGATCATCGCTCCACGGGTCCCGAAACTCGGCCACCCATGGCAGGCCTGATCGCCTCTTGAGCGTCCAGGCGACCAGATGACTCGTGATCGGAAAGGCAGACGAGAAGATCAGGTCAAACGTTCCTTGCGCAAGCAGCCGCATTCCACCCGCAGCCGCCGCGGGATACCAGCCGATCTGCGGGTCCGGAAAAACCGCCAGCTTCACCGCCCGCCGCAGCCGGCGTGACGCCGCGAACCGGAAGACCGGTTCGATATGGTGCTGTCGTGTCGGCGTCGCGCCCTCGCCCCGCCGGTCGCTGCAACAGGCGGCTGAGCTCAAGCGAACGTGTACGCACGACCGGTACGTGGCTGACATCGAGAGATGGATCCGGCGCGTGTGGCGTGTCCGCCGGCGCCAGCACTGTCGCCTCCCACCCGAATTCCGGCAGGTACTTCGCGAACGACGCCGCCCGGATGCTCCCGATCCCGCCGATCGGCGGAAAGAAGTACGCGACGATCAGGACCTGCCGCACACGCAAGCGTCCTGCCCTACCCGGCGAAGAACCGACGGTACACGCCGTATAGGGGCTCCAGGAGCCTTTCACTGTTCGGGTAATCGCGGTGCGTCCGCGGAGGTGCCGCCAGGATGGCGTCCATCTCCTCCAGGGAGATCCCGAACTTCTTCGCGACGTACACCTTCTCCTCCCGCACCCGCTCAGCGTCGAACGGTGGCGTCTTCAGGATCTCGAGCGCCTCTTCGCGAGTGATCTCCCCCGCGCAGATCTGGCTGGACAGCGTCGCCCGCCGGTAGTCGATCTGGAACTTGACGGGCAGGAGGTACGACTGGATGAACCCGGTGATCGTCGACTCATAGTGCTTGCCGCCGTAGTACTCCCACCCGAGCTCCTCGAGCTTCTTCATCGCGTCACTCTTCGAGTACGGGACGAGGTTGAGCACGTACACGAGCCGGATGCCTTTGAAGAACTTGTAGTAGGTCTCCTTGACGAAGCCGAAGGTCGGGAAAGTGCGGAGCTCGCCGCTGCCGAACTGCCGATGGAGCGCCCTCAGGTAGCGCACGTCCCGGGCGTTGTAATGCCACGCGCGAGGCAGAGATGCCCTCGGTCGCGTAATTGCCTCCCATGAGGATGAACCTGACGCCGTTCTCCGCCGCAACCGGTGGAGCGCCGCGGGAATGGCGATGTCGGTGGGCGTCTCGATCTCCGGCACCGATGCCCTCAAGAAGGCAAGCTGCAGGTCCCTGAACTCCTCCCAGTCGAGCACGACGCTCTGGTAGTCGATTCCCAGCGTCCGAGCCATGTTCTTGATGTTCCTGACCGCGGTGTCCGAATCCCAGCCGTTGTCCATGTGCACGGCCAGTGGGCGCAGACCAAGGCTCGTCGCCACATACGCGGCGTAGCAGCTGTCGATTCCGCCGCTGATGCCCATGACGCAGTCGTATTCCTTCCCATGCCCGGCCGCCTTGATCCGATCGACGATGGCCGCGAGCTCGGGCTCGCTCGTCGCTGGGTCGTAGGTGAGCTTGGCCAGGCGCTCCACGTAGTCCGTGCAGTGGTTGCAGCGGCCTTCGGCGTCGAATGTGATGTCCGGATCGGTCGTGGACATGACGCAGCGTGTACACACGCGGGTGCTGCTGTCGTGCCACTCCAAGGGAGGGGTCGGTTGCGTCGTGTGCATCTGCTTTACGCTGAGAGCTTGAGCTCCGTGAGCTCGGCTCGATCGGGGTAGTTGATCAACACGCCCCGCTTCGGGCCGTGAAACACGAACATGCTCCCCGCCGCGAGGCCGCTCGCATGAGTCTCGTGATACGCCTGCCTGAGGTGGTCCAGCCGCCCGGCACCGCCCAGGGCCACGACCGGAATGGTGACCGCGTCGGAGACCAGCTGATCAGATCGAGGTCATACCCCTCCATCGTGCCGTCACGCGTGATGGACTGCACGATGATCTCTCCCGCCCCTTTCTCCTCCGCCAGCCGGCCGAACTCCTCTGGAGCGTAACCCGTCGCGCGCGTTCCCCCCGTGGTCCAGGTCCGAGGGCCGCCGAAGCGCTTCGGCTTCACGTCGATGCAGACCGTGATCGTGGAGGAGCCGAACGAATCCGCCGCCTCCGAGATGAAGTCCGGGTTCTCGGCGGCGACTGAGTTGAGCACGACCTTCTCAGCGCCCGCCGAGAGGATGTTCCGGATGTCCTGAAGCGACCGTATGCCTCCCCCCACCGCGAACGGCATATTTGCCTCTTCGCCCACGTTGCGCACGAAGTCCAGAGAGATCAGCCGACGCTCCCGAGTGGCGAGGATGTCCAGGAACACCAGCTCGTCCGCGCGGTGGTCATTGAAGATCCGCACCGCATTGATCGGATCCCCGATGTAGCGCTGCTTGCCAAAGCCCTCGGTCTTCACCAGACCCCCACCGCGCAGGAGCAACACCGGGATCACGCGGGGCCTGAACATCGCTCAAAGGTAGAGGAAGTTCCTGAGCAGAGCCTCCCCTGCATCATGACTCTTCTCCGGATGGAACTGGACGCCGTAGACGTTCCCTCGCTCTACCACCGAGATGAACGGGTATCCGTAATCCGTCTGGCAGACCACGTCCGCGCTGTCGCGGCAGACCAGGTGGTATGCGTGCACGAAGTAGAACTCCGTCTGCTCGGTCACCCCGTCGAGCAGAGCGCTGGATCGGGCCACGCGGACGCCGTTCCAGCCCATCTGCGGCACCTTGAGACGGCGGGGGTCGTCGACGGCGAAGCGGACGACGTCGGCGTCGATCCAGCTCAATCCTTCCGCGTCACCCTCTTCGCTGTGGCGGGCGAAGAGCTGCATCCCGAGACAGATCCCGAGGATCGGCGTCTTTCTGACCACCACGGCCTCGTGCAGCGCCGGCACGAGCCCCATCGTGTTCATGTGCTCCATCGCCTTCCCGAAGTGGCCTACCCCCGGGAGCAGCAGCTTGTCCGCTTGGAGCAGCTCGTCGGGGGCGGACGTGACCTGTGGATGAACTCCGATCCTGTCGAGCTTGCGCTTGACCGAGTGCAGGTTGCCCATCCCGTAGTCCACGATGGCCACGCGCGGAGCCGGTCCGTTCGCGGCGTTGAAGCTGGGGACCATCGCGGGAGAGGGTAACCTAACCGCGGCAATCGACCTCAAACCCGAAATCTGTTACGAGTAGTCGCTTGCTGGTGGGTGAAAGCAGAGCGTGCCCGGCATGCCGGGAGCTGAAGAGCGACGCGCTTGGGAGCGTCGCGGGCTTCGAAATCCGCTCCTGCGACCGCTGCAAGACGGTGTTCACATCCCGCCTGCCACTGGTGGAGGAGTCCACCGAGTACTACGCCTCGTTGTACGCCGAGGGGCGCGACGTCCCCGTGCCCGACTTCGTCCTCGACCGGCTCCGCGATCTGGTGCGCTCGCTGGCGCGCTATCGGACCGACGGCCGTTGGCTTGACATCGGTTGCGGTAGCGGCACGCTGCTACGCGCAGCCGGCGCCGAAGGTTGGGAGGCAGTCGGCACCGAAATCGCGCCCGCCATCGTCGAGTCGATGCGTGCGCAGGGGCTCGACGCGCGGCTCGGCCTGACGCAGGAGCTCGATCTTCCGTCCGGCGGGTTCGACGTCGTCAGCGCGATCGAGGTACTCGAGCACGTCCCGGATCCCGACGCCCTCATCGCCGAAGCGGCCCGGCTGCTGCGTCCCGGCGGCGCCGTCTACATCACGACACCACACGGCCGCGGCATCTCCGAGAGGCTCCTCGGCACCGAGCTGGCGCGTCGTCGCCCCGCCCGAGCACCTGCAGTTGTTTTCAAGCGCCGGCATCCGGTCAGCGCTGTCGCGCGGCGGCCTCCGAACGGTGTCGCTCGCCACAACCGGAGTCAACCCGTACGAGCTCGCGACCAAGATCCGTGTGCGACGGCAACCCGGACAGGTGGACAGCAACCGGGTGTGCGAGAGCTATCAGCTCAACGAGACGCTGTCGACCCACCGAGTGGGAACGGCGGTGAAGCGAGGCGCAAACACGGTGCTGAGCGCGGTGCGCCTGGGCGACACGCTCAAGGTGCTGGCGGAGCGGCCCGCAGCCGTGACTTCACGCGACCGACGCAGTCTAGGAGCGTGCGCATCGGAATGACGCCGAACGGCCGTGCAACCCGAGATCCGCCCGCTTGCTAGTGTCCCGCGCCATTCAATCCGTTGGAGAAGTCGTCAGAGGGACTCCAAGATCTGCTCCGTGGTCTCGGTCCAGATGAACGGATGGGGGTTGAGGAGCGTGCCAGCGACAACGAGGGCCCTGCCTCAGGTTCGCGCTCCGTCTCAGCAGCGGTCCCCAGATCCATGACTCCACAATTCACACAGCTCAAGTCTCGTGCTCGCCCTCCGCTGGCAACGGCGACCTGGCCGCTGGTTCGACCGATTCGCAGCTTCATCGAGCGCAGCCGCGACGGGAGTCTTCTCAGCCCAGGCATTACCGCCGTCGTGGCGGCACGAAATGAGGCCTATACGATTTTGCTTTGCCTACGGAGCCTGGTTGGAGTCGCCGACCAGATCGTATGCATCGATAACGGTTCTGATGACGGGACGCTCAACAAGATGGAGAGCTTCAAGGAAGAGTATGGCGACCAGGTAGAGGTGGAAATCGTCACCATGCCAGAGGCGCTGCTGGCCGAATGCCGGGAGGAGGGCCTCCGCCGCACACGCCGTCAGTGGCACCTCCTCTGGGCCGGTGACATGGTCGCAACGACCAGCGGTTCCCGTGACATCCGCGAGCTACGCGAGCGGGTCCTGGCGAATGATCGGCCGCGGACGATCCAAATTCCTCGTATCAACCTCTACGGCGATCTCCGGCATACCTATCGCCTCGCCCCAGTTGTCGACTCGGGCGAGCCGTTCCTCATGCGCTTTGGGCGCGGGATGAGATATCGAGAGTTCGGGAGGTTTGACGCGGCCCGCGCCCCGCTCTACTACGCCCAGGAACGGGAGCCCAAGCCATATATCTTCCACCTCGCGGGGTTAAAGTCTGACGAGAACTCGATGCACCGTTTCCACTATTTCGCATGGCGAGAAACGGTCAATCGAGAAGGCACATCGCTCGACCCTGAACTCCGGACGCTCGAGGGGTTTACCCGCCGAAGGAACCTAGAGCTGTTCGCAACGACCGACCGGCGCTCGCTGAAATTCCGTAATCAGCGGCTAGTTCAATACCTGCTAGTTCCGTATGACCCGGATCGCTACGGTGATTACCCGGATCTCCTAAAAGAGGAGCTTGCGCAACCACAGCGGTTCGAGGTCGTCTATCGGAACGGTCGGCCGTGGACGCGCATCGACCACGAGGACACCGAGATGGCGGGGTACGAGCCCACAGCGGACGACCTCGAATGGGACCCCGAAGCATTTCTACGAGGCTTGCTCACCGAGGAACAGTGCCGACTTGTCGGCATCGCACCCACGAACTGAGCCGCCTCTCCCCTGGGAGTCAAGATTAAGCTGCGCCGCAGACAAGGTGGTAAAGACACTTCGGCACCAGAACGAGCGGCGACATTACGTATTAGTAGAATCGGCAGCCATGCTGAGGGTAGCGCTGATCGGCTTGGGGTACTGGGGGCCTAATTACGCACGTGTTCTGACTGAGGTCTCGGACGCGGAGCTCGTCGCAGTGTGCGACTCGAACCCACAAGCGATTGATTTCATCTCCGCTCGCTTTCCAAGCGTCCGCACGGCCTACCGCATCGACGACGTCCTGGAGAGTGACGATGTCGACGCTGTGATCATCGCCACACCGACTTCAACCCATCACGCGCTTACACTCGCCGCACTCGGGGCCGATAAGCACGTGCTCTGCGAAAAGCCGCTCGCGACGACGGTAGCCGAGTGCGACGAGCTCATCGCGGCGGCAGAACGCCTCGAGCGGACGCTAGTCGTCGGACACACGTTCGTGTTCAATCCGGCGGTTCGTTATCTTCGTGACCTAATCGTGCGCGGTGAGGTCGGGCGCGTCCTCTATTGCCACGCCGAACGCACGGCACTCGGGCCAATTCGCCAAGATGTCAACGTTCTTTGGGACCTCGCTCCCCACGATCTCTCAATCCTCTTCTACCTGCTCGATGTCGAGCCGAGATCAGTCACAGCCACCGGTCAAGCCTTTCTGCGAAAGGGGTGTGAGGACGTCGTGTTTTTGACACTTAGTTTTGCCAGCGACATTCTCGCCAACCTACACGTCTCATGGCTCGACCCGTACAAGGTGCGGCGCACGACGGTCGTCGGCGACAGCCGAATGGTCGTGTTCGATGACATAGCGCCAGATGAGAACCTTCGAATCTATGACCGCGGTGCCAGCTACGAGGCTGTCTCCGAGTCTGCTCGTGGTACCGAGTACGGTGAATTCAAAGCGCTCATCAGAGACGCGGGGATCCAGATCCCGAAAGTTCCCGCAAACGAGCCGCTGAAAGAGCAAGTCATGCATTTCATACAGTGCTGTCGTACGAGGCAGCGCCCAGAATCAGGTGGCATCGAGGGGCGGACCGTCGTGGCGGCGCTTGAGGCCGCAAGTGACTCCCTGCGGTCCGGAGGTGCACCCGTTCAGCTCGCTCCAAGCGAAACGAGCTCGAATGAACATTGAGTTTCTCGATCTCGCTCGCCAATACCAATCCATCAAGGACGACGTCGACAAAGCCCTTCTCTCAGCCGTCGCCTCAACCCAGTACATCCTAGGCGAGGAGCTTGAGCGATTCGAAGAGGAGTTTGCGGCCTATTGCGACACGGTGTCGTGTATCGGCGTCGGCTCGGGCACGGCTGCGATCCAGCTCGCGCTCGAAGCGCTCGAGATTAAGGCCAGGGACGAAGTAATCGCGCCGGCGAACACTTTCATCGCCACGATCTTTCCGATCTTACGGGTGGGGGCTCGGCCAGTGCTCGTCGACTGCGATGCGCGTACGGCGACGATCGACCCAGCTCAAGTTGAGTTGGCTATGACGCCTCGCACGAAAGCAGTCATCGCAGTCCATCTCTATGGCCAGCCCGCCGCGATCGACCCATTGACCGTTCTATGTGCTGAGCGCGGGATCATCCTGATCGAAGACGCTTGCCAAGCGCACGGCGCCCTGTACCGTGGGCGTCGCGCGGGGAGCCTCGGACGCGTAGCCGCCTTCAGCTTCTATCCCGGCAAGAACCTAGGAGCGTATGGAGACGGCGGAGCGATCACCACCTCGGACCAGGAGCTCACTGACAGGATTCGAATCCTGCGGAACCTCGGCCAGGCGAAGAAGTACGAGCATCTGACGCTTGGTACCAACGAGCGGCTCGACACTGTGCAGGCGGCAGTCCTGCGCGTAAAGCTCCGGCACCTCGATCGCTGGAATCGGCTGCGTCGTATGCACGCCACCACCTACACCGAGGCCCTTAGCGACACGGCCACGGAGCTTCCATGGGTCGCTCCGGATGTCGAGCACGTTTGGCATCTGTATGTCGTGCGCACCCCGAAGCGCGACGCGGTCCGTGCCGCGCTGGCGGAGCAAGGGATTGCCTCCGGAATGCACTATCCAGTTCCATTGCATCTTCAGCCTGCGCTCGCGCAGCTCGGCTATCGCACAGGCGACTTTCCTAACACCGAAGCGTGGTCAAAGGAGCTTCTCTCTCTGCCGATGTTTCCCGAGCTGCGGCCTGACGAAATCGACGCAGTGGCCGGGACCGTTCGGCGGGCGGCGGCCTAGCTATAGCTAGGTACCGGTCTCGGAAATGGCGACTTGGTGAAGAAGCATGGATCCTACGAAGACAATCCTTGGCGACCAGGTCGTGACCGACTTCCACGACGCCTTCGGACTGCTCGGGAGCTTCCACACCGGACTGACCTTACGCTGATTTTCGGCCGACGCTGGAGCTAAATCGCACCGGAGGTGTCGCTAGCTCGGACGTCCCGTAGGGCCAGGACGATTGGGGATCGTCGCGTCGCGCATTCATTCACGTCGAGCTAGCGAGCGGACCTGTCCGATGAGCACCGCCGCGAGGGCGACAAGGGAGTGGCGGTCCTCGGTGGACGTACCGCTCGACGGAGCGACATCTGTCGGCATACCTCGAAGCAGCCCGACGAGCGACGCTGTGACAAATGAAGTCCACGCGAGTTTCCCGCGATGCGCAGCGCGACCGACGCCCCAGGCCCGGTAGCGTTCGCCAGATTCGCTGGCCGGAGGGCAGTCCGAGCCACGAGCTGCTCGTGGGGCGCTACGGTGAACGGGGATGCGACAGGTCCCTCGCCACCGTCGCCCGAGTGATCGGGCGCGTTCTGCTTCTTGTCGGAGCTCCGCGCAGGAGCCAGCCAGACACATCAGTCAAAACAAAACAGCCCAGAACTCACCTAGGCGGCGATCACTCGCATCGGAGAGGGCGGCAATGGCTATGCCGTTGCTTTGCCACCAGGATGTGCGGATCGATCAAGCGCGGGCTGATGAACTCCGAGCCACCATCGGGCACCTCAACGCGATTGACCCTTCTTGGGTCGTCGCGCGTCACTCTGGTGTCACGCAGAGGGCGCGTGGTACGCAATCTCGTTGATCAGCTCGGTGGGCCGACTGGCGAAGCCATGCCGGTCAGCGTCGTGACACTCGATGAAAACCTCCGCTCCGGGAGCGATTCATGGAAGTCTAGAACCCGCGGTGTGTCTGTCGCTGCCTGCGGACGCCGATCGAGGTGATTTCCTAAGCCGTTGCAGAGCGCTGGTCCGCGTATTTGGGTCGCCCGCGCTAAGCGCTGGGTCGGCCTCCACCACCGCGCCCATAGGGCCTACAGGGATCCCAGGCTCATCCGAGGTACAGACCGGGTCATACAGCTTCACGGTCCATTCGATGTTCCAATGTGAGCAAGCCTGGGGTAGCTTGAGATCGCCTGACAGGCCGAAACTCGCTGGTCTAACGCTCTAACGGAACGCCGATAAGTTTCGGGCGCCGTGCGAGCGAGACATGTTCGACGAACGGCCCACGGTCTTGCTTGAAATCATTCACGGCATGCTTGTCGAACGAGGCCAAGGACTGTTTCGCGGTTCCGCTCGGCCGTTAGGACCTTCGCCGCATTGTTGGCATTCTGCTTGAGGCGCTCGACCTCGGCGATCGTCAGAGAGTCGAGTGCGGCCGCGAACACGGCTGGCTCGAACGTCTCGGACACCACGCCACAATCCCACTCGCGCACGATCGCCGCCATCTCCGGTGAGGGACCGATGGCCACCGCGAGGCGCGCCTGTATGTAGTCAAACAGCTTGTTCGGAAGCGAGTGGACGTGGTTAGGAAACTGCGGGGGGAGAAGGAAGACGCCGACGTCGTAAGCATTCGAAACGGAGACCAGCTGTTCTCTCGGCACCGGCGGGAGCACGCGAATACGTTCTTCGCTTGCCACCATCTGTTCGAGTCGCCGGCGATACGCACCGCCGAGAACCAGAAACAGATCAAGGACGAACCGGTCACTCAACGAGCGGACGGCGTCGATCATGTCCTCCAAGCGGCGACGCTCGTCGGCAACGCCCAGGTGCAGCAGCCTGATCGGTGTGCTGACCGGCGAAGGTCCGAGCTCCTGATAGAACGGAGCGTTCGTGACCAGAGACGGAACAATCCCCAGCCGCTCTCGGTAGTCGCGCGCGATCCCTGATGAGACGGTCATCATGCCCTTTGTCCGGGGCACCGCTTGATCTACGATCCGCTCGTGAGCTCGGCGCATGCTGAGTCGCTGCAAGCGAGTCCACGAAGCGCTTTCACTCGTCCAATGTTCGTGAGAGTCAAATATCACTGGCATGCCGTTGCCGGCACGAAGCGCAACCGGGACCGCCGAGAGGTCGTTCGCAATGATCGCGTCGACCTCGCCGATTGAGCGCAACGTCTCGTACCAGCGCCGCATACGGGCGTCTAGCCAATAAGCCGGCTCATAGCGACCTGCGAGCCGCAGAGCCACCCGCCCGACCGCTTCGGTCCTGCGCCGAAAAACACCTCCCGCATCCGCGTCGAGCTCCACGAACCGAACGCCCTGGATCGGGAACGGCTTGCTAACCGCCGCGACGACCACGTCGTAGGTCGTGCTGAGGAACTCGACCTGACGGCGGACTCGTCCATCGTGTGTCAGATCGGAAAGCGAGATGATCAGCACTCGCCCGCGGGGCCGGGCGGACATCAGGCGCCGCCGGACGGCTTCAAACCGCGCAGCGCCTCCACAAAGGTGGACTCGTGGGCGTCGAACGACCAGTGCTCCTCCACCTGCTGTCGCGCCCGCGCGCCCATACACAGCCGGAGATCGCGCTCAGTGATCAGCCGCTCGAGGGCGTGATACCACTCGTGCTGGGTGGAGGCGAGCAGTCCGGTCTCCCCGTCGACCACGATGTCGTTGAGCGCCCCAACTGGCGACGCCACGACGGGACATCCCGACGCCATGTACTGCAAAGCCTTCAGCCCGCACTTGTGGCGCTGCATGTGGGCGTCGATCAACGGCGCAAGCCCGATGTCCATCGGTTCAAGATCGGCCTGCTCACTGGCGGCGCTCCAGGGAACAAACTCCTGCGGAACCCCGGGCAGCTTCGCCGGCTGGGAGCACACAACACGCACTCGCGTGGCATGCCGACGGCAGACCTCCGCGAGGACGGGGGCCAGTAGCTCGAGGGCGTCGAGATTGCCCCACGTCCCGACCCAGCCGAGGAGCGGTGGGTCGGGACGCCCCGCACGGTCAGGAACGTTCCACTCGCGTGGCTCAAGACATGTTGGCACCCACCAGTACGGCCGACCCGGATACTGAGACGCCAGCCTGCGGTTGCCGACCGTGAGACCGTCGGCCAGTGCCCCAAGCGCCCTTGCTTTGCGACCAATTTCGGACTCTTCCGAAACGATCGGGAGATCATCGAGATCCAGAATCAGCCGGCCGGCAAGGCCATGGATCGCCTGAGCAATAAACGGCGGGCCGGGGTCCCAAAAAGGGACGTCGGTCATGTGGAGCAAGGCGACGTCGAAATCGCCAGCACGCTTGATCGTGGCCAGGCGGCTGTCCAGCAGGCGCAGGTGGTACTCGGCTCGACCTCTAACCGACCAGTCGTTGGAGAGCCGCTGGGCGTGGTTGTCCGCCATCGTAAACGCCAGCTCCACGTGGTGCCCGCGAACGCGCATTCGCCTCGCCCACGTCACAAGCCGATATTTCGTCCCGGTCCACGTGGACGGATACTTCGCGATCATCAGCACCCGGAGAGGACCAGTGGGAGATGGCGGCGGGTGCTTTTTTCCGACTGCTCGACGGCAGCCAGCGACGCCGCGCGCTGCCAATGTGCTAGCCGTCAAACCGGCGTAGGCGAGGCGGCCCGACAGCGGGGAATGGGCATTTGGCACACCCATATACTAGGGTCCGGCTCGACAGATCGGAGGCGGCTCGATCAGCTAGCTGTCCAGGATCAGATTTCACTTGGGGGCTTGAGATGTGCGGAATTGCAGGGGTTATTGCGCCCACTGGGGTCGATCCGGCAGTGCTCGGGCGCATGTCAAATGCGCTCGAGCATCGTGGGCCGGACGCCGCCGGCTACCTGCTCCACCGGCCCGGTTCGCCGCTGCGGGTGGCGCCCTCGCCCTCGGTCGACGATGCAAAGGTGACGTCGGGCCCGTACACGGTTGGCTTTGCTCACAGGCGGCTCTCGATCATCGACCTCACGGAGGAGAGCGACCAGCCCATGGTCGACGCTTCAGGTCGCTGCGCGCTCACCTACAACGGCGAGATCTACAATTACTTGGAGCTCAAGGACGAGCTGGGGCGGCTCGGACACGACTTCCGGACCGACGGCGATACCGAAGTGGTGCTGAACTCGTACAAGCAGTGGGGCCTTGACTGCGTGAGGCGGTTCGTCGGAATGTGGGCGTTCGCAGTGGTTGACCTCGAGCGGTCCCAGCTCTTCCTGTCGCGCGATCGATTCGGGATCAAGCCCCTGTTCTACACGATCACGGCCGGGGTACTCCGATTCGCCTCCGAGATCAAGGCCCTGATCGCGGGCGGCAACCTCGAGTTACGACCCAATGTCGAGGCGGTCCGCCAGTTCCTGCTGATCGGTCGCGGCGATGCGTCCGGTACGTCCTTTTTTGATGGGATATTTCAGCTCCCGGCCGCCCACAGCGCGGTGGTTGACATCTCGAGCCCGGGGTCGGTACGTCCGGTCGAGTATTGGGCTCCGCCCGCCCACGGAGACGAGATGGTCCCCGAGGACCCCGCCGGGGAGTTCGCGACCATGCTGCAGGAGTCGATCCGCCTGCACCTGCGCGCCGACGTACCCGTCGGGACCTGTCTCAGCGGCGGTCTTGACTCGTCCGCCATCGTCTGCGTGGCCGACGACCTACGGCGCCGCGCCCAGGTTCCTAGCTTTGCTCATCACGGGTTCGGATATGTGCCGCAGGACGGCTCGTACTCCGAGCGTCCGTACATGGAACAGGTCGTGAATCACACGGCACTTCAGATGACCTACGTGGACGCCTCGCCCGACCGCGTCGTTGAGATCATCCCCCGGATCGCCCGCCAACAGGACGAGCCTTTTGGGACGGCGAGCATCGTCGCCCAGTGGCTGGTGTTCGAGGCCGCGCGCCGGGCCGACCTGAAGGTCATGCTCGACGGGCAAGGAGCCGATGAGGTGCTAGGCGGTTATCTCGCCTATCTACCGATGGTCGCTCGAACACATCTCCGTCAATGGCGGATGATGCGCTATGCACGCTTCGGTGCCGACTACAGACGGCTCTATGGGACCTGGCCACTGGCCTCGCGGGATGCGCTTGCCAGCGCGATTCCCTCGCTCCGCCGGGCCGGGGACCTCAGACGCAGGAAGCTTTCGCCCGCAGCTTCGGTCCTAGCACCTTCGCTGCGCCAGGAGTGGCACCGCGCCGACGAGAGCGCGCTGCACGCGCGATCGATCAACGAAATCTTGCTGCGAGCCACAGCGCTGCATCTGCCGACCCTGCTTCGGTTCGAGGATCGAAACTCGATGGCGCATTCGATCGAGGCGCGCGTTCCGTTTCTCGATCACCGCCTGGTCGAATTCGCCTTTCGGCTGCCAGGGGAGTACAAGATCCATGGGAGCACCACGAAGCACGTGATGCGCCAGGCGTTGGCCGGTACGCTTCCCGACGGGGTCAGGCTGCGCAAGGACAAAATCGGCTTCCGTGCCGACCCCGGGATCACATGGAAGTTTGCCGATAGACACCGTGAAGCCCTTCGTACGAGCGCGACTACGTACGAAGAGCGTTGGTTTGACGCGCGAGCACTCAGTCGCCTGCTCGACACGGGAATGCGGTCCACGGAAACCGAGACGGTCCTATGGCGGGTGATCAGCACTAAGCTCTGGCTCAGGAACCATTGGAGCGTATGACGTGCCCGGATGTCATGTCAGCTGGCGACTCGACCGATAACTTGATGAGGAGCATGACAACGAGCGTCTTGCTTAGAAGATCAGGCTCGTCGCGCGTTGCCGCCCGTCGATCCAGGCGAGCGGACAATCATTCCGGCCAAGCGCCGGCTGAGACTCCGTGACCTACCGCGGGAGTCAGCCGTCGTCAGGGTGCTCGCCTCGCGGGACTTCAAGGTCGAGTACAAGCAGTCCATTTTCGGCCCGTTGTGGCTCATCTTACAGCCTCTTGCCCTGCTGCTGGCCTTCGTCGTCGCGTTCAGGTGGCTCGGCAACGTCCATAGCTCGAACGTTCCGTACGCTGTATTCGCGATGGTCGGCCTGGTCGCGTGGGCGTTCTTCCAGGCGGCGATGACGATCGGTACGCCGTCGATGCTCTCCAACGTCAACTTCGTGCGCTACACGCCGTGTCCGCGGGCCGCGTTTCTCGCATCCGCGATCATCGCGTCGATTCCATCATTCGGGGTCACTGCAGCGGCGGCGATCATCGGTGCGGCCATCTCAGGCCACCTCTCGCCGCGTGTCATCCTGCTTCCGCTCGCGCTCGTCTGGCTGCTGATGCTGACCGCCGGGATCCTGCTGATACTCGCGTCCCTTGCGGTCCGTTACCGGGATGTGATCAGCGGGCTGCCGTTTGTCCTGCAGCTCGGAACCTTCCTCGCCCCGATCGGTTACCCGCTCGCCGGACTGTCGCCGGGACTCCGGCACCTCGTCGAGCTCAACCCACTCACCGGGCTCATCGAAGCCGGGACGCTGGGGCGGTAGCCGGCAAGGATCATCCAGCGTAGGGCCGATCATCATCTCGCTCGTGATCACCTCCGGACTCCTGATTGCCGGATGGCGGATCTTCTCGCGGCGCGAGACGACAATGGCGGACGAGATCTGACGTTCCATGGCTGGGGCGGCTGCCAAAGCGGACGTTGCCGTCCGCGCCACAGGTCTCGGGAAGAGCTATCAGCTCGGCGAGCTCCAGAGTCTTCGCCGGACGATCGCTCGGATCACGCGACGGCCGTGGGTTGCTTCGAGCCCGGCATTGGAGGCTTTGGCGGGCGTCGATTTCACGGTTTCCAAAGGCGAGGCCGTCGGCATTGTCGGGACCAACGGTTCGGGGAAGTCGACTGTGCTTCAGATCCTGGCCGGCACGACACTTCCCACCGCGGGCGAGATGCTCGTGCGGGGCCGTGTCCTACCGCTTCTGGCAGTCGGCCTCGCTTTTCACCCGGAGTTGACGGGCCGCGAAAACGTCACCCTGTTTGCGTCGTCGCTCGGCATTCCGCGCCGCACGATCGGCGAGCGGATGGAAGCCGTAACCGCCTTCGCTGAGCTCGATCGGCACATGGACACGCCTGTCAAGCGATTCTCGAGCGGCGTGCTGGCACGTCTGTCATTTGCGATCGCCGTCCAGTTTCCAGCCGATATCTATGTGTTCGATGAGGTTCTGGCGGTCGTCGACAGTGCATTTCAGATGCGTTGTCTGGAGGAGATCAAAAACCTTCACGCTGCCGGCCGGACCGTGTTCTTCGTCAGCCACAGCGCAGCCCAGGTGGCCAGCGTGTGCGAGCGGGTGGTGTGGATGGAGAAGGGGCGCGTCAGGGACTTCGGGCCGACGACGACCGTGCTGAACGAGTATCAGCAGGCACACGGCGGGGATGGCGACGAGACCGAGGGCTGATCACATCGGCCGCTTGCTGTAACGAGCAGGTTTGTCGGCCACAACGCCATCGATGCAGTCGCAGACCTCGTCCACTTGCTCGGCGGTCATCGTCGCGTACAGCGGCAGCGTCACCGCACGCGCCGCGATGCTCTCGGCGGCCGGCAGATCGCCCGCGCCATAGCAGTAGGCCGAGCGGTAGTGGTCGAACAGGTGCACCGGCGGGTAGTGCAGGCTGCTCTGGATCGACGCCTCACGCAGTCCGGCGCGCAGCGCCTCGCGGAGCGCGGGGGTGTCGGCGAGGACGACCGCGAGGTGCGCGGCTCCGTGGCGGCCGCCGAAGGGCATCGACAGCTGCGGGGTAGACCCGACCCGCTCTTGGTAGCGCGCCAGCAAGCTGTTGAGTCGCGCGTTGTTGGGCAACAGCTTGCGCAACTGGGCCCGACCGACCGCCGCCGACAGCTCGGTCGAGCGGTAGTTGTACCCAGGCTCGGCGACGTCGTAGTCGAACGCGTGGCCCTGAAACCGGTCCCAGCTCGTGGTCGTCATTCCGTGCGCGCGCAGAAGACGGATGCGGTCAGCGACCACAGAGTCACGTGCGGCCGCCATCCCACCCTCACCGGTGGTCAGGTTCTTGTTGCCGAAGAAGCTGAAACAGCCGACGTCGCCCACCGTCCCCAGCGCGCGCCCCTCCCACCGCGCGCCGGGCGCGTGGGCCACGTCTTCGATCATAAACAGCCCGTGCTCAGCGCAGATCTCGCCAAGCTCAGCGAGGCGGCTCGGGTAACCGGCGTAGTGGACACAGATGATCCCGCGCGTGGCCGGTGTGATCCGTCGCCTGACGTCGTCTGGATCGACCGTCAGGTCATCGTCGTCGATGCAATCGGCGAACACGGGCCGGCCGCCGGCGAGGATCACCGCGCTCGCGGTTGCGACGAACGTCAGCGTCGGCACGATCACCTCCGCCCCGGCCTCCACACCGAGCGCGACGCACGCGAGGTGCAGCGCCGCTGTGCAGCTCGACAGCGCTACCGTCCGATCGACCTCGAGCAGCTCGGCGAACTCCCGTTCGAAGCCGGACACCTCTTCGCCGAGCGTCAGCCAGCGGCTGCGGATCACCCGCAGCACGGCCTCCTCCTCCTCGGCTCCGAGGTCGAGGTCAGAAAGCGGGATTCGCCATGCCTGCATGTTGCTCACACCCCGAGCCGGGTTCGAAGCAGGCCGAACTCGTCATTGGCCTTGGCGAAGTCGTCGGGCCGCCCGAGGTCGAGCCAGTACCCGTCGTGGCTGTGGCTGTAGACGACTCGGTCGGCGTCGAGCAGCGCCTGGACGAGCGCCGGGAAGTCCATCGGCTGACCCGACGGGATGAGGTCGATCACCGAACGCTGGAGCACGTAGATCCCCATGCTCACCAGGTACTGGTGCTCGGGCTTCTCGTGGTACGCAGTGAGGCGATTGTTGGCGTCCCGTTCGAGGATCCCGAGCTCGTCGCGGACCGTGCGGCTGAAGGTCGCGATCGTCAGCTCTCGGCGCCGTGCGCGTTGTGAGACTCGAACAGGTCCCCGAATGAGAGGTCGCTGAGCACGTCGCCGTTGATAACGATGAACGGCTCGTCGGGCAGCGTCTCGATCTGCGCCAGCGCGCCGACGGTTCCCAGCGGCGTCTCCTCGCGGAAGTAATCGAGCTCGAGCGCCCACCGCTCGCCCGAGCCGCAATACAGCTCGATCATGTGGCCGAGGTGACCGACGGCGATCGTCGCCCGCTCGCAACCATCGCGGGCCAGACAGCTGAGCACGACGTCGAGAATCGGACGCTGATCGATCGCAGCAGAGGCTCGGGCAACACATGCGTGAGCGGCTGCAGGCGCGTCCCCCGGCCGCCCGCGAGGACGACTGCTTCAAAGCTCATACTGCGAATTCCTCGAGGCGCTCCTGTGAGCCGCGGCCGCGGATCCAGTCGATCGTCAACGCCAGCCCCTCGCGGAGCGAAAACCGCGGCTGCCAGCCGAACGCCGCGCGTGCCTTGCTCGGATCCGAGCAGAGCCGCTCGACCTCGCTCGCCGACGGCCGGACTCGAGTGCCCTCCTGCTCGATCGGCGCATCGTTTCCGACCAGCTCGCGAACCATCTCCGCCAGCTCGCCGATCCCGATATCAGCGCCGAATCCGAGGTTGAACACGCCGCCCTCAATCCCCTCGGTGCCGGCCGCCTGCACAAGTCCACTGGCCGTGTCACGCACGAACGTGAAATCGCGCGTGGTGTCCAGCGACCCGAGCCGGATCCGGTCGCTCCACAACGCCTGCGTGATGATCGTCGGGATCACGGCGCGCATCGACTGCCTGGGTCCGAAGGTGTTGAAAGGACGCACGATTACACCGGGAAGCTCGAATGACCGCACGTAGCTCATCACGAGCTGGTCGGCTGCGATCTTGGTGGCCGAATAGGGAGACTGCCCCACTAATGGATGCCCCTCATTGATCGGCACGTACTGAGCGCTCCCGTAGACCTCGCTCGACGAGGTGTGCACAAATCGAGCCACGCCATCGGCGCGTGCGGCCTCGAGTAGGTTCAGCGTTCCGGTGGCGTTCGTCTCGAGGTTCTGGCGCGGCGAGACATACGAGTATGGGATCCCGATCAGTGCCGCGAGATGGAACACGGTGTCGCACCCTTGCACCACGCGACGCATCTGGTCCGGATCGCGCACGTCACCGTGGATGACCTCGAGCTGACCGGGCTGCCTCTCCTCGACGTCGGTTAGCCAGCCCCGTCCCCCGTGGCTGGTGTAGCGCACAGCGCCCTCACGTCGCAGCCGCGTTCGCAGAGTTCCTCGACGACATTGCTGCCAATGAATCCGGCAGCGCCTGTCACCAGACAGCGCCCAAGCTCACGTGTTGCCGATTCACGCCCAGACTCCTGCACGCGGCGATGGTACACGCGGTCAGAGCCCCGTCCCGAGAAGATCGGCCCGCTCTGACATCAACGCGAGATCGCGCGCGCGGGCCGGTGAGCCCCGCCGGTGCCCGCGGCATTCAGATCCGGCAGTAGGCCGACGACCGCCACCAGCGAGAACGCGGCCGCGGTGGTCATGAAGCGGTCAGCCGCCAGCGTACATATCGACAACGGCAGCAGGCTCGCCCATTGGGCTCATCCGACGACAGCAATGTAGCCGGCGATCAGAGCGAGGCAGAACGCTGCCCGCCACCATCCGCTGGTGGCGCCCGGCGAGCACCGCCACACCGAGCCCGATTCGCCAGCGACCGCGGCAGATACTCGCCGGGTGTCGTAAGCCCCCTGAGCGAGGCGGCCGCGACGAGCCGCCCTCGGCACTCAGTGCGGCATTGTCGCGGGAGGCACGGGCGGCGCGCCAGCCGGAACACGAGCAGCCCTCCCGCCAGCAGCCTGGCGACCTCCAAGGCCCGCTTCACGACGCCACTCAGCAAAGCTCCCTAGCCACCGTTACCGAAAATCCACCTAAGAACTGGCGTTTTGTGTCAGAACCTGACGCTACACTCGGACAATGGTCCGCTTGGGGGCGCGTGCGGTCACGTACGCGACGGTTGCAATCACGACGGTTCTGTCCAGCCTCGCGCTGAGCGCGTTCCCGGCGTCGGCTCAGGCCGCCCGGCCGCTGACGCTCGGGTTCGTCGACGATGTGTGGTTCGACCCCGCTCCGGGTGGCCCGCAATGGGTGCCCAAGACCACCGCGACTGGCGCCAAGCGTGTCCAGATCGAGGTCGATTGGAGGGGCTACGAGGCGACGCCCCCTACTCCGGGCAGCGATCCTTCCAACCCCAACGCGAGTTGGTACGACTTCACCGCGCTCGACGCTCGGATCCGCGAGTTCGCGGGCTCGGGCATCAGTCCAATCCTGATGGTCCTCGACGCCCCCACATGGGCAGAGGCGCCCGGAGGGCCCGCGGATCTGGTCGCCGAGGGCGCGTGGGATCCGAACCCGACCGCATACGGACAGTTCGCGGCTGCGCTCGCCAGGCGCTACTCGGGCCATTTCCCCGACCCGCTGAACCCCGGCCACACGCTTCCCCGGGTGACCTACTACCAGAACTGGGCCGAGCCGAACCTGCAGGTCCACCTCGCGCCGCAGTGGATCAAGAGTGGCGGCAACTATGTCGCCAACGGCCCGGTGATGTACCGCTCGCTCATGAACGCGTTCTACAACGGCATCAAGGGCGTCGATCGAAGCGACGTGGTCAGCACAGCCGGCCTTGCGCCGTATGGGGCCGGACCTCGGGCAAATCCGATTCGCATGCACCCCGCGCTGTTCTTGCGCACGATGCTGTGTCTCAACGGCCGGACCGCGCTGAAGCCGATGCCGTGCTCGAACCCGGCCCACTACGACGCGCTCGCGATGGACCCATACGAGGTCGGTGATCCACTGACGCGCGCTTTCAACCCGGACGATGTTTCGGCCCCAGACCTCGGACGGCTCACCCGCATCGAGAAGAAGGCGCTGCGCACCGGACGACTGCTGCCACGCGGGCACAAGCAGCTCTGGGTGACCGAGTTCGGTTACGACTCGAACCCACCGAACCCGGGCGGCGTTTCGCTGAAGACCCAGGCGCGGTATATGGACGAGTCGTTCTACGTCTTCTGGAGCGAGGGCGTGAACACGGTGCTCTGGTACCTGGTTCGCGACCAGGCCGGCCACAACTACAACTCCTCGTACTTCTCGGGCGTCTACTTCTACAGCGGCCAAAAGAAGCTCTCGTTCGAGGCCTACCGTTTCCCGTTCGTGGTCATGCCGGCCGGCAAGTCCGCCAACGTCTGGGGGATCGCCCCCCACGGCGGCAGGGTCGCGATCCAGCGTCAGAAGGGCCATTCCTGGAGAACGCTGTTCAAGATCCGGGCCTCGGCAGGCGGCACGTTCGTCCGCAAGGTCTCGGCCTCGCTACGCGGCAACTTCCGCGCGGTCGTCGGCGGCGAGACCAGCGTGACCTGGCACCGCTGACCGCGCGACCTCAGCGCGTCAGATAACGCGCGCGTCCGCCCGTCAGGTCGGTCAGGTGCGGGCTTTTTGGCTGGCGAATTCCGGCACACCCGCGCTCAGTCCACGGCTCACGGGCTCGGCAACGGCCGCCCCCAGACCGAGTTCGGCCGGCTCGGGCAGCGCATCCGCGTTCGCCTTGCCCACTTCGGCCACCGAATTCAGACGCGGGCTGCTCGAACCAGGCCGTGCTCTCAAGCTGCCAGAGCATCACCACTGCGACGATCACCGACATCCCGCCGGCGAGGAACACCCAGCCGACTCCGGCCTGTGCGACGCCGATCGTCACCGCGCACACGAGCAGCTGAGCCGACGCGAGCGTCAGCGCCACCCGCCGTGGCGCCCCGAGGCGACCCGCAAGGCGGTGTGTGAGGTGATCGCGGCCACCGGTCAGCACGCGACGACCGGCCGCGGCTGCGCGAGATCGTCACCAGCGTGGTGTCGAAGATCACGAGCGCCACCAGCAGGGCGGCGATGACCACGCCGCTCGGCCCGAGATAGCTCCGGCGTGACCGCAGCCATCGTGACTCGAGCGACGAGCAGTCCGACCAGCAGGCTGCCGCCGTCGCCCATGAAGATCCGGGCCGGCCTGGCGAGGTTGCGCGGCAGGAAGCCGAAGCAGGCGCCGGCGACGGCGAACGACAGCGGCGGCCAGCGCGTAGTCGCCGGACATCAGCGCCGAGCGTCGCCGGCGCCGAGCGCCGACACGGCCGCGACCGACGCCGCGGCGCCGTCCATGTTGTCCATCAGGTTGAATGCGTTCATCACGCCGACGACCCAGACCACGGTCAGCGCGAGATCCGCGGGCGCGTCGTGGAACACGTCCCAGCCGCGGCCGGTCGACCACAGCAGCACCGCGATCCCGGCCTCGACGAGCGTGCGGAACGAGATCGGCAGGTTGACCCGGTCATCGATCGTCCCGATCGCCCAGATCGCGATCGCGCCGACGATGATCACCCAGTGGGTGCTGGCGGCGACCGCGCACGAGCAGCACCGCGGCCAGGATGCCGAGGATGATCGCCGTGCCGCCCAGATAAGGCGTCGGCGCCTTGTGGCCCTTGTAGCCGGCCGGCTGGTCGAAGAACTTGCGTCCGCGACCGCGACTCGGATCGCGACCGGCGTCACCAGGAAGGTGACGACCGCCGCGATCGCGAACGCGGCCGCGGCGCTGAACTCAGGCGACATCGGCGGCCGAGACTCCGCCACGAGTCCGTCCCTGGCTGCGCTCGTACGCGATCACGTCGTCGATCGCATCGTCGATCGTGCAACGCGTCTGCCAGCCGGTGAGGTTGCGCAGCGCGGTCGTATCGGGACGGCGGCGTTCCGAGCTCCTCGAAGCCTTCGCCGTAGGCCTCCTCGTAGGGCACGAGCACGATGCCGCTGTCGCTCTCGGTCCGCTCGATCACGCGGTCGCGCGAGCTCGACGATCGCTACCGGCGTCGAGGTGCCGATGTTGAACGTCCTGCCGATCGCGTCGTCGTTGTCGCACAGCAGCATCAGCGCGGCGACGGTGTCGCGGACGTGGGTGAAGCAGCGCGTCTGCGCTCCGCTGCCGTACACGGTCAGCTCCTCGCCGCGCAGTGCCTGGCGGACGAATCGCGGCAGCACCATCCCGTACGCACCGGTCTGGCGCGGGCCGACCGTGTTGAACAGCCGCACGACGGTCGCGTCGACCGCCGCGCGGCCGTGGTAGCCGTAGATCAGCGCCTCGCCGAAGCTCTTGGCGATCGCGTACGTCCAGCGACCCTTCGACGGCGAGCCGAAGATCAGATCGGACTCCTCGGTCAGGGCGCCGTTCGTGTGCTTGCCGTAGACCTCCGACGTCGAGCTGAACAGGACCCGAACGTTGTGGCGCGACGCGGCGTGCATGACGACGTTGCTCCCGCGGACGCTGCGCATCAGCGTGTCCAGCGGCTCGTTGACGATCATCTGCACCCCGACCGCCGACGCGAGGTGGACGCAGATGTCGGTGTCCTCCATCAGCTCGTCGACGAGCTCGGCGTTGGTGACCGAGCCCTCCACGAACTCGACCGGACCGTCGCCGAGCAGGTGCTCGATGTTCTCAGACGGCCAGTCGACAGGTCGTCGAGGATCACGATCTCGCTTGGCCTTGCCGCTCGTGACGAGCGCCTCGGCCAGGTGCGAGCCGATGAAGCCGGCACCGCCGGTGATCAAGTACCGACGCCCCGTCGACGCCGTTCGCCGTTGCGCCGGCGGCGGCGGCTGAGCCGTTGGTGGCGACCGCGTCGGGCACCGAGTGGCAGCGCCGGGCGCTTGGTGTCGACCGGTCTTTGACTCCACGGCCGCGTAGTAGCTCACGGTCCGCCGCAGCCCTTCGGCCAGCGAGACCGACGGTTCGTAGCCGAGCTCGCTGCTCGGCGAGCGCTGACGTCGGCCACCGAGTGGCGCACGTCGCCGGCCGCGGCGGGGCGTGCACGACGTCGACCGAGGCGCCGATCTCCTCGCGCAGGCTCTCGCGCCAGCGCGTTGAGCGTGATCCGCCGGCCGCAGGCGATGTTGTAGACGCGGCCACCCACACCCTCGGTCTCGAGCGCCGCAACGTTCGCGTCGACGACGTTCTCGACGTAGGTGAAGTCACGGGACTGCTCGCCATCGCCGAAGATGACCGGCGAGTCCCCGTTGCGCAGGGCCGGATGAACTTCGGGATCACGGCCGCGTACTCGGAGTTGCGGATCCTGACGGGGGCCGAACACGTTGAAGTAGCGCAGCGCGATCGTCTCGAGCCCGTAGACATCGAAGAAGCTGCGCGCGTAGCTCTCGGCGGCGAGCTTTGAGACCGCATACGGTGAGATCGGCAGCGGCGTCAGGGACTCGCGCTTGGGGAGCTCCGGATTCGCTCCGTAGATCGATGACGAGGACGCGAGCACGACCCGGGCGGCGCCGGCGTCGCGCGCGGCGAGCAGCACGTTCAGCGTCCCGGTCGCGTTGGCCTCGTGCGCGGTGGTCGGATCGGCGATCGACCGCGGGACCGACGGCACCGCGGCCGATGTGGACGACTGCGTCGCAGCCGCGCATCGCGCCGTGGACGGCGTCTAGGTCGCGAATGTCTCCCTCGACGAAGCTCGATCTCGTCGGCAACGGCTGAGAGGTTTTCGATGTGCCCCGTTGAAAGGTTGTCGAGCACTCGCACCTCTCGCCCCATGGCGAGCAGTCGTCTGACTACGTGCGAGCCAATGAAGCCCGCCCCACCCGTTACCAGTGTTCGCATCATTGCCCACCCTTGGGCGCCCCCAAAGCACGCGCGCCCTGTCGTGTTTCGCTACCCCTACGCCTTCTGTCGTTCCTGATTTGATGCGTGGTTAGAGATTAGTCAAAAGCTACCACCCTGTAAAGCCAGCTTCTAGATCATGGTTTATTGATCGTTTCGTCGCAACTCTGAGCTTGAGCGATCGACCGCCGCGACCTCGATAGGTTTCTCCAGGTGGACGGCGTGGCCCGCGCCGGGGACGACCACGCACCTCAGCCGTCGGCATTCGGCTCGCCATCTCCGAGGCGATCGCGGTGAACTTCCGGTCGCGCTCTCCGGCGATCAGCGTCGTCGGCATGCGGTCAGTCCCGGTAGCCGATCCCACAGCGAAGGCAGCGCCCCGGTTCCCAGGCCGCGCAGGGCACGGGCGAGTCCTGCCGGGGTACTGCGCAGGCGGTCGGCGTGCACGGCCGCCGCGACCTCGGACGGCTGGTCGGCGAGCACCGGGGTCCGCGCCCACGAGCGCGCGAACTCCTCGATCGTCGAGCGCTCGCAGCTCGTCGGCGAGCCGCTCGTCGGTCGCCCGGCGCTCGCGCGCGCTGCACGGGATCGGCGATCCCGGGGCTGGCGCCGATCAGGACCAGAGCGTCGACCCGGTCGGCGAGCTCGAGCGCGACGTGCAGCGCGATCCTGCCACCCATCGAGTAGCCGACCAACGTGAACGAGCGCGGCGCCTGCGCGGCGATGTCACCGATCACGTGCTCGAGATCGACCGGCTCGGAGTCAGACGACGAGCCGTGGCCGCGGATGTCCGGAGCCAGCGGACGGTAGCGTTCGCCGAGCGCTTCAATGACGGCTGCCCAGCTCGCGCCGGTATGCGTGAAGCCGTGTAGGAGCACGAGCGAGTCCGCCATGACCACGAGATGATGACCGCAACCGACTCCTATCAACTGCTTCGCGCTTTCTGTGACGAGCTCGCGCGATGCGGCCTCGAGCACGCCTGCACGTCGCCCGGGTCGCGCAGCACCCCGATCGTCCTATCGCTCGCGCGAGAGCCGCGGATCAGATGCTGGTCGCACATCGACGAGCGGTGCGCCGGCTTCTTCGCGCTCGGCGCCGCAAAGGCCTCGGGCCGCCCGGTCGCGCTCACGTGCACGTCTGGCACGGCCGCCGCCAACTTCGCCCCGGCCGTGATCGAGGCACATCAGGCGCACGTGCCGCTGATCGTGCTGACCTCCGACCGGCCGCCGGAGCTGCGCGACACGGGCGCCGGCCAGACGATCGACCAGCTCAAGCTCTACGGCGATGCGGTCAAGTGGTTCTTCGAGGTCGGGGTGCAAGACTGCACCCCCGAGCGGCTTCGCTGGATCAGGACGATCGCGTGCCGCGCGTACTGGACGGCGCTCGACGGCCGACCGGGGCCGGTCCACCTCAACTTTCCGCTGCGCGAGCCGCTGGTGCTCGACGGACCGCTGCCCGACGACACCTCGGGCCGTGCCGGCGGCCGTCCGTACGTCGCGGTTGATCGACCGCGGCAGGACTCGGCGTCGGGCGGCTCGCACCCGTTTGGCCGCGTGGTGATCGTCGCGGGTCGTGAGGAGCGTGATCCGGCGGCCGCGCCGGCGCTGGCCGAGTTCGCGCAGCGAGCGCGGATTCCCCTGCTCGCCGACCCGCTGTCGGGCGCGCGACGCGGCCCGGCCGCGATCGCCCACTATGACCTCCTGCTTCGGGATCCCGGCTTCGCTGCCGCGCACCGTCCGCAGTTCGTCCTGCGGGTCGGCGACCTGCCGACCTCCAAGCCACTGCGCGCGTGGCTCGCCGGTCTGGACGCCGCCCAGATCGCGATCGATCCCGATGACGCCTGGCACGACCCGGACTCGGTCGTCGGCCTGCGCGTCAGCGCCCCAGCGCGCACCCTGCTGGAGGGGCTGGAGTCGGGAGAGGTCGTCGCCGCCGAAGAGGGGTGGCTTGACGTCCTGGCGGGCCGCGGACGCACGCCGTCGCGGACGCGGTCGCCGACGTTCTTGGAGATTCGCTCTCAGAGCCGCTGGTCGCCGCCACGCTGGGCGAGCTGCTGCCCGCCGCCGCGACGCTGTTCGTGGCCTCGTCGATGCCCGTCCGCGACGTCGAGGAGTTCGTCGCCGCGCGCGACGATCCGCCGCGGGTGCTCTCAAACCGCGGCGCCAACGGGATCGACGGCACCGTGTCGAGCGCCTTCGGTGCCGCTGCGGCCGGTGCCGGCCCGGTGGTGCTGCTGATCGGCGACGTCGCGCTCGCCCATGACATCGGCGGCCTGCTGGCGGCATCGCGCCTGGGGCTGTCGATCACGATCGTGCTGCTCAATAACGACGGCGGCGGGATCTTCCATTTCCTGCCGGTGGCGAGCCAGAAGGACGCATTTGAGCGGCACGTGGCTACGCCGCACGGGCTCGACTTCTCGCACGCCGCCCGCCTGTACGGGTGCGGCTACGAGCTGGCCGGCAGCGCGGACGAGTTCCGCGCGCTTGTAACTCGCTCGGTCGCGGCGGACCAGACCACGATCATCGAGGTGCGCACCGACCGCGAGCAGAACCTCGCGCTGCACCGTCGCGTGGCGGATGCCGCATCGGCAGCGCTCGCGCCGGCGGCGACTCAGCCCGCGAGCACCGGCAGCAGCGCCTGAAGCTTGATCTCGGTCTCGGCCAGCTCGGAGGCCGGATCGGAATCCCCCATGATCCCGCAGCCGGCGTAGCAGGTCGCGACCGTCCCACGGAGGAGCGCGCACCGCAGCGCGACGCAGAACTCCCCGTCGCCGCTGGAGTCGGTCCACCCGACCGGGCCGGCGTACCAGCCCCGGTCCAGGCCCTCGAGCGCCGGGATCAGGGTCGCCGCTGCGGCCGGCTCGGCACCGACGGCGGGCGTCGGATGCAGCAGGCCGGCGAGCTCGATCGCCCCGATCGGCTTGGCGAGCTGAGCGCGGATCGGGGCCGCGAGATGCTGGATGTTGGCGACCTGCACGATCACGGGCTCCGGCGGGTGAGCGACCCAGACCGAGTGCGGACGGAGGGTCTGGGCGATCCGGCGGACCACGACCGCGTGCTCCTCGCGGTCCTTGACGCTGCCGAGCAGTTGCTCGCCGAGGTGGTCGTCGACGGCCGGGTCGGCGCTGCGGCGGGTGGACCCGGCCAGGGCGACCGTGCTCGCGCGCTGGCCCTCGCGGCGCGCGAGCAACTCAGGGCTGGCGGCGACGAATGCGGCGTCTCCGCGGCCGACGGCGAACACGTAGCAAGAGCCGAACGCCTCCCGCAGCACGCCGAGCACCGCCGCTGGGTCGTGCGGGCGCGGGGCATGCACCTCGACCTCGCGGGCGAGCACGATCTTCTTGATCTCGTTGGACCGGATCCGCTGCACCGCGCCCGCGACAGCCTCTTCGTAGTGCGACGGCGGCATCGGGCTCAGTACCTCGTATCTGCCCATCGGCGCGGGGTCGAGCAACGGCAGCGGCGCGAGCGAGAGCTCGGCGAGCCGCTTGCGAACCCCTGCGAGCAGCTGATCGGCGGTGTCATCGGGGGCGACCGAGACGTTGACGGTCATCCACCCCTCCCCCGCTCTGCGCGCGAACGACAGCTCTGGCACGGTCAGCGAGGCCGGCGCGAATCCGCGCCAGCCCCGGCTCTGGCCCCCGTCGTGGGCGAACGCGAATCCACCGAGCGCCACCAGGCCCGAGCCCGGCGGTCCGGCCGGCGTGTCTGCGAGCGACTCGGCCACCAGCCGGCGCCACGTCTCGTCGATCTCCGCGAACCGGCGCTCGCCGCTGGACTCCAGCGACCGCACGCAGCCGAGCGCGGCCAGCGCCGACCCGTCGCGATCGGGCTGCTCGATGCAGAACCACTGCTCGCCGGCGCGCCTGGACGCGCTAACGACCGCCGTCGGGTCGCTCGCCAGCGGCGAGCGGCAGGTCACGCTGACGAGCTTCACCGACCCGGTCGAGCGGGCCCGTTTGAGTGCCGCCTCGAGGCGGCGCTCAAACCTTCGCAGCGTCTCGGGATCGAGCCACTCGGTGGTGGCGCGAGCGTCCGACTGTGCGAGCCGGTCGATCAGGTCTCCCCGCGCCCGCGCGAGATCGCGATCTCGCCGGTGCGGGCCATTTCCACGAGCCCGAACGGCCGCACGAGCGCCTCGAACGCGTCGACCTTCTCGCACGTGCCCGTGACCTCGATCACGAGCGAGCGCTTGGTCAGGTCGACGACCTTGGCGCGGAAGATCTCGCAGATCTGCATCACCTCGGAACGGGCGCCACCGTCGACGCTGATCTTGAACAGCGCCAGCTCGCGCGCGAGCGTCTCGTTGGGCTCGAGATCGCGGATCTTGAGGACGTTGACGAGCTTGTGGAGCTGCTTGGTGACCTGGTCGATCGGATGCACCGCGCCGTCGAGCGTCAGGGTGACCCGCGACAGCGCGTCGTCGTCGGTCGGTCCGACGGCGAGCGTGTCGATGTTGAAGCCGCGGCGAGCGAACAGGCCCGCGATCCTCGTCAATACGCCGGGCTTGTTCTCGACCAGGATCGAGAGGATGTGCTTGCGCCCTGTGCGGAGCCCGACGGCTGCTTCGAGCTCATCCAGTGACAGGACCTCTTTGGTTCCGGGCTCTCCCATCACGGCCTCCGAGCCTCTGTTGTCGCTTGCATTGCTCACCCCACCATGTTCCTGGCCGGCTGGCCCGCGGGGATCATCGGGTAGGTGTTCTCCTCGCGCGAGACGCGCACGTCGACCAGCACCGGGCCGTCGGTCGCCAGCGCCTCGCGCATGTCGGCGACCAGCGTCTTCTTGTCCTCGAGCCTGATCCCCGTGGCGCCATAGGCCTCGGCGACCTTGACGAAGTCGGGCCACTGGCCCATGTCGACCTGGCTGTAGCGCTTATCCCAGAACAGCTCCTGCCACTGGCGGACCATCCCGAGGAAGCCGTTGTTCATGATGAACACCTTGATCGGGATGTTCTCCTCGGCGCAGGTCGCGAGCTCCTGCATGTTCATCTGCACCGATCCGTCGCCGGCGATGCAGACGACCGTTTCATCGGGACAGCCGACCTTGGCGCCCATCGCCGCCGGGAGCCCGAAGCCCATCGTCCCCAGGCCACCGGAGTTGATCCACCGTCGCGGCCGGTCAAAGTGGAAGTACTGCGCGGCCCACATCTGGTGCTGGCCCACGTCGCTGGTGACGATCGCGTCGCCGCCGGTCGCCTCGTACAGCGCCTCGACCATGAACTGCGGCTTGATCTCCGAGCGTGGTCGAGTCCTGGTAGCCGAGCGGATGGCGCTCCTGCCAGGTGCGGATCCGCGTCCACCACTCCTCGAGCCGCGCCGGGTCCGGTGCCAGCGCGCGGTACTCGGCCGTCAGCCGCGGAACGATGTTGCGCGCGTCGCCGACGATCGGGATGTGCGCCGGGACGTTCTTTGAGATCTCGGCCGGGTCGATGTCGATGTGGATGAACTTCGCCCGGGGCGCGAACTCGGACAGCTTGCCGGTGATCCGGTCATCAAACCGGGCCCCGATCGCGATGATCAGGTCCGCCTCGTCCATCGCGTAGTTCGCGGTCCGGGTGCCGTGCATCCCAAGCATCCCCAGCCACTGGTCGTGGGGGGCGGGGAACCCGCCCAGGCCCATCACCGTGCAGGTGACCGGGAACCGGTCCGAGGTCGCGAGCTCGACCAGCTCGGCCGAGGCGTTGGCCGCGACCACGCCACCGCCGGCGTAGATCACCGGGCGGCGACTGTTCGCCAGCGCCTTGGCGGCGATCCGGATCTGCTTCTGGTTGCCGTCGGTCGTCGGCTGATAGCCGGGAAGATGGACGTCATCGACGGGCTCGTACGGGATCTCGGCGCGGCTCAGGTCCTGTGGGATGTCGACCACGACCGGCCCCGGACGGCCGGTCCGGGCGATGTGAAACGCCTCGTGGATCGAGCGCGGGAGCTCGAGCGGGTGCTGGATCATGAAGCTGTGCTTGACGACCGGCATCGTGATCCCGATCGTGTCGGCCTCCTGGAACCCGTCGGTGCCGAGCAGCTCGGTCCGCACCTGCCCGGTCAGGAACACGACCGGAACCGAGTCCATCATCGCGTCGCAGATCGGGGTGATCAGGTTGGTCGCACCCGGGCCGCTGGTCGCCAGCGAGACGCCGACCTTGCCGGTCGCCTTCGCATACCCCTCGGCGGCATGACCGCCGCCGGCCTCGTGCCGAACGAGGATGTGACGGATCCCGGCGTCGTAGAAGGCGTCGTAGGTCGGCAGGTTGGCGCCGCCGGGAAGGCCGAATACGACGTCCACGCCCTCAGCCTTGAGGCATTCCATCAGGGCGTCGACTGCTCGCATCAGACTTCCTCGCTTTAGGGTCGCTTTTCGCCGTCACGGGCACATGACTGCGCGCCCGGATTTTCAAGTCTAACCGGCCGAAATCAGGCCGGCCGGTGCCGGAATGACGCCTCCGAGGCAATCGCCACCTCGGGGAACTCGAGCTCGGCGCCGCACCGCACGCAGACCGCGTCGTGGAGCTTGACCACCGAGCCGCAGTTGGGGCACTGGCGACGGAGCTCCTCGCTGTCCCAGCGGTAGCAGACCGCTGCCAGCAGCCCGAGGAACGGGATGCAGAACGAGACAAGAAACCAGATGAAGAACGAGCTCCCCTTCATCCTGCCGACGACCCCTCCGGCGAGGCCGAAGAAGAACAGGATCACGAGCAGGCCCAGGCCCTGCACGGACGCTCCCGACTAGAACAGCGTCCGGACGGCCCAGAGCACGCCGATCACCGCCGCAATCACGACCGCAATCCAGAACACGGCGACGACCAGGCCGATGATGAAGTGAATCGCCAGCGCAGCCACCGCGACCAGAACCAGACCCGCGAAGGCCTTCCTGACGATCGGCGTACGCGTGCGCGAGCCTTCGATCTCAGTTTTCATACTCAGAGCGTAGCGCGACGGGATGCCGGCTCGACCGACACCCGGGGCGCTGCCGAGCCGTTTGTCAGTTGCAGCCGCGGCGGAGCTCGAATGCGGGCGTCTGGGACGCGAGCGAGCAGGCCGCGACCGGCAGCCGCACGAGGCGAAAACGGCGCACTCGCACGGCACCGACCTGGGCTCGAGGCTCGGTCCTGTCGGCGACCAGCAGCAGCTTCGATGCGGTGATCGGACGGGTCATGGCGGGCATCATCGCCGGGAGCGCCGCGCTGCGCATTGGCCCTGCGTACAAAGACGATCGGCGGCGATGCGCCGTGCGGCTACCTGACCGGGTCGAGGCGCTCGGGCTACTTTTCCGCGTCGAGGCGCTCCCGAATCAGCCGCGTGACCTCGCCGCCGTCGGCGCGGCCCTTGGTCTCGCGCATCACGTAGCCGACGAGCGGCCCGATCGCCTTCATGTTCCCGGCCCTGACCTTGTCGGCAGAATCGGGATCGGCCGCGATCGCGGCGTCGACGATCGCCTGCAGCTGGTCGCCGTCGTCGCCGCTGAGCGCGCCGAGCCCCTCGCGCGCGACGATCTCGCGCGGGTCGCCGCCATTCTCGACGAGCGTCGTCAGGACCTCGCGCGCGGCGTCGCGGCTGACGTCCTTGGCCGCGACCATCGCCGCGAGCGTCGCGAGCGCGGCCGGCTCGACGCGGCTGTCGGCCGGGTCGGCATCCGAGCCGATCCGCTCGACCAGCTGCGGCAGCCAGTTGGCGATCGCGATCGCCGCGTCGCGGCCCCCGTCACTGGACGCCAGCGCGTCCTCGTAGTAGTCGGCCAACTCACGGCGGAACGCGATCTCGCGCGCACGATCGCCGTCGAGCCCGATTTCGGTCTGCAGCCGCTCTGCTCGTGCGGCCGGCAGCTCGGGCAGCGCCGCCGCGGCGGCGGCGCGCATCTGCTCGCCGACGACGAGCGGGACAAGGTCGGGCTCCGGGAAGTAGCGATAGTCGTGCGCCTCCTCCTTGGAGCGAAGCGACGTCAGCCTGCCCGTGCCGGGGTCGAAATGAAGCGTCTCCTGAACGACGTCTGCACCGGTCTCGAGCAGCCCGATCTGGCGCTCGATCTCGGCCCGCACACCGCGCTCGAGAAACCGGAACGAGTTCATGTTCTTGAGCTCGGTCTTGGTTCCGAGCTCTGACGATCCGGCGGGCCTGACCGAGACGTTGGCGTCGGCGCGCAGCGACCCCTCCTCCATATTGACGTCGGACACGCCGAGCTGGCGCAGCGTCGTGCGCAGCAGCGTCAGCCACTCGCGAGCCTGCTCGGGCGAGTGGAGGTCCGGCTCGGTCACGATCTCGACCAGCGGCGTGCCGCAGCGGTTGAAGTCGACGACGCTGCGATCGGCGCCGTGGATCCGCCCGCTCTCCCCCACGTGCACGAGCTTGGCCGCGTCCTCCTCGAGGTGCACGCGGTGGATGCGCACATCGCCGAGCCGTCCGCCGAGGCATAGAGGCACGTCGTACTGGGAGATCTGGTAGCCCTTCGGCGAGTCCGGATAGAAGTAGTTCTTGCGGTGAAACAGCGACCGCGGGGCGATCTCGGACTCGAGCGCAAGACCGATCATGATCCCGAAGTCGACCGCTCGCGCGTTGAGAACCGGCAGCGCCCCGGGCAGGCCGAGGCAGACGGGGCACGTGTGGACGTTGGGTGGATCGCCGAACGACAGTTCGCAGCCACAGAACATCTTCGTCCGCGTCTTCAGCTGGACGTGGATCTCCAATCCGATCACCGGCTCCCAGCTGCGGTTCGCGGTGCTCATCGGCGCGCCTTGCTCGAGTCAAAGCCGATCGCCCGCTCGAGCGCGAAGGCCGCGTCCAACAGGCGGCCCTCGCTGAACGCGGGTCCGGCGAGCTGAAAGCCGACCGGCAGCCCCTCGCTGAGCCCAGACGGGATCGAGATCGCGGGGATCCCGGCCAGCGGCATCGGGACGGTGCAGAAGTCGTTCATGTACATCGCCAGCGGGTCGTCGGTCTTGGAGTTGAGCTCGAACGCCGTCCAGGGGCTGGTCGGGGTGACGACGAAGTCGAACTGCTCAAACGCCGTCCGGAAGTCGTCGGCGATCTTGGTGCGGACCTTCAACGCGGTGCCGTAGTAGGCGTCGTAGTAGCCGCTCGACAGCGCGTAGGTGCCGAGCATCACCCGCCGTTTGACCTCGGGGCCGAACCCCTGTGCCCGGGTCGCGCTGTACATGTGCTCGAGATCGGCGTCGCCGTCGACGCGCAGGCCATAGCGGACGCCGTCAAACCGGGCCAGGTTCGCCGACGCCTCGGCCGGCGCGATCAGGTAGTAGGCCGACAGTGCGTGGGGCGCGTGTGGGAGCCGGCAGGACTCGACGGTCGCGCCCAGCTCCTTGGCCAGCTCGATCGTCGCCTCGAAGTTCGCGCGGACGCCGGGCTCGATCCCAGCACCGACATCCGAGCCGCCGAGCAGCTCTTCCGGGACGCCAAGCCTGATCCCGCGCAGGTCCTCGGCGGTCGGGGGCTCGATCGAGCCCGGGAACGGCAGCGAGGTCGAGTCGCGGTGATCGTGGCCGATCATCCGGGAGAAGAGCAGCGCCGCGTCGGTCACATCCCGGGTCAGCGGGCCGGCCTGGTCGAGCGACGATGCGAACGCGATCATCCCGTAGCGCGAGCAGGCCCCATACGTCGGCTTCAGCCCGACGATCCCGCACAGAGCGGCGGGCTGCCGGATCGAGCCGCCGGTGTCGGTGCCAATCGCCCAAGGGGCAAGCCCGGCGGCGACCGCGGCGGCGCTGCCGCCCGAGGAGCCGCCCGGGACGCGGCCGCGGTCCCAAGGGTTCAGGACCGGGCCGAAGGCCGAGTTCTCGTTTGACGAGCCCATCGCGAACTCGTCCTGGTTGGTCTTGCCGAGCAGCGGCGCCCCGGCCTCGAGCAGCTTCGCGACCACGGTCGCGGTGTACGGCGGGCGGTATCCCTCGAGGATCCGGGAGCCTGCCTGGCTCGGGACGCCCTCGGTGCAGAACAGGTCCTTGACCGCGAGCGGCACCCCCGCGAGCGGCGCATCGTCGGGCGGCGGGCTCGCGGGCGGCCGGTCGGCGATCCAGGTGAACGCGTTGAGGTCGTTGGCGGCAGCGCGTTCGCGGTAGGCGTCGAACAGCTCCGCCGGGTCAATTTCGCGCGCCCGAACCTTCGCGGCCGCGGCCGCGGCCGTCAGCTCGATCAGCTCGCTCACTGCGCCGATGCACCCGGACTGGGCACGCCGAAGCCACCGTCGGTCGGCTCCGGGGCCTCCGCAAGGACGGCCTCGCGCGGCAGGCACGGAACCGGCTCGTCAGGGCGCAGAACCGTGTTGACGTCGACCACGTGCGAGGTCGGGGGAACGTCATCGAGGTCGAGCTCCCTGATCCGCTCGACATGATCGAGCACCTTTGAGAGCTCGGCGGCCATCCGCTCGACCTCAGCCTCGTCGAGCTCCAGCTTCGCCAAGCGGGCGACGTGTAGTACCTGCGCGCGGTCGAGCATCGGGGCTCCATTCTAGGAGCGGGCGGCCCGAGACTGCCGGGCTGTCATCGACCCTTCAGCGCACCCGATCGAGCGGCACCATCGGGATCGCAGCGTTGCGCTGCAGATCGGGACGGGTCTCCTCGCGCAGCGACCGAAAGCCCCCGTAGGTGAGGACCAGAGCGCTGACGAGCCCCAGATACGCGCCGACCTCCTGATCGAGCTGGCCCTCGCCGCTCGGGACGTTGATCAGCACACGATAGATCAGCCACACCGACGTCAGGACTCCGAGCACCGAGACGAAAATGCTGAAGCTGACCGGGATCGCCGGCGCGCGGCGTGTCGCCTGCAGGATCACGAGCGCGAACGCGGTCGCGATCGTCAGCAGGATCAGCCACCGCAGGTGGGTGTACTCGTTGTAGCCGTTGATCGTCGTCGAGACGCCGGCTAGCTTGGCGTAGTGCTCCGCCGACCCGGTGAGGCCGTACCAGGGCAGCAGGAAGAAGATCAGCAGCAGCGCGAGCGCGCCGCCGCCGGCGATCCACTCCCCGCTGCGCAGTCGCGAGAACTGAAAGCTCATCGAGGCGATCCAGCGGTCATCGGGCGATCAGTACCGACGCCCGCTCCCGACGCCCGCTGCGTTGCGGGCCTGGTAGGCGAGGTAGACGAGGGCACCGGTCAGGACGATCGCCGCCCAGAAGCCGACGCCGAACTGGTTCAAGTGGATGTTGAAGAGGAACTTCAGCGCGATGAATGTCGACGTCACCAGTGCGAGGACGAAGCGGGTCTGGGTGCGGCTGCCTGCGATCGAGGGCAGTTCGGTCTCGGGAGAGAGGCGGTCGATCGCAAGATCGACGATTAGCGCGATCGCCACAAGGACGGCCAGGACTCCGAGCCAGCCGTCGGGGTCTGCGGTCCCGGTCGAGGTGGCCGTGAACACGCCGATGCTGATGCTGAACCACGGCAGGAAGAGCAGGTCGATGATCAGCACCAGCGCGATGCCGCCGAGGATCCAGTCCTCCCTGGAGAAATTGTCAGTGTTCACGTGACCTCCCGGCCGGGTCGTGGAGCTGGTGAAACCGTCCCGCCCTCGTCACCGCCACGATCCTGGGCGGGCCACGCAATCTACCGCGCCGGAGGGGACGAATCCAAACGATTTCGCCGCCTCGGCCGAAGCGAGACGGCCTTCGCAAGCGTCCGCTGCTCGCGGATCGACTCGAACCCGCCGAGCGCGATTCCGAACGCGCACAGCAGGCCCAGGATCGCCCCCAGCTTCTGGTCGATCACCCGGTTGCCCTGAGGCAGGACGATCAGGACCCTGTACAGGAGCAGCAGTGATGTGAGCGAGCCCAGCGTCGCGATCACGAGGCTCGTGTCGGTCCGGGTCCCGTGGGAGCGCTGTGACGCGTGAAGAACCACCGACCCGAGCGCTGCCACGATCGTCGCGAGCATCACCCAGCGCACGATCGTCAGGCCGTCGAAAGCGTTCTCGGCGGTCGAGACCGCTGGCCTCGCGGCCGACGGGTCGGGCACGCCGGCGACCCCGTACCACGCGGCGGCGAACATCAGCACAAGGAGGCCCAGGGCGCTGAGCGCGCTCGTCAACTCGCCCCGGTAGATGCGCGGCGGTCGCGTCGCCTCCGCGGCCTCTGCCGGAGGCTGTGGTGCCTGCTCGTCAGCCTCGCTGGGGGCCGCCATCGGTGCCTGAAGGTAGTCGATTCCTCAGCGTTTGGAGATCGGCGCCAGATCCGCGACCAGCTTGCGCTCGCTGCGGTCGGTGCTGAAGCGAATCACGACGATCCCGCCGGGCTCGACGCCGGTCACGACCCCTTCGCCGAAGGCGGCGTGGACGACGTCGTCGCCGAGCCGGAATGACGGCGGCGGGGGTGCGTCCCGCGGCGGCAGGTCCTGGGCGGGGGCCGAGCTCCACGAGGTGGCCCGGGCGCGGACGGAACCGAACGCCCGCGGTGCCTGGCTCTCGCGGTCGGTCAGGTCTTTGGGGATCTCGCTGATGAAGCGGCTCGTCACGCCGTAGCTGCGGGCGCCGAACACGGTTCGCGTCCGCGCTGCGGTCATGTACAGGTCCCGCTCGGCGCGCGTGATTCCGACGTAGCAGAGCCGCCGCTCCTCCTCGAGTCCTCCCTCGTCGAGCGCTCGGGAGTGCGGGAAGACGCCCTCCTCGCAGCCGATGATGAACACGATCGGGTACTCGAGGCCCTTCGCGTTGTGGAGCGTCATCAGCGTCACGAGCCCGTCGTCGTCGGTGCGCGTGTCGGCGTCTGCGATCAGCGCGATCTGCTGCAGGAACTCGGCCAGCGATCCCTGGTCCCCGGCGCCCGAGTCGTACTCGACCGCGACGTTGACGAGCTCCTCGAGGTTCTCGATCCGGCCCTGGGCCTCGATCGTCCGCTCGGCCTGCAGCGCCTCGAGGTAGCCGGTCTCCCGCAGCATCTCGTTGAGCAGCGCGGCGACCGGGGCCCCTGACTCAAGCCGCTCGCGAAGCACCTCCATCGTGCCCATGAAGCGACGCAGCGCCTTGATCGCGGCGGGCGCCGAGGCCCGGCACGTCCTCGGGCGCCGCCGCCAGCTCCCAGACCGTCTCGCCGGTCGTGTTCGCGTGTGCAAGCAGGCGCGAGATCGAGGTCGAGCCGATCCCGCGCCGGGGGGAATTGACGATCCGCGTGAACGCCCCGACGTCCTGCGGGTTGACGAGCACCGTCAGGTACGCGATCGCGTCCTTGATCTCGGCCCGCTCGTAGAACTTCGTCCCGCCGATCACCTGGTAGGCGATCTCGGCCCGCACGAGCGTGTCCTCGAGCACCCGCGACTGCGAGTTGGTCCGGTAGAAGACCGCGATCTCGGCGCGCGAGGTGCCCTCGTCGACCAGCCGCTGGATCTCGCCGGTCACATACCGCGCCTCGGCGTGCTCGTCGTCGAGCTCGCGGATCTTGATCGGGTCGCCCTGGCCGATCTCGGTCCACAGCGACTTCGGCTTCTGCCCGCGGTTGTTGCGGATCACCGCGTTGGCCGCGTCGAGGATCGTCTGCGTCGAGCGGTAGTTCTGCTCGAGCTTGACGACGTGGGCGTCGGGGAACGTGTCCTCAGAATTCGAGAATGTTGGCGATGTCGGCTCCGCGGAACCCGTAGATCGAGTTGTGGGTGACGATCCCCTCGGCGACGAAATTGTGCGTGTGCTCGACGTCGAGGTCGTAGACCGGGCGGTCGAGCGCGACCCGCTCGACGGTTTCGACGATGTCGTAGCCGCCGTCCTGGTCGAACATCGCCATCCCCGGTCGCACCGAGGCCGCCGGCATGAAGGGCAGCGACGACCCGCCGCGGCCCAACCGCGCGGTCCGCCGGATCGCGACGCCACCCACGTCTCGCGCGATCTGAGCCACCGCGCGCTCGGCGCTCGCCATCGTCGAGGTCGTTCCGTCAAAGCCCTGCCCGTTCGGGTGGGCGAAGCGGACCGCGTGCGCCGGCGTTCCACCCGATTGCGTGTCGCACAGCGAGACCTCGATCCGCGGGCGCGCAGCGCGGTCGACCAGCGTGATGTGCGCATGGCCGGCGAAGTGGGTGTGCTCGGGCGTGCTCACGATCCGCCGGCCCGACGGGTGGTGATCGCGATCCCCGTCGGCGCGCTCGGACCGGTGGACGCGCTGGACCTCGGCGGCCCGGAAGTCCCCGCTGCCGTAGCCGACAGCACCTGGTCCCCGACCGCGATCGTCTCGATCGGCCGCCGCGAGCCGTCGGCCATCGTCACCTGGGTGCCCTCAATCAGGCACTGGGCATCGTCGCCGACCACCATCAGGTTGCGGTGCTCGCCCGCGAGCAGCTGCAGCCAGCGGTACTGGGCGTGGTTGGTGTCCTGGTACTCGTCGACGAGCACGTGGCGGAATCCGTTCGCGTATCGCTCGCGCACCTCGGGGAACAGCTCGAGCACGTTCACCGCCCGGACGAGCAGGTCGTCGAAGTCCATCGCGTTCATCCGGTGCAGCTCGCGCTCGTATGAGCGGTAGACGTCGGCCACCGTCTGCTCGAAGAACGAGCCGACCATCTGACCGTAGGCCTCGGCGTCGCGGAGCTTGTTCTTGGCGTCCGAGATCTGCGACAGGACTGAGGCCGGCGTGAAGCGCTTGGGGTCGATCCCGAGCTCGTCGAGGCAGCGCTTGACCAGGCGGCGGGAATCGGCCTGGTCGTAGATCGTGAACTGGCGCGTGTAGCCGAGCCGCTGCGCCTCGGCGCGCAGCATCCGGGCGCAGGCGGCGTGGAAGGTCATCACCCACATCGCCCGCACCTGACGGCCGACCAGCAGCTCGGCGCGGTCACGCATCTCGCCGGCCGCCTTGTTGGTGAACGTGATCGCCAGGATCTCGTTGGGCTTGGCGCCCGCCGGTCGCGACCAGATAGGCGATCCGGTGCGTCAGCACGCGCGTCTTGCCAGAGCCGGCGCCGGCGAGGATCAGCAGCGGCCCGTCGCCGTAGCTGACGGCCTCGCGCTGGGGCTCATTGAGCCCCGCGAGCAGTGCCTCGAGGTCGTTTGTCAGCTCGGTCATCGGTCACGGCCCACGTTAGCGGCCTGCGCGGCGCGTCTAGGCGCGGCCGAGGAGCGTCATCCTGTGCGCCGTGGACGAGCTCCGTCGTGTCTGCGCAACGGTCACCGAGCGGGCGCGCAGCGTCGCGCTGGAGCCCGACGCGATCTCCGCCTACGCGGCGACGCTGGAGCTGCCCGACCGCCCCACGGCGGACGACGACAACGAGCAGCCGCGGCTGCCCGACCGCGAGCAGCTGGCCGCCTTCTGGCTGACCCTCGATGCGGTCAACTTCGGCTCGGGCTGGTTTCCGACGCTCCGTAAACGCGACGGTCTGTCGGGCTACGGCACGATCGCCGCCGCGCTGCGCGACCACGCCGGAGCGCACGGCCCGTGGAGCGCGGCCCAGCTGACGGGCCTTGACGCCCCGACCGTCGCGCAGACGCTGGGCCAGCCCGCCGGCCACGAGCTGATGGGCCTCTACGCAAGCTCGCTGTCCGATCTCGGAGCCCGAATCGAGCGCGACCATGGAGGATCGTTCAGCGCCTTCGTTGACGCCGCGGACGGCTCGGCGGTGGCGCTCGCGCGGCGGCTCGGCAGGTGGCCCTGTTTCGCTGACAGCTCCCGATATCAGGAGCTCGAGATCCCGTTTCTCAAACGTGCCCAGATCGCCGCCGCGGACCTGCAGCGCGCCGGAGTGGCGACGTTCGCAGACCTGCGCCGGCTGACGATGTTCGCCGACAACCTCGTCCCACATGTGCTGCGCCTCGACGGCGTCCTCGGCTTCGAGCCCGACCTGGTGGCGCGGATCGACCGCGGCGAGCTGCTCGAGCACGGCTCACCCGAGGAGGTCGAGATCCGGGCCTGTGCGCTGCACGCGGTGGAGCTGATCGTGGCGCAGCGGCAGGGGACCTGTGCCGCCGAGGTCGATCAGCTGCTGTGGCTGCGCGGGCAGGAGCCTCAGTACAAGGCGCCGCCCGCGCCACCGCTGCCGCTGCACCGCCTACTGACGGCGGCGCTACTCGTCGGCGATTTTCGACGCCGCAAGCCGCATCGCGGCGATCGCGTCGGCGCCGTCTTTGCCGACCAGCAGCTCGGGGCGGATCGTGCCGCTCGCGAACACGTCGATCGCCGGGAAGCGCCCGACGCTCGTCAGCTGGTCATCGAGCGCGATCACGGTCGTCTCGCCGCCGACCGGCGCGGACGCAGTCGCGATCACCGTCAGCGAGCCGCCGTCGACGATGTTGCGCGCCGAGGCCAGCGCCTTGCGGGCCATATGTGGGCTGCAGCCGTCAAGCGAGTCGATCAGGACGATCGCGTCCGCGCCGCGCGCGGCCAGGCGCCGCGCCTGGTCGATCACCGGCTCGATCACGCCGTTCTGGGCATCCTCGGACGCGGCGAAGCTGAGCGCCGCGACCGGGGCGACCTTGCCGTGCGCCCACTCCGAGATCTCCTCGGGCCTGACGCCGGCGAGCACGATCTGGACCGACAGCTCCTGGCGATCGGCGAGCGCCTCGGCCAGCAGCTTGAGCAGGTGGGTCTTGCCCGAGCGGGGATCGCCGCAGATCGTCACGCGCGAGCCCTTGCCGAACGGGGTCAGCCGGTCGATCGCCTTCAGCGTCGGGTCGTCGGGGCCGACCATCAGCCGCTCGGTCGGAAACGCCGCCGGCAGGTCATCGAAGCGGACGCTGTCGGCGAGCTCAGATGCGGGGCGGTCGTTGATCGTCTCGATCCGGATCAGCGACGCAAACCGCTCCGAGCGGCGCGGCGCCCGCTTGGGGCCCGTGATCCGGTCCCCGGACACCAGCTCACACCGCTTGACCTGAGCCGAGGAGATGTAGACGTCCTCATCGGACGGATCCGGTGGCGAGACGCGAACGAATCCTGACCCGTTGGCGAGCAGCTCGACAACGCCCTCGACGATCGGCTCGTCGTCTGCCGCGGCGGCCTCGTCGGGCCGATCGCCGCGCTCGGGCTCCTCGGCTTCGTCCTCGTTGCGCTCCTCTCGCGTGGCCGCGCCCCGGCCGCGGCCACCGCGACGGCCCCGGCGGCGCCGTGAGCCGGTCCGCTCCTCGCCGTCGTCGGCAGCGCCGTCCTGCTCGGAGGCCTGAGCGTCGTCCTCGCGGGCGTCGGCCTCGTCCTCGGTGGCGTCGGCCTCCTCCTCGCGGGCGGGAGCCTCCTCCTCGCGGGCGGCAGCATCGTCCTCGCGGGCGTCACCCTCGTCGGGCGGCTCGGCGTCCTCGGCCGAGGCCCTGGGCTCGGCACCTTCCTGCTTGGCGAGGATCGCGTCGATCAGGTCGGCCTTGCGCAGCCGGCGGTAGCCGTCAATCGACAGCTCTGAGGCGATCGCGTGGAGGTCGGCGAGCGGACTGGCCTCCAGCGCGCTTCGATCAAGTACTGACATTCGTGACTCCTTCTCTTGTTCATCGGCGGGCTCCAGCCGCGTTGAGCCAGCGGCCGGCGATGCAGCGCCCGAGAATCTAGCGCGTTGCGCGGTCGCCGGGCCCTCGGACGTCGGCGGGCACCTGCTCCCAGCGAAGCTCTTCGGCGAGCCGCAGCCCCGGGTCGACGTCAATCTCGGAGGCGAGCGCCGCCTGCACAGCGAGGAAGTCCGACGCCGCCTGGACGTCGTGGACCCTGAGGATGTGGGCGCCCGCCTGCACTCCGTGGCCGATCGCCGCAAGCGTGCCCGCGAGCCGGTCCCGCGGAGCGCGGCCGGTGAGCGCGCCGACGAAGTCCTTGCGTGAGACCGCCAGCAGCACCGGCCGGCCGAACTCATGCAGTGCGCCGAGCGCGCGGAGCACATCGACGGTCTGTGCTGGCGTCTTGGCGAAGTCCGGACCGGGGTCGAGGATCAGCTGCTCAAAGGCCATCCCGCGGCTGGTCGCGAGCTCGATTCGCTGCGCCAGGAACTCGCGCACGTCCGCCACCACCCGGCCGTCGTATGACGGGTCCCGAAGCTTTTGCTTGGGCGCGACGCGCGTGTGCATGATCACCAGCGCGGCGCCTGTCTGTGCGCAGACCTCGGCGAGCTCGGAATCTTGCAGGCCGCTGACGTCATTGACGATCGCCGCGCCCGCGGCGATCGCGGCCCGGGCGACTGCAGGCTTGTAGGTCTCGACCGACACCCGTGCGCCGAGCTCCGTGGTCACGCGCTCGATCAGCGGCACGACCCGCGCGATCTCCTCCTCGGGCGCCACCGGCGGCCGGTTGGTGACCCCCGACTCGCCGCCGATGTCGATCAGCCGCGCGCCTGCCTCGAGCAGCGAGCGCGCGAGGGCGACGCGCTGATCGAGCGTCTGATTGAGTCCAGCGTCCGAGAACGAGTCCGGCGTGGCGTTGACGATCCCCATCAGCCACGGTCGGCCACCGAGCTCGAGCTCGCCCGACTGGGTCCTGAGGACCAGCGGTGGAGCGCTCACGAGCCCGCCGGCGCCGGCACGCGCCAGCCGCGGTAGCAGACCGACGCCTCGAGCATCGCCGCATGCGCGCGGGCGCAACCGCCGCAGTGACCGAGATGATCGATCAGCCAGTCGTCATCGGCGGCCGGAGCGGGCTCTCCGTCCTGCCGGAGGGTCGCGGTGCGCAGCGTCCGGTCGTGCTCGGGACAGTCGCCCGACGGCGCCGACGCGTCGCGCAGCTCAGCGCGCAGCCGCAACCGCGACCGGGCGAGCAACTGCGGGACCGCCGTCGGCTCGATTCCGAGCACGGCCGCGATCTCCTGATGGGAGAGGCCCAGCAGCTCACGCAGCGCAAGCGCCTCGCGCTGGCGCTGCGGCAGCCGTGCACTGGCCGCGGCCAGCTCGCCGGCGACGGCCTCGGGCAGATCACGCGGTGGCCGCGTCGGTGGCGACCCGGCCGGCGGTTCTCCGTTAACGAGCCGCGCCCGACACTCCCGCACCGCGAGCGCCAGCAGGTCGATCCGCTCGGGTGTTGCGGCGCGAACAGCCTGCGCCGCCGCGGCGGCGGCGTCCCGGTCATTGAGCAGCCGGAAGCAGAACTCGCTCAGCTCGTCCATCCGCGCTGAGCTTAATGACCGTCAGATATGACGAGGCCCTCGGCCTCTGCCTCGCCGGCGAACAGCTCGGCCTCGCGCCGGATCCGTGGCTCGTCCCAGCCCAGCTCGGACGCCATCGCGCGCGCGACGCGAAGCGCGACCGCGCCGTCGGCCGTCGACAGCTCGCGCGCGGCCAGGAGCCCGAGCCGCGTGCGGCGCAACAGGACGTCGCCGACGGTCCGCGCCTGCTCGTTGCGGGCCGAGAAGCGCGCCTCGGCGAGCAGGTCGGGAAGGCCCGGCACGATCTGCTGGGCGAGCTCGCCGCTGCTCGACGCAACCTCGAGCACCCGCTGAGCGGCGAAGCCGTAGCGGTCGGCAAGGCGACGATAGGACTCCTCCCGCACTCCCTCGACACGCCTCAGCTCCGACGGGTCGATCGGTGCGCCGAGCTGGATCTCCTGGGTCCGGCACGGTGCGTCGCGCCCATCGCGCTCGACGATCCGGTCGACGACCAGCTTTGCCATCCGCCGCCAGGTTGTCAGCTTGCCCCCGGTGATCGTGATCAGCCCGCTCGAGGTCTCATAGAGCTCGGCCTTGCGCGAGATGTCGACCGACTTGCGGCTGTCCCCGCTCGAGATCAGCGGCCGCACGCCGGCGTACGCGCCGGTCACGTGTTCGTGGCCGAGCTCGACCTCGAAGAACTCGTTGACCGCCTGCAGCAGATAGTCCACGTCCCGCAGCGACGGCTGAACATGCTCGAGGTCGCCGTCGTAGTTGTTGTCGGTCGTGCCGATCAGGCTCCGCCCCAGCCACGGCAGCGCGAAGATCGAGCGCCCGTCCCCGACCGGCACGATCGCGCCGGCGACCAGCGGCAGATCGTCGGGCGAGAGCGTGATGTGGGTCCCCCGGCTCGGCGCGATCGCTGGGACCTCGGCCTCGGAATGGAGCTCCTCGGCGCGGATCTTGTCGGCCCAGACGCCGGTCGCGTTGACGACGTTGTCGGCACGGACGACGAACGAGTCGCCGGTTTCGCGGTCGACCGCCGTCACGCCCGGCTCGAGCCCGTTGCCGCTGGTCAGTTCGGTGACCTCGGCGCGGTTGGCGCAGATCGCGCCGAACCGCTCGGCCTCCCCGAGCACCGTCAGCACCAGCCGCGCGTCGTCGGTCTGGCAGTCGTAGAAGAGATAGCCGCCGGTCGGGTTGCGTCGCGCGAGCGCCGGCAGCAGTTCGGTGACCTCTTCGCCCGAGATGACGCGGTGCCTGGCCGGGCTCCAGTCGGCATCGCCGGGCTCGGGCCCACCCCGTCGCGCGCTGCGACGGGCCCGCAGCGACGGCGCCGCCATCACGTCGTACATGTTGAGGCCGATTCCCGTCAGGCGATCGGGCCGCGCGCCGTCGAACGCCGGCACCACCATCTGCAGCGGGCGCACGAGGTGCGGCGCGAGCTTGACCATCAGCTGGCGCTCGAGCAGCGCCTCACGGACCAGGCCCAGATCGAAGTTCTGCAGGTAGCGCAGACCGCCGTGGACGAGCTTTGACGAGCGGCTGCTGGTGCCCGAGGCGAAATCGGCCTGCTCGAGCAGCGCGACGCTGTAGCCGCGCGACGAGGCGTCGAGCGCGACTCCGGCGCCGGTGATGCCGCCGCCGATCACGACAATGTCGAACTGCTCGCCGGCGAGCGTCTCGAGCGCGCGGTCGCGGGTCACCATCTGCGGTCAAGATAGCCGGACTGCAGGCGCGCCTCGAAAGCGGCTCAGATCAGAGCGTCAGCCGCCGGCCTTGTGGTACAGGCCGAGGACCACGTCGTACCACGCCGGCGAGGTCTGCTGATAGCCGGGGCAGCAGGGCGGACCGCCGGGGGCGCTGATCCCGATCTCGATGTGCGGCCCGCTCGAGATGCCGACGTCGCCGCAGCCGATCTCAGCGATCGGCTCGCCGGTCGTCACGGTCGCGCCGACCGGGACGAGCGCCGGCGCGGCATGGCCGTAGTAGATGTAGCGGCCGGTGTAGGGACCGCTGGAGACCTTGATGATCGGCGCGTAGGGCCCGAACCCGTCGATCCCCTCTTGGACGATCCTGCCGGGCGCCATCGCGACCTCGACCACGCGCGATCCGCAGGCCGCGCCGACCGTCGAGATGTCGATCCCCTGGTCAAGCGTCCAACTGCTCGGTGGGACCACGCTGGAGAGCGGTCGCAGCGGGAACACCATGCCGCCCGCGCCCGGAGTCGAGCCACCGCCGGCGTCGACGCCGGTTCCCTTGGTCGCGCGCTGAACCGCTGCTTCGAGCGACGTCGCCGTCCGCCTGCCGACCGTCCCGCTTGCCGGCTTGAGCGCATTGGCTCGCTGGAAGCGTGTCACGGCGCCCTTGGTGATCGGCCCGAAGTAACTGGTCTCGGGTACCGCGTAGCCGACGTCGGTCAGCCACGACTGCAGCGTCCGCACGTCCACCCCCCGGTCGCCCTTGCGCAGGACGCGCTTGAAGACCTCGCCCCGATGCGTCGGGTTGACGATCCCGGTCGGGTTCGACGGCCCCGCCAGACCGGCTCCGCCTGAACCCGCGAGCGCCGTCGCGGGCGCAAACATGGCTGCCAGCAGGACAATCGTCAGAGCTCGCAGCGGCTTCATCACCCGACAGCGTTCGTCGTGACACCCCGGCGCGACCGAGAAAGGAGCGCCGTTGCACTGGCTCCAGGTCTAGAGCCTCCAGAAAAGTGGACCCACGAGTGCAGCCGCTGGGCGCGGCGTTGCAGACCGCCTGCAGCTTGCGCCTACGGATGTCTAGCCGGCGGCATCGGCCGGGTCGGCCGTGCCGTCGGTGCGCCGAGCATCGATCGTCGCCTTGATCCGGTCCACCGTGTCGTGCGACATCCGCCGGATCTCCCAGTGGGTCAGCTTGATCAGCCTCATCGGCGAGCTCGCGATCACGTCGGCGTTGCGCGGCCGGCGCTCGATCAGACCCATCTCGCCGATCAGGTCGCCCGGTCCGACGGAGGCGATCTTCTTGCCACCCTGCATCACGTCCGCCGTCCCCTCCTCGATCGCGATCAGCTCGACCGAGTAGTCGCCCTCCTTCATCAGGATCTGGCCCTCGGCGGCGCTGGTCTCGGTCGCGAACGCGGCCAGACGGTTGGCTTCCTCCTCGGAGAGGTCGGAAAAGATCGGAATCGCGGTCAGGCGGTTGGGGTCCATGCTCGATCCTCGTTCGGTGGGGTTCTCAGCCGCGAATCTAGCCGACCGGGACACAACGTAACCGGAAATTCGGCTACAGCGCCTGGACCTCGGCCGTGACCTCGCTCACCGAAGCCTTGGCGTCGCCGAACAGCATCGAGGTCTTGGGCTCGTAGAAGAGTGGGTTGTCAATGCCGGCGAAGCCGGAAGCCATCGAGCGTTTGAGCACGATCACCGCCCCGGATCTGTCGACCTCGAGGATCGGCATCCCGTAGATCGGGCTCCCGGGGTTGTTCTTGGCGGCCGGGTTGGTGACGTCGTTGGCGCCGATCACCAGCGTCACGTCGGTGCGGCTGAACTCCGGGTTGATGTCGTCCATCTCCCTGAGCAGGTCATATGGAACGTCGGCCTCGGCGAGCAGCACGTTCATATGTCCCGGCATCCGTCCAGCCACGGGGTGGATCGCGTATTTGACCTCGACCCCCTTGGCCTCCAGAGCCCGCTCGAGCTCACGGACGGCATGCTGCGCCTGAGCGACCGCCATCCCGTAGCCCGGAGCGATCACCACCAGTCGCGCGTAGGAGAGCTGGATCGCGACGTCCTGGGCCGAGGTCGAGCGGACCGTGCCCCCAGCCTCACCGGCGCCAGCGGCCGGCGCGGCGATCTCGCCGCCGAAGCCGCCCGCCACGATCGCAGGCACCGAGCGATTCATCGCCTTGGCCATCAGATTGGTCAAGATCGTGCCCGAGGCGCCGACGATCATCCCGGCGACGATCATCGCCGTGTTGTTGAGCGCGATCCCGGTCGCGGCGGCCGACAGACCGGTGAACGCGTTCAGCAGTGAGATCACGACCGGCATGTCGGCGCCGCCGATCGGCAGCACGACCATGTTCCCCAGCGCCGCGGCGGCGAGCAGGATCCCGACAAAGAACAGACCCTGGGAGTGCGCGCCGGCGGCCAGCACCACCGCCGTGATGACGCAGATCGCGAACAGGACGCCGTTGATCACGGCCTGGCCGGGCAGCTTGATCGGGCGGCTGGGCAGGATCGCCTGGAGCTTGCCGAACGCGATGTTCGAGCCCCAGAACGAGATCGAGCCGACGACCGCGGCGAACAGGGTCGGGATCTCGGCCTTCTCGGCCCAGGGGCTGCCGCCGCTGTAGAAGTGGTGGCGGTACTCGATCCATGCGATCAGAGCGACCGCGCCACCGCCCACGCCGTTGAACAGCGCCACCATCTGGGGCATCGCGGTCATGTGCACCCGCAGCGCCGCCGGAATCCCGATCGCGGCCCCGATCAGCAGCCCGACGGCGATCAGCCACGGGGTCGCCGAGCCCGACAGGACGTGCGGGGTCAGCAGCGTCGCGACCACCGCGATCGCCATCCCGACGGCCGCGATCTTGTTGCCGCGAACGGCTGTGCGCGGGCCGGTGAGTCCGCTCATCCCGTAGATGAACAGCGAGAACGCGACGATGTAGAGAATGTCGATGAAGTTGGTGCTCTGCAGGAACACCGCCGGGAGGATCACTTGCCGTCGCTCCCGCCGTCGTCGTCGTCGGCCGGTGGCCGGTCGGGTTTGCCTTTGAACATCCCGAGCATCCGGTCGGTGACCAGGAAGCCGCCGACGATGTTGATCGTCCCGAACGCGATCGCGATCACCAACAGGACGTGCTCGAGCACTCCGGTCGCCTCATGCATCAACAGCAGGCCGCCGAGCAGCACGATCCCGTGGATCGCGTTGGTGCCGGACATCAGCGGCGTGTGGAGGGTGTTCGGAACCTTCGAGATGACCTCGAAGCCGACGAACGCCGCAAGGACGAGAATTGCGAGCTCGGTGACGGTGCTCAACGTTGCCTCCTAACCCGCGGTGGCGGCGCTCGCCGCGGCCTTGGCGCCCTCGTGGACGATCTCCCCTCCGCGCGTGATGCAGGCGCCGGCGATCACCTCGTCGTCGAAGTCGAGTTCGAGCGCGCCCTCGCCGGAGATCATCAGCCCGAGCAGCGCCTGGATGTTGCGGGCGTAGAGCTGGGACGCATGCTCGGCCATCGTGCTCGGGACGTTCAGCGGCGCGAGGATCTTGACGTCATGGCGCAGGACCGACTCGCCGGGGACCGACAGCTCGCAGTTGCCGCCGGCCTCGCCGGCCAGATCGACGACCACCGAGCCCGGCTTCATCAGCTTGACGGCCTCCTCGGTGACCAGAATCGGCGCCCGGCGACCGGGCACCAACGCGGTCGTGATCACGACGTCGACCTTGCCGATCGCCTCGGCCATCAGCTCCTGCTGGCGGGCCTGCTGCTCGGCCGTCAGCTCCTTGGCATAGCCTCCTTCGCCCTCCAGGTCGCCGCCGAGATCGAACTCCAGGAACTTTGCTCCGAGTGACTCGACCTGCTCCTTGACCGCGGCCCTGACATCGAACCCCTGGACGACCGCACCCAGCCGGCGCGCGGTCGCGATCGCCTGCAGCCCGGCGACCCCGGCGCCCAGCACGAGCACGGTCGCTGGGCGGATCGTCCCGGCCGCCGTCATCAGCATCGGGAAGAAGCGCCCGAGCTCCTGAGCGCCGATCAGCGCCGACCGATAACCCGCGATGTTGGCCTGCGACGAGAGCGCGTCCATCGACTGTGCGCGGCTGATCCGGGGCACCGCCTCGAGCGCGAAGCTGGTCGCGCCGGTGTCGGCGATCGCCTTGATCCCGTCGCCGTTGGTCAGCGGCGCCAGAAAGCCGATCAGGACGGTGTCGCGCCCCAGCTGGGCGGTCTCCTCGGCGCTGGGCACCGCGACCTTGATCACGATCTCGCAGCCGAGCGCTGCGCCGGCATCCGCGAGCTGGGCGCCCGCGTCCTCGAAGCTCGCGTCCGGGATCAGCGCCCCCTCGCCGGCGCTCCGTTCGATTACAACATCGACGGCGCTGCTGGCCTCGCCCGACAGTCCGCCGGAGAGCGTGCGCACGACCTCGGGCACCAGCCCGACGCGGCGCTCACCGTCGGCAGTCTCCTTCGGGACTCCGATCCTCATGCGGCGCTGCAGGGTACCGGTTGCCCCGCCCCAGCGCCCATCAGCCACGCCAGCACGGGCCTCATCCGAACCCGACCGGAGCCAGCAGGAGCGCGGTCACGAGACCGACCGCCGTCGCCAGCGCTGCGAACGAATCCGGGCCCCAGCTCTGTGGCGCCACGGGCGTCCGAGCCCGCGATGAGGCGGGGGCCGCAGCGGTCGAGCTGGTCGCGGCCGCCGCAGCGGTCGAGCTGGTCGCGGCCGCCGCAGTGGTCGAGCTGTCGCGGCCGCCGCAGCGGACTTCGGCCGAGCACCCTCCAGCGGCAGCGGCCTGCCCTCGAGCGCCATCAGCACCTCGCCGGTCACCCAGACCGGGGTCTGGCTCACGCCCCGGGAGTAGTCAATGCTGCCGTTGCGCGTGATCAGCCCTCGCAGGTAGGCGAGCGGCGACCCCGAGCCGCGGCGGTGAAGGGCCGCCGGATCGACGCCGACCGCGTCCAATCCCTGCACCGCCCACGCGGTCGACTGGGCGTTTGACGACTCGCCGGGCTGCGATGGGAAGCCGCCGTCGCGGTCCTGATGCGTGCGCAGGTAACCGACGGCTCGCGTGCGTGCAGCGCTCGCGCCCCTGAGGCGCTCGTGCGCGAGCGCCTCCAGCGCGGAGCCGGTGTCGTCGACGTCGCTTCCGGAGCCTCTGCCGGCGAAGCCGAAGCCTCCGTCGCGATCCTGCTCGGAGATCAGCCAGGCGACCGTTCGCCTGCTGGGCGCGACGCCGGCGGCGCGGAGCGCGAGCACCGCGAACGAGGTCAGGTTCACCTGCCCCGACACCGAGCCGTTAGCGCCGATGTGGCGTTCGAGCATCGCGAGCAGATCGCGACCCCCGAAGTCGCGCGCTGACACCCCGGCCGCTCCGACCACAAGGATCGTCCGCTCGAGCGAGCCCACGTCCGAAACCGACCCCGATCCGGAGCGGGTGTAGTCGAGCAACCCCTGGCCGCCGTGGCTGAGGCGGGCCGGGTCATATCCGGCCGCGGCCAGCCCGAGCGCAGCCCAGCCCGAGAACAGTTGGTCCGACGACTGGCCGATGGCAGCGCCGAAGCCGCCGTCGCGGTTCTGGGCCGCGAGCAGGTAGGAGACCGGCCCGCGCAGCCCGGCGGCCGGCCCGCGCAGCCGGGCGGCCGGCCCGCGCAGCCCGGCTGGAGGCCCGCTCAGCCCGGCGGCGGTTGCGCTCGCCGGCCCCCCAAGCCCCGGCACGAGACTCGCCGCGACGAGCACGGCGATCGTGGGCGCGACGGCGCCGGGCGGCAGCCATTTGACCTGCAGGCGCCGGGCGAAGCGCTGGATCGACCTCGTCAGCGCCGGTCCGAAGGCGAGCGCGAACACGAGGCAGCCACCCGCATGGATCGCGTCAAAACCGAGCCCCTTGCCGATGTAGATGCCGAGCTGCTGGTAGCTGTGGTCGCTGTAGGTCACCCAATCCCCCACGTCCTGCACGACCGTGAACGCGAAACCGGTCACGCAGCAGACGATCGCCAGTGGCCAGCGGCCGATCCGCGGCTGCTCGCCGAGCGCCGCGTTGCGGGCTCGCCCGAACCTGAGCCGGGACCGCATCTGCGGCGAGGTCGACCAGGCAAGCGCTGCGCCGATCAGCCCGGTCGCGCCCCAGGCCGCCATCTGCCACGGGGTCCAGGGGCCCTGGCCGAAGAAGAAGTTCGACGTCAGCCCCGCCAGCGCGCCGACCGCGAAGCCCGGGCCGCCACCGAGCGCATAGCCCGAGATCAGCACGATGTCGGTCGTCGGCTTGACGTTGGGCACCGCCGCGAACGCGATCCGGCCGAGCGCCGCGAACGCGGCCAGCGTGCCGACCAGCGCCACGATCCGGGCGTCCGGCCGGACCCGCTCGTACCAGGCGAAGCCGCCCGCGAGCGCGGCCGCGAGCAGCGCGAACGCTCCGAGCTGCCAGCTCATACGACCGCCCGCTCGTGCTCGCGAGCGGGCAGCCGCCGCAGCGCCTCGGCACCCTCGGCCGGGGTCAGCGCACGCTCGTAACCGCCGAGGATCCGCGCCGTCTCGGTCGCGAAGTAGCTGCCTCCCGCGAGCACGTCGCGGATCGGGCCGTCGGCGATCACCGACCCGTCGGCGAGCAGGACGACGCGGTCGGCGAACGCCGCCGCGAACTCCGGATCATGGGTTGCGACCAGCACCCCGGCGTCGAGTCCGCAGAGCAGCTGTGCCAGCTGCGCCTTGCGCGCCCGGTCCATGCCCCGGGTTGGCTCGTCGAGGCACACGGCGGCCGCCTCGGTGTCGGCGTCGCCGAGCACGATCGCGAGCGCGAGCCGCTGACGCTCGCCCGAGGAGAGCTCCCGCGGGTGTCGCTCGACGAACAGACGGGGCTCGAGCCCGACGCGGCGCAGGGCGCCATCACCGGCCTCCTGACCGACGCGCTCGTGGACCAGGTAGTCGTTGGGGTTCTGCAGCAGCAGCGCGATCCGGCCGTCGCTGGCGATCCGCCCTCGCGTCGGCTGCTGAAGGCCGGCGGCGTGGCGCAGCAGAGTCGACTTGCCGGCGCCGTTGCGTCCCATCAGCGCAACCCGCTCGCCGGGCGCCAGCGCCAGCGATACATCGCGCAGAATCACCGGTCCGGACCGCAGCTCGTGCCAGACGCCCGACAGCTCGAGCGCCGCGGCGGGCCGGCGCGGGCCGGCGCTGCGGCCCGCTTTTCGCCCGGACCGGCGGCGCGGACGGTCGTCGTCGTCCGTCATCCGACCGGTCGGCGGCAGCCGGCCGCGCTCTCGCAGCGCCGCACGGGCCCGCTTGACGCCCGGCACGGGATCAAGCCCGACGGCACTCAGCAGACGCGCGCCGGGAGTCTCGAGCGCCGGTGCCGCGTCCCGGGCCCAGACCAGGAAACGGTCCGGAGCCGCGTCGCAGGCGATCCGCCCGTCGTCGAGCGCGATCACGCGGTCGACGGCGGCCAGGCACCGCTCGAGGCGATGCTCGCTCAGCAGGATCGTTGTGTCGAAGTCCTCGTTGCAGCGGCGCAGCAGCCCGATCAGCTCGTCGCCGGCGACCGGATCCAGTTGCGACGTCGGCTCGTCGAGGACCACCAGCTCCGGCCGGCCTGCCAGCGCCGCGCCAAGCGCGACGCGCTGCAGCTCGCCGCCCGACAGCTGGTCCGTCGTCCGGTCGAGCAGGTGGGCGATCCCGAGCGCCAGCGCCACCTCTTCGACTGCCCGGGCGACGGCCGTCGGGCCCTCGCCACGGTTCTCGAGCCCGAACGCGAGCTCGGCGCGGACGGTTGTCATCACGATCTGCGTCTCGGGATCCTGGAACAGCGTCCCGACCACCGCCGAGAGGTCGCCGGGACCGTGGTCGCGGGTGTCGAGCCCCGCGACGGTCGCCCGACCCGCGAACGTGCCACCGTGAAAATGGGGCACGAGCCCGTTGGCGGCGCCGAGCAGCGTCGACTTCCCCGAGCCTGAGATGCCGGTCACGAGCACGAGCTGGCCGTGCGGCACCTCAAGCGAGACATCCCGCAGCGCCGGCCTGTCGGCGCCGGGATATGAGTAGGTCACCGAATCGAACTCGAGCACGCTCATCGTTCGATCCCCCGCCGATCGGCGAACGGCGCCAGGGCGCAGACGATCAGCGAGACGCTGACCCCGATCACTCCGGGGCCGGCCGGCGAGTGCAGCGCCGGGTAGGCCTGAAACGGCGCCAGCCCCGCGACCCGGGCCGCCACGGAGACCACGACCAGCGCCAGTGCGGCGGCGACGAAGTGGAGATCGTGACGGGAGTACGGCCGGCGCGCCACGACGGGGCGGCGGGCGCAGGCGTAGCCGCGGACCTCGAGCGCGGCCGCCACGTCGAGCGCCCGGTCAAGGACGCCGCTGCTCGCGGCTCGCATCAGCGCCAGCCGCGACGGCTGGCGGCCCGGCCGGCAACGCTGGGCATCGGCAAACCGTCTCGAGTCGCGCACCAGGACCGGCACCATCCGCGTCGCGAGCGTCGCCGTCAGGGCCGAGCGAAACGAGACGCGCCTGAACAGCCGCAGCACGTCGTCGGGGTCGATCGCCGCCGTGTACAGGGCTCCACACATGATCACGGCCATCGCTCGCAGCCCGAGGATCGCGCCGTACACGGTCGCCTCGAGCGTCACGTCGGTCTGGCCGAGCACGGGCAGATCGCCGAGCCTGATGATCACGGTCAGGCCGTCGCGGCTGACGAGCGCGTTGATCACGACGATCGCGGCCACCAGCGGCAGCGACAACACCGCCGCCCGCCGGACCTCGTGACCCACGCGGGCGCCGATCGCGGCGCCCATGATCGCAAGCGTCACCGCCCCGAGCGCGATCGGGTTGGAGAGCATCAGCGCCACGAGCGCCAGCGCCAGGCAGTAGGCACAACCGGCCGAGGCGCGCGCCGCGTGCAGCGGGCTCGAACGGCGGTGGTAGCTCACTGCCCGGCCTGTAAGGGGATCGGGTAATGAGCGCTGCCCTGGACGGCGAGCGCGAAGTGATTGCGCAGTGCCGACTGGTTGAGCGCCGCGGCGGCCGCGGTCACCCCCGCCGAGTCGGTGCCGGTGATCAGCCAGGTGGGCACCGACGAACTATCGGCCGTCGCGGCCACGAGACCGGCGCCGGCGCCGAGCGTCCGCACCGCCTGCCCAGCCGGGTTGAGCAGCTGCAGCGAGTCGCCGCCGGCGCTGAAACGGGCGTAGATGCCGCTCGCGCCCGGGCCGTGCGCGATCAGCTCCGCCGCGAGCTCGGGCTTGAGCTGGTTCCAGGTCCCCACCACGACCCCGAGCGTGTCCGGCCCCGATCCGGTACCGAGCAGCTGGCTTGCGACCGGTACACCGGCCGCGACCAGCGCCGCGGTGACCCGCTTGCAGGCGGCCCCGACGTGGGCGCCGCACTCGATCGTCGTCGGGTAGCGCTTGCCGGCGATCCCGTTCGTGAACGGCTCGGGGAACGAGCCGACGACGGCGGGAATCGAGTCCGTCGCCTGCCAGTCGTGGAGGTCGAACCAGATCCGGTCGTCGTGGTGGACGGCGGTCACCGCAGCCCCATGCGGAGCCTGCACCCCGTTGACGTAGTAGAACCAGTCGCGCTGCGAAGAGTCCCCGGCGTCACCGTTGATCGACTCGACGAATCCCCCTCCATAGCGCGTCTTGACGTCGAGCCGGCGCTCGAGCATCCGCATCACGGTCTCGGAACCCGGCACCTGCCGATCGCTGACGGCCGCGATCTGGCTGGAGCCGAAGTTCTTGGTCACCGTCAGGCTGACGCCGCCCGTACCGGGGCCCGCGCCGAGGCCGCAACCAGCGATTGCGACCGCCGATGCGATCGCAATCGCCGTGGTTGCAGCCCAGCGCTTCATCAGTCGGCGGGCGGTCGCCGGCGACCGTGCCTCACTTGACGATTTTGAACAGCAGCCGCATTCCTGCGTGCAGCTTGATGCCGCAAATGCCTTTGCTGGCCGACTTGCCGTTGACGAATATCGACCAGAAATCGGAGTCGGCCGGCTTCGCCCCGAGGATCGACGTGATGAAGATGCCACCGACGCTTGCGGAGTATGTCCCGGTCCAGTGGCCGTGCGTCGCCGCGTTGAGCGCGCCCGCGGCGCTGCTGGCCGGGCACTTGCCCCTCGGCGTCCCCCCCTTTCTGATCCAACCCGTTCCGCCATGCACCTTCTTCGGCGCCAGCAGCGTCTTTTTCATCGTCTTGATCTGCACCGTCACGGCCGGTCTGACCGATGCGGCGCGCGCGCCGGTCACGCCATGTGCGTTGACCACCGTCGGCGCAACTACGGCTCCGGCGAGCACCAACGTGCCGGTGAGTGCAACTGCGACCTTCTTCATGAGGGCCACCCCTTTCCACGAGGGCTTGCTGGCTTGTGGTCGGAGGCTGGTCTCCTGGCTTACGGGCCTATCAGTCGCCCCTTCCCGGCCGGCTGCGAAGCCGGCCAGTGGCACTAGCCGCGACTGACGTCCCCGATCACAGTGGCGGGTCCGCGCCGGACTCGAACCGGCTTCCCATCACCACCGACCTTGAACGGGCGGATCGTACCGCGACCCGCCCCGCTCGGCGCCCGAGCCTCGCCCTAGACTGAGGGGGAGCGCTATGACGGTGAACCTGACGCGGATCTATACGCGGCTGGGAGACGGCGGCGAGACCCATCTCGGCGACATGAGCCGCGTCCCGAAGACCGACCCCCGGATCGAGGCCTACGGCACGGTCGACGAGCTCAACGCGCAGATCGGCCTGACATTGACGGTCGACGGACTCGGCGAGCGATACGCGGAGTGGCTTGAGCGCATCCAGAATGACCTGTTCGACGTCGGGGCCGACCTCGCCGCGCCGCCCGATCCCGAAAGCAAGCGCGAGCGACTGCGGGTGATCCCGGAGCAGACCACTTGGCTCGAGCAGCGCTGCGACGAGGTCAACGCAGACCTGAAGCCGCTGAAGTCGTTCGTGCTGCCTGGCGGCACCCCGGCGGCGGCCCATCTCCACGTCTGCCGGACCGTCTGCCGGCGGGCCGAGCGGCTCGCAATCGCGTGTGGCGATCAGGTTAGCCCTGAGGTGATCCGATACCTGAACCGGCTGTCGGACCTGCTGTTCATCCTCAGTCGCGGCGCCAACGGCGGCGACGAGCCGCTCTGGGAGCCGGGCCGCTACCGCTGAGCGCGCCGCTGGATCGCGGGCGCTCAGACCCCGACCTGCGAGCCCATGATCACCGTCCGGTCGCTGGGCAGATGGAAGTACTCGATCGGGCTCGACGAGTTGCGCGCCATCATCACGAACAGCTTCTTACGCCAGGAGCTCATCCCGCCCTCGAGGTTGGGTCTGATCGTGATATGCGACAAAAAGTACGACGCGTGCTCGAGGTCCAGGTTGCGGTCAAGCAGCCCCTGCTTGCGGGCGAGCTGCAGCGCCTCGGGCACGTCCTGCCGGTTGCGGTAGCCGCACCGGATCGTCACGTGGGTGACCTTGAACATTCCGGTGCCCAGCCGCTTGACCTCGAACTGATCGGCCGGGTCGATCTCGGGGATGCTGACCGTGTCGACCGAGACGATGATCACCTTCTCGTGCAGCGCATGGCTGTGCTTGACCTCGTTTCGCAGCGCCAACGGAGTCGTGGTCTCGCCTTGGTTGAGGAACACGGCGGTGCCGGGGACCCTGCGAATCGGTGGATCGACCGCGGGGCAGCCCGAGAGGAAGTCGCGCAGCGACCCCTCCTGCTCGCTCCGGTTCTGGCTGACGATCTCGCGACCCTTGCGCCAGGTCACCATCACGGTCGCGACGGCCAGGCCGACCGCGAGTGGCAGGTAGGCCCCGTGTCCGATCTTGGACAGATTCGAGGTGAAGAACGCCACCTCGACGGTCAAGAACAGCGTCCCGAGGATCGCCAGCCTCCACTTCGGCGTGTGCCACAGGGCGCGCGCGACGGCGAGGAACAGAACCGTGTTGAGGATGAAGGTGCCGGTCACCGCGACGCCGTAGATGTCGCCGAGCTTGTTTGAGTTCTGGAACGCCAGCACCAGCGTCGCGACGCCAGCGCACAGGATCCAGTTGATCACCGGCACGTAGATCTGACCCTCGAGGTCGGACGTGTGCACGATCCGCAGACGCGGCAGGAAGCCGAGCTGCACTGCCTGCTTGGCGACCGAGAACGAGCCGGTGATCGCCGCCTGCGAGGCGATGATCGTCGCCGCGGTGGCCAGCACCACCATCGGCACCAGCAGGCCGTGGGGCACGAGCTGGAAGAACGGGTTGAAGTTTGGGCTCGAGACGCTCTTGGGATTCGACAGGATGAACGCCCCCTGGCCGAGGTAGGAGAGCATCACGGCCGGCAGCACGATCGTGAACCAGGTCATCCGGATCGGGGTGGCTCCGAAGTGGCCGCGGTCGGCGTACAGGGCCTCGGCGCCCGTGCAGCACAGAACCACGCCGCCGAGCGTCAGCCAGGCGTCGACGCCGTGGTCGATCATGAACCGGGCGGCCCAGCTGGGTGACAGCCCCTGCAGCACGCCGGGATGGTGGACGACCTCCTTGAGCCCGAGGATCGCGATCACGCTGAAGAACACCAGGATCACCGGGCCGAACAGCCACCCGACCGCGCCGGTCCCGAATCGCTGCAGCACGAACAGCGCGACAAGGATCACCATCGACAGCGGCACCACGAGGTGCGCGAGGCTGGTGCTGACAACGTTGAGCCCGCCGACAGCCGACAGGACCGAGATCGCCGGGGTGATCATCCCGTCGCCGAAGAACAACCCCGCGCCGAAGATGCCCAGCGTCATCAGCACTAAGGCGCGAGGCACCTTGAGGCGCCGGATCAGCGCGGTGAGCGCCATGATTCCGCCATCGCCGTGGTTGTGGGCGCGCATGATGAAGCCCGCGTACTTGAGCGAGACCTCGATCATCAGCGTCCAGAAGATCAACGAGGCGATCCCGTATACGCCGGCCACGTCGGGCATCGCGGCGTTGCGGTGGGCGGTGAAGATGAACTGCTCGGTGTACAGCGGGCTGGTGCCGATGTCCCCGAAGACGACCCCGAGCGCTCCGAGCGCGAGCACGGCCTTGCCCGCATGGGCGACGACGTCGCGGCTCTCGTCGGACGCGGCCAGCAGCGCTGCCGACGGCCCGGTCTGCTTGACGCGCGTCTCCGGCGTCACCGGCCAGTAGCCCAACTTGTGTGCGGCCTCGTTCAAGCTGTGCTTCGAACGCCCCGTGCCGTCCTTCGGCGCGGCATCCGTCGGCTCGACCTCGATCTCCGTCACGCGCCGTGACCAGCGGCGCCGCAGCTTCTGGTTCACCGACGGACCTCGTCGCGTACCGGCTCAGCGGCGACGAGGTCCGAAGTGGAGCGCGCCCCGACCGGCTCAAGCGCGGCGGCCGCGGTGCGCAGCCGACTGCCCAGCTCGCCGGCCTGATTGGGCTGATAGAGGGGACTAGTGCAATCCGACAGCAGGATCTGGAGGATAGCCATGCCCTGGGGGGCGACCGGCTGATCTGAGCGGACGCGCTGCTTGAGGCTCGCGAGCACGGTCCGTGCGTCGAGCACCTCGCGGGCGTCGGGGCGAACCGCGGCGGTGAACGCTGCCCGGGTGTGCGGACTTCGTAACGTCCTGCCCAGGCCGTCGGCGATCCGCTGCCGGTTGCGCGCCGCCGTGATCCGCTTCGCGCGGAGCGCGAGCGCCGGGCTGAGGCGCGGGTCGACCCCAGCGGCGAGCTGGCGGTCGAGGTCCCACGCGTTCCACCGAGCGCTCAGCGCGGCGCGGGCGCGCCCCTGAGACCGGGCCGGGGTGCGCCTTGCGGTCCAGGGGGACGTCGCTGCGTGGTCGAGCGGCTGTGATGGGTTACTGGTGACGGACATTTGCACTCCAGATGCTGGAGCACGATCCGTCAAGGCCGCACTAAGAATCGGCCGCCCGGCGTAGAGATTTCGTCAAGACCGCTGACTCGGGGAGCATTTCTGCCCTCCTGGGGCACTTTTGCTCCTCGAGTCAGACCAAGACTCGGGCGGGCGCGTGCCCGGCTCAGGCGGTTTCGTGCTCGGCCGCGTCGGCGGCCTTGCGCGTGACCCGGAACTCGGGCGCGGTGCCCGTGCGGCGGACGTGCGAGTAGTGCTCGAGGTCCTCGGGCGAGGCCACCTCGACGGTCACACCGTCGGAGAGCTCGAACCGGGCCGCCTCATAGAGCAGCTCCTGGTAGCGGGGCGCCTCACGATCGCCGTCGCCGTCGCCCCCGCGATCTCCGTGTCCGCCGTCAGCCTCGATGTCGAGGTCATACTCGCGAAACCTCAGCATCCACCGCCGGCCGCGCGCGAGCTTGTCAGCGGTCAGCTTGACCGGGATCGCGGTCGGCGTCGGCGTCACCCCCCGGGGCCCGAGCTCGGCGCGGAGCCCGGCATGCTCGGCGACCAGCGCGTTTGCGAGGCGCTCGAAATTGCGGCCGTACGGGGCGGGGACGATCGAGACGGGCCCCTTCGCGTCGAGGTCACCGCGGATCCGGCGGGCGACCGGGCCGACGAGTACGTAGTCGACCTTGTTGGCGTTCAGCCAACGGAGGATTGAGACCGAGTTCTGGTCGAGGTGCTCGAATCCGCCACGCAGCGTCGCGGGCTGGGACTCGATCCCCGGCGGGCGGTGTTTGAGGAGCATGGATGTGGCGTTCGCTAGCCGGGGTCGGACTCCTGCAATCCGCGTCGGTTCACGCGGGCAGCGTCTCGACCCCGGCCAGCCGCTGGGTCAGCCGCGGCGCAAAGCGCGACAGCGCCCGCATCAACTTCGCCTCGGCGGTGATCGACCGCGACCGGCAGATCGCTCCCGATCGCAGCGACGATCTCGGCCGCGACCATGTCGGGCGTGAAGTTGCGCCGCTCGTACAGCCGCGTCAGCTGCTCGCGAACGCGATCCTGGTCGCCCTCGGGCCGGCCCACGTACTGCGCCGCGCGCGTGATGTTGGTGGCGATGAAACCGGGGCAGACCGCGGTCACGCCGATCCCCGATGGCACCAGCTCGGCCCGCAGGCACTGGCTGAGCATCAGCACCGCCGCCTTGGTCGCCGAGTAGGCGGGCAGCGACTTGCTCGGCATGAACGCGGCCGCCGACGCCGTGTTGACGATCTGTCCCCCCTCCCCACGCTGCACCATCGCGCGCCCGAACAGACGGCAGCCGTGGACGACTCCGAGCAGGTTGATGTCGACGATCCGCCGCCACTCGGCGTCGCCCGTCTGCAGGAACGGCCCGGCGATCGCGATCCCCGCGTTGTTGATCACTACATCCGGGACGCCCTCGGAGTCCAGCACCTCGGCGGCGAGCCGCTCCATCGCGTCGACGTCGCTGACGTCGCACTGCAGTGATCGCGAACCGCGGATCGACTCGGCCGCCAGCGCGAGCGACGCCTCGTCGCGGTCGACGAGCAGCACGCGGGCGCCATGGTCGGCGAGCAGCACGGCCGTCGCGTGTCCGATCCCACTCCCGGCCCCGGTCACCAGCGCGAGCGCTCCCCGCAGCTGGTTCACCCCGCCGCCGCGCTGCCAGCTCCGTGACGCCGTGACCGGGCCGGACTGCGTTTGGGAGACGAACTCCGCGATCCAGCGCGAGACCAGCTCCGGCTCTGAGCGCTGTGCCCAGTGCGAGCCCGCGACAGTCCGGCGCCTGAACTGCGGCGCGACCGACCGTGCCGACTCGTAATACGACTCCGAGATGATGCGGTCACCCGACGGGACGATTACCTGCACCGGTGCATGAGCCGGCTCGATCCGTGCGGCTCGCAGCAGCCTCGGCGGAATGTTGCGGCGGTACAGGTTGACGCCGTGCAGCCCGTCCCGGGTCACCGTCGCAGCAGGGAACCGATCGTCGACCGGCACCCGCTCGGACCTGATCAACATCTGACGCCAGCGATCGCGGTTGACAGGCAAGTCGCCAGGTCAGGCTCGGCCCGCCCGGCGTCAGCCACAGCGCCACGTACCACGACCGCCGCATCCGCGCCAGCGCACCCAGAACGTGGGCGTGGGTCAGTGGCTCGCGCGCCGCGCGAAGGGCATGGTCGAGCGCCGGCCCGGCGATCGTCGTGAACGACGAGATCCGGCCCGCAAAGCGCGCGGCGGTGACGAACTCCCACCCCTGGACCCCGCCCCAGTCGTGGCCGACGAGATGGACGCGCTCACCCGGGGCGACGGCGTCACAGACAGCTGCGAAGTCGGCGCTCAGGGCATCGATTCCGTAGGCGGCGGGGCCGCGCGGAGCGCTCGAGGCGCCCGCGCCGCGCACGTCATAGGCGACGACATGGAACTCCGGCGCCAGGCGCTCGATGACCGGCGCCCAGACCTCCTTGGTGTCCGGATAGCCATGCACGAGCACGATCGTCGGGCCGGCTAGGTCCCCAGCCTCGACGACCGCCAGCGTGACGCCATCGCGCGCCACGGTTCGGTTGACGGCGCCTTCGATCACCGCCGTGGCAATCTATACGCTCGACCTCTGATGGACCCCGAGCAACTCCAGCGGCGCCGCGCAGCGCGGGCACACGAGCGTCGCCAGCGGCTCATGCGGCGGCGGCTGATCGCGGCCGGGGCGCTGGTCGCGGTGGTGATCGTCGCGGCGATCGTCGTGGCCTCGTCGGGCGGCTCGACGCCCAGCGCCAACAGCGATAGCGGTGGCGCGGCTGTCGCCTCTGGCGGCGGCTCCCACCACCGCAGCCACAGGGCTCATGCCGCCGCCAACCACCCACCCAAGGGCGGCTCGACCGCTGACGTGCTCGGCCCGGCGACCGGCAAACCGGGAACGGCGTCGGTGCCGATCCTCATGTACCACGTGATCGCGCCGCCACCGGCCGGCGCGCCGTTCCCGGTCTGTACGTGGTCCCGCAGGAGTTCGCCGCCCAGATGGAGGCGCTGAGGGCCGCCGGGTGGCACCCGGTGACGCTCGACCAGCTGGCGACCTACTGGAAGAAGGGCGCCAAGCTGCCGCCCGGCAAGCCGATCGTGCTGACGTTCGATAACGGCTACCACTCCCAGTACAGCGAGGCGCTGCCGGTGCTCAGGCGACTCGGCTGGGTCGCAGACGAGAACATCCAGCTCAGCGGCCTCCCGCCCTCGCAGGGCGGGCTGACCGAGCACGAGGTCCGAGCCCTGATCAGCGCCGGCTGGGAGCTCGACACCCAGGGCATCAGCCACGCGGACCTGATCACGCTCGACGCCTCGCAGCTGCACTATCAGGTGGCGACCGCGCGGGCGATTCTGCGCCACCGCTACAAGGTGCCTGTGAACTGGTTCTGTTACCCGTCGGGCCACTACAACGCGACCGTGATCGACGCCGTCCGCGCCGCCGGATTCGTCGGCTCGACGACCGTCGTGCCAGGCTGGGCGAGCCCGTCGAGTGACGCGTACACGCTGCCGCGGCTGCGCGTGCTCGGCGGCACGAGCCCATCCGAGCTGCTGTCCGAAATCGCCTCGATCCGCAACGACTCGGCACCCCCCGCCTCGTACGGGGGCGCCTGAGAGATGTGACCCGACCGGCCGGGGCGCTACGCGGCGAGCGCCCGAGTCTCCCGCTCGGCATCGCGGTCTCGGTCGCGGCGACCGCGATCGCGACGCTCGCGATCTATCCGCTCGAGCACATCGCCCCGGTCGTGTCGCTGAGCGTCGTCTATCTCCCAGCGGTGCTGTTGACCGCTACCTATTGGGGACTCGGTCTCGGGGTCGCGACGGCGATCCTCGGCGCGGCGGCGTTCAACTTCTTCCACCTGCCGCCGGTGGGCAAGTTCACGATCGCAGACAGCCGCAACTGGGTCGCGCTGGCGGCCTTCATGGTCGTCGCGCTGGCCGCCGGAACGATCGCCGAGCTCGCCCGAGCGCGCGCACGAGAGGCCGAGCGGCGCCGCGCGGAGGCCGACCTGGCCGCATCGCTGGCCCGTGAGCTGCTGCTCGGCGAGGACACCGGCACCGCGCTGGCGACTACCGCGCGCCGCCTCGCCGAGGCTCTCGGACTGCGGTCGGCCGCGATCGAGCTTGGCATCACCGAGGGCGACGGGCGACGCGACGCGCTGGCGCTGAGCGACGCCGACGGCGACCAGATCGCGACGCTGCTCGTCCCGCGCGGGCTGCCGGCCGCGACCGACGCTCAGCTGCGCACCCGCGTGGTCCCGACGCTCGAGGCGCTGGTGGCGATCGCCCTGCGGCGGGACACGATGCAGGCCGAAGCGGTCGAGACGGCCGCGTTGCGGCGCAGCGACGACATCAAGACCGCGCTCCTGCGGGCTGTCTCACACGATCTGCGGACGCCGCTGACGTCGGTCGTGGCAGCCGGCCACGCCCTCGGCGCCGACTCGCTGACCGAGGAGGAGCGCAGCGAGCTGAGCGCTGCGGTCGTGGAGGAGGGAACCCGGCTGGCGGGCATGGTCGACAACCTGCTCGCGCTGTCGCAGCTGCAGGCCGGCGCCGCCGCGCCGCGCTCGGACTGGGTCTCGATCGAGGATCTCGTGACCGCCGCCGGCGAGGGACTCCAGGACGGCCCGGTCCAGGTGCGCCTGACGATCGACCCCGACGTACCCGAGGTCCGCGCCGACGCGGCGCAGCTCGAGCGGGCGTTCGCCAACCTGCTCGAGAACGCGCACCGCTACTCGGGTGACGGGCCGGTCTCGGTCCACGCCCGACGCGCGGGCGATCGGGTGCTGGTCAGCGTCGTCGACCAGGGCCCCGGGATCGACCCGGCCGAGCACGAGCGGATCTTCGAGCCCTTCTACCGGGGCCGGACCACAACCGGAGACGCCTGGACCGGGTCGGGGCTCGGGCTCGCGATCGCCAAGGGGTTCGTCGAGGCAAACGGCGGCACGATCGAAGTCCACTCGCTGCCCGGGCAGGGGACCAGCTTCGTGATCTCGCTTCCGGTCTGGGAGCGACCGGCGGTCGCGGCGAGCCCGTGAGCTCAAACCAGTCACCCACCAAACCGCGCGTCCTGGTCTGCGACGACGAGCACCAGATCCTGCGGGCGCTGCGCGTGATCCTGCGCGACGCCGGCTACGAGGCGCTGCCGGCCAGCACCGGCGAGGAGGCGCTCGACGTCGCCGCCGTCGAGCGCCCCGACGCCGCGATCCTCGACCTGGTGCTGCCGGACATCGACGGGATCGAGCTCTGCCGGCGGCTGCGGGAATGGACCGATATGCCGGTGATCGTGCTGTCCGCGGTCGGTGACGAGGACGCCAAGGTCCGCGCGCTCGCGGCCGGCGCCGACGACTACGTGACCAAGCCGTTCGGTCCCCGCGAGCTGATCGCGCGGCTGCAGGCCAACATGCGCCGGATCGAGCCCGATCCGGGCGAGTCTGTGATCACCAGCGGTGCGCTCGAGGTCGATCTGGCCTCGCACACCGTCAGGCTCGACGGCGACGAGGTTCACCTGACCCCGACCGAGTTCGGGCTACTAGCGCAACTGGCGCAGAACCGCGGGCGGCTGATGACCCACCACGATCTGCTGGTCGCCGTCTGGGGCGCCGGCTACAGCGAGGACACGCAGGTGCTGCGCGCGCACATCGCCAACCTGCGGCGCAAGATCGAGCCGCCCGGGGGGCCGAAGTACATCCGCACCGACCCGGGCATCGGCTACCGCTTCGCCGCCTGAGAGAACACCGTCAGCCCGACGCGGGCCGCGCACTGATTGAATCCCCGCATGGCTAAGGCCACCTTCGACGTCGCCGGCAAGGTCGCGATCGTGACCGGCGCGGCGCGCGGGATCGGGTTCGGGGTCGCCCAGGCGCTCGCCCGCCGCGGTGCGGCGATCGTGGTCGTCGACCTCAAGCAGGGCGCCGCCGACAGCGCCGCCTCGCAGCTGCCCGGGCCCGGGCTCGCGTTCGCCGCTGACGTGACCGACCGCGGCGCGATGCAGCGGGTGGTCGCCTCGGTCGTCGATCAGCGAGGCGGGGTCGACATCGTGGTCGCCAACGCGGGCGTCGCATCGCGCGGCGCGACCGTCCGCGCGATGAACGGCGAGGCCTTCGACCGCGTGCTGGCGGTCAATCTCGGCGGCGTCTACAACACCGCGATCGCGTCGCTGCAACAGATCGCGCAGCGGCGCGGCCATATCGTCGTCATCTCGTCGGTGTACGCGTTCCTGAACGGACTCGGGACCGCGCCGTATGCGATGTCGAAGGCCGGGGTCGAACAGCTCGGCCGTGCACTCCGGATCGAGCTGGTCCCGCATGGTGCGGGTGCCAGCGTCGCCTACTTCGGGTTCATCGACACCGAGATGGTCCGGATCGGGATCGACGCCGATCCGCTGGCAGGGAAGATGTTCGACTCGATGCCCAAGGTGCTGCGCAAGCGGCTGACGCCGGCGCAGGCGGGCGAGGCCGTCGCCCGCGGAATCGAGAAACGCGCCCCGCGGATCATCGTCCCCAAGCGCTGGGCGGTGTACAGCACGCTGCGGGGCGTGATCAATCCGTTGCTCGACGACCGCATGGTCAAGGACGCGGGGATCCAGGAGATTGTCAGCGAGCTGGACTCCCGAGGCGATCAGGAGCAGCCGCTGACCGCCTGACGCGGCGTCAGTCGCCGGCGTCGCGCAGCCGGTACCCGACCCCCGGCTCGGTGATCAGGTACTGCGGGCGTGACGGGTCGACCTCGAGCTTGGCGCGGATGTGCGCGACGTGGACCCGCAGGTAGTGGGTCTCATCGCCGGTAATCCGGACCCCAGACCTCCTGCAGCAGCTGGCGGTGGGTGACCAGCCGGCCCCGGTGCTGGGCGAGCACGCGGACGAGGTCGAACTCGATCGGTGTCAGGTGCACCTGCTCTCCCCCGCGCAGCACGCGGCGGTCCAGCACGTCGATCACCAGCTCGCCGATCTTCAGCTCCGATCCGCCGCCCGGATCGGCCGACCGGCGCATCACCGCCCGCAGCCGCGCCAGCAGCTCGTCGGTGCCGAACGGCTTGGTGACGTAGTCGTCCGCGCCCGCGTCGAGCGCCCGCACCTTCTCGCGCTCGTCGCCGATCGCCGACAGCACGAGGATCGGCAGTCCGCTGAAGCGCCTGACCTCGCGGCACACCTCGACCCCCTCCCCGTCCGGGAGCACCAGGTCGAGCACCAGCGCGTCGGGCGGTCGCGACGCCGAGCATCGCCAGCGCCTGCGCCTTGGTCTCGGCGGACTCGACGGCGTAGCCGGCATCGCGCAGGATGATCTTCAGACCGCGCACGATCTGGGGCTCGTCGTCGACGACCAGCACGCGGGGCGTCGCGGTCCGAGGCTCCGAGACGCTCACCGCGGAGCCGGCGACGGTTGCTGGACGATCGGGAAGCTGACCGCGAACGAAGTGCCGCCGTCGGTCCCCGCCTGAAGCTGGATCCGCCCGCCGTTGGCCTCGACGAAGCCGCGGCAGATGGCGAGCCCGAGGCCCGAGCCCGGAGCCCGGCGTCGCCGCGCCCGCGGAAGAACGGCTCGAACACGTGCGCGCGGTACTGGGTCGGGATCCCGCGACCCTGGTCGGTGACGCGGATCGTGACCCGCCCTCCCGCGGCGCCGCCGCTGACGCGCACCGGGGAGCCATCGGGCGAGAACTTGATCGCGTTCTCGATCAGGTTCGAGAACACCCGCTCGAGCTGGGCCGCATCGGCTCGGACCAGCGGCAGGTCGGCCGGCAGCAGCGAACTCGATCTGGTGCTCGGCGCTCAGGTGCGAGGCGGCGGACGCGACCACGTCGCTGAGATCGCACCAATCGGCTCGCGGCAGCACCGCGCCGGCCTGGATCTTGCCAAGGTCGAGCAGGTCGTCGACGAGCTTTGCCAGGCGCACACTCTGGCTGTCGATCACGTCGATCAGCTCCTCTCGCTCGGCGTCCGTGATCGCCGTTGCCCGCAGCGCCGCTCCGGCGGTCGTGATCGCGGTCAGCGGCGAGCGGAGGTCGTGTGAGATCGCGTGCAGGATCGCCGTGCGCGCGGTCTCCGCGCGCCGCGCCGCCTCGGTCTCGGCGGCCTGCTCGGCGACCCGCTGACGCTCCACCGCGACGTCGATCAGCCGGCCGAGCGGCTCGGCCAGCCGGTCGATCTCGGTCCGGTCCCAGGCGGCGTCGTCGGCCACGTACAACCAGACGCGCGAGTTCGCCGACGAGCTTGAACGACAGCTCTCCTACGGCCGGCGACGGAACGGACTCGACCACCACTCGCGCGCGAGAGGCGCCGGTCGCGCTCGCGACCCGCGCGGCGATGTTGTCGAGCTGCGCCCGCAGGCTCTGGCCGGCGAGGATCGCCGACGCCGCCTCGGCCAGCAGCGTCGCCTCGCGCTCACGGGCCGCAGCCTCGCGAGCCCGGGCCTCGGCCTCCGCCGCCCGCTGGCGCCCGGCGGCGGCCAGCCGCCCGACCACGATCGCGGCGATCAGGAACACGATCAGCTCGATCAGATCGCGGCTGTGGGCGATGTCGAGCTTGCCGCGCGGGGTGATGAAGAAGTAGTTGAGCGCCAGGAAGCCCAGCACCGCCGTGGCCAGCGCGGCGAGCTCGCCCCGGCGGATCGCGATCGCGAGCACCGCCAGCAGGTAGATCGCACCCAGCCCGGCGGGCGGCGCCGCGGATTGGAGCGCCGCCACGAGGCCGGTCGCGATCGCGGTCGCCAGCACCACCTCGAGGCCGGCGAGCAGCGCCTCGCTCGCCGATGACGGCGAACGTCTGCGGGTGGACGTGCTGTCGGCCATCTTCAAGCCGCTAGACGGGTACCGGCGCCTTGCGCACCTGCGCGTGCTCGGGCGAGGACTCGATGATCACCCGGCACGGACGCTCGCGCAGAACGGTCTCGAGCGCACGGCCGAAGCCGCCGCTGCCACGGGTCATCGGCATCACGATCGCCTCCGCGTGCAGCTCGCGCGCCTCATCGACGATCCGCCGGCCGGTCTGGCCGGCCCTGACCTTGTCCCAGTGGCCCGACACGCGGCGGCCGGCCTGGACCTTGGCCTCCTCGATGATCGACTGCGCGGCGGCCTCCTGCTCGGGCAGCTCGGCATCGATCGGGATGTTGGCCGGCACCGGGATCGTGACCAGGATGTGGATCCCCCGGCGCTTGCGGGCCGCCATCTTGGTCGCTGTCGCAAGCACCTCGGGGTCGAAGCCGCTGGTGTCGAACGCGACCAGCACCGACGCGTACTCGGCCTCGTGATCGACGACGGGCTTGGCGATCACGACCTGCGTCGTGGTCGTCAGATTGAGCCCGTGGCGATGCCGGTAGACGGGATACACGACCATCCCTATCGCAAGCCAGCCGATTCCGGCGATCGCGACACTCGTATGCAGTGCCGCGACAACGATCAGCGACGCAAACGTGCAGGCGCCGCCGACGATCGCGAACAGCGGCAGGTCCATGCCCCGGAAGCGGAGGTTGCCGGGCGGCCGGTACGGGCGCGGCACGTCGGGACGGGTGATGCGCAGGCGGGTCACGGACACGTGCGCGATCGTGAACGACAGCATCGCGCCGAACGCGTACAGGTTGCCCAGGAATGTCGCCTGCCCGGGGATCAGCGTCAGCGCCGCGATCGCGCTGAACAGGATGATCCCGACCCACGGTGTCCCGTATCGAGGGTGGAGCTGGCGCAATCGATCGGGCACCTGGCGATGGATGCCCATCGAGTACGTCAGCCGCGAGACGCCGAGGATCCCGGCGTTGGTCGCGATGAACAGGATCGTCGCCGCCAGCAGGCCGACGTAGATCTCGGCGCCGTGTTGGAGCGGCCCGAGGTTCAGCGCGCGCACCACCCCGAGTACCGGGTCACCCGCGTAGCCCCCGTGCTGCTGATCGACGCCGAGCAGCGTCACGTAGTGGTTGCCGATCTTGTGGACCGGCAACGCCGAGAGGGCGATCGCCGGCAGCAGCGCGTAGATCGTGAACACCGCGATCACGACGCGGTTGATCGCCCCCGGCACCGTTCTGCCCGGGTCCTTCGCCTCCTCGGACATGTTCGAGATCGTCTCGATTCCCGTGTAGGCGAGCATGCACAGCGGGATCGCAACGAAGAAGTCTCCCCAGGTTGGCGCAACGCCGAGGTTCACGTTGTCGACGAGCGTCTGGGGCGAGAACACGAGCGCCAGGCCTACGAGCACGATCAGCACCTGGGTGCAGAAATCGATGATCGCAAGCACCAGGTTCACGCCGATCGATTCCTTGACCCCGCGAACGTTGATCAACGCCAGGACGATGATCACCACGATCCCGCCCAGGACATCGCCGGGAGGGTGGCCGAGCGAGGGGAAGAACAGCCCACCGATGTAGTGCGGAACAAAGAACGCAGAGATCGCGATCGTCAGCATGTAATTCAGCATCTGCCCCCAGGCGGCGAAGAACGACCAGAACTCGTTGAACGCTCGCCGCGCGAAGCTCGAGGACCCGCCCGCCTCCGGGTACATCGCCGTCGCCTCGGCGTACGTCGACGCCGTCAGGAAGAAGACGAAGCCCGAGATCATGAACACGATCGGCGTCAGGCCGAGCGCCAGCGAGGCCACCAGTCCGAGCGCGTAATAGATCGAGGACCCGACGTTGCCGTAGGCACTCGAGGCCAGCGGATAGAGCCCGAGCACCCGTTGCAGGCCCTCCAGCCGGCGCTCTGCCATCAGCCGTTCCTGACCGTGTCTCGTGATGCGCGATGACTCCCTTCATCGGCGTGACTCTAGTCCCTGTCGGCGACCGTCTTTGGGCGCGGTCCGGCGCCGTCCTGGCCGCCGTCGGAGGGCGGCGGCCGGTCGGCGGGCGGGGCCGTCAGGATCACGCGACACGGCGCCTTGCGGAGCACATACTTGGTGACCTCGCCGACAAAGTTCTCGAGTGGTCCGCCGGCGGCGCCGAGCAGTGCGCCGCCGCGGATCCGGGAGGGCTCCTCGGCGGCGAGCACGATCGCCTCGACGCCCCGCTGCCGTGCCTCACTGACGATCGCCGGGCCGGCCCGCCGGGCGCGGACGAAGGTCGGGATCACCTGGACGCCGTCGTACTCCTCGCCGACCGCCTTGGCCCGTGCGAGCGCATCCTTGCCCTTCTGCACCTGCGCCTCGGGCAGTGGCGCGTCGAGCGGCAGCGCGAGCGGCACCTCGGCGACCCAGATCGCCTCGATCACCGAGCCGCCCGGGCCGGGGCCGTCCTTGTCCTCGGCGGCCAGCCGGCCGGCGGTCTGGACGATGTCGTCGTCGAGCCGCTCGCCGAACACGGGGACCAGGATCGACCCGAAGTCGGGCTCGAGCGCCTCGTGGCGCAGCGCACGCTCGGGGATCGTGACCCTCCGCAGCAGCGGCTTTGACTCGGTCACCCGGTAGGTGACGTACAGCGTCAGGCCGGCGAGCAGCCACCCGATCCCGACGTAGCGAGCGCCGCTGTGGAACACGACCACGGCGACGAAGCCGGCGAACGACAGAACCGCACCGAGCACCGCCGGGAGCGGAACGCTCGCGCCGCGGAACGGCACCGAAAACGGGATCCGGTACGCGCGCGGGCGATCGGGCTCGCGGAAGCGCAGCGCAATCACCGCCAGGTGCGCGATCGTGAACGACAGCAGCGCCCCGAAGGCGAAGATGCTGACCAGCAGCTCGAGGTTCGTGGGCAGGACCAGCGCGGCCGCGGCAACCGCGGCGCAGGCCATGATCACGTACGGGGTCCCCCAGCGCGGGTGAAGCCGCCCGATCGCGCTCGGGATCTGGCGGTTGGTCGCCAGCGAATAACCGACCCGCGAGACGCCGAGCATCGCCGTGCTGGCGGCCGAGGCGAGCCCCAGCGCGCCTCCGACCGCGACCGCGTACTTGAGCACGTCGGCCAGCCAGGCCGGCTTGAACGCCTCGACGACCCCGAGCACCGGCGCCTTGATGTGCTCGGTGCCGAGCGCCGTCATCCCGTCGTGAACGGGAAGGGCACCGACGCCGACGAGCGAGATGCCGACGTAGATCAGCACGATCACCGCCGAACCCGGGATAGCCAGCAGCTTCAGCCCCCGCCGCGTGACCGAGACCTCGCCCGCGAGACTCGCAGCGGCCTCGAGCCCGGTGAAGGCGATGACCGCGATCGGCAGCGCGAACGCAAGATCGCTCGGCGTCGGCTGAGTCCAGAGGTTGATGCTGTCGCTCAGGCGCTGCGGGTCGAACACCAGCACCAGGCCGAGCACGATCACGATCGCCTGCAGGCCGAGGTCGGCCACCGTGACCATGATCCGCTGGCGGAGCCTGCGCGTGCTGACGCCGGTCACGTTGTCGGCCAGCACGAACAGGATCACGCCGAGCGCGAACACGAGCTCGGGCGCGCCGTGGCCGATCGGAGACCAGAACGCGGCCAGATAAGCCGGCACGGTCAGCGCCGTGACGGCGATCAGGATCGTGTAGTCGAGCACGATCGACCAGCCGGCGATGAAGCTCACCAGCTCGTTGAACGCGTAGCGGGCGAACACCGCCGAGCCACCGCGCTCTTGGTGATAGCGACGCGCCCTCGCCGAAGGTCATCGCAGTCAGCAGGAAGAACAGCCCTGCCGCGAGGAAGACCGCGGGCGTCAGCCCGTCGGCGTGGTGCGCGACGACGCCGAGCGCGAAGTAGACGGAGCTGACCGAGGTCGTGTAGACGACCGCGAACAGGGCTCGATAGCTGAGAGGGCGCTCGTTCACCTAGACGGGCGGCGCCCGTGATCGCCCCGAGACTGCAGATAAAGCCGGCCGGCTCCGGCTGCCACGAACAGCACGCCGAGCAGAATTCCGAGCGCCGCGGCCCCACCACCGGCTGCAAGCGTGCGGACCACCAACGCAATCCCGATCACGATCATCACCAGCGACATCACCCGCGTGGAGGACTGACGCATCTGGCGCGGCTCAGGCATTTACGGGAAGCTTAGGGTTCCGCAGCAGCAGTGGAAGTTCTAGCCGTCACGCGCAACAATCCGTCAGGCCGACGAACGAGGACAGGAGGCTCGATGAGCGGCGATTACACCCTCGCTTACGGGACGCACGCGACACCTGACGACGGTCGCTGCGCGATGGAATGGGTAAGCCATCTGGCGGGCGAACCGCATTCCGACCAGCCGAGATGCGTGAGCCCCGTGCTACGCGCGATCTGCATCGCGCTCAACGACGGTCTCGAGCACGAGCCGCGCCAGCGGCTGCGGCCCTACCTGACACGGACGATCGGCACGGCCGGCGACGGCCTCGACGAGGCGCGCTCGTGGATGGCGCTCGACTGGCTGATCCGGACCTACGCGCCGGCGTGGCTCGCGCAGGCCGGGCTCGACAAGGCCGCGGCACGACTGCGGTCGCTGGCTCCGGTGCTCGACGAGCCGACCCTGAAGGCGGCGCTGCGGCCGCTCGAGAGCGCCCGCAGGCAGGCCCGCGTCGCCCGGAGCGTCGACTGGTCGGCGCCGTGGACGGCGGCACGCAGCGCGGCGCGCGAGACCGCCTGGGCGTGCGCGGGCGCCGCCGCGTGGGCCGCGGCACGCGTCGCGGTCGATGATCTGGCCGGTGATCGGGCCCGCGGTGCGGCGCGCACCGCCGCCGCCGACGCTGCCGCGGTCATCGCCCGCGAGGCGCTGAGCGGTGGCGATCCGGAGCGTGGCCGCGCGGCCGCCAAGGACGCCGCGCGCGCGGCGCTCAGGCCGACGGTGGATGAGCTTCAGGAGTCGGTGTTTGCGCTGCTCGAGCGGATGCTGCCGACCGAAACCGTGGCGCTCCCGTCCCCGCTGCCCTCGACGGAGGCGATCTTCACAAGATCTGTATGACCGCAGCCTGATTCTGCACGCCGCCTTGACGTAGCGGGCGGCCAAGATCGACGACATGGATGTTGTCGCTGTACTACTCGCGTTCGTCACATTCGCGCTGCTGCTCGCGCTGATCGCTGGGATCGATCGGATATGAGCGCCGGCGATCTGTTCGGGCTGGTCGTGTCCGCGGTGGTCTGCCTCTACCTCCTCTACGCCCTGCTGCGCGGAGAGAGGTTCTAGATGACGTTCCTCGGCTGGCTGACGATCTTCCTGTTCGCCGCGGCATCTGACCGCGCTGGCATTGCCGCTCGGCCGCTACATGGCGGCGGTCTATACGGGCGGCCACACGTGGCTCGATCCCGTGCTCGGCGCGCCCGAGCGGCTTCTGTATCGGGTCATGCGGGTCGATCCCGAGCGTGGTCAGGACTGGAAGGCCTACGCGAAGAGCCTGATCATCTTCTCGCTCGCCGGCTGGCTGCTTCTGTACTTCATCCTGCGCACGCAGAGGCTGTGGAACTTGACCGGCCTGAACCCGGAGCACTTCCACTCGGCGCCGTGGAACGTGACGTTCAACACGACGTCGTCGTTCGTCACGAACACCAACTGGCAGTACTACGGCGGCGAGACGACGATGAGCTACTTCAGCCAGATGGCCGGGCTGACCGTGCAGAACTTCCTCTCCGCCGCGGTCGGCATCGTCGTCGCGGTCGCTCTGATCCGCGGGATCATCGGCCGCAGCGGCAAGAGCCTGGGCAACTTCTGGCAGGACCTCATCCGCACGATCCTGTACGTCCTGCTGCCGATCTCGATCGTCGTCGCGCCTGGTCCTGGTGTTCCAGGGCTCGATCCAGAACTTCGCCTCCTACGTCACCGCGCACACGATCACCGGCCTCACGCAGGCGATCGGCGATGGGGCCGGTCGCCTCGCAGGAGGCGATCAAGGTGCTCGGCACCAACGGCGGCGGCTTCTTCAACGTCAACTCGGCGCACCCGTTCGAGAACCCGACCGGGTTCACGAACTTCCTCGAGATGCTGACGGTGCTGGTGATCCCGGCGGCGCTGGTGTTCATGTACGGCCGGATGGCCGGCAACCGCCGCCAGGGCTACGCGATCTACGCGACGATGATGATCATGTTCCTCGGCGCGGTCGTCGTCGCCTACATCGCCGAGGCGCACGGCTCGCCCGGCGCAGCACGCCGCCGGCCTGCACACGGCGCGTGATCGCACGGCTCGGCCGGCGGCAACCTCGAGGGCAAGGAGCAGCGGTTCGGGATCGCCGGTTCGGCGCTGTTCGACGTCGTCACGACCGTCACCTCGTGCGGCGCGGTCAACAGCGCAATCGAGTCGTTCACCGGGATCGGCGGCGCGGTCCCGTTCGCCAACCTGTCGGCCAGCGAGGTCATCTTCGGCGGCGTCGGCACCGGGCCTGTACTCGATCCTGCTCTACGTCCTGCTGGCCGTGTTCATCGGCGGCCTGATGGTCGGCCGCACGCCCGAGTACCTGGGCAAGAAGATCGAGGCCCGGGAGATCAAGCTGGTCGCCCTCGGGATCCTGATCACGCCCCTGGCGGCGCTGTTCTGCACCGCGATGGCGGTCGCGAGCAGCGCCGGTCGGGCATCGATCTCTTCCGTGGCGGCTGGCGGCCCGCAGGCCTTCTCGGAGTCGTTCTACGCCTACCTGTCGCAGGCCAACAACAACGGCTCGGCGTTCGCCGGCTACACCGGCTTCATCCAGCCCGACGGCCGGCAACCTGGGCTCGCACGGGATCACCTTCGCCGACCTGCTCGGCGGCTTCGACATGCTGTTCGCCCGCTACGCGCCGATCCTGTTCGCGCTCGCGGTCGCCGGCGCGCTGGCCGGCAAGCGGGTGAGCCCCGCCGGCCTGGGAACGATGCGCACCGACAACCCCACCTTCGTGGTGCTGCTGATCGGCGTGATCATCCTCGTCGGCGCGCTGACCTTCTTCCCCGCCCTGCTGCTCGGACCGATCGTGCAGGGCCTGACCGGACACCTCTACTGATATGGCAATCAAGCGTGACCTCATCACCTCCGCAATCGGGATCCTCGTCCTGACCCTGCTGTGCGGGATCCTCTACCCGCTGGTCATGACCGGCATCAGCCAGGTGGCATTCCCCGGCAACGCCAACGGCCAGAAGCTCTACGTCGACGGCAAGCTGGTCGGCTCGAAGATCATCGGCCAGCAGTTCGCCACCCCGGTCATCAACCCCAAGACCGGCAAGCCCAAGCTCGACTCCAACGGCAACCCGGTCACCACGCCGGATCCGCAAGTACTTCCAAAGCCGCCCGTCGGGCACGGTGCCGCCCTACAACGCCGCCGGCAGCTCGTTCGCCAACTACGGCCCCAACAGCACGCTCACCGAGCAGGCGATCACGGCCAACGTCAAGGCCTACCTCGCGCTCAACAAGCCGTACGACCCCGGGCTGACGACGGCGAAGGTCCCCGTCGACGCCGCCGACACCTCAGCGTCGGGCATCGACCCTGACATCTCGCCGGCCAACGCCGACATCCAGGCCCACCGGATCGCGCGCCGTCCGCCATCTGCCGCTGAGCCCGGTCATGTCGCTGATCTCGACGTACACCCACGGCCGTGGGCTCGGGTTCTCCGGCGAGCCCGGCGTCAACGTCCTGCAGCTGAACCTCGCCCTCGACCGCTTGACGGGAGGCCACTGATGTCCGTGAACACTCCCGCACCGCCGTCAGAATCGCCGTCCGCGACGCCCCACGAGCGCCGCGCGCTGTCGCTGTTCCAGCGCGACATCGTCACGCGTGCGCTGCTCGACAGCTTCATCAAGCTCGACCCGCGCGTCCAGATCCGCAACCCGGTCATGTTCGTGGTCGAGATCGGCGCGACGATCACCACCGTCACCTGGCTGATCCAGGTGTTCGGCGGCGGCCCGCTCGGCGGCGGCCACGAACCGGCCTGGTACACGTTCACGATCTCCGTCTGGCTGTGGCTGACGGTCGTGTTCGCCAACATGGCCGAAGCGTTCGCCGAAGGCCGCGGCCGAGCCCAGGCCGACACGCTACGCGCCACGCGCCACGAGACCGTCGCCAAGATGCGCGACGGCAGCACAAAGCAGGCGTCCGAGCTGAGCAAGGGCGATCGTCGTCATTGTCGAGGCCGGCGAGCTGATCCCCGGCGACGGAACCGTGACCGAGGGAATCGCCTCGGTCGACGAATCCGCGATCACCGGCGAATCCGCGCCGGTGATCCGCGAGTCGGGAGGCGACCGCAGCGCCGTCACCGGCGGCACGCGCGTGCTGTCTGACCGGATCGTGGTCCAGATCACCCAGGAGCCGGGGGAGTCGTTCCTCGACCGGATGATCGAGCTTGTCGAGGGCGCCGAACGCCGCAAGACCCCGAACGAGATCGCGCTCAACATCCTGCTCGCGGGCCTGACGCTGATCTTCATGATCGTCGTCGCCACGCTCAGACCGTTCGGGCTGTTCTCGCATACGCCGATCTCGGACACGACCCTGATCTCGCTGCTCGTCGCGCTGATCCCGACGACGATCGGCGCTCTGTTGTCGGCGATCGGAATCGCCGGCATCGATCGGCTCGTGCGCCGCAACGTGCTCGCTCTCTCTGGTCGCGCGGTCGAGGCGTCCGGAGATGTCGATGTGCTGTTGCTCGACAAGACCGGGACGATCACGATCGGCAACCGGCTGGCGTCGGAGTTCATCCCGATGCCAGGCGTGCCCGAGGCCGAGCTCGCCGAGGTCGCGCAGCTCTCTTCGCTCGCCGACGAGACGCCGGAGGGCCGCTCGATCGTGGTGCTCGCAAAGCAGTACGGAATCCGCGAACACGACATGGCTGCACTCAACGCGACCTTCGTCCCATTCACTGCCCAAACCCGGATGAGCGGCGTCGACCTCGACGGCCACCAGCTGCGCAAGGGCGCCGGCGACGCCGTGATCAAGCTGGTGCAGGACGAGGGCGGCAAGCCCCCCGCCGAGCTCCAGCCCGTGCTCGACAGGATCGGTCGCGAGGGAGGCACCCCGCTCGCGGTCGCACGCGACTCACAGGTGATGGGCGTCATCTACCTCAAGGACACGATCAAGGAGGGCATGCGCGAGCGCTTCGACCACCTTCGTGCGATGGGAATCAAGACGATCATGATCACCGGCGACAATCGCCTCACGGCCGCCAAGATCGCTGAGGAATCAGGCGTCGACGACTTCCTCGCCGAGGCGACGCCCGAAGCCAAGCTGGCGCTGATCAAAGACCAGCAGGCCTCGGGATGGCTGGTCGCGATGACCGGTGACGGGACCAACGACGCACCCGCACTCGCGCAGGCCGATGTCGGCGTCGCGATGAACACCGGCACCCAGGCCGCGCGCGAGGCCGGGAACATGGTCGACCTCGACTCCAACCCGACCAAGCTGATCGAGATCGTCGAGGTCGGCAAGCAGCTGCTGATCACCCGCGGCGCGCTGACCACGTTCTCGATCGCCAACGACGTGGCCAAGTACTTCGCGATCCTGCCCGCAATATTCCTGTTTACATATGCCACCAGCAAGCACGGGCAGGGACCGCTACACGTCCTGAACATCATGAACTTGGGCGACAAGGAGTCAGCTGTGATCTCCGCAGTGGTCTTCAACGCCCTGATCATCCCGCTGCTGATCCCACTCGCGCTCAAGGGCGTGCGCTACCGGCCGATCGGCGCCAGCGCCCTACTACGCCGAAACCTCTGGATCTACGGCCTGGGTGGGATCATCACGCCGTTCATCGGAATCAAGCTGATCGACCTCATCGTCCACAACCTGCTCGGGGCATGAGCTGGGGATGACAATGACGATCCAGCGTCCGGTGGCCACATCCGATGAGCGGCTGCTCGCCGGCGCGGGCGCCCAATCGCGAGGTCGCTACAAGATCTTCCTCGGCATGGCAGCCGGGGTCGGCAAGACCTACCGGATGCTCCAGGAGGGCCAGGCCGAGGCCGAGGCGGGCCGCGACGTCGTGATCGGCTACCTCGAGCCGCACGGACGCGCCGAGACGATCGCCCAGGCCCAGGGGCTGGAAACGGTGCCTCGCCGACAGATCGGCTACCGGGGCACGACGCTCCCCGAGATGGACCTCGCCGCGATCCTGCGGCGCTCGCCTGAGCTGTGCCTGATCGACGAGCTCGCTCACACCAACTGCCCCGGCTCCGGGCACGAGAAGCGATACGAGGACATCGCCGACGTGCTCGCGGCCGGGATCGACGTGTTCTCGACGGTTAACGTTCAGCACCTCGAGAGCCTCAATGACCAGGTCGCCGAGCTGACGGGTACGCGGATGCGCGAGACGGTCCCCGACTCGGTGATCGCCTCGGCCGATGACGTCGTTCTGGTCGACATCACTCCCGAGTCGCTGATCCAGCGGTTGCTGGAGGGCAAGGTGTATCCGAACGAGCGTGTCCAGAGCGCGCTGAGCAACTTCTTCAAGATCGAGAACCTGTCGGCGCTGCGCGAGGTCGCGCTGCGGCAGGTGGCCGAGGAGATCGAGGCCAAGCGGATCCCGTCCGAGCCCGTCGGACGCGTCCCAGAGGATCGCCTGGTCGACTTCGCGGCGCCGCAGGCGATCGGCGAGCGGCTGCTCGCCCTGATCACACCGGAACCGAACTCCCAGCGCGTCGTCCGCCGAGCGTGGCGCTCCGCACAGCGCCTCGGCGCCGAACTCGATCTGCTGTGGGTCGAAGATCACACGCCCAGCGACGAGGAGCGCGAGCAGCTCGAGGCGCTACGCAGGCTTGCCAGCGTGCTGGGCGCCCATCTGCTGGTCGAGACCGGCGACGACGTCGCCCGCGTTGCCCAGCGAGTCGTTCAGGAGCGAGGAACCACGTACGTCCTGATCGGCACACCCAAGCCCCGCGGCGCCCTGCGCCGGCTGACGTCACAGACGTTGCCGGCGCGGCTGGTGTCGCTGTTGCCGGGCATCGATCTACGGATCGTCGCCGACCGAACCAAACGACCCCGGGAGGTCGAATGACCGTTGCGCTGATCGCGTTGATCGCCGTTTTGGCGGCTGCACTCGCCGGACTCGCCGCCCGTCACCGCAGCACCGCCGGGCGCGAACCGAGCCGGCTGCCGGGCGAGACGACCCGGAGGATCCTGTTCCCGTTCGTCGCGTCGGCGCTGTCGCGCAGGGCGCTCGATGCCGCGCTTCGGCTGGCCAACGCCGAGGACGCCGTGCTCGTGCCGGTGTTCCTCGCGCAGGTCCCACTCCACCTGCCGCTCGACTCGCCGCTGCCGCGGCAGTCCGGGGTGGCGATCGCGCTTCAGGAGGCGATCGAGCACCGGGCCGCCGAATTTGGAGTGATCGTCGACGCGCGGATCGAGCGTGGCCGCACCATTCGCCATGCGCTGCGCCGGACGATCGCGCAGGAGCGCTTTGATCGGATCGTGATCGCCGCCGCGGCCCAGGGCGCGCATGGCTTTGGCCCCGATGACGTTGCCTGGTTGCTCGAGAACGCCGAAGGCGAGATCGTCGTGCTGCGGCCGGGCAAGGACGATCGCCTCGGCGGAAAGCCGCGCCGCTCCCCCCGACACCAGCGCCGGCGTCCGAACGGCCGCCGGCGGGCCGGCGACCGCGTCCGGGACCGGCGGATCGGCGGACCGGCGAGCCCCAGACGCTCGCCGGTCACGCACTGACCCGACCGCCTCGGCTCAGTTCTGATTGTCGCCCGAACCGTAGCCGGCCGGCACCACCGCAAGGCCCCGGTAGACAACCCGGTTCGTCGGCCCGGCGATCGTGGTGAACGACTCCGTGCCCGGCATCGTCGCGGTCAGATCGTCGGTGATCTTCACCACCTTGTTCGGGTCAGCACCCTGGTCGCCCGACCCCGAGACCGTCGAGGTTGCGGCGTAGATCGTCGCCGTCCCGTCCCCGTTGACCTGGCCTGAGATGTTCCGCAGGCCGTCGGTCGCCACGCCCCACGGCTCGTCGGTGGCCGAGTTGGTCCCGGTCGGGTAGCCGGGCACCGTGTAGGGCTGGCCCAGGTTGAGGCCACTCTGCAGGGTGTAGTCGTACTGCCAGGACTCGGTCGTCGAGTCAAACGTCCACTTCTGCAGGCCCGCCAGCGTCTGCGAGGCCGCATCGTCGTACGGGTTGGCATCGCTCGTCAGGACGCCGTCACCCTCATCTGCAACGTACAAAGTCGTCGGGTTCGCGAACCACAGCCCGAACGGGAAGATGTTCGTGGTGGTGCCCGCCAGCTCCGTGTTGAACCCCTGGAGGATGCACATCGGGTACGGCGAGCCGGCGATCGTCGGCAGCGGCTGACCCGGAACCGGCAGACCTTGGCCGTTCTGGCACGGGATCCCGCTGGTGTTCACGTAGTACACCGTGTTGATGCCATTCCCGCCGGAGCCCTTGGTTTGGTAGACGACGCCGTTGTAGATCGTCAGGCCACGGAAGTTCGTGTCCTTGCCGAGCTTGTCCGGCTTGGTGTTGCCGGGGACGTCGGTGATGCTGAAGCTGCCCAGCTGCGTCGGGGAGCCGGGATCCTGCTGTGACTGCGGCTGATCGGAGGGCGCAAGCACCTGCGCGCCGCCGGCGGCGGCAAGCGTTGCAAGCAGCGGGCTGCCCTTCGTGGCGCTGCCGTTGTTGGAGTTGCCGGCGGCGTAGAACAAGCCGCTGTCGTTGTCCAGCATGACGGCGCGCCCGTTGTCACCGCTGTAAATATTGCTGTCGGTGAACGTCCACTTCCCGGCCGAGTCGAGGTTCGCCGCGACCCGGGAGTACGGACCCTGGGTGTCGGGGTTGGTCGGGTCGATCACACCGGGCGTGTTCGAATTTGAAGAATCGAGTGCGTTCGGCGCCGCGTTGTATCCGAGGAAGCTCAGGTCCTGGCCGTTGGTTGAGAAGTTGATCGCCAGCTCCGACTTCGAGGAAAAGCTCGTCGTGACCTGGTCGGTTGCAACCGAGGTCTTGTTGATCTGGTCTCCGGACGGAGTCACGTCTGTGAGCTGGATCGGGGTCGCGACTGCGAAGCTGGCGTCGGGGCCATCGTTGTTGAACACCTGGGGGTACTTGCCGCCGGCGACCGCGGGTACGCCGGAGGGGAGCGGCTGCCCGAGCGCGATGTTCGGATTGCCCTGGGCGGGGTACTGGCTGGAAGCGATTACGACGCTGTCCGGCACGAACGGATGTGTCGGGAACGCCCGCGCGCTCGCCGCTGGCGCCGCGGCGAGCAGTCCGACGGCCGATGCCGCCATGACTCCGGCGCTGATGAATCGGGCACGCGGGTTCGCCCGCCGGCCGTTGCACTCGCTCATTCCGTCTCCTGGCTTGAGGGGTGGATGCTTAGGACAAGCCGCCGCAAGCTAGTCAGGCGCCGATCTGATCCGGTGACCACACTGTGAACCGCCTGTAGCCGGGTTGTTAAGCCGGGCTGCCGCGCCGATCGGTCGCTACTCGTGCAGCCTCAGCGGAAGAGTCGCGACGACGACATTGGTGCGCGCCTTCAGCACCGCCGCGAGCAGCCGACCGCGCTGGTTGTGGAGGATCTCGTGGCGCCGCTTGCGGGGGATGATCTCGGGGATCAGCACAGTTACGAGCGCCTCATCCTGGTCAATCGACGAGATGTAGTTCAGCACGCTGCGGATCAGCCTCCGGTGCGGGTCGATGACCACCTCGATCGGAGCGCCGCAGTTCCAGTCGCCCCAATCCCTGATGATCCGTTCGCGCTCCTCCTCGTCGTCGGCGACCGCCAGCGCGACTACCGTGTCGCCGAGCGACAGTGCGGCGCTGAGCGCACGCTCGGTCAACAGGTTGACGGTCGAGGTCGGCACGATCACGATGCTCTCACGCTTGGCAGGGCGCGGCGGCGTGCGGCCGAGCTTGAGCTCGCGGCCGACCTCCTCGTAGTAGGCCTCGGTGCGGGCGAACAAAAAGATCAAGAACGGCACCGTGAGCACCACGATCCACGCGCCCTCGACGAACTTGGTCCCGAGAAACACGGCCACCGCCACCGCGGTCATCACCGCGCCGACGCCGTTGACTCCGGCTCGCAACCGCCACCGCGGCGGCCGCTCGTGGCGCCAGTGACGCACGAGTCCGATCTGGCTCAGCGTGAAGCCGAGGAACACCCCGATCGCGTACAGCGGAATCAACTTGTTCGTCTCGGCGCTGACGGCGGTCAGCAGCAGCGCCGCGGCGATCGCCAGCGCGAGCACGCCGCCCCGGTAGACGGGACGCTCGGAGCGCAGGTAGAAGACGTGTGGCAGCCGGTGGTCCTTGGCGAGCAGGCTGAGCAGCACCGGGAGGCCGCCGAAGCTCGTGTTGGCCGCCAGCCCGAGGACCGCGGTGATCGCGATGTTGGAGACATAGAACGGCCATCCGGTACCGAACGAGCTCGCGGTCAACTGGGCCAGCACGGTGACGCCGCCGCGCGGCTGGATGTGGTGGGTGTGAACCAGCACGGCGAGCCCGACGAGCATCACCCCGAGCAGGATCCCGAGCACGATCTCGGTCCGGGACGCGGTCCGCGAGCGGGGCCGGCGGAAGGCCGGCACCCCGTTGGCGATCGCCTCAATCCCGGTCACGGCCGAGCAGCCGGCCGCGAACGCCTTCAGCAGCAGGATGATCCCGAGCGCCTCGGTCACCTTGAACGGCGCCAGGTTGGTGCCGATCACCGCCTCGGTGTGCGGGTGCACGAGCCCGATCGCGATCACCGCCAGCACGCTGGCGATGAACACCGCCGCCGGGAACATCAGCAGCTTGGCCGACTCGGTGATCCCGAACATGTTGACCGCGGTCAGGATCGCGAGACCGATCAACGAGACCAGCAGGAGGTGGTGTGCGAAGGCCGGGAACACGCTCGCCAGGCTGGCGGCGCCCGCGGCCAGGCTGACCGCCACCGTCAGGACGTAGTCGACCACCAGCGACGCCGCCGCCAGCAGGGCCGCTCCCCGGCCCAGGTTCGCCTTCGAGACCGCGTACGCGCCGCCGCCGTCCGGGTGCGCTGCGATCACCTGCGTGTAGGAGATCACCAGCAGCACCAACATCCCGGCGATCACGAGCGTCACCGGAAGCGTGTAGCTCAGCGCCCCGGCGCCGGCCGCGACCAGCACCAGCATCATCGCCTCGGGCCCGTAGGCGACGCTCGACAGCGCGTCGAGGCTGAGCGCCGCCAGCCCACCCGGGACCCCGAGATCGTGCCCCTTGTCGGCGTGCTTGCCGAGCCGCGGGGCCGGGCCGCCCGTCCGTGAGGCAAGCCCGTAGCGGCGCATGCCCCTGCGTGACCGGACGGCTGCGCTCCGGTCTGCTCGCGTCGCCGCGGAGTCTGAGGTGGTGTCGCTCAAGCCGCGCCCTGGCCGCTCCGCCTCACACTCTGACACGCGCGGCGGCGATGCACCCGAGGGGTTTCAGCTCTGATACGCGCGCTCGATCGTGCCCGCAGCGGCCAGCACCAATGGCCGGAGCTGCTCGGACTGGGCGCAGATGCGCTCCCGCGGCCCGGCGACCGAGAGCCCGGCCGCGATCCGGCCCCGGCGGTCGAGGATCGGCGCCGCGAGCGCCGCAGCGCCGGGATCGAGCTCCCCGATGGTGATCACGAAGCCCGCCCGGCGGATCCGCTGCAGCTCGTCGTCGAGCACCGGCGACCCGACCGCATCCACCAGCCGCCGGCGATCGCCGTCATCGAGGTAGGCGGCGAGGATCTTGCCCGAGGCGCCGCGATGCATCGGCGCACGCCGGAACAGCGTGTAGGAGAGGCGAACCGAGTGGCGCCGCGTCTCGACCGAGTGCAGGACGATCCCCTCGAGCCCGCACGGGGCGGTCAGCAGGACCGTCTCCCCCACGCGCTCGCAGAGCTCGTCCATCACGCCCTCGGCGGGCGCCACCAGCCGTTCGTGCAGCGTCTCCTCGGCAGTGCGGCCAAGCGCGACCAGCCGCGTGCCGAGCGCGACCGTTCGGTCGGGACCGCGCTGCACGAAGCCGTGCTGCTCGAGCTCGGCCAGCAGCCGGTAGGCGGTGCTGGTCGGCATCCCGGCGTCGCTGGCGAGCTCGGAGACCGTCAGGTCAGCGGGCTGCTCGCCGAGCCGGCCCAGCAGCTGCACGGCGCGGGCAAGCGCTCCTTCGGGCACGTGCGCCTAGATCCCTGGCGGCTCGTGCTCGGACAGCGCCGGGCGCGCCCCGGCAACGCGGGCCACGCGACCAGCGAGCTGACCTTCTCCGACCAGGATGGTGAGTCCTTCGACGTCGGCGTTCCACTCGGTCTCGTTGGTCAGGCTGCCGGCGTACTCACGCACGACGGCGTAGGCGCGCGCCGTGCCGCCGCCGAGCCGCTCGGGTCCGCCGCGCAGGTCGACTGCCTGGGCGGCGATGATCAGCTCGAGCGCGACCAGCCGGTGCGCGAGGCTGACCAGCGACGAGGTCACGCTGACCGCGAGCGGCGCCATCGAGGCGTGGTCCTCGACGCCCTCGGCCAGCTGCCCGTGGTAGTCGAGCGACACGGGGTTGGCGAGGAACCGCGCCTCCGAGGCTGCCGCGGCAAATGCGCGCCCCAGTGGGCGCAGCCCGCCGGTCGAGCCGTCCTCTCGTGCGAGCCCCGTCGGCAGGCCGCTGAAATGCTGCCACAGCAGCTTCTGGACGCGTTCGTTCGCTACCTGGGCCGCGTGCGCGATACCAAGCCGCACATAGTCAAATGCCATCGCCAGCGAGGTCACGTCAAAGTTGCCGACCGACACGATCGTCTCCTCGTCGACCAGTACAAGGGGGTTGTCGCCGGCCGAGTTGAGCTCGATTTCCATGATTCCGCGCGCCACCGAGATCGCGTCGTAGACGGCACCGTGGGTCTGCGGCACGCAGCGGATCGAGAGCGGGTCCTGGAGGTTGCGCGCCGCGCCCGGGCGCCACAGCGCGGAGTCCTCGAGCAGCTCCCGCAGCCGCCCGCTCGCGGTCTGCTGACCCGAGTGGGGACGGGCGCGATCGGCCGCCGGGTGGATGATCGAAAGGTTCGCCGCGAACGCCTCGAAGCTGAGCGCCGCGGCGATCTGCATGCTCTCGACCAGGTCAGCGGCGTCAACGAGCACGAGCGAGCCGCGCCCGATCGTCACCCCGTTGGCGCTGATCAGCCCGAGCGCCTCCTTGGGCCCCAGCGTGATCGGCTCGATCCCGGCCCGCTTGAGCGCTTCGGCGCCGGAAACGGTCTCGTTGTCGTACTCCGCCCAGCCCCGTCCGATCAGAACCTTGCCGATGTCGGCCATCTCGGACAGGTCCCCCTGCCCGACCGATCCGACCATCCGCACGATCGGGTGCACGTCGGCGTTCAGCAGCGTGACCAGCAGCTCGATCAGCTCGCGCCGCACGCCGACGCCTGCCTTCAGCATCCCGTTGACGCGCGAGACCATCATCGCGCGCACGACGTCGCACGGCATCGGCCGGCCGTAGGAGGAGACCTGGTCCGCTACGGTCGCAAACGAGAACGCGCCGATCTCATCGAGCGGGATGTGGTGGCGAGACAGCGAGCCCAGGCCGGTGTTGAGCCCGTACACCGACTCGCCGCTGGCGAGCACTCGGTCGACGACCTCGCGCGCTGCGCGAACCCGGACGAGCGCGGCCGGGTCGAGCTCGACCCGCGCGCGGCCGCGCGCGATCGCGAGCACATCGTCCACGGTCAGACCATCGCCACTAAGAAGGATCTTCTCGCTGGTTGAGACGATAGTCATGAGTTAGAGGTGTTATACCTTAGCTCCATCTCAGCTATCGAGAACATTTCGGGACGAGTTCTCGGCCTCAACGGGGCCTCCAGACGGGCGAGCGTGTCGATCAGGGACGGTCGCATCGAGCGCTTCGGCGAGCCGGTCAGCGGGGGCCTCGATTACGGCGATGCACTGCTGCTGCCGGGTGCGGTGGATGTCCACGTCCACACGCGCAGCTATGACGGCGAGGGAATCGAGCGATGCACCCGCGCCGCTGCCGCCGGCGGCGTGACGACGATCGTCGACATGCCCTACGACGCCGCCGGCCCGATCGACACGCTCGATGCCTTCGAGGCCAAGGTCGCCGACGTCGATCGCGAGGCCCATATCGACGTGGCGCTGTGGGCGACGGTCCCGCCCCGCCGCGCGATCGACGAGGTCGCGGCGCTCGTCGCCGCCGGCGCCGCCGCGTTCAAGCTGTCGACCTTCGAGACCCACCCGCAGCGCTTCCCCAGGATCCCCGACGGCCAGCTGCTGGCCGCGTTCGGGGAGATCGCGGCGGCGGGCGGACTGGCCGGCATCCACGCCGAAAACGACGAGATCGTCCGCGCCGGGATCGCGGCCGAGCAGGCCGCCACCGGCGGTGCCGATCCGCTCGCCCACGCGCGCTCGCGGCCGCCCGTCGCCGAGCACGAGGCCGTCGCGAGGGTGCTCGAGTTGGCGCGCGCGACCGGGGTCCGCGTCCACATCTGCCACGTCTCGACGCCCCGCGCGGTGCAGCTCGTGACCGCGGCCCGGCGCGATGGAGTCGACGTCACCGCCGAGACCTGCCCCCACTACCTGCTGCTGGACGAGACCGAGCTCGTGCGCCGGGGCGGCGAGGCAAAGATCAACCCCCCGCTGCGAGCCGCGCCGCTGCCGGTCGACGGCCTCGATCTGATCTCGTCAGACCACGTCGGCTGGCCCGTCGAGCGCAAGCACGGCCCCGACATCTTCGCGCTCGCCTCCGGCGCGCCGGGCGTCGAGCTGATCGTCGGGCTCGTCCACGATGCGCTCGGGGCCCAGGCGCTCGTGCGGCTTCTCAGCGAGGCGCCGGCTCGCCGGTTCGGTCTGTGGCCCCGCAAGGGCAACCTGCTCCCCGGCGCCGACGCAGACATCCTCGTGCTCGATCCCGAGCTCGAATGGGAGGTCGACCCGACGCGGCTGGAGACGGCCGCCGGCTGGAGCCCGTACAGCGGCCGGCGTCTGTGCGGGCGCGTGATCGCCACGTTCTCCCGCGGAGTGCAGGTCTGGGACGGCCGCGCGGTCGCCTCCGCGCCCGGTCACGGCCGGTTCGTGCCGGCGGCCACGGCCCGCCAGCCCGCGACGGCCGGTGCCTGACCCCGGCCCCCTGCGCTGCCGCGGCTGGCGGCAGGAGGCGATCCTGCGGCTGCTCGAGAACAACCTCGCGATCGCAGAGGATCCCGAGCGGCTGGTCGTCTACGCCGCCCACGCCAAGCTGGCCCGTGACCGGGACAGTCTCGATGCAATCATCGCCGCGCTGCTGGTGCTCGGCGACGGCGAGACGCTCGTCGTCCAGTCGGGCAAGCCGATCGCGGTCCTGCCCACCGGCCCGCGCGCACCGGCGGTCCTGCTGGCCAACGGCAACCTCGTCGGCCGGTGGGCGACACCCGAGACGTTCTACGAGCTCGAGCGGCGCAACCTGATCGCCTGGGGCGGGCTGACCGCCGGGTCCTGGCAGTACATCGGCGCCCAAGGCGTGCTCCAGGGAACCTACGAGACGTTCGCCGAGGTCGCGCGCGAGCACTTCGGCGGCTCGCTGCGCGGGCGTCTGGTCGCGACCGCCGGCCTCGGCGGGATGGGCGCGGCGCAGCCGGTCGCGATCGCACGGATGCTCGGCGGCGTCTGTCTGGTGGCCGACGGCGATCCCGATCAGGTCCGCCGCCGGCTTGACGAGGGCAAGCTGGATCTCGCGACCGAGGTGATCGACGAGGCGCTCGACGCGGCGCTCGCGGCCCGTGCGGATCGCCGCCCGCTGGCCGTCGGTGTCGCGGTCAACGCGGCCGACCTGCTCGAGGGACTCGTCGGGCGCGGCCTCGTGCCCGACGTCGTCACCGACCTGACCGCGGCACACGACCTACGCAGCGGCTACCTGCCGGCCGGGCTCGGCATGCACGAGGTCGCCGCGCTGCGCCTCGGCGATCCGGGCAAGCTCGAGGCGCTCGCGCTGGCGACGCTCGTCCGCCACGTCGGCTCGATGCTCGAGCTGCGCGAGCGTGGCGCGATCGCGTTTGACTACGGCAACAACATCCGGCCTCAGGCGGCGGCGGGCGGACTCCCGGAAGCACTCGACATCGACATCTTCACCGCCCGCTATATCAGGCCGCTGTTCTGCCGCGGGATCGGGCCCTTTCGCTGGATCTGCCTGTCGGGCGAGGACCGCGATCTCGACCTGGTCGACCATCTCTGCCAAGAGCTGTTCGAGGGTGTGCCGCGGATCGTCAACTGGATCGCGCTGGCGCGCGAGCACGTCGACCGCCAGGGGTTGCCGGCGCGGATCGCGTGGCTTGGCCACGGCGAGCGCGCACGCCTGGCGCTCGCGGTCAACGAGGCGGTCGCCGACGGACGGCTGCTGGCACCGGTCGCGTTCACACGCGATCACATGGACGGCGGCGCGATGACGCACCCGAACATAATCACCGAGGCGATGCCCGACGGCTCTGACCCGATCAGCGACTGGCCGCTGCTCAACGCGCTGCTGACCACGGCCGCGGGGGCGGATCTGGTCGCCCTGCACGCCGGCGGCGGTGGCTATGCCGGTTACTCGCAGAGCGCCGGCATGACGGTGGTCGCCACCGGCACCGAGGACGCGCGCCTGCGTCTCGAGGCTTCGCTGCACGTCGATACGGCGCTCGGCGTGCTGCGACATGCCGATGCCGGCCTCGAGCAGGCGCAGGCCAGCGCGCGGGAATTTGGCCTTGGACTGTCGACGATCGGAGGTGAGCGGTGAGAGACCTGGACCTGGCGGCCGTCCACGCAGCCGTCGCGGGCGGCTCGGTGCTTGCCGCCGGCGGCGGCGGCTGGGTCGACCACGGGATGTTGGTCGGGACGACCGCGGTCCAGTACGGGACGCCCCGGCTCGCGGCGCTGGACGAGGTCGACCCCGCGGCGATGCTCGCGACGGTGAGCGCGATCGGCGCGCCGGCTGCGGTCGGCTGGGAGATGCGACCGGGCGACTATGTCCGCGCGCTCGAGCTGCTGATGGCGGCAGTGCCCGAGCCGATCGTGGGCACCGTCACCGCCCAGAACGGCTCCTCGACGACCTGCAACGGCTGGGTGGCGTCGGCGGTGCTCGGCACGCTCGTGATCGACGCCGCCGGTGACGGGCGAGCCCACCCGACCGGCAAGATGGGCTCATTCGGGCTCGCCGCCGATGACGACCACCAGACGGTCCAGGCAGTCGCGGGCGGCAACCGGGCACAGAACCGCTACCTCGAGGTCGTCACCCGGGGCACGGTCAGTCATACCGCCAACGTGCTCCGCACCGCCGCCGACCAGTCCGGCGGCTTCATCTCGTGCGCGCGCAACCCGCTCCCGGCGTCGTTCGTCGCCCGCCATGCGGCGGTCGGCGCGATCAGCTTCGCGCTGGCGCTCGGCGAGGCGGTCCTCGCCGTCGAGTCCGGCGGCCCGAGGCAGATGATCGAGGCGACCGTCGAGCATCTCGGCGGCTCGGTGATCGCCGAGGGGCCGGTCCGCAGTCGCGAGCTGAGGACCGAGAACGCGTTTGACATCGGCACGATCGTCGTCGATGAACTGGAGCTGGGGTTCGTCAACGAGTACCTGACGGCCGAGTCCGGCGGCGAGCGCCTCGCGACGTTCCCCGACGTCCTGGCGACGCTGTCGCTGCAGACCGGCAGGATCATCTCGATCGCCAACCTCCGCGAGGGCGACGAGGTCGCCGTCCTGCACGTACCGAAGGCCAACGTCCCGCTCGGGGACGGCGTCAAGGAGCCGAGCGTCTATCCCGAGGTCGAGGCGATGCTCGGCAAGCCGCTGGCGGAGTTCGCGCTTGCCTGACCGCGACCGGATCGCCGGCCGCCTGCAGGAGCTGTGGGAGATCGCCCGCGGTCTCGCCGGCGGGGCCGACCGCCCAGCCTTCTCGACCGCCGAGGCCGAGGCGATGCTGCTCGTCGCCGGATGGGCCCGCGAGGCGGGCCTGGAGCCTGGGATCGACCCGTACGGGAACCTGTGGGCGCTCCCGATCGGTTGGCGCGGCCCGGTCGTCACCGCCGGCTCGCACGTCGACACGGTTCCCGATGGTGGCCGCTACGACGGTGCGCTCGGAACGGTGCTCGGGCTCGAGCTCGTCGACGACCTGAGCGCACGGCTCTCCGCCGGCGTCCGCGCGGGCCTGCTCATCTGCGCGGCCGAGGAGGCGCCGCGCTTCGCCGCCGGGACCGTCGGCTCGCGGCTGCTGGTCGGCACTCTCTCCGAGCGCGAGCTCGAGCGTTTCCGCGACGCGGCCGGGGTTACAGCAGCGCAGGCGCGGGTCACGTACCTGGACGCCGTCGGCGAGCTACCGCGGGTTCAACCCGCGCTCCGGCGCGTGATCGCCCACGCCGAGGTTCATGTCGCCCAGCGGCGGGCGTTACGCGAGCTCGGCGTCGTCACCAAGGTTGCCGCGCCCCGCCGGTTGCAGGTGCTGATCGCGGGCAGCTCTGGCCACGCCGGCGAGCTGGCGATGGAAGATCGCCACGACGCCCTGGCCGCCGCCGCCGAGCTCGTGCTGGCGGTCGAAGCCGCCGCCCGCGCCGAAGCCCCCGAGACGGTCGCGACCGTTGGCGAGATTGCGATCACGCCTGGGGCGGTGAGCGTTGTCCCCGGTACCGCCAGGCTGACGATCGACGCCCGGGCGATCTCCGGCCCGTCGCTCGATCGGCTCGAGGCCGCGATCCGCCGCGATGCGGCCGCGATCGCGCAGCGGCGCGGGGTGACCGCCGACCTCGAGCTGGTCCGCGCCGGTGACCCGGTCGAGCTCGACCCCGGGCTGGCCGATGCGGCCGTCGACGCAGCGCGCTCGCTCGGCGTCGCCGCCGTCAGGACCTGGTCGGGCTCAGGCCATGACGCCCAGCACCTGGCGGCGCAGATCGCAACGCTGCTGGTGTTCGTCCCGCTCCACGGCGGCGAGTCCCACACCCCAGAGGAGGACGCCGACATCGACGAGATCATCGCCGCGGCCGAGGTCGTGGCCGAGGTGCTGGCGCGGGCTGCCGCGGCGCCCACGTCAAGCGCGGTCCCCTGACGTTAGGCGCTGATTAGCCGTCTTGACATGACCGCCGAGTGTGGGGGAATATGCGTGGTCCATCCGCTGAACACCGTTCCGCCGGTGGATCGAGGAGGAGGCGGGAGATTGGGAGGCTCTGCAGTGCGCCCGCAGGCGCCGCGAAGGCCACGCGTTCGTTCAGCCGGCGTCGCAACGGTGCTTGACGTGCTCGACGCGCTTGACGGCCGCGGCACGCTGACCCTGGCCGAGCTCTCCCGCGAGACCGGCGCCCCCAAGAGCACGTTGCACCGGGTCTGCTCGATGATGCTCGAGCGCGGCTGGATCGCCCGCGACGTCAACACGGCGACGCTCGCGCTCGGCCCCCGCACGGCATGGCTCGCACGGGCTGCGCCCGCCGCGGCGCTTACCAACGGCTTTCATCCGGTCGCGGGACGGCTCGTCGCCCGCCACAACGAGACGACCTGCCTCGTGGTACTCGACGGGCTCGACAGCCTGTTCGTCGCCAAGGTCGAGACGACCCACGCGGTCCGGCTCGTGACCTCGGTCGGAAGCCGGCTGCCGGCGTTCGCGTCCGCGGCGGGCCGCGTCCTGCTCGCCGACCTGCCGCGCGAACGGGTCAACGCGATGTTCGCCGACCGGCCCCTGGTGACCCCGACCGGACGCCGGCTCGGCGGGCTGCACGAGCTCCACCGGATCCTCGGGCGCACCCGTGAACGGGGGTATGGCGAGAACATCGACGAGACCGCGCTCGGGCTCCACTGCGTTGCGGTGCGGGTCGGACCGGTGGGCCGTGTCGCCGCCGCACTCACTTTATGCGTGCCAAGCGGGCGGATGACGTCCGAGCGAAAGGCTGAAATGCTCCCGGACCTAGTCAGTGCAGCACGGTCCCTCGCGCCTTTGGCAGACCAGCTCCCCGCCAAATTTGATCGAATTACTGATGTAAGCGTCGATTCCGCGGCAGCGGCCGGCGCAGGATCGATCGCCACCGAAAGGAAGTCAAGTCATGGATAAGGACCAGACGCGCAGGCTCGATGAGATCCGCGCCGGGCGCAGCGAGCTCGAAAACCACTACGTCGACGAGCTCCTCGCGGGGCGGCTCGATCGCCGTCAGTTCCTGCGCCGCGGCAGCATGATCGGCATGTCCACCACGCTGCTTGGGACGATCCTGGCCGCGTGCGGCAGTTCTTCCTCGTCCTCATCGGCGGGCGCATCTTCGGCGTCGACCAGCGGCGCTGCGCCGAAGGCCGGCGGCACGCTGCAGATAGCGTCGGTGACTCCGTCGGCGGCGGTCAACCCACTGACGGTCGCCGACGCCGGCGGCCTGTTGATGCTCAACCAGACCGGCGAGTTCCTGATCTTCGACAGCAACCTGAAGCTGGCGTTGCAACCGATGCTGGCGCTCAGCTGGAGCCACAACGGGGACGGCAGCGTCTGGACATTCAAGCTCCGCCCCGGAGTGAAGTTCAGCACCGGCGCGGCGATGACGGCCGACGACGTCGTCTACACGTTCAAGCAGCTCTCGGACCCGAAGAACGCGTCCAACGCACTGTCGAATTTCAACAACGTGCTCACCCCCGACGGCGTCAAGAAGGTCAACTCGACGACGGTCGAGTTTCACCTCGTGTCGCCGAACGGGAACTTTCCCTACCTGGTCTCATCGGACAACTACAACGCGATCATCGTCCCCAACGGCACCGACTTCGGTTCGTGGCAGAAGACGTTTGTCGGCACCGGCGCGTTCAAGCTCGGGAGCTACACGACCAACGTGGGCGCGTCGTTCGTGCCCAACCCCAATTATTGGGGGACCAAGCCGCTGCTCTCGGGGACGTCATTCAAGTTCTACTCCAGCCAGGCGCCGATGATCCTCGCGCTCCAGGGCAACTCGGTCGACGTGATCTCGCAGTTCACGCCGGCCGGCGCCACCGCGATTCTCCACAACTCCTCCTACAAGATCATCCAGCTCAAGTCGGCCAATCATCGCGAGCTATCGATGCGCAACGACCAGCCGCCGTTCAACAATGCGCAGGTCCGCCAGGCTGTCGCGTACTCGCTCGACCGCAAGGGAATGGTCAACGCGCTACTCGGCGGCTACGGAAGTGTCGCCAATGACACACCATTCGGGCCACGTTACCCATCGTCGGACCTCTCGCTGCCACAGCGCGAGCAGAACATCAACAAGGCCAAGGCCTTGCTCAACTCCGCCGGTCACTCGAACGGGATCAGCGCGCCCCTGTTCACTGAGGTCTACCAGGAGATCCCGCAGCTGGCACAGGTGATCAAGGAGGACGCCGCCAAGGCGGGGATCAACTTCAGCCTCAAGATCGAGAGTCAGACGCTCTACTACGGCAAGGCGACGTACGGCAATTCGGACTGGCTCGACGGCACGACGAGCCTCGTCGACTACGGGGACCGTGGTGCCCCGAACGTCTACCTCGAGGCTCCGCTGACGTCGACCGGACCCTGGAACGCGGCGCGGTTCAAGAACAATGAGTACGACGCACTGGTGAAGCAGTACGTTGCGGCGCTCGATCTCACGACGCAGAAGCAGATCGCCACCAAGATCGAGACCCTGCTGCTGAACGAGACGCCGATCGTGATCCCCTACTGGATCGACGGCCTGACCGCTTCGACGCCGAACGTCGGAGGCCTGAACCCGACCTCGATCGCGCAGCTGTACCTCAACACGGCCTACAAGAGTTGATGCCGGCCGGCGGCCGATGACGGGCTTTATCCTCAAGCGGCTCGGCTTGGCGCTGATAACGCTGTGGCTGTTGAGCGTGATCGTGTTCGTGCTCGGCCAGGTCCTACCGAGCGATCCTGGGCGCTCGGTGCTCGGCCCGCTGGCCGCCCCGAGCGCGGTCCGCGCGCTCGATCACCAGCTCGGCGTCGACAAGCCGCTGCTCACCCAGTACTGGAACTGGATCACGCACTTCCCGGGGACGTCCACCCAATACCAGGCCGCGATCGGGCCGATCCTGGGACCCGCGCTCGTCCGCTCGCTGAAGCTGGCGGTGTTCGCATTCGTGATCGTCGTGCCGTTGGGGCTGATCGGCGGCGATCGTGTCGGCGCTGAAGGTCGGCAGGCCGATCGATCGGACGATCAGCATCGTCGGCCAGTCTGCCCTGACTGTGCCCGAGTTCGTTTCCGGGATCATCCTGCTGGTCGTGTTCTCGATCGCGCTGGGCTGGCTTCCAGTCACGGCCACGGCGCCGCCGGGGTCGGGCTTCTTCACGCAGCTGAAGTACTTGATCCTGCCGGTGATTCCGCTGGTTTTGATCCTGTTCGGATACATCGCGCGGATGGCGCGTGCGGGAACGGTCGAGGCGCTCGAGTCCGACTATGCGCGGACGGCGACGTTGAAGGGCCTGCCCGCGCGGGGTCATGATCCGCCGCCACGTGCTGCGCAACTCGCTGCTGCCGACGATCACTGTGATCGCGACCCAGACGGGGTACCTGATCGGTGGCCTGGTCGTCGTCGAGACGCTGTTCCGTTACAACGGCATCGGGATGCTCACCTACAACGCCGCAAACCAGCACGACATCCCGATGCTCGAGGCGTGCGTGCTGACGATCGGGGTCGTGTACATGGTCGTGACGCTGGTGGCGGACATCGGCTTCTCGCTGCTGAACCCGCGGATCCGGTTGCGAACGGCCGAATGAGCATCTCCGATGTCCCGGTCGAGTCGGTAGGCGCGCTCCGGGCGGGCCGCAGCGAGGTACGCCGCGAGCTGCTTGGCGAGCTGCTGCACTCCAAGACGTTCCTGGTCGGCGGCGTGATCCTGCTGATCTGGATCATCTGCGCGATCTTCGGCTCCGTGATCGCGCCAGACAGCCCATTCGCGCAGAACCTCGAGGGGATCAACAAGGCGCCGTCGAGCGCGCACCTGTTCGGGACCGACCAGCTCGGCCGCGACATGTTGTCGCGCGTGATCGTCGGCGCGCGCGACATCCTGATCATCGCCCCGCTCGCGACCATACTCGGGACGGTGCTCGGGTACCGCGATCGGCCTGGTGATGGGTTACTTCCGCGGTTTCGTCGACGACGTCCTCGGCCGGTTCGTCGAGGCCTTCCTGGCGCTCCCGCTGGTCGTCACCGGGGTGATCGCGCTCGCGACCCTGGGGCGCTCGAACCTGGTGATCATCGTGGTGATCGGGCTCCTGTTCACGCCGCTGATCGCGCGCACGGTGCGAGCCGCGGTGCTGCTCGAACGTGAGCTCGACTACGTCTCGGCGGCGCGCCTGCGTGGCGAGGGCAGCCTTTACATCATGTTCGTCGAGATTCTCCCGAATGTCTTCGCGCCGATTCTGGTCGAGTTCACCGTTCGTCTGGCGTACGCGATCTTCACGGTCCTGACGCTCACCTTCCTCGGCCTCGGCGTGCAGCCGCCGTCGCCCGACTGGGGGCTAGACATCGCATCCAACTACACCGTCGTCCCGGCCGGCTATTGGTGGGAGGTCCTGTTCGACGCGCTCGCGATCGCGACCCTGGTCGTCTCCGTGTCGCTGATCTCCGACGCGATCCAGGGGGTGCTCGAGCGGTGAGCACGGTCGCCGACACGCCCGCGGGCTCGCCCACCACGGCCGCGCAGCCGGACGCCCTGACGGTCGACAACATCGGCATCACCTACCGCGTTCGCGGGCGCGACCTGCCTGTCGTCCGCGACGTCTCGTTCCGTGTCGGGCGCGGCGAGTCCTACGGGCTGGTCGGCGAGTCCGGCTGCGGCAAGTCGACGATCGCGCTCGCGGTCGTCCGCTACCTGGCGCGCAACGGCAGGGTCAGCGACGGCGGGATCACGATCGACGGCCGCGACGTGCTCTCGATGAACGGTGGCGAGCTGCGCAAGCTGCCGCCAGCACACCGTCTCGATGGTCTACCAGGAGCCGGGCCAGGCGCTGAACCCGACGATCCGCGTCGGGCGCCAGGTCGCCGAGGTGTTCGAGATCGCCGAGCGTTCGGAAGGCCGAGGCGCTCGATCGCGCCGAGAGACATGCTCGAGAAGGTGCGGATCTCCGATCCCGCCGGCGTGATGAACCGCTACCCCCACCAGCTCTCGGGCGGGATGCTGCAGCGCGTCGTGATCGCGATGGCGCTCGCGTCCGAGCCGGCGCTGCTGATCCTCGACGAGCCGACGACCGCACTCGACGCGACCGTCGAAGCCGAGGTGCTCGATCTGATCTCGGCGCTGCGCGACGAGTTCGGGACCTCGCTGATGTTCATCAGCCACAACCTCGGCGTGATCGCGAAGATGTGCGACCGCGTCGGCGTCCTGTACGCCGGCGAGATGATCGAGGAGGGGCCCGCCCGCGAGGTCTTCCACGACCCGCGCCACCCCTACACGGTCGGGCTGCTGCGCTGCATCCCGCGACGCGACACGCTCAAGGCCCACGGGACGCTCGACACGATCCCCGGCTTCCTCCCTTCGCCCGGCACCGCTCGAGCAGGGTTGCATCTTCGCCGACCGCTGCGGGCTCGCCGAGCAGCGCTGCCGCGACGAGTCGCCGCCGCCGTACGACGCCGGACCGGGCCGCCGCTCGCGCTGTCACTTCCACGAACGCGCGCAGACGCTGCCGCGGGTGGTCAAGGCCGAGCCCGAGCCGCCCGAGCGGGCCAAGTCCGACACCGTGAAGTTGATCTCCGCGACCGGCGTCTCGAAGACGTTCCATATGGCCGGTCAGACGATCCGCGGCCTCGCGCGGCGTCGACCTCGAGCTGCGAAGCGGCGAGACGCTGGGGCTCGTCGGCGAGTCGGGGAGCGGCAAGACCACGATGGCGCGCGTGCTGCTCGGCCTGACCGAGCCCGACGAGGGCGCGACGATCACGTTCGCGGGCGAGCCGCTGCCGAGCACGTCCCAGAAGCGGTCGCGCGAGCAGAAGAAGGCGCTCCAGATCGTCTTCCAGAATCCCGACTCGGCGCTCAACCGCCGTCACTCGGTCAGGCGGCTGCTGTCGCGCGCGCTGTCAAAGCTCGGCGGCTACAAGGGCGACGAGCTCGACAAGCGCTTGCAGAAGCTGATCTCCGACGTGCGGTTGTCCGAGCGTCATCTGGCGATGAAGCCGGTGCAGCTGTCCGGCGGCCTCAAGCAGCGGGTCGCGATCGCCCGCGCATTCGCGGGCGATCCGCGGATCGTGGTCTGCGACGAGCCGACCTCGGCCCTGGACGTCTCGGTCCAGGCGGCGATCCTCAACCTGCTCAACGACCTCCAGCGCCGCGAGGACGTCTCGTACCTGTTCATCAGCCACGACCTCGGCGTCGTCCGCTATCTCTCTGACCGGATCGTCGTCCTGTACCTCGGCAAGGTGATGGAGGTCGGGCCGGCCGACAAGGTGTTCGACAGCCCGCACCACCCCTACACCGAGGCGCTGCTGTCGGCGGTGCCGACGCTCGACGATCTCGACCGGCTCCGGATCCGGCTCGACGGAGAGATCCCGAGCGCGGCCGACCCGCCGACCGGCTGCCCGTTTCAGACCCGCTGTCCGCGCAAGATCGGCGAGATCTGCGAGACGACCGAGCCCGAGCTGCGCGAAGAAGAGGCGGGACACGGCATCCGCTGCCACATCCCGCTCGAGGAACTCAGACGGTTGCAGGCGATCGACGGCAGCGAGGCCGGGCTCCCCGCCGCCCGCTCCGAACAGAGCTGATCCGATGACAGAGACCTCGCTGGCTGAACTCAGACCGAGTCCGCACGCCGTGATCGAGATGCGGGCCGCAGTGCTGCGCGAGCCCGGACGGCCAATCGTGTCCGAGCGTGTGCTGCTCGAGCCGCCGCGGCGCGACGAGGTGCTGGTCCGGATCGCCGCCGCCGGCGTCTGCCACTCCGATCTGCACCTCGCCGACGGACTGCTCGGAGCCGGGGCGCTGGCCGATCGTGCTCGGACACGAGGGCGCCGGCGTCGTCGAGGCGATCGGTGAGGGGGTCGCCGGGCTCGCGGTCGGAGATCACGTCGTGTTCTCGCTTCGTCGCCTCGTGCGGCGCGTGCGGCGCCTGCCGCAGCGGACGCCGGACACTGTGCGAAATCGGCGGCGCGCAACTCGCTCGCGGGCACGATGCCCGACGGCAGCTCGCGTCTGCGTGGGGCCGACGGCGCGGTGCTCCAGCACGGGCTGACCGTCGCCTGCTTTGCCGAGCGCGCGGTCGTCGCCCGCGCCGGCGTGATCGCGATCCCCCGCGACATCCCGCTGTGGCAGGCGGCGCTGCTCGGCTGCGGAGTCGTGACCGGGTTCGGCGCCGTCACGCACGCGGCGCGGGTCGGGATCGGCGAGCGTGTCTGCGTGATCGGCTGTGGCGGCGTCGGCCTGCAGGTGATCGCGGCCGCGCGACTCGCTGGCGCGGCGACGATCATCGCCGTCGACCGCGTGGCCTCCAAGCTCGACCATGCGCTGCGGCGCGGCGCAACCGCATGCGGTCGACGCGGCGGCTGACGATGCCGTCGCCCAGGTGCGGTCGTTTGCCGGTGGCGGTGTCGACCATGCCTTTGAGGTGGTCGGATCGGGGGCGACGATCCGGATGGCGTGGGACACGCTCGCGCCGGGCGGCACCGCGGTCGTCGTCGGCGTCGCGCCGGTCGGCGCCGACGTGACCCTGCCCGCGATCCAATTCCTGTCCGAGAAGTCGATCGTCGGCAGCTACTACGGCTCGTCCGATCCGGCCCAGAGCCTCCCGGGGCTGGTCGAGCTCGTCCGCTCGGGGCGGCTCGACCTCGGCGACGTTGTCTCCCACCTGATCACGCTGGACGAGATCGAAGACGCATTCGGCCGCATGCGCCGCGGCGAGGGCGACCGCTCGGTCGGTGATCCTCGACCCCGAGCTCGCGGGCGCCGCGGCGGGGCCGACCCGATGAGCCGTCTTCCCGCTGACTTCGACGGCCTGATCGGCGAGGGGTGGAGCGGCGTCGACCCCGACGGGGCCCACGTCAACGTGGTCCTCGCCGAGCGCGGCAGCGCGACCGCCGCCTCATTGCTGGGCACCTTCACCTCCCCCGCGCCGGGTCACGCTCCGATCCTGGTCGTGGTCGGCGAGACCAAGCACGACTACGAGCCCGTCTGGCCGCCGACGATCATGATCAACAAGGCGACGGCGCTCGAGGAGCAGCACCAGACGATCACCTGGGGCGCGGGACAGCTGGGGATCGGCCAGGCCGTGCTCGACGCGGTCGCCGAGGAGCTGATCCCGTCCAGCGGAGACGTGCTCGTGTTCGTCGCGATCTACATCGATCCCGGCGCCACCGACGAGACCAAGGTCCGGATCTCGAGCCGCGCCGCGACCCTGAAGGGGATCCGCACGGCCGTGACCGGCCGCGACGCCGACGCCGCAAGGAGCTTGGTGCAGCGCCGCGACACGGTGCGCAATCCCGTTCTACGGCGGCGAATCGTGAAGATCACCGCGATCCGCGTGCAGCGGTTGCGCCTGCCGATCTCGACCCGCCCTTCTACGCGGCGTGGGATCCCGATCCGCGCCGCGTGTTTGGAGCGTCGATCGTCCGCGTCGAGACCGACGAGGGCGTGACCGGGATCGGCTGCGGGGACACGATGACCGGCTTTGAGGAGTTCGAGCACCTGTTCGTCGGCCGCGACCCGCTGGCGCTGTCGGCCCATGCGCGGACGCTTGAGACGATCTCGTTTCACGCCGGGCGCTACTGGCCGGTCGAGGCGGCGCTATGGGACCTGTTCGGCCGCGTCCTCGGTGTCCCGGTGGCCTCGCTGCTCGGCGGCGCCTCGACGCGGGTGCCAGCCTACGCCTCATGGGGCGAGCTGCGACCGGCGGACGTCCGGCGCGGCGACGCCCGGGCGCTGGTCGAGCAGGGGTTCGGCGCCGTCAAGGTGCGGATCGCCCGTGACCGGATCCCCGAGGGCATCGCGGTCGTGGCCGCGATCCGTGAGGCCGTCGACGACGCGCTCGAGATCATGGTCGACCTCAACCAGTGGTGGCGGATGCCGGGTGACATCGCCCCCGGCCTCGGTGTCGCCGACGCCCGCCGGGTGATCGAGCGGCTCGACGAGTACGGCGTGCTGTGGGTCGAGGAGCCGCTGGCGGGCGCGGACCTGACCGGCATGAGGACGCTGCGCTCGGTGTCGGGCGTGCGGATCGCGGGCGGCGAGATGGCCCAGGGGTTTGACGAGCTGCGCGGTCGCGCTCGAGCAGGACGCGCTCGACGTCGTCCAGCCCGACGTCGTGCTGGCGCTCGGGATCTCCGGCGCGCGGACGATCGCCGAGCTGGCGCTGCGGCGCAACCGCTGGTTCACGCCCCACACGTGGACCAACGGGATCGGGCTGCTGGCCAACCTCCAGGTCTGCTGCGGCGTCGGTGGTGGCCCGTTCATCGAGTATCCGTATGACCCGCCCGGGTGGACGCCGGAGCGCCGCGACTTCATGCTCGCCTCGCCGGTGCGCGTCGACGGCGACGGGATGCTCGCGGTGCCGTCGAGCCCGGCCTCGGTGTCGACCTGGACGAGGAGGCGGTGGCCCGGTATGCCGTCTGAGCGGGTTGCCTTCGTCGGGCTCGGGGAGGATGGGGTCGCACATGTGCCGGCACGTGTGTGAGGCGGGGTTCTCGGTGGCCGCCTTCGATCTGGATTCGCGAGCGGTGGAGCGGGCGGCGCAGTCGCCGGCGCCCGTCGTGCTGAGTCGCTGGACGACTGCCTTGACGGCGCGCGGACGTGTTGGTCACCAGCCTGCCGGGCCCGGTTGAAGTCGAGGCGGTTCTCGGGCCGGCGCTCGGGCCTGTTCGGCCCCGGGTTCGCTGGTCATCGACCTGAGCACGAGCTCGCTCGAGGTGGGCCGGCGCGCGGGGGCGCTCGCCGATTCCCGGAAGATCGACTTCGATCGACGCGCCCGTGGCCGGCCAGACGATCGGCGCCGAGGCGGGGACCCTGTCGATCTACGTCGGCGGCACCCGACGCGGCTTTCGGCGCGCACGGCCGGTGCTCGAGGCGATCGGCGACCCGGCGCGGATCATCCACGTCGGCGCGCGCGGCAGCGGCTACACCGTCAAGCTGCTGCTGAACCTGACCTGGTTCGTGCACGCGGTCGCCACCGCCGAGGCCCTGACCATCGGCGTCAAGGCCGGCGTCGTCCTCGACAAGCTTCACGACCGCGCTGGTCGCGTCCCCGGCGAACTCCGTGTTCATCGAGCGCGATCTGCGCATGGTGCTCGACGACGGCGACTACGACGAGGGGTTCGTCATGAAGCTGGTGACCAAGGACCTGGGACCGGCCGTGGATTTGGCGCGTGACGTCGGGGTGCCCGTGGAGCTGGCGGCGCTTGTGGAGCAGCTGCACGTCCGGGCGCGGGAGGCGTTTGGGGACACCGCCGGCGAAATGAGCGTCGTGCGGCTCTACGAAGAGCTCGCTGGAGTCCAACTTCGGCTTTCGAAGGGGGCGTAAACCGGGCTTCAGAACGCTCTAGTCCACTATGGACTCAAGCGTTCCAAAGGTCCAACGGATTGCCGCCCTCGCTGCCAAGCAGTTCGGCCACGTCACGCGTGCGCAGCTGATGGCACTCGGGGTCACCCTCAACGAGATCAGCAAGTGGCTCGCGAAGGGCTGGCTGGTCCAGGAGTTCCGAGGCGTCTACGCCGTCGGCCACCGGCGCCGTGAACCGATCGCCCGCGCAGCCGCGGCCGTACTCGCCTGCGGCGACCAGGCCGTCCTCAGCTACTTCTCGGCGGCCGCTCTGTGGGGGTTTGTAAAGCGCTGGCCGCAGATCCCCGAGGTCACCGTCCCGGCCCGGCGCCGCCCGTCCGGCATCCGGGTCCACGTCCACCTCGCCCTCGAAAGCCAGGACGCCAGGCGCCACAAGGGCATCCGGGTCACGAGCCCGGCTCGCACGATCCTCGATGTCGCTCCGAGCCTGACGCAGGCGCAGCGAGCCCGAGCCGTCAACGAAGCTCGCCTGGCGAAGCATCTACGCATCTCAGCGCTCGAGGAGGTCATGGCGCGCAACCCGTACCACCCTGGCACGCGCCTGCTCAGGTCATTTGTCGACCAGCCCACCGGCCCGACGCGCTCAGAGTTCGAGGACCGGTTCCTCGCGTTCACGCGCGAGTACGGCCTGCCGACCCCGCACATGAACGCGCGCGTCCTCGGCTATGAGGTCGACGCGCTGTTCGTCGACGCGAAGGTGGTCGTCGAACTCGACGGCTGGAGCTTTCACTCGACGAGGCGATCGTTCGAGCGCGACCGGGAGCGCGACACAGCGCTGCTCGCGGCCGGTTACGTGACCATCCGCGTCACCTGGGAACGACTGGTCGGCGCGCCTCAGCGCGAGGCCGCTCGCCTACAGGCGATCCTCGAAGGCCGCGCCGGCGACCGGCTCACCTAGCTGCAGCACCAGCCAGATCCGATCGGGGTGCAGCAGCAGCGACGGCTCGGCCACGGGGTCGCCGTCGACGACCACCAGGTCGGCCAGCAGGCCCGGCGCCACCTCACCGATGTACTCGGCAAGGCCGAGCGCGCGGGCCGCCGCGCCCGTTGCCGCGTGCAGCGCCTCTCGCGCGCTGAGGCCGTGATGGACCATCCGCACCAGCTCGAGGGCGGTGTCGTCGCCCGACACTCCGTCGCGGTCTGAGCCGAGCGCGATCAAGACGCCCGCGTCTCGCGCCGCACGGAGCGAGGCGCTGCCCTGCTCGAGGTTGTAGTGAGCCAGAGCGACGATCGTGTCGAGCATCTCCGGAGCGATCGTCGCCGACGCCGGGTCGATCGCATCGCCGAAGCCCCCCATCCAGTAGTAGCCGCTCAAGGTCGGGACCAGCACCTGGCCGCGAGCGGCCATCCGCTCCAGCAACTCGGGGCGCTGGCAGAGGTACATCCCGTGCTCGATCGTGTCGATCCCGTGCTCGATCGCGGCCTCGGTCCCGTCGAGCCCCTCGACATGGGCGGCCACCCGCACCCCCATCCGGTGTGCCTCCTCGACCAGCGCCGACAGCTCGGCGCCGGTCAGCTGCAGCGGGTCGGGGTCCTCGAGCTCGTTTGAACGCGCGCCGCAGGTCATCACCTTGATCAGGTCGGCGCCGTCCCGGAGCTGCTCGCGAACGGCCTTGCGGATCTCGTCGGGGCCGTCGGCCTCGCGGTACATCGCGCCGTAGAACCGCCCGCCGGGCGCGGTCGCCGAGATGATCAGCCCGCAGGTCAGCAGCCGCGGGCCGCGGAAGGCGCCGTAGCGCATCGCCTGGCGGGCCTCCTGGGGCTGGCGCTCCTGTGAGCCGACGTTGCGGATCGTCAGCACCCCCATTCGCAGGCAGTCGCGCAGGCTCGCCTGCAGGAAGTGGGCGCTGGTGCCGGCCAGCAGCGGCTCGGCGCCGTGCTCGGGCGCCGGTTGGCGGCCCTGGACATGGACGTGGGCGTTGATCAGCCCGGGCATCAGCGTCCGCCCATCGAGCTCGACGACGCTCGCCCCGCGGGGCGGCGGCTCACCGGCCTCCCCCACCCGCTCGATCACCCCGTCGCTGACCAGCACGGCGACGCCCTCGCGGACCTGCTCGCCGGTGCCGTCAAACAGCCGGGCCCCGGTCAGCCACAGCCGACCGGGGCGGGCCGGTGGCGATGCGAGTAGGCAGGGGTAGCGATGGGGCATCGTCAGGCCGGGACCTCGGGGGCAAGCGCGGCCGCCAGGGCCGACAACTCCCGACCGAGCGAGCGACGCTCCCCGATCGGCGGGCACGCGGTCAGCACCGCGGTCTGGAGGGCGCTGAGCGCACCCGGCACGGTCCGGCCGGGAGCTGCCAGCGCCTGGCCGGCGAGCGCCGCCAGACACGTCAGCGACCCGAGCAGGAATCCGCGGACACGGTCAAAGCGGCCGTAGGCGAAGAACGCCGGTGCCGGCACGTCGGTCTGGCCGAAGCCCGACAGTGGCAGCAGCGACGGCACCGCGGCCGCCCGCGCCTCCTCGGCATAGCCGCCGGCGACCATCTGCATCGTCCCGAGCCCGAGCGAGTCGAGGCCGGGCAGCGCCTCCGGGCTGGTCTGCAGACGCTGCACCTGATGCTGGGCGAGCTGGGCGAAGTCGGCCAGCGCGAACGTCAGCGCATCGATGCAGGCCGGTACGGCACCGTTGTGAAAGCCGCCGTTTGAGACCACGTCCTCGGGGCCGTCATCGAACAGGAACACGGGGTTGTCGCTGACCGCCGGGAGCGCGATCGCGGTCGCATCTCGGGCCGCGGCCAGGACCCGGAGCGCGTTGCCGAGGACGCGCGGGAGGATTCGAAACGACACCGGAGGTTGTGCGTGCTCGAGGCCCGCGAGCGTGTCGGCGCCGTCCAGGGCGGCGCGGATCGCCGCCAGCGCCTGAGACTGGAAGGGGTCGCCCCACAGCGCCTCGAGCCGCTGGTCATAGGTCGCCGGGGCCACGCCCAGCGCCGCCGCCGCCAGGCACATGACCGCCTGAGTGAGCTCGATCACGAGCTCGGCGACGAGCACCGCGTCGGCCAGCAGGGCCGGGGCGCAGGGTGCGCCGTTGATCAGCGCCATCGGCTCCTTGACGCCCAGCTCGAGCTCGTCGCCGACGTCTTCGAACAGCCAGCCGAGCGCCTGGATCTCCCCTGCGCCGCCGTTGCCGTAGCGCGGCACCGGCGGGAGCGGGCGGCCGTCAAGGCGGCTCGCCACGACCTCGACCAGCTCGGCGCTCACCCCGGCGTGGCCCTCGATGAAGTTGGCCAGCCTGCACAACACGATCCCGCGCACCACCCGCTGCGGCAGCGGCTCGCCAAACGAGGTGCCGCTGTGAAGCCCGCGCGCGTAGTCGCGCTGGTCAGAAGCGCTCAACGCCCGGTTGGCGCCCTCGCCGGCGTGGACGTTGACGCCGTACAGCCTGCGGTCGGGATTGGCCGCGACGAACGCCAGGAACTGCTCGCGCCGCCTGGCCACCTCGTCGAGCGCCGCAGGGCCGACCGAGACACGCTCACCCTCCCACGCCACACGCCTGAACGCGTCAAGGTCGATGTCGGCGCGTCGCGCCAGAGTCACGGTCATCGCTGCACTCCCCCGCGCACGATCGCCGCCGACGCACACGTGGCCAGCGCGAGCGGCAGGTCCTGCGCGGCCACCCCGGCGAGCTCGGGGGAGTCCAGATCGATCTGGACCTGCGATCCCGCGCCAGACAGGCCCAGGCTCGCGCGGCCGTTGGCGACCGTCTGCCCCCAGAGGTCGCCGCCGGCCGCCTCGAGCAGCGCGTAGCGCGTCTGGCGCTCGCGCCGCGCGAGCGTCTCCATCTCGCGCAGCTCCTCGAACGGGTCGATCCGGACCTGGGAGTCCGTCCCGATCGCGAGCCGCACACCCGCGTCGCGATAGCGCAGCGCCGGCAGGTATCCGTCGCCGAGGTTGCCCTCGGTCGTCGGGCAGGTAATCACGATCGAATCGGTCGCGGCGAGCAGCTCGACGTCACGGTCGCTGACATGGGTCGCGTGCACGACGCTCGTCCGCTGTCCGAGGAAGCCCGTGCGCTCGAGCAGCTCGATCGGCGAGCAGCCGTGCTCCTCGTCGCACTCGGCCAGCTCGCGCAACTGCTCGCACGCGTGTACGTGGCGGACCAGGTGGTGCTCGTCGCTGTAGCGAGCGATCGCCTCGATCCAGTCGGCCGGAACCGCGCGGACGCTGTGGACCGCGACGCCGACCTCAACGCCCTCCTGACCCGAGGCCCACTCCCTCAGTTGATCGGTCCGCTCGAAAAACACCGAGACGTCTGGGTCGCAGAACCGCCGCTGGCCGACGGACGGCTCGCGCCCTGCGCCGGCGCGGTTGTAGGCCGCCGGCAGCAGGACGATCTCCAGGCCGCACGAGGCGGCCGCCTGGGCGAGCGCGATCGCCATCGCGTTGGGGTCGGGGTACGGCGTCCCGTCGGGCTGGTGAACGACGTAGTGAAACTCGCCCACGGCGCCGTAGCCGGCGGCCGCCATCTGGCCGTAGACCCGCTCGCCGACGGCCCGCATCGAGGCGGGGTCATGGCTGCCGGCGAGGCGGTACATCTCGTTGCGCCAGCTCCAGAAGTCGTCGCCCGGGTGCGACCGCTCGGCGATCCCGCGCAGGTCGAGCTGGAATGCGTGGCTGTGCGCATTGGCCATCGCCGGGATCGACGCGCTCCTCATCGCCCGCTCAACCTCCCGCGTGCATCCTCGCGGACATAGGCGACCGAGCCGCCGACGATCACGATCGCGACCGGGTCACGACCGAAGCGGTACGCGATCCGGTCCACCGGCCCATCGAGCACGAGTAGGTCGGCCCGCTTGCCGAGCTCGAGCGAGCCTCGATCGCGCTGGAGCCCGATCGTCCAGGCACCGTTCAGGGTCGCCGCGGCGAGCGCCTCGCTTGGGCTCATCCCGTAGAGCCGCACCGCCAGCCCGATCACCACCGGTAGCGAGAGGACCGGTGCCGTGCCGGGGTTGAGATCGGTCGCGAGCGCGACGATCGCGCCGGCATCGAGCAGCCGGCGCCCCGGAGCCCGGTGCTCGGCGCCGAGGAACTCGGCCGCCGGCAGCAGCACCGCCGCACATTCCGACGCGGCGAGCGGCTCGATGTCGTCGTCGTGAAGCGTCGACAGGTGATCAACCGAGCGGGCGCCGGCGGCGAGCGCGACCGGCACCGAGCGCAGGCCGCCGAACTGCTCGACATGGCAGCGGAGCGCCAGCCCCGCGTCGGCGGCGAGCCGCCCCATCCGGGTCAGGTGCTCGTTGTCGAACGCGATCGACTCGACGAAGATGTCGAGCGCCGTGACGCTCCCCGCCGCCAGCACCTCGGGCAGCATCGCCTCGACCTCGTCCATCCACCCGTCGGCCGTGTATCCGGGCGGCACCGAGTGGGCGAGCAACCCGGTCGAAGTGGTCGTCTGCACGACACGGCCATCGAGCTCACGGGCGAGCGCCAGCGCCCGCAGCTCGCCCTCGCGTGACCGGCCGTAGCCGGATTTGCACTCAAACGTCGTCGTGCCCGCAGCGAGCATCTCGCCGGCCAGGGTCGCCGACTGATGGAGCACCTGCGCGTCGGAGCTCTCGGCCAGCGCGCGGGCCGACGATGCGATCCCGCCGCCCTCGCGCGAGATCTGCTCATAGGGCACGCCGCCGATCTTCTGCTCGTACTCCCGCGCCCGCCAGCCGACGAACGGCAGGTGGGTGTGACAGTCGACGAAGCCCGGGATCACGGCGCACCCGGCGGCGTCGACCTGCACCGTGGCGTCGCGGTCGGGCTCGAACGCGGCGATCGTCCCGTCGGCGATCAGCAGATCGCCCGGCTCGAGCGTCTGGCCGGCGGCGTCGGCTCCGCGGATGTACGGTCGGCCGTCCCGATCGGGGCGCAGGATCTGCTCGGCGCCGTTGACCGAGACCGAGCCTGAGCTCACCGCTCGCCCGCGGCTGGCTCGGGGTCGAGCATCGGCATCGCGATCCCGTGGTCTCGCGCCGCGCTCAACGCGTCGGGATAGCCGGCATCCGCGTGTCGCACGACGCCGAGCCCCGGGTCGGCCGTCAGCGCCCGCCTGCACTCGCTCGCCAGCCTCGGGCGTTCCGTCGGCGACCGTCACCTGGCCGGCATGGATCGACTTGCCCATCCCGACACCGCCGCCGTGATGGATCGAGACCCAGCTGGCGCCGCAGGCGGTCATCAACATCGCGTTGAGCAGCGGCCAGTCGGCGACTGCGTCTGACCCGTCCCGCATTGCCTCGGTCTCGCGCTCGGGTGACGCGACCGATCCTGCGTCGAGGTGGTCGCGGCCGATCACGATCGGCGCCTTCAGCTCCCCGCTGGCGACCATCTCGTTGAAGCGCACGCCGGCGCGGTCGCGCTCCCCATAGCCGAGCCAGCAGATCCGCGCCGGCAGACCCTGGAACTGGACCCGCTCCTGCGCGAGCGAGATCCAGCGCGCGATGTGCTCCTGGTCGCCGAACAGCTCGAGGATCGCCTGGTCGGTCGCGTGGATGTCAGCCGGGTCACCGGACAGCGCCACCCAGCGGAACGGCCCCTTGCCCTCGCAGAACAGCGGCCTGATATACGCGGGCACGAATCCCGGATACGAGAACGCCTCGCTGTCGCCGTACTCGAACGCGAGCCCACGCAGCGCGTTGCCATAGTCAAACGCCTCGGCGCCCGAGCCCTGAAGCGCCCGGATCGCGCCCACATGCGCCACCGCGCTCTCGCCGACTCGGCGCAGGTACTCGTCGGGGTCGCTGCGCCGCAGGACCTCCGCCTGCTCGACCGTCAGCCCGGCAGGGATATACCCGTTCAACGGGTCATGGGCGCTCGTCTGGTCGGTCACGATGTCGATCTCGACCCCGCGACGCGCCAGCTCGGGCAGGACCTCGGCGGCGTTGCCCGCGAGCCCGATCGAGAGCCCTCGCCGCTGCGTGCGGGCCTCGTCAAGCCGCGCCAGAGCATCGTCGAGGTCGGCCGCCGCTGGTCGAGATAGCCCGTCTCGATCCGGCGCTCGATCCGGTGCAGGTCGACCTCGACGCACAGCGCGGCGCCGCCGAGCATCGTGATCGCCAGCGGCTGCGCGCCGCCCATCCCGCCGAGGCCGGCGGTGACGACGAGCCGCCCCTCGAGCGTCCCGTCGAACCGTTTGCGGGCCGCCGCCGCGAACGTCTCATAGGTGCCCTGCAGGATCCCCTGGCTGCCGATGTAGATCCAGGAGCCGGCGGTCATCTGTCCGTACATCATCAGCCCGGCCGCGTCGAGCTCGCGGAACTTCTCCCACGTCGCCCACTGCGGGACGAGGTTGGAGTTGGCGATCAGGACGCGTGGCGCATCGGGATGGGTCTCGAACACGGCGACCGGCTTGCCCGACTGGACGAGCAGCGTCTCGCCGTCGCCGAGCCGTCGCAGCTCGCGCTCGATCGTGTGGTAGCACGACCAGTTGCGAGCCGCCTTGCCGATCCCGCCGTAGACCACCAGCTCCTCGGGGCGCTCAGCGACGTCGGGATGGAGGTTGTTGTGGAGCATACGCAGCGCCGCCTCCTGCTGCCATCCGCGACATCGCATGCCTTCGCCGAGGTTCGTACCCATCGTTTCCGCACGCTACCGCAGGCCGCTAGCGATAGGGCAGCCGGGTTCCGACCCCGCGCTCGCCGGCCTTGGCGAGCAGCGTCTCGCCGAGCGCGATGTCGGTGATCGACAGGCCCCGGTGCCAGAACAGGATCGTCTCGTCGGGCCGTTCGCGGCCGACCAGCGCGCCGGACACGATCTGTCCGAGCTCGCCATATAGGTTGCGCTTCGACAGTCGACCCGAGTCGACATGAGCGCGGAGCGCGCCGAGCGGTCCGGAGTGGACCTGGCCCCAGTCGTCGACGACGATCTTGTCCATGATCTCGGTCAGCTCGAGCGCCACGGCGCTGACGGTCCCGTATGGGACCACGAGCGTCCCGGGCTCGATCCAGGCGGTCGCCAGCAGCGGCTCGGGGCTGCTCAGCCGCGAGGCCTCGACGACCACGTCGGCGCCGCGGACGCACTGCTCCCAGCTGTCGACCGCCCGCACGTCGATTCCGAGCTCGGCCGATAGGCGCCGTGCGAACTGCTCGCGACTGTCGCGGCGGCGGGAGTGGATCCGGATCTGCTCGAGCTCCGGCAGCACCCGGCGCAGGAGACGGACGTTCCAGTAGGCGGTGCCGCGGGCGCCGATGTGGCCGAGCGTGCGGGCGTCACGGCGGGCGAGGTGCTCGGCGCCGATCGCGGTGACCGCTCCGGTTCGCATCTCGGTGATCGCCGTCGCGTCGACGATCGCCGCCGGGACCCCGGTCGCCGGGTCGAGCAGCAACAGCAACGCCATCTCCGACGGGAGCCCGAGCCGGTGGTTGTCGACGAAGTCGCCCACCACCTTGACGCCCGCGTGCTCGGCGGTGACCCCACGCAGGACGTTGAAATGGCCGTCGGCCCGTCCGGGAAAGAGGTGGGTGCGAGGCTCGACCACGGTCTCGCCGCGCCCCTGAGCGGCGAGCACGCCGCGGATCGAGTCCAGGATCTCGTCATCGTCGAGCGCCAGCGCGTCGACGTCGGCGCCGCTCAGGTAGGTGAGCTCGATTGCCGTCACGCGAGCGCGCCCCGCGTGCGGTGCAGCAGCAGGCCCGAGGCGAGCGCATCCCGTGCGAGCACCTCCACCTCCGGTCCGAGCGGCCGATCGTCGCCGAGCCCGGACACGAGCTCGCGAACGCATCGCTGCGCGGCCTCGGTGCCGCGACCCGAGCCGCGCCGGCGCCGCGAGCTCGACCGCCTGGGCCGCGACCAACAGCTCGACCGCGACCAGCAGCCTCAGTTTCGACACCTGCTCTCGCAGGCGAAGCGCCGCCTGCGTGGCGCCGGTCGAGTCATCCTCGACGCCCTCGGCGCTGACCGTCGCGTGGATCGCCAGCGGTGCGGCGAGGTGGCGGATCTCGAGCGTCAATGCCTGGCCGGTCTTGAGCAGCGGCGACACGCCGGCCCGAGTCACATCGTCGCCGCGGACGAGTCCGGTCGGAAGCCCGCTCAGCGCGCCGGTGCGCAGCCGGGCCGGGCGCTCTGCGACCGTCGCCGCGACCTGGGCGACCGCAATCGCCGCCGAGTCGAGCGCCAGCGAGAGCGCCGGGACGTGGAAGTTGCCGGTCGACAGGACCTGATCATCGGACGCCAGCACCAGCGGGTTGTCGGCCGCGCCGTTGAGCTCGGCGGCGACGGCGGCCGTCGAGCTGGTCCAGCGCCGTGCGCAGCGCGCCATGGATCTGGCTCGCGCAACGGAAGCTGAGCGGGTCCTGGAGGCGGCGCGCGGAGCCGGGTTCGGTCAACGAGCCCCCGGCCAGCAGCGCCCGCAGGCCGGCCGCCGCCCATTCCTGCCCCGGAGCGGGGCGGGCGGCCGCGACCCGTTCGTCGATCGGGGTCAGGCTGGCTCTGAAGCCCTCCATCGACAGCGCCGCCGAGACCTGGGCGGACTGCCAGGCAGGCCTCGCAGTCGAACAGCGCCAACGCCGCCGTACCGGCGCTGACCGCCGAGCTCGAGCAGATCGCAAGGCCGTCCTTGGCCCCCAGCGCAACCGGCTCCAGGCCCCGGCGCGCGAGCGCGTCGGACGCGGACATCAGCTCGCCGGCAAGCTCCACATCGCCCTCGCCGATCAGCGCCAGCCCGACGTAGGCCAGCATCACCAGATCCGCCGCCCCGACCGAACCGCTCTCGGGGATCCGCGGGTGCACGCCCGCGTTGAGCAGCGCCGCCAGTCCGTCGGCGACCCCCGGGCCCGCGCCCGACCCGCCGGCGCAGATCCCGTTCAGCCTGACCGCCATCGCCGCGCGCGACAGCTCGCGATCAAGAGAGGGGCCGACCGCGGTCGCCCGGCCACGAAGCGTCCGCAGCGAATATGCCGCCCCGTCGACGCCGGCGACCCGCTCGCCGACCCTCGATCCGAGCCCGGTCGTGACGCCGTAGATCGGCCTCCCCTCGGCGGCGGCGCGCTCCACGGTCGCGTGTGCGGCCTCGATCCGGCTACGCGCCGCCGGATCGATCTCGACCGCGGCGTCGTCGCGCGCGATCGCAGCCAGCAACGCGGGATCGAGGTCGCGCCCGGTGAGTGTGACCGACCCGTCCATCCGGCCCGACGATACTGGCCGCGAAGTCGCCGACGGGATTAGAGTGCGTTGGCGATGGCTCTACAACCGCTCGCCCCCGAGAGCACCGCGCCCGTGACCCTCGACGGGGCGACGCTGACGCCGAAACGGGTCGCGCTGATCGCGCGCGAGGGCGCCTCGGCGCAGCTCGCGCCCGAGGCGCACGCCCGCAACGATCGCGCCCGCGACGCGATCGCGGCGCTGCTCGCGCGTGGCGACGACCTCTACGGCGTGACGACCGGCGTCGGCGCGCTGCGCGCCTACCGGGTGCCGAAGATCAGCCGCCAGCAGTACTCGCTCAGCCTGCTGCGCAGCCACGCGTGCGGCGCCGGCGAGCCGCTGCCCGGCACAGCTCGTCCGCGCCGCGATGGCGACGCGCGCCAACCAGATCGGCGCCGGTGGCGCCGGCGTCGCGCGCGAGCTGCTCGACGCGCTGGTCGACCTGCTCAACGCCGGACTGTCGCCGTTCACGCGCGAGCTCGGGTCGCTTGGCACCGGCGACCTGACCAACCTCGCCGACATCGCGCTCGCGCTGCTCGGCGAGGGACAGGTGTGGCGTGGCGACGACCTGATCGATGCCGCGACGGCGCTGCGCGACGCCGGGATCTGGACCCGGCCCGGCTCGGCCGTCGCGACGGGCTGGCGTTCATGAGCTCGAACGCGGTCAGCGATCGGCCGCGCGGCGCTGCTGGTCGTCGACGCGCGGCGGCTGCTCGACGCCTGGCTGTCGGTCGCGGCGCTGTCGTTCGAGGCCGCGGCCGCCGATCCGGTCGTGCTCGACCCACGGATCCACTCGTGGCGCCACCGGCCCGGTCAGGCGGCGGTCGCCGCGCGGATGCGCGAGCTGCTCGAGGGCGTCGGCGAGCGACCCGCGGCGCCCGGTCCGCTCGGCGTCCAGGACCCGTACCCGTTCCGAGCCCAGCCGCAGGTCGACGGCACGGTCCACGACGCGCTGCACGCGCTCGAGGAGACCGTCGGCCACGAGCTCAACTTCGCCGGCGAGAACGCGCTGATCGTCCCCGGCGAGGACGTCGCGCTGCCCAACGGCAACCCGCACGCGGCGCCGCTGGCCAACGCGATCGACGGCGTCCGGACCGCGATCGCCCAGTCGGCGGCGCTGATCGCCGCTCGGGTCAGCACGCTGCTGGACTCCAGCCTGACCGGCCTGCCGCCGTTTCTGGCGCGCCGGCCGGGCCGCCGAGTCGGGCGCGCTGGTGCTCGAGTACACGGCCCACGCGGCGGTCGCCGAGGTCCGCTCGCTGGTCACGCCGCGTGGCCGCGCAGACGGTCACGGTCTCGCGCGGCGTCGAGTCGCACTCGAGCCTCGCGCCGATCGCCGCCCGCCGCGCGCACGAGGCGATCGACGCACTCCGCGTGGCGGTCGCGACCGAGCTGGTCGTCGCCGTCCGTGCGCTGCGCCTGGCCGGCCACGAGCCGCTAGGCGACCGGCACCCAGGCGCTGTGGCAGGCGGCGACCGAGCACCTGAACCCCGACCTGACCGACCGGCCGCTGCACCCCGACGTCGAGGCGGCACGGCAGCTGATCGCCGGCTGGGACACGGAACTCGGCTAGTCGGACACCGCCGAGGCGCCAGGGGTGCGGGCTAGGATCGAACGTGGATGCACCCCGGCCCAGACCACCAGCCGGACCGCCGTCGGCGCCTGCGTGATCCTCGTTGCATCTGCTCGATGAGCCTGCTGATCGTCGGGCTCGACGCGACGATCGTCAACGTCGCGCTGCCGTCGATCCACCGCTCGCTGCACTCGTCGCTGTCGGGGCTGCAGTGGACGATCGACGCCTACACGCTCGTGCTGGCCAGCCTGTTGCTGCTGTCGGGATCGACGGCCGATCGGATCGGCCGGCGGCGGGTGTTCCAGATCGGGCTGTCGCTGTTCTCGCTCGGCTCGCTGCTGTGTGCGCTGGCGCCCAGCCTCGGCCTGCTGATCGGCGCGCGCGTGTTGCAGGCGATCGGAGGCTCGATGCTCAACCCGGTCGCGATGTCGATCATCCGCAACGTATTTGAGGATCCTCGCGAGCGCGCGCGCGCGATCGGAGTCTGGGGCGCCGTGTTCGGGATCAGCATGGCGCTCGGACCGGTGATCGGCGGCGCGCTGGTCGATTCCGTGGGCTGGCGGTCAATCTTCGTCGTCAACGTCCCGGTCGGCCTGCTCGCGATCGCGTTGACCGCGTTGTACGTCCCCGAATCGCGCGCGGCCCGCCCGCGGAGGCTCGACCTCGTCGGTCAGCTGCTGGTGATCGTCGGGCTCGCGACGCTCACCTACGCGATCATCGAAGCTCCGGGCAATGGCTGGCTGTCGGCGCAGACGGTGACCCTGTTTGCAGATCGCGCTGGCCGCGTTCGCGGTGCTGGTGCCCTACGAGCTCCACCGAGACGAGCCGCTGATCGAGGTCCGCTTCTTCGGCAGCGCCCCGTTCGCGGGCGCCAGCGCGATCGCGGTCTGCGCGTTCGCCGGGCTGGGCGGCTTTCTGTTTCTCAACACGCTCTATCTACAGGAGGTGCGCGGCCTGTCGCCGCTCGATGCCGGGCTGTACGTGCTCCCGCTCGCGCTCGCGACGGTCGTGATCGCGCCGATCTCGGGCCGGATGGTCAGCACCCGCGGCGACGAGGCTGCCGCTGGTCGGCGGCGGGATCGGATTGATCGTCGGCGGTCTGCTGCTGACGGGGCTGACGACGCACAACCTCGTACCCGTTGCTGATCGTCTCCTACACGATCTACGGGGCCGGGTTCGGGCTCGTCAATCCGCCGATCACGAACACCGCCGTCTCGGGGATGCCGCCGTCGCAGGCCGGGGTCGCTGCCGCGGTCGCATCGACGAGCCGTCAGGTCGGGTTCGCGCTCGGCGTCGCGGTGCTCGGCTCGCTGGCCGCGGGGGGCGCCGCCGAGCACGTCGGTCCGTCGTTTGCGGCTGCGACCCACGCCAGCTGGTGGGTCGTCGTCGGCCTCGGGGTGGTCGCTCTGTGCCTCGGCTTCGTGACCAGCACCGCCTGGGCCAGAGAGACCGCGCGCAAGACGGCCCGACGCTTCGAGGAGGAACCGCTGGAGACCGTCGTGGGCTCGGGCGATGCCGGCCCCCAGCGAGCGCGAGGAGCTCGTCGCTGGATAGCGGCGGTCGGCGGGTATCCTCGCAACCGATGCCGGACGCACCGACAACGCCCGTTCGTGCACCCAATGTCCACCCCGGGTGCGCGAACGTTCCTTCGATCAACGATGACGGCTTCGAGGAGCTCTGTCATCTCGTCACCGAGAGCGATCCGGACACGGCCCTGTGCGGCAAGGACGTGACCGGGTACCCGTGGAATCCGCCCTGGCCGCGTTGCGAGGCGTGCATGACGATCGCCCGCGGCGAGCAGAATTAGCCGGACGTCGCCCTGCGATAGCGGGCGACTCCCAGCGGCGCGAAGACGACCAGGATCACCAAGGTCCAGACGACCGCACCCCATACGTAGTTGTGCGCCGGCGTCCCGATCCACAGTGAGCGCATCGCGTCGACGACGATCGTGAACGGGTTCACTTCGGCGAACGCCCTCAGCGGTTCGGGCATCGTCGCGACCGGCACGAATGCCGAGGAGATGAAGGTCAGCGGGAAGACGGCGATGAACGCGATCGAGTTGGCCGACTCCGGCGTCGAGGCGACGAGGCCGACGAACGCGAACACCCACGAAAACGCGAACCCGAACAGCAGCAGCAGGCCGATCCCGAACACGATCTCCGCGACCGACGCGTGGAACGAGAAGCCGATGATGATCCCGGTCACGACGAGGATGAATACCGAGATGAAGTTCGTCACGACGTCGGCCAGTGTGCGACCGGCGAGCACCGCCGGCCGCGTCATCGGCAGCGAGCGGAAGCGATCGATCAGGCCCTTGTGGACGTCCTCGTTGAGACCGATCGCGGTCACGAACCCGCCGAACGCGATGTTCTGGACGATGATTCCGGGCAGCAGGAACTCGATGTACGAGAGACCGCCGGTCTGGATCGCGCCGCCGAACACGTAGCGGAACAGGAGCAGGAACATGATCGGCTGGACCGTGAACGCGAGCAGCAGCTCGGGCTTGCGCGGCAGCCGGATCAGGTTGCGCTCGGCCATGATCATCGTGTCGGTCGCGAGCCGTCTCATCGGTCGCCGTTCCGGGGGTCCGCTTCACCCTCCTGCGCCGCGTGGCCGGTCAGGCTCAGGAACACGTCGTCGAGCGTCGGCCGGCGCAGCGTGATGTCATCGACCCCGACGCCCGCGTCGCCGAGCCTGCGGACCGCCTCGACGATCGCGCCGCTGCGGGTTCGGACCGGGGCGCTGACGACCGAGTCATGGGCGCTCGGCTGCTCATCGGATAGCGGCCGCAGCGCGGTGACGGCGGCCTCTGCGTCGCAGGCCCGTTCGAGCCGGACCTCGAGTCGCTCTCCCCCGACGCGGTCCTTGAGCTCATCGGAGGTTCCCTGAGCGATCACGAGACCATGGTCGATCACCGTGATCGTGTCCGCGAGCCGGTCGGCCTCGTCGAGGTACTGGGTGGTCAGCAGCACGGTCGTGCCGTCCGCGACCAGCCCTTCGATCGTCTCCCACAGCTCGATCCGGCTGCGCGGGTCCAGCCCCGTGGTCGGCTCGTCGAGGAACAGCACCTCCGGCTTTGACACCAGCGCCGCCGCAAGATCGAGCCGTCTGCGCATGCCGCCCGAGTAGGTGCTCGTCAGACGGCCACCTGCCGCGGTCAGGTCAAAGCGCTCGAGCAGCTCGGCGCCACGCCGCTTGGCGGCCGCACGCGAGCTGCCGTACAGCCGTCCGACCATGACGAGGTTCTCAAGCCCGGTCAGGTTCTCATCGACCGCCACGTACTGGCCGGCGAGCCCGATCCGCTGGCGCAGCTGCGCCGCGTCGCGCACCACGTCGAGGCCGGCGACCTCGATCGTCCCTCCGTCGGGCTCGAGCAGCGTTGTCAGAATTCGAACAAGTGTCGTCTTACCGGCGCCGTTGGGCCCGAGCAGGCCGAGCACGGTGCCGGTCTCAACATCGAGGTCGACTCCGCCAAGGGCGTGCACCTCGCCAAACGACTTGACGAGCCCGCGGACGGTGATCGCGAGCCTCGTGGTGCGGGCAGCGTTAGACGCTGCCGCTGACAGTCCGGAGCCGGCAGACACGAACACCACGGTACGCGATCGGTTCGCCGGGCGACGATCGCGTGCGGCGCGGACTCGCCGCGCGGTGGCGCCTCAGCGGCGTCGCTGGCGGATCCGCAGCGCGACCCCGATCGCGGCGCCGATCGGTGCCGCACCGATCCAGGGCGGAGCGACGAGCAGGATCATCGCGACGCCGAGCATCGCCAGCCAGATCGCCGGCCGGTATACGCGCCAGTCCTGGGGCGCGGCGCCCTGATTGGCGCCGCCGCGCCGGCCGCCGCGGCTCGGTTGGTCGGGCGTCATCGGAGGTTCACCCTATCGGCGTGGGCTCACGCGGACTCGACGGGCGCCTCGGTCCGCCCCACCCGAAGCTCGCCGGAGAGCCGCTTCTGCACGGAGCTGACAGCTCGGAACGAGTCCTTCAGATACGTCCGCGTCAGAGCGCTGAAGTCGCCAGGGTTGAGATAGTCGTCGGGCTCATGGCCGGCGCTCAGCTGGCCGACCTGATGCTCGACGCGCAGGTTGTTGATCAGCTGGAACGCATCCTCGAGCGTATGGGCGTCGGCCGGCGAGAGGGTGCCGGCCTTGCCCGCCGCTCGCAGCCGCTCGACCGTCGACGCCGCCGTCACCCCGGAGGCCATCCCCGCCCAGCGGGCGAGCGCCGCGATCGGGATCACGCCGCCGTGCTTGAGATCCAGGCGCCCTCGATGCTCACCGCCATGCTCGACGACCAGGCCGCGCAGGAAGCCCGTCGGCGGATGCGACGAGAGCGCGAAGCGGGCCATCAGACGCAGCAGCATCGGCGAACTGGGCGCGAGGCGGAACGTGTCGGCGACCGGCGTTCCAGTGTGCACCCCCCAGACCGGCCGGCTGTCGAGCAGCACCGAGGAGAGGATCAGCGCCTGGTCCTGGGTCGGCTCGACGATCCAGCCCTTGCACGACGCGTTGCCAGGACTCGATCGATCGTACGAACAGCGGATCCGAGGCGGTGGCGCCGTGGTCATCGGGTCGCAGCCCGCAACGCTGCAGCCCTTCGGTGACCGCCTTGCCGAGCTCGAGCAGGGCCGTCTTGGCGGGCGCGTCGTCGGGCGCGTCGAACCACACGATCGCGCTGTCGACATCGGAGCTCGGTAGCGCCTCGCGTCGCGCCTGGCTGCCCAGCGCAAGCCACGCGAAGTGGATCTCCGGAGGGCCGAGCCGCTCCATCTCGAGCTCGAGCATCCGCCGTGTCAGCGCGTCGACCGTGACCGAGTAGACGGCCATCACGTTGGCCGCGGCGACGTGGGACTCGCTGAGCGAGATCACCATCGGGTACAGCTCCGAGGCGACCGCCACCAGCTCGGTGACGCTCTTGGCGGCGGCGATCCGCTGGCGCAGGTAGAACGACGAGCGCGTCCGCAGCGCGACCAGGTCGACGTCCTCGACGACTCCCACCACCTCACCGGTGGCGGACCGGACGGGAAAGTGGCGCAGGCCCCGGTCGAGCATCTCGAGCAGCACATCGCCAGAACGGCGGTCGGCGCTCGCGCAGTACGCAGGCGCCGACATGACGGCCGAAACGGGCTCATCCCCCGAGAGCCCATTCGCGACCACGCGCGTCCTCAGGTCGCGGTCGGTCATGATCCCGGCCGCGCCCTCACCGAGGTCGACCACCACCGAGGTGGCGCCCGCGGCGGTCATCCGCTGGGCGGCCTCGCGGATCGTGGTGTCCGGCCCGCACACCACCGGCTCGCCGTGAAGCAGCGTCCCGATCGGCTGGTCGGCGAGGTTGCGAGCGGGCTGACGGGCGAGCAGGTGCAGATCGGTGGTCGGCTCAAGCAGCGAGCGGGCCACGAACCGCAACCCCTCGGGAGCTGACAGCAGGCCGGCGGCGACGTCGGCGGGAATCCGGTAACAGAGCGTGTCCTCGGCCGCGCGCGCCTCGAACCCCGATGGGAAGCCCGACAGCATCGACGCCTGGCCGAACAGCTCGCCCTCGCCGAGCAGATCCAGCACCCGTCCCTCGGAGACGATCTCGACCGCCCCGCTGCGGACGACCCGCAGGTACTCCACGGGTCCTTCGCCCTCGGAGAAGATCGTCACGCCCGCGGGCAGGCGCTCGAGCTCGGCGGCGCGCGCGACGCGCTGCACCTCAGCCTCGGGCAGCGACGAGAACGGCGGATGGGCCCGCAGGAAGAGGGCGGTCTCGAGCGCGTCGTCGGCACTCACGGGACGCCCTCAGGCAGCTGCGGCGGCCTCCTCCCGGCGCGCGTCGGAGCCGATCATGGAAACGCGTCTCCCCTCGGCGCCGGCAAGGGGGGCTCAGGAATGTCAGCCCGATGCTCCTCGAGCACCTGCGCGGGCTTCTTTGCCTGCACGAGGAAGTAGTAGAGCGTGCCGATGATCACAACGCCCCCGATGAACAGAACCGGTGCCCACTGGAAGTACCAATGTGGCGTCCCGACGTAGTTGTAGACCGCATTCCGGGGCCATGCAATGTTGATGGCCACGAGCGCGCCATAGGCGACCGCGAGGATGTTGACTGGCAGGCCCCAGCGCCCGAGCGAGAAGTAGGGGCCGTGGTCGGGCTTCGGCCACTTGCCCTGTAGGCGTCGCACCAGCATCGGCGCCGTCACCCCGAGGTACGCCATGTAGAACATGATGATCGCGATCCCGGTGATGACAAGGAACGCGCTCTGATTGCCAACGTTGATCGCGAGCAGGACCGCCGCGAGGATTCCGGTGACGAGGGCCGGAACGACCGGCACCTTGCGGTGCCCCGACACGCGCGCAATCGCCGAGCCGAATGGCAGCTGATTGTCGCGCGCCATCGAGAACAGCATCCGGATCGTGGCGGCCTGAACCGCCAGGCAGCAGACGAAGATCGCGAGTACGGTGTCCGCGAGGAAGACGTTACCCGTGGTGTTGCCAAACGCCTGCTTGATCACGTACGGGAGGCCGAGCAGGCCGATGTTCTTGTTGGCGATGTTCTTGTTCGCCATGATCCCGAGCAGGATCACGAGCCCGCCGATGATGGCGGCCGCGGCGATCGCCCGGATGATCGCGGGCGGTGCGTGCTTGCGGGGGTTGTTGGTCTCCTCGGCAAGCGTCCCGGCCGTGTCGAACCCGTACATCACGTACGCGCTCAGCAGCCCGCCGACGAGCAGAGCGCCGAAGTAGCCCAAGGGATGGCCGGCGCCGTATCCGTAGCTGTGAAAGATCACCGTCGGTGGCTGGTGCAGGTGGAACAGCAACAGGATGATCAGGAGCGTCGCTCCGACCAGCTCGGCGGCCACGCCCACATTGTTGATCCGGGACATCAGCTTCACGCCGAGCATGTTGATCGTCGTCGTGATCGCGATCAGGATCGCCCCGAGCAGCAGCGCGTTCTGCGCCCCGCTCTTAGTTATCGTCAAACCCGCGTCGGCTGAGCTGCCGAAGAACTGGAACTTCGTCGTAATCTGCGGCAGCACGACCTGCCAGTCAACGGCCACGGCGGCGATCGTCACGATTGCCCCGACGATGTAGATCCAGCCGGTCATCCAAGCCGTGTAGCCGGTCGAGATTTGCTTGGACCACTGGTAGACCGAGCCGGCGATCGGATACTGACCCGCCATCTCCATGAAGCACAGCGCGACCAGGATCTGGCCGCCGACAACGACCGGCCAGGTCCACCAGACGCCGGGCCCGGCATTGAAGTAGCCGGTCGCAAACAGCGCGGTGACGCCGGTGAGGATCGAGATGTAGCTGAACCCGGCGGCGAACGACGAGAAGCTGCCGAGTGAGCGGTCGAGCTCCTGCTTGTAGCCGAAGCCCGCGAGCTCGTTCGAGTCGCTGGCTGCGGAGCCTTGCGGCGCCTCTGCGGTTGCCATCAATCAACCTCCCCGCCCGCGCCAATCACGCGCGGGATCGCGTTGCTCGAAAGACCTCTCCGCCGAAGCCCCGGCGGCGTGCACAGGATTGACCCGATCCAGATCGAGCTGTTATATATCAGTTGTCGAATCGTGTCAACGACGCTCTGGGTCGGCAACCGGACCGTCAGAGCGAAAGGCTTGCCATGGCCACCGGAACTGCCCAGCAGATGTTCGTCGGCGGTCAGTGGCGAGCGAGCGCCACCGGCGAGACGTTCGATGCGATCAGCCCCGCGAGCGGCGAGCGGATCGGGTCGGTGCCACAGGGTGACCGGGCCGACGCGCAGGGGGCGATCGATGCCGCGCGTGCCGCGGCCGCTGGCTGGGCCGGCCTGACCGCGTTCGAGCGCGCCGCCAAGATGCACGCCGTCGGCGACATCATCGAGGCGCGCCGAGATGACCTCGCGCGGACCCTGACACTGGACCAGGGCAAGCCGATGAAGTCCGAGGCATTCGGCGAGGTTGACGAGCTGGTCGAGTACTGGCGAATGGCGGCCGAGGACGCCAAGCGGCTCGGCGGCGAGCTTCCGAACTCGTTCTCACCCGGTAAGCGGGTGCTGCTGGCGCGGCGTGCGCGCGGGGTCGTGGGCGTCATCAGTCCGTGGAACTGGCCCTACACGATGCCGGCCGAGCTGGTGGCGCCGGCGCTCGCGTGCGGCAACGCGGTGGTCTGGACGCCGGCCCCATCGACGGCGGTGTGCGCGGTCGCGCTCGCGGAGTGCATCGCCGACGCCGATCTGCCGCCGGGCGTGTTCAACCTGGTCACCGGTCCCGGCGCGGTCGTGGGTGACGAGATCGCCCGCAACCCCGGCACCGACGGGGTCGCGTTCATCGGCTCGACGGCCACCGGACGACTGGTGGCGCAGGCGTCGGCCGGCAAGGCGGCGCTGCTCGAGATGGGCGGCAACGGCCCGATCGTCGTGCTCGAGGACGGCGACGTCGAGGCCGCAGTCGAGGCAACGCTGACCGCGTGCTTTCTGTGTGCTGGGCAGAGCTGCACCGCCGGCGAGCGGATCCTCGTCCATCGCGAGGTCTACGACTCCTACGTGGAGGGGCTGGCGCGGGCGGTCACCGAGCGGATCGTGCTCGGCGATCCGTTCGATGACCAGACGACGATGGGACCGCTCAACAACGAGCCGGTGGCCGCCAAGATGGACGAGCACGTCGGCGATGCGGTGCAGCGTGGCGCCACCGTGGTGACGGGCGGCTCGCGCGACGACGGTTTCCCGACGCCGCTCTACTGGGAGGCGACGGTCCTGGCCGGAGTCCCCGCGGACGCGCGCGTCTCGACCGAGGAGACGTTTGGCCCGATCGCGCCGGTGGTCGCAATCGACTCGCTCGAGCACGCGATTGCACTCGCCAACGAGTCGCCGTACGGGCTGCTGGCGGCGATCTTCACGGCCGACATCGCGCGAGGGCTCGAATTCGCCGACCGAGTCCACACCGGCTGGGTGAACATCAACGAGTCGAGCAACTACTGGGAGGCCCACCTGCCGTTCGGTGGACGCGCAGGGACCGACAGTGGGATCGGCAAGGTCGGCGGGGCGCACGTGATGCACTCGTTCACCGAGCTGCAGACGATCGTGATCACGCCCGATCGTCGTCGCTCGTGAGCCTCGACGGCGCCCAGGCGGCCGATCAGGCGGCGCGTCTGCTGACGGCGGTGTTGGATCACTCACCGAGGTCGGTCGACGCACTTGCCGCCGATACCGGGCTCGATCGGCGCGATGTCGGAGAGCTGCTCGCGGTGCTCGAGCGCCACGACCTGGTCTCGGTCGGCGGCGACGGCGGCGATGTCCGTCCCGGCCCGGTCGCACTCCGCTTCGCCCGCTCGGACCGCGGTATCACCGAGCTGGTTGAGCTCGCCCGGCCGAGCATGCGGCGGCTGGCGGCCGAGAGCGGCGAGACGGCGAACCTGATCATGCCGCGCGCCGGCGGGACAGAGGCGATCGCCCAGATCGACGGCTCGCACCTGCTCGGGGTCACCAACTGGGTCGGACGGCCGCTCGGGCTGCACACGACCGCGGCCGGCAAGGTGTTCCTTGCGTTCGGGACAGCGGCGCTCGCCGACGGCGAGCTCGAATCGCTCACGCCGGCGACGATCACCGACCGCGATCGGCTCGCGAGCGAGCTCGAGTCGGTCCGGGAGCGCGGCTACGCGACCCTGGTCGACGAGCTCGAGACAGGGCTGTCAGCCGTCGCTGCGCCGGTCCACGAGCGCGACGGCGAGGTGGTGGCCGTTCTGTGTGCGTCGGGCGCGACGCTGAGGCTCGCGCCGCAACGGCTCGAGCTGCTCGGCCGGGTCGCGGTCGAGCAGGCGAATGAGATCTCGGCGCGGCTCGGATACGAGCCCACCTAGCCGCTCAGAGGACGGAGCGGATCTCGCGCTCGAAGGTCTCGATGTGCTCGACCATCACATCGCGCGAGCGCGCGGGCTCGCCGGCGGCGATCGCCCGGAGCAGGTCATCGTGCTCGTGCACCCGCGCGAACAGGTGCGGCAGCCGGTCGACCACCAGGTACCAGATTCGCAGCGAGAGGTTGAAGTAGCGGCCGAGCGTCTCCTCGAGGTACGGGTTGCCGGCGCAACGGTGGACGAATCGGTGCACGCGGGCGTCGAGCGACATCAGCGCGTCGACGTCGTCACTTCCCTGGCTGCCGGCGAGCTCCACGAGCAGCTGCTCGAGTTCGTCCTGCTGGGCAGTTGTGATCCGCTCGGCCGCCCGGTAGGCAGCATGTCCCTCGAGCTGCATCCGGACGTCTGAGATGTCGGCGAGATCGGTGATGTTGATCTCCGATGCGAACGTCCCGCGGCGCGGGAAGACGGTGACGAGGTTCTCGAGCGCCAGCCGCTTGATCGCCTCCCGGACCGGGGTGCGGCCGATGTCAAGCTCGCGACCGAGCGCGTCCTCGTCGATCGGCGCCCCCGGCGCGATCCGAAGCGTCACGATCCGGTCGCGAAGCTCGGAATACGCGCGGTCCGCAAGCAGCTCGCGCTGCGGCCGCTGCGTCACCTGCGCGTTGGCCACGACTCCTCCCCCATCCGCGGACGGCCCACCGGACCGGCTCCGCGACGCTGCACGCAATCCCCACTACTGCACGCAACTGATATATGAGTCATCGACTAGGAGTCTAACATTCTGTTCATCGTGAGCCAAACGTTTTCGGATCCGATCCAGAGGGTGGTTGGGCGGCCCCGGCGAGGGCCCGGATGACTCCCCGGGAGGACACCCGGACGACCCGGGCGCAGGCCCGATGACCCCCGAGGATGGGTACACCGCGGACGCCGTCGCGCGGCGGATCGAGGCCGGTGACGCGCACGCGGCGGCGCGGATCGTCGAAACGGTCGCGCGCCATACGCCGCTGCTGACATCTCGCAGCCTGTCGGACAGGCGCGGCGGCCAGATTGTTCTGAAGGCCGAGAGCCTCCAGCGCACCGGCTCGTTCAAGCTCCGGGGAGCGATGCACAAGATCTCCCGGCTCGACCGCCCGGTCGGCGTGGTCGCCGGGAGCGCGGGCAACCACGGTCAGTCGCTCGCCTACGCGGCCCGCGAGCAGGGGATTCCGTGCGAGGTGTTCATGCCCGACGAGGCGCCGGTCGCGAAGGTCGCCGCCGTGCAGGCATTCGGGGGCACGGTCAACCTCGGCGGCGAGTCGGTCGACGCGTGTGTCGAGGCGGCCCGTGAGCGCGCCGCCGAGACCGGCGCCGCGTTCGTCCATCCCTTCGACGACCCCGAGGTGATCCTCGGCCAGGCAACACTCGGGCTCGAACTGCTCGAGGACGTTGGCGACCTCGAGGCGGTCGTCGTCCCCGTCGGGGGCGGCGGCCTGATCTCCGGCATCGCCGGCGTGGTCAAGGCGGCACGCCCATCGGCGAGGGTGATCGGCGTCCAGGTCGATGCGTGCTCGCCGTTTCCGGAGTCGCTTGCCGAGGGAGCCCCGATCACGTTCCGGTCGCGGCCCACGATCGCCGACGGGATCGCGATCAAGCGCCCGGGCGAACTGACGCTGCCGCTCGTCCAGCGGTGGGTCGACGAGATGGTGGTCGTGACCGAGGACGAGATCGCCGACGCGATGGTGTGGCTGCTGGAGCGGTCAAAGCTGGTCGTCGAGGGCGGTGGCGCCGCAGGGGTCGCCGCGCTGCTCAGCGGCCACGTGACACCGGCCGCCCACGGCCGGATGGTGATCGTGCTGTCGGGCGGCAACGTCGACGCCGGGCTGCTGGCGGCGATCGCGCACCGGCACGAGACGACCGCCGGCCGCCGGGTGCGGCTGTTCACGACGATCTCTGACCGGCCCGGTGGATTGGCGGCGCTGCTGACGAAGATCGCCGAGGCCGGCGGCAATGTCGTTCACGCCGATCATGTCCGCGAGGCCGTCCCGCTGCACGTGCGCGAGACCGGGGTCAACATCGCGCTCGAGACGCGCGGCGCCGATCACAGCGAGGCGATCATCGCCGCGCTCGCCGCGGCCGGGTACGAGATCCGCCGGCTCGACGGACCCGAGGACCGCTGACCTCGCTGGCGACGTTCAGGACGCGCTCACGCGCGCCGAGCGGCCGAGCACGTGACCGTTGGCGCCGAGCGCTCGCAGCTGGAAGGTGTCGGCCGAGCTCGTGACCGTGATCCGGGTCTCGAATCCCCGGTCCGGGGCGGTCGCGACCGGCCGCAGCGCTCCGCCCGCCCTACCGGCGAGCACCTGCCAGCGGTTCACCGAGGTCGCGCCGTTCCAGGTGGCGTAGACCGCCACCTGCGAGCTCGAGGTGCGCCGCGCGAGCGCCTGCGGCGGGGCGGCCGGAGTTGTGCTGCCACGGGTATCTGTAGGCCCGGTAGCTGCCGTCATCGACCGGCAGCGCGCCGTCGAACATCAGTCGCCCGGTCGCCGAGAACTCGGAGAAGAACGGCGTCGCGCCGAAGCCGACGAACACGTTGCCGCGCGGGAGGCTCTGGAGGTTGCCCTCGCTCTCGGCGCTAGTGGGGCCGGGGCGTTTGAACTGCCGCGCGACGGTCGCGATGTGACGGCGCTGATCGAGCGCCAGAATCAGGCCACGCGAGCTGCGCTCCCGGATCGGCGGTCCGGCGCCGTCGTCGAACAGGCTGATGCGATCGTGTCCGAGCATCTGCGCGTCGTGCTGGAAGTAGAAGCGTGCGCCTCGCCCGAGGCGGAAGCTGCTCGCCTTGCCGCCCAGCGTCCAGACGATCGCTCCCGTGCGGCGGTTGATCTCGTACACGGCCGAGGTGTCACGGGCCGAGACCAGCAGCCGGTCGTGCGCCAGCTGCTGGATCGAGTTGAGGTGGAACGCGTCGTCGCTGACGTTGTTGGACGGCGTCGCGTACGAGTCGGCCAGCGGGATGTGACCCAGCGAATGCCATTCCCACATCACCAGCCCGGTGCGGACGTCGACCTCCTGGATCATCGAGTCCAACAGCGGCGTCTGCGTTCCAGCTTGGGTGCCCGGCAAGTGCACCAAGACCGGCTGGTCGACCGTGAACAACGCCTCGCCCCCCGGCGCAAGCACGAACTCGTGCAGATCGGCCTGATAGCCGTTGCCGGCGTGCACGGTACGGATCGTCCGGTAGCGCGTATCGGCGATCACACCCTCGCCGAGACCGTAGGCGATCGCGGTCACCTTCCCCTGCCACCAGGTGAGTACCTCGTGCCCATCGAAGCGTTGCGGCCTGAAGTTGGTCGCCACCAGCGGCGGCGGGAGCTGGTCAAACCAGACCAGACGTCCGCGACCGTCGATGATCATCGGGCCGCCCGGGCCGACCGGCTTGATCGTCAGCTCGTTGTTGCTCTCGGGATGGATGATCGGCGCCGGCAATGGGGTCAGGAAGATGTCGCCGCCGCCCACCCGGGGATGGCGGCGGATCTTGATCCGGGGCGGTAGCAGCGTCGGCTGCGAGACGAAGTGGTCGAGCTTGCCGGGCTGATCGACGAGCGCGCTGATGACCGGCGGCGTCGGTGCCAGCCGGGCGACCGTGAAAGCCGATCGCGCGGGCCGGTGGCGCCGCAGCTTGACCAGCACCTTGACCCGCTCGCCCTGGGTCAGCGGGTTGTCGAGCACGAAGCTCGCACCGCGTCCGTCACTGTAGGCGCGCAGCCGGCCCGCGTGCACGCCGCTGGCCGAGCCGGTCACGCCGACGGCGACGATCTCCCGGCGCGCGACCCCGAGGATGCTGATCTGGGTCTGCGGAGAAGCGTCGGGAGTGCCCGGCAGCGGCGAGATCGTCGGGGACGCGTGGGCGGCAGCGGCGACCGGGAAGCCGAGGCACGCGACGGCCGGGAAGCCGAGGCAGGCGGCGGCGAGCGCTGCGGGCAGAAGTCGATGGGGCGTCCGCCGGCGGCGAGTGACAGTTCCTCGGGCGGCCATGAGCGTGTTCTTATACCGGTCCACGTTGGTTTCCTTCAAACACGCGCCGGCGGAATATGATGCGCCTGTGAGCTCGGCCGAGCAGACCACCCGGCAAGGCGATCTACGCGAGACCACGCGCAGCGACATCCTCACCGCGGCCAACGAGTTCCTCCGTGCCCGTCCGTACCGCGAGTTGTCGGTCGAGGCGCTCGTGACCCAATCTGGGTTCACCAGGTACGCGTTCTACCGCTACTTCGAGGACGTCACCGAGCTCGTTCTGGCGCTGATGGACGAGGCGGGAAACGAGATCTACGGGGTCGCGGAGCGCTGGCTTCAGGATGCTCAGGCCGAGCAGGCCGCAGGGCTCGGGTTCCCGCACGCCGCGCGTACGGGGCTGAAGGCGATCGTCGATTTCTTCACGCGCAACGGGCCGCTGATCCGTGCCTTCCACGAGGGCGCGACGACGGATGTTCGAATCGAGCGGGCCTATAACGGCTTCCTCGACCGGTTCACCGAGCTGACCGCGTTCGGCCTCGCGACAATGGTCAGCGAGGGCCGGATCGACCCGCTCGACCCGTGGCCGGTCGCCCGCGCGCTCAACCTGATGAACGAGCGCTACCTGCTCGGAGAATTCGGCCGCCCGAACGAGGGCAACGCCGAGCTCGCGCTGCGCACGCTCGAAACGGTCTGGCTGCGGGCGATGGCGCCCAAGGAGCCCGAGCGCTCGGCTCCCACGGCGCCGCCGGCGGAGCCCGGGGGCGCCAGCTCCGCGCCCGACGCGTAGTCCGAGCTAGTCCCCCAGCTCGGCGCGTCGCCGAACGACGAACTCCTCGAGCTCGGCCCGGATCGCATCATCGAGCGGCGGCTGCTCGTAGGCCTCGAGCGTCGCGCGCCAGATCTCACCGGCCCGCGCGGTCGTATCCCTGGCACCCCGCTTGGTCCAGCGATCGAAGTTCTCGGTCGAGGAGAGCAGCGGACGGTAGAAGCACTCCCGGAAGCGCGCGAGTGTATGGGCCGCGCCGAGGAAGTGCCCTCCGGCGCCGACCTCCTCGTGGGCGTCGAACGCGAGACTCGCCTCGTCGATCTCGAGCGGGGTGAACTCGTGGCGCAGCTCGCGCAGCAGCTCGATGTCGACGATGAACTTCTCATAGCAGGAGACGAGCCCTCCCTCGAGCCAGCCGGCCGAGTGCATGACGAAGTTGGCGCCCGCCAAAAACGTCGGCAGAAGCGTCATCAGCGACTCGTAGGCGGCCTGTGCGTCGACGGTCTGGGACGCGTTGAGCGCGCCGCCGCCCCGCCACGGGAGGCCGAACCTGCGCGCGATCTGCCCCGTGCACAGCACCCCGATCCCCGATTCCGGCGTACCGAATGATGGCGAGCCCGACTGCATGTCGGTGTTTGACAGAAACGAGCCGAACACGACCGGGGCACCGGGACGGATCAGCTGCGCGAGCGCGATCCCGGCAAGCCCCTCGGCCATCTGCTGCACGAGCGTCGCCGGCAGCGAGACCGGCGACATCGCGCCCATCAGCAGAAACGGGGTGATCACGACCGCCTGATTGGCCTTCACGTATTCGAACATCGCCGCGAGCATGCGGTCGTCGTAGCGCAGTGGGGAGTTGACGTTGATCAGCGAGATCGAGGCCGGCGCCCGCTCGATCGGCTCGCGGCCGCCGAACAGGATCTCCCCCATCCGGATCGTGTCGGCGGCGTTCGGGCCAGAGGTGACCGACCCCATGTAGGGCTTGTCCGACAGCGTCTGCAGCGCGTAGACCATGTCGAGGTGGCGCGAGTCCAGCGGCCGGTCCTCGGGCTCGCAGATCGTGCCGCCGGGCGAGTCGAGCTCGGGGAACGCCTGCGAGAGCCTCACCAGGTTCTCGAAGTCGGCCATCTTGGCGTCGCGGCGGACGTCGCCCTCGCGGATGAACGGGCAGCCGTAGACGGGCGCGAACACCATGTTGTCGCCCCCGATGTGGGCCGTGTTGTCGGGGTTGCGGGCCTGGAGGTCGAACTCGCTCGGCGCTTTGGCGACCTGCTCGAGAATGAACTCGGGGTCGAACCGGACCCGGTTCTCGCCCTCGACGATCTGGCCTGCGCCTCGGAGCAGCTCGACGGCCTCAGGGAGCAGGAACTCGACCCCGAGCTCGGAGACGATCCGCCGCCAGCCGCGGTCGAGCACTTCCATCGCGTCCTCGCTGAGGACCTCGTAGCGAGGCATCGCGTTCTTGAACAAAGCTTCCTCCGTCTGTGGCTTGACGCAGCGGTGTCGAGCCCTAATATAACGGTCGTGGAACAACAGTTCCAACTTCCTCGAGATGGTGCCGACGAACTGCGCTCGGCAACGCCGGCCCCCGGTACGACCGCGATCGACCGCGGCGCCGAGCTGCTGGTGCGGGTGCTGGAGTCGGCCGAGCCGGTGGCCTTGTCGGAACTCGCGTCGGCGAGCGGGATCCCGAAGAGCACCGCCTCGCGGCTGGTTAGCGCGCTCGAGCGCCGCGGCCTGGTCGAGCAGGACGGCGAGCGCGGGCGGCTCCGCCCCGGGCCGGCGATCCTCCGGGTCGCAGAGCGCAGCATGCTCGAGCGCAGCGTGGTCGAACTGGCCCGCCAGTCGCTGGACTCGCTCGCACGAGATCAGCGGCGAGACGATCAACCTGGCCGTGCCGGCGCGTGACGGCGTCGAGCATGTCGCACAGGTCGAGAGCCAGCACTTCCTCGGCGCGGGCCAGTGGCTCGGGCGGTCGGTCGGATACCACTGCACCGCGGTCGGCAAGGTGTTCATGGCGTTCGGCCGCGCGACGATGCCGGCCCGCGAGCTCGAGCTGCTCACCCCGATGACGATCGTCGACCCGGCCCAGCTCCGAACCGAGCTCGACGTCGTTCGGCGCGAGCACTTCGCGACCGCGGTCGACGAGCTCGAGGTCGGGCTCGCCGCGATCGCAGCCCCGGTCCGCGGCGCGGGCGGAGAGGTCGTTGCCGCGCTGAGCATCTCCGGACCGACGACCCGCTTGACCACGGCTCGGATCGCCGAGCTCAAACCGATCCTGATCGCCGAGGCGGAGGCACTCAGCCGCCGGCTGGGCAACGACGAGCAAGGAGAACACGCCGCATGACCCACGAGGAGATCCTGCAACTGCTCTACGACGAGACGCTCGTCGGCAACGCCCCCGCCGTCACCGACGGCGTTCGGCTGGGCCTCGAGACAGACCTCGAGCCCGAGCGGATGCTGTACGACGGCCTGATCCCGTCCCTGGAGGAGGTCGGCGCCCGATTTGAGCGCGGCGACTACTTCGTGCCCGAGATGCTGATCGCTGCCCGCGCGATGCAGGGCGCGCTCGACATCCTGCGGCCGCTGCTGGCCGAGACCGGGACCGCGACGGTCGGCACGTTCCTGATGGGCACCGTCAAGGGAGACGTTCACGACATTGGCAAGAACCTCTGCAACATCATGCTCGAGGGAGCGGGCTTCACGGTCATCGACCTCGGTGTCAACGTGCCGCCGGAGAAGTTCATCGAGCAGATCGGCGAGCACAACCCCGACATCGTCGGGTTCTCCGCCTTCCTGACGACGACGATGCCGATGTTCAAGGCGAACATCAACGCGCTCGAGAAGGCCGGGATCCGCGAGGACGTGATCGTGATGGTCGGCGGCGCCCCGGTGACCCAGGAGTACGCGGACGCGGTCGGCGCCGACGGCTACTCGGCCGACGCGTCGTCGGCCGTCAAGAAGGCCAAGGAGCTGATCGAGCTGCGGCGCGAGAAGGTACCGGCGTGAACGCCAGGGGCGTGGTCGCCGGCCTCGAGCATGCGGTCAAGAAGCCCCTCTGGGGCTGTCAGATGTGCGGCCAATGTGTGCTGCACTCGACCGGTCTGACGTGCCCGATGACCTGCCCCAAGACACTGCGCAACGGGCCCTGCGGCGGCGTGCGCGCCAACGGCAACTGCGAGGTCAAGCCGGAGATGCGGTGCGTTTGGCTGAAGGCGGTGGAGCGTTCTGAGCGGCTGCCGCTGTGGCGCGGCCACATCGACGATCTCCGTCCCCCGGTCGACAACCAGCTGCAGGGCAGCTCGGCGTGGCTGAACCTGGTCAGCGGCCGCGACCGCGAGGTGCCGGCCGGGTGGCCACCGACGCCGGGAGCTCCGGTCGATGTCGGCTCTTGAGCGCAAGCTCGACGCGAGGGAATTCGTCGTAACTGCCGAGATGCCGGTGATCGACGGCGGCGGCAAGGACGAGATCCGCCGCCAGCTCGAGCCCATGGAGGCGTTCGTGGACGCGTTCAACGCGACCGACAACCCCTCCGCTCACGCCCACTGCTCGCCGCTCGCGGTCTCGGTTGCGCTGCGCGAGGCGGGCGTCGAGCCGGTCATGCAGCTGATCTGTCGCGACCGCAACCGGATCGCGCTCGAGGCCGACCTGATGGGCGCCTCGATGCACGGGATCGAGAACATCTGCTGCCTGACCGGAGACGACGTCACCGCCGGCGATGAGCCCGAGGCCCGCCGGGTGTTCGACGTCGACGGCGTCCAGCTGATCTCGATCGCGCGCTCGCTGGCATCCGGCCGGTACCTGTCGGGCCGCAAGATCTCCGCGGCGCCCCACTTCTTCGTCGGCGCAGTTGAGAACCCGAGCGCGCCGCCACTGGACTACCGCGTGCGGCGGGCCGCGAAGAAGGCGCTCGCCGGGGCGCGCTTTCTGCAGCTGCAGCTGTCCTACCGAACCGCGGTGCTCGAGCAGTTCATGCACCAGGCACACGAGACTGGGCTGACCGAGCGGCTCGCGATCATCCCCTCGATCTGCATCCTGCGCACGGTCGGCGGGATGCGCTTCGTCGCGACGCGCGTGCCGGGCATCGATGTCCCGCCGGAGACGGTCGCCCGGGTCGAGCACGCGGCCGACGCCGAGCACGAGTGCTTCGAGATCGCCTACGAGCTTGCATCACACGCGCTCGCCCAGCCGGGCGTCGCCGGGCTTCACTTCATCTCGTTCCGCAAGGACGCTGGCATCGCCAAGCTCTGCCGGCGGCTTGGCATACCACCTCGACTCGAAAGGGAGACCAATGGACACAGTGCTTCGGTCGCGCTCCAGTAGCGTGACGATCGGGGCCGAGCAGCCCTTCTGCGTGATCGGCGAGCGGATCAACCCGACCGGCCGTAAGAAGTTCGCCGAAGAGCTGCGCGCCGGGGACCTGTCGATGGTGACGCTCGACGCCGTCAGCCAGGCGCAGGCCGGCGCCAACATGCTCGACGTCAACGCCGGGATCCCGCTCGTCGACGAGGCCGAGCTGCTGAAGTCGATGCTGAATGCCGTTCAGGAGGCGGTCGATCTGCCGATCTGCATCGACTCGTCCGTGATCGAGGCGCTCGAGGCCGGTCTGTCGGTGTACGACGGCCGCGCGCTGGTCAACTCGGTGACCGCCGAGGACGAGCGGCTGAACGAGATCCTGCCGCTGGTCGCCCGCCACGACGCTGCGGTGATCGGGCTGGCCAACGACGAGACCGGGATCCCGGAGACGCCCCAGAAGCGCCTCGAGTGCGCCCGCAAGATCATCGGCGCAGCCAACGACCACGGGATCGCGACCGAGGACGTGATCATCGACCCGCTCGCGATGACGGTCGGCGCCGACACCGAGGCGGTGACCACGACGCTCGCGACGATCTCGCTGATCCGTGACGAGCTCGGGGTCAACATGTCGCTCGGAGCGTCGAACGTGTCCTTCGGCCTCCCCCAGCGCCACGTGCTCAACGCCGGCTTCTTGCCGATGGCGATGGCCGCCGGGCTGACGAGCGCGATCATGTCGACCGCCGCGGTCTGCGTCGAGTCGGTGCGCGCATCCGACCTGCTGCTCGGCCACGACCCATGGGGCACCAGCTGGATTGCCGCCCACCGCGCCCGCGAGGCGGCCGCCAAGGAGACCGCGACCGCGGAGGCCGCGCGCACGTGAGCGCCTCGGCCCCCAAACGGCTCCCCCGCGAGCGCGAACTGCCGGCGGGCGAGCGCGACGGAGCCGCGCGGGTCCGGCTGCGGTTCCTGCCCGACGGCAACGAGTTCCGGGTCCCGAGCGGCACGCCGATCTTCGACGCCGCTAGCTGGAACGGGATCGCGATCGACTCGACCTGCGGCGGCCACGGCACCTGCAAGAAGTGCAAGGTGCGGATCGTGTCTGGAGACGTGCCGGTCGGGACCGTCGATCCGCGCGCGTTCACGACCGACGAGCTGCGCGACGGCTGGCGTCTCGCCTGCCGCGCGAGCGCACAGGGCGACCTCGTGGTCGAGGTTCCGCCGCTCCAGACCAGGCCCAAGGCGGCGCTCGTCGGCGTCGGGCGTCACGTGATCCTGCGACCGTCGGTGCAGAAGCGCCACCTGGTGCTCGAGGAGCCGACACTCGAGGATCAGCGCCCCGACCTGCAGCGCGTGCTCGACGCGCTCGACGACCTCGAGCCGCACGCGTCCGTCGAGTTGCTGCGCACGCTCGGTGGAACCCTGCGCAAGGCCCATTTCGATGTCACCGCGGTCGTCTGCGACGAGGAGCTGATCGACCTCGAGCCCGGTGACACGACCGCGCGCCGGTTCGCGATCGCGTTCGACCTCGGCACGACGACGGTGGTCTCGACGCTGCTCGACCTCGAGACCGGGCAACCGGTCGCCGTCCGCTCGATGCTCAACCGCCAGCAGCCCTACGGCGCTGACGTGATCACCCGCATCTCGTCGACGATGATGGACGAGCTGGCGCTGGGAGCGTTGCGCGACCGCGCGCACGAGACGCTCTCGACGCTCTGCCAGGAGGTGCTCACCGAGAGCGAGGTCGAGCCGCGGGAGGTCTATGAGATCACCGTCTGCGGCAACGTGACGATGATGCAGCTCGCGCTCGGGATCGACCCCGAGCCGCTGTCGATGGCGCCGTTCGTAGTCGCGACACACGAGTTTCCGCCGGTCCGCGCGAGCGAGTTCGGCGTCGAGGTCCATCCCCGCGCGCCCGCGTTCGTGTTCCCGTCGCTGGGCGCCTATGTCGGTGGTGACATCGTCGCGGGGATGCTCGCCACGGGTCTGACCCGCGACCGCCGGCTGCGCCTGTTCATCGACGTCGGCACCAACAGCGAGATCGCGCTTGGATCGGTGGATCGGGTGCTCGCCACCGCCGCGCCGGCCGGACCGGCATTCGAGGCGGCGCAGATCCGCTGCGGGATGCGAGCCGCGGAGGGCGCGATCGAGGGCCTCCAGATCCAGGAGGATGGGCTGACGCTCGACGTGATCGGTGACGTCGAGCCGGTCGGCATGTGCGGCTCGGGCCTCGTCGACGCGGTCGCCGAGCTCTCGCACTGTGGCCTGCTCGACCACTCGGGGCGCTTCATGCCCGACGAGGACGCGGCCGAGAAGCTGCCCGGGCTCGCGTCACGACTGACCAAGATCGGCGAGGAGCGCGTGTTCGTGCTCCACTGGCGTGACGACGACCCTGCCAACTCGGTGTTCCTCTCCCAGCGCGACGTGCGCGAGCTTCAGTTCGCCAAGGCCTCAATCGCGACCGGCTGGAGCATCCTGCTGTCCGAGCTGGGCGTCGACGCCTCCGAGATCACTCAGGTCCTGCTGGCGGGCAGCTTCGGCGCCTACCTGACGCCGCTGAGCGCGATCCGGATCGGGCTGGTGCCAAAGCTGGCGCTGCCGCGGATCGTTTCGGCCGGGAACGTCGCCGGCGAGGGCGCGAAGATCGCGGCGCTGTCGCTGCGCGAGCGCGCCGAGGCGCAGTCGATCCTGCGCGAGGTCGAGTACGTCGAGCTGTCCGGGCGGGCGGATTTCAATGACCTGTTCATCGACCAGCTCGCGTTCCCCGGGTGACCTCCGTCGCCGTCATCGCGTGTGGCGCGCTGGCGTTCGACGTCCGCGCGATCGCCCGCCGGCGCGGCTGGGATATCGAGGTCGTGCCGGTCGACGCGCTGCTGCATAACCACCCCGAGCGGATTGCCCCGGCGGTCGCAGAGCTCCGCGAGCGCCACGCCGCGGTCGCCCTCGCATACGCCGACTGCGGTACGCACGGCGCGCTCGACGAGCTCGGCCTGCCCCGCTTGGCCGGCGATCACTGCTACGACGTGTTCGCTCGCGATGAGGTCGCCGAAACGCTGGCACAGGAGCCGGGCACGTATTTCTTGACAGACTTTCTCGCCCGCACGTTCGAGCACACCGTGGTGCGCGAGCTGGGGCTTGACCGCCACCCCGAGCTCCGCGACGAGTACTTTCGCAACTACACGCGCGTCGTCTGGCTGGCTCAGCGCCCGACGGCTGCTACGCGGGCCTGCGCGGTCTCGGCCGCAGAGCGGCTTGGGCTGCCGCTCGAGGTGCTCGAGGTCGGCACCGCGGGCCTCGAGCGCGGGCTCGAGGAGCTGCTCGTCCCAGCGTGACCGCACCGCATCGATCGTTTGATCCAAACCGGGTGGGCCAGCTCGAGACCGTCACATGGGTCTCCTACTACCGTCGCGACTGGCTGCAGTTCCTGCGTGCCGCGGTGCTTGTCACCAGGCAGGCGTTCGGCCTTCCGTGGCCGGCGACCTTCAAGGGCGCGTGGCTCGTGCTGCGGGCCAATCAGCTGTGGGCGCCGCCGGTCGACAACGACCCCGACGGCGCCCGGCGCGCGATGCAGCGCTTCTACGCGCTGTTGAAGGAGCGGCACGACGAGGGTTATGACCCGGCGGTGGCCGCAGAGCTCGAGGTCGATTGGTGGCGGATCCATCGCGAGCACCAGCGCCACCGTTCCGATCTCGACGAGCAGGCGCTGATCGCCGCGCTCGCGCGACTGTACGCGTACGCGTACGGGGTGCCCGAATCGACCGTCATGCTCGCCGCCGAGCAGCGCGCGCTGGCGATGCGGCTCTCGGATCGCTGGGTCAAGGAGGGCTGCGACCTGACCAGCCCGCTCGTCGAGGACGAACGGGCGGCGCTGGTGCGCTCCTACGCGGCGCTGCTAGCCGCCGTTCACGTCCCCTGAGATCGACTCGTCGAGCAGCGTCGCGACGTCGACCACGCGCAGGTCCTCGCCCGCGCTCTGGACTCCGTCATCGAGCATCACGGTGCAGAACGGGCACGCGACCGCAAGCGTCTGAGCGCCGGTGCCGGCCGCCTCGCGGACGCGGTTCTCGTTGATCGGACTGCCGCGCTCCTCCATCCACATGTGGGCGCCGCCCGCCCCGCAGCAGAAGGTCGACTTGCCGCTGCGCTCCATCTCGACCGGCTCGCCAACCGCTGCCACGAGGTCCCGGGGCGGGGCGAGCACGTCGTTGTGGCGCGCGAGGTAGCAGGAGTCGTGGTAGGTGATCGTCAGCCCCTGATCGCGTTTGGGTTGCAGGCGCCCGTCGGCTACCAGCCGTGCCAGCAGTTCGGAGTGATGGATCACCTCGTAGTGGCCGCCGAAGTCGGGGTACTCGTTGCCGAGTGTGTTGAAGCAGTGCGGGCAGCCGGTGATGATCTTCGTCACCCCCGCCTCGTTGAGCGTCTCGACGTTCTGCTCGGCGTAGGCCTGGAACACGTACTCGTTGCCGATCCGCCGCGCCGGGTCGCCGGTGCAGGCCTCCCTCGGGCCGAGGATCGCGAAGTCAACGCCCGCCCGCTGGAGCAGCTTCGCGGTCGCCTCACCCGTTCTGCGCGCACGCTCGTCAAACGAGGTCGCACAGCCGACCCAGTAGAGGTACTCCGGCGCTGGGTCGCCGGGCTCCAGAACTCGCACTCCCAGCTCAGCGGCCCAGTCGGCCCGTTCGGACTGAGCCTTGCCCCACGGGTTGCCGGCCCGCTCGACGTCGCGCAGCATTGGCTCGGCCTCCGCGGGGAAGCTCGACTCGACCATCACCAGGTGGCGGCGCAAGTCGACGATGTGGTCGACGTGCTCGATCGACACCGGGCAGGCCTGGACGCAAGCCCCGCAGGTGACGCAGTCCCACACCGACTCCTCGGGCACGGGGTCGCCGACCAGGCTCGTGAGCTCGGGCCCCTCCCCCTTGTGCGCGGCAGCCGCCACGATCGCGCCGCCGTCTGCGAACACCTGGTCGCGCAGCCCCATGATGACCAGCTTGGGCGACAGCGTCTTGCCGGTTGCGAACGCCGGGCAGACGTCCTGGCAGCGACCGCACTCGGTGCAGGAGAACGTGTCCAGGACCTGCTTCCAGGTCAGGTCGGCGGCCGTCCCGGCTCCAAACCGGATCTCCTCCTCGGGCACGTCAGGGTCGTCGAAGCGCAGCGGCTCGAGCCTGCCGCCCGGACCGGTGCGGCCAAACCACACGTTGAACGCGGCGCTGAGGATGTGCAGATGCTTGGAGCGCGGCAGGTAGGCGAGGAAGAACAGGATCGTGGACACGTGCAGCCACACGAACACCCGCTCGAGCACCCGCGTCAATCCGTTGTCGGCGAACAGGTTCGAGAGCAGGTCCGACACCGGGGCCCACCCGGCCGGCCACTCGTTGAGCCCGAGCGCGATCCGGCACGCCTGCCACAGCAGCAACGTGGTCGCGATCGTCGCGATCAGGCCCAGGATCAGGTCGGCCTCGCCCAGATGGCTGCCCTCAAAGCGCGCGGGCCGCTGGACCTTGCGGATCCAGACCGCTCCCGCGCACCCGATCAGCACGAGCGTCGCGAACACGTCGGCCAGCAGCGCGAACCAGCCCTGGTGACCGAGCCACGGGAGCGTCGAGTGCTTGTCGACGACCCCGATCAGTGCGATCAGGATCGTCGGGACGAGGACCAGGAAGCCCCAGAAGATGAACGCGTGGATCAGGCCCGGGACCGAGCCGCTGGAGCAGCTTGCGCTGTCCGAGCACGATCGTCGCCTCGTTGCGCTGACCCGGTGCTCGAGATCGCCGGAGCGATTCACCGGCGCGGCCGCCCGGACCAGCCCGAGCAGGAAGCCGACGCGGATCGCGAACAACGTCGCGCTCACCGCGATCAGCGCGGCGAGCACGATCGCGGCGATCACGACCCCTATGAGCCTCTCGCCTTCCGGATCTCGGCCGAGATCGCCGGCACGACCTCGTGCAGGTCTCCGATCACGGCGTAATCGGCGCTGGCGAAGATCGACGCCTCGCCATCGGGGTTGATCGCCAGCAGGCGCTTGGCGCCCTTGCAGCCGGCCATGTGCTGGGTCGCGCCGCTGATCCCGCACGCGATGTAGATCTCAGGCGAGATCTTGGTTCCCGTCTGGCCGACCTGATCGGTGTGGGGCCGCCAGCCCGCGCTGGTGACGGCGCGCGAGCATCCGACCGCGCCACCGAGCAGCGCTGCGAGCTCCTCGATCACCGAGAAGCCCTCGGCCGACCCGACGCCGCGGCCGCCCGAGACGACCACATCGGCATCGGCCAACGACACACCGGAGATCTCAGCGGTCAGGTGCTCGACGACTCGCGCGGCATTGTCGAGCTCGGACGCCGATCCCGTGACGGCGACGGTCTCAACGCGGTCGATCGGCTCGGCCGCGACCGCATGGGGCGCGCTCGTCAACAGCAGTGGCGAGCCCTTCAGCCGCGCCTCCTCGAGCAGGCTGCCACCCCAGCGGACCCGGACGACCGACGCCTGATCGCCGGCCGTCACCGAAGTGCAGTTGGCCGCCATCGGCTGATCGAGCTTGGCCGCTACGTAGGCGAGGATCTCGTTGCCGCGGTCGGTCCCGGGTCCGACAACGGCCGCCGGCGACCGCTGCTCGATCAGCTCGACGAGCGTCTGCGCCCACGCGGCGGGCGCGTATCCGGCCGACGCGTCGATCGTGACGGCGTCGACTCCGTCACCCAGCGTTCGCGCCAGTGCGACGGCCTGCTGCGAGAGCTCGTCGTCTGCGTTCTCGACGAACACGAGCGCCATCACACGACCCCGATCTCCTGCAGCACGCGGACGACCGCGGGCGCCGCCTCTGGGCCCGTGCCGAGCACCTCGGCCTCCTTGCCGGCGGTCTGAGGGAGTACCAGGCGCACCATCTCGAGGCTGCTCTCGGAGCGCGTTGGCGTCGAGCTGTCGAGCGGCTTTCGCTTGGCTCGCAGCCGGCCGGGAACCGATGGATAGCGCGGTAGGTTGAGCCCCTCCTTGACGCTCACGACGGCCGGCATCGGGACCAGATAGACGTCCCTGCCGCCCGCGACCTCCTGCTCACATCGGAGCTGCCGGCCGTCCACCCCGATCCCCTTGACGCCGTTGACGCACGGCACTCCGAGCGCATGGGCGACCCTGATCGCGACCTGGTAGTTGCCCGCATCGGCCGACTCGTTGCCGAACAAAATCAGGTCGTAGCTCTCGCCGTCGGCGTTGATCGCGGCGACGATCGCGGCCGCCGTCGCCTGCGGGTCCCACTCACCGCCGTCGGTGGCCAGGTGAATGCCGCGGTCGATCCCAATCGCCATCATGTCGCGCAGCTGCTCCTCGGCCTCGGCGGGACCGAGCGTCAGAACCGTCGACGAGCCGCCGTGCTGCTCGACCAGCCGCACGGCCTCCTCGGCGCCGCACTCCTCGTGCGGGCTGATCGTGAACCCGAGGTGGCGCGTCTGGATCGCCTGCTCGTCCTCGGTCAGCGTGATCTTGCCGCCCGTCAGCGGGACGCGCTTGACGCAGACGAGGATGTTCATGCCCGGACCCGGGAGTTGTCGGCGTCGAAGATCGGCGTCGAGCCGGCGACTGCGACCGTCACCGGGTACTGCTCGCCCATGTACTGGACCAGCAGCTGCTCGCCCTGATTGGCGTGCTCTGGCGGCAGGTAGCTCATCAGGATGTGCTTGCCGACCGACGGGCCGGCGCCCGCGCTGGTCACGTACGAGCGTCGACCGTGGGCATCGGTGATCGGCTCGCCGCCGGCGGACAGGATCGGCTCGCCGCCGAGCATGTAGCGCTTGACGCCCGAGCTCGAGGTGTGGTCGTCGACGGTCAGGGTGCACATGCTCGCGGCGGGCGGCGCCTCGCGGTGGCCGATATGGGCCTCCTTGCCGATGAAGTCCTGATCCTTGACCTTGCCCCATGCCATCCCGGCCTCGACGACGTTGTACTCGCCTTCGAGCTCGGCGCCGTAGGCGCGGTAGCACTTCTCCAGTCGCCCGGTGGTGCCATAGACGCCTGCGCCCATCGGCACGGCCCCGTGCGGGAGGCCGGCCTCGGCGACGATGTCCCACAGCCGGGCACCCTGCTCGATCGGCACGTACAGCTCCCAGCCGAGATCACCGACGTAGGAGATCCGCGAGGCGATCACCTCCAGCGGGCCCACCTCGAGCGCCTTGAAGGTCGCGAACGGGAACCCCTCGTTGGAGACGTCACCGCTGGTGACACTCGAGAGAATGTCCCGCGCCCGCGGGCCCCACAGCCCGAGCGTCGTCCACGAGTTCGTGTGGTCGTGGACCTGGGCGCTGCCGTCGGCAGGCAGATGGTCCTTGAACCACTTCAGGTCGGACATCCCCCAGGCGCCCCCGGTGACGACGCGGAAGACGTCATCGGCGATCCGCATGATCGTCAGGTCCGCCTTGAAGCCGCCGCTGGGCGACAGCACCGGCGTGTACACGACGCGACCCACGGCGACGTTCATCTGGCGCATCGCCACCCGCTGGACCGCGTCAAGGGCACCCGGTCCGGTGATGTCGAAGATCGCGAATGCGGTCAGGTCGGTATACGCCGCCCGGTCGCGCATCGCGAGATGCTCGGCGTTGATGATCGGTGACCACCACCGAGCGTCCCACTCGGACTCGCGGCGGTTGATCTGATCGCCGTACTCCTCGAGCAACGGTGCGTTTGACTCATACCACTGCGGTCGCTCCCATCCCGCCGCCTCGTAGAAGACCGCGCCCAGCTCCTGCTGGCGCTCGTAGTAGGGCGGCAGCTTGACCCGCCGATCTGACTCCCACTGCTCGGACGGGTGGACGATCCCGTACATCTTGTTGAAGCCCTCGCCCGCGCGGGCCTGGATGTGGGCCTTGGTCTTCTGGTGCGGGTACGCGCGGGCGATGTTGGATTCGTAGACGTCGATCTCCGATTCGCCGCGGACCATCAGCTCGGCGACCGTCTTGCCGGCGCCCGGACCCTCCTTGATCCAGATCGCCGCGGCCGACCACAGCCCCTTGACCTCCGGCAGCTCGCCGATCAGCGGCATTCCATCGTGGGTCACCGACAGCAGGCCGTTGATCGCGTATCGCTGGCCGACGGTCTCGTCGCCGACGATCTCGGGCATCAGCTCGAGCGCCTGCTCCATCTGAAGTTCGAAGTCGGCCTGCGTGAACGGCAGCTCGGTCGGGCTCAGCGCCGACTCCTCGATCGACGGGATCTCGTCGGCGTCCATCATCATCGGACGGTGGGCGTATGAACCGATCTCGAGCCCGCTGCCGTCCTGGCGCTCGTACATGTTCGTGTCCATGTCGCGGACGATCGGGTATTCGACCAGCGCCTTGGCATCGGCGAACCGCGGCGTCGGGCCGATGTCGATCATCTGGTGTACGGCAGGCGTCAGCGGAATATTCGCCCCGGCCATCTGCGCGATCCGCGGACTCCAGCAGCCGCACGCGATCACCACCCGGCCGGCCTCGATGTCGCCCCGATCGGTGCGCACCCGACGGATCGCGCCCTGCTCGACGTCGAGCCCGAGCACCTCGGTGTTGGCCGACACGGTCATGCCGGCAGCCTGGGCGCGTTCGCGCATGATCGTCGCCGCCCGGAGCGAGTCGACCACCCCGGCCCCCGGGGTGTAAAAGCCGCCCAGCAGGAGCTGCTCGTCGATGAACGGCACCAGCTCCCTGATCTCGGCCGGGGTCAGCAGCGACACCGGCTCGATTCCCCACGTCTTCGCCGACACGATCCGCCGGGTCAGCTCCTGCATCCGCTCCTCGGTCCGCGCGACCTCGATCCCGCCGCACTCGAGGAACACGTCGAGCTCCTTGTACTGACGCATGCTCTCGAGCGTCAGCGACGTCATCTCCTTGGAGTGATCGACCGGGAAGATGAAGTTGGAGGCGTGGCCGGTGGAGCCACCGGGGTTGGGCAGCGGCCCTTTGTCGATCAGCGTGATCTCGGTCTCGCCCAGCTGCGTGAGGTGGTACGCAACGCTGTTGCCCACGATCCCGGCGCCGATCACGACGACGCTCTGGGTCGCAGGCAGCTGCCTGGAGTCAGATGCCATAGGTGCGTGATATATCAGATGCAGGTCAGTGGAGTCAACGTAATCGCCCTCCCAGATCACCGCTAGACTTGGCGCGCGGCCGGCGGTACTCGCAAACCACGAGCAGGGAGAGGTAGATGTCCAGTTGGGGCGTTGCGCGCCGCCGCATCGAGTGGCTGCTGATCGGTGGCGCAGTTCTGTTGACCCCTGCCGTGGCGACCGCACAGGCATCGGCGGCGACGATCAGCGTCGACAAGCGCTGCTACGTCAGCACGACCGCTGACCAGGCTCAGATGACGCTCACCGGTGCGGGCTTCACCCCCGGTGACCAGGTGACGATCACCAGCAGCGACGGCTCGGTCGACAGCACCGTGCCCGCGAGCGCGACCGGGACGATTGCGACCATCACCGGCGCGCCGGAACCCGTTTTCAAACTGCCCGGCCAGAAGAAGATCACGCTCACCGCGACCGATCTGCAGGCGAGCTCGATCGTCGCCACCACGCAGTTGCTCGCGGCGCCGCTGTCGGTCGCGACCAAACCCCAGCAGGCGCCGCTGACGCGCAAGGTCACGTGGTACTTCTCCGGCTTTAGCACCGGCAAGCAGGTCTTCGGTCACTACGTGCACAAGAAGCAGGTGACGCTCGCCAGGTTCGGTCGCGCGCAGGGGCCGTGCGGTTTGCTCAAGGCCAAGGCCCGCCTGTTCCCGGGCGGCCACCCCCATTTCAAGAACTACCGCGTCCAGATCGACGATTCGCTGCACTACAGCAAGACCGCGTCGCCGCGGTTCGTCACCAGGCTGGGCACGTTCGTGGTCTGAGCCCCGTCCCGGGCGCTAGCTCGTGACGGCCGCCGCGCACACGCGGATGCAAGGATTGCCGCGTGCCGACGCACAAGCAACGGATGTTTGCCGGCGATCCCTATAACGCCGACGACGAGGAGCTGCTCGCCGATCGTCGCCGGTGTCAGCTGGTGGTGCAGCGGCTGAATGCGGCCAGCGCCGGCGAGCCTGAGCAGCGCGCGTCGATCCTGCGCGAGCTGCTCGGCGGCATCGGCGACGAGAGCGACATCCTGTCGCCGTTCGTCTGTGACTACGGCTATCAGATCGAGGTCGGCGCGCGGACCTTCATCAACTTCGGCGCCGTGATCCTCGATTCGGCGCTCGTCGCGATCGGCGACGATGTCCAGATCGGGCCCCGCGTCCAGCTCGTGACGCCCAACCACCCGCTCGATCCGGTGCAGCGGCGCACGAGATATGAGGTCGCGGCGCCGATCACAATCTGTGACGACGCCTGGCTTGCCGCCGGCGTGATCGTGTGCGCTGGGGTGACGATCGGAGCGGGCACGGTCGTCGGCGCTGGCAGCGTCGTCACTCGCGACCTTCCGCCACGCCACCTGTGCGTCGGCACTCCCTGCCGCCCAGTGCGCCCGGTCTGACTCTCGGTCTCACGGATCGTCGGCCGCCGTCGTTGTACGGGCATGACGACCGATCTCTCAAACCGTGTCCACGCCCTCGACTGGGAGGCGTTGTCCGCCGGGCTCGACGATCGCGGCTTTGCGATCACGCCGCCCGTCCTGAGCTTCGCTGAATGCGATCGGCTCGCGGCGCTGTTCGATGGCGACGGCTTCCGCTCGACCATCGAGATGGCCCGACACCGTTTTGGCGAGGGCCGCTACCGCTACTTCTCGCACCCGCTGCCGGACGCGATCCAGACCGCCCGCAGCGCGTTCTACGAGCATCTGGCGCCGATCGCCAACCGCTGGTCGAAGCTGCTGTCCGGCGACAATCCGACCTTCCCCGACTCGCATGCGGAGCTGCTCCGGCGTTGCCGGGAGGCCGGCCAGACACGGCCGACGCCACTGCTGCTCCGCTATCACGCCGGAGACTGGAACGCGCTGCACCAGGACCTCTACGGGGACGTGTACTTCCCGCTCCAGGTCGTGACCGTCCTGTCGGCGCCTGGGGCCGACTTCTGCGGCGGCGAGTTTGTCCTGCTCGAGCAGCGGCCTCGGGCGCAGAGCCGGGCGCACGTACTCACTCCGGAGCGCGGGGCATTTGTGATCTTCCCGACGCGCGAGCGCCCGAACCCTGGCGCCCGCGGACATCATCGCGTCGCGCTGCGGCACGGCGTCAGCACCGTAACGAGCGGCGAGCGGACCGCGCTCGGCATCATCTTCCACGACTCGAAATGAGAGGACCATGAGCTTCACGATCTATGAGAGCCCGATCGGGCCACTTACCCTTGTCGCCGGCTACCAGGGGCTGCGTGCCCTGCACTTCCCGCGGCGCGGCCCGAGCAAGCGCGAGGAGCACTCCAAGCCGGCCGACGTAACGCTGGCAGCCGCCGCTGAACAACTTGACGCCTACTTCGCGGGCGACCTGCGGAGCTTCGAGCTGACGATCGATCTCGACGTGTCGGGGACGCCGTTCGCCCGGCGTGTGTGGGCGGCGCTGCTCGAGATCCCGTACGGCGCCACCACGACCTACGGGACGATCGCACGCGAGCTGAGCGCCGAGCGCGGCGGACGCCAGATCGAGCCTCGGGCGGTCGGCTGGGCGGTCGGGCAGACGCCGGTTCCGATCATCGTCCCCTGCCACCGGGTGATCGGCGCCGACGGCTCGCTGACCGGGTACGGCGGCGGGCTGCACCGCAAGCGCGTGCTGCTGGACTTCGAGGCGTCAGGTGGATGGCGCCAGGCGCTCAGCGCCGGCTGGACTGGGCCTCAGCTGGCGCTACTGTGAGCCCCGCTCCGTCGGGCAGCGGGCCGTGGGCGGCGGCACTCCTGGTATCGGGCAGGTCCTGAACGTCCGCCGCCGGCTCGTGCGCGCGCAGCGACATCGCCGCCGCAAGCGCCGTAGCCCCACACGAGACCACGAACGGTGCGCTGACGCCGGCCGCTGCGATCACCACGCCGCCGATCGCAGATCCGGCCGCGAGCCCGGACACAAGTGCCGCCGACACCCAGGTGAAGGCCTCGTTCTCGGTTCCCCGATCGACAAGCCTGCCGACCAGCGCGTACTGGCAGGAGAACACCGGCGCGATCGCCAGGCCCGCGAGCAGGCTTGCGACTGCGCCCTCGGGGATCGTCCGCGCGAAGATCAGCGGCACGGTGCAGGCCACCGCCCCGAGCATCAGCATCCGGTAGCGGTCAGACAGCGACGAGCTCCAGACGCGGGCGCCGTACCAGATGCCGCCGATCACGCTGCCGACGCTCCACACCGCGAGCAACAGCCCCGAAGCGGGACGCGACCCGGCGTGAAGCGCAAGTGAGGGCAGCCCGACCTCGGTCGCGCCCAGGCCCGCGCCGAGCAGGAAGACGGGCGCGAGCAGCGCCCGCAGCGCGCGGTTGGAGCGCACTGACGTCCGCTGATCATGGTGCACGGGCCGATCTGAGCGGCGCGCGAGCGGCGAGCGCACGAACAGCAACGTGCCAACGACGCACACGACGGCCACAAGCAGCACGGCCACCTCCGGCGAGCTGACGCTCACCACCAGCGCGACCACCAGCGGACCGCTGATCCACACGGTCTCCTGCACGACCGAGTCCAGCGCGTAGGCGGTGTCGCGGACGGCCGGGTCGCGGAACACCTCGCGCAGCAGGGCCCGGGCGGTGGCCGGAACCGGCGGCGCGAACGCGCCCGTGAGCGCCGCCAGCGGCACAAGCGCCACACCGCTGGCATCCGCCGACGCGGCGAGCACCAACGCGACCAGCATCAGCGCCTGCCCGAACGCGCACGGCACCAGCACCCGCGTGCGGCCGAAGTGGTCGACCAACCGTCCCTGGACCGGAGCCGCCGCGGCGCTCGCGAGCGCGTAGCCGCCGACCACGAGACCCGCGACCGCATACGAATGATGGGTCTCACGCACGAGCAGCAGCATCGCCAGCGAGGACATCCCGAGCGGTAACCGGCCGACCAGCGCGCTGAGGATCAGCGCCAGCGACCCGGGGACCGCCAGGACCGAGCGGTACTTCGAGACCATCGTTCGAGGCTACACAGCGGCTCGCGAGGCGCTCGCGGGCCCGCGGGTATCGTCTCGTTGATCGTCCGGACAGCTCGTCGGTAGGAGGTCGATACGCCCGCTCGCGATACACCCCCATTTCGCGCCGATCACGTCGGCAGTCTGCTGCGGCCGCCGGAGCTGGCGCACGCCCGAGCGCAGTTCAAGGCAGGGGAGATCGGCGCTGACCGGCTCCGCTCGGTCGAGGACGAGGCGATCGAGAGCGTGATCGAGCTACAGCGCGACGCTGGGCTGCGAACGGTCACCGACGGCGAGTTCAGGCGCACGTCGTGGCACATGGACTTCATCTACTCACTCGGCGGCGTCGAGCAGGCCGAGGGCGAGAGCATTCACGTCCGCTTCCGAAGCGATGACGACGAGTTCGATTACAGCCCGCCCGCGATGCGGGTCGCTGCGCCGGTCGCGCTGCCCGGCACGATCTTCGCCGACGCGTTTGCGTTTCTGCGCGATCACGCCGGCGCGGGCCAGACCCCGAAGCTGACGATCCCGTCGCCGAGCATGGTCCACTACCGCGGCGGCAACTCGTCGATCGATCCGTCGGTGTACCCGGAGCTCGATGCTTTCTGGGAGGACCTGACCCGTGCCTATTCAGAGCAGGTGCGCGGCGTACACGAGCTCGGGTGCCGCTACCTCCAGCTCGACGACACAAGCCTCGCCTACATCAACGATCCGGCCCAGCGCGAGCACATCGAGCAGATCGGCGGCGATCCGGACCACCTCCACGAGCAGTACATCGCCAACATCAACCGCGCCCTTGCCGGCAAGCCCGATGACCTGGTTGTCACGACCCATCTCTGCCGCGGCAACAACCAGTCGATGTGGGTCGCCGAGGGGGGCTATGAGTTCGTCGCCGAGGCGCTGTTCGGTGACCTGAACGTCAACGGCTACTTTCTCGAGTTCGATGACGAGCGCTCGGGCACGTTCGAGCCGCTGCGGTTCGTCGGGCCGGGCAAGCAGGTGGTGCTCGGGCTTGTGACGACCAAGAAGCCGCAGCTCGAGGACTCTGACCTGCTCAAGCGAAGGATCGATGAGGCCTCGCGCTACGTCGACCTCGATCAGCTGTGTCTCTCGCCTCAGTGCGGCTTCTCCTCGACCGAGGAGGGCAACAAGCTCACGATTGACGAGCAGCGAGCCAAGCTCGAGCTGATCGTCGAGGTCGCCGGCGAGGTCTGGGGTTAGCCGGCGCCGTCAGGCGGCGCCGGTACCGCTAGCTCTGGCCCGCGCCCGCCGACGCCGCATCGCGCTCGATCTCGGCGCTGTCGGCCTTGAGCTCCTTCTCCTGCACCTTAGCCGCGTGCTTCATCGCCCGCTGCACCTTGGCGCCCATATCGGAGACGGCGACCACGACCAGCCCCGCCTGCCCGGCGTCGAGCTGCTCGCCGAGGTCCTTGAGGTCGCCGCGGCTCATGCCGGCGGCCGCATGGCCCGCGACCGCCCCGAGGATCGCCCCGCCCGCGGTCGTGCCGAGCAGCAGACCACCGCCTACCGCCGCGAACGGGAACAGCGCGACCACCAGACCGGTCGCCAAGCCGATGCCACCGCCGAGCACACCGCCGACTCGCGTTGGGGTCTCGTGCTTCTTGCCGAGCTTGACCTTGCCCTCGGCCGTACGCTCGACGATCGCCGCGTCGTACGCGTCGATCAGGCCTGCCTCGACGTGCAGTTGCTTGACCAGCTCGTAGTCGGCCTCGGCGTCCGCGAGGTTGTCATACACCCCCACATAGACCATCAGCGTGTCGATCGCCATCGCGTTCTCCTTATCTCGGTGTTCCGGTGGTCGATCCTATCCCCGTGACCCGAGATCGGCAGGCGCGCCGCTTCCGTCGGCTGCGGGGAGGATGCTCTGCTCGTCATGAAGTGGGAGCTCGCGATCATTGCCGCCACGGTCCTCGCCGTCGCCGCCGTCTCCCGCCGTCTGACCGGCACAGCGGTGACGCCGGCGATGGTGTTCGTCGGCGCCGGCCTGCTGCTCGGCCCGCTGGTCCTCGACGGGGTGACCGTCCCCGTCAAGGGCTCGTCGGTTCGCACGCTGGCCGAGGCCACGCTGGCGGTAGTCCTGTTCGCCGATGCCTCGCGGATCAAGCTCCGGCGGCTGAGCCGGGAGTCAGCGGTACCGGCGCGGCTACTCGGGATCGGGCTGCCGCTGACGATCGTCGCCGGTCTGGGTGCGGCGGCCGTGATCTTTGGTCACCTCAACGCTGCCGAGGCGCTCGTCCTGGCGGTGCTGTTGGCGCCAACCGACGCCGCGCTCGGGCAGGCGGTTGTGACCGAGCCGCGGCTTCCCTCCCGGATCAGCCAGGGCCTCAACGTCGAGAGCGGGCTCAATGACGGGATCTGCGTGCCGCTGCTGCTGATCGCGCTGGCGTCGGCGGATGTCGAGGACAAGGCGACGACCGGGCACCACGCGGTGACGATCGTCGCCGAGGAGATCGGCTACGGGATCCTCGGTGGGGCGGTCGCGGGCCTGGCCGCCGCGGCGGTCGTCGTGGTCGCCCACCGCCGCGACCTGATCGCGGGGTCGTGGCTACAGGTGATCCCGGTCGCCGGGGCCGCGCTCGCCTACGGGTTCGCGGTCGCGCTCGGCGGCTCGGGATTCATCGCCGCGTTCCTCGCCGGGGCGATCTTCGGCGCCCTGGCGCACCGGGAATCTGAGCAGGCATCCCGGTTCAGCGAGGAGCTCGGGGGGCTGCTCGGCGGAATCACGTTCCTGATCTTCGGGGCGGTGCTGCTCGGCCCGTCGCTGCAGCACCTGAGCTGGTCGATCGTGCTCTATGCGGTGTTGAGCCTGACCGTGATCCGCATCGTGCCGGTCGCGCTGGCGATGGTCGGCACGGGCGCGAAATGGCCGACGGTCGCATTCGTCGGCTGGTTCGGTCCCCGCGGGCTGGCGTCGATCGTGTTCGCGGTGATCACTGTTCAGGAGGCCAAGCTCCCCGGCGCGGACACGATCCTGCTGACGACGTATCTGACGATCGGGTTATCGGTGTTCGCGCACGGGATCACGGCGGCGCCGCTCGCGCGTCGCTATGCCGACTGGTACGCGGCGCATCCAAGCGATGGACGACCCGCGATGGAGAGCGTGCCCGCGGCCTCGCACCGCACCAGAGGCGCCGTCGCCGACCGGCCCGGACCCGTCAGCTCACCAGGCCCGCGATCCCCTTGATGATCAGCAGCACGCCGATGATCGCGAACCCCCGGACCGCGAACAGGCGCGCGTGGCGGCCGACCCATGCCTTGGCGCGCTCGACCGCCTTTGGTGTCCAGTCGGGGGCGACGATGAAACAGCCGAGCGGGACCTCGAGCAGCCACAGCATCACGATGTTGAAACCGATCACCAGCAGGACGGTCCCGGTCGTCGAGTAGTGCAGCTCGTGGATCGAGTGCAGACCCGCGAGGTATGAAGCCCCCGGGAGCGTCAGCAGTGCACCGATGACAAATGTCGTTCGAGCGGTGCCCTTGCTCAGCTCACGCTGCCATCTGGGTGGCTCCGTGTTTCCCTTGGCCTCCTTGCGTGCCTTACGGCGCTCGCTGAACTGCTCCTGGCGCCCGCTCGCGATCACCCATGAGAGGATCACCGCGAGCACCCCCAGGCCGATATCGACCCCGGGGCTGATCGTGTTCTGGGTCGTGGTCGTCGTGCTCGAGTTCGAGAGGCTGAACACGATCACCAGGCCGAGCGTGATGCTCGTCAGATAGGCGCCCGCCAGGTAGCCCATCATCAGCCTCGTCGGACGCTCGAGCAACAGCATCACCGTCGTGGCACCGACCAGCGTCGGGTTGAGGGACGCGGTCAGCGAGAGAAGGATTACATGGCCCATGGAAGCTGACGATCCTCTCGCACCCCGCATTGCCCGCCATCGTCTGAAACGGGTGACTGGCGCCAAGCGCGCAATGCGCGTCAGGAGGCGGTCACGTGGGCGAGGTTGGGGCGCGCTGAGGGTACCCGGCCCGCGGCCGGTCCCGCGGTATGCGCTCAGCGCGCCTGGGCTGCTCCCTCGGCGCGTGCGGGCTGCGGCCCTCAGCGCCTGCGGGCTGCTCCCTCAGCGCGAGCGGGCTGCGGCCCTCAGCGCGGAACGTGGAAAATCACGCCGTCGCGGCCGGATCTTCCACGTTTGTCCCGCCCAGCACGCATCCGGTGGAAAAATCGCCGGACGCCGCGCGGAATTTCCACCAACTGCGCGGGTCGACTGTTGAGCCCCCGGGGTGCGCAGCCCCGGGAACACTCAAGGCAGTCCGCTGGCCTACGTGACCGGTGCGCCAAGCGCGTTCTCTCGCCTCGTCGCCGTTTGGGTGTCGTCAAGCGTCCCCGAACACCATGCCCAAACGGGGAGCAACGCCTGCCGCGGTCTCAGTCCGGGAGAAGACGCTTGGCGGTATCGGGCTGCGCCAGTGCCGTCAAAGCGGCTTGTCGGCCGGCCTCGATTGCCCGGTCGATGGCCGTGAACTCCAGCATTCCGATGCCGCCTGTTGCGGGGGTGATCACCACGTCGGCCTGGTCTCGCGCCTCACAAGTTGCATCGATGCTCGCGAGCACCAGCACCCGCATCAAAGTGTCACGTAACCTCGGAGCCGGCCCCGCGACGCCGGTCACGGCGGTCCGGAGTGCAGATCTCAAGCGGGCATGCCGCCTCCCAGCGTCCGATGACTCGGCTGCGTAACGGTGATCGAAACCGTTGCCTGTCAGCGCCGAGGCGACGACCGGACCCTCGCCCCGTCGCGCCAGGGTCTCAACCGGCAGGTTGTTCAGGATGCCGCCGTCGACCAGAATCCGACCGTCCGTGTTTGCGGGCGGCAGCAGCCCCGGGATAGCCATGCTCGCGTAGATGGCGTCGACCAGCGGGCCGCGTCGGTGCACGTACAACTCGCCGCTTTGGATGTCGGCGCTGACACAGAAGAACTCGTATGGCAGGTCCTCGATCTGCATCGACCCAAATTCATGTTGCAGGCCCGCCCGGAACTTTGCCCCGCGAACGAGCGCCACCGCTGGAACGGTGTAGTCGTTCAACGGTTTGGTCGCGATCATATTGCGGTGCCACGCAGCGGCCATCTCCTGAGTTGACATCCCAGCGGCAGGGCGGAACGCGGCCATCGCTGGAGCTCGAGGCCGAGCTCGGCGACTTCGTCAGCGCCGAGCACGTCACCGTCTTTCCGACGGGTTGGGGGGCGGGGTTCGGCACGATCACCGCGCTCGTCCGCCCCACCGACCACATCATCATGGACCGCCTCGCCCATGCCTGCCTGCAGCAGGGCGCCCACGCGGCGACTCAGAACATCCACCGCCATCGCCATCTCGACGTCGAGGAGGCCACCGCGCACATCGCTCGTGTGCGGGCGGGCGATGCCCACAGCGGCATCCTCGTCATCACCGAGGGCACCTTCTCGATGGATGCGGACGCCCCGCGGCTGAGGCCGCTCGTCGCCGCCTGCCGTGATTACGAGGCCACGCTGCTCGTCGACGTCGCGCACGACCTCGGCCAGCTCGGGCCGGGCGGCACCGGCCAACTCGGCCTCCAGGAGGTGCTCGGCGAGGTCGACCTGGTGATGGGCTCCTTCTCGAAGTCGTTCTGCTCGTGCGGAGGCTTCATCGCCAGCCGTGCGGCGTCCGTCAAGGACTACGTGCGCGTGTTCGGCGGGACGTTCACCTTCTCCAGCGCACTGTCGGCAGTGCAGACGGCAGTGGCGCTCGAGGCGGTTCGGATCACGCGCTCGGCTGACGGTGACGCCCGGCGCGCCGAGCTTCAGCGGGCGGCGATCACACTGCGCAACGCGTTCGCGGCTCGCGGCATCGAGTGCTACGGCGATCCCTGCGCGATCATCGCGGTCCCGGTCGGCGACGAGACGGTGACCCGTCTTGCTGGGGCGCTCGTGGCTGAGCACGGCGTGCTCGCCAACCTCGTCGAGTTCCCCGAGGTGAGCCTCGGGCAGGCGCGGTTCCGGATGCAGCTCATGCCCGGACATTCCGACGAGATGCTCGAGCGAGCCGCCGGCATCGTGGCCGACGCGATCGACGAAGCGCGAGAGCTGGCCGTTCGAGAGGGGGTGTCGGCATGACCGCTTTCCTGGTTCTGCTCGACGAGCGCGAGCGGCGCAGCCTCCTAGAGAAGGCGCGACCGCGGACCTACGCGCCCGGCGAGCAGCTCATCACCGAGGGCGACCGCGAGGTTCGGCTCATTCTCGTGCGCTCCGGCAGCGCGCGCGTGGCGAAGAAACACCTCGGCACGGACGTGCCGATCAACCGCGTCATGGCCGGCGAGGTGCTCGGCGAGCTGCGATTCGTCGACGGCCACCCCGCGAGCGCGTCGGTCATCGCCGATACAGAGGTCGAGGCGGACGTCCTCGATGGCGCGGACGTCGAGCGCCTGCTCGCCGCGGACCCCGCGCTGGCCGTCCGCGTGCACCGTGCGCTGGCGATCACGCTCGCGGGGCGCCTGCGGAAGGCCGACCGTGCCCTTAGCGCGCTGCCGGTGCTCGGCATCGGGTAACGGCAGGCGGTTGGGGCCGCGGCGTCAGGTCATGCGCCGGTAGCGCCACACCGACAGTGGGATGAACACGGCGAGGAGGCCGGCGATCCAGGCGATTGCGCCGGCGAGGGAGGATGGTGTCCCGGGGACGAGAGCGAAGGAGCGTGCTGCGTTCGCGGTCAGGGTGACCGGGCTGACCTTCGCGATTGCCTGCAGCCAGCTGGGCAGGGTCGAGACGGGCACGAACACCGAGCTCGCGAACACGAGCGGAAACAGGATCACGAAGCCGGCCGACTGGGCGGCTTCGCCGCTGCGCACTGTGAACGCCACGAACGCAAAGATCCAGCTCAGCGCGAGACCGAAGGCGCTGACAAGCGCGATGCACGCGAGCGCCTGCGCGACGCCGGCCTGGAAACGGAAGCCGACGATGTAGCCGACGATGATCATCAGCACGATGATCAGGACGTTGCGGACCAGGTCGGCCGTGGTACGGCCGATGAGCACGGCCGATCGTGCCATCGGCATCGAGCGGAAGCGGTCGATCACACCGAGCTTTAGGTCGTCTGACAGTCCGATCGCTGTCATGCTCGCTCTGAACGTCACCGACTGAACGAGGATCCCGGGCAACAGGTAGTCGATGTAGCTCACGCCGGGGGGCAGCGAGTGACTGATCGCGCCGCCGAACACGTATGTGAACAGCAGCACGAACATGATCGGCTGGATCGTCGAGAAGACCAGCAGGTCCGGTTGGCGGACGAAGTGGCGCAGGTTGCGCCCGCTCACCACCCACGCGTCGGTGATGTCCGCGCGAAGCTCCCGCGGCGAGAGACGCCGCCACCGCGCCGGTCGCCTCGTGACCGGGCGCGGAACACTACGGGCGCGGGCCACGGGAACGTTCACCGTCCGATCAGGCTGCCCGTCACCGGTCGCGACCTCAGCCCCCGCCCCGTTCTCGCTCGGCGGCGCGCCCGTCAGCTGCAAAAACACGTCGTCCAGCGTCGGCCGGCGCAGCCCGAGATCGCTAACCGCAATTTCCGCCTTGCGCAACGCCGAGGCCGCATCCTCGATCATCTCAAGCCCATCGCGCGGCGCCGGAAGCGTCAGCTGCGCGAGCCGCTCCCCAGGCTCCGGCTCACCGCAACCAATCCCGGCCAGCGCCACCCGCGCACTGTCGCGCTCCGCCGCGCTGACCAGCTCGACCTCCAGGATCTGACCACCGACCCGGTCCTTGAGCTCACTCCCCGTCCCCTGCGCGATCACCCGACCATGATCGATCACCGCGATCTGCTCGGCGAGCTGATCTGCCTCCTCGAGATACTGCGTGGTGAGCAACAGCGTCGTCCCCTCGCGGACGAGCTCGCGCACAACCGACCAGATCTCATTGCGGCTGCGCGGATCCAACCCCGTCGTCGGCTCGTCTAAAAACAACACCCGGCGGCGAGTCAAAAGACTCGACGCAAGATCAAGACGCCGCCGCATCCCACCCGAATACGTGCGCGCCGGACGATCAGCAGCATCAGCCAACTCAAAACGCTCAAGCAGCTCGTTACCCCGCCGGCGAGCATCCACCGCCGAGAGATCAAACAGCCGCCCGAACATCTGCAGGTTCTCCCGGCCCGTCAGCATCTCGTCGACCGCCGCGAACTGGCCGGTCAGCCCCAACAGCTCCCGCACCCCCGCGGCGTCGTGGACCACGTCGCGGCCAAACACCTCAGCCCAACCAGCATCCGGAACCAGCAACGTAGCCAACACCCGGACGAGGGTCGTCTTCCCCGCACCATTCGGCCCCAACAACCCAAACACCGAGCCCTCCCCGACATCCAGGTCAACCCCAGCAAGCGCAGTCGTCGCCCCAAAGCGCCTGACCACACCCTCGACATGAATAGCCGAATCAGGCATCACTCACTCCGCAAAACGATGCGTCTGATCGGGGCAGGTGCTCGACCACTGAGTCAGGGGCCCTCGATGGGCGAGTGATCGCGAAACGCTCGGCATCGATCCGCGTCGCCGGCCACCGCCCGAGACCCGGCGGAAGCTCCGGCACCAGAACCTTCCGCTCGGTCTCCACAATCCCATCCAACCACAGTGCCCGGAAGAACGGGGCTCGCGTCCAGCGGCCCGGGCCTCACGCCAGCTCGCGTCTACATCGCGGGCGGGTGTCCGGAGGGGGCCGCCGCTCTCGCTATCCGCCAGGCCGAAGCGGAAGCTGGACTTCGTGAATCGGAGAGACAGGTTTCAACCTGCGGCCGTCCGGCCCCGAGCCTGGTTGAGCCAGGGATGTACGTTTGGGCACATCGGGGAAGTCGATCCTGGTGGCGGGCGGCCTTGTCGAGCGGAACTTCCGCAAACGTGGCACGGAGAAGTGAGCCGGCCGCGGTTCCATTCGTCCGGATGACGACCTTCGAGCTGCAATTTCCGGCCGGCGCGATCGAGGCGCTCGCCAGCCGATTCGGGTATTCCGACGACGCTCGCTTACTGGCGACTGGCGCGGCCGCCAGGGCGCGCGGCTACTACACGCACGGCGAGTTCATCGCCGTCTGCGCGTGGAAGACCGTGCGCAGCCGCTCAACGGTCGCCACAAATACCGAGGGCGCGGTGGCGAAGCGACTCGGCGGGCACTCGAGTCCCTCGGCGTCAAGCCCAGGTCGCAATATCCGGTGAGTTTCTGGCTTCAATAGCTGGCCGCTTGCCGCGAGCTCGCCAGTAGCTGCGGAGTGAGCATCCGGACGCTCGACAAGGCGCTGCGGCAGCACTCGAAGGAGCGGGCCGCCCAGCACCCACCGCGCTGCGCGCCGGTCGCGTCTGGCAAGCACAAGCGCGCCGATTAGCGAGTGAGGCCGAGCACCAGGAGGCGGTGATCGGCATCGAAGAGGTCCGGCGTGTCGGTTCCGGTCTCAGACCAGGCGCGAGCCCAGGAGCTTTAGTACAGAAGCTGGGCTTGGAGCTGCCCCGCGACGATGACTCGGTGCCGGGGATCCGCTGGGTGCAGATAGCGCCGACCGGCGCGGGGGCGTCACTGACGCTTGTGACCCGGTTTGAGTCGATGCCGCCCGGGTCGCTGCGAGGGCTGGTGCTGGACTGCGACGACCTTGACCGCACCTACCAGCGGCTGGTTACCGACGGCGTCGAGGTCGATCGCGAGCTGATCGAGCGGCCTTGGGGCAAGGAGGCAGTGATCCGTGACCCAGACCGGAACCGGCTGGCCCCTGCAGCAGTCGTGAGCGACCAGGCCAGACGGCCGGTGATGGCTCAACCACGATCGGGGCGCGCCAGGCGCCCGGGAAGCGGTCACCTCCGGCGACCGCTCCGCTCGCGGGCGCTCAGACGTAACTACGACTGCCAGCCGTCGACGGCGATGTAGAGGTTCGCGGGGACGCCGGTCCCGTGAGGTTGGACCAGGATCACGGGCGCCAGGCAGGTCGAGGGCGCGCTGAACGAGGTGTCGTGGATGCGCGCGTCGCCCTTGCTCGAAAGCGGTACCTGCGGCGTTGTGGCGGCCGCGGTGGTGTTCGAATCGGCGCCGCAGTAGAGCGCTGCGCTTATCGTCGTCACTGGCCCGGGCGTCCCGAGCGAGGGGATGACGAGGCCTTTCACGCGCAGGTCGAGATGACCGTCGCGCTTCAGCCGTACATCGCCGAACTTCAGCGTCTACGCCACCGTCCCTGGGTTGACGCCGTGGAACATGGGATCCGTCGGCGACGGCTGCGAGGGCGCGAGCGACGCTTTGATCAGCGGAGCGCCCTGACGCTTGCCGCTGTGCGGCGCGCTGCCACGGTGCTTGGCGCCGGTGCTATGGGACTTATTGCCGTGGTGCTTGGTCCCGTCAGCGCCCAGCGCGCCTGCGGCCAACCCTGTCAACGCCGCCGCGGTCACCGCTGCGAAGACCGCGATCAGAGCTCGTTTAGAGATGGGCATGAGATGCGCTCCCTTCGTTCTGGGGGTTGCTTGGTTAACGCCCGACACCGCTGAAAGTAAGGAATGAGTCGTTGGCACGGAGTCGAGTCCCGGCGCTCCCGGCAGTGATGGAGGGTGGCTTAACCCCAACTCGGGTCCGATCTTCTGCCCGTCGGCCCCGCTGGGGATGATCGCCGGCCGTCTCAGCGCTCGACGAGCCGGTACACGGGACCGGCAAGCGAGACGGCGTAGATGTGCCCGCCGTCGTCCTGGCCGAACGCGGACAGGCTGTTGACCGACAGGCCGGTCGCACGGTTACTGCGGGCGTGGCCCGCGCTCAGCAGGACAGAGTTGATCTGCGACTTGCAGTTGTCGCCGAACAGATAATGGCCGTAGAGCGAGCGCAACGCAGGGTCGCGGACGACGTAGCCGCCGATGATCGCGCAGTAGCCGTCGCTGTGGCGGGCGACCACGGCGGGCTTAATCGCTCCCGGCGCGGGACCCTGCTTGTAGCGGAGATCGCCCTCGAAGATACTCCATCCGTAATTGGCGCCGGCGCCGTAGCCGTGGCGGGCGAAGTCGATCTCCTCTTCGGTGTCCTGCCCGACGTCGCCGATGATCAGATCGCCCGTGCGCCGGTCAAAAGAGAAGCGCCACGGGTTGCGTAGCCCGTAGGCCCAGATCTCCGGACGCCGCCCGGATCCGCGGGCGTACGGATTGCCTGGCGGGATCGCGTAGCCACCGCCGGGACGGGGCGCGATCCGCAGCAGCTTGCCGACCAGCACGCGCGTGTTCTGGCCGTAGTTGTGCGGATCACCCTCGCTGCCGCCGTCCCCGACGCCGATGTAGAGATCGCCGTCGGGGCCGAACTGCAGCTGGCCGCCGTTGTGATTAGTCTCGGCGTGATGGTCGATCGTCAGCACAGTGCGAGCGCTGGCTGCGTCGGCCCGGTTCGGATCGCTGCGCGCGCGTCGGTACTGGACGATCTGGATGTTGTTCGAGGCGTCGGTGTAGTACACGTAGAACCGGCCGGTGGTCTGGTAATCGGGCGCGAACGCCATCGAGAGCAGTCCCTGCTCGACCCCGCCGGAGTTGACCTTGCCCGTGATGTCGAGGAACGGGCGAGCCCGGCGCCGGCCGCGGACGAGAACGATGATCCGCCCGGCGCGCTCGACGACGAATAGGCGATGGGGGTCGCCCGGCGCAGCGGCCAGGTAGACCGGCTGACTGAAGACCCCGATCCGCTGCAGGCCGATCCGGGCCGCTCGGGCCGGGCCCGCAACCGTGGCGGCACCCGACAGCGTCGAGGAACCGCACGCACCGAGGATCGGAGCGGCGGCGATGGCAGCCAGCGCGCCGGCCAGCGGTCCTCGCACTGTCATGACGGACAACGGTACCCGTGACCTGCACGCCTCGACGATCGTCGGCTTCGGCTGATAATCCGCTCAACGCACGCAGGAGTTCTTTGACCAAAAAGTGGTGGCTCAGGCGATCGGGGTCCCAACCCGACGCGCGAGATGCAATCGCCAGAACGGGCATCCGTGTGTGAACAGCCAGCCGACCCGAGGATCGGCATTACACGCCGGCGATTTGGTCAGCTAACCCGCGGGCGAGATTCAGGAAAACATGCGAGTCTTGCTCCGCAGAGCCACCGTTAGGCGATCGATCGAGACCACCAGCACGTCGTGCTCGGAGTGCTGGACCCCGCGATCGCGAACGACGCAAAGCACCGGCACCGCGCCGCGATGGCACCACCTTCGCCGGCGGCGCACCAACCACGCCGCCTGCTCTCGCACCCGAGCCAGCTGACGATCGTCGTAGGTCCTGGTCTTGCTCTCAATCGCGAACGCAACACCAGCAGGCGTGACCGCCACCGAGTCGATGTCTCCCGGGCCTTGCCACGGAAGAGAGTGCCGAAGCCGCCAGCCGTCCTTCTGAAGGGGACCGAGCGCGCGTTGCACCTCATCCTCCGAGCGGGCCCCGACTCGACCGCGGCTGGCGAGCGAAAGCCAGTTGCGAGCGTATAGGCCCAGGCCGAGGGCGGTTAAGAGCAGCAGCAGGGCGAGCGTCGCCGCTCCCGCGCCCGCGATCATGAGCCCGAGCAGCGCGGAGATGACGCTTCCCAGCGCCGCTTTGCTGGCGTGAGAGAGCCGGCGATACTGCTGGCGGCGGGCGTAATTCATGGCGCGACCGCCACGAGCTCGCGACCGGTGCCGAACGCGCTCTCGCTCGCCCCGAAACTGTGCCATCGCTCGATCCTGTCACGGGCACCAGACGGCCCGGAACCGGTCGACTATCGCCACGAGAGTCGACCCGTTCTCTGCGGTCCCGGGCGGCGGATCTTCTTGCAGCCTGCCCCCAAAGCCCCTTTTCGCTCCCTCAAAGGTGCTCATTTGCAGGGAGAAAGCCAGTACCGCTACCGGGATTCGAACCCGAGACCCCCGTGTTGTATTACGTGGGGCACCAGTGAATACGGGGGTTTTCGCCGGTCACGATTGATCAAGCGTCGGAGATTTGGAGTCCGTTTGGAGTCCGTGCGGCGCAAACGCGTCGTCGATCAACTGCGCCTCGCGCGCGCGCGGCATGTAGTGCGCATAGATCTGCGTCGTGCGGATGTCCTCGTGCCCCATCCACTCCTGCAGCGTCCGTAGACTCACTTGCCCGCTCGCCGCCACGGTGGTCGCAAACGTGTGCCGTAGATCGTGGATCCGAACCGGCCGCACGTCGGCGCGCCTGAGCGCGGCCTTGTAGTGCTGGCCGAGCCGCACCTTGTCCAGCGGCTTACCGGTGTGCGGATGGCCGAGCACCAGGTCGTCGTCGTGATTCCAGGGGGTGCGTCTGTGGTGCTCGTCGAGCTCGGCCATGACGCGTGCGGCGATCGGGATCCCGCGCGAGGAATCCTCGGACTTGGGGTCGTCGAAGATGCCGCGCACGAAGTTGTCGCGCACGCGAATCTTGCCGCCGAGATCCCGCCACCGCAGCCCGCGCAGCTCGCCGAGCCGCATTCCCGTCATTGCCGCGGTCAGGATCAGCAGCCGGACAACTGGCCACCAGTCCCGCACGGCCTGGGGGCCGCCGTACTTGGCGCCGACCGGGAAGTGCTCTCCGATCTCCTCATCGTCGTCGGGTATCGGGGTGTTCAGCACGCGGTCCAGCTCGTCGACGGTCAGGAAGTTCAGTCCTCGACGTTTCCGGACTCGCGGCAGCTCGGCCATGCGCACTGGGTTGCGATCAATGAAGTGGTCCTTGGCTGCACGCTCCATGACGGAGTGCAGCGTGCCGACGTTGTTCCGGATCGTCTTCGGAGCCAGTCCCTTCCGCAACAGCCGATTGACGAGCCTCTCGGTGTCTGCCTCGAGCACGTCCCCGACTCGGAGGTCGCCGAGCAGCGGGTTGATGTGCGCCCGGAGATGACTTTCGACGCTCTCGATGTGGCTGCGCTTCTTGTTGTCGCGCGCGAGCCGGGCGACGAGCGCAACGCCGACCTCCCTGACGGTGGGCACGCCGACCGCACTGGCGGACAGCGCAGCGTCGCCGGCAAGGATCATTTCGCGCAGCTTCGCTTCGGCCTGCGTCTTCGTTAGGCCGTCTCGGCCTACGCGGACCGGGCCTAGCTTACGGGTCGTGCGGCGTCCGTCCGTGGTTCGCCATGAGCCATACCAGGCACCATGCTTGATCCGAATGCTGCCAGTGCCATAAGTGCGCTTGGCCACGAGCAGAAACCTAACCGCTTGCGAGCTCATCGTGCTGCTCGTTCCTGCTCGTCGATCCACCTATCGAGTGAGGAGCGACGGAACCGCCAGTAACGTTCGCCCATCCGGATCGCAGGGATCTTCCGCTCGCGCGCCCATTGGCGGACTATGTAGGCGCTGACCTGCAAAACCTCGGCCGCCTCCTTGACGGACATGAGGCGGTCCCCGTGGCCGGACTCAACCGAGCTCATCCCAGCTGCAAGCTTTTGGGGTGCGTGCGGCGCTGCGCCGGTCTCCCTGACTCCCAAGCGCGCATTAGGAGCGGCCGCGTGATGGATCTTGGGCGGCAGACTGGGAAATGCGGAGGGCTGACCGAGTTGCAGCCATCAAATAGAGTCAGAATACGTGCCAAGAACATTTCGGCTAAATCAGTCAGATCGCTCATATCGTATCGCGTGCGGCGGCGGTCGCGATCGAGAACGGAGACAACTTGCCTGGAGTGGCCCTGTCCCTACATAGGCCCGATGAGTGGCCTGAAGTGCTCAGCGTCAGCCAGGTGGCCCAGCTGTTGGCGATCGGCCGCGCTGCGGTTATCGCTGCGATCGAGCGCGGCGAGCTGAGCGCGGTCGCGATCGGTGGTCAGTACCGGATCGCGGCTGAGAGCGTCTGGCGTCTGGTCCCGGACGAGATCCGTGCCAACTGGCCTGAGGGACGCTGGCGCGCCCCAGAACCTCCGCCCAAGTAGACGACTCGAGGCCTACCTCCCGCGCGGCCGGCGGCGATCCTGGACCGTGTCGGTTATGGGGCGGGTTGCCGGGGTCTGGTGTGGCGCGTCGATTTCGCTGGGTCGGAGGGGAGGCAGGGGTTTGAGCGGCGCGAGCGCCGCGGCGACCTCGGGGTCGGCCGGCGCGGAGGCGGCGGGCGGCTGTGCGCTGAGGTGTTCGTGCACCTGGGCGAGCTCGGTTGCGTAGTTGGTCACGAGTTCGCGGGCGCGGTCAAGCTCGCCGTGGCGCTGATGCAGCCGCGCAAGGTCCTGTCCTAAGAACGAGAGCTGGCGGGCGGCCATCAACCAGCCTGCGGTGCTGTCAGGTCGCGCGCCCGCGAGGAGGTAGATGGCGAGCTTGGAGCTGCGCGGCCGCGGTCGCGTCGGCGGCGGGCGGTGATGCGCCCGAAGTTCGGCAGACCGCGCGAGCTGACGCGAGGCACGCGCTAACGCCCCGGGATCATCGCCCTCAAGCGCGACCGACCAGGCAGCGAGGATGCCGGCGCCGTCGCGTGCGACCCGGGCGACCCCCGCCGTGTCGTTGTCGGCGGCGCGCAGTCGTCCTCGCAGGCGATCGATGTCGTGCACGCACCGATGCCAGCTCACCGCACGATGCTCAAGCTCGGCGTGACGTTCCGCGCGCGTGCGCAGCCGCGAGCTCGTCCACGTGCTCCACTGCTTCACCGCATCCGCCTGCTCGGCAACCGACTGCTGCCACCCCGCCCGCAGTGACGGCAATGTCAGATCCCGCGCCAGGCGCCCGCCCCCAAACCAGACCGAGCGCCGCGGCCCGCTGGCAGGGCCGGGAAGACGAACCGAGTAGCCCACGACCGAGGAGCGACCGCCCTCCGCATACCTAGGCCGGACCCGCACATCGTGCTCGCGTAACGCGCGGACAAACTCAGTCTCGTCGCGGCTCGCGGTCGCGCACGCCCGGACGATCCGCTCCAACGTTTGGCGAGACCCTCGCTCCGGTGCGCGGCCCTCTGCGCCGTGGTCGCGCTGGCGTCGCGCGTCGGCCATCCGCTCACCGGCCCGAACCCCGCGGCTCCCCGTTTCGCGCGCGCGAGCCTCCAGCCGCCGCAAACCAAACTGCTGCTCCAATCCACGCGCCGCGTTCTGCGCTCGCGGCTGATCGAAATGCACGCTCGCCTTGCTCCCGTCCTCGGCCACCAACGCCACGACGACATGTGCGTGGTCAGAGCCGCCGGTCGACTCGCCGTGACGCACGGCCACCCACCGGCACTGCGCCCGGGCCTCAGCGCCGGCGAAACCCATGCCGGCGACGAACTCGTCGCACAGCTCGCCCCAACGCTCATCAGACAAGGCGGGCTCGTCCGGGTGCAGGCTCAACGAGCAGTGCCACACGTGAGCGTCCCGCGCCCCGACCACGCGCCCCTCCTGATCGCGCTCGGCGATCGTCACCCGAGTTCCGAACTCGCGGCGAGGCTGATCAAGAAACCGCGCCAGCGCCACCGCGTCGCCCTGTTCCAGGACGCGCTCTCCTGCCATCACTAGCGCCTCGGGAGCGCCGGCGACCAGGTGCGGCTCCTGATGCTCCTCGCGTTTGCCCGGCCCCGCGAGGTAGAGCAACACCCCTCGCGTGTTGCCACCGCGGGTGATGTTCGGGATCACCGTCTCGCCCCCGTCCACTCCCGCACCGTCACGAGCAGCTCGTCGACCTGCCCAAACATGCTCGAGAGCCGCTCGCGCGCGGGCAGCTCCCCGCTCGTGTTCGCGACCTTGGCGAGCTGGTTGACGTTGTTAGCGACCGTCGCCAGCAGACGTCGCAGCTCAAACAGCTCCGCGATCCACGCCCGCCGCTGCGCCGGCGTCTCCACCCCACTCAACGCCGACTCGACCAGCAGCCTCGGCACGCTCACCCCCAGCCCCGCCGCCCGCTCCCGGAGCGCACGCTGCTCATCCTCGCTCAGCGTGACCTGCTGATACACGTGCCGCGGCTCGCGCTCACGACTGCGGTTCACGCGACCCATCCGACGTGTGTTCGGCGCGGGGCTCACAGCCCCCGCCGCCAAGCCCAGCGCAGCGACCCGCCCCCAGCGGGACCCGCAGTCAGGCCGCTCCAGCGGCCGTCCAAGCTGCTGACCAAGGATGAAATCACTTGATCAGCATATAGCTTGCTCCGGCGATTTGCATGATATCGAGGTAATCACCGATCTAGCGTCTACGCTCTCTTACCGTTTAGAACGCGTGGATCAGGAATCGCCGGCACGTCTCGGCAGCGGGGTGCCGAAAGACCGAGCCGCGAATCACATCTGTCGGAGATCACGAACTCGGGCGGCGGGCAGCCGCGCCCGCACCTGGTGGCGCCGTTCTCAGGCTTCCGCTTGTAGCCCGTTGCAACAGTCTTGCCTAAATAAAGCGGACGACGAGCGGTCGTCGGTCACAATTCTCGGTGCTGAACCGTATACGGGGTGATATGCGTGATGAGCGTGTAGACGCGGAGTTGCTGAGCAGCGGGGTCGCGTCTGATTTTGGCTGCTTGTATGACCGCCACGTGAGGGCGGTCACGGCGTTCGTGGGCAGCTGGATCGGCGAGCCGGACGTGGTGTTCGATCTTGTTGCCGAGACGTTTGCGCGAGCGCTGGAGCATCGTCTGCAATATGACGCGTCGAAGGGGCCGGCGGTTGCGTGGCTTCTGGGGATCGCGCGCAACTTGATGATCGATTCCGCGCGCCGGGGGCAGGTTGAGTCGGAGAGTCGCGAACGCCTTGGGATGGGACGGGTTGAGCTTGACGATGAGCAGCTGGAGGTGATCGCCGACCGCGCGGACGTCGAGTTGCGGGACGCGCTTGCCTCGTTGGAGGCTGTCGAGCGGGAGGCGGTGATCCGCCGGGTCGTGCTCGAGGAGAGTTATCGCGCGATCGCCGCGGATCTGCGCTGTTCTGAGCAGGTGGTGAGAAAGCGTGTCTCGCGCGGGCTTGCGCGGTTGCGGGAAAGTCTGGAGGGACGATGAAGGATCCGTTTGACATCCTGCGCGCCGAGCTGGTAAGCGCCGCGGAACGGGCGGCGCTGCCCGCGCCGCGTAAACGGTGGGGCTGGCTTCGTCGCCCGTCGCGCCCGATGGCTGTCTTGCTGGCGGCGCTGGTGATCGTCGGGGCGGGCGGCGCGCGGTCGCCTCGCTCACCGGGAGCGCGTCACAGCCGCTTGAGGGGAGGGTGCCGGGAGCGATTACCCCCGCCTCGCTGGCGGGCTACAGCTACACGATCGCAGTGACCCCCCAGTCTGGCCGCCGGGACGGCGGGATGGGAGTCGCTCATCATCTACACCAGGACGGGCGCCAGCATCCAGCCCCCTCCAGAGCGGGGGGACGCTTGGGTATCCAACGGCCACGGGCCCCGTCTTCGGCGGCGGTACCGGCCCCGATAGCTGCCCCGTCTGCTTCGCGCGCGGCAACGCCGTCACGTACGTCCTTACCGGCCCACAGGTGTTCGCCGTCCGGATTGGGAGCCAGACGATCCGCACCATCACTTCACCCGCCCTGCCGACCGGCGACCGAGCCGCCGTGGTCTTCATCCCCGCCAAAGGACGCGTGTTCCTGATCCCCGCCCACGGACCCGTCCCGGTCCTCAAGCATCCGCCGGGGATGAAGAACGTCCTCATCGTCGCCGTCGAGCCGCTCGCCCGCTCCGGGCAGGCGATCCCCGGCCACTTCACGCCGTCTCCGGACGGACCGCCGCCCTTGACCTGGATGGCACCTGACGCTCTGTCGCGCTGGTGGCCGTTGGGGGAATTCACGGTGCCCTACCAGGGCCCGGGCTATCACGCCCCGACCCGTCCGCGTCCGGGCGTCTGTGAGCTGGCGCAACACGGCCTCCCCGCACTTCACGCCCAGTTCGGCCACACCATCGCCTGGATCGCGCCGGTCCCGGACGCGCTCGGCGAAGTGTTCCTGTCTTGCGTCGATACGGAGTACTGGATGGACGGGTGGCCGCTCCAGGCCGCCGTGCTGCTCGATGGCCATCGGCCGGGGCAGGTTCTGGGGCCAATTCCCGGCGCGCGGCCGGTACCCGGCCAGCCGGACATGGTCAACCTCCCCCTCGGGCGAGTCCCCCTGAACTACGACACGCCTATCTCCGCTGATTCGCCGCAGTTCTCGTTGACAGCCAAACGAGTTGGTAATGCCTGGCTGGTCGTGCAGGGCGGCTCCGGACTAGCGCAACGAGTGCAGGTGCTCAACGCCCTGCGGATCAGCAAGCTCGACCTGCATCACCTCACCTCCCGGACACGCGACTCATCAACAAGCTGCCGTGGCCGCCCGCATACTGCCCCGACCAGCCCCTCTGCGAGCGGCTGCTGAGTTGATCGAAAACGAGCAGTCGACGGGATCCTGGGTCTAGATCAACCGGGAAGTCCTGTCCTCGCGACGGCCTTCCCCTGATGGACGCTCACGGTCGGCTCGACATGCATCGGCGCGGGCCTTATGGTTGGCACGTGGGCGCGATGTGGCGTTGGCGTTTCCGGGGGACCGCGCCCGATAGCGACATACGACGGGAGGCGAAAGGTGATTCGGACCTTTGTTTCGATGCAGGTATTAAGGCGCAGACTGGCGCTGGCGGCGGGCGTGCTCGGGTGTGTGGCGGCGGTCGGTTTCGCGATCCCAGCGGCGGCAGCCGCGAAGGTCGCCAGCCTTACGAGCTGTGAGACGATCGCGGCTCCGGGCATGTACCGGCTTGACGCGGACATCAGCACCGGTGCTTCGGTCTGCTTCGAAATCACCGCGGGCGGCGTCACGCTGAACTTAAACGGACACACGATCTCCGGGCAGGGAGGCTTCGGCATCTTCCCAAACGGTGGTGCCAACGCCAAGATCGTGGGGCCGGGGACGCTCACTGGCTGGAGCGACGGAATCCAGCTCCATGGCGGCAACGGGAGTGTGCGGGGCGTGACGGCGACGAACAATGAGGCGGGCATCTTCATAGACAGCGGGGGCAACAGCATCCGGGGCAACGTGGTCACGGGTAACACCTTCGTCGGCATCGTGGCGGACTTCGGGACGACCGATAACACGATCATCGGCAACTTCGTTCACGACAACTCCGAGGCCGACCTCGTCGACGAGAACCTGAACTGCGGCAGCAATGTGTGGAGGGGAAACGACTTTGGGACGGCCGTCGTCGTGCCCGCGCCGTCGCCCTGCATCAACTGAGAGCTAGCGGACCGGCCCTGGACTCCTCGGGCTAGGGCCCCCTGTTTGCGTTGGTGGGTCAGCCCCCTGCAATGATCGAGGAGGAGCTGTCTCGGTCAGAGGCGTAGGCCGGCGCTTGCCGGGATTACTGGCGGTCGCCGGGCGTGGACGGTGTTGATGATCTTGGTCGTGTCGATGCCCTGCAGGTAGGTGGTGCGCCACGAGGCGCCATGCGAAAGGAGATGACGGACGACAAACATCTCATCCGTGCTGGCTGGAATGCCGGCCCTGGGCTGATGCAGCGGCCTGGTGAAGCTGGGGGACCACCGAGGCGCGGGATCGCGCGCAAGGGTGAAGCGTCCCCGACGATGTGACGGCCGGGCGGTACTGCCAGACGCCCGCGTGCGTGCTAGCGAGACCGATAGGAAGAGCGAAAGCGATTCGGTGGTTGAAGCCCCTCGATTGCAGAAACGACCCGAAACCTGGCGGACATGGGTCGTCCACAGTGATGATGCCGCCGTTATCTATGGCGGCACGCTCCACGCTCGGTTTACTTACCCGAGCGTGGTGACCGGCGGGAGGCTGCGAGTGCCTGCCGGATGGGCTGTAGGGGTAGAGCCGGCTTCCGACCCGGTCAAACGGATCATGGTGAACGTGGGAGACGCCCCGCGCGCACCGGGCTGTTGGTGGCAGTCTGGTAAGGCTCGATGCTGGCTGATGGGCGCTGGGCGTGTCGGAGTCCGCGTAGTAGTCGGGGGGCGGGAAAGCCGTCCGCATGGCGAAGGCGGACAGCAGGACCGCAGTCTGAGAAGCCGTTTAGGAGGTCGGGCGTGAATACGTCCGCGTCGCTCGACGCCAAGTTGGCGCAGGAGCGGGTACTGGGATGGCAGACCAAGCTGCACCGATGGGCGGGCCAGGATGGGCAGCAGCGCTTCGGCGATCTGTTCAACCTGGTCTGTGACCCCGCGACGTTGCTCGTCGCGTGGGAACGGGTGAAACGCAACCGGGGGTCACGCACCGCCGGTGTCGATGGCCAGACCCGCAGACAGGTCGAGCAGCTGGGCGTGGAAGGTGTCCTCGCCAGGCTCCGCCAGGAGCTCAAGGATGGCACTTACCGTCCGCTGCCGGCGCGCGAGCGGCTGATCCCGAAGCGCTCGGGGAAGCTCAGAAGCTTGGGCATCCCGACGGTGCGCGACAGGATCGTGCAGACGGCGGCCAAGCTCGTGCTCGAGCCGATCTTCGAGGCGGACTTCTGCCCGACCTCGTACGGATTCAGGCCCGAACGCAGAGCGCAGGACGCCATCGAGCAGGTGCGGTTCTTCATCAACGCCCCTCGATCGTATGAGTGGGTGATAGAGGGAGACGTCGAGGACTGTTTCGGGCAGATTCATCAGGGTCTGCTGATGGAACAGGTGCGCCGTCGGGTGACCGACAAGCGCGTCCTGGCATTGATCCGATCGTTCCTCGCCGCGGGGATCATGCGCGAGCAGGGATCCCTGGCCGCGACGCCATCGGGCACGCCACAAGGGGCGTTATGCGCAGCTGCGCATAACGAGCCATATGAGCAGCGCTGGGTTATGCGCAGTGTTGGCTTGGAGCTCCTGCTGCGAGCGGGGTTGACGGCTGAGCGCTGCGCATAACGCGGGAGAGGCTCTGGTCACGCGGCTCGGGCGTGGTGCCCGGTCGTTCGTGATCGGAGGTGACCGTGATGGCTGCTGTTTCTGAGCTGGTGTCCGCGTTGGATGCCGAGTTGGTGCGCCTGGGCTACAAGCCGTCGACGCTGGTCTGGTACCGCGGTTGCTGGCGGCGCCTGGAGCGGTACTTCGCGTCCCGCGGCGCGCAGGAGTTCTCGCTGGATGTGGCGATGGCCTGGGTCGATGAGGCGTGCGGCGGTTTCTTTGAGAAGGAGCAGGCCGGGACGCTGAAGCGGACCGACATCTACGTGTTCCGGGTCGCGGCGATGCTCGACGACTTCGCGGTCCACGGATCGGTGCTGCGCCGCTATTCCCGGAGCGTGAGCAAGCTGAGCGCTGAGCAGGCTGATGTTCTCGCCGGGTTTCAGGCGTGGCTGCAGGCCGATGGTTGCGCGGTCTCGACGGTCCGGGCGTATGGCACGGTCGCCGGGGAGTTCCTCGCGTTCGTTGGCGGGCGCGGCGGTCTGGCCGGGCTGGACGGCGCGGTGATCGGCGCGTTCGTTCAGACGCTGGCGGGCTACCAGCCGAAGACGGTGGAGCACAAGCTGTGCGCGGTGCGCTCGCTTCTGCGGTTCGCCGCAGCAGACGGGCTGACCGACCCGGGGGTGCTGGACACGGTCCCGGCGGCCAGGTCGACCAGGCAGACGAGGATCCCGTCGGTATGGGACCCGGCCGATGTGACCAAGATCGTCGAGGCGATCGATCGCGGTAACCCGTCCGGGAAGCGCGATTACGCGATCGTCCTGTTGATCTGCCGGCTCGGTCTGCGTGGCGTCGATGTCAAACGGCTGCGGTTCGCTGATCTTGACTGGCCCGGCAACCGGCTCTCGGTGATGCAGGCGAAGACCGGCCGGCGGGTGCAGTTGCCGTTGCTCAAGGATGTCGGCTGGGCGATCATCGACTACGTCCGCAGTGGCCGGCCGGCGAGCGATTGCCCGCAGGTGTTTCTGCGGCATACCGCTCCGATCGGCCCGTTCTCAGACCAGGATCATCTGCATCAGATCCTGGTCAAGCACGCTCGCGTCGCACGCGTGTCGGTGAGTGAGAAGCGTCGTCACGGGATGCACTCGCTCAGGCACACGCTCGCGACGAGGTTGATGGAGGACGGCACGCCGGTCGAGCAGATCGCCGACATTCTCGGCCACCAGTCCGTCCAGTCGACCGGCGTCTACCTGAAGTCGTCTCTCGGCCTTTTGGCCAGGTGCGCCCTGGATCCGGACAGGCCAGCGCGGGAGGGCTGGCACGGTGAGCGCCGAGATCACGCTGGCCGGCGCGATCGCGGGGCTGGTCGCGGAGAAACGTGCGCTTGGCTACAAGTACGTGTGCGAGGAGCGGGCGCTGGCGCGTTTTAGCGCGTTCTGCGCCAGCGAGTTCCCCGGTCTTGACACGGTCACGCGAGCGTCGGTCGAGGCGTGGATCGCCTGCGCCCGGCGGCGGGCGGTGAAGCCGGCGACCGTGAACAACCTGATCGCGCCGGTCAGAGAGCTCGCCCGGTGGCTTCACCGCCGCGGCGTTGACGCATACGTGCTGCCGGCGGGGGTGCTTGAGAAGCCCGCCCGTTACGTCCCGCACATCTACAGCGACCAGGAACTCGCGGCGCTGTTCGAGCAGACCGACCGGTGCCGCTACTGCTCGGAGGTGCCGTTCCGGCATCTGGTGATGCCGGTCCTGTTTCGCACGATCTACGCGTGCGGGCTGCGCTGCTCGGAAGCTCGGCTGCTGCGCGTCGATGACGTCGACATCGAGAGCGGAGTTCTGCAGATCCGTGACGCGAAAGGCGGCAAGGACCGCCAACTGCCCGTCTCCGAGCCGTTGCGCGAACGGCTCGCCGGCTACCACGCCAAGCTTGCCGGACAGCCGGGCTGGGAGTGGTTCTTCCCCGGCGCCACGCTGGGCGTGCCGTTGACGCTTCAGAACGTCAACCGCAACTTCCGGCGGTTTCTGTGGCAGGCGCGGATCCCGCACGGCGGCCGCGGACACGGCCCGAGGGTTCATGACCTGCGCCACGCGATGGCGGTCAACAACCTCAGGTCCTGGTTTGCGCAAGGCGAGAACGTCGAGCGCGCTGCTGCCGGTGCTGCAAACGTACCTGGGGCACTCGTCGATCGGTGACACCGCCTATTACCTGCACCTGACCGCGGAGTCCTATCCGGACATCAACAACCGGGTGCAGCAGGCGTTCGGCGATGTCGTCCCACCCCTGACGGGAGGGCTGGATCGTGGCGACTGACTTCGCGGTCAGCCTGCGCCGCTTTTTGACCGATCACATGGCCGGGCTGCGCGGCTGCTCACCGAACACGATCAGCTCCTACCGCGACGCGTTCAAGCTGCTGATCTGCTACCTGCGTGACGAGCGGTCGATCCCGCCCGAGCGGCTCACCCTCGAGCTGATCGACGTGACCGCGATCACCGAGTTCATCGCCTGGCTGCGCGCCGAGCGCCACAACAGTCCGGCGACGTGCAACCAGCGGCTCGCCGCGATCAGCTCCTATTTCAGCTGGCTGCAATCGCAGGACCCGGCGCGGATGGCGTGTTGCCAGGACATCCTCGCGATCCCCTCAAGCAAACACGACCAGCCAGCGATCGCGCACCTGACCGTCGAGCAGACGCGGCTGCTGCTCGCCCTGCCCGACCGCTCCACCCGCCAAGGCCGGCGTGACGCGACCCTGCTGGCCACCGTCTACGACACCGCCGCCCGAGTCCAAGAGATCGCCGATCTGAGAGTCCGAGACATCCGTCTCAAGGACCCCGCGATGGTCGCGCTGACCGGCAAAGGCCGCAAGACCAGGCACGTCCCGATCGACGCGAACACGGCGGCGCTGCTGGCCGCCTACCTCGCCGAGCGGCAACTCGACAGCCCCGGCCATGATGACCGCCCGGTGTTCTTCAACCAACACCACGCGAAACTCAGCCGCGGCGGGATCGCCTGGATCCTTCGCAAATACCAGGCGCAGGCAGCCGACCCGACGCTCGCCGGCGCCCAGCTCAGCCCGCACGTCCTCCGGCACAGCCGGGCGATGCACCTCTACGACGCGGGCGTGCCACTGGCCTACATCCGCGACATCCTCGGCCACGTCGACCTGTCGACCACCGAGATCTACGCACGCGCCTCAACCGAGGCGAAACGCAAAGCCCTCGAAGCCGTCTACGACCAGGTTGTCAGCGCCGAGCTGACCGAATGGAACCAAGACCCAGAACTGCTCAACTGGCTCGCCACTCTCTAACCACGCCCCCGGTTATGCGCAGCGCTCAGCCGTCAACCCGCTCCCAGCGGGAGCTACAAGCCACCACTACGCATAACCCAGCGCTGCTCATATGGCGCGTTATGCGCAGCTGCGCATAAC
>CAVSQH010000007.1:0-282870 GCA_963730075.1 uncultured Solirubrobacterales bacterium | reverse complement strand
AGTCGCAGCGCGCGCAGCACGGTGTTGGTGTTGACACCGGTGACCGCCGCGAGGTGGCGCGCCGGCGGGAGCCGGTCGCCCGGCTTGGCTTCGCCGTCGGTGATCGCCTGGCGGATCTGTGCGGCGACCTGCTCGTGAAGCAGCGCGGGGTCGTCGCGGTCGACCTTGACGGAATACATTGTGCCAGCCACAATAGCGCATTAGATGATCGTTGAGTGCCCTCAGATCAAGCGACCGGAGGCGTCAGAGGCCGACGGACTCGACGCCGGCGTGATCGAGGAGGCACGCCGCCGCCAGCGGCGTGAGCGGATCATCGTCGCGTGCGTCGCCGCGTTGTTGGCGGGCGCTGTGGCCGGCATCGTGGCGTTCGGCCTGGGTGGCGGGGGTCGACACGCACCCCCGCTACAGCGGTCCTCGCCGCCGACTTGGCTGACCGGGCCGCCGCTGAGCCGACCGACGCATCTGCGTCTCGTCGTCTCCGAGAACACCGGCCCGGCGTCGATCGTCGACGTCGACAGCGGTCAGGCGCAGGCCGTGCGCGGCTTGGGCGTGCCGCGACAACAGGGCACCTGGAACCCGGCCCTGTACCCGCTGACCGCGGCGCCCGGAGGGGCTCTCGCCGTCGTCACGCGCCAGGATTGTGCGCGCTGCACGGTCACCCAGACCGAGTTCCTGATCGGCGCCGACGGCTCGGTACGGCACACGGCGAGACTGACGCTCGCGGGCGATCAGCACACCAGTACCTCGGCGGTCGGGTCAGCGTCGGCGAGCTGGGTGCTGACCTGGCCGCGGTCTGGCCGCTGCACGCTGCGGCTCGAGCCCCGCTCGCGGCCAGCGATCGCCGTCCCGTGCGGAAGTCTCAGCGGCGACACGCCCGCTGGGCTGGTGATCTCGCGCGGCAGCGAGGTGACGCTGATCGATCCGCGCAGCGGGCGCGTCCGCGAACGGTTCGCGGTGCACGGCCAGTTTGACGTCATCAGCACCAACGTTGCGCTGATCAGCACCGCACCCGGCATCCCGAGCGAGGGCGACGCGTTCCCCACACACCTGACGCTGGCGAACCTCTCGACCGGTGCCCGCACGCACCTGCGGTGGCCGAGCACCCTGCACTTCGGCTACCGAGTGATCCCCGAACCCCACGGGTCGCTGGTCGCGGTCGAGTTCGCCGACCCCGCATACCTGTACTCGGGCAGACAGGCCAGTGACGTGTGGCTGCTAGACCCGCGCACCGGCGCGTTCACACACGTGCCCGGGTTCCCGATCCTCGAGCACCTCAAATTCTCCGACATCGCGTGGACCAGCGACCACCGTCTCATCGTGGTCGCACAAGGCGGCGGGCGCACCGCGATCGGCGTATGGCGCCCCGGCAGCACCCAACTCCGAGTGGGCACGGTGCCGCAACTCGCCGGCTACTCACAGTTCGTGCCGCTGAGCCGGTAGCGCAGCCCCCGTCACCCCGGTCAGTCGCCATCACTCCCGCCCGCTGGAACGCCCAGCACCCTTCGACCGGTCCGTGTGCTGTGTCCGCGTGCACCCTGCGTGATCGCCACGCCTGACGACGGGCCAGCGACTTCCGTCGCCACTCCCCGGCGTGGCCCACAGCCAGCACCAAACCGGCCGCCCGGGCGTGACGCGATCGGCCCTGCTTCGCTCACCACACACACATCTGCCCGCGCCTGGCTGGCGCCCGGTGACGCCCGGAAACGAGACGTGGGGCCTGGCAACTCTCAAGAGCCCTCCCTTGTCGCCTTCTGGGTGGTCTTGTGTCGACTCCTGCTTGGGGCATTCCGGCGACCGAAGCGGACGCCTCGAGCCTCATCGACCGCATCCTCCAGACAGCCCGGGCTTCGTCGATCCAGTAGCGCGAACCGAGCTGGCCAAGACTTCTGCATCCACCGGACAGTTAGCAGCGGAGCGCAAGCACCCGATGCGCGGATTTGGCAAATTGCAGGACGCTGGCAACTTGTGCCACCTGTCCAGCTGCGTCTCGCGGCGTGCGCGGTGGCGGCGTCGCGACGCCTCGCCGGCAGTGGGGACAGAGGTCGGCTTGGGGTTACTGCGAGTTGAGATACGTGATGACGGCGAGCACGCGTCTGTGGTCGTCTGGGGATTGTGGGAGGCGCAGCGTGCCGAGGATGTTCTTGACGTGCTTCTCGACGGTGTGTTCGGTGATGAACAGGCGCTCGGCGATCGCGCGGTTTGAGCGTCCTTCGGCGATCAGGGCGAGCACTTCGCGTTCGCGATCGGTGAGCCGCTTGAGCGGGTTGTCGCCGTGCCGGCGCCGACCGACGAGCTCGTCCACGACCGCCGGGTCTAGTACTGAGCCTCCGTGCCCGACGCGGTTGACGCTGGAGGAGAGCTCGTTGAGGTCGGATACCCGCTCTTTGAGCAGGTAGCCCACGCCGTCCGTGCCGGTGGAGAGCAGTTCGAGTGCGTATCGGGTGTTGACATGTTGGGAGAGGACGAGGATTCCGATCGCGGGCCACCGCTCCCGGATGGCTTTGGCCGCGCGCAGTCCCTCGTCGGTGTGTGTGGGTGGCATCCGGATGTCGATGATCGCGACGTCGGGGTGGGTGCGCTCGATCAGCTCGAGCAGTGCGTCGGCGTCTGCGGCGAGCCCGACGACCTCGAAGCCGGATTCGGTGAGCAGGCGGGAGAGGCCTTCGCGCAGGATTACCGCGTCGTCGGCCAGGGCTACGCGCATGGGATCTCAGCTCGTAGGGTGGTGCCTCGGCCCGGGGGGCTGGAGATCGTGAACCGGCCGCCGAGTGCCTCGATGCGGTCGGCGAGGCCGCGCAGTCCTGAGCCGCCGGTGGGGGTGGCGCTGCCGATGCCGTCGTCGCCGATCTCGATCGTCAGGCGTTGATCTCGGTAGGAGGCGGAGACTCGGATCTCGTTGCCGTGGGAGTGCTTGGCGGCGTTGGTGAGCGCCTCGCTGACCATGAAGTAGGCGGCGGTCTCGATCTGGTCGGGGAGGCGCCGATCGATCGTTAGGTCGAGACGGGTTGGAAGCGCGGCGCGGCGGCACAGCTCGTCGAGGGCCGCCGGGAGCCCGCGCTCTGTGAGGAGCGGTGGGTTGATGCCGTGGGTCAGTTCTCGCAGTTCCGCGAGCGCGAGTGCGAGCGCTTCTCGGGTCTCGCGTACGAGGGGTTGGGCGGCTTCGGCTTGGTCCGGGAGCTTTGTCTCGAGCAGCCCGAGTGACATCGCGATCGAGACGAGCCGCTGCTGGGTGCCGTCGTGAAGGTCACGCTCGATCCGTCGCCGCTCGGCGTCGGTCGCCTGCACGAGCCGCGCTCGCGATGCCTGCAGCTCGACCAGCCGGGCGCGCAGCTCGGCTTGGAGGCGCTCGTTCTCAAGCGCGAGGCTGGCGGCCGCGCAGACCGAGCTCACGAGCTCGGCGTTGTGCTCGAGCACGGGATCGTGCAACAGTACGGCGATCGGCTGGCCGTCGCGCGCGACGAAGGTCGAGCTCCGTCCACTGTCCTGGTCGGGGAGCTTGACGGGCGTGCCGTCGCCGTCCACGTAATGCTGCTCGGGCGGGAACCAAAACGCGAGCTGCAGCGACGGGTCGCCGAGCGCGCGGGCGAGCGCCTCCCGTAGGTCGACCGAGGCGCTCGGTCCGCCCAGCTCGACGACGAGCCCCGCGACCATCCCCCGCGCCAGCCGTCGCTGTAGGAACACGAACAGCACCGCGACCGGCACCGTCGCCATCAAGGTGAAGTAAACGTTCGCGGGAAGCGCGCCCAGCGGATCGCCGAGCAGGTCAAAGACGACCGTCGAGCAAAGGGCCGCGAGTGTGGCGCACCCGGCTACCAGTACCGGCGCGACCGCTCGCCGCTGCGCCGCGCTCGCCCGCAGCCAGCGCCGCACGAGCAGCGTGATCACGGTCAGGATGACCAGGATGCCCAGCAGACGCTGGAGACCGAGCCAGCCCAGGGCCTTGTGATTGTCATGAACGACCTGAAGGAGGTTGTTGGCGCAGCCCGGGCAGTGCAGCCCCGCCTTGTTGCCGTACAGCATCGCCAGCAGCTGGAAGCCGAGCGCGGCGACCGCCCCGGCCGCCACCAGCCACCGGTCGAGTCGGCCCTTCAACCGCCCCGACGGAAACGAGAGCAGCAGATACACCAGCCCGATGATCCATAGCGACTGGACGGCCAACCCGATCGTGTTCAGCCACGCTGCCGAGGCCTCGATCAGCTGCGCGGCAAACCAAGCAAAGCCGGTGAACACCATGATCGGCCCGAGCCGGTTCTCCGGCCGAGCCCGCCAGGAGGCAAGCCCGCAGCCCAGCAGTGAGGCGCCGACCAGCAGGGTGAGCACCGGACCCGGCTCGGTCGGGCGACCGAGCGGCTGGTGCGCTGCCAGCCACACCGCGCCGGCGCCCGCCAGCACTCCGGCTGCCGCCAGCAGCGACAGCTTCGTCTTCATCGCAGGGGATTCTGCCGTCACGAGCTCACGCGGACCTGGCCACATGGTCCTCGCCGGTGAGGCGTCGCGCAACATCGCAGAGCACAGGCGGAACGGCGAGGGACGACACTGGCATTAGTCACTCGACCGCGATGGCGGCGAGCACATCGAGTTTGGCGGCCCGGCGGGCCGGCCAGCTGGCGGCGGCGAGCCCGAGCAGAGCGGCGAGGACCAGGAACCCCGCGAGGCTGGCATAGGGGATGGCGATCTCGGTGATGCCCTGCTGTTTGAGCGATGCCGCGAAGGCGACGCCGAGCGCGGTCCCGATGATTACGCCGATGATCGCTCCGAACAGGGCGATGATCACGGCTTCTGAGCGGATCATCGCCCGCACTTGCCGGCGTTTCATCCCGACCGCCCGCAGCAGGCCGAGCTCGTGGGTGCGCTCTGACACCGACAGCATCAGGGTGTTGACGATCCCGATCAGCGCGACGACGATCGCGAGGGCGAGCAGCACGTAGATGAGTCCGAGCTCCTGGTTGACCGTGGCCTGCTGGGATTGTTCGAACTGGGCTCGCGACTGCACCCCGACATTCGGGTACACGTCGAGGTAGTTGTTGATGGCCCTCTCGACGTGGCCCGCGCCTGGTTGCGTGCTGATCAGGACGGCGACCGGCAGCGGGTTGTGGAAGTGCGAGCGGAAGAAGCCGGCGCCGACCACGTAGCTGCCGACCAGCGGGTTGGCGTTGAAGATCCCGCCGATCCGCATCGTCGCGGGGCCGGTCTGGGCGAACGTGACCGGCACCACCGACCCGACCGAGAGGTGCTGGGCGCTCGCAGTGGTCGTGTCGATCAGCAGCCGGCCCGCGGTCAGGGCGCGAGCTCCGCTCCCAGCGGAGATCGCCAGGTGGACCGTCCGCGGAAGATTGGCCGGCGTAACTGCGGCAAGGTTCGAGAGTGAGCCCCGGAGCTCAAACTGTCCCTTGTACACGTCGGTTACCGTCGACACCCCCGGGATCCGCGACACGGCGGCGGTGACCGAGGCGCTGAACCCTGAACCGGGACCGGTGATGATGTCGTCCGCGGTGACGGCGCTTTCGAGGTTGGTCCTCGCCGATTGTGAGAGCGACGCGCCGAGCACGGCGATCACCGACACCAGCGCGATCCCGACCATCAGGGCGGAAGCGGTCTGGGCGGTCCGCCGTGGGCTGCGCATCGAGTTCTCCCGCCCCAACCTTCCCGGCGCGCCGAGCAGGGCGCCCAACGGGCGCCCGAGCACGCTCGACATCGGCCGCGCGACGATCGCTGCCAGCATGCCGACAGCGATGAACACGGCCACCGCGCCAAGCCCGACGAGCACGATCGCCGGTGCGGTCAACCCCGCCACCAGGGCGGCGATGCCACCGATCGCCGCCAGGCCACCGATCGTGACTCGACGTCGGAGCGACTCCGCCGGCTCTTCGCGGGTCGCCACGAGCGCGGCGACGGGGGCGATCCGCACGGCGCGCCGAGCCGGGGCGAGCGCCGAGATGACGGTCACGCCAACCCCCACTGTGATCGCGATCGCGACCGTGCGGGCCTCGAACACCAGCGGCGCTGACGGCAGCGTGATGCCGAACGCTCCCAGCAGCGCCTTGAGCGCGACCGCGGCCAGCACGCCCAGCCCAAGACCGATCAGAGAGGCGACCAGTCCCACGACGAGGGCCTCGCCCAGCACCGACCCGAACACCTGGCGGCGGCTGGCTCCGACCACGCGGAGCAGCGCCAGCTCCCGGGTCCGCTGCCCGACCGTGATCGAGAACGTGTTGAAGATTCGTGAAGGCGCCGACGAACAGCGAGATCAGCGCGAACACCAGCAGCGCGGTCGACAGGAACGACAGGCGCATTGCTGACTGCGCTGGAGAGCTCGCTGGCGACCGTTTGACCGCTGACCACCTGCACGCCCGGCGGGAGGATCTTGGCGATCGCCCGCTGAAGGCGGATCTTGTCAGCGCCCGGCTTGGCCAGGATGTTGATCGCGTCATAGTGCCCGCGGGTGTTGAACAGGGCCTGTGCCGTCGGCAGATCAAAGCCGGCCAGCGTCGCTCCGGCCAGATTGTCGGCGGTGCCGAAGGTCACGATGCCGGTGATCGTGAAGCTCCGGGGCGGACCGCCCGAGAGCACCCGCACCCGGTCCCCGACCCGGAAGTGGTACTTCGTCGCCGTCCCCTTGTCCATCACCACGTCATCGGCAGCGCTGGGAGCGCTCCCCTGGACGAGCCGCACCGACGACAGCCGCCGGTTGGGGTCAAACGAAAACCCCAATGCCGAGCCGGCGCCGCCGATCGCGTTGCCGCCGGAAACGAACTGGGCGTAGCCAGCGACCGACGGGTCCACATAGGCGACTCCGGGCACGCGGCGGACCGCCGCGGCCAGCGACGCCGGGATCGGCTTGCGGTCGGCGGTGCCGTTCGCGGCGGCCGCGGTGTCGTTGTTGAATGCCGCCGTGCCGCGGATCTGGAAGTCGATGTGCTGGTAGGCGGTGTCGATCAGCGTGTCGAACGTCCGGTTCAGCGTGTCAGTGAGGACCAGCGTCCCGGTGACGAACGTCACCCCGAGCACGATCGCCAGCGCAGTCAGCGTCAGACGCAGCTTGCGGGCGAGCAGGCCCCGTACGGTGATCTTTCTCATCGCTAGCTCCCCAGCTTCATCATCTGCGTCAGCACCAGCTCGGCCGTCGGCGAGGCGAGCTCGCCAACCACCCGGCCGTCGGCTAGGAACACGACCCGGTCGGCATAGGCCGCCGCCAGCGGGTCGTGGGTGACCATCACGATCGATTGCCCGTGCTCGGTGACCGCGTCGCGCAGGAACGCCAGCAGCTCGGCCGACGAGCTCGAATCGAGGTTGCCGGTGGGCTCGTCGGCGAAGATCAGCTCGGGGCGGCGGATCAGTGCCCGCGCACAGGCGACACGTTGCTGCTGACCGCCGGACATCTCGCTCGGACGGTGCGACAGACGATCGGCGATTCCGAGCGCGCCGACGAGATCGTCAAACCACACCCGGTCGACCTGGGCCCCGGCGAGGTCGAGCGCAAGCGTGATGTTCTCGGCTGCGCTCAGCGTCGGGACGAGGTTGAACGACTGGAACACGAACCCGAACCGGTCCCGGCGCAACTCGGTCAGATCTGCATCATCGAGTAGCCCGATCTCCTGATCTCCCACGAACGTGCGGCCCGACGTCGGTACGTCCAGCCCCGCCAGACAATGCATCAGCGTCGACTTCCCCGAGCCCGAGGGGCCCATCACGGCGGTGAAGCGGCCTCGTTCGAACTCGACGTCGACGCCGTTGAGGGCCCGCACGACGGCGTCGCCGGTCCCGTAGGACTTCGTCAAATCAACCGCGCGCACGGCTGCTGTCAAGAACCTCCGGTCAGGCTGGCTCATCGTGCTGCCTGGTTCAGGAAAGTCGAGATCAACCTGCAAGGAGCGCATTGGTCCTCCGCTCACCAAAGCCCCGGGGCAGCACGCAGAGCCTGGCGCACCTTGCGGGCGATCCAGAGCCTGTTGGTCACGCGCGGCCAGCCCCAACAACCGCCAGGGCTCACGTGCAGCATCGTCTCCCCGGCGTCCTGGGAGATCCTCACCTGGGCGCAGAACAACCGCGCGGAGCCGGTGCCGACCACGATCGTGTCTGGATGACCCGGCCGCGGGCCGCTCACCGGATTCCAGTTGACCCCCTTCCCCGGCAGCAGGCTGTACCGGGGTCCGAGGCCGTGACGCAGCGCGTCCGCTACCTCGTCGCTTGTGACATTAGATCTGGGGACAGTGATTGATGACATGACGCTTCTCTCTGTGTTCGGGGCTCCCGGTCGGCTCCTCAGCGAGGAACAGCCCAGGGAGGCGGCCGGGTCAGCTTCTGTGCCGGTGCGACGTTGCTCTCAGCCGCCGGCTTGCTCGCATTGACCGCCTGACCACACACACTGCACGCTACGTGGCGTTATGAACAGCCGGACACCACGTGTCTTGCGTGGTACAGCTAGCCATACCGCGCAGCCGCGCAAGAGGATCACCCAAGTCGCCTCGAGAGCTGCGGATCGGCACCTCCGGCTCCCGCGTTCGTCAGTCGACGAGCACCGAATCAGATCGACACCTGCCCTCCCTCTGCGCGGATAGGAGAAACCACCATGGCCGTCGAACGCTCCTCCGCGTGCCTACGCGTGCCTACGCAACGAAGGCCCTCTGGCCTGGGCCCAGACCGAGAGCGGCGCGCTCGCAGCGCGTGAACCCGAGCGTCAGCGTAGGCCGAAACGGCTTGTTACCGCTGGTGCATCGTCGCTCGCCCAGGCGGCCACGAGACCACTGCCCGGCGCCGGCTGTAAAACGCGCCGAACGCCTGTCCATCGCCAGCACGCGCGGCCCGCAGCAGCTCAAGATCACCTCGCGTCTGACCTGACATCTGCCTTGATTGACGCACAACCACCGATTCTGTGACCGAGGCCACCACCAATCAACGACCCGAGGCTGAGCGTGAGCGCGCACTCCGCGCCACCCAAATACCGCTTCAGTCGCGTCTTGGGTCACTCCTCGTGACCCTAATGACAGGGTCGGGAAGGCCCAGGCTCAAACGGGACTCGACAGTCAGCGACCGACTGAACAGCAGCCACGTCACCCAGGCGGCCGGCACCAACCGGCAGAGCAAGCTGCGGTCGGCCATCGGCCGACTTCGAGAGCGCCCCTCGGCAAGCTCACGGGCGACCCGAACCAGACTTCTGGATTGCGCCCACGCGGCTGCAATGCCTCGACTGCTGCTCGCCGAGCTCGCCGGCCCAGAGCGGGACTCTCCGGCCCGACGTTCGTGGCCGACGACACAGCTAAGGATTCGTGAAGCGAGAAGCGAGGCGCCCCTCGGGCTGACGCTTGCTTGTGCGCAATGCGCACGTGACGCGATGGCGGATAAGACGCTTGGCATCTCGTCCGAATAACCATCGCGGACTTGAGTCCATCCGGGCGTGCCCGCTCAGCGGTCGAAGGCGGCTCTGCTTTCGTCGGGGGAGGCCAAAGGTCAAGCCGGGCCGTCTGATTGGGCGCGCTGCGGCGCCCATCGGCGGCCAGCCGGCGGACGTCGCTCCCGAGCGGACACAGTGGCCATGGACGTCTGGAGCTTCTGGAGAAGTTCGGTGAGTGTTCGCACTTGGTCGGGTTCCCAGTTCTTTACGAACAGCGCGAATCGCCTCAGGCCGAACTCCAGCAGACGACGCAGCTCCTGCGATCCCACTGGAGTGAGGCTCACGAGGTATGAACGTCCATCAGCCGGATCGGCGATGAGCTCCACATACCCAGCGTCCTCCAACTCCCGAACCTGCCGGGTTACGAGTGACGGGTGGACTTGCTGGAGCTCAGCGATGTCCGACGGACGGATTTGCTCATGATCGTCGATCACCTGAAGCAGACTCAGCGTGCTCGCGCCCTTCCTCTGGCGTCTGGCCCGCTCGAGTCCGGCGTTCAGCGTGAAGAGCGCGGCCACCATGGACTGGACATCTTTGTCGCTGGGCGGCATGAGTGGTGTATGATAGTTGATTGACTCAATCAAAGACGTGACGGCGATCATCCGATCTTCCCCACGCCCTTCCAAGGAGGAACCGATGACTCCGCGCTATAAGAGGGCCTTCCGTCGCAACCAGCTGTACGCCGTGGCCGTGCTGCCGCCGGTCCTCTTCCTTCTCGCCGGCCACGTCGTGCTTGGTCTGGTCTTTCTGCTGTCCGTCGTCGCGGCCCGTTTTTCTCGACCGCAGCGCCTGCGGTCGCAGCGCAAGGATGCAGATCCCATCCGCTCTTAATCCCAAAGGCGACGAGCCAAACCGGAGCCCGTGGACCACGCCGCAGGAGGGCACCTCTATTCCCACCGGCCAGTTCCATCCCGTGAGCTGCGGGCGTCACGCCAACGCCGCCCTACGAAGACGGCGTGTCTAACACCAGCGATCCAACGAGCACTCGGGATTGGGCGTCAGGCGTGTCGGCCACTCGCGTCACTTGCCTGTCGCCCAAATCCGAGCGCGAGGATTGGCGCCAAACGAGCCCCGGCATGGGTTCTGCTTAGTCGCCGCTCGGGCAAAGCCGCGCGGGCTCCTGCTCTCGTGCTCGGCCTGGTCGGAGCGGAAGCGGTGGCGCGGGCCGCCCGCCTGGCGCGGCGGGCGGCGATTGCAAACCTCGGTGGTTAGAGGGTCAGTCCGGCGGTGGCGGAGATGGTCGGCTGGTGGCGGGAGCGGACGGCGTCGATGATCTCGCTGGGATCGATTCCTTGCAGATACGTGCTGGTCGTCCCCAGGTCGGTATGCCCGAGCTGGCGCTGGATGATGTTGATCGCTACTCCTTCGCGCGCGAGCTCGACGGCATGCGCGTGACGCAGTTGATGAGGAGCGAACCGCCGCCTGACCCCGGCGTCGACGGCGAGCTGACGTAGCTCGGCGCGGGCGGCGGTCGCCGACCAGCGGCGGCCTCGGGTTGACCCGTCGATGACGCACAACAGCGGTCCCGGCGGCAATATCACGCGGTGCGCCAGCCACGCCGCGAGCTGTTCGAACCCGAACTCGTCCATTCCTGCCTCGCGACGCTTGTCACCCTATGTTGCGCCGGGAACTATGTTGCGCGTCGCTGGGAATGCGCGGGGATTTGGCGTTGACGGGGGCTTCGGGGTAGCTGGTCGTCTGGCTCGCTGCGCCTGAGCGCAACATATTTCGGCTGGGCTGGTCGAGGGTTGGGCTTTCTGTCGATCCTCGTGAGGAGGCGATTCATGACCGAGCCGAGACCTGATCGCGTGCGTGTCACTGGTCCGTTGGTGGCGTTCGCAGACGGCTTTCACGCGTACCTTGTCGAGCGGGGTTACTCGCTCACTTCGGTGCAGTTCCATTTGCAGTTGCTTGCCCATCTGAGCCGGTGGATGCACGCCGAGGGGTTCGATGTCGATGGGTTGTCGCCGGGGGTGGTTGAGCGGTTCCTTGCTGGGCGTCGGAGTCAGGGTTACGCGAGCCGGATCTCGCCGAGGGGGTTGCGTCCGTTGATGGACTATTTGGACGCGCTCGGCGTGTTGTCCGCTGGCGCCGACGTCGCGGCGACAGAGGTCGACCGGCTGGTGGCGGAGTTTTGCGGCTACCTGTTTGAGGAGCGCGGCCTGGTGGCGGGCTCGGTCCAGCTTTATGCGCGGATCGCGCGCTGGTTTCTGGGGGAGCGTTCAGCGCCGTTGGCTGACGATCTGGCGCGCCTGTCTGGCGCGGAGATCAACGCGTTCGTGTTGCGCGAGGCGGTTCGGGTCAGGCCGCGGACGGCGGAGACGGTGGTGTGCGCGCTGCGGGCGTTGCTGCGGTTCTTGCACGTGCAGGGCTGGATCGCGACGCCGCTAGCGACCGGGGTGCCGTCGGTGCCGCAGCGTCGGGAGAATCTGCCGCGCGGGCTGCCGGCCGGACAGGTGACGCTGTTGCTTGAGTGCTGTGATCGCTCGACGAAGGTCGGGTGCCGGGATTACGCGATCCTGATGCTGCTGGCAAGGCTCGGGCTGCGAGCCGGTGAGGTCGCTGGACTGCGGCTTGATGATGTCGACTGGCGGGCGAGCGAACTGGTGGTTCGCGGCAAGCGCTCGCGAATCGACAGGCTGCCGCTGCCAGGCGATGTCGGCGAAGCGCTCGCCGACTACCTCTGCCGCGTGCGTCCGCGAGGTTTCGGACGGACCGTGTTTCTACGTGCGCAGGCTCCGGTTGGGGGCCTGTCTGGCGATGGTGTGAGCGAGGTCGTAGTCCGTGCGTGCCGGCGGGCAGGGATTGCGCCTGCCAGAGCGCACCGGCTCCGTCACACGATCGCGACCGAGATGTTGCGTCGTGGCGCGGGTCTTGGGGAGATCGGCCAGGTGCTGCGCCATCAGAGCCTCGAGGTGACCGCTGTCTATGCCAAGGTCGATCGCTCAGCGCTGTCGCAGCTGGCATTGCCGTGGCCGGGAGACCAGTCATGAGCGCATTCGGTGAAGGCGTGAATGAGTACCTGGCGTTGCGTCGCTCGCTGGGCTACAAGCTCGAGGCGCACGGGCGGCTGCTACCGCAGTTCGCCGAGTTCCTCCAGCTACGTGATGCGACGGTGATCACGACCGCGTTGGCGCTTGAGTGGGCGACCGAGCCGGCCGAGGGGAGCGTCGTGTGGTGGCATCAACGGTTGGCGATCGCGGCTGGCTTCGCCCGCTACCTGCAGGCGTCAGACCCACGCCACGAAGTCCCCGCCGCGGACCTGCTGCCAGCCAAGTTCCGTCGCGCGATCCCCTACCTGTATTCCGAGGCGGAGATCGAGGCGCTGATGCAGGCAGCTCGCAAAAATCGATCGGCGCTCAAGGCCGCGACCTACGAGACGCTGATCGGGCTGCTGTCCGTGACCGGCATGCGGATCGGCGAGGCGGTCGCGCTTGACCGCGCAGACGTCGAGCTGGTCGAGTCCCGGCTCACCGTCCGCCACGGGAAGAACGGACGCTCCCGCGAGGTTGCGCTTCACCCGAGCACGGTCACGGCGCTCGACCGCTACGCCCAGGTCCGTGACGCGCTCTGCCCGCGCCCGAAGGCCCCGAGCTTCCTGGTCACCAACACCGGCGCGCGACTGAACAAGGGCACCATTTGGCACGAGTTCGATCGGCTCCGCCGCGCCACTGGCCTTGACCGGGAGACGCTCGGGCGCCAAGCCCGCATACATGACATCCGCCATTCCTTTGTGCTGCGCACGCTGCTTGGCTGGTATCGCGAAGACACCGACATTGACGCTCAACTGCCGCTGCTCTCCACGTTCCTCGGCCATCTCCACCCCTCGGATACCTACTGGTACTTCGAAGGTGCGCCCGAGCTGCTGGCGCTGGCCGCGCAACGGCTCGAACAGACCTGGGAGCAGCAATCATGACCCCGCTGCCGCCGCTCTTGCAAGGATTCTTCACCGAGCGTCTCGCCCGCCAGCGCGACGCCAGTCCGCACACGATCGCCGCCTACCGCGACAGCTTCCGGCTGCTACTGGCATTTCTGCACGAGCAGACCAGGAAGCCGCCGTCGAAGCTCGGGCTTGAGGATCTCGACGCGGCGCGGATCTCGGCGTTCCTCGGCCATCTCGAGACGGACCGCGGCAACAGCGTGCGGACCCGGAACGCACGGTTGACCGCGATCCACTCGTTCTTCCACTACGCGGCATTGAGGGCCCCTGAGCAGGCGGAGATGATCGCGCGCGTGCTCGCGATCCCCGAGAAGCGGTTCGACACGACCTTGATCAGCTACCTGACCGAGCCCGAGATCGACGCGCTGCTCGCCGCGCCGGACCGCTCCACTTGGACCGGCCGGCGCGATCACGCGCTGCTGCTGCTCGCCGTCCAGACCGGGCTACGCGCATCAGAGCTCGCAAGTCTGCGCCGCCAGGACCTCCAGCTCGAGAGTCCCGCCTGGGCCAGGTGCCGAGGCAAAGGCAGGAAGGAGAGGTGCACACCGCTCACCCGGCCAACCAGAGAGACGCTGCACGTGTGGCTGCGCGAGCGTGGTGGACTCCCCACCAACCCGGTGTTCCCCAACCGCAGCGGCCAGCAGCTCACCAGAGGCGCGATCTGGCGACTCGTCGTCAAACACGCCGCCACCGCCACCGACCAGTGCCCCTCACTTGCCTCCAAGAACATCACCCCGCACACGTTGCGTCACACGACCGCGATGCGACTGCTGCACGCGCCAACCCCGATCGACGTCGCGACGATCGCGCTGTGGCTCGGCCACGAAACCCTCGACACCACCAATAAGTACATCCACGCCGACATGGAACTCAAACGACGCGCGCTGGACCGCACCGCACCCACCAACGCCAAGCCGGGCCGCTACCAGCCACCTGACCCGCTCCTCGCCTTCCTCGAGAGCCTATGACCGCCCAAAATATGTCCAGCCGACAACCCCGATCCCCACCGACGCCCGCGCATTCCCAGCGACGCGCAACATAGTTCCCGGCGCAACATAGGGTGACCTATGTCGAATGCGACATAGGTCACCCTTGCCGTGGCGGATCAGCAGAGACCCGCGCCGCTCGTCGATGTCGGTCTCGTTGAGCGCTAACGCCTCAGAGATCCGCAGCCCTGCACGCCATAGGACGGCGATCAGCGCGCGGACACGCAGCCCGTGGCGGTCGTGGCCGGCCTGGCGCATCACCAGCACGATCTCCTCCGCTCGCGGCGGGTCGGGCGGATACTGCATGCCCTTGTTACGCGGCGCGCGGCCCGCGAGATACCCCGGCATCGTTGCCGGCGACCGCCGATGCCCCGCCGCATTCACACTAACCGTCGAACCTGAAGACATGACCGGCTCCCCTCGCTGACTTGCGTCCCGCCAATCCAGGACGCATCGCCACCAATCTTCAGGTCCCGAGACCAGAGCGCGAAAACTCCATTGCCCGTTTCTGCTTCACGTCCGGATCAACCCGATGCGGCACCGCTCGCGCGGTCTCCGCGGCCCGACCTCACGCTCCATCCTTCGTGGATGCAGGAGCCGGCGATCTGGGTCGGCGTCGCGTCCCGAGCGAGCGCGTTGGGCGATTGCGCAAGTCAGATGCTCACGCTGGCGAGCCGCGGCCTGGTGCTGCTTTCAGCGCTGGTGCTTGCAGACGAACGGATCGCAGCCGCGGACGAGGTCGATCCCGGCATCGACCTGGTGCGCGACTCGGTCAGCGACTGCCGCGCCGACGACGCGCTCGAACTCGGCGTCGCCGACCGGGCGGCCGTCGTCCTCAGCGAACACGACGTCGACGACCTCCTGGGGCCGCGGGAGGTTGCCGACGTGTGTGGTCAGCATCGTCAGCGGTGGTCTTCGATCGGCTCGAGGTAGTCGAGCATCTCCTGCGCCAGGTGCGCGAACGGCGGCGGGATCTGGACCGTCGTGCCGAGCTGGTCCTCGGGCTCGTCGATCAAAAAGCCGCGATCGGCGCGCGTGAACGCGTACTCGAACAGCGCGCCACCGGGCGTGCGGTTGTAGCACGACAGAAAGTAGCCGCGGTCCTTCTGCTCGGTCACATCGGTGTAGCCGAGCCCCTCGATGAAGCCCTTGAGCCCCATCTGGTTCTCCTCGTCGACCACGTTCCACGCCCAGTGGTGCGGCGTGCCCTCGGCGAAGTGCCACGTCCCGGGCCGCAGTTCCGGCTCGTGGACGAGCTCCACGCGGCCGCCGAACCCGCCGGCCACCTCGAACGCTTGGTGCCGGCCGTCCTCGTCGACCTTGGTGGCTTCGAGGCCCGTCTCGAGGTACATGACCATCTCGTCGGGGTCGATGACAGAGATCACCGGCGCGTAGGCGCCCTTGATTCCGTACTCGGATGAGACGCCGCCCTCGCCGTAGCCGCGCCGGTTATCGCCGCTCGTGCCGACCAGCGTCTAATGGGATCCCGCACGGCGTGGGCGAAGCAGGCGCTTGGTGCCAAGCGCCTCGGTGTGCTCGGTGGCGAAGCCCCGCTCATCAAGCCGATTGGCCCAGTAGTCGATCGACCATGCTCGATCGAGAGGCCGATCTCCTTGACCTGGTTAGAGCCCCGGCGCCCCATCGTGCCCCGCTCGCGTATACGGGAACGCCGTCAGGATCGACCCCGCGTCGACGTCAGCGTTGGCGTACTACAGGTGGTAGACGGGCTCAGCGCCGTCGTAGAGCATCGTCTTCTTGACCGGCCGCAGTCCGAGCGCCAGCGTGTGGAAGTCCCAGTCCTCCGCGGCGCCGCCAGTCGACAGCGTGATGTGGTGGTTGCCGACGATCCTGCTGCTCATCGCGTTCTCCTCTGCGACTCAGGCGAACACGGGGGCGACGTCCCCGTAGACGCGGTAGTCGTCGATCTTGCCGTCGTCGCGCTCGTGGTAGATGGTCACGATCGGGACGGTGACCGTGGCCCCGTCTTTGCGGGTGTACGTCACGTCGGATCGCACGATCGTGGTTGGGCCGTTCTCCCAGTAGTCGAGCATTCGGTGCCTGACCCCGTCGATCAGCCCGTAGAACTCGGCCAGGCCCCGGCGCGCCGCGTCGCGCGTTGTGGTCTCGTCGCCGTTTCCGAAGCGAAACCGCGCGTCGTCGGTGAGCCAGTCGGCCCATGCGGCCGCGTCCATACGGTCGATGTCTTCAAACATTGCTGTGTACAGAGGCATGACCGCGATTATGCCCTGACGACAGAGACGCCGAGGCTGAACCTACCGTGGACATTCGAGATCCGAAGATGTCTGACGGAGAAGTTGTGGCTGGCCCACGTCCCGCTCGAGATCAACGACCGCCTCGTGCGCCGCTGACCCAACAGCAGGCGGACGACGCGAGTGCTCTCGGTGGGTGGCGCGCTCCGCCCTCACTGAGCCAGGCCGGCTCGCAGAGATCCCGCAGCGATCGCGTCGAAGCGGAACTCTCCGGGGCTCCATCCTGGCTTCCGCTCGGTCGCCGGCTGAGAACCCAGCCGCTGGCTGCCGCTTCGGCCAGCCGGACACCCAGAGGAGAAGTCCGGGTCGGTCACAACCAGGCCGCTCAGATGCCTCGGTCTTCGTGTGGCTGTCGGGTAAACAATTCGGCCTGTGATCCGTACACAGGAGACGCGGCGGCCAGTGAAAACGATTGCTGCGTAGCGCCGCGAGACCGGCCGTACGTCGAAAACCGGTCACGGCTCCTGCGGCACGTTGGTGCCCGCTCACAACAAGACGCGACCGACCGGCATTTACCCGACAGCCACTCGTGAAAGCGAGAGTGAGCGGTCATTGTCGTAGCGGTCGCTCGCGCGCTCGGATTGTGGGCATAGCGAGCGCGAGATGCGAGGGTTTCGCGGTCGTCGCTAGCAGAGCGTCCGTACCTACCTGCCGGCTGCACACCGACTGGTCGGCCGTCGCTGCTGAGATTCGTCCAGGGCAGCAGCGACGCGGCCGATGAACTCGACGCCTGGTATTCGGCGGGATTGCAGAAGCGCGCGTGCTTCCCGGGATCGTGGCGATTCAGCGAGCCGGCAAGCGTCTGCCGACTGCTGTTCGCATTGCCGAAGGAAAGTCGTCGATCTCCGTCACCTCAGCAGCGACCCGCGAGGCCGACGGGCTGCTGATCCTCGAGAAAAGCGGAACGTCAGGCGACGGCACCTGTCGTTCGGCCGCGCGATGTGGAAGGCAAACGATTCGCGGCCGGAGAGCTCAGTGTGATGCACACGAGAGCCCGTCCGTAAACGCGTCGGCTGGCAACGAGATCGAGGTGCCCCGTTTGGTGGCGCTCCTCACACGAACCGTCTTGGACTGGCCTGGGCGCCGTTGAACCGCTTGCCCTTCAGGCTGACGTGCGGCGCCGGCGGCCCCGGTGGCGGCAGCGGGGTTACCGTGTAGGTGACGGTCTTAGACGCCTTGTTGCCGGCCTTGTCGGCCGCGGTCACCGTGAAGCTGTGTGCCCCAGCGGTCGAGGTGTCGATCGCGGCGCCCGACGCGACCGGCCCGGAGCAGCTCGCCACATCGCCCGGACCGTCGGGGTCGGCGCACGAGTAGCCGGCAGCAACAACCTGCCCCTGCGCGTACGTCGCGCCGTTGGCCGGCGCGGTGATCGAGATCGACGGCGGGCTGGCAACAATCGCAAACGCCGCGCTGCTCTGAGTCATCGAGCCCGCTTGGTTGCTCGCGGTGACATCGCACACGTAGCTACCCGGCGAACTGGCGCTGATCGTGGCTGACGTCGCGCCGGCAATCGCCGTGCCATTCAGGTCCCACTGATACGCGAAGCCCTGCGGGGCGCGGTACAGGAAGGACTCAACCAGGTCGGGCGCCCACGACCCCTGCGAGCAGCTGAGCGTCGACGGAGTCGTCGTGTCGCCAGACACGGTCGGCGCGCCCGACCCGCTCGGCGCGTCCAGCAACGCAGGCATGAGTCCCCCGGTCACGTCCGCGCCGGTGGTAGTGATGTCGGCGGCGCCGGTGCCGTCGAGGTTGGCGTACGAGAAGATCGTGTTGTTGCCGTAGTTGGCCCAGTAGAGCTTGCCGGCCGCCGGATCGATCGCGATCCCCATCGGCTCGCTCACGGTCGTGCCGGTGATCGTGAGGTCGCCCGCTCCGCCGCTGCCATCCAGGTTGGCGAACGAGATCGTATTCGCGCCCGCGTAGTTGGTCCAGTAGGCCTGCCGGTGCGGTTCAGCGAGCTGTACGGCGATCTGCTCCACCCGTCGGGCGTCGAGTACGCGATCACGGTCGGCGTTCGCGCGGAGCGTCGCGAGATGGTCGTCGCTGGCCTGGGCCGCAGCGAGCGCCAGTTCTCAGAGCGCGATCGCGACGTGCTTGATCTCGTGCGCCCTGTCCTCGAGGCCGCGCTGCGGGATGCGCAGGCGCGCGAGCGGCTCGACCGCGCGCTGGCCACCATCCCGCCGCCGGGCACCGCGGTTGTGCTGCTCGACCGGTGGGGCGAGATCGAGCACTCGAGCCTCGACGCTGAGCGCTGGCTCGCCGAGCACTTCGGGGCGGCGGAGCACGCGGGCTGGCTGCCCGAGGCCGTCGCTGCGTGGCTCGCGCTGCCGCCGCTCCCGCCGCTCGTCAGCGTCCGAGACGGACGGCGCCTCACCGTCAGCCTGCTGCCCGGCGATCCGCACGCGCTGCTGCTCGAGGAGGAGGTCGCAAGCTTCCGCCGCGACGCACTCGATCACCTCGGCCTGACGGCGCGCGAGACCGAGGTGCTCTGCGCCGCTGCCGCGATCGAGGAAGAGGAGGACATCGCGTGGGAGCTGTGCCTTAGCCTCCACGCCGTCCGAGACCGGCTCGCGCACCTGGAAGCCAAACTCGGCGTCCACACGGCCCCCGACGCCGTCACCCGGGCGCTCCGCGAGAGCACCTAGAGACGGCCCGCAGGCCACACGCTCGCAGCCTGGTCGCCGATTGCCGTGGGTGCGGGTGTGCCCGTACAGCCGACGCGAGATCGGCAGACCTCGGAGGCAGATCCGTCACGGCGTCCTGACCACGCTACGCGACGGTCTGGGTGGTCTGGGCCTCGATCGTCCGCTCGTCGGCACCTTCGGTGATTTGCACCTTGCGGGGCTTCGCTGACTCGGCCACCGGGATTCGCAACGTCAGGACCCCGGTTTCGTAGCCGGCGACGAGGCGCTCCGCGTCGAGTGTGTCGCCTAGGAACAGTTGGCGGGTAAACGCGCCGTGCGGGCGCTCGGCGGCGATCACCTCGTCGCCGTCTTGGCCGTCGAACCTCCGCTCTGCTCTGATCGTGAGCACGTTCTGCTCGACGGTCAGGTCGATCGTGCCCGGAGCCATGCCCGGCAAGTCAAACGAGACCACGAACTCGTCGCCGCGGCGGTAGGCGTCCATCGGGAACGGCCGCGGCGTCCGCGCGCGCGCCGCGAGCTCGGCCAGCCGGTCAAACTCGCGGAACGGATCGAACTGCATCAGCATTGCAATGCACCTCCTGAGGGCGTTGAGTTCCGGTTTGGTGTCGCGGCGGCCTTCGGCCGCAAGCCCGGTTCGATCGGGTCGCTGTAGTCGCGCTCGATCGCAGACTGCGCTTCCTCGTCTCCTCGGCGGGCCGAAGGAACGTTCGCCTCAGCGCCGAGGCTGCCGCCCTCGTCGATCCAGCGCTCAGTATCCAGTTGCGCCTGGGTCGTGGCGCGTGCGTCGCCGAGGACCGTTGTCGGAGTCCGGGGTTGGCGCGCGTGCTGGCGTTGCGCGAACGCACCTTCCGTCGTTGGGAACGAAACGTCTCGTGAACTCGCCGTTCGGCGTCTGGCCGTCCGGTCGACGTTCAATGCGTGGCGTGCCTTCTGGGCATCATCGTTCGCCTGACGCCGCGTGGCAACGCGAGCGTCCCACTCGGCCTTGGCTTCAACAGCGCGCCGTGAAGCTTCCGTACCCCGGTGCCTTGCTTGTCGGACCGCATCGCAGATCCGGGCGTAGTCAGGATCGCCTCGTTCCCATCGCGCTTGCTCTTCGGCAAAGGTTTCGTGCTCCCATGCCTCGGTGTAACGGACCGCTTGATCGCCATGACCGAACCTGTGCCAGCGCTTGCCGGCGTGTCTGTCGCCGTTCTGTCGCGGCCTTTGCAGGGTCGTCATGACTGACCTCCTACCAAGACCCCCGCAATTCAGGGCGGGTCCTGCATGTGAACGGCGTTTCTGTCGCTTTGGACGAAACGGCCCGTGAGGTCGACGAGAGGCAGGTCTTGCCCGCCGGGGGCCTGCGCGAGGGATTCGAGCAGCAGCGGCCGATAACGGCCCTACAGCGACCATACTCCTTTACCAGGGCGTGTAACCGACAATTTGGGCTTGACAACAATCGGCCATCGCCTCGGCCGAGCTCCCTGGTTCATTGCGACGAATTTTTGGGTTGGCTCACACAACGCCCACAATCGGAGTACTGTCGATATAGGCGCTGGCCCTGCGGCCAGAATCCTCAGCCCAAGTCCGACGGCCACCAACGGCGCGATCCGCGCCACGAGGCGGGGAGCGAGGGTTACTGGTTTTGACTGCGGGGCCAGTGGGGGACTTTCCACAGGCGCCACTTCCCCGGGCCCGGCGGCATCGTCCCTACCCTGATCAACGCTCGTGGGTCCTAGGGCTCTTCCTCTTGCGCGACCCCAATCGAGGGACGGGAAGGCCAATCGAGGGACGGGAAGGCCCGAACACCATGACGCGCGTGGAACCCGATCGGACAGCGCATAGGCGAGGCGAGTTGACTCGTGATCGCAGGGGGTTCGTCCAGGCAACGCCAAGAGGCCTAACACACCGCAGCCGCACGCGACGAGCACCGCAACAAAACCAGACCGGCACGATCCCAACCCGGCTACGCGTACCTGATGCAACCGCACGACTAGAGAGACCTACCGATGCCACATTCCGACAAACAAGCAGCGAATACGCCCCGAGTTGAGGTCCTAATCGAGTCTTCGGAACATGACCCCGAGGCCGCTCCGGCTCGCTCGGTGCGGCGCGCGACCGCGCGGCGCGCGAGCAATAGGCGCGCAACCGCGCGCAGCCGTCAGAGCGACACCGAAGCGAGCATCATCGACTTCCTCGCCCAGCACCCTGGGAGCACCGCTGGTGATCTCGCTAAGGCCCTGAACCTCAATCCCGGAAATGTCGCAACCCGCCTGAACCATCTCGCGAAGGCCGGCGAGATCAAAAAAGCATCACACGGCTACAGCACCAGGTAAGCGACGCGACCCCGCGAGCCCCAGCGCCCACTCCGTCGCTCACACTCAGCAAGCCTGGAGTCGACGGCGCGAAGACGCGCGGGGCCGACTGCTCATTTGCGCCGACTTCAGCAGCGTCGCGCCGCCAGTCCGCAGCTCGCCGGGACTTCCGGTCTGGAACGCGTGCAGCCCTCTGGTCTCTGGCTTGGCGGGCTGCCGCTCTTCCACCGGTGCGCTCAGCTCAGGTATGCGGCGAAGGCGACCTGACTAGCTCCAGGGACACCGTGGCGGATCACTGTTGCAACACCACCTCGTGTCGGCCAACTGGCCGCCGCGAGCGCGCATTTGCTGGCGGGCTGATGCCAGGCTGCCCGCCCGAGGACGGCGCGGCAGGCCTCAACACAACGACACTACGGCAATGCGCGACTGCATTGCGCGACTGATTACGAACCCCCGGCGAGGCCGTGCGGTGCTAGGCTGCGGCCGCTGGGCTCGAGGTCGCCGAGGTTGGGCCGCGAGCCCATGAAGCGAACATCGGCAGCACCAGTGAGCAGCAGAGCAGATCGGCGAAACACAGCAGCGCCGGCAGTGAGCGAACCCGGGTCAGGCGATGCTGCACGCGCCGATCCTGGGCTCAACCCGCTCGCGGGCGGCAAGTTGCTCGCTGAGATCACCAACCGGATCGTCTCGCTGGTGCGCGAGCACTACGGGCGCGGACCGGTCAAGGCCAAGACATACGTGCTTGACAACCTGGTCGTCTGCGTGCTCACCGACGGTGGCTTCACGGCGATTGAGCGCACGATGATGGGCGGCGGCGAACCGGAACGGGTGCTGGAGATGCGCCGCGACTTCCAGCGGATGATGAAGGTCCGCTACAGCGAGATGATCGAGGAGCTCACCGGCCGCAAGGTGCTCGCGTTCCTCAGCCAGGCCCACGTCGAGCCCGATCTCGCGATCGAGATGTTCCTGATGGACGGGCCGCTGGCCGGCTTCGGCGCGCTTGAGCTTGTCGACCCTGGCGACGGCTAACAGCGCCGACGCCCCGGACGAAAAAAGGTTCTGAGCCGGTTCTTGTTTGTGCTCTGGGACGGGGGTGGCAACGTGCCGCTACAGCTCGGGCTTGCTGAGGGCCTGGTCGAGCGTGGGCATGACGTGCGCGTTCTCACCGAGGATTGCCTTGCGGCCGACGTCGTCGCCGCAGGCTGTCGCTTCGAGCCGTTCATCGAGGCCCCAAACCGCGCGAGCCGCACCGAGGACCTCGTGGGTGATTCGGAGGCGCGCACGCCGCTCGGCGCGTTCGCTCGCGCTCGCGACCGGGTGGTGATGGGGCCGGCGGCGGCATACGCGCGCGACACGCGCGCGGCGCTCGAACGCGAGGCGGTCGACGCGCTGGCCAGCGACTACATGCTGTTCGGGCCACCGATCGCCGCCGAGCGGGCGGGCGTGCCGACGGCTCTGTTGGTCCACAACATCTACATGGTTCCCGAGCCCGGAAAGCCCGCCCCGGGTCCCGGCTTCCGCCCCGCGCGGAGCATCTTCGGCCGGGTGCGGGACCGCGCCGTCAGTCGCGCGTTTGTGGCCCTGTTTAATCGCGGGTTGCCAGCCGTGAACCGCGCGCGCACGGATTACGGTCTGGCACCGTTGCGCAGCGTTCTTGAGCACTTCGACCATGTCGAGCGCGTGCTCGTGCTGACGAGCGAGAGCTTCGATTTTCACGGTGACTCCCATCCACCGCACCTGCGGTACGTCGGATCGACCCTCGCCGACCCCCCGTGGGTCGACGACTGGCGCTCCCCCTGCAACGAGGACGACAGGCGCCCGCTCGTGATTGTCAGCCTGAGTTCCACATACATGGGCCAAGAGCAGGTTCTGGCGCGTGCGATCGACGGTCTCGGCCGACTCGACACGCGCGTCCTCGTGACCACTGGCCCCGCAATCAACCCCGCGTCACTCCGGGCACGGGGTAACACAACCGTGGTTCGCAGCGCGCCGCACGCCAAGCTGTTCCCTGAGACGGCGGTCGTCGTCACCCACGCCGGCATGGGCACCGTGACCCGAGCATTGGCCGCTGGCGTTCCGCTCGTCTGCGTACCGATGGGGCGTGACCAGCTTGACGTCGCCGCGCGCGTCGTTTACGCGGGCGCCGGTATCCGCCTGCGATCCAGCGCGACGCCAGATGCGATCCGCGCCGCGGTCGAGCGCGTGCTCGGCGAGCCGAGCTTCCGGACTGCGGCGGAACGCATCGGCGCGACCATAACCGCCGACGCCGCAGCTCAACGAGGCCTCGCCGAACTCGAAGCGCTCGCATCGGCCTAGCCGCGCGCTGCTTGCAGGTTTGGTGGCTCTGGCTGGCTCCAGCAACCGGCGAGACGATTCATTCCACCGTGCGCAGGGGCGAGGACCGCGTCGACGATTACTGCTGGATCGGAACGAAGGTGCAATGGGCAGCGCCGCCCCGTCACGCTCCTCTTTCGCCACGGCGACACGGAACTGATCGATCCAACCGACGACGTCGCCAAACTCGCGCCCGCAGGCCAGCCCGCACCCGCTTTCACCACCGCAGAGGTCTCTCAGCCGGATTGGTCGAGCACCCGCATCGCGCGGAAAGGAGAAGCGCCGCCGGCACGAAGCACCCGTACCTGCTTCGTCGCCCGCAGGGAACTGAGCCGCGGACTGCCGCTCTGGCCAGTCGCTGACCGGGAGCAGAAGTGCGGGGAGCCCAGAATCGGGCCGGTGAGACGCCTCGTGATTCGTGGAAGCAGCACTGACGCCGTTGGCTTGAGCGCGGCCGGGATTGCTCAGATGCAGCAGCGTGGTCGAGACTTCTCCAGGTCGATCAAACCAGCACTCTGCCGCGCACCGCCGCTGTGGCTCTTGAATCCGGGGCTAGGGGCGGGTCGGTCCTTTCCCCAGACGGAACATTCAAGTTGCCCCTGACTTTCGGAAGCCGGTGGCGTCCTATCAGTAGCGGTATGCCGCTCCTGGTTTCGATGAACCCGGCTGATCCATCTACAAGAAGGGATACATCCATGACGAGGACGCGCAGCTCCGTTCGGGTTCGACGCGCCGTGTGCGTGTCGCTGTTCGTTGCCGCCGGTACTGCGTTTGCCGCAGTCCCTGCGAGCGCCAAGCAGCAGCTAATACACCTCACCTGCGACGGACAACCGGTGACCGTTCGGGCGAACACCAACCACAGCAGTCAGCACGGCGGCTGGGGGTCAGCGAAGATCGTCAGCGGCGGCTCTGGCGTCGGCTCCCCAATCGAGTTCAGCGGCCAGGTAGTCGATACCACGCTGATGCCTAACCAGACCGTCTTCACGTTCGACGCGAAAAAGGGTCACGGCAAGGCCGAGCACAAGCAGCAGACGATCACCTGCACCGAGACGCTAACCGGGACCGTCGGCGAGTTCGTGCCGCCCGCGGTCCAACTCCCGCCGGGTGCCTCCCGCGGTGATGACGCCACGTTCACGCTGACCGTGATTGTCGTCAAGAAGGGGCATACGACGATCGGCTGAATCGCCTGACGTTCAGAGATCGGGTGTCGTGCGCGAGTGTTGCGCGGGGCATCCGATCGCCTGACGTCTGATGAGGTTGGCGCGGCTGCCCAAGCAGTAGGACAACGTGGAAATCGCAGTTCAGAGAGGGTCCGCCGTCGGTCACGAGACCGTTGGAACGGGGCTAAACGCGACAGCGCTCCGTCGGCGGCCCAATCGCCCTCAGGTTGGTCCCGCTTGAGGCTGCTGGTTGTCGATCAGACCGGACCGGTATGGGACTCCCATCGGGGTTTGGGGTGAGCGCGGCGCCGCAACTTTGGGCCGGGATTGTTGTTGTGCGTGTAGAGACGCGTCCCAGCCCCGGGGAAGTTGGGCGGTGGGCGCGCTGGCGCACTACGCGGCGTTCGTGGACTGGCCGAGCTGCTTTGCGGCGTGGGCATCCTGATTGCCGCAAGACAATGAGAGGAGCATGTTGTGAAGCGACTTGGATCGCTAATTGTCATATCGAGCGTTGTGGCTGCCTGCGTGATCGGGCTGGCCGGAGTCGCTGGAGCGAGCGCGGCGTCGCCGCTGCCTACGCTCAACCTCGCGCTCACTGGGAAGACCGGGATCAAGGTCTCGGGGAGCACCGTGTCGGGCGCGGTGAACGTCACCTCGACGTTCACCGGCAAGGGCCAAGGCGCGTTCGGGCTCGTCCGCCTGAATAAGGGCGTGGCGTTCATGGACGCGTTCAACGCCGTGCAGAGCCATCACGGCGACCTCAACGCGCTGACCCCGTTCGGGTCGATATTCGTCGACGCCGGCGCCCCCGGCACGGTCCAGACGGTTCTGACGCCGGGAAACTACGTCGCGCTGAACATCACCGGCAACGGACAGCCGGCGTTCGAGCAGTTCACGGTCACGAAGTCGTCCTCGGAGGCAGCGCTGCCGGCGGCCGCGGCGACCGAGAAGTCGATCGAGTTCGGCTTCAAGGGCCCCAAGGTCCTGCATGACGGGACGATCGTTCGGGCTGAGAACGACGGCTACCTGGTGCACATGGACGTCCTGATCGGCGCCCACAACAAGCGCGGCGCGAACAAGATCGCGGCGCTGCTGAAGGCCGGCAAGGACCACAAGGCCCAGAAGCTCGCGACGAGCGGCCTCGACCTGATCGGTCCCGCCTCGCCTGGCGCGATGCAGCAGGAGGTCCTCAACGCCAAGCCCGGGTACTACGTCCAGGCTTGCTTCATGGACACCCAGGACGGTCGAGAGCACACCACGCTCGGCATGGAGCGCGTGATCCGGATCGCCAAATGAGAACCGGTCAGGAGGCCGCGCGACTTCGGTCGCGCGGCCGCCGCGCCGGCCTAGCGCCGGGGAAGCCAACCGCGTGTCCACCGCTCCTTCGGGCTAATTGCAGCGCTCTCGATCGAGGTAATCGGACGAGCTGATACTGCTGCTCTGGAAGGCCACACGCCGCGGTCTGGTCGCGGGCGACAGTGCTGGTTCGTCGCCCGACCGGTTACGAGTTCCCGACTGCCGCTTCGTCAGCCGGCTGGGCCGGAGCAGAAGTGATCGATCGTCGCGAATCGGGGTGCGACGTAGCCCCTGATTCGTGATTGCAGCACTGTTGGGTGCAGTCGTCCGCAGCGGTGGCGAGTGGCCGTCCCGCGCCGTCCGCTCCCCGCCATTGCCGTCGCACGGGCCGATGACCCCCGGCGAAGGGCTGGTCAGGGTGCTGTCTGTCGCTGACCTGGGGTCGTGTCCGGTCAGGATGTTTCGGTGATGCGGTAGCCAATTCCCGGGGTTGTCTGGATGACCTCGGGCTGTCCGAGTTTGCGTCTGAGTCGGGCGATGGTGACGCGGACGGTGTTGGTGAAGGGGTCGACGTTCTCGTCCCAGGCTTGCTCGAGCAGTTTCTCGGCGCTAAGGCCGGCGGGGTGTGCGTTGAGCAATGCTTCGAGCACGGCGCGTTCCTTGGCTGAGAGGGCGATCGCTTGCCCGTTGCGGGTGACGGTGCCTGTGGCCGCGTCGAGTTCGACCCCGGCGGTGTGCAGGATTCGCTTCTGGGTTTGTGCTTTGCGGCGGGCGAGTGCGCGGACGCGGAGGACGAGTTCTTGGAAGTGGAATGGTTTTGAGAGGTAGTCGTCGGCGCCGAGCGCGAGCCCTGCGATTCGCTGTTCGGGGCGACCAGCGGCCGTGAGCATCAGGATCATCGCGGGGCTCTGGCTGTCGGCGATGGTCTGGCAGAGCGTGTCACCGTGGATGCCGGGGAGGTTGCGGTCGAGCACGACTACGTCGTAGGTGCTGAGGGTTAGTTTGGTGGCGGCCTCGTTGCCGTCATAGGCGACATCGACGGCCATCCCCTGGTCGCGCAGCCCTTCGGCGATCGCGTTCGCGAGCCGCGGTGCGTCCTCGACGACCAACACCCTCATGACGACACAGCACTACTCTGCGCGATGGTCGCGTGTGGCATCGTGATGTTTGATCAGCTGACCGACCCTGGCAGCTACTTGATCGTCGCCGACAGGCGGTTGTGGCCGGTGTGCGAGCCTCGTGTAGCTGAGCGCGCCCGACTCGGTGTCCGTCTCGAGCAGATCGCGCCAGTCGACGGCCGCGATGCCGGGCTTGCTTGCGTCCGGGCTCGAAAACCCTGGCGCACGGGGTGAATTGGTGCCGACCACTCCCAGGGTCGCGACTCTGACCGCGGCCAGCGCCAGCGCCGCGCCGATGCGCCTGCCGTGGCGGCTCGCGAGCGCCCGCACGAGGCCTCGTCGGTGCGTTGGGCGGCGATTCATCTACTGCTGAGCGGAGCCCTGTTGGCTGCTGATGTTGAGTGGCATCCCGTTGACCTGGCACTTCTGGGTCGCGGTGGTGAACGCCGGAGCGTTGGTGTTGATGTTGACCAGGTGGAAGGTTCCCGTGGCGTCGGGGTCGGGGAAGCCGGGTACGCCGTGGGTGCGCATGCACGCCGCGAATTGCACGATCTCGGTGTGCTGCTGCGCGGTGACGGGCGCAGCACCGCCAGTGTCTCCCTCGCCGCCCGGCGCGAGCTTCGCGCAGGCCTGCTGCGCGGTCTTGAACGCCGGCGACGCGCTCACGCTGCCCGGGATGCTCAGACCGATGCCGACGTGATTGCCCGATCTGGAGATCGTGGGGTCCGGGAAGCCCGGTACGCCGTGGGCGCGCATGCAACGGGAGTACGCGACGGCCTGGGACCCTGCCCGCGGCTGGCCGGTGGGTGCGTTCGAGTTGGGGGTGGATGGGCTGGCACCGCAGCCAGCGACCAGGCCAACGGCGATCACGCCCCGGGCCAGGAGCGCGGCTCGCCGAACGCGGGCCCGGGCTCGGAGTTGGTGCTTGGTGCGTTTGGAGCGCTCTTTCATGTCGTCTCCGGTGTCGCGGGTCGTGTGTCGCACACGGCGGGGAGCTGCGTGCCTCCAGCCCTCGCGTGATGGCGCGTGGGGGCTCGTTGTCTCGGCCGGTGTGATTGCGAGGCCGTTGCGGGTTCTACGCCCGTCGGCCTGACACGCGCCTAACGGAGGCCGTTATCTCGCTGTAAGGTCAAATCCGCGAACCTCGACTGCCCACCATTCCCAGACCCCCGGCCGACCGGTCAGGCCAACGAGAGCCCCACGATGCTGGACAGACGTCACCCCCGTCCGCGAAGCGCCGCTGCGAAGCGCTGCGGCGCCACACCGCCCGCTCAGGCGCTCGCTCGCGAATCGTCGGCGCTCGGTGGCCCCGGCGCGCCACCAGCGTTGTTGCTCAACTCCCGTGGCTCATCGCGCGCTGCCGTGCCGCGCGCGCGGTTAGCGCAGGCTATGCGGCTCCCCGGGAGCCGCGCCCGGCGTCGCCTCAGGTTCCGCCTGCCACGCCGCACGATTCGCGTGCGTCTGGCCGTGCTTGTCTTCGTGGTCTTTATCGCTTCAGGTGCTGTCCTGCTTTCCGTCACGATCTTCGTGTGGCAAGGCCGGACCGGTAGCACGAGCGTCTCCGTGGGGGTGCCGGCGCCCGGTCAGTCACCTTCCCTGCACCGAACGGTCAGCGTCACCCAGCACGGCTCAGACCAGCACCAGCTGTTGATCGCCGCTGCGATCGCGTTGGCGATCATGGCCGTCCTGTCGATAGCGCTCAGCTGGCTGATCGCTGAGCGGCTTCTGCGTCCGTTACGCAAGATCACCGCGACGACGAAGGTGATCTCCGCTACCAACCTGCACGAGCGTCTGAACCTCACCGGCCCAGACGATGAGCTCAAGGAGCTCGCAGATACATTCGACGAGCTGCTGGCGCGGCTCGAGCGATCCTTTGAGTTTGAGCGCCAGTTCGTCGCTAACGCCTCTCACGAGCTGCGCACCCCGCTGGCGGGCATGCGAACCTCGCTCGAGGTGGCGATCGCCAAGCCAGGGCCCGTCCCCCCGCGCTTCCAAACGCTCGCCGACAGGCTCGGGCGCGAGCTCGACCACGCCGAGCGCCTGCTGGAGAGCTTCCTCACGCTCGCCCACACCCAGCAGGGACCGGTCGTGGACCAGGCCACGCTCTCGCTCGCCGATCTCGCCCGCCTTGCCCTTCAGCGCCGCGCCGGCGCGATCTCCGCGCTCGGTCTGGCGGTCGAGCAACGACAGCAGCCCGACGCTCGGGTCACCGGCAGCGAGACGCTCCTCTCCCGCATGGTCGAGAACGTGATCGACAACGCAATCAACCACAACCAGCCAGGCGGCTGGGTCCGCCTCACCACAACCACCGAAGGTCAGCTCGCCCGTCTTGTAGTGGAGAACGGCGGCCCGATCATCGACCCCGAGGAGGTCAAGCAGCTCACCCAGCCATTCCGGCGCATCGGCGCCGAGCGGACCGGCCAGGACAAGGGCGCCGGCCTCGGGCTCGCGATCATCGTCGCGATCACCCGGGTGCACGGCGGCACGCTCGATCTCCAGGCCCGCACCGGCGGCGGGCTCAGGGTCGAGATCACGCTCCCGCTCACAGTCAGAACCCGCGCCGGAGCAGTGGCGTGAGAGTGCTCGTCGTCGAAGACTCCCGCACCCTCGCCGATGCCGTGGTCGAAGGACTACAAGACGAAGGTATGGCCGTCGACGTCGCCTACGACGGCATCCAAGCCGCAACGAAGCTTGACCTCACCAACTACGACGTCGTCGTCCTGGACCGCGACCTACCCGGGCTGCAGGGAGACACCATCTGCCGCATGATCACCGACCGCGAGAACCCCGCCATGATCCTGATGCTCACCGCATCCGGCAGCCCAGCACAACGCGTCAGCGGCCTGCGCCTCGGCGCCGACGACTACCTCTCAAAACCCTTCCACTTCCCCGAGCTCGTCCTCCGCGTCCGCTCCCTCGCCCGCCGCCAACCCACAGCCCAAGCCAGAATCCTCCACGCCGCCGGAATCGAGCTCGACCCCCTCCACCACACCGCCAGCCGCGATGGACGACCACTAGACCTCTCGGCCAAAGAGTTCGCGGTGCTCGAAACCCTGATGCGAACCCAACGCGCAGTCCTCAGCGCCGAAAACCTATTCGCAAAAGTATGGGACGACAAGACCGATCCGTTCTCCAACACCGTCCACGTCACGATCAGCCGCCTACGGCGCAAACTCGGCGAACCCACAGCAATCGAGACCATCCCGAACGTTGGATACCGCATCACCGAACCACCCCGCGTCCCATAGCGCCCGCGGCGCCCAGAGGTCCGCCACCGCAGACGACAACCAAACCGCCACAGACCAAGAGACAGCATCCGGCGACCGGTCCGGCGTCAATCGAGCATCCGCTACTCAAGAGCCATCGCTCGCCTCCGCCGGCCGGTGAAGACGAGGACCGGGCACCTCGCCACCAGCGCCAGGCCTGCCGCTCGCGCCTGAGGACGCGAAAGCCCAGCGCGAGTCCAGCGACACCCTCCTGCGCAACGCACGGAGCGGTGCACGCCAGGCGCGGCGAGTTGTGCGCCAAACCGAAACCAGGTCAGTCCTCGAGCTACGCACGGCACCCGCTCGTCGCCATTTGCGAGACCAGCCCGACCTCCGGTCCACCCCGCGTCGTGAGCGGTCCGATCCGCGCCCTGCTCTTGCGCGGAAGGAGGCGCCGGTGCTTGCTCGACTCTGGCTAACGCCGACCCCCCGGTCCGACGGACCAGGCCAGCAGCGTGACGATCGCATTTCTCAAAAGCGATCGTCCCGAAGGCGCCGGATCGGACGAGCGCAACGGCGACCACGCGATCGCCCAGATAGGCGCGGGCGCACGATCGGTTCTGGCCCGACCACATGCGCGAGGATCGCGAAGCTGAGCGACCGGCGCGGCTCCTGGTTCGTCGTCGGCCGATCAGCGCTGAACGACCTTCCGCTTCGACGGGACCGGCGGGCGAAGCAGCACTCACGCGACCGGCTTGAGCGCGGATGACCGGACCCCGTCGTTCGTGGGAGCGGCACTGTCCGGCCGGGCGTGGTCGTGTGGCCTACGTTGTCCGAAAGCGGCTCCGAACCACGCCGCGATGCCGTCCAGCTAGTGGCCGCTCGCTTCCTGAGTGGCCAGACGATCGCCGCGAGCACGCGATCGAATCGTGGCGGACCTCTCGTCCGGCGCTCGACGCCCGGGGCACTCCCACGTCGCCGACCGCTCGCGCTCGGAGCGTCAGATAAGCGATCGTCCGCTGGCCCGCTCACGCGTCGGGATCGGGCCCCTCGCCAGGGCCCAGCGCGCTCACCAACAGCCCCCGAATTTCGCTGAATAGCTTGAATGAGGGCCCTCCAACGAGTTCCCACGAGCGGGCCACGCCGATCAAGAAGCAGACGATAACGAGCACGGCGATCGCGTCGGCGGCGTCCCGATCGTGCCCTCGCGATGCGAGCCTCGTGCCGAAAAACACCTCCAGTCCGAATGTGACCACCAAGCCCACGAGAAACAAGAGATCGCGTCCGGGCACCGGCTTTGTCCTGCGCGCACTCACAAGCGACAGCAGCGATGCCGCGACGAACACCAGACCGAGCGCGCCGACAACGGCGGCCGTGTAACCCAGTCCGACGCCGGGCACCAGCGCGAACAGCGAGACCGAGAGCGCGTTTGTGAACGACGTCAGCGCGGCCGACGCCCTCAGACGGTGTCCGTATTCGGCGTCCTCCGCGGTCAGCCGCTCGTGAGCCACCGAGACCGCGACGAACAGCAGGCCGATCAGGGTACCGGCGACTCCGCCGGAAGCGACGAAGAAGTCGTGAAGGGTCGGTGGCGTCACCGGCGAATCGTCGCCAAGGCGCCGGACGACCCAGGGTCGGCCGTGCCGAACTTGCAGGATCCGAGAGCCCACGCACGACGGCATTCGCTGGTCGGTCGGTTCCATTGACGGGGAAGCAAGCGATCCGCGCGTGAGACCTATGCTGGCCGCCAGGGCAGTCGGAGCACGACTGCCGCTTCGGGCGGCTGCAGACCACGAGCAGAAGTACGAGCTCGTCGGAGCCGAGCCGGTCAGCTGACTGGGTCTTCGTGAATCCAGCACTGAGCTCATGATCGAGCGCTTGCTCGCTTCTCGCACATGGCGCAAGTCGACTTGCGCAGTGGGCGCGCGAGTGGACGGTCGCGGACCATCGCGACCAGTGCCTACGCAGAGCCGGTGTCCGGCAAACCGGGCGGGGCTCTTGTTCGGCTAGGCCGAGCCAGCGGTCTACGGTTACCTTGGCGAGCCGTCGGCGTCTACGGAGTCTCGGGAAGCCCGCGTTTCCCGTGGCTGCGGCGCGCGCCGCGTTGCCGAGGGCGGGAATGTCCTCGAACGGGGCGACGGAACGGTCGGCCGGCCGCGCCGGTTGATGGTTCGGCGCGGCCGATGGTTTCTCGCTTTAGGGGTTAGGGGTTGTGGTGGTGGGTCCGCTGACCTTGTTGTGGCTGATGTCGATCGTGCCGTGGTTGTGGGTGATCGTCAGCGGCCCTGTCACGGTGTTGTTGTCGAACGTTACGCCTGTGCCGGTGCCGCCGGTGATCTTCACCGGGCCAGTGATGGTATTGCCCGCGCAGGAGCCGCCATCGCCGAAGGTGACCTGGCCGGTGTCCGCGGTGATGGTCACCGGGCCGGGGATGGTCGAGCCGCAGGCCTTGACCGCGACCCCGCTGGTGGCGGTGAGCGGGCCGGTGACCGTGGCGCCCTCGATGTCCAGTGAGCCGCCCGCCAGCACGTTCACCGCCGCGTTGACCCGCGCGCCGGGGGCGATCAGCACGCCCTGGCCCGCGGTCACGGTCAGGCTGGCGCTGGAGTTGCCCGACACCGTCCTTGAGTAGACGATCCTCAGCGTCTGCTGCACCTGCGGCGCGGGAGCGTAGCTGGCGTTACCGGCCTGGTTTGCGTCGATCACGCACGACCCCGCACTAGTGAACAGCACCTTCGCGCCGGAGATCGAGCACGCCCCCGCAGTGCTCGACCGATCGATCGAGAACACCACCGAGTTGCCCGAGGCGCCGCCGGTCGCCGTCACCGTGTAGCTGCCCCCATACACCGGGCTCGCCGGCGGCGTCGAGGTGAACCTGATCGCCTGGCTCGCCTTCTGCGCCGTCACGGACTCCTGCACCTGCGGCGCCGCGACGTAGTTGGCGTCGCCAGCCTGGGCGTACGTCACCGTGCAGATGCCCGTGCTGCTGGTCATCGTGAACGTCGGACCCGTGTTCGAGCAGGCGCCGCCGACACTCGACGGTAGGTCACCGGGTTGGGAGAGCCGCCACCGTCGGTCGCGGCGACCGTGAAGCTCGTGCCGTACGCCGCGCTGGCCGGCGCATGCGTGGTCACACTGATCGTCTGGCTCGCCTTCTGCGCCGTCACGGACTCCTGCACCTGCGGCGCCGCGTCGTAGTTGTCGTCGCCAGCCTGGTCGTACGTCACCGTGCAGATGCCGGTGCTGCTGGTCATCGTGAACTTCGGACCCGTATTCGAGCAGGCGCCGCTACCCGCGTAGGTCACCGGGTTGGGAGAGCCGCCACCGGTCGCGGCGACCGTGAAGCTCGTGCCGTACGCCGCGCTAGACGGCGCATGCGTGGTCACGTTGATCGTCTGGCTCGCCTTCTGCGCCGTCACGGACTCCTGCACCTGCGGCGCCGGGTCGTAGTTGTCGTCGCCAGCCTGGTTGTACGTCACCGTGCAGGTGCCGGTGCTGCTGGTCATCGTGAACGTCGGACCCGAATTCGAGCAGGCGCCGCTACCCGCGTAGGTCACCGGGTTGCCAGAGCCGCCACCGGTCGCGGCGACCGTGAAGCTCGTGCCGTACGCCGCGCTGGACGGCGCCGCCTTGGTCACGTCGATCGTCTGGCTCACGGCCGGGGAGAACGCGATCTGCACCTGACCATCGCCGCTCTCCCCGCCCGGGGTCAGCGCCACATTCTTCGCGGTCGACTCTGCGAACGAACTCCCGCCGCCGCCGCCACCACCGGTGTCGAAGCAATCGGCTCCACCGCCGCCGCCACCGTAGTATCCGCCGCCGCCGCCGCCGCCGCCGCCGTTGAAGGGGACGGTGGATGAGTAACCACTTTCAAGGGCGCCATTACCGCCGACGCCAAGCGCTCCGGCGGTCGAGGCCGGGGGGCCATCCTGGCAGTCGACGGGGAACGCGCCAGCGTCGCCACCCTGTGTCTGGCTGGCACCGCCACCGCCGTTGGCGCCGGCTCCGTCAGCGCCGATCGCGCCGCCGCCGTTACCGCCGGTATTGGACTCGGACGCGCCGCCGCCGCCGCCGCCGACCACGAGGCGGTCGTCGAGCCCGTACGGTGCACGCCGCACATCCGACGCGCCGCCGCCGCCGCCGGCGTTGGTTCCATAACAGGTACCGTTGCCGCCACCGTTCGCACCGCCGATGGAGTCGCAGTCCACGTGCGCCGGGGAGCCGGGATAGCCACCGACGAAGATCCGTAGCACCTCACCAGGCGTGACCGCGATCGTCGCCACGGCGCTACCGCCCTGACCGCCAGGCACGCCACCGTCGCCCCCGTTACTCTCGCCGCCCGCCGCGCCGTCCGCGCTGATCGTCGCGTGGGTGATGTCGTCGGGCACGGTCCACGTCCGGGACGGCAGTCCCGACGTCGGCGTGTACGTGCACGTCGTGCGGGTGCCGCTCGTCGTACAGGTGGACGGGTCCGTGGCGTCGCTCACCGTCCAGTTCGCCTGCACCGTGTTCGAGACGTTGAGGCCGCGGTCGACGGCGTAGACCTCAAAGCTGTGCGCGCCGACAGACAAGCCAGAGTACGTCGCCGGACTCGCGCACCGCGTGAAGCCGCCGCCGTCGAGCTGGCACTCGAAGTGATCGATGCCGTCCTCACCGGGACCGGAATTGTCGGTGGCGCTGAACGCGATCGACGCGCTGGTCAGATAGCTTGGATTCGGCGGCGGCACGTCGATCGACGCGACCGGAGCCGTGTTGTTGTCCATGAACGTCCACGACGTCGTGGCCGGATTGAGTTCCATGTTGCCGTTGTTGTCGACCGCCCGCACCGAGACGGTGTGGGTTCCGGTCGACAGCCCCGGGTAGGTCTTCGGGCTGGAGCAGGTGGCCCAGGCGCCGCCGTCGAGCCGGCACTGGAAGTAGGAGATCCCGCTCGAGGGTGCGCTCCCAGTTCCGGCGTCCGTGCCGTGGAACGTGATCGTCGCGTCCGTCTGGTCGGTCGGGTCCACAGGCGCAGAATCGATCGTCGTGACCGGCGGCGTGATGTCACCGACCACGAAAAGCATGTTGACCAAGCCGTCGCCGGGGGTGCCGAAGAGAGCGCTGTCCTTGACGCTGAGGATGTTCGGGTCATCCCCTTGGAGCCCGCCGCCGCCACCCCCTCCGCCGCCGCCGAGGTTGTAGGGGTTGGTGGGGTCGTACGCAAAGTAGAAGCTCTCGGCGCCACCGGCGCCGCCGCCACCACCGCCGTAGAACCCGCCGCCGCCGCCGCCGCCGCCGCCGTTTCCATCATCAGGAAAGCCGAAGCCGCCGTGGCCGCCGTCACCGGCCGCGGTCGTGGTGGCGGTTTTGAAGAGGGTGCCGTCGGCACCATTGGCAATGGTGCCGGGCGAGTCACAGCCGGCGCCCTGGGGGCCGCCGGCTCCTCCTGCCATGGCGCTCGCGCCCGCGCCCGCGCTGCCGCCCGCAACAGACAGGCAGTCGTACGAGAAGGTGCCGCCCTGTCCCGGCTCGCCCGGCGACGCCGCAGCACCGCCGGCACCGCCGAGCGGGGTCGAGCCGATATTGTGCGAAGCGTATCCCGAGCCGCCGTCACCGCCGGCGCCGCCGCCGCCGGCGGCTAACGCGAAAAGGGTGTAGTTCATTTCGCCAGTGCGCTTGAGACCCGCCGACGACGAGCCGCCGCCCCCTCCCCCGAGGCTCGTGCCACCGCCGTCCGGCCAACCGCCGACCTGGTCCGTACCCGCGTCGCTGCCCTGTCCGCCCGTCTCGATCTCGAGCTGGTCGCCGCCAGCCACGGTGATGTAGCCCGAAAGGTACCCTCCGAACCCGCCCTTGACCGTCGCCGCGTCGCCGCCCGAACCGCCGATCAACTCGACGAAGGCGGTTGGCAACGCCAAGTCCGGCACGGTGAGCAACGCCTGCTGACCCGTGGCCTTGTACTGGCACGCCTCGTACCCGCCTTGAACGATGCACGCAGGGTCGATCGCCGCACCGGCCAGCTGCCTGACCGCCGCGTGGCCGCCGGCCCCGACGCCGGCGGGGCCGAGCGCCGACGTCACCGCCGGGGAAATGAGCAGCGAAGACCTGCGACCCGGGGCGGGTCGCACGCCCCGCGAGCGGACGGACGCCAGCCGCACCGCGTGCGGGCGGCCAACCGTCACCGCAGGCCGCATCCCACGGAACGACAACGAAACGTGTCGCTGCACCGCAGACGTCACGCGTCGGTCGAGGCCGACCAGCCGTGCCGGCGAACCGGATCCTGCCGAAGCGACGCCGCTGGCCGCGACCCTCGCCATCGCCGGGGCAGCGCCCCCGCCCAGAAGCAGCGCGACACCCACCCAGAACGCTGCCAGAAGTCGTCCTCTGCCCAAACCGCACACGCCCACCCTCGCCCACCCAAGCCCGCTGATGCCGCTCCGCGCCCCGTTCTCAGCCGTACACGTACACGCCGTCGCGGCGCTCGAGGCCCGAACCTGCATCATGCCCATCACCCCATCCCCTTCTTGACTCGCCCTGTGTGCCGGGCTGGGTTTGACGGAGGAAGCCGCGCCCCGGCGGCGCGGGCCCACCGCGCGCCGCGTCTGCCTCGCGTTGTAGGTCGGCGATGTGCTGCTGGGCGCGAAGGTGTGTCAACTGAGCGTTCATCGGATTCCCCCATGAGTGGTTTGCGATGTCATGCAGGCTCGAGGATGCGGCGTCGGTCATCCACCCAGTTGTGGGCTGTGTAGACACCCAGAATTGGGTGCCCGCTGGGGCGCGCGCCACCAACAAGTTCTGGGCGATCCGAACGCCCAAATGTGGCCGCCGCCGGTACCGGCTTGTCAACGGCGCTCGTGGCGGCAAGAATCGGATCGGTGACCGGGTCGACGGAAAGCGCGGCGTTGCTGGAGCCTGAGAGCTTCGCGGCGCTGCTCGAGGCGGAGGATTGGTCGGCCTTGCAGGCTCGCGGTCAGCGCAGGAAGATCGCGCGGGCTGCGGTGCTGATGTATGAGGGCGATCCGGGTGATCGGGTCGTGGTGCTGCTTGCCGGGCGGGTCAAGGTCACGACCACGGGCGATGATGGGCAGGAGACGCTGCTCAGCATCCGCGGGCCTGGCGAGATCCTCGGCGAGCTGTCGTTCCTCGACGACCAGCCCCGGCTGAGCACGGTCACGACGCTGGAGCCGGTCGAAATCCTCGCGATCGCGGCGGGCGAGTTCGGGCGCTACCTCGAGGAGCGGCCGCGTGTCGCGCTCGTGATCCTGCGGTCGCTCAGCGCGCGCTTCCGCGATGCGTCACGCAAGCGCGTGCAGTTCCGTGAGCTCGACACCGTCGGTCGGCTGGCCGCCCGTCTGGTTGAGCTGTGCGAGCGCTACGGCGAGGTCACACCGGAAGGGACGATCATCAGCCTGCCGCTCACTCAGGAGGAGCTCGGTGCCTGGACCGGCGCGTCGCACGCGGGTGTCGCCAAGGCGTTGCAGACGCTCCGCGAGTTGGGCTGGATCCAGACGCAACGCAGGCGGATCGTCGTTCGCAACATCGATGCGCTGCGCCACCGCAGCTCGTAGAACCGAACAGGCCGCACGGCTGGCGGCCGGCCGACGGTCGAGGTCAGCCGCGGCGGCGATCGGTCACCGGCGACAGGACGATCCAGCGCCGGCGCGCTGACGTACGGCGCGGCTTGGCCGGCTCGGCGTTAGTCGTGGCCGCGAGCCGCGTGTGGTCGGCCTCGCGCTGCAGGTCGGCGATGTGGTGCTGGGCGCGAAGGTGTGTCAACTGAGCGTTCATCGGATTCCCCCATGAGTGGTTTGCGATGCCATGCAGGCTCGAGGATGCGGCGCTGGGTCATCCACCCAGTTGTGGGCTGTGTAGACACCCAGAATTGGGTGCGCGTCGATAGACTGCGCGGACTGGGCGCGCTGCGCTGGGGGGTTGGATGGCTGCTGAGACTGTCGAGCTGGGGACGATCTATCTGGTGGATCTGGTCGGCTCGACGCGGCTGGCGACGTCTGTCGGCCCGGTGCGGTGGGATGAGATGCGCGAGCAGTTCTTCGGTCTGTTGCGCGAGGCGATCGACGCGTCCGGCGGCCGGGAGTTCAAGAACACGGGCGATGGGTTGATGGTCGCGTTCGCTTCGGCGTCGGCGGCGGTCGGTTGTGCGGTGCTGACCCAGCAGCTGTTCGAGCGGCGATATCGAGGGGCGCGAGCAGCGGTTGCGTGTGCGGATCGGGTTGGGGACGGGCGAGTCGACGGTGAAGGACGGGGAGTACTTCGGGATGCCGGCGACCGAGGCGGCGCGGTTGTGCGACAAGGCGCCGGCGGACGGGATCCTGGTCTCGCCGGCGACGAGGTTGCTGGCGGGCCGGGTTGACGGCGCGCGGTTTGAGTCGTTCGGGGAGTTGGAGCTGAAGGGGATCCCGGAGCCGATGGAGGCGTTCGCGGTCGTTTGGGAGCCGCTGGCCGGACGAGTCCGGGATCCACGTCGGGGCGTGGCCTGTGCCGGCGGCGCTGCGGACGGTGCCGCGGGTAGCGTATGTCGGCCGCGTGGCCGAGCGGGAGCTTGTTGGAGCGTTCGCGCGCGCAGGCGCGCGGGGGCGCGCGGCAGGTGGTGCTTGTGTCCGGCGAGCCCGGGATCGGGAAGACCCGGCTGGCTTCGTATGCGGCGCTGCGCGCGGATGCCGAGGGGTTCGCGGTCTGCTGGGGTGCGTGCAGCGAGGACGTCGCGGCGCCGTATGAGCCGTGGATCGAGGTCTGCTCGCAGCTGGTCGAGCACGCGCCGGACGACGTGCTCGATGGGCATGTCGCGGCGCACGGCGGCGAGATCGGCCGGCTGGCGCGCAATCTCGCTCGCCGGGTGCCGGATGCGCCCGCGCCGCGGTCCAGTGATCCCGAGACCGAGCGCCTCTTGCTGTTCAAAGCGGTCGGAGAGCTGCTGCGGGCGGTCGCGCGCTCGCAGCCGTTGTGCGTGGTGCTCGATGACTTTCACTGGGCCGACGGGCAGTCGGTCGCGCTGCTCAAGCACGTCGCCCGGGCGGTCGAGCAGGGCGCGCTGATGATGATCGTCATCTATCGCGACTCCGATCTGACCAAGGATCATCCGCTGACCGGGGTGCTCGCTGATCTGCGGCGCAGCGAGGGCGTGGAGCGGATCCGTCTGAGCGGGCTTGGACCGGTCGAGGTAGCGGAGCTGGTCGCTGCCGCAGCGGGCCACGAGCTCGATGCCGACGCTCTGGCGCTCGCGGGTGGACTCGCGACCGAGACCGGCGGCAACCCGTTCTTCGTCGGCGAGATCCTGCGCAACCTGACCGAGTCCGGCGCGATCACGTTCGACGAGGCGACCGGCCGTTGGAGCGTGGACCGTTCCGCGCTGTCGAGCCTGCCCGAGAGCGTGCGCGAGGTGATCGAGCACCGCATCGACCGGCTCGGCGAGCAGGCCCGGGAGGTGCTGACGGTCGCGGCGGTGATCGGCCGGTCGTTCGACGTGGCCCTCCTGACCGCGCTCGTTGAGATCCCCGAGAGCCGGCTGCTCGACCAGCTCGAGGCGGCGGTCGGCGCGACGCTGCTGCACGAATCGACCGACCAGGTCGGCCGGTTCACGTTCGAGCACGCGCTGATCAACCACACGCTCTACCAGGGGCTCGGGAACACGCGTCGGGCGCGGGTGCATCATCGGGTCGCCGAAGCGCTCGAGGAGCAGCTCGGCGGGCGACCCCGGGGCTAGGGTTGGCGAGCTCGCGCACGCACTGGGCCGAGGCGACCACCACCGTCGATCTCGACAAGGCCGTGACCTACGCGGCGATGGCCGGCGAGCGCGCGCTGGACAGCCTCGCGCCCGACTGAGGCTTTGCAGCTGTTCGGTCGCGCGCTGGAGCTGCTCGGCGGCCGCGACGATCGCGCCACACGCTGCGATCGCTGATCGGACTCGGCGAGGCGCAGCGCCTGACCGGCGACGCCGCCTACCGGCGAGACGCTGCTCGACGCCTCCCGGATCGCCTCGGAGCTCGAGGACGGGGAGCGGGCGGCGCGCGCGGCGCTGGCCAACAGTCGCGGCGCAGACGAGCGCTTACCGGTCAGGTCGATCAGGAGCGGGTGGCGGCGATCGAGCGGGCGCTCGAGCTCGACGACGATCCCGACCGGCGCGCCGGGCTGCTGTCGTTGCAGGCGGTCGAGCTGCTCTACGAGCACGACCACCGTCACCGCAGAGAGCTCGCCGAGCAGGCGCTGGCACTCGCACGCGAGATCGGCACGCCCCGAACCACGGCCCGCGTACTGACCGGCTGGTTCCGGGTCTTCCAGGCGCCTGACGGGCTGGAGCGGCGCGTCGCACACCTGGAAGAGCTGGTGGCGGCGGTTCAGGCGGCCGGCGACCCCGCACTCGAATTCTGGGCTGCGTCGGCGGAGCGGGTGGTGATGGTCGAATCCGGTCAGCTCGAGCGTGCTGAGAACGTGGGACAGCGGATGGTTGTGATCGCCGAGCGGCTCGGCGAACCGACGATGCGCTGGCACGGCGCAATGCGCGTCAGAGCGTGCGTGGCACTGCTGCGGGGCGACCTCGCGGAGGCCGAGCGCTGCGCGGAGCAGGCGCTTGCAGCTCGGCAGCGACGCCGGCGAGCCCGACAGGCTCATGATCCACGGCGCGCAGATCATCTTCCTCCGCGTCCTGCAGGGTCGCGCCGGCGAGATCGTCGCGCTGCTCGAGCAGAGCGTGCAGGCAAACGCCGCTGGTCCCCGCGTGGAACGCGGCGCTGGCGTGGACCCTCTGCTGGCTGGGTCGCGGCGACGAGGCGGCCGCGATCGTCGCCGAGGCAGCACGCGACCGCTTCGAGCACGTGCCGTGGGAGCAGACGCGAACCGCCGCGCTGGCGCTGTACGCCGACGCCGCCGCACAAGCCGGCGTCAACGATGCCGCGGAAATCCTGTATGAGCTGATCGAGCCGTGGGCCGACCAGGTCGCCTGGAACGGGACAATCGCATGCGGCCACGCGCGGACCTACCTGGGTTTGCTCGCCGCGGCGCTCGGCCGCGACGAGCAAGCCGACCAGGACTTCGCGCGGGCGATCGAGATCCAGGAGCGCGGCGGGATGCTCGTGTGGGCGGCGCGTGCGCACCTCGGCTGGGCCGAGAGGCTCTTCGCGCGCGGCCAGCGTAACCAAGCCCGCCAGCACGCGCGGCGCGCGCTCGAGCTCTCACGTGAACACGGGTACGGCGCATTCGAGCCACGCGCCGCCGCGCTCCTCCAACCCAGGTCCACGATCATCTGACAGCCCCAGATAGCCGCTGGCTCGGATGAGCGTGCGATCGTCGGCGGCCCAATCCCGAAATAAGCGGAACTCGAGCAGACGGCTAGCGGCCATTTCGAGCACATGTCCAGCGCCGGGCTCGGAACTGCAAGCTTGCCAAAGCACGCACGCGCTCCCATGGATCCGTGAAGCGTCAAGCAGCGGCCAGGACGCCAGCGGACTCGGAGCGGCTGGTCTGGTCCTTCAGCACCGCCGCCATCGCTGAACTGCTCCCTCAGTAGGTGATGTGGCCTGTGATGCTTATCGTCGCGGCGTGGCTATTGCCGTCTGCGGGCGCGTTGCCGGTGACGTTGACGGTGCCGTGCGCATTTCTGTAGAGCCCCGTGCCGCCCGTGATCTTGAGTTTGCCGGTGTATGACTCGGTGGCATTTGCGTTGACCGTCCACGTCGCGGTGGCGTTGAACTTGATGCTCCCGAGCGGGTTGAAGACTCTGCCGCCTCCCGCCAGCGTGAGCCCCGGACCCCACGTCGAGCTCTGATAGAAGGCGCCTCGTCCGACGGCGCGACCGGACACCGTCCCGTCGAGAATGCCAGAATCTGTCTCTGTGGTACCGGGCACTCCCGCGGCGCCGGTCGACGAAAGCGTGGCGATCAGACCGGAGAGTTTCACTGTGTGGCTCTTTGCGTGGTGGGCGGTGGACCTCAGTGCATCTGCATCGGAGGCTCGAGAGGCCAGGGCGCGCGGGCGCGACAGGCCGTTGGTCGTCGCGGCGTGGCTTAGACGCGCAGAGTGTTGACTCGCGTGGGCGCTCGCCGGCGTCGTGGTCGCGATAGCGATGCAGAGTCCGACGGCAGCGAGCACGGTGACCGCGCGGACGCCGCGACGCCTGTTCGCACTGCCACCGACGCGAGCCAGGACGCTCGCCTCCTGGGCCTGTATGGCGTGCAGTTCGCGGCCGGCGGCCTCCAGCTGGCGGCTGCGGACGATCTCTGTGTGCAGAGTGGATGACATGGCGTTGCTCCTTAGAAAGGCCGCGTGACGCGGTGTCTCTCGGCGATGCCACGCAGGCTCGAGGATGCGGTGCCGGTCTTCCACCCAGTTCTTGGGTGTGTAGACACCCAGAACTGGGTGCCCGCCTTGCAGTTAGGCTCACGACCTAAACTCCCGCCAGTGTCTAGGCGCTGGGCTGCTTCGGCACGGGCGCGCGATATCGGGGTCGATCCTTACGTACGGTGCCGAGCGAGGGCCGAGTCCAGACGGTTTATGGCGGTCAGCACGCGCGGCGCCCGGCGCGCCGTGGTGACGATCAGCCGGTCGCCTAGTCGCGGCTGAGGCGCCGGCGCGGGTACGCGTGGCGTGGTCGCGCTGCCCTTACTCGCAAGCAGCTCCCAGTCGCCGGGCACGCCCTTGAGCTGATGGATCCCGCGTGAGGCGAAGTCGAGACCCGAGCCGGCGACCAGGTCGCTCACTGTCCGCGAGACCAACGTCTCGCCGGGCGTGGCGACCGCACCGATCCGGGCGGCGATATGGACCGCCAGGCCGGCCAGCTCATTGCCGATCCGCTCGCACTCGCCGGTGTGGATGCCGACCCGCAGCCGGAGATCCAGCGAGCGCATCACCTCATGCAACCGCTCGGCACAGCGGACCGCGACCGCAGGGCCCGGCAGCGTGCACATCGAGCCGTCCCCGGCGGTCTGGACCACCCGTCCGCCGTGCTCCTCGACGCAATCGAGAACGAGGCGGTCGCGGCGGACGCGAAGCTCACCCCAGGCGTCGTCACCGATCTGCGAGATGAGCGTTGTCGAGCCGACCACGTCCTCGAACATCACCGTTGCCAGCACGCGGTCCGACGGCGTCGTCGCCCGGCCGCTCACAAGTTCGGCATTGTGTTCCCAGACCGGGGCGAGGCTCTCGCCCCAGGACATGCCAGGCTCGGTTGGTCGCAGAACGCGCAACTCACCCTTCGGAAACAGCTCCGCGGCATGGCGGCTAACTGCCTCAGGCAACCTATTGGTCGGCATGTGCAGAACCCGCACAGGACACTGCACCTCAGGGGCGATCCGCGACACGTCGCTCCGCATCGCAGCCTCCACATACGCCCGGGCAACAGGCCGGCTGGCGGCAGTCCGCTCGAGCACGCCGAGCTGGCGGTAGTTACGGGGCGATGCGAGCGTCGGGTCCCAGCCGTCCACGACGATCCCGCTCCCCCAGCGGTCGACGTTCTCCAACCACCAATCAGCGAAACGACGCGCCGCGCCCGGCTCCCAGCCGGTGAGGTCGGGGTCGTCAGCCAGCGGCATCGACAGGTACGGACACACGAGCACCAGGCCGTCGACGCGGTCCGGATACGAGGCCGCGAACACGACCGCGCCGGGCGCCGTCGCGCCGAGCGCGATGACTTGTGCCCGTGGCATGCCCGCGGCATCCATCACCGCCGCGACGTCGCGAGCCTGCTCCTCGAGTGTCGGCCGACGCTCGACCGGCTCTGACAAGCCGATACCCCGCATCTGAAAGAAAGCCACGCGCCACAGTCCGCTGAAGCGCTCCGCCTGCTGGACCCAAGCAGGATCGGTCCACATCAGGTCAAGATGGGCGCCGATTTCAAAGTATCCGACAAACGGGACCGCGCCCGAACCCAGCGCCTGATATGCGACCTCGCGCCCGTCGCACTTGGCGTAGCGAATCTCGGGCAACTCGGCCACGGGTGAAGCCTAACGGCGCGACCCCCAGCTCTGAGCTCATCTCACCCGCGCACTCGAGCTCTCCCGTGATCACGGGTACGGCGCGTTCGAGCCATGCGCGGCCGCGATCGTGGCGTCCCACGCGGCGGTTGAGCCCGGAGCCACCGCGGCCAGAGCCCGTCGGCGATCAGCCAGCAACCAGCTGTGTCTGGCCGGGGGCTTTGGGTTACGACGAGTGCGAAGTGTGCCAAGCGGCGGGGTGCCACGGCTTGGCTTCGACACGTACGGTCTGCTCGGGCACCCAGACCAGCCCTGGTGAGCCCGCCGCCGTGGCGCTAGAGCGCCGAGACCACGCCGCGGACGTGCTGGCTCCAGTCAGTCGCCGTCATCACCCAGCTACCGACGCTACCTTCACACGATCGCTTCTGCTCCGTCGCCGAGGGAGTCACGCCGACGGCGCTGCCGCTCTTGAACGCGGCCGGGCCAAAGGAGAACTGTGGCACCGCGCCGCGGCCGTCGGCCAGGATGGTCGTCGTTTGTGAATGCAGCCATCTCAAACATCTGGTCCCCACTGCTTCGTGTGCGACCACAAGACGCATTGCGTCAACAGCAGCGCAGCGCTGTTGGGTCGTCCCACTCGGTCGTTCGCGACACCGACGTGTGGGAGCTAGCGCGCGGTTGGCGGCGGTCGCGCTGCCCCGGGTGAACGCTTCGGTTTGCAGCTTCCACTGGCGAACGTGCACCCAAAGACGCGAACCGCTCGTACGGGGAACGCGTTGGAGCCGACACCAAACGATCGCGGAGCGTGCCATGGAAGGTTCACCACCGAACGCCTCACTCGACACCTAGCGCAGCCCGGCGCCGCCGTCCCGGGCGTTCACCCAGGGAGCTCCTGAGCGGCTTCGCGCGCAGCAGCGGCGGGACGGGCAACACACCGCTGGGTACCCGCGAGCGCGCAGCCATCAACCAGACGCCTGACCGGTACGGGAACGGGTTTCGAGACGCTCACTTCGGCTGCGAGAGCACCGTCTTGGCGTAGTCCTCAAAGCGCCGCAGGTCGCCTGGTTCGATGTCGCCGGGTTCGTCGCCGTCGAGCAACAGGTCCAGGAGGCTGACGAGGTCCCAGTACGACTGGTCATACAGGGCTCTTCCGGTCGTTGCTCGGTAGCAGGCCAGGAACCGATCGGCGACCTGCTGGCCGTGATCGAGGACCAGGTTCCAGCGCATATGCCCCACGTCCAGCGCGGGCGGGCCCCACGATGCCTGCGTCCAGTCCACGACACCGGTCAGGTGGCCCCGGGACCACAGCGTGTTTTCTGGGTGGTAGTCGCGGTGGATCATCGTCATGGTGGCCGGCGCCGGCGGCTCGCGGACGGCGGCGATCACCCGGACCCAGATCGGCGTGGCCGGCATCCAGGTGGCGGGAGTTGCCTGCGCGCGGTCGTAGTAGAGGCGGTAGGGGACCAGGTGAGCCTCGGCCTCGCCGTCAACATCATGGATCTGGGCGAGCGTCGCGGCGAGCTGGCAGCAGAAGCCGTCGAGGTCGACGTCTGCCGGGCGCGGCGGATGACCGGCCAGGCGGGTCAGGAGTATCGCCGGCACGTCACACTCCTCGCCGGTCGGATCGGCCGCCACCATCGCTGGTGCGGGAACCTCGGTGGGACGCAGAAGCTCGAGCACGCGGGCTTCCCGCTCGACGGTATAGTCGGGATCGTCCAGCTCCCAGCCCGGCCGAGCCCACCGCCGGAGAACCAAGCGGTGCGAACTACCACGAGCATCGATGACGTCAAGGGCGTGGTTTACGTGCCAGCCGCCCAGGCGCAGATGACGAGCCGACTCGACCCGGCTCCCGGAACCAATCACTTCGGTCACCCACCGCACGGCCTGATCGGGTAGCACAGGCACGATTCTCGCTCACCTCACTAGCGCCGAGTTCCACCGCGTCGCGGAATCCTGAGCGTATGTCCGTTAGAGCCGAATTGACGAGCTCGTCTGCCTCGGACGGCTCCTGGTTTGTCGCCCAGGGGGCACTCTGGGTCAGGCTTCCCGTTACGGCCAGATCCAGAAGCGGGCAGAAACGGGGCTGCGTCGGAGCTGCAACACGTTCGGTGGTCGTGTCCACCTGTGACTCTTCCTGTGCGCTCGTGGGCAGCCTGGCTGTCGATGAAATGACCCGCATTTGCCGAACTTATCGCGACCACCGGGCTACGCAAGACGGGGGGCGTTAGCCCGCGACACGTCATTACGAGTGAAGTGCTCTACCAGCTGAGCTACGTCGGCGCGGTTCGCCAGTCTAGCTCCGGTGGTTGCTCAGACGAAACCGTCCGAGTCGCCGGCGAGGCGCGCGCGCTCGCGCCATTCCTCGGCCAGGATCGCCCACCGCTCGTGGTCGCGCCAGCGGCCGCCGATCTTCAGATACCGAGGCGAGAAACCCTCGCGCCTGAAGCCGGCCCCGCGCGCGAGCGCGAGTGACGCGGTATTGGTCGGCTGGATGTTCGCCTCGACCCGGTGCAGGCGCATGGTTGTGAACGCGTGGCGCAGGACGAGCTCCAGCCCTTCGCGCATATACCCCTGGCCGGCGAACGGCTTGCCGACCGAATAGCCCAAGTAGGCGCTCTGAAAGCCCCGGCGCACGATCTGCGACAGATTGAAGAAGCCCAGGATCGCCTCGTCCGAGGTGCGACACAGCAGCAGGGCCTCGAAGTCGACCCGTCGAGCGTCCGCGAGGTATGCCGAAAAGCGCTCCTCGTCGGTCGGCGCCGTCGCCCACGGGCTGTGGAATGCGCGGCTGGCGCGCATCAGGTCGATGAACTCCTCCTGGTCGGCGCGGCTCGGTCCGCGCAGGAAGACGCGTGAGCTTCCGGTCATGACGCCAGCGTCTGCTCGAGTCTGTAGGCGAGCGCCTCGCAGGCGAGATCCTCTGACACGTTGAGCTCAAAACGCTGGCGCGTGTCCTCGACCAGCTCGATCGCCGCCCGCAGACGATCGGGGTCTCCCCCGCGCTCGGACTGCGCGTCTTCGCGCAACTCCGCGATCCGGTCGCAATTGCGGACCAGGTCCTCGGCGCCCCACGCCAGCAGCGCGAGATCGGCGTACCAGAGGGCGACCAGCTGCAGACCGAGATCCAGTGCCCCGGTCTGGATCCGACGGCGGGTCCGCCGCCCCCGCTCGGTCCACTCGGTCTTGACCCGCTTCTGCTCCTTGCGGGAGGTCAGCTCGAGCTCGGCCTCCTGCATCGACTCGAGCTCGACCGCCGCAGCATCCCCCCGCGCGCGCACGGCCGCGAGCAGCTCGACCCACGGGCGGGTGGCTCCCGCCTCGCCGGCGAGTGCCGCGCGCGCGAACCGCTCAGCCGCCGCTCGCAGGGCGATCCCCTGTTCGCTGGCCAGCTCGCGGGCCTGGTCGGCGTCCTGGAGTGCCAGGCGCACGCAGGCGAGCGCCGTCGATGCCGCGACACCCAGCTGCTCGACGCCGGCCGCAACCTCCAGATCGCTCAATGGCTCGAAGCGGACCAGCTGACAGCGCGAACGGATCGTCGGCAAAACCTCGCCAAGCCGGTCGGTCAACAGGATCAGGTGGACGAACGACGCCGGCTCCTCGAGCGTCTTCAACATCCTGTTGGCGGCCTCGTCACCGAGCTCGTCAACGCGCTCGATCACGAACACGCGGCGGCTGGATTCAAACGGCGTCCGGCTCGCGGCGCTGATCACGGGACCACTGATGTCGCTCACGAGGATCTCGTGTGCTCCGCTTGGGACGACCCACGTCAGGTCCGGATGCGTCCCGTGGCGGACTCGCTCGCGGGCGTTTTCGGGATCCGCGGATCCCTCCGACAGCAACTCGGCGGCCAGCGCCCTGGCCGCGACGCGCTTCCCGGCGCCGCCGGGTCCGTGGAACAGATACGCGTGCGAGGGCCGCCCGTCCTCGAGCGCCGTCGCGAGGACGGCGCGCGCGTGAGGATGGCGTTCTAGCTCTGCGAGCATCGGCTGCGATCGTAGCCCGCGGTAGGGTCGAAGCGGAGTTGATAGTGCGCGGCAAGCTGATCACGATCGAAGGACTCGACGGTGCGGGCAAGACCACGCTCGCGGTCGCACTCGCGGACGCACTGCGCTCGCGCGGGGCTGACGCACGGCTGCTCCGTGAACCGGGCGGGGTCCGCGTCGCCGAATTGGTCCGCGAGCTGGTCAAGGACCCGTCGCTCGACATCTCGGCGCGGGCCGAGGCGCTCCTGTACGCGGCCGCGCGCGCCCAGCTCGTGCAGGAGGCACTCGAACCGCTCCTCGATCAGGGGGTCGCCGTGCTGCTTGACCGGTTCGTCGACTCCTCGCTCGCCTACCAGGGGGCCGGGCGCGAGCTCGGGATCGAGGCGGTCCGCGAGATCAACGCGTTCGCGACCGGCGGTCTTACGCCTGACCTGACCCTGCTGTTGTCGATCGACCCGGCGATCGGGCGTGAGCGGTCCCAGGGGCGCGGTGACGCGCCCGACAGGCTCGAGCTCGAAGCCGATCCGTTCTTTGAGCGGATCGCCCTCGCGTATCGCGAGTTGGCTGCCGCGGAGCCCGACCGGATCCGGGTGATCGACGGGTCCAAGCCGCCTAGCGAGGTGCTGACCGCGGCACTCGCGGCGGTCGGCGACCTACTCTGAATAGCCGTCGGGCCGGGCCCGCATGAACGCCCACGCGTCGGCGATCATCCGCTCGAGCTCGGGCTTGCGCGGACTCCAGCCGAGCTCGGCGCGGATCTTCTCGCTCGCGGCGACCAGCATCGGCGGATCGCCGGGACGCCTTGGCGCCTCGCGCGTGGCGATCTCGGCGCCGGTGACCTCGCGCGCGGCTGCGATCACCTCGCCGACCGAGAAGCCGTTGCCGTTGCCGAGATTGAAGATCTGGTGCTCGCCTCCCTGCGCCCCGTCGAGCGCCAGCAGATGGGCTGCTGAGAGGTCTTCGATGTGGATGTAGTCGCGGATCGCCGTTCCGTCGGGAGTCTCGTAATCGGTCCCGAACACGTCGACATGCGGGTTGCGGCCGCTTGCCGCACGGAGCACGTTGGGAATCAAATGGGTCTCGGGGTCGTGGTCCTCGCCGGCCTCGCCGCTGGCCCCCGCGACGTTGAAGTACCTCAGACTCACCGCGCCGAGGCCGTGCGCGGCGCAGAAGTCGCCGATCATGCCGTCGACCGCGAGCTTCGAGGCGCCGTACGCATTGGCGGGCCGGGGGGCGCATCCTCGGCGATCGGGACCCGATCGGGCTGACCGTAGACCGCGCAGGTCGAGGAGAACACGAGCCGCGGCACCTCGGCCGCGACCATCGCCTCGAGCAGGTTGAGGGTCCCGCCGACGTTGTTGCGGTAGTAGAGCCCGGGGTGGCTGACCGACTCGCCGACGAGCGCGAACGCCGCGAAGTGGAGTACCCCGTCGTAGCCGTCCTCGAGCGCCTCGCGGACTGGCTCTTGATCGCGGAGGTCGACGACCAGCAGCCGAGCCCCGTCGGGCACAGCCTCTCGGTGCCCACGCTCCAGACTGTCGAGCACGACGACTTCGTGCCCGGCGTCGATCAGCTCTCGGGCGACGATCGAGCCGATGTACCCGGCGCCGCCGGTGACGAGCAGCTTCATCGAGTGGGTGAGGGCAGGGACATCGGCGCCGCGGACATATAACACGTGTGCTCGCTCGCGCGCGCACGTGCCGCATTTCGGGGCCGCCCGTGGGTCGAGCGCGAGGGCGCGTCGCGCCGGTCCGGCGGGGATGTCGTGGACCCTGGTTTAGAGGCCGAGCGGAGTAAAATTAGAGGTCTGCAGTAACCGCTCTCTGGCCACCCGCCGGCCTAGTTTTTCCGTCCGGTGTGTGCGCAATCCTTCGATGTTCACCCCTTGGCCGGTAAGCAGCCGAGGTGGGGCGCCCGAACGAGCGGAAAACGAGAGGAGCAGGACGGATGTCGCAAGCACCGCAAACCCAGATCAGCCCTAGCACGAGGGCGGGTGAGGGTCTCTCGATCCGCCGTTACTTCACGACGGCCGGACAGCATCCGTTCGATGCGGTCGAGTGGGAGCTGCGCGAGGCGCGCATCGGCCACGGCGACAAGGTCTCGTTCGAGCAGCGCGACGTCGAGTTCCCGAAGTCGTGGTCGCAGAACGCGACCAACATCGTCGCGCAGAAGTACTTCCGCGGCCAGCTCGGGTCCGAGGCGCGCGAGCGGTCGGTCAAGCAGATGATCGGCCGGGTTGCGGGAACGATCTCGAATTGGGGACGCGAGCGCGGCTACTTCGCCACCGCCGCCGACGCCGCGACCTTCGAGGACGAGCTGACGCACATCCTCTTGCACCAGCAGGCCGCGTTCAATTCGCCGGTCTGGTTCAACGTCGGGTTCGAGGAGCAGCCTCAGTGCAGCGCCTGCTTCATCCTCTCGGTCGACGACGAGATGGAGTCGATCCTCGCCTGGAACACCAAGGAGGGCAAGATCTTCCGCGGCGGCTCGGGCTCGGGCATCAACCTGTCGAAGATCCGCGGCTCGATGGAGCCTCTGTCCAAGGGGGGCACCGCGTCGGGCCCGGTCAGCTTCATGCGCGGCGCCGATGCGTGGGCCGGGCACGATCAAGTCGGGCGGCAAGACGCGCCGTGCCGCGAAGATGGTCGTGCTCGACGTCGACCACCCCGACATCCGCGACTTCATCTGGTGCAAGGCCAAGGAGGAGGACAAGGCCGCCGCGCTGCGCGATGCAGGCTTTGACATGTCGATCGACGGCGAGGGCTTCTTCTCGATCCAGTACCAGAACGCGAACAACTCGGTGCGAGTCAGTGACGAGTTCATGCGCGCGGTCGAGAACGACGAGCAATGGCACCTGACCGCACGCGTGACGGGCGAGCCGATCGGCGATCCGATCCCGGCCCGCGAGCTGATGCAGGAGATCGCGGAGGCCGCATGGCGCTGCGCCGATCCCGGCGTCCAGTACGACACGACGATCAACGAGTGGCACACCTCCCCGGTCTCGGGCCGGATCAATGCGTCGAACCCGTGTAGCGAGTACATGCACGTCGACGACTCGGCCTGCAATCTCGCCTCGCTGAACCTGATGAAGTTCCGGCGCGCCGACGGAACGTTCGACGTCGACGCGTTCGAGCACGCGGTCGACATCGTGTTCCTCGCTCAGGAGATCGTCGTCTCGCCGTCGAGCTATCCGACCGAGGAGATCGGCGTCAACGCCCGCGCCTTCCGGCAGCTGGGTCTCGGCTACGCGAACCTCGGCGCCTACCTGATGGCCGACGGCGTGCCGTACGACTCCGACGCGGGCCGCGGAACGGCCGCGGCGATCACGGCGCTGATGACCGGCCGCGGCTATCTCGGGTCGGCGCGGATCGCGGCGGCGATGGGGCCGTATGACCACTACGCCGAGAACCGCGACGAGCACAACGCCGTGATGCGGATGCACCGCGACGCCTCGCACGCGATCGCCGACGAGTCGTGCGCCGATCCGGCGTTGCTCGCAGCTGCGCGTACCGCCTGGGACGAGGCGGTCACCGCCGGCGAGAAACACGGCTACCGCAACGCCCAGGCGACAGTGCTCGCCCCGACGGGCACGATCTCGTTCCTGATGGACTGCGACACGACCGGTGTCGAGCCGGACTTCTCGCTGGTCAAGTTCAAGGAGCTGGTCGGCGGCGGCCAGATGACGATCGTCAACAAGACGGTGCCGCTCGCGCTGGAGACGCTCGGCTACTCAGAGGAGCAGGTCGAGCAGATCGTCGCCTATGTAAACGAGCACGGGACGATCATCGGCGCCCCGGCGCTGGACGAGGAGCATCTGCCGGTGTTCGACGTCGCGGTCGGCGAGCGGGCGATCTCGCACATGGGCCACATCAAGATGATGGGCGCGGTGCAGCCGTTCATCAGCGGCGCGATCTCGAAGACGGTGAACATGCCCGAGACGACCACCGTCGATGACATCGCCGACGCCTACACCCAGGCCTGGAAGCTCGGCATCAAAGCGCTGGCGATCTACCGTGACGGTTCCAAGACAGCGCAGGCGCTGCGGACCGACGCGCAGCAGGACGCGCCCGCGCCCGTCGATGCCCAGGCGCAGATCGACAAGGCGGTCGCCGACGCGCTCGCCAAGGCGCCGCCGAAGCGTCGCCGGATGCCGCGCGAGCGCCAGTCGATCACCCACAAGTTCTCGATCGGCGGCCACGAGGGTTACATCACCGCGGGGATGTACGAGGACGGAACGGTCGGCGAGATCTTCCTGACCGATATCGGCAAGGAAGGCTCGACCCTGCGCGGGATGATGAACTCGTTCGCGACCGCGATCTCGATCGCGCTCCAGTACGGGGTGCCGCTCGAGACGCTCGTGCGGAAGTTCAGCTACATGCGCTTCGAGCCCGAGGGCATGACCACCAATCCGGAGATCCCGTTCTCGAAGTCGATGCCCGACTACATCATGCGGTGGCTCGCGTCGCGGTTCTTGGACGTCGACCTCCAGGAGGAGCTCGGCATCCTCACCAAGGAGGTTCGCGCCCGACAGGCCGCGCAGGACGCCGCCAGCTCGCATCTGGGCGACACCTCGACCCCAGCGCCGGCCGCCCCTGCACCGGCCGCGAAGGGCGAGACCCCGCCGGCCTCGCAGCCCGCGTCATCGGCGCTGACCGACGACCCACCGGTCGTGCCGGCCGTCCGCCGCGGTCTTGACCTCGGCCCCGCGTGTCAGCAGTGCGGCGGCATGATGCAGCGCACCGGCAGTTGCTACACGTGTTCGAGCTGCGGGTTCAACACCGGCTGCGGTTAGTTGTAGAACGACATCCAAATGTCCAATTCGCGTCACGGGATGTCCCCGACTCACGCTTACCGAACGCGAGCCGCGCGGTAGGGAAAAGGCGAGAGTCTGGCGTCTGCGAACGCGACCGGACAGTGTTGCTTTCGGGCTTGATGTGCTTGCTCGCCCGCGGTCGTCCAGCTAGCAGTCGCTGGCAAGAGCCGGTCCGCCGGTCAAACGAAGATGCGCCCTTCCGCGCAAGGGAGGGAAGTCGGCGCGCGGCTCGCCAGAAGCCCCGCAGCCAGATAGCAGGTGTCTGCCGTCCGCGAGTTCCGTGGGCGTCTCGCTGAGGAACGTCCAAGCATACGCGTCGGCAGGGCGGCCGACGAACGCGGCGTCGCACTAATGGGTCTCGGTGCGTGTTGCTTCGTCGCTTCGCGAACGGTCTGCTGGGGCTGCTACTCAGCCAAGCAGCTGGTCGATCAACGCGCCGCAGCGCTGGGGGTCGTCCAAAAATGGAGCGTGGCGCCCTGGCATGACCTCGAGCTGCGCGTCGGGGATCAGCGCGGCGGCGCGCCGGCCGATCTCCGGGCCGCCGTATGGGTCGTCGTCTCCCCAGATCATGAGCACGGGCGCGGCGATGCGTTGGAGCTCAGTGTCGGAGAGGAAGTTCTCCGGACGGGGTCGTCCGATGCGCATCGCGAGCCACATGTGGCTCAACATCGCCGTACGGAAGCCCGGCTGTCGCATGCCCTCATGGACGACATCGAAGAACCCATCGGGCGCGAGCTCAGCCGCACGGGATCCGATCGCACCGCGGGCCAAGGACCTTCGGGAGACATTGACGCTCGGCGAGCCGACCCGCGCGACCACGTGACGCACCCCGGGCGTGGAGAGCGCGGTGAAGAACGGATCGCCGCGCATGCCGGGCAGCGCGACGGCAGGAACCCCGAGCGACGCCAGCGCGGTGATCCGCTCCGGCGCTTCGACGGCCAAGCAGAGCGCCCACATGCCACCCAGCGAGGTGCCGATGACGGGGACCCGTTCGAGGTCGAGCGCGTCGAGCAGCGACGTGAGCTGCGCAACCGCGTGCTCGCGCAGTGATCGACCGGCGTAATCAAACGCGTCGCTGAGCCCGAACCCCGGGAGGTCGAAGGCGATCAGCCGATGGGTTTCCAGGTACTGCAGCAGCGGCGCCCAGGTCGACGCGCTCATGCCACTGCCGTGCACGAGCAGGAGCGGCGGACCATCGCCCGCCTCGAGCACACGAACAGCAAGCGGCGGGTCAGCCAGGCGGACGCGTCGGCTGGCGATCTGCGTTGCGCATGCGTCAAATAGTCGCCGCTCCGCCGCCTCGAAGGCTGCCGTTGGGGCGTGGGTTGCGTGCTTGGACATCGCTCTCCAACCGGATCGTGAACGCCGGCAGCGCTTATGTCCATCCCTGGGTTCTCATCGACTGCCATGCACTGCGCCAGTACGAATGCACGTCTCGACTCGCTGACGGCAAGCGTCTCGCAATTCGGCACGAGCAGGGAGCGGCCGAGTGTGCAGTTCGCATCGTCAATTTCCGCTCGATCGTTGCGTCAGCCTTAGGGCCGTCCGGTTGTGTGACGCGTGCGGGTGAGGTACGGTTTTGCGTCGGGCCAGCAGAGTGCTTCGGGACCGCTCTGGTGTACGGGTAAGGGAGTGATGGAGATGGGTTTCCGGCTTCGTTTTGGGGTCCTGAGGGTGGTCGCACTCACGGTGGCGCTCGGTGTGTGTTTGGCTCCGGCGGTCGCCCGCGCCGCGACGGGTCGTCAACGGTGGTTTTGAGACGGGTGATTTCACCGGCTGGCACTAGCAGGATCAGGCTGGCAGCGAGGGCAGCTGGCAGGTGTACAGCGGAACTAGTTCGCCGTTGAATGGCTTCACCATCCCCGCTCCGCCGCAGGGCACGTTTGCGGCGATCACCGACCAAGGCGGACCCGCCTCGAACATCCTGTATCAGGACGTTGCGCTGGAGGCTGGCGCGAAGCACACCCTGTCGCTGTACGTCTACTACACGAGCCAAGCGCCGATCGCGAATCCGTCCACGCTTGACTACACGACGTCCTTCCCGAATCAGCAGTATCGGATCGATGTGATGAAGCCGAGCGCGCCGCTGACCTCCGTCGATCCGTCCGACATCCTGCTAACGGTGTTTGCCACTCAGACCGGCGATCCGGAGTCGTTGTCCCCGACGCCGATGAAGGTCGACCTGACGCCGTTCGCGGGGCAGACGGTGAGGCTGCGCGTCGCGCAGGTCGACAATCAAAATTTCTTCAACGCGGGTGTTGATGACGTGACGATCGCTAGTACGCCGGCGGCGACGACCGAGCCAGCTTCGGGGGTGACGGTCGGTGGCGCGACGCTCAACGGGACGGTGAATCCGGCGGGGTCTGAGACGAGCTACCACTTCGAGTATGGAAGGACGACCGCGGATGGCACGAGCGTGCCGGTGCCCGCCGCGGCGGTGGGGTCCGACTCGACCGTGCACTCGGTCTCACAGGTGATCTCTGGCCTCTCGCCGGGCACCATTTACCACTACCGGATCGTCGCTACCAACGACAACGGCACGACCGACGGTGCCGACATGACGTTCACGACCAAGGCGGCCCCCCCGAAGGCGGTCCCCCCGACCGTCACGACCGGCGCGGTGAGCAATCTCGCCCACACCTCGGCCACAGTGGACGGCACGGTGAACCCGAACGGGTCGGCAACTAGCTACCACTTCGAGTATGGAACCTCGACCCACTACGGCAAGCTGACCAGCGTCAAGAGCGCCGGCTCAGGGACGACCACCCAGTCAGCGTCGGCGTCCATCTCCGGTCTGGCCCCGGACACGACCTACCACTACCGGATCGTCGCGGTCAACGCGGCGGGAACGAGCGACGGCGCCGATCACACGTTCAAGACCCCTGCCCGCCCGCTAATGCTGACGGTCTCACCAGCCAGAGTTCAGGCCGGCACGCGCGTCTGCGTTGCATTTAGAGCGAGCTCGACTGGCCATCCCGTCGCGGGCGCCACGATCCACCTCGCGGGCCACAGCAAACACACATCGCACGCCGGCAAGGCCACGATCTGCCTAAGGCTGCGCCGCGGGATCCACCGCGCCAGCGCCACCAAACACACCTACCACACAACTCACGCATCAATCATCGCCACCGCTCGAACCAAACCGAGCTTCACCGGCTAATCGCGGCAATGCCGAGAACGAGCGCCGCGCTGCGCGGATGCAGACTCCCGCTGTCACGAACGCTCGGCATTCCGACCGGCGTCAGTAGCCGGCGAGCACGCTGCTCCTTCGGCTGCGCGAGGCGGTCAAGGAGAAGTCGGCCGCTGACCCCCGGGGCGGCGGCTGAGCAGGGGTCTGGTCGGGACGCTCAGACTTTGAGCGTCCGGTCGATCACGACGGGGGGCTGGCAAAGCACAGGCCACGCGGCTTCGTGTACCTGGAGAGCGGAGGAACCCGTCCCACGGTTTCGAAGGAGGTGTGACGCAGTTCACGTGCGTGGAGCCGTCCGAGTTCGTATCTTGTAAGGAGCGCGGCGGTTGACAGGGAGTGCTGTCGCGCCGCTCGTAACAGCTGGGGTTGCTTCTGGGCCCAGCTGCGGGCCGGTAGTAGACGTTCGCTGTAACAAACGATTGGGGAGGACAGATGGCTGAACCGATTCTGAGAACCGGATCGCGCGGCGAGGCCGTGCGCGAACTTCAGGTCGCCCTGCAAGAAACCGGACACAATCCGGGTTCGATCGACGGTGTGTTCGGAGCTCAGACAGAGGCTGCGGTGAAAGCGTTCCAGGAGGATCGGGGCATCGGCGTTGACGGCGTCGTCGGCCTGATCACCTGGCGCAACATCGACGAGTTCGCTGAGTTCGATGAGCCGGTGCTGCGTGAAGGCTCCACGGGGCTTCCGGTGCGGCGCGCACAAAGTCGTCTAACCGCTGCTGGATTCGATACGGGCGGTGTGGATGGTCAGTTCGGGTCGCGGACGGAGTCCGGCGTCAGAGTGTTTCAACAGGCCAAAGGGCTGACGGTCGACGGGATCATCGGACCCCAGACGTGGCATCAGATCGACTCGTTGGGCGACTGATTCACACGTCCACGTTGCGCGGATCGCCGTAGCGGCGACGGAGGCTCGTTTGCGAAGGCGGCCGGTGCTAGCAGCTGCCCGCCTCGCCCAGTGAGCTGCAAGCAGCGAACATCAACGATTGGCGTCCTGTTACGCCCAGATCCAGCGCGCGGCCGGGCGCCCAGCCTTGAATCACTCGCTTCTGGATCCACGAACGACCAGGTCGCGTCGAGCTTCATCGGCCGGCTATCTGACTTCCCCTTCGGCCTTTCGGACAGCGACAGCAACAGCGCCGCGACCAGACCCGTGTCGGCGACCGAGCAGAACCGTGTCGGCATCGCCGGACAGCGGTGGTCTTGGCCATTGCAGGCGCTCCGCAGTGCTCGATTTGGGCGACTCCTCTCGGGCGGATCCGATCGCGCGCACCACGTAGATCGCAACGATCGTCTACTAGCCGAGGAGGTCGTCCGCCAGGCAGCCGAGCTTACGATCCGTATGCACAGCGAACACGGGCACGGGGCGATGTTCAGCAGGCGTTGGTGACCCCTTTTTGCCTCAGTCGACTGCGAGCGACGTGGCGTGGGCGAGCCCGGCAGAAGGCACGGTCCAACGCGACAGTCACCAAGGCCTGACGTTGTGTAGTCTGCGAATTCAGTGCTTTAGTCGACTCGCGACTCACCTGTGGGACGCTTACCGTGAGTGCCCAGCCCGTAATCGCCACGAGCGGCCTGTCGAAGGACTACGGCTCGGGGCGCGGACTGTTCGGGCTCGACTTGGAGGTGCAGCAAGGGGAGGTGTTCGGCTTCCTGGGTCCGAACGGGGCGGGCAAGTCGACCACGATGCGCCTACTGCTGGATCTGATCAAGCCAACCTCGGGCGCGGCCCGGATCCTCGGGCTGGACACCGTCAAGGACAGTCTCGAGATCCGCCGGCGGGTCGGCTTTCTGCCTGGTGATCTGGCGCTGTATCGGAAGCTGACGGGACGGGCGATGCTCGACTATCTCGCGCAACTCCGCGGTGGGGTCGACACACGCGTGCGCGACGCGCTCGTCGAGCGTTTCGGCGCCGATATCGATCGCCCCGTACGCCAGCTGTCGACCGGCAACCGACAGAAGCTCGGCTTGGTGCAGGCCTTCATGCACGAACCCGAGCTGCTGATCCTCGATGAACCGATCGCCGGTCTGGATCCCCTGGTGCAGCAGAGCTTTCACGCACTGCTGGCCGAGGTCAGCGCCGAGGGCCGCACGGTGTTCCTGTCCTCACACACCCTGTCGGAGGTGGAACGCGTCACCGATCGCCTTGCGATCCTTCACCAAGGCCGACTCGTGGTCGTCGACTCGCTCGAGAACCTTCGCAAAGTCGCCGTCCAACGCTTGGAGATCGAGTTCTCCGAGCCCGTCGACGCCAGCGAGTTTCGCGCGCTCCCGGGCGTCACGGAAGTGCGCACCGACGGGCGAACAGTCACCGTGGGATTCGAGGGATCCGCCGACGCTGTCGTGAAGGCCGCGGCAGCACACGAGGTCCGTGCAATCCGCCCTCGCGAGGAGGACCTCGAGGACATCTTCCTGCACTACTACCGGGCAGAGAGCTCGGCGTGAGCTTGCCGGTTGCCGGGATCACGCTCCGCCTGCGACTGCCGACGGCAGTCTCGGCGGCCATCGGCCTGATCGCCGTGATGGCCGCTGTCGGCGCACTGTTCCCGACGGTTGGACACACGATCGGAAAGCTGAACGTTCCGAAGAGCGTCTCGAACCTGTTGGGCGGCGGGGACTACGGCACCATCACGGGCTGGTTTCGAAGCGAGATCGCCGCCATCTATGGCCCGCTCGTGATCGGGGCCCTCGCGATCACTGGGGCCTCAGCCTCGACCGCTGGCGAGGAGGAAGACCGGATCCTGGGACTGGTGCTAGCCCACCCGATCCGACGCCCGCGGCTGGTCGCCGCCAAGGCAGCAGCGATCGCCGCCGTCGTGCTGATCGTCGCGTTCGCGACCTGGATCGGACTGATCGTCGGCGTCGCCGTCGGCGGCGGGGGGATCACCCTCGCCCACATCACCGCACTCGCCCTGCAGCTCGCCTTCTTCGGGTTCGCCACCGGAGCGTTGGCGATCGCGCTCGGTGCCGGCACCGGCCTCCGATCACTCGCAACCGGAGCCGCCGCAGCCGTGGCCATCCTCGGCTGGCTGATCAACAGTTTCGCACCGCTAGTGAGCGCACTCGACTGGGTCAAATACCTCTCCCCCTTCTATTACTACGCCGGTCACGACCCCCTCACTCACGGCGTCGACGTCGCCGGCGTCATCGTCCTGGGTGTCGTCAGCCTCCTGCTAACGGCACTTGGGATGATCGGCATCCAACGCCGCGACCTCCGCGCCTAGACCACCCGAGCCGAACCAGGAGAATCGTCACCGGGACGGCCGCTCCACCGCCACATCCCGCAAAGCCGACGCATCGGGTCTGAGCTCGCGCTAGAGGCCAGCGGCGTCGGAGGCACGGAGTAGCGCCAGGCAGGCTAGAGCGGTGCCCCTCCGCACGAAGCCTGCCTTGCGGGGTTGTGAACGGCGAGGCTGTTTACCCGAGCGCCGTCTTGTCTTGGCCTCCGCGGCCGGGTTGGGCGGGATGCGGCACTGCTCGTGAGCTAACCCTCTGAGTAACTCGGCGAACGTGACCGAGCGGCTGTTGATGGTGATCGTGCTATCCGGCGCGGGTATCGCGTCCGCCCCGGGGCGCTCAGGTGCTCACGCGTGTAGCAGCCGCAGCGCGCCCAGCATCCCGGCGATCCCGAGGACGGATCCGACCGCCCATGAGATCGCCGCGTCCCCGGTCGGGGTTGCGAGCTCGTAGAAGTGGCGCAGGAAAGGCACGACGAGCGCGAACACGAACAGAAGCAGCATTAGCGCGCAGAGGCCAGCAACCTCGAGGCGGCGTGTCTCGTTCCCACTCTCGATGCGCATGACGAGCGCGAGTCCGCAGACCACCACGATCCCGGTCGCTACGGTGCGCGAACTGGTGAGGCTCAGGTCGAAGCCGTAGCGGGCGATCAGGTAGCCGGCGATGATTCCGATCCCGATCGCCACTCCGGCCGGGATCGCGAACCGCGCGACTTCTTGCAGGAATCGCTCGGGCCGCCAGGGTCCGGTGCTCGGCGCCAGTGCGAGCACGAAGGCGGGGATCCCGATCGTGACCGTTGCCGCGATCGTGAACTGGCGCGGGAGCAGCGGGTAGGTCCCGGTCGGGATCGCGATCGTCAGGCCGACCACGGCGGCGAACACGCTCTTCGTGATGAATAGGCGAGCCACCCGCTCGATGTTGCGCAGGATCTGGCGGCCTTCGGCGACCATGCCAGGAACGACCGCAAAATCATCACGGACCAGTATGAGGTCGGCGACCGAACGCGCGATCTGCGCACCTGAGCCCTGGGCGATGGCCAGACGCGCCTCCTTGAGCGCGGGAACGTCGTTGACGCCATCGCCGACCATCGCGGTGTAGCGACCCGCGCTCTCGAGTGCGTCCAGTACCGCGCGCTTGCCCTCGGGCGAGATCCGTCCGACGGCCGGCGCGGACATGACGGCGTCGCGGAGCGCGATCGGGTCGGTTGGGAGCGCCTCCCCGTCGAGCGCAGGCGCCGACCCCGGCACGCCGGCATCGTCCGCGATCGCGCCGACGGTGGGGGGCGCGTCCCCTGAGAGCACCTTCAGGTCGACCTCCTGGGCGGTGAAGAACGCGACGGTCTCGGCCGCGCTGGGGCGCAGGCGCTCGGCGAGCACAACCAGCCCGAGCGGCCTCACGTCCTCGGGGAACGGCGGGTCCGAGCCGTCGTGGCGCAGGCGCTCCTGCGTTCGCCCGAGCGCAAGCACCCGACGGCCGGTGCTCGCCTCCGCGCGCGCCCGCTCGGCGAGCGGTGGATCGGTCTCGGCGAATCGCTCCGGCGCCCCAAGCACGAGCCGGACGTCGTCCAGATCGAGCGCGCTCCACCGCCGCCGAGAGGAGAACGGCACCTGATCGACCACAGTGCGCTGATCGACGTCAGCCAGCGCCGCGTCGGCGATCGCCTCGAGCGTCAGATTCCGAGACGGCGAGCTGGCGGCGTAGGTCGCGAGCTCGTGAGCGAGCGAGCGCTCGTCGGTGCCGGATGCGGCCACGAGGCCGACCACCCGCAGCTTCGGCTCGGTCAGCGTGCCGGTCTTATCGGTGCAGACGATGTCGACCGATGCCAGCGACTCGATCGCGTTGAGCTGCTGAGCGAGCACCCCTCGCTGAGCGACTTTGAACGCAGACACCGCCGCGGTCAAACTGATCAGCAGGATCAGTCCCTCCGGGACGAGATTCACCACTCCGGCCGTGATCGCCTGCACGCGTGCGGTCGACGTCTCGGTGTGGGCAAACGCGGACACCGTGAGCCCGAGCGCAAGCGGGACCGACAGCCCGACAAGCCAAAGCAACAGCCGGTCGCTGGCCCGTTCGAGCGCTGACCGAGGGTGACGGAACGCCCGCGCCGTCTCGGTCAGGCGGGCCGCTCGGCTGTCGGCGCCGACGGCGGCGGCCTCGAACAACGCCGCCCCCTCAACCGCGAACGAACCCGACCACACCGGGTCCCCAGCGCCGCGCACGGCGAGCTCGGACTCGCCCGTCAGGTTGGATTCGTCCAACGCAAGCCCGTCCGCTCTCACGAGCCTTCCGTCGGCGATGACCTGGTCCCCGGCGCCCAGGCGCACGAGATCACCAACCACCACCCCGTCGACCGGCACGCGCCGGTCTGCCCCGTCTCGCACAACCGCCGCGTCAGGTGCGACAAGCGCGGCCAGCCGATCGAGCGCTCGCTTGGAGCGGATCTCCTGGAAGGAGCCGATGGCAATGTTCGAGACCAGGATCCCCAGAAACAGCGCATCCCGCCACGACGCGAAGACGATCGTCAGCACTCCGAAGACGAGCAGGATCCCGTTGGGAATCGTCAGCGTGTTGGCGCGGACGATGCTCGCGTAGGAACGGCTCGCATGCTGGCGCGGGAGCTTCCCACGCGCCGCGAGACGTCGATTCGCCTCGACCTCCGTCAATCCGGTCGGTGTGATCTGCGCGGCGGCTGCTATCCCGCCGACACTATCGCCCAGGCGCGACCATCCGACCAAACCAAGCCACGAACAGACCGACACCCAACGCGGCGTTCGGTCAACGCTCGCCGAGGGGTGCCTACCGCCCCCTGGCGCCGGGCGCCGGCTCGGCGTCGGGATCCGGGACGACGAGCACCGGCCGCTTCGAGTGGAAGATGACCGCGATCGAGACCGCAGCAGTACTGGGCGCGATCCACTTGGGCCCGGACGCCGGCGCTAAGGCGCCAGCGGTCGGCTGAACGCGGTGAGGAGGAGTGTCTGCGAGCAGGTGTTGGTGATCGAGCAGCCAGCGTGACTGCTGGTCACGACGAGCTTCGCGGTGGCCCCCGCGCGATAAGAGTGTCCGAGACTCGCGGCGCGGTTGCGCTTCATCCGTACCGGGTTGCCGTGGCTCGTTCCGGCGGTGAACGTCGAGCCGGTGACCTTAAACCACGTATGCCCGTTCTGGCCCAGCACCTGGTCATAGATCGTCAATGTGTTTGCCCGACTCCGCCCGAGCAGCTGGTTCCGCCGCCGTAATTCTGGTTCCAACCCGAGGCGTTGGAGTTAAACGTCGGTCCGTACGCCGTCACCGAACACGGGTAAGCTCGTCCCGCAAGTGGTTCGCCCGGCGACGTCGGCGCGGTCACCGGAGTCGTCGGCGCCGCAGGCGGGCTCGGCGGATTCTTTCCACCGCTCCTAATGCCGTCGTCAAGGGCATCACCGGAAGCTACGCGCTCGGATTCACCTCCTCGCCAGCGTCGCCGCGATGTGCCTGATCGTGCTCGCCGCCATCGGCCGCGGCACCCCCGAGGCGGCGAGCCGGCGCCGGCTGAGGCGATCCGGAACCGCGTTCGTCGACAGCTGACAAGCGCCGCCATTGCGACGTGGCCGGGGACTTAGCTCGTTCGCTGCTCAGCCGTCCTCGTGCGACTGGGGACCCATTCAGTTCGCGCTCCCGCGCGGACCAGTACTGCTCGGCCTCGGCCTCCATTTTCGCCAGCCGCGTGTAGTAGTCGGGGAACTCGTTGAGGTGGGCTCGCGCGATCTTGCCGGTCGTCAGCTCGTCGTCGTCGCTGACGTTCGTCTCCGGGTCGCTGCGCCCGTGCTCAAGCTCGACGCCGAGTCCCATCCGAAACTGCTCGACGTCGAAGCGGGAGCGGTCCCAGTCGATTCCGATCCGCTCGCCGATCTTGCGAGCCCGGTCAGTTGAGAAACCACGGTTCTGTTCGGTCATCACGCCAGTCTGACGGAACGGCCGCTAGGCGCCACCCGCTCCAGGCAGCGCCGAATCGGAACCGCGTCGCGGCGTCGCGATTGACCTGCTCTCACTACGCGCGGCATCGCGCCCTCAACGCAGACGCCCCTCCGCCCGGCGGGCAGGTCCGCGCTCACAGACGACCCGCTGCTCGTGCCCCGAAGCCTCGAACCACACAACGCGCTTACGGTTTCGCGGTGCGGGCCTCATAGGTCTGCTCGCCGTCGAGCGTCACGCGGCACGTGTTGGGAGGTCTGAGAGCACAGCTGGCCGAACCAACTCCGCCATCGCGGCATTGAACTTGCGCGGCTCGTCGACGAACGGCTCGTGGCCGGAGTGCTCGAACCAGACGAGCCTCTTCGAAGGTGCGATCAGCGCCTCGAAATACGCCACGCTGGTCTCCGGCGGAACCCAGTGATCCTCGCGACCAAGAAAGAAGAACACCGGCATCCGCAATGCCGGCGCGAGCTCGATGAGATTGAGGCGCGAGACCTCCGTCCACATCGCATTCATCGAGAACCGGAACCCGCGCCAAGTGCCGGGCAGCACGAAGATCGAGGACTCACTTCCGCCGAGAACGGCTCGTCCCACCTTCCACAGGGCGCGAGGACTCATCCGGCCTTCGAGGCGCGACAGCCACGTGCGCTCCGTGAACACAGCCTCGGCCGGGTACGGCGGTGCACCGATCGCCCGCAGCTTCCTCACCCCCTTGGGGTTGCCGACGGGCTGCGCTTCGGCGAGCGCGAACTCATATGAGGCCAACTCACCCGCCGCCCAGTCGCCGATCTGCCCACTGCCGACGTACGCCGCAACCTTCCCGGGAAACCGCGCGGCGTAGAGCACGCCGAGGGCAGAGCCCCAGGAGTGCCCGAAGATCGCGACCTTGGTCTTGCCGAGGCGCTCGCATACGCCGTCGACCAGCTCGTCAAGATCTGAGATCAGCTGCTCGACCGTCATCGATGATCGAGGGATGGCGCGATCGAATGACTTGCCCGCGCCGCGCTGATCCCAGTAGACGGCGGTGAAGCGCTGCTCGAGCTGCGCGTTGAAGTAACGGAAGAAGCCCGTCTCGCTGAGCCCCGGACCGCCGTGCAACAGGATCAACGGTGGGTTCTCGACGCTCTCGCCACGAATCATCACCCATTGATCTAGCCCGCCCAGCCGGCGATATCCGACCTCGGTCACGCTGCCAGGCACGACCTCGCCGTGCGGGCCGCGGAACGGCGGCGTCTTTCCCACATGCCTCACGCCATCACTCCTGTCGCTCGGAGGCCCCTAGTGCGAAGCTATCCCTCACATCACCGCCGCGCATCCGCAATCATTCGCAAGCCAGAGGGCAAGCTGTGGACGCGTAGCTCGTCGAGGAGCCGAACGGCTGTACCGGGAGGAAGCCGGCGCCCTCGAGCGGGTCGGCGACCGGTCGAAACATCGCCCCGAGGCTACCGTCGCGGGCACGCTCGAGCTGCCGAGAGGGGCGACCGCCGGGACTGAGGCGAACCGGATGGGACAAATGACGGCTGTGAACCGCGCGAGCGCAACGGTAGAAGGCGAATCGCGGCTCGCGGCGCTGTCGCTCGTCGTCGAGGCGTGCGGACGATCCGACGGGCGGCCTACCCAACAGCCCGCTGCCGCCACGCCCCGGGCGTATTCCCCTGCCCCGTTCCCGAGCACGCTGAACACCGCGACGCGCCTCCCGCTGGCGAGTGCGTTTGCGTTGGCCCTCGAGGATTTCGCACGGTGGTCGTCTTCCCCGCTCCGTTGGGACCGAGGAACGTGAAGATCTCGCCGCGCGATACCCACAGGTCGATGCCCCGAACCGCCTCGAAGCCGTCGTAGGACACGCGCAGCCCGCTGACCTCGATCACGACGTCAGCGGCATCCGCTCCTGCCCCAGCAACAGCAGCCGTCGTTGTGGTCGAACCCTCAATGACCGACATTGGCATCGGTGATCACGCCGCTTCCGGCGCGCTCTCCCGGAGTCCGGTCCGTTCGTGCAGCCGGCGCAGGGGTCGTGGGGCCCACCAGTTGAGCGGGCCGAGCAGGACCATGAGCGAGGGCACGAGCAGCGCTCGGATCACCGAGGCGTCGAGCAGGACGGCAAGCGCGGTGCCGATCCCGAGCTCCTTGATGAACACGATCTGGGAGGTCGCGAACGCCCCGACGGCGACGGCGAACAGAAGGGCGGCACTGGTGACGATGCGCCCGGTCCGTTCAAGCCCCAGCGCCACTGCCTCCGAGTTCGGCGCGCCGGCGTCGTGCGCTTCCTTGATCCGCGCCAGCAGGAACACGCCGTAGTCGGTGGCGAGCCCAAAGCCGATCGCGAAGAGCAGGATCGGCTGGGTGGCGTCAAGCGCGCCGACGCTGTGGTAGCCGAGCAGCCCCTGGAGGTTGCCGTGCTGGAAGATCAACACCAGGATCCCGAACACAGCGCTCAGGTTGAGGGCGTTCATGGCGATTGCTTTGAGTGGCAGCACGACCGAACCGGTCATCAGGAACAAGATGATCAGCGTGGCGGCGATCACGATGGCCAGCGCCACGGGAAGGTGGGCGCCGAGGCTGTGCTCCAGATCGAGGTAGGACGCCGTCTCTCCGGCCACGCCCAGGTAGTAGGGCGTGCGCATCGCGCGCACGTCGCGCACGAGCTGCTCGGTGCTGCCGGTCAGCGGACCGTGCACCGGCGCGACCTGGAGCAGCGACGTCTCGCGGCTCGCCGGCTGCGCGGGCCCGACCGCCGACACGTCCGGCAGGCCGGCAATCCGCTCGCTGAGCGACCGCACTGCCGATGAGGACGCGGACGCCCCGACGACTAGCTCGAGCGGTGTGGTGCGGTTGGGCGGAAATTGCGCGTCGAGCGCAGTCTGGACCTGGTGAGCGCTTGCGCTCTGGGGCAGCACGCGCGCGTCCGCGGTGATGAACCTGATCTGCGTGAAGAACGGGATGCCAAACGCGATCAGCAGCGCCGCGCTCGCCACTGCGACCTGGGCCGGCCGCCTGGTGACGAACTGCGCGAGCCGGTACCAGGCGCCGCTGCGTTCGGGCCGCGCATCGCGTTCGGAGGCCCGCCGCAGCTTCTGCGGTGAGAGCGCGTTGACGCGCGGGCCGAGCACCGCCAGGAGGGCCGGCAGCACCGTCAGCGCCAGCGTCGCCGCCAGCAGTGCAACGATCGCGCCCGCGATCCCCATCGAGTACAGGAACCGCTGCGGGAAGATCGTGAGTGCGGCCACTGAGAACGCGACCGTGACCGAGCTGAACAGCACGGTGCGACCGGCGGTCTGGAGGGTGCGGCGCAGTGCGTCGAGGCCGAAGCCGTCGCGGGTGGCCTCCTCGCGGTAGCGCGAGACGATGAACAGGCTGTAGTCGATCGCCAACCCGAGCCCCAGCCCGGTCGTCAGGTTCAAAGCGAACACATTGAGGTCGGTGAACGTCGAAACGAGCCGCAGGAGGAAGAACGTGCCGATGATCGCCAGTCCACCGAGCAGCGGCGGTAGCAGTGACGCCACGACCGACCGGAAGAAGATGAGCGAGAGCAGGAAGATGAACGGGAACGCGAGCATCTCGGCGTGCGCCAAGTCGTTGCCCACTTGCGTGTTTACCTGCGCGTTGGCGATCGCGTCGCCGCCCAGCTTGACGTCGTGCTGGGAGGAGAAGCGACTCTCGATCAGCTTGGCGTCGTTGGATATCTGCAGGTCCGACCGCGCCTTGAAATACGCGACCACGTATGTCGAGCGCCCGTTGCGGGCCACCATCACGGGGTTGTGCGTGGTGTAGAAGCTCTGAACGCTCGCCACATCGGGCTGCGTCCTGAGCTCCGCCGAGACGCTTTCGACTCGCTGTCGGGCGGCGGCGCTGCGTACGTCACCGCTCGACACGAGCGCGATCACGCCGGGATCGATCTGGCGCCCGGTCGCGGCCTGGAAGCGGCTCTTCGCCTGGACGCTTTGCGTGGCGGGGTCGTCGGCGCCGTACGGGCTCAGATGGCTCGATACGCCGGCACCAAACACGCCGGCGATCGCCGCGCCGATCACCGCGACGAACAGGACGCGGCGTCGTTTGGAGTATGCGAATGTCGCGAGCTTTTCGAACATGAGTAGTCGTCTCTCTGTCTGCCGGGTCGGGTGATGCGGACCGTCGTCACGCGGGCACGATCGTCTTCACTAAGCCGGTGACGACGTCGTAGACATGCCCGGATACGGCTACGCGTTCCGGGATCGCGCGAGCCGTGCGGAGGCGCTCAACATCGCGCTTTACGGTCGCTGCGGGGTCGAGAATCGCGTGCTCCCGCAGGGTCGTCTCGTCAGCGCCGATTAGCTCGGCGTAGCGGCGACGGAACGTAGCGTCGGCGAGCGCTCCGCTTCCGCACTGTGTGTGGTGGATGACCGCGACCTCGAACAGCGGGCCGTCCGGCAGGACGTTCTCGGCGATCTGGCCGATGAACGCCACGTCGTTGATCACCTCCGGAGTCACACGACCGCCCACGTTGCGGACAACGAGCGCGTCGCCGAGGGAGAGGCCGAGAAAGTGAGCAGGGTCGACCCGCGGGTCGAGGCACGTGATCACGAACAGACTCAACCTCGGGAACACGCCCGCGCCTTCCTGCCCGCCCTCGGCAGCGAAAACGCGGTTGCGTTCGAGCGCGGAACTCAGGTTGGTGGACATTTCAAGACGGTCATTGGCTTGCATGGCTCAGTTTCGACTCCTTCGAGCGTCGCGTTGGGTCAGGTCATGAGGATGTAGCCGCCTGGGGGTAGCTGACATCACCCCGACCACAGTCACCCCAGGCGTGAGGGCGACGGCCCGCTAGAGCAATCCCTCACGCGGCGTCAGGAATCGCCTCACGCGAACGGCGGCGTCGGCTCAGGCGCACGGCGGTGTTCGACGTCACAAGGCCGCAGACCAGGCCGACCGAGTCGGTTAGCTCCCATGACGCTGCCCACCGTCGCCTCAGCGGCGCCGGGCGGCTAGAGCAGTCCCAGGTCTCGGCCGCGCGCGACCGCACTGCGTCTGCTTGACACACCCAGCTTGTGGTAGATGCGCTTGGTGTGCGTCTTGACAGTGTCGCGGGAGATGCCCAGCTCGTCTGCGATCTCCCTGGCCGACAAGCCGCTCGGGAGGAGGCCGAGCACGGTCTGCTCCCGCGCTGTCAGCTCGTCGGTGACGACTGGCCTCGCACCGGACAGATCGACTACGAGTCGCATTGCGCTTTCCAACTTCCCAACTAGTCGCAGTGCGAGCGTGCCGGGCTCTGGAGCGCGTGAGAGCAGTTCACGCGCTTCGAGCACTAGCTCGCGTGCTGCGCGGCGATCGCCCAGCTCCAAGCACAGCTCGGCGAGCGTCGTCAGTGCGTACGACCACTCGACCAGGCCTCCGCCTCTTCGAGCGAGGCTGACCGCGCGCTTCAGCTCGGCCCGGGCCTCCGTCGGCCGCCGGTCGTGACGGAACAGCCGTCCCCGTGCGAGGTGCGCCGAGCTACAGATCCAGTACTCCTCCAGACCATTTGTGCGGACGACATCAAACGCGGCTTCGACCTTGGCACTGCATTCCCGCCAGTCCCCGCGATCGGCGGCGATGAGGGCGAGCCGTCCAAGCGCGATCATCGACACGATGAAGTTCGGCGAGCTGCTGCCGAGCTTCAACGCCGTATCGAACAGTGCTTGGGCGTCGTCATTGGCGTCGAACGATCGCGCTGAGGTGGCCAACAGACACGCCGCGAGCGAGTGCCAGATGGAGCTCCCATCCAGAGGCGCGAGTCGCCCAGCCAGCTGCCCAGCCTGACGCATGTCGCCGAGCAGCTGCCATGCCGCGGCGCGAACGACGGTTACTTCCTCTCCCAACTCAGCGTCATTACCCGGGTTGTTTTTTGGCGCCTGCGTAGCCAGGTCCACCCACCGCAGGACCTCATCACGCTCGCCGACTGTTAGCGCGGTCCTCGCCTGGGCCAGACACAAGCGGCCGTCGCTCACGATATAGCCGTAGGGGAGTCGGTCGAGCCACCGCGCGACGGTTTCCCGCTGGCCCGCGTTCGTGAACGCCAGCCAGTGATTGACAATCAGCTCGGAGGCCGCGTCGAGCTCCCCAGCTGCCGTCAGGTGTCCGATCGCCTCGGACACCATCCCGGCATCGAGAAACCAACGCCCGGCTCGATCATGGAGCTCTGCCGCGCGTCGCGGCTCTCGGCGCTCGAGCTCGTGCCGCAGCAACTCGCCGAACAGGTGGTGGTAGCGGTACCACTCATGCCTTGGGTCAAGGGGAATCAGGAAGTAGTTCACGCGCTCGATCCGGTCAAGCATCGCCCTGCTGTCTCGCGCGCCCGTGACGGCGTCGCACAGAGCCGCACAGAACCCGTCGAGCACACTCGTGTGAAGCAGGAAGTCCAGCTCCGCCTCGGGCTGCTCCCCGAGCACCTCGGCTGCGAGATAGTCGACCACGCGTCGATCGCTACCAGTGAAGGACGCGACGAAGGTGCTCGCATCCTCTCGCCCGCGCATCGACAGAACGGCCAGATAGAGGCCGGCTGCCCAGCCCTCCGTGCGGTCGTGCAGGCGTTTGACAGTGTCGGGAGACAAGTCGAGGCCATGAACGTCATTGAGCATCGACTCGGCCTCCGAAAGTGACAACCGCAGCTGCTCCGCGTCGATCTCGTTGAGCTGGGCCCGCGCGCGCAGGGTTCCGACCCGAAGTGGCGGCTCCACGCGTGACGTCATCACGATGCGCAGCGTGGTCGGCAAATGCTCGATGAGCGAAGCGATGCCTTCGTGGATCCGCTCATCTTCGATCGTGTGATAGTCGTCCAGCACAAGGACGAACTGCTCCGAGACGTCGGCGAGCTCGTTGATCAGCGCCGGGAGAGCCTCGTCAACGAGGTTGACGCCCGGCGCACGCAGCGTCGCTAGCGAGGCTTCTCCGATCCCGGGCACCACGGAGCGTAGGGCCTCGATGACGTACATCCAGAACCTCGCCGGATCGTTATCGTCCGCCTCCAACGAGAGCCACGTGACCGGACGTTCTTCTCTTCCGGACGCCGCCCACTGCGCCACGAGCATCGTCTTTCCGCTACCAGCGGGACCGTAGACCAGCGTAAGCGGTTGCGACAGCCCCTCAGATAGCCCGTCGATCAGGCTTTCACGGACGACGAGGCGAGGAGAGCTGGGGACAACGAGCTTCGTCCGCAGGAGCGGAGCACCCAGGTCATTGCCGGCGACCGCCACAGCCTCAAAGTATTCAGCAGCAACAGCCAGCCGCTCGCATCGACCCGACGCGTCCACCCCGTGGGACTCTGGAAGAGCCGGCCCGCGTCGCCGGCGCTGACGGAACGGACGAGCGGCAGTAACTCCGTCCAAGGTGGGGAAGCGCGGAAACCATGCACCTGCTAGTGAGACTGCTAGCGGCTTCCCAGCTCACGATACGGTCTAAGCGGAAGTCCTCAGCGGTGCACCCTGGCTTCTGCCTCGTCGCCTTGGCAGGCACGTATAGACCGCTCCTGCCTCGGCCGCCGCCGAGCCCCCGTGGGAGCACTATCTAGCCTGGAAGGATGGGCTTGTTCCTCGATCGCCTGGCCGACGGGCATGTGCTGCTCACCGATGGCGCCACCGGAACGAACTTCCAGCAGATGGGTCTTCCGCCCGGTGTGGCTCCCGACGACTGGGTGTTTGATGCCCCGGAGCGGGTGCGGGAGCTTCATGCGCGGTTCGCTGGAGCGGGATCGGAGTTCGCGCTCACATGCAGCTTCGGTGCTAACTCTGCCCGGCTGGCTGACGGGCCGCATGCCGGAAGAGTCCGGGAGCTAAACATCCGCGCCGCCGAGTTGGCGAGGGAGGTCGTGGGCGAGGAGGGGCTTGTTGGCGGGTCGATCGGGCCGACGGGGCAGCTCGTAGAGCCGTACGGGCCGCTCACTCGCGAGATGTGCGAGGCGGCTTACGCTGAGCAGGCGCGGGCGCTGGTGGACGGCGGTGTTGACGTGCTGGTGCTCGAGACGTTCTTCGCGCTCGAGGAGGCATTGTGGGCGGTGGATGGGATCCGCAGCGTGACCGAGCTCCCGTTGATCGTCTCGTTTAGCTTCGATCAGGGAACGCGGACGATGATGGGAATCAGCCCCGCCGATGTGGTTGCCGCTTTCCAGCCGTTGGGCGTGGCGGCGATCGGCGCCAACTGCGGCCGATCGTTGGAGGACAACGACATGGTTGTGCGCGAATTCCTGCAGGCGACGAGCGTTCCGGTCTGGATCAAGCCCAATGCCGGAGTTCCGCAGGTGCTCGGCGACACCGTGGTCTACGAGGCCGACCCAGCAACACTCGCCGCGCACGTCGCCGACTATGCCAGGCAGGGTGCCCGGATTGTCGGCGGCTGCTGCGGCACCACCCCCGAGCACATCGCGGCGATCGCGCGGGCGCTCGGCCGCTAGACCTCGCGTCGTCGAGCGGTCGTGGGCCGAGGATCCGGAAGTCCGCCGCCCGACCCGAAGGAGCGCTGTCGTCTGCGCAGCAAAGGAGCCACTCCATCGACGCCGAGGCCGCTGCTCAGCGCGGCCGCTCTCGGACAAGGGCGAGAGCAATCGCCGTTCAGCGAGACGACGGCTCTGTCGAATCCTCAGCACGACCGCCAACGGCTTGGTTCGACGATTTGCGGCACGTCGACCGTACTTGGGCCGAGGACGGACGCTCTGGTTCAGGCCTCAGAAGAGCCGCGCTGGTCATGGTGATCCTGGGTTTGCAGGTACGACTAAAGGCACACGTCGTTCACCAGGCGGCGCTGCGCTGGTTTCGGCCGTCCGGTAGCGGCACGAGTGCCCCGGGTGAGCGGCGGATGTGGTCAGGTGCGCTGCGGCGCCCATTGAAACCGGCGAAGCGCGACCGCGGCGCCCACCACACCCCAGATCACGACGATCAGCAGGTCGTGTCCGGACCAGGCTGAGCTCCCGGGATGGTTGAAGGTCTTGAACACGGCGGTGATGAAGTGGCGGATCGGGAAGAAGGTCGAGATCTTGGCCAGCGCCGAGCCGGATTTGAGCGGGAACCACAGGCCTGACAGGAACAGCAGTACGAAGAACACGGTGCTGGTCACCGGACCGGCGGCCTGCTGGTTGGGGATGAATGTGCTCATCGCGATCCCGAGCGCGGCGAAGCTGAGCCCACCGAGTATGAGCACGACGACCAGGGCACCGATCCCCGATGCGGCTCGATGGCAGCTGAACCCCAAACGCCCAGCGTCCCACCGCGAGCATCAGCACGACCTGAGAGAACGCGATCAACAGCGTGCTGAGCAGGATTGCGGTCAAGAGCGTCCAGGTGGGCAGCGGACTCAGCCGCAGGCGTTTGAGCAGCCCGGTCTCGCGGCGGATGACCAGACTGATCGCCAGGCTGTTGAACGACGCGGACATCACCCCGTAGGCGATGAAGCCCGGGACGTAGTACTGGACAAGCTTGATGTTGTGCAGATAGCTGACGCGCGAGGACCCGGCGCTCGCGCCCAGCAGCAACAGGAACAGGAGCGAGAACCCAACCGTGAAGATCGCCCCGACCGGGTTCAGCCAGAAGGACAGCTGCTCATAACCGACCTGCCTGACGACGAGCCGCAGCTCCGCCATCGCCGAGCGCGGCGGCAGGATCGATTCGGTCCGCGCGCTCAACCTCGGACCGGCGCTCCCGCCGCCGAGTCGGTCTGGAATCGGTCTGGGTCGGCGCCGGTCAACTGCAGGTAGACGTCCTCGAGCGTGTGACGACTGACGGTCAAACCGGTCAGCCGAACCTCATGCTCAAGCGCCCACCGGGTCAGCTCGTAAAGTGCCTCGAGCTCACGGTCGGTCCGCAGCTCAACGGACGGCCCCTCGCCGACGACTGCCACGGGCAGATCGGCGGGCGTGACGCCAGCGGGTAGCTGGAAGCGGATCGTGGCCGCACCCTGGTCGCGACCGCCAAGGGACGCGGGCGGGCCGTGCGCCACGATCTTGCCCGACGCGATGATCGCCACTTGGTCGGCCAGTGCCTCGGCCTCTTCCATGTAGTGCGTGGTGAGGATCACCGTCGTGCCCTCGCCGGCGAGCGTGCGCACCAGCTCCCACGAGGTTCGCCGCCCCGCCGGATCAAGTCCGGTGGTCGGCTCATCAAGGAACAACAGCGCCGGATTGCCGACAATCCCCAGGCCAACATCCAGGCGTCGCTGCTGACCCCCCGACAGCGTCTTGACCTTCGCGTCGGCCTTGTCTGCCAGGCCGATCAGCTCGATCACCTCACCCACCGGCCGCGGCGCCGGGTAATAGCCGGCGTTGCGCTCGAGCACCTGGCGCACCGACAGAAACGGCTCGACCGCAAGCTCCTGCAAGACGACCCCCAGCTGGCTGCGCAGCCGCCGCCCGGACCGGCGATCACCCGGGTCGATCCCCAGCACCCGCACCTCGCCCGCGTCGCGCTCGCGGAATCCCTCCAGGATCTCGATCGTCGTCGTCTTGCCCGCCCCATTCGGACCCAGCAGCGCGAACACCTCACCCGCGTCGACCTCGAAGCTAACCCCATCGACGGCGCGGAGCTGCCCGTACGACCTCCCCAATCCACGAACGCTCACCGCCGGCACGCTTCACCTCGCCGCGAGAGAATCGGTGGCTCTGAGCCCGAGGTGCTCGCGCGTGAGGCGAAAGCCGAGCGAGCGGCTCGCGCCAAACCGCTCGTAGTAACCCTCTGTCCGGGTGCGGATGTCGAGCCGCAGGCCTCCTGCACGCTCGAGTCCCTCGCGCAGGAGCCTGAAGCCGAGCTGGCGTCCTCTCCAGTTCGGGTCGACCAAGAGCATCGAGACGTGCGCCTGAATGACGCCGTCCGATTGGACCTGGATCGCGCCGACGACCCGGCCGTCTTCGATTGCCACAAGTGTCGTGACGCCCGGCGCGCTCAGCGCGCGAGAAGTCCGCTCGACGTCAACCGCGTACTCGCTCCAGCCCTCTGCGAGAACCAGCGCGACCAGGCCGTCGAGGTGGGCGTTTGCGAACAGCTCGATCGAGAGCTCGGTCATGTCGCGTCGGGCGGCTCGGCGAAGGCGATCGCGTTCCCGTCCGGATCGGGAATCTTGACGTGGCGCACGCCATTCGAGTAGGTCTCGATCGGTTCGTGCTCGATGCCCTCGACCGCGACGCGCTCCAGGAATGCGTCGAGCCCGCTGACGGCCAGGGTGATGCGGCCCGCGCCCGCCTGCGTTGCGTTTGGCTCGATGAAGAGCCACGCGTGCTCGTCCATCTCCCAGAGCATCTCGTGGCCGACGCGACGGTCCGGGGGGCGTCCGAACAAGCGCGTGTACCAGTCGATGCTCGCGTCGAGATCGGACACCGGGACGCCGGCGAAGAGATGGGTGATCCGACTCGTCTCAGGACCAGCCTCCATGTCAGCTACAGCCTCCATCGCATCGTCTCGTTCGCTCATAAGACCGGAAGGAGGCGTCGAACTCATCGGTCGCTACCGCTTCGTCGCCGCACCAGCCACGAGCAGGCTACTTCTGCTTCCTGGGTCGCGCCCCGGGCAGGAGAAGTGCGCAGGGGCATCCTCCGGGTGGGCGCCGGCACGCTGATCAGGGCGACTTGCCGGTCCATTCTCCTTCGCCCCAGCTGGGGCCTGAGGTGTGGTTGAGCGTCGGGCTGTAACCGGCATCGTCCCCGAGCAGATGGCCATCGCGAGCGCTAATGACAACGATGATTTAGTTGGCCGCCGGCTGACGTGGGCTGTCGTAGACCGGGTGTCGTGGCTTGACGCTGACCAGCCACATCGGGTATCCGGCGGGGACCTTGTGCATGCGGTGCGCCAGTCGTATCAGCGAGATCCCGGTCGCGTAAGCGGGTCGCCACTGCACGGCGTGTACCGCGTCGTTGATTGCCTCTCGCTTGGTGATCGTCGCGGTGACCGGCTTGGTCGCGATACGGAACCCAAACACGTCTGAGTTGACGAATCGCAGCAGACGCCGCGAAACCGGACCGACTCGGTCGGTGGTTGCGACGCGGCTGCCGCGGGGGTGCCCATCAGCGCCCGCGATTGCCGACCATCCGAGCGTCGAGACGACGATGGTCCAGACCAGTAGGTACCGACGAGCACTCCTCACGTTGCCTCCCGTGTGACTTCAGCCTGGGTGAGCGTACGGGCTGACGGGTTGCGTCGCAAGAGCGTCGCCGGCCGGCTGCTCCTGGGTCGTCAAGGCAGCCACGAGGTCGACGCTGCTGCTCTTGAACTCGGCCGATCCGAAGGAGAGGTGCCTACGCAAAGTGCGAGCTAGATCACGCCAATCGCCTCGTTCGGCCCCGTCGATCCGAGTAGTAGGAGCTCCCCGTGGCCGAGTTGCATCGGCTTCTGCATCGTCGCCGTGGCTGAGAACTCAGCCGCGGGCCGCTGGTCAGGCATCGCCTCTGGTGTCCGATCTCATTGGAGAAGGCGGGCCCGGTAGTCGGATCTGGCGTCGCGTGTCCGAACCGAGGAAGAGGTGCGGACACGATCTGATCACGGCCGAGCCGATTATGAACGACGTCGCCCAGACGCTGGGGGAGCCCGGCGCTCGTGATCGCAGGCTCCCGCAGCGTCAGGGGCCGATCACCGCGGCCGCGCCCGGGCCGCAGGCCGCGGCGGCATGCTTGACCGCGGGCGACTGGACGTCGATCGATTTTGGGATCGCCCAGATCACGCCGTTTTGGTTTCCCACCGAGCTGTACCTAGTGGGGTAGGTGGCGGGGTTCGGAACGGCCGACCCGCGGTACTGCTGTTGTCGTCTCAGACATTTGCGCGCTAGCGTTGCCGCGATGATCGAGGGGTCCGACCCACTCAAGCCCAGCATGCGCGGTGTCTTGCACCAATGGGCGTTCCTGTCTTCGCTGCCGCTGGGTCTGGCACTTGTACTCGCAGCCGGGGATGCGCGCGCGCGGATTGCGGTGACGGTCTACGCCCTCAGCGTTGCGGGGCTGTTTGGCACCAGTGCGCTGTATCACCGCGTTCATTGGCGTTCGCTGACCGCATCCTTTCGGATGCGCCGGCTTGATCACTCGATGATCTTCGTGCTGATAGCCGGCACGTACACGCCTTTTGCGCTGCTGGCACTCCACGGTCCGCTCGCGCTCGCGATTCTCGTCGTAGCCTGGGTCGGAGCGCTCGCGGGAATCGGGTTCAACGTCGCCTGGATCAGCTCACCCAGGTGGCTTCACACGATCCTGTACGTCGCGTTGGGCTGGGTCGCTGTCGCAGCTTCACCTCAGCTCGCAGCTGCGATCGGCATCGGAGGACTGACGTTGGTCGCACTGGGTGGTGTGCTGTACACCGTAGGAGGCGTCATCTACGCCGCAAAGCGGCCGGACCCCGTTCCCACTGTGTTCGGCTACCACGAGGTCTTCCACGCCCTTGTGATCGTCGCTGCCGCGCTTCAATACGCAGTCATCGCGTTCTGGATCACGCCTCACTGAGGCCGCCGACTGGATCGCCGATCGCGTGGCCCCTCGCTTCAGGCTCCAGTTAGGCCTCGACGAGATCGCTGCCTACGCCGCCCACTATCAGGACCTGGGCGACGTTCGAGTTCTCGCCAACGGGCGCGCGGCGCACAAGCGCGGCTACTACACGCGTCGGGAGTTCGTCGAGGCGTGCAGGTGGAAGACGCCACGCAGCGCTCCACTCGTCGCCAGCAACACCGCCGCCCGAGTCAGGGGCGCATCGCGCACAGCGCTCAGAAAGGACACGCCCGAGCGAGAGCGGATGCGCGCCCTGAGAGAGTTGCACGGCGTTGGCTGGCCGACGGCCTCGGTCCTCTTGCACCTGACTTCTCCCGATCGCTGGCCGATTCTTGACGTGCGGGTCGTGCACGCGCTCGGGCTCCGCGACGCGACCTACGGTTACGCATTCTGGGAGGCGTTCGTCCGCAACCACCGTGACCTGGTCGAGCGCGCCGGCATCGACGGGCGCACGCTCGATCGCGGGTTGTGGCAATGGTCTGCGAAGCAATGAGCGCGGCATAGCGGCAGGGTTGCTGTAGCGTCCGTTCGATGCGGCGACGGCTAGCGGGGTCTCTGATCGCGGTGTGCGCGTGTGCGCTGGGATCAGCGGCGCTCCTGCCGATTCCGGCCAGCGCGACCTTTCGCGGGCGTAACGGCAGGATTGCCTGGGCATCCTTCACCAGCGACGGCAAGGCCGGGGGCGTGACCGCGATCGCCACCTTCTCGGCCGCGGGCGGCGGGATCCATCGGATCGGCTCCTGCAGCGACGTGGACTCCTTCGGGGACCCGATCTACTGCCAGAATTGGGATCGGATCAGCTACTCACCGAACGGCCGCCGGCTGATGTGGGACATGGCCACGAGGGCGGGCAACGAGGTGATCGTGATCGCCAACGCCAACGGCGGCGCTCAACACGTCATCGATCACGGCAGCACCGAGAGCGACTTCGAGCCGACCTTCTCTCCCAGTGGCAACCGGATCGCGTACGTGCGCGGCACCGCCGGCTCGGAGGGGCAGATCGTCACCAGCAACCTTGCCGGCGGCGATGTCCAGGTCGTCACGCCGACGATGTCCGGCTTCAGCCCGGCATGGGCTCCGAACGGAAAGACGATCGCGTTCGCCCACAACGAGGACATCTGGTCGGTCGGTCTCAACGGCCAGGCACCTCGGCGGCTGATCCGCGGCGGCCAGGACCCGGACTTCTCCCCAAACGGCCGCCAGATCGCCTATCTCAACAACCGGGGGTTCGTCCAGACGTTCGGCACGCTGTACCTCGCCCGCGCCGACGGCACCCATCGCCACAAGGTTCCGACCGCGAGGAACTGCTGCAAGTTTGCGCAGTCCGTGGTGTTCTCCCCGAACGGCAAGCAGCTCGCGTTCGGGTCGCTCTCAAACACCACCGCTGAGAAGCTCGACCTGTCGACGCTGCCGCTCGCCGGCGGTCAGCCAAAGCTGGTCTACTCGAGAGCCACAGACTTCAACGGGGGATTCACGAACAGCCTCAGCTGGCAGCCCGTTCGCTGAATAGGTCAGGCGGCGAGCTGCGGTCAGCGGGTCGGCCCGATCGACACCGTGTCCGGCAGCAGCGCCCCCACGACCCAGTTCGGCGCATCCACCAGCTCGTGGATGCGCAGGTCGCAGGCGATGCTGGCCAGCGCGTAGGCCTCCTCGCGGGCCAGCTCGTAGCGCCCACAGAGGTGCTCGATCATCGCGCTGACCGCGTCCCGTGCGGCGTCAGTCAGATCGGGACCGACGCCGGTACAGATGTGATAGCCGCAGTGCGGCGCGGCCGCGCTGACTGGGACGTCGACCTGCGGGGCGGCGATCGAGAGATCGCGGCGAACCGACACTCGCAGGACGATGTCCATCGCGCTCTCGACGGCCGTTCCACAGACCTCCCCGTCGCCCTGCGCCGCGTGGGTGTCGCCGACCGACAGCAGGCCACCGTCGACACCAACCGGGAGGTAGAGGGTGGTGCCCGCGGTCAGGTGCCTGGTGTCGAGGTTGCCGCCCCAGCGGCTCGGCGGCAGGATCGGATGCTCGCCAGGCTCGGCCGGGGCGACGCCGATCGTGCCTGGGAACGGGCGCAGCGGAACCGAGATCCGATCGGAGAACTGAACGGTCGCGCGATCGGCATCGATGCGCGAGATCCGCAGCCACGGTTCGGGGAACTCGTCCGCGAGCAGACCGAAGCCAGGGATTAGCGCAGTCCATCCCCAGTCGCCCGGGCGCAGCTCGAGGATCTCGACGGCGAGCGCGTCTCCAGGGCGGGCTCCCTTTACGAACACGGGACCACTGACGGGATTGACGTGCGAGAAGTCGATCCTCGGAACGTCCTTCGCGGTCGAGTCGGCGTGGATCTGCTCGTCGGACGCGTCACGCGTATGCAGGACGACGGTCTCGCCGGGGTCTACCTCGAGCGCGTGCTCGGCCGAGTTGTCCCAAACGTAGTTGAACGCGTCCGGCCGGACTTCATGGAACGAGCCGTGGCTCACGCGAGGAGCTTATGCGAAGGGCACGGCCGTCCGGCAGACGCGCCTAATACATCTCGAAGTACTCGCGCTGCTCCCAGTCGGTCACGTGCTCGAGGAAACGGCCGATCTCGAACCGCTTGAGCGCCAGGATGTAGTCGACGACGGTCTCGCCAAAGGCACTCCGGAAGAACTCGTCTCGGGCGAGCGCGTCGACGGCTTCCATGAGGCTCGCGGGGAGCCTCGGCTTGTCGGAGGTGTACGGCTCCTTGGACGGGTCCCCGGGCTCGAGTTCTCGCCGGACGCCATCGATCCCGGCGGCGACCTGCGATGCCAGGTAGAGGTAGGGATTGGCGGCGGGATCGCCGATCCGGTTCTCGATGTGGCAGCTCTGAGAGCCGGGACGTCCGATCAGTCGAAACATCGCAGCTCGGTTCTCGACGGCCCACGTAACCCGATCCGGGGCGAACGAATCGGGGTGGTAACGCTTGTAGCCGGTGATCGTGGGGGTCGTGAACACACAGCCAGGGATCGCATGCTCGAGTAGCCCGGCAAGCCACTGAGATCCGAGCGTGCTCAGGTTCTGAGCACCCGCTGGATCCCGAAACGCATTGTCGTCGGTACCCGCTGCCGTAAGTGACTGGTGAACATGCCAGCCGGTTCCGAATAGATTCGGGATCGCCGGGCGTGCCATGAACGTCGCGTGGTACCCGAGGCGGCGACAGATCTGTTTGACCGCGTTGCGAAACAGGAGTGCGTTGTCGGCAGCGGAGAGGCCGTCCTGCGGCTCGAACGTGAACTCAACCTGCCCCGGACCCCATTCGTCCTCGATCGTTGAGAGCGGCAAGCCGAGGTCCTGAAGGTGGTCTCGCAACACACGCAGAAGATCGGCGATCTCATCGGCGCGGCTCTCGGTGAGGTATTGAAACCCGTGCTGGAGAATCGAAACCTGCGGCGCCTCAGGCGGATAACCCGAGTCTTCCGGGCGCAGCATCAGATCCTCGATCCTGAAGATGTAGAACTCGATCTCGAGGCCAACGCGGGAGTCGTAGCCGAGATCGCGGAGCTCCGCCAGCTGGCGGCGCAGGACACCTCGGGTCGAGAACGGATGCTCACGCCCGCTCTGGAAGTACGCGTCGGCGAGTATCCAGCCCGTGCGTTGCACCCAGGGCAGCACCTTGAAGGTCAGCGGGTCGGGCACGAGGACGCCGTCTGGCAGTCCGTCGAGCTCGGGTACGCCGGCGAAGTTCCCCGCCGCGAACGGCGACACGATCGGGTGATTCGTCGTGTCGAAGATCGAGGTCACGAACTGGAAGTCCTTGCCACGCTGGAGCGACGCGAGGAACTCGGGGATCGTGAGCGTCTTTCCACGCACGATCCCGTGCTGGTCGCCCCAGGCGATACGAACCTCCCGCAGGTCCTTCTCGGCGACAAGCGCACCGAGCCGCTCGGCGGCTTCCCGCTGCTCATCGGTCCAGAGCTCGTGCTCGGCGATAAAACCCGTCCGCGCTACGTCAGCGCTTGTCATTCGGTCGGCCCTCCTGATCGTCGCGTGGGCAAGTTGCGTAATCCGGCCCGGATATTCATATCCATCGGCGCTCGGTGCTGCCAGACCAGGCGGTCGGATTGCCCAATCTCTTACGCACTCATGAGGTTCCTGCGCGGCTGGTGTTCACCATCGCGCGGCACCCTGACCTGACCTAGGAAAGGAATCTCGTCATGACCACGATCCTTGTTCTCAACGCTGCCTCAGCTCTGCTCGCTGCCGGAGGCATCGTCGGCTATCTGCTCTTCCGGGCCCGGCGCGACCGCCGTGCGGCGACCACCCAGTCGGTGTACGTAACCTCGAGCACGACTGAGCCTCGGCCGGCGCCCTAGCGCAGACCGCGCGCGGGCGGCGCGATCCCGCTCGTTTCGGCAATACTGGCAAGGATGCTGGAGGTGAGGGTGCGATGACGACCATCGGCTGGATCGGCACCGGCGTGATGGGCGCGTCGATGGCGGGACATCTGATCGACGCAGGTCACACCGTCGACGTGTACAACCGCACCCGCTCCCGCGCGGACACGCTCGTTGAGCGCGGTGCGACGTGGCGCGAGTCCCCGCGCGAGCTTGCGAGCGGAGCCGAGATCGTGTGCCTGATGCTCGGCTATCCGGTCGACGTTCGCAGCACGGTGCTCGGCGAGCATGGGGTGCTCGAGGCGATGAAACCCGGTTCGCTGCTGATCGACTTCACGACGAGCGAGCCGGCGCTCGCCGTCGAGATCCACGAGGCGGCCGGCGCGAAGGGCATCGACTCGCTCGACGCGCCCGTGTCAGGAGGCGATGTGGGAGCGCGCAATGCGACGCTCGTGATCATGGTCGGCGGCGAGCAGCAGGCGTTCGAGCGCGCGCAGGACCTTTTCTCGGTGCTGGGACAGACGATCAAGCTCGCCGGCGGGCCGGGCACGGGCCAGCACACGAAGATGGTCAACCAGATCGCGATCTCGGCAGGGATGATCGCGATCTGCGAGGCGCTGCTCTACGCGCACCGCGCGGGGCTGGACCTCGACGAGACGATCGACACGATCAAGGGCGGCGCCGCCGGGTCATGGTCGCTGTCGAACTATGGCCCTCGCGTGCTGAAGGGTGATTTCGCCCCCGGCTTCAAGATCGACCACTTCGTCAAGGACCTCGGGATCGCACTGGCCGAGGCGCGGCGGATGGGCCTCTCGCTGCCCGGGACCGCGCTCGCCGAGCAGCTGTACATCGCCGCTCAGGGTCAGGGCCTCGGCGGTCGGGGCACGCACGCGCTGTCGGTCGCGCTCGGCAAGCTGTCGGGCGGCGACTGGCCGACGCCCGCGTAGGGTCGCTCGCGCTGGGCGTCAGCCGAGATACGTGACCACGTCTGCGGGCGGCAGACGCTCGGGTGGCTGGCGCTCCTGTCGTGGCCAGCCGAGATGGATCAGCGCCACGAAACGCTCGCTGGCCTGGATCTCGAGTGCTTCACGACCGTCCGCGGTCCTGAGCACCTCGGGCGTGCGCCAGTACCCCGCCAGACCGCGATTGTGCGCCGCGAGCAGCACGGCAAAGACGGCGCACGCGGTCGCGCACAGATCCTCCTGATCCTCGACCGGATCGGCCGAGCGGATCATCGTCGCCGCCACCAACGTCGGCGCGCGGTCGAGCTTCGATGCCGCCTCTGGGCCGGCGGCCTGCTTCAGCCGCGCGAGCGCTCGCGGCCCGAGCACGCGGAAGCGCCACGGGTTCGTCAGATGGTGATTGGGCGCCCAGCGCGCCAGCTCCAACAGCTCGTCCAGGAGCTCGCGCGGCACCGGGTCGGGTGCGAACGCCTTGTGCGTTCGCCGGCTTCTGATCGCGTCCTCGACGTCCATCGTCGCCGTAACACGGTAGCCACCAGGCGGAGAAATCCGCACCCCGGCGCCGGACCCAAGCTTGCCTATGCACCCCAAGCGCGCTTGAATACAACCAAACCCCGGGGCAGCGGGTGGCGGGGCCAGACCAATTTCGAGAGGGGACCGCTAGTGACCGACGCCGCAACCAGCGAGCTTACCTTCGACCCGCCGGGCGCCGGCTCGTGGGGATTGGACCCTGTCCATTTCCCGCGCCCGATCACCCGTTACTGGTCCGAGATGCATCCCGAGCCGTTTGGGCGGGGAACGCACGAGTTCGCCGCCTACTACGGCCTGCTGCTCGCGGGGCTTGACACGGCCTACATAAACGGGTTTGCCTACAACCGCCGGACGCCGATCGCCGACGAGCAGTTCCCGGAGCGCATGCAGCGTGCCCACGAGGTGTTCGAGCACAAACTCTGGCGCGACCAGCTCCGTGATTGGGATGAGACGTTCAAGCCTGCCTCGATCAAGACCCACCGCGAGCTTCAGGCGGTCGACCCCGACTCGCTTTCCGACACCGAGCTGGTCGAGTACCTGACCCGATGCCGGGCGCACCACATCGAGATGATCTACCAGCACATGCGCCATACCGGCGCGGCGATCATCCCGATCGGTGACCTGCTCGCACACGCCGGCGACTGGACCGACGTGCCGCCATCGGAGCTGCTGAGCATGACGCGCGGCGCGGCGCCGGTCTCAGCCGGCGCCTCGAGCGAGCTCGAGCGGATGGTCGCCGCCTTCAGCGCCGACGCCGAGGCCCGCGCGCTGCTGGAGTCAGACGGTGACCCGGCCGACACATTGCAGGCGCTGCGTGACCTCGACAGCGAGGCCGGACGGGCGGTCGCGGCCTATCTCGACCTGACCGGCTACCGCCTACTCGATGGCTTCGACATCTCGGGACGCTACGCGCTCGAGCTCCCCGACGCGCTGCTGCGAGCGATTCGGGCGTCGGCGTCGGGAGCTGACACGGGCGACTCCGACGCAGAGACCCAGGCCAAGATCGGCGAGGTCCGAGCCAAGGTTCCCGAGGAGCACCGTGACGAGTTCGACGAGCTCGTGCACGAGGCGCGGCTGATGTCGCGGATCCGTGACGAGCGCGGCGTCTTCAGCGACATCTGGGCGTCGGGGATCATGCGCCGCGCCGCGCTCGCCGGCGGCCGGCGGGCCGCCGCCGCCGGCAGGATCAACGACCCCGAGCATTTCATCGACGCAGGCTTTGACGAGATGTGCGCGCTCGTCTCGGGCGGTGATGACGCGCCGTCCGCCGACGAACTCGCTGCGCGCCACCAGTGGCGGACATCGCACACGGCCAAGGACGCGCCGCCGATGCTCGGCCCGCCCCCGCCGCCGCCGCCCGACATGTCGGCCCTGCCGCCGGACCTCCTGCGGGTGATGAGGGCGACGATGATCACGATGGAGTCGATGTTCGGTTCGTCCGAACAGCCCCATGAGGAGGACAAGCTCCGCGGGCTCGGGGCGAGCGGTGGCGTGTACGAGGGTCCAGCGCGCCGTGTCGCCGGTCCGACGGAGTTCGATCGCATCGTCCAGGGTGACGTGCTGCTGACCGAGTCGACCAGCGAGGCGTTCAACATCCTGTTGCCGCTCCTGGGAGCGATCGTGACCGACAGCGGCGGCCTGCTGTCGCACTCGGCGATCGTCGCGCGGGAGTACGGCATCCCCGGCGTCGTCGGTACCCGCGACGGCACCGATCGGATCCCCGACGGGACGCGTGTGCGCGTCGACGGCGACGCCGGCGAAGTGACGGTGCTCGCGTGACCGGCGTCGTCCCGCTCGAGGAAGCGCGCGACGAGAGCATCTTCGGCTCCAAGGCCGTCGGGCTCGGGGACGCGGCCCGCGATGGGCTGCCGCTGCCGCCAGGGGTGGCGCTCTCGGGCGCCGTCGTCGACGCGGTTGCGAGCGGCGACGAGGAGGCGATCGCCGAGGTCGAGCAGGCCGTCTCGAGGCTCGCGCGTCCGCTCGCCGTCCGCTCGTCGGCAGCAGACGAGGACGGCGCCGAGGCGAGTTTCGCCGGCCAGCACCTGACGCTGCTCAACGTCTCGTCGTCCGAGCAGCTCAGCTCGGCCCTGATGGCGATCTGGTGGTCGGCCAACTCCGACTCGGCGATCACCTATCGCCAGAAGGTTGGCCTGTTCGCACGCCCGAGCATCGGCATCGTGGTCCAGTCACTGCTCGACCCCGCGGCCGCCGGCGTGATGTTCACGCGCAACCCGATCACGGGAGCGCAGGAGAGCGTGATCGAGGCGAGCTGGGGGCTGGGCGAAGTCGTCGTCGCCGGCCGTGTGATCCCGGACATGTACCGGATCGCCCGCTCCGGCGAGGTGCTCGAACGGACAGCCGGGCTCAAGAAGGTTGCGGTCCGCTCGCTGCCCGACGGCGGCACGGTTGAGGAGGCGGTGCCGAGCGACCTCGTCGAGGCCCTGTGTCTCAGCGACGACGACCTCGCCAAGCTCCACGCGCTCGCCGAGCGGTGCGAGGAGGTCTACGGTCCGGCCCGCGACATCGAGTGGGCGGTCGCCGACGGGGAGCTGTACCTGCTCCAGTGCCGGGCCGTCACCCGCGGTGCCGGTCTCCCAACCCAGGCGGCCCCCGGCACGACCGGCGCAGTGTCCGAAGAAGCGGGCGCACCGGTCGAGGCCGTCAACGAGGTGCCCCTGTTCTCATCGCTGCGCCCGAAGGACGCCGCCGCCGTCGCACGCCTGTTCAAGGAACGGCGGTTCGAGGCCGGCGAGACGGTCACCAGGGAGGGGTCCGGCGGGGCGGCCTTCTTCCTGATCCAGTCCGGCGAGGCGACCGTGTCGGTGCGCGGGACGCCCCGCGCCGGACTCAAGGCCGGTGATCACTTCGGCGAGATCGCGCTGATCGACGGAGGTCAGCGTGCAGCGACGGTCACCGCGGCCACCGACCTGGTCTGCTACGGCCTCACCTACTGGGACTTCCGACCGGTCGTCCAGGAGAACCCAGCGATCGCCTGGGGCCTGCTTCAGTCGCTGGCCAAGATGCTGCGCGCGGAGCTTCGGGGCGAAGTCGAGGACACCCCTGGCGAGGCTCAGTAGCCGCCCGCCCGCAGCTCAGTAGCCGCTGGCGTTCACCAGATAGCCGAAGTACTCGTTCTTGATCGGGTGGAACGGGTCCCCCGAAAAGCCATTGGTGCTGGTCGCGGCGGCGGCATCGCCACGGATCTTGGCGATCACCTGCGGTGGCGTCATTCCCGCACATGGGCCCGGGAGGCCACCGTCGTTGATGCACAGAGCGACGGCCCCAGCCACATGGGGCGCTGCCTGGCTGGTGCCGTAGTAGGTGCTGAGCCCACCACCGAAATTGTCTGACACGACGCAGGTGCCGGGCGCCGCGATCGTGTGCGCCTGGTCAGCCGTAGTCGCGGCATAATCCGAATAACTCGCGTAGGTGTCGTCCTTCATCCCCTTGACGCACGCATTCGGACCGAGCCCGCCGGGAATGCCGTCGGTATCGGTCATCGCGGTGACGGTCAGAACGTCGGGGTAGGCCGCCGGGATCTCCTTCGCGATGCTGGTCGCATCATTGCCGGCCGCGACGACGTACGTCACGCCCGCCGCAATCGAGGCGCAAATCGCCTGGTGCTCGGCGTCCTTGTTGGTCTTGCCGCAGTTGTTGTCGTTCGAGCCGCTGCCGTCGAGGCTCATGTTGGCGACCTTGATATTCAGCGCCGCGGCGTTCGCTGTCACCCAGTTGATCCCGCAGAGGATCTGTGACAGCGTGCCGCTGCCCTTGGAGTCCAGCACCTTGACCGAGTAGAGGGTCGTCCAGGGCGCCACGCCAACGACGCCCGCGCCCTGGTCCTCGGCGCCGATGATCCCGGCGACGTTGGTGCCGTGGCCGTTGTCGTCCTGGGCGGCGGTGCCGCTCTTGATGCAGTTGATGCCACTGACCGCACGGAGGTCTGAGTTCTTGAGGTCGATGCCCGTGTCGAGCACCGCGACGCCGACGCCGCTTGCGGTGTGGACCTGGGTGGTCGTGGCGGCGCCGATCCGCCCCAGCCCGACGGGCTCGGTCTCGCCGGGTGCCAGCGCCGCCCAGCCAGCGGCCTTGAAGGTGACGTCGGGCTCGACGTAGGCGACGTTGGGGTCGGCCTTGACTGACTTCAGCTGGCCGCTTGTCAGCTTCGCGGCAAGGCCCTTGAACGCGCTCCCGTAGGTGAACGTCGGCTTGATGCCGGCGTGGGCAGTGAGCTTGTCGGTGGTGGCGCTGGCGCTGACCGAGTTCTTGTAGACGACCACGTAGGAGCTCGCAACGGATGCGCCGCCGCTCGAGCCGCGAGCCGCGAGTGCGCCTCCGGGCACGGCAAGCGTGACCGCCCCCACGAGGACGGTGCTGAGGAGAGCTGGCCTCATGCGGTTTCTCTACCCGCCGGGCCGACGGGAAGCCGCACAACCGGTGCCGCCGGTTCGCGCGAGTCCAGGTACTGACGGCATTCGGCGGCGAGCGCCGGGCGGCCGGTATGGAACCCCTGGGCGTAGTCACAACCGAGCTGGCGGAGGCTGCTGCGAACGTTCTCGGTCTCGACGCCCTCCGCCGTCACGCGGAGGTCGAGGCTGCGCCCAAGCTCGATGATCGAGCGGACGAGCACCGCGTCGTTGCGGTCTGTCTCCATCCGGGTGACGAACGAACGGTCGATCTTGATCTCGTCGATCGGCAGCTGCTGGAGCTGGGACAGCGACGAGAACCCGGTCCCAAAATCGTCGATCGCGATCATCACGCCCATCGCGCGCAGCTCCTTGAGCGCGTTCTTGGCGCGGCGCAGGTCGGCGATGATCCGGCTCTCGGTGATCTCGAGCTGCAGGACCGAGCCGGGAAGGTTGAACCGCTTCAGCTGCCCGCGGATCATCGACGAGAGCTCGTGATCGAGCAGGCTGCGCGTCGAGACGTTGACCGAAACCGATACGTCGAGGCCCTCGTGACGCCACTCGCCGACCTGCTCGAGCGCGGCTTCGAGCACACGCTCGGTGAGCGCCTTGATGATCCCCGTCTGCTCGGCAAGCGGAATGAAGCCGTCGGGACCGATGCACCCGAGCTGCGGGTGGTTCCAGCGCACGAGCGCCTCCACTGCGCTGGTCGCGCCACCGTGAAGCGGCACCTTGGGCTGGTAGTGGACGATCAGTTCGCCGCGCTCGACGCCGCGGCGCAGCTGTGCCGCCAGCGCGAGCCGGTCGATGCTGTACTCGTCCTGCTCCTCGGCATACGTCTGGTAGGCGACGTCGGACGCCTTGGCGCAGTAGAGCGCGATGTCGGCGTGACGCAGGAGCTCGGGCACCGTGCGCCCGTGCTGCGGGCAGCATGCGATCCCGATGCTCGCCGCGACGTGCAGGGCCAGCGAGTCGAACGACATCGGTTCCTCGAGCGCCGCCAGCAGCTCCTGAGCTCGGGCCTCGGCCTCCGTCTGGTCACCTTCGACGACAATCGCGAACTCGTCACCGCCGAGCCGGGCGAGAATTGAATCGGCGCCGATCGCCGAGTCGAGTCGCTTGGCGATCTCCTTGAGCACGAGGTCGCCGAACTCGTGGCCGAGCGTGTCGTTGATCGTCTTGAAGTCGTCGAGGTCGAGCAGCATCACGGCGAACGGGCGCTGCTCGCGCTCGCCGCCGCTCAGGGCGGCGTTGAGGCTCTCGGATAGGAGCGAGCGGTTCGGCAGGTCGGTGAGCGAATCGTGATAGGCGCGATGGCTGTTGACGACTGCCTGGCGGCCACCCATGTAGATCGCGAACATCGGGACGAAGCAGACCGGGACCAGCAGCAGGCTCGCCTGAGCCGAGGCCACCACGGCCGGAGCGAATGCGAGCAGGCAGCCGGCGGTCCACGCCTGGAACACGAGGTCGTCGCGCATGTAGCGGGCGATCGGCAGACCGGCGAGCAAAGCGGCGCCGGCGCACGCAAGCGCGTGGTTGGCGACGAAGAAGGCAACCGCGGCTGCGAGCACCGCCGGCAGGTCCCCGTTGGTGATGTGCGGGACCGGCAGCACGCCGGCGATGGCCAGCACGGCGGCTGCGGCGGCCATCGCGAGCGCGTACTGCGCACCGTTGAACAGGATCTTGATCGGCGCGACGCGCGCGACCGTGTCAGCGATCACCGAGCTGGCGACGTATACAAGCGTCGCCGGCCCGGCGCCGAAGCGCAGCAGGATCGCGAACGCAAACGCGGTCGAGATCGTGACCTTCGCCAGACCGTGCCGACGCGGAACGGGGATCGGCAACAGCTCGCCGGCGAGCACGAATGCCGACAGCAGCCAGAAGAGAGCCGGCGAATCGATGTGCCAGCCGCGGGTCCAGGTCAGCGTCGCGAGCGCCGCGGCCGCGATCAGGGCCGTGCCCAGCGAGTAGAGGACGAATGCCCGCGGGACAGACGACTTCGAGTCCTGTGTGGTGAATGCGCGGTTGAGCATCCCCAGTCCGCCTGCCGATTCTCCCGTCAGCCGACCTTATGTCCAGTGTCACCGCCGGCCGACTTGTTCTGCCGACCGGGGGGGCAGCTCTGCGCTGAGGAGCCGCTCGCCGTGCCGCCGGAATTGGCGATCCCGTTCGAGTTCGGCGGGGGGCAGACGTTGGCACTGGCGTCGTTCGGGCCCTTGCTGTTGCCGTTCCCGTCGCCGTTTCCGTTTCCGTTGCTCGTGCTCGCGGCTCGAGCCAGGTGAGCGGCATGAGCCCGATGTGACCGATGTGCAGGGTGCGCCTGCGCAATGGCGGCTGGGAACACCAACGTCAGCCCCACGCCCGTCCCAACAAGTAGCCGGAGAGCCCGCTGTCTGGCCGCGCTGTAGGTAATCGCACGCATCAATGTCCACCTTCCCGTCCGCATCTCCCGGATGGCGACGCAGACCCCGTGTGTCTCGTCGCACACGCATCGTCCGTCCTGCAATGCCCTTGAGCGAAATAGAGCTTGTTGATCGCTGATCGTCCGAAACCTGCGCAGGAACCGTCCATTTGGAAGCCGTTTTATGTGGTCGGAAGGCGCTTTCCTCTAACTGCCGCTCAATCAAGTCGGCAGGCATTCGGATCCGATCAGGCCGCAAACCCGCAAGATCCGCATCGATTAGGAACACGTGGCCGCGCGCCGGCAAACCGTAGGATTCAGCCATGGCCAGGCTGACGATCGATGAGATGCTGGCGCACGCCAGGGAGCGCCTGCGCCGCCTCAACCCCGCCGCCGCGAGCGATGCGGCCCGCGACGGCGCGACCCTGATCGACATCCGCAGCGACAGGCAGGTCGCCCAGGACGGCACGATTCCCGACGCGCTGTTGATCCAGCGCAACGTGCTGGAGTGGCGGCTCGACCCCAGCAGCGATCACCGGCACCCGAGCGCCCCCGGCCTTGAGGATCGCGTGATCGTGGTCTGCAACGAGGGCTACGCGTCGAGCTTCGCCGCGGCGACGCTGCAGGAGCTCGGATTCAGCCGCGCGACCGACCTCGACGGCGGCTTTCAGGCCTGGCGAGCCGCGGGTCTTCCCGTCAAGCCTCCGTCCGGCACCTGACGCGGGGTGCCGTGGGCATGGCAAACGCGACAAATCGGACCCGCGCAGCGTGATCTGACGCAAAACGCGTCGCTTTCGGGGCGGTTTGCGACCGGCGGGTCTGGGCACCCGACGCGAGTAGCCTCAGTTGCAGAGAGCAATCGGCTGGAAGGGAGCCGGCGCTGATGGACCGCAAGTGGTGGACGTTGATCGCGGTGTGCATCGGCACCTTCATGCTGCTGCTCGACGTCACGATCGTGAACGTCGCGCTGCCGTCCATCCAGCGCTCGCTGAACGCCAGCTTCAGTGACTTGCAGTGGGTCGTCGATGCCTACGCGCTGACGCTCGCCGCGCTACTGCTAACGACCGGATCGCTGGCCGACCTCTACGGGCGCCGCCGGATGTTCATGATCGGGCTGGTCATCTTCAGCCTCAGCTCGCTGGCCTGCGGGCTCGCCGCGAGCCCGCTGTGGCTCAATCTCGCCCGCGGAGCCCAGGGGATCGGCGGGGCGGCGATGTACTCGACCTCGCTGGCGCTGCTCGGAACGGCCTTCCAGGGTCGCGAGCGCGGAGTCGCGTTCGGTGCCTGGGGCGCGATCACGGGGCTGGCCGTGGCGGTCGGGCCGGTCGTCGGCGGCGCGCTGACAAGCGGGCTGTCGTGGCGCTGGATCTTCCTGGTCAACGTGCCGATCGGAGCTGTCGCCCTGGTCCTGTCCGTGCTGCGCGTCGAGGAGTCGCGCCGCAGCGGCGCTCAGCGCCCTGACCTGATCGGCGCGATCACCTTCAGCGGGGCGCTCGGCGCGTTCGTTTACGCGCTGATCAAGGGCAACAGCAAGGGCTGGAGCTCGCCCGAGATCCTCGCCTGCCTGGCCGGCGGGGCGATCCTGCTGATCGCGTTCCTGGTCTGCGAGATCGTCCGGGGCGAGCGCGCGATGTTCGATCTGACCCTGTTTCGCAAGCCGACCTTCAGCGGCGGCCTGATCGCCGCCTTCGCGATCTCGGCCGGGCTGTTTTCGCTGCTGCTCTACCTGACCCTTTATCTCCAGGACGCGCTCGGCTATTCGGCGCTCGAGACCGGCGAGCGCTTCCTCGTGCTCTCGGGCGCGGTCCTGCTCAGTTCCGGGCTGGCCGGCCGGCTCACGTCTGTCGTCCCGATCCGGTTGCTGATCGCACCCGGGCTGGCGCTGATCGGAATCGCCCTGCTGCTGATGCGCGGCCTTGACGCGTCATCGGGTTGGACGCACCTGATTCCCGGCTTCATTCTCGCCGGCATCGGCACCGGGCTGGTTAACCCACCGCTTGCGTCGACGGCGATCGGCGTGGTGACGCCCGACCGGGCCGGGATGGCCTCGGGGATCAACTCCACCTTCCGTCAGGTCGGGATCGCGACCGGCATCGCCGGCCTCGGCGCCGTGTTCTCGCACAGTGTCCGGACCGAGATCGTGTCGATCCTGGACCGCTCCAGATTGCTAGGCGCCCACGCGGCCCACGCGCTAGCCGACGGCGTCTCACAGGGCAGCGGCGCCGGCTCGGCGCTTGCCCATCTGCCGGCTAGTGAGCGCGCGGTCGTGGACCACGTGGTCCGCAGCGGGTTCGTCGCGGGCCTCAACGACGTGTTCCTGATCGGGGCGATTCTGGTGCTCGTCTCGGCGGCGCTGACGCTGGTCCTGATTCGCAGCCGCGACTTCGAGGTCGGCGCCGCCCGCGGCCCGGCGGCATCGACCGATGGCGCCGCGACCGGCGATCAGTCGCCGCGACCGGCGTCGGGGCAGCCGGCCATCTCGAGCTGAGCCCCGGTCTTTGCGCTGAGCGCCGCCACCGCACCGCTCGCGCCGCGATAATCGCGTCGGCGCTATGACGAGCGGATCAGCCTCGCCCCACGCAGCCCCGTTGTCCGCGCCGCGAGCTTCGGGGTCCAGTCCGCCGGTCGCAAACGCGGGCTCCGCGCTCTCCGGCGCGGCGATCGTCGCCGCGATCGCGGTCGTGGTGCGGTTCTGCACGCTGACCGTGCAGAGTTTCTGGCTCGACGAGGCCTACACCGAGCACCTGGTCCATCTCGGGTTCGGTTCGATGCTGAGCTCCATCCCGAAGTCGGAGTCGACTCCCCCCCTCTACTACGTGATCGCCTGGGGCTGGACGCATCTGTTCGGCTACTCCGAGTTCGCCCTGCGCTCGGTGTCGGCGCTCGCGGGGGCGGCGACGGTCGCGGTCGGCTACCTGCTCGCCGACCGGCTCGGCGGCAGACGGGCTGCGTGGATCGCCGGCCTGCTGCTGGCCTTCTCGCCCCTGTTGATCTGGTTCTCCCAGGAGGCCCGCGCCTACTCGCTCGCCGCCCTGTTCGCGACCGGCACGGTGCTCTGCCTGCTGCGCTATCTGGACACCGACAGCGGGCGATGGCTCGCGGGCTGGGCCGCCAGCGCGGCGCTGGGGCTATGCACGCACTACTTCGTCGTGTTCGTGGTGGCGCCCGAGGTCGGGCTGTTGCTGTGGCGCCGCCGCACCGACGCCCGAGCCGTCGTCGGTTCGGGCATCGTGGCGCTGGTCGCCTTGGCGCTGATCCCGCTCGCGCTCGCTCAGCGCGGGACCGGTAATGCCGACTACATCGCCCAGGGGAGCCTCACGACCCGGGCGGCGCAGGTCCCCAAGCAGTTCCTGGTTGGCTATGCAAGCCCGTCCCAGGTGCTGACGGCCGTGGTCGCGACGGTGATCATCCTGATCGGCGCGCTGTGGCCACTGGTGCGCGACTGCAGGCAACTCGACCGCACGGTCCCAATCACACTCTCGATCGCGGTGCTCGCCGTGCTGGCGCCGCTCGTCCTGGCGCTGCTCGGTATCGACTTCCTCGACACCCGCAACGTGCTCGTGGCGTTGCCGGCGCTGCTGTGCGTCGCAGCGGTCGGCTTCGCGCGTCCGGCGTCCTGGCCCCGGGGAGCGATCATGGCCGGAGCACTCGTGGCGGTGTTCGCGATCGTCGTCGCGCGCGTCGACACCGATGTCCGCTACCAGCGTTCCGACTGGCGTGGAGCCAGTGATGCGCTCGGCCCCGTGACCGGGCCGCGCGCGCTGGTCGTGACCCCCGGTAACGGGCAGCTGCCGCTCGCTGTCTACCAACCCCACGTCACGTCGCTGGGAACCGATCGGGTCCGGGAGCTCGACGTGGTCGGGATCCCCTCGGCCTCCACGGGCTCGGGCATCGGCGCGGCTCCACGGCCGACCGTGCCGTTCCACGTGCCGCCCGGGTTCAAGCTCGTGCACGCCACCTACAACCGCGCCTACACAGTGCTGCGGTTCCGATCGCCGACCGCGGTGACCGTCACGCCGGCCACGCTCGGCTCGAGCCACCTCGGCGGCGGCGGCTTCGCGACGCTGTTGCAGACGCCGTCTCGCTGAGCGGCGCACGCGAACGCGGTCTGTTGGGCTCGCATTGGTTCAGGCGCGCCTGAGCTGGCGTTTACCAACCGTTGAAATGCGCGGCCACCGTGGCTGGCAGGTCAACGTGAACGCACGATCGATAGGCCTTGCGATCCTCGTGACGGCCGCGGCACTTGCGGCCGCGATCCTCAGCCCGGTGGGCCCGCCCGTCTCTGACCAGCCGGTGGTGCTGCGGGCCACGGTCACGATTGGGGCGAACGCCAGCTCGACTCGCGTTCCGCCCTCCTACCTCGGCCTTTCGACCGAGTACTGGACGCTGCCCCTGTACGCGCCCCGGCTGCCGCTGCTCGAGCGGGTGCTGTCGATGCTGCGGGTTCCGGGCGATGGTCCGCTGGTCCTGCGGATCGGCGGTGACTCGGCCGACCGCACGTTCTGGGATCCACGCCGCCGGCCCCTGCCGAGCTGGGCGTTCCCGGTGACGCCGGCATGGATGCGCCAGCTCGCGCGGCTCGTCCACCGGGTCGGCCTGCGTCTGATCGTCGACCTCAACCTGGTGACCGGGTCACCGGACCGAGCCGCCGCGTTGGCGCACGCTGTGCAGGCGTCGCTGCCGCGCCACACGATCGCCGGGTTTGAGGTCGGCAATGAGCCCGACATCTATGTCCGCTCGGCGTGGCAAGCGACCACCGGTGGCACGATGGCGCCCGATACCGCTCTCCCGGCCGCGGTGACGGGCTCTGACTACATCGCGGACTTCCGCCTCTACGCCGCCGCTCTCCGACGTGCGGCACCGCGCGCAGCATGGCTCGGACCGGCGCTCGCAAATCCACGCGCTCACGAGAGCTGGACGGCAGCGCTGATCGCCAGCCACCCGCCGGGCCTGCGCGAGATCACCGCTCATCGCTACGCCTACTCGGGATGCGTTCACCGCCGCTCGCACCGCTTCGCGACGATCCCGCGGCTGCTGAGCCCGCGCGCCACAACCGGCCTCGTGGCGAGCCTCACGAGCTCGATTGCAGCCGCCCACCGCGCCGGGCTGCCGTTCCGTCTGACCGAGCTGAACTCCGTCAACTGCGGCGGCCGGCGTGGCGTCAGCAACTCGTTTGCGACCGCGCTGTGGGCGCCGAGCGCGCTTTTTGCGCTCCTCTCCGCGGGCGTCAACGGTGTCAACCTTCACGTTCGCGCCGACACGATCAACGCTCCGTTCGCGCTTGGCGCGGCCGGGCTCACGGCGCGGCCGCTGCTGTACGGGCTGATCGGGTTCGTCAGGACGCTCGGCTCCAACCCGCGGCTGGTGGCGGCGCATCTGGTGGCTCCGCGATCTCTGCACCTCTCGGCTTGGGCGGTTCGCGCCAACCACGGCCGCTTGCACGTGCTGGTGATCGACGACGGCCGGCGCGCGGTGCATCTCAGGCTCGCGTTGCCGACGCGCGGGCCGGCGGTGATCGAGCGGCTCCGAGCGCGGTCGCCGAGAGCGACATCGGGGGTGACGCTCGACGGACAGTGGCTCGGCGCAGACGGGCGCTGGCACGGCACGCGGACCGCGGAGATCGCACGACCGATGCGGCGTGGCTACCAGGTGACGGTCGCGCCGTTCAGCGCCGCGCTCTTGACGGCATCGCTGCGATGGTAGGCACGATCATGGGCGCGCCGGCTCCGACTCGGCCCGGACGGCGCGCCGCCGGTCCGGGACGCCCGCCGGATGCAGGCCCGGGTCGGGCGCACCGCCGTCAGGCGCCCGCTCGTGCGGCGCCAGCAGGTCCTCCCCGACCGGAAGCTCCTCGTCAAGCCGCCGGGCCGGGCGACCGGCGGCGAGCAGCCCCGCCAGCACGAGCGCGACGCCGGCCAGCTGAATGCCGGTCGGCGCCTCGCTGAGAATCAACGCCGCCAACGCCACCGACAGCGCCGGCTGGACGGTCAACAACATCGACGTCATCGACGCCGGGAGGCGCGGAAGCGAGGTTCCGATCAGCAGCCAGCCGACCACCTGGGAGCTCAGCGCGAGCAGGACCAGCCATCCGGCGCTCGGCCAGGTCGGCACCAGGCGCGCGTCGCCGATCACGAGCCCGGCCGCGGTGCACAGCACGACGGCCACCAGCGTCGCGTCGAACAGCGGCCCGGCCGGGCGGCGCAGGTCCGCGCCTCCGTGCCGCAGCAGCAACAGGAATCCGACGTAGCAGACACCGGCGGCGAGCCCGAACACCGTGCCGCGCGTCGGGTCGTGTCCGTAGGCGCCGTGCTCGAGGACGCCCGAGATCAGCAGCACCCCGAGCGCCGAGATCGGCAGCGCAACCATCACCTGCCGGCTCGGGCGCTCGGACAGCAGGATCCAGGCGGTCAGCGGCACGAGCACGACCTGGATGTTGGCCAGCACCGTCGCCAGCCCGGCGCCGACGTCGGCGATCGAGTGATTCCACAGCAGCAGATCGATGCTGAAGAAGATCCCGGCGAGAACGCCCGAGCGACGCTCGTTCCAGCTCCGTCCGCCGAAGCGGCGATCCTCGACGATCGCGAGCAGCGCCAGGATCGGCAGCGCGTAGGCGCAGCGGAAGATCGCCGCGGTCGAGGGCGAGGTGTGGCTGAGGCGCACGAGGATGCTCGAGAACGCGATCACCACCGCGCCGATCAGCGCGCACAGCCGCTCGCGGCCGTGGACCCAACCCATCAGACCGATGTCGCCACCGCGCGCTCCGTTGTCCATTCCTCCGTTTCTAGCGTGAACCACTCCCGTTTGCGATCAGCTGCGCGGGGTCGCGCCGCCCATGCGAGGATGGCCAGCCCGATGACGGCCGCGGCAGAAATCGAGCAGGTGCGCGAACGGTGTCGCGCGGTCCTGCACCGCAACTGGCGCCAGGGCACCCGATCGTCGGACGGCGTCCCGTTCGCCTATACCTGCCCCAGCCCGGGCCACTACCCGTGGCAGTGGTACTGGGATTCGTGCTTCGCGGCGGTCACCTGGCGGCGCTTCGAACCCGAGCGGCCGGCCCGCGAACTGCGTTCGCTGCTCGCCGCCCAGCGGGATGACGGGTTCATCGGCCACACGATCTTCTGGCACCCACTGTCCGGCTGGCGGCGCCTCACGTACAACGTGACCCGGGGTGACGCTCCGATGACCGCGAGCATCCAGCCGCCGGGACTGGCATGGGCCTGGAAGATCGCGGTCGGCGATCCACGCGACGAGCCGGGCATCCGCCGCCAGCTCGATTGGCTCGCAGCGAACCGTGACCTCGACGGCGACGGGCTGGTGTGGCTCGTGCAGCCCGACGAGTCGGGGCTCGACGCCTCAAACCAGTTTGACCCGATCTGGGGCCGCCGTGCGCACGGCCTGCCGGGCTTTGTGAGCCTTGTCCGCCGCAACCGGCGGTTGGGCTACGACCTGCGGCGAATCGCCGCGGCTGGCGGCCCGGTGTGTCTCGAGGTGCTCACCAACGTGATCTACAACCTCTCGCGTCTCGCGCTCGGGCTCCCGTCGCTGACCCAGCCGCTGATCGCTCGCACCTACGACGAGACCACCGGGCTGTTTCTCCCGCACTCGAGGCCGACGCCGCGCTCGACGCCGCCCGCCACCATCGCGGCGTTGACCCCGCTCGCGTTGCCGGACCTGCCGGAGGCGATCGGGCGCCGGCTGGTCGAGGAGCATCTGCTCAACCGACACCAGTTCTGGCTGCCGGTGCCGCCATCGTCGGTCTCCGCCGCCGAGCCCGGCTTCACGCTGCGCGACACGGGCCGGCTCGGCCAGCGACGCTACTGGCGGGGGCCGACCTGGGTCAACACGGCGTGGCTTGTCTGGCTGGGGTTGATCCGCCTCGGTTATGACGAGCCCGCGGCCGCGCTCGGACGCCGGCTCGCCGGCGCCGTGCTGGCCTCGGGACTACGCGAGTACTACCAGCCGTTCACCGGCGCCGGGATGGGCGCGCTGGACTTCGCGTGGTCGACGCTTGTGCTCGAGCTGCTCAAGCCCGACCCGCGCGCCGGGAGCAGCTACCTCGATGCCGCGACTGTGCAGCCGGAGTGAGCTGACCGGCAGCCGAGCGCGTCGCGCTAACGTCAGGTCCATGGACACTGATCGTGAAGTGCAACTGACTGACGAGGAGTGGCGCCAGCGGCTGTCGCCCGAGCAGTACGAGGTGCTCCGCCACGCCGCCACCGAGCGTCCGTTCACGGGCGCCTACGTGGACGTCAAGGACGACGGTACCTACAGGTGCGCCGGCTGCGGCGCGGAGCTGTTCAGCTCGGACACGAAGTTCAATTCCGGGACGGGCTGGCCGAGCTTCTACGAGCCGGCGGTGGCGGCGAACGTCGAGCTGCGTGACGACGATTCGCTCGGGATGCGGCGGACCGAGGTGGTCTGCAGGCAATGCGGTGGGCACCTGGGACACGTGTTCGACGACGGCCCCCAGCCGACCGGCCAGCGGTACTGCATCAACTCGTGCGCCATCGCCCTGGAGACGGCATCGGAATCGCAGGCGTAGTCAGCGCTCGAGCTGGCGGCGCTCGCGGAGCTTGAGGTAGCCGTAGCCGGCTATCAGCAGGACCACGAGCGCCCCAGCAGCGTAGATCCCGAACCGCGTGATCACGGCGGCCGCCGCCGAGCCGATGAAGTAGCCGACCAGCCCGTACGTGATCCCCCAGGTGATCCCGCCGAGCGCGTTCCAGACGAAGAACACGCGAAAGGGCATCCCGTTGATGCCCGCCAGCCAGGCGGCGGCGAAGCGGACGAACGCGATCCAGCGCGCGAGGAACACCGCCTTGGGGCCGTGGCGCTCAAAGAACTTGTCGCCCGCGCTGATCACCATGACGCGCCGCTTCTGAAACGGACCCGGCGCCTCGAGCACGTCGCGGCCGAAGTGGCGTCCGAGCAGGTACCCGATGTTGTCACCGAGGATCGCCGAGCAGACGCCGATCAGGATCACGAGCCCGATCTGGAGCTTGCCCTGACTGGCGAGCACCGCCGCCAGCACGAGCGCCGTCTCCCCGGGCGACGGGACTCCCATCGACTCGAGCCCGATGATCGCCGGCAGGGCGTAGCCGAGATGGCTCGAGACGTTGATGATCGCCGCCAGCCCGAGCAACATCCCGGAGGCCCCGGCGATCGTGCCCAGCCCGAGCATCACATGCGCCCGAGCGCGGCCCGGACGGCGCTCATGCCGGCGCCCATGGCTTTCGGAGCATCGCCATCAGCGAAAGGCCCGCGGGCAGCGTCCGGCCGTGGCGCAGCCAGCCCGCCTCGAGACGGAGCGGCTGCTCGAGCGCCTCGTTGAGCCACCGTGGGCCCAGGTCAAGGTCATTGGTGTAGCCGTTGTGGGTCCCGAGCCGTCGTTGGCCGATCCGTACCACCGCCGCCGGAGCGAGCAGCAGGCTGTTGAACGAGCTCATCCGCACCACCGCCCACCCTGTGTCGAGCGCCGCCTGGCGCAGCCCCCGCCGCGAGTAGCGGCGGTAGTGGTGGTTGGCCTCGTCGTGCACCGACCACAGCGCCTGGTAGGCGGGCACGGTCACGAGCAGAAACCCGCCCGGCCTGCATACGCGGCGCAGCTCCAGGAGCGCGGCTCGATCGTCGGGCGTGTGCTCGATCACATCCAGGCAGGTGATCAGGTCGAAGCTGTCCTGCGGCCACGGGAGCTCCTCGAGCCGCCCGACCGCGATCTCCGCGATCCCGCGGGCGCGCGCCAGCTCGGCCGCGTCACTGTCGAGCTCGATGCCGGTCGCCTCGCCGTAGTCGACGAGCTCCTCGAGCGTGCGGCCCGACCCACACCCGGCGTCGAGCACCCGTGCGCCAGGCGCCAACGGCAGCCGATCGAGCTCGGCTCGGATGATCCGCCGCCGGCCGCGGTACCACCAATGGTGGTCGTCGACCTCCAGCATCGCCTTCATCAACTGTTGGTCCATCGCTGTTGATGCTGTCAGGAGTGCGCCGGCGACAGCGTCCTAACGACAACTGGCGCGGCCGGGAGGCGCAGAGTGAACTTCGCCCCCGGACCGTCGCTTTGCTCGAGCACCAGCTCGCCGCCCATCCGCTCGGCCAGCTCGCGCCCGATCGCGAGGCCGAGGCCAAAGCCGGCCTGCCCGCGGGTGTCACGGCCGCGGTGAAAGCGCCGGAAGATCTGCTCTCGCTCGTCCTCGGGGACGCCGGGCCCCTGGTCACGGACACTGACCATCGCCAGCTCGCCGTTGCCGACGGTGATGAGCAGCTCTGATTGCGGGGGGCTGACCCGGACGGCATTGTCGAGCAGGATTCGCAGGATCCGCGCGATGCTCCCCGGGTCACCGATCGCCCAGACCGTCCCCTGCTCCTCGAGGCGCGTCAGGATTGCGCGCTCGGTGGTGCCGAGCTCGAACTCGGCCATCACCGCCCGGCTCAGCTCGCCGAGCTCGACCGGCTCGGAGCGAAGCTCGACCTTGGCGTCGAGGCGCGAGAGATCGAGCAGGTCCGCGGCAAGGCGCCCGAGGCGATGGGACTGGACGCGGGCGCGGTCGAGCAGGGCTCGGGCGTCCTCAAGATCGGGCTGCTCGTAGCGCAGGTCATCGTCGAGCAGTTCGAGCATCCCATCCAGCGAGGTGAGCGGCGTGCGCAGCTCGTGCGATGCCGTGGCGACAAATGAACGGCGCGCCTCCTCCTGTTGCTGCAGGCGCTGCTGCATGGTCGCCAGCGTCCGCGCGAGGTCGCCGACCTCGTCGCGCGCGCGATCGACAGGGACCTCGACCGCGGGCCCCTCCTGGGCGAGCTCGAGCGCCGCCTCGCGCAGCCTCTGCAGGCGCCGGACGAGCCGCGCCGACAACGGGATCCCGAGGATCAGCGTCAGCACCAAGCCGGCCAGCGCCGCGGTGATGAACGCGTTGCGGACGGCGCTGACTGCGTTCGTGATCTCGTCGATCGGCTTGCGGACCGCCAGCACGTAAAGAAACGTCGTCGGCGTCGCCCCGCTGTCGAACGGCACCGCTGCGCGGGCGTTCTCAGTCCCGTCGATCGTTCCGAAGCTGAAGTGGCGGCTGTCGGTCCTGAACGCCTCGCCGACGTCGCTGAAGGTGTCGTCGTCGGCGGTGTGCTGCTTGAGCAGCGGACGGCTGCCCTCGCCGTCAGGACCCGGGTTGCCGAGCACGGTGACGGTCCCCCCGATTCGAGTCGAGAGCTTTTGCTGAGCCTGGTCGAGCGCGTCCTGTTGCACCTTGGACGTCTGGATGTTCGACAGGTCAAGCCTCGAGAAGGCCCTGATCGCGCTCGCGCTCAGGTCCTTGCGAAGCGTCGACTGCTCGGCATGTCGCAGGCTCTGCTCGAGCGGGCCGAGCAGCGCGACCGCGGCGACGGCGAGCGTCGCGACGGTGGTCACAAGCACCGCCCCTACGATCCGACCACGAAGACCGAGGGCGCCACGGCTGGGTCGCCCCGAGAACACTACGGACCTCGTAAGCGGTATCCGGCTCCGCGCACGGTCAGAATGTACCGTGGCTTCTCCGGCTCGGGCTCGAGTTTCTCGCGCAGGTGGCGGATGTGGACGTCGATCGCGCGCGGGTCGCGATAGGCGCTGTCGCCCCAGATCGCGCGGAGAAGCTCCTGACGGTTGAGCAGCCTGCCGGGGTCGGCCATCAGAGCGTCGAGCAGCTCGAACTCCGAGAAGGTCAGCTTGACCGGGTTGCCGGAGATCGTCACCTCGCGCTGGGCCCGATCGAGCGAGATCGGTCCGACGACCAGGACCTCCTCTCCCATCGCGCGGGTCCCGGCACGGCGCAGCACCGCCCGGATCCGGCTTCGCAGCTCGGCCAACCCGAACGGCTTGGTCACGTAGTCGTCGGCCCCGGCCTCGAGTCCGAGCACCGCGTCGGCCTCGGAGTCCAGCGCGGTCAGCATGATGATCGGCACCACGTTGCGCCTGCCGCGCAACGTCCGGCACACCTCGTAGCCGTCGGGTCCGGCGCCTAGCGCGACATCGAGCAGCACGATGTCGAACTGATCGGTGCTGGCCCGGTCGATCGCGGCGCGACCGTCGGCGACCGCGAGCACGCGATGGCCCTCGCGCGAGAACGAGCGCGTGAGCATCTCGCGCAGATCGGATTCGTCATCGACGACCAGGATGCTCAGCGAGGCGTCCGCGCTCCGCGGCGGGGCGGAGGTTGAAAATTGACGGTCAGTTGACATCAATCCAGCCGATCGTACCCAAGTCATTGAACGGCAGGCCGCGCCTAGGACAGCGGCGCGATCGCCTCGAGGTCCCGGTTGGACACCTCCGCATGCTGCGCCGCGACCGCGGCCCGCCTTGGAACCAGGCGGCCTGCCGCCGCCACCGACCACAGCATGACCAGCCAGGTTGCGGTCGCAAGTGCCACGTGGACCCAGACCATCTCGGTCGGCAGATGCAGCTCGTACTGGACGCTGCCAACAAGTCCCTGCGCGGCGAGCAGCACCCCGAGCGCCGTCAGCGGCTCCATCACGCGCTCAGACCCGCCGCGGTGACGCGCAAACAGCCAGACTGCGATGACCGCGACGCCGAACACCGCGGCAATCGTCGCGTGTTGATGGATCAGCCAGGTCAGCGTGTCGGCTCCCTTGAAGTGCAACCGATGAACGTGCTGGCCCGAGACGCCTCCCGAGTGGGGTCCGGCGGCCGTCGCAGCGGTGCCGGCGAAGATCGTCAGCCCGCCGAGCGCGAGCAGACCCCGGATCGACCAGACGACGGCGCGGTCATCCGTACGGGGACGCGATCCGGGCTCGTAGGTGCTGCGCCAGGCCAATGCGACGGCTGCGATCAGGATCAGCATCGAGAGGCTGAAATGCGCCATCACGAACCCTGGCGCGAGGTGCTCGAGGACCGTGAAGCCGCCGAGGACGGCTTGCGCCACAACGCCGAGTGGAAGCAGCAGCGCCAGCCAGGCGAGGTCCCGGCGGAAAGGACGGCGCGTAAACGCGAGCACCGCCGCGACCACCGTGATCACGCCGACGATCCCGGAAATCGCTCGGTTGCCGAACTCGATCAAGGCGTGTGAGCTGAGCGGAGGCAGCGGCGTGCCGCCGCATTTGGGCCAGTTCTCACAACCCAGCCCTGAATCGGTCAGGCGGACCGCAGCTCCGGTCAGCACGATGACCGTCAGCGAGACGAGCGTCGCGTAGGCGACGCGCCTGTACTGGGCTGGGGTTACCGCCAGCCGCTCACGCATGGACTTGGTATTCGAACGGGAGCTGCGGCTTGAGCTGCCTGAGTGTCGGGGCGGCGCGATCGCGCTCGGAGGAGATCAGCTCCCCGTCGGCGGGCCACTCGATCCCGACCTCGGGGTCGTGAAACGCGAACCCCATCTCGGCCTCCGGGTCGTAGTACGACGAGATCTTGTACGTGACGTCGGCGAGCTCTGAGAGCACGCAGAAGCCGTGGGCGAAGCCATCGGGGATGTAGAGCTGATGGTGGTCGACATCGTCGAGCCTGAAGCTCTCCCACTCGCCGAACCGCGGCGAGCCGAGCCTGATGTCGACGATCACGTCGAAGATCGCGCCCCGCACGCAGCGGACGAGCTTCGCCTGGCCCGGCTGGAAGTGCATCCCGCGGACGATCCCGCGCCGCGAGCGGGAGTGGTTGTCCTGGATCAGCTCCTCGACGCCGAGCTCGTCGAGCACGCTGCGGCGATAGGCCTCGAGGAAGAAGCCACGCTCATCGCCATGGACTGACGGCGCCAGCAGTAACGGTCCTTCGAGCTTGGTTTCGAGCTTCTGCATCGCTAGCTGGTCGGGCCTTGACGATATCGACACAGCCGTGCTCGGCGCGCAGTGCCCGCCCCGGGGGCGCGCCCGAGGGTGAGCCGACCCATGCGGCTGTCTACAGCTCCCAGCGCTCGTTGATCAGCACCGGCAGCTCGCGCCCATCGCGGGTGACGCCCGTGACCTCGACCTCTGGACCGCCGATCATGAAGTCGGTGTGAACGGCGCTCTGGTTGATCCGAGCCGCCATCTCGGGGTCATCGGTCAGGTGGGCGAAGCCGCAGCCGAGCGCGATATGGCTGGCCGCGTTCTCGTCGAGCAGCGTGTCGTGAAAGACCGTCCCGGTCGGCCCGATCCGGCCGCTGGAGTCGACCAGCGCGACCTCGCCGAGCCGGTTGGCCTGCTCGTCGCGGGTGACGAGCTCGCGCAGCAGCGGTGCGCCCTCGTCGGCGTCGATCTGCACCGCGCGGCCGCCCTCGAAGCGGATCCGCAGGCCGTTCACTGAACGCCCCGAGATCAGCAGCGGCTTGGTCGAGGTGACAACCCCCTCGGTGCGCTCGGGATCCGGGCTGCTGAACACCTCTTCGGTCGGGACATTGGGGATGTGCCGGCGGCCCCAGGCGGTCTCAAAGCTGCCCCCGTTCCAGTGCAGGTTGGGCAGCAGCCCGACGACCAGGTCCGTTCCGCGCCCGACGAAATGCAGCGAGTCCAGCTCGGCGGCCTCGAGCCGCTCGGCAGCGCTGGCAAGTTCGGCGGAGCGCTTCCACCAAGCGTCGCCGGGATCGTCCTCGTCCAGCCGGCAGATGTGTGCGATCTCCGCCCATAGCCGCGCAAGTGCCTGCTCGTCGTCGAGATCGGGGTGCACGAGCTTGGCCCATGGGCCGCTCGGGCCGGGCACGATCGTCCAGTTGACCGACCGGTCCGCGATCACTTTGACCCACTCGACCAACGGCACCGTGTCGCGACCGATCCGGGCCGGATCGACCTTGTCGAGCAGTCCGGGCGCCGCTGGGCCGCTGAGGTTGATCAGCGAGCCGTTCATGTCAGCGAGCTGACCGGGACGCTGCCTGACCCACGGAATCACGTCACCCAGCGCCTCGTCGCGTGCGTGCTCGAGGCGCGCCAGCTGGACATGCGGATCGGCGTAATGCACCTCGACCTGGTGGGCACCGGCGTCATAGGCAGCGGCGGTCACGGCCCGTGCCAGGCTCTCCTGGCCAAGCTTTGCGTTGAGGACGACCGTCTGGCCCGGCGCCAGATTGGCGCCGACGCCGACCGCCAGCTTGGCGAGTGCGGGCGCGTAATCGGGCATCAGCCGAGGCTAGCGCGAGGGAGTCGGAACACTCCGTCGGGTCCGATCACGAAGTGACTGGCGAAGTCCTCTGAGGACAACCTCGCGACGAGCCTCGCGCTCTGCTCGCTGGGTTCCGGGCGCGGCAGGCCGTTGACGAGCCGGATCGAGATCCAGCGCGCCGCCAGCAACCGGCCATCGATCCCGAGCCTGACCCGCAGGATCGCGCTCTGCGACAGCACCCCCTGGTCGCCGAGCGTGTGGTAGCCGACGAAGTCGCCCAGCGAGTAGGCGATCAGCCGACCCCGGTAGCGCTCGACCCCCGGATCACATGGGGCCCAGAGCCGAACACGAGCGAGGCGCCGGCGTCGATCACGGCGTGCGCGAACGCTCGCGCGTTGCCCCGGTCCTCGCCGAGGTAGTGCTCCGTTCCGTGTGGGGTGTGGAGCTGCGTCGGCGCCCTCGGCCCCGGCATGGATGATCACGACCACGATCGGCGCGATTTTGCGAGCCCGCCTGACCAGCCGTTTGGCGCCGGCGATGTCGAGCAGGTTGGCGTCGAACTCGTAGGGGGCGAAACCGAGAAACGCGACCCGAACGCCATCGACCGTCAGCGGCGTGATCTCGCCCGGCAGCCCGGTGTGCGCCACGCCCGCGGTCGCGCAGGGCGGCCAGCGTCTGCGCCCGCCCCGAGTGGACCGTAGTCGAGCGAGTGGTTGTTGGCCTGGTTGACGAGCCCGAACCCGAGCCGCGCGCAGGCCGAAGGCCGTCGACGGCGGCGCCTGGAAGGCGAAGCAGGTTCCCGGGTCCGATCCGCCCGCGCACTTCGAGACGCCGCCGACCGAGAGCGTCCCCTCGAGGTTGCCGAGCGTCACCTCAGGCTGATGGGCTCGGCGGGCCCGAGGGTCGCGCAACTGGGTCGCGACCGGCGCCAAGGCTCGCACCAGACCACCTGGAGGCAGGCCACGGTCCGTGCTGAGCGCCATGTCCCCCACCCATTGGAGCGTGACCAAGTCCGGTCGGGGCTTTTGACGGTCGTGGCGGGCACCGATGGCCGCCTCGGCGGCGGGCCCGGATACAAGCGGCACGAGTCCGGCCACGGCCAGAGCAGCGGCTCTGAGGGCAAGCGCTCTGGGGTGGCGAATGTTCAGCTTGACGGAGAGCGTTCGGCAGCCCAGCGTACGATCGAGCCCGACCCGGTGACGACCTCGCCGTCGTCGAGCACCAAGATCGGAACGGCACGCTGGCCGCTGAGCCGCTCGATCTCGGCCCGGTCCTGAGCTCGTCTGGGCAGCGTCCAGAACTTGATGCTCCCGCCCTTGACGCGCTTGACGTCGTAGGTGATTCCCGCGGCGTCGAGCGCCTTGGCTGCACGTGCGCAGGGGTGGGCGAACGGCCCCGGTCCACCCGCCAGCTCGGGACCCGGCTCGCACGTGTAGAGGATCACGCCTCGGACTGTACCGCCGTCGTCCCGGGCCGGTGGCGAGCGAGATCAAGCGAATACGTCTGGCCCACGAGCTCCTGTCCGAAGCTGCGATGAGGCTGCTCGGCGACGAGTTCGAACCCGCGGCTCAGGTAGATGTGCCGGGCCGCCGCGAGCGGGTGATTGGTCCACAGCATGATCCGCTCACAACCCTGCTCGCGGGCGAACTCGACTGCCGTGTCGACGAGCCTGCCGCCGAGCCCATGCCCGCGGCCGTCCGGATGGACGAGCAGGATCCGCAGCTGAGCCGTGGCGGGCTCGGCGGCCGGCAGGCAGAACACGCAGCCGACACGCGCGCCGTGCAGCTCGGCGATCCAGGCCCCTGCCCGCGGGTCCCCGTCGAGCTCGGCGTAGTCGGCGACGATCCTCGCGACCAGCGACTCGAAGCTCAGATCCCAGTCGAACTCCTGCGCGTAGACCTCGCCGTGAGCCATCAGCACCCAGCCGAGGTCTCCGGGCCTTCCGAGCGGCCTGATCACACAGCTTCCGGGGTCAGCGATAGCGGAGCTCATCGACATACTGAAACGATCGTTTCAGTAGCGTACCGTATGGGAAGTGAGCCTTACGCCGACAACCGCGCAGGACCACGCGGCCGGCTCGCCGCGCCGCGAGGAGTTGCTCGAGCGCGCCTATCAGCACGCACTGGGCAACGGGATCAGCGCGCTGTCGCTGCGGCCGCTTGCGACCGAGATCGGGTCGAGCCCGCGGGTCCTGCTGTTCCTGTTCGGCAACAAGGACGGCCTGGTTCGCGCTCTGCTCCAGCGTGCACGTGCCGACGAGCTCGTCTTCCTGCGCCGGCTGAGCACCGACACTCGCACGGCCGGACTGGCTGACACCACGCTCGCGGTCTGGAGCTGGCTGGCCGCCGAAGAGCACCGCGGCCTCCTACGCCTGTGGACCGAGAGCTACGCCCGCTCGCTGGTCGAGCCCGACGGACCCTGGGCGGGGTTCGCCCGCGAGACGGTCGAGGACTGGCTCGAGCTGCTGGCCGCCGCCCAGCCGCCGCGCGAGCGGCGGACCCGCGCCGGGAGAGCGCAGCGAACGCTCGTGCTCGCGATCCTTCGCGGAGCAATGCTCGACCTGCTCGCGACCGGCGATCTGCAGCGCACTACAGCCGCCGTTGCGCTGGCGGTCTCGGCCGGCGAAGATCGCTGATCGAGCGCCGCCCCACCGTCGAAAGAGCGAGGCTAGACGCCACCCTGTGGGTATGGTTGCGACTGGTGTCCTCGATCGGCTCTCGGCTGCGAGTGGCTTGCTCGGCTCGGCTCGGCACGACTGCCCCCATCAGGCTGTCGCAGAGGGCGGTCGGGCGAGTCGTAGGCGAGCGCTCCGCGCGCCGAGCGATGCGGGTCGCACGACACGGTGGACGCGGCGTGGCGCCGCGCGCCGCGCTGAATCCACTGCTCAAGGCGCTGGCGAGGGACTGTCACAGCGTTCTCGACGTCGGGACGGGTCAGATGCGCTCGCTGGCGCAGCTCTCCTGCACCGTGAAGCTGGGCCTTGACGCCCACCGGCCCTACCTCGAGCAACGACTCGTCGGCGACGCAGTCCCGATCCACGCTTCCGCCCTGGACCTCGAGCAACTGTTTGTGCCAGGGGCAGTCGACTTGGTCCAGCTGATCGATGCGATCGAACACTTCGATCCCGACCACGCAGACGCCGTCCTCGAGCAGGCCGGGCGCGTGGCGGCACGGAGGGTTGTCGTGTTCACGCCCCGCGGCTCGTTTCCTCAGCACGGTTTCGACGCCACCGGACTGGGGGGCGAGGAGTACCAGCGTCACCGTTCAACGTGGGAGCCCGACGATCTCGAGTCCCGCGGCTTCCGGGTGATCGTCATGCGCGGCTTTCACGGACCGTGGAACGAAGCATTCGTGGCCGCGTTTGGTAGCGCCGCACCGCCGGTCGATGCGCTGCTCGCCTTCAAGGAGCCACCGCGGCGCCTGGCGGCGCCGGCTACGCCTCGCCGCGGTCGAGCTCCTCGAGCACGCGCCTGAACATAGCCCGCACGGCGGTGGCGTCGTGACGCTCCTCCGCGATGTGACGCGCCCGGCTCGCTCGCGCCCGCGTGAGCGATACGTCTTCGAGCACAGTCCGCAGCCCTGCCAGGAGCGCTTCGGGGTCTGCGGTGTCGACAACCTCGGCAAAGTCCGCCCGGCAAGCGTATTCGGATACGTGCGAGCCGCGCGGCGCGTGGATGAGGAGGGGGCGTCCCGACGCCATCGAGTCGACGAGCCGAGCGGGCGTCATCGTGCGCACAACCTCGGGATGGTCGCTATCGAAGCTGAGTCCAAGGAACAGCGCGTCGGCGCGCGCCAGCCGCCGTGCGAATTCGGTGCCCGGCATTGATGGCTCGTAGCGGTCGGCTTGCAATCCGTTTGCGCGCAGCGCTTCCTCGTTGCCGATCGCCACGATCTCGAGACCGGGGATCTTCCCGCGCAACTCCAGCAGCCGCGCGACCGCGTCGCGCTGAGCCCAGTAAACCGCGCCTGCGAGCAGCAGCTCGCGCTCCGGGGAGCCCGCGGGCTCCCGGGTGGCCTCAAGGCTCTCCCCCAGGTCGCCTAGCTCGACGGGCGTCGGTATCGCCACCGCCTCGATCCCGTGCTTGGCTCGAAGGTGCTCGACGACCTCGTCGCAGTAGCAGACCACCTTGGCTGCGGAGCGAAAGATCCTGCGCTCGAGGTGCCCCGCAAGCGCACAGTGGACGTCGCTGTAGGCGTTTTCCTCCCACAGATCGAAGACCATCACCACGTGTGGGACGCGAGCCAGCCTGGCGGCGATCGCGCCGGCGATCACGGAGAACCCCGCGTCGGTGACCGACATCACCCAGCGACCTGATTCGCGCCGAACCCACCGCGCGGTCCGGACTCCGGCCAGCGCCGCCAGCGCGACGTCGAGTGCGGCGCCGGCGACGCGACCCGTGCGCCAGCGACCACCCCAGCCCGGCCACTTCCACACGAACCGGTAGTGCGCGTCAAGCACGCCTCGACCGCCGGCGCGGACCCGCCGCCGTAGACGGCGGTCGGTGACCACTGAGAGCTCGATTCCGTGCAGGTCGGTCAGCAGCCGCTCAAGTATTACCGGCGTGCCCCCGGGCGTCGGCGGAGCGAGCGCATGGACCAGCACTAGTTGGCGCCTGGGCATGGAGGCAAGACTAGAAGCGCTCGCGGAGGACGACGAAGCCTCGCCGCGCGACATCCCCCATGTGCCGCACGTCGTGCATGGTCGGAACGATCTGACGCCAGGTGACGTAGGGGGAGCGGAGCAGGAACCACAAGCCTGCTGCGAACACACCGCTGTAGATCACTGTGGACACTACAGCGGCGCCGTTGTAGCCCCAGTGCTTGACGGCCAGCCAATAGAGCGGCAGGGCGATCAGCAGACCCGTGCCTTGGATCACTGTGGTCGTACCGGGGCGTCGCAACGACGACAGGATGTACAGACTCAGCACGTACCAGAGCGTCAGGCAGACGGTCCCGGGCAGCAGGATCACAAACGGCTCTGCTGATGGCCCGAAGGCCGACCCGAACAGCACGACCATGATCGGGTGCGCGAGCAGCGCCAGGACCACCCCGACAGGCACCATCACGATCAGGAGCACGCGAATCAGCTCAGCCGCGAGCTCTGCCGCGTGCTTGGGAAGGTCGCTTCCGAGTCGGTAGGCGCTCGACGAGTACAGCGAGTGCCCGAGTGTGGTCATGCGCTCCGCCAGCACGGACGCCTGCGAGTAAAGACCGACGGCAGTGGGACCGAGGTAAGCGGACACGAACAGGAAGTCGGTGCGGAGGAAGCCCTGAGCGGCGAGCGTACCGACGTGACCGCGCACTGAGAATGACGCCACGGCTCTCAACGCGGTGGCGCCAGGCCACGCCGGTTTGGCGAGACGCGCGGAGCAGTACCAGCCTAGCGCGATCCCGAACAAAGTGGTCACGATCAGCCATGCCACCACTGCGGATACCGCACGGCCACTCCACAGGACCACCGCCGGCACCGTGACGACCGGCAACGCGATCGCGATCGCGATCCGGATGACCGAAACCGCGGGAACATGCCCCATACCGGTGAGCATCGCTCCCACTACCTGACCGTAGATCAGCGGCGCGATGCTCACGCCGACGAGGATGATCGTTGCCGAGTCCATCCCTTTGAGCACGCTCGTGACGAGGACTGGTTCGAAGACGACGAGTAGCGCGGTCCCGGTCAGCCCGACGCCGATGCTCACACAGATCGCGAGACCGTGCAGTTCTCGTGGCGAGACCCGTTGGTTGGCGCCGTACACGATTGCTGCGGAAGCCATTCCGAGGCTTCCGACCAACGCGATCATGCTGGCGACCAACGTGGCCAAAAAGTAGATACCGCGGTTGGCCGGTCCCAGCGCCCTGGCGACGACGATCGCGACGCCGAATGCCGACACGGCCGTGGCGACGTCAGCCTGGAGAGCGAGAAACGTTGCTCGGGCTAGTCCGGCCTGCGGCGTCGACTGCGCAGGGGCACCATCCACGGCGCCGGTGTCCTCGCTCACGGGCCGGGGACTCGGCGGCAGACCACGATCTTCGTCGAGGGTCCGCGGCGCACGAACCGGACCGCTGCAAGCTCGATCGGCATCAGCAGCGCTCCGACGATCCAGCCGAGCGCCTCGTTCCGGCTCGCGATCTTGCTGACCAGCGTCCACCAGCGCGCAAGCCACCGGCTGTGGGAGTCCACCGGGCCGTTGAGGAGCACGAACATCGGCGCCTGCACCACGGGCTCGAGGCCTGCCTCGCGCAGCAGCGTCACGATCTCCGACTCACTTCTGCTCACTTGCGCCGGCCCTCGGTGCACCCCGTCAGCGAGCAGATTCTCGCTCAGGACCAGATGTCCGTCGGGCGCAAGCAGCCCCGCCAGGTTGCCGATCGCGCGCCTGTAGTCGTCCTCATCGAGGATGTGGAACAGAACGTCCATCGCCGACACCCCGTCGTAGCCGGCGGGCGAGACACCCGGTCGCAGGGCGCCGATGTCGAGCTGGTGGATCGGCACGTCTGGATAGGCCGCGCGCAGCCGTGCGACGGCCGTCGGTGACAGGTCCGAGCCCTCGACGCGCGGCGCGCCGAGCTCAGTCCAGAGCTTGAGGTAGAAGCCGGTGCCAGAGCCAATGTCGAGCACGCGCGTGTCGTCGCGGATCGGGACGTGGGCCGACACGACGCGGGCGAACACCCGTCGGCGGACCGCGTACATCCAGCCGTTGAACGATCGCCCCAAGCCCGTCCAGCCGACTGTGTCGAGCGACTCGGCGGCAGCATGACGATCCTCCCAGTATGGGGCGGCACCCAGCATCATCGTGGTCGTAAGGTACGCGTCTCTGCGCATCCTCGTGTTCAGCGACTGGTTTCCCGAGCATGGTGGTGACGCCGCCGGCATCTTCGTGCGAGATCATGCCCTGGCTGTCGCGCGGCGCCATGAGGTTGTGGTCCTGCACCTGCGAGCGCCGACCTCCGGGGCCGGACGGCCACGGCTCGAGGAGACGAGCGATGGGCCACTCCGGGTGCTGCGGGTGCGCGGTGGCCCCGGTGCTCCGATGACCGCCCTCAACCTCTGGGCGACGGCCACAGCGCTCAGACGGCTGCGTCGCGAGGCCGCCACTCCAGACCTGTTGCACGCCCACGAGACCGCCGGCGGTGTCGTGGCGGCCGTCACTGGGCGTGTTCTCAATCGGCCAGTCGTTCTGTCCGAGCACTCGTCAGAGTTCGCGCTCGAAACGGTCCATGGCGTCGCCGCCCATGCCAGCCGGTTTGCCTTCGCCGGCGCAGATGTCGTCTGTCCTGTGAGCGAGAGCCTGCGGACCACCCTCGAGTCCGGCCACTGGGGTGGCCGCTACCGGGTGGTCCCGAACGTGATCGACACCGACCTGTTCACGGTTGCGAAGGCCGATTTCCCAAGCGGGCAGCCGCCGCTGGTCGTCACGGTCGCTTCGCTTGAGCCGGTCAAAGGCGTGCAGGATCTCGTTGAGGCGCTCGGACTGCTGCGCTCGCGCGGTGTCGACCTCCGAGTGGCCCTCATCGGCGATGGGTCACTGCGGCCAGCGCTGGTGCAGCGAGCCCAGGCGCTCGGGCTCGGCGAGCGGTTGGTGTTTCGCGGTCCACTTCCGCGCCGCGACGTGGCCACGCTGATGCGCGACGCGGCGTTCGCGGTCGTGCCAAGCAGGTGGGAGACGTTCTCGGTTGTGCTCGGCGAGGCGATGGCGACCGGGCTGCCGGTCGTGGCGACGGCCGTCGGTGGCATGACCGAGCGCGTTGATGCCGGCAACGGGGTGCTCTGCCCGCCACGCGATCCGGAGTCGCTGGCCGCAGGGATAGAGGAGATGCTCGGCACCTACCACAGCTACGAGCGCTATGCGATCGCCTCCGAGGTCAGCGCACGCTACTCCCCAGAGGCGATTGCGCTGAGGTGGGAGGAGGTCTACGGAGAGGCGATCGAGAGCCGGCTTCTCCGATCGCGAGCGCGCCGGCGAGCGAGCAGCTGACGCGACTCCCTCTGCCTCGAAACCGTCTGGAACGGCTACGGTTCTCTCAATGCCCGAAACAGGCTCACCTCACCAAACGGCGCCTCTCTGCTGGGCCTGCGGCGCTGGTTCTGAGCCCACGGACGAATACGGTCCGGGGGGGATGCGCCGGTGTCCGGAGTGCGGGTTGCGATTCCTCGCTGGTGCCGATGCGGCGAGCAGCCGCAACCTCTACGACACCGATTACTTCCACGGTTACGACGGCGGAGATTACGAAGCGAGTGAGCCCCAGCGGCGGACGGAGGCGCGGGTACGGCTGCGCTGGATGCAAGGTTGGGTCACGCCGCCGGGCCGATTGCTGGAGATCGGAGCCGCCGCCGGTTACTTTCTTGACGAAGCACGAGCGACGGGATTTGTGCCCGTCGGCGTCGAGCCGGTGGGAGCGCTCGCCAATGCCGCGGCAGCGCGCTTCAGGGTTCCGGTTCACGTCGCGTTCCTGCCCGATGTGGAGTTGCCTGAGCAGGCGTTCGACGTCATCTGCGCCTGGCACGTTGTCGAGCACATACCGGACCCATTGCCGGCGCTGCAAGCTCTTCGCACGGCGGCCAAACCTGAAGCTCATGTATTCATCGAGGTACCGAACGCCGACGGCGTAATCGCTCGCCGACAGGGCACCGACTGGGCACCGCTCGGGCTTCCCCACCACGTCGGCCAGTACGGACCCAGGACTCTGTCGGCTCTGCTCCAGCGGGCCGGTTTCAAGGTCGTGTCCATCGACACAGTGCCGTTCTGGCTCTACGGACGCCTGCGCCGCCCCGTCCCGCTTTGGCGGACGGCCCGGGCCGCTGCCGTATCGCTTCGGGCTCGTATCCTGCTGGGCGGCCCACACCCGACCGCCCACGACCTGCTGCGTGTTGTCGCGCGCCCGGCACCGTGACCCGTGTCCGCCGAATCCTGCTGATCACCTACTTCTACCCGCCGCTTCGCAGCGTCGGGGTCCGGCGGCCCGCAGCGCTCGCCAAGTATCTTGCGCGGGCCGGACATGATGTGACTGTCGTGACGTCCCGCGCGAATGGCTCGGAGCCGGCAGCGGAAGATGCGGACCATCGTCCGCACGTAGTGCCGGTAGGTGACCTACTCGCAACGCGACTCAACTGGCGTCGAGAGCGACGGCGGGTCGCCACCAACGGAGAGGGCGCGACCTGGCGCCCAGGGGCCAACCTGTGGGGTTCGATCGTCGTGCCGGATCTCCAGCTGCTCACCTGGGGGCCATCGGCGCTCCGCCACGCCCTGCGCATCGCACACACCGTGCGGCCCGACGTCGTGATCACGACGTCACCCACTGAGTCAGCGCATCTCGTCGGGCTGGCACTCCGCCGGTACGGGGTGCCGTGGATTGCCGACCTACGAGACGGGTGGCGGTTCGAGTCGTCTCGGCCGGCGTGGCCGGTCGCGTTCCAACGGATGATCGACGAGCGCCTCGAGGCGACAGTCGTACGCCGGGCCGACGCCGTGGTGTCCGTCACCCGCCCGATCGCCGAGGATCTGAATCGCCGCCATGGCGCCAACGCCGAGGTGATCACCAACGGATTCGACCCCGAGGACGCGCCTCATGCCGCGACTGGACTCCTGTCCGGACACCGCCATTCGATCGTGCACACCGGCGGATTGGGACCGTCGCGCAGCATCGAGCCGCTTCTCGCCGCGGCGGGAGCTCTCCGTGCCCGAGGGCTCGCGATCGACGACCGTCTCGAGATCGTTCTCGCCGGCTCGCTCACCGACGCTGAGCGGAAGCGACTGGCCGAACCAGGAGTCACCCGGCTTGTCCGACATGTCGGTTACCTGGACAGGCCGCAAGCGCTCTCCCTACAGCGCGAGGCGGACACGCTGCTCCTTGTCACCTCTGCCGGACATGTCGGCGAAGCAACCGGCAAGCTTTACGAATACCTGGCGAGCGGGCGCCCGATCCTCGTCCTCGGACCGGAGAGCGAAGCTGCGCGAATCGTGCGCGAGACTGGTGCCGGACGGGTGGTCGATCGGACCGCGGATGCTGTCGGCGAGGCGCTGCTCGAGCTCATCGATGGGCGGGGGTCAGAGTACCGCTCGGAGACGACTGCGCAATACCTCTATCCCGCCCTCGTGTCGCGCTATCAGCGGCTGATAGAGCGCGTACTCAAAGCACGCCAATGAAGCACCTGCTGATCGTTTCACCAGACCGGGTTGGTCCGCGGCTCGCGGGCGTCGGCATTCGGTACGTCGAGATCGCACGCTCGCTTGCCGACCGCTACGAGATCACAATCGCGGCCCCGGAAGGAAGCGAGCCGGTGGACGTCCCGGCGCGTGTCAGCACATACGATCCGGTAAGACCACAGCGGCTCCTGGCTGAGGCGCCTGCGGACGCTGTGCTGCTCTCGCCGGTGCTGTGGCCAAACGTGATGGGCCGGCTCCGCGGACGGGTCCGCCGGTGGGTGGTGGATCTCTATGACCCCGAGCTGTTCGAAACGCTCGAGCTCGTTGCAGGCAAGATGCGACTGGAGCGGGAGGCGCGGGTGTGGTTCCTGCTCGACTCGCTGCGAACCGGCCTTCTGCTCGGCGACGCGTTCGTGTGCGCCAGCGAGCGCCAGCGCGACCTGTGGTTGGGGGCGCTGATGGCAGCGGGTCGGCTTACCCCTACAGCGTATGCCGGAGATGCGTCACTGCGGACGACGATCGACGTCGTCCCGTTTGGGCTGCCCCCAGAGCCGCCGGCGCCCGCAGACACCTCTCTGCTCAAGGGGCGCGTTGCCGGAATCGGCGTCGATGACCAGGTGATCCTGTGGACGGGAGGTATGTGGGACTGGCTGGACCCGATCACAGCGGTCCGGGCGATGGACCTGCTGAGGGTTCGAGCACCGCGTGCGCGGCTCGTATTTCTCGGCGGTGCGACGCCGGCCCGCGATTCCGGGCGCGACAAGAGCAGCGGTGCCGCCGCCTCGGCAGCTCGATCCGAGGCGCGACGGCTCGGCCTGGAGGGCAGGACCGTCATCTTCCATGAGTGGGTGCCATATCAGCAGCGCGCCGCGTACCTGCTCGAGGCCGACGCCGGGCTGACGCTCCACGGGGAGCTGATCGAAGCGCGCTTCGCGTTTCGCACCCGCCTTCTCGATCACATCTGGACGGCACTTCCTACGGTCGCCACGGCTGGCGATGAACTGGCCGAGACGCTTGCCGATTCTGGGGTTGGGGTGACGGTCGCGCCCGGAGATGTCGCCGGGGTCGCGGCAGCACTCGAGGAATGTCTGGCTGCCGGACGAGACAACCGAGCCGACGCCTTCCAAGGCCTCCGGGAGCGGTTCGCATGGCCGGTTGTGACACGCCCGCTGCGTTCGCTGCTCGATTCGGGCGCATCGTCGCACCCCCGTCGCTTAGCGGCGATCCCCTATCGGCTTCGCGATGCAGTCCTCTGGCGCCTGCTCCGCGGGTTGCCGCGGCGCTAACCAACGCCCCGCGCCGCCCCGAGCCTTCTGGCAAGTCCATTGTGGAACGGGATCGCCAACCGCGCCGCTTCAGGGGGCAGAACTCGAGCCTGGAGTGCTCGGCCTCGCCGCCACCCGGCAACACGCGCTGCCAGCGGCGCCCCGGAGCGGAGCAACCCGGCGTCGATCGCCCCGATCGCCGCCTCGAGCCCAAGCCAACCCGGGTTGGCGCGGTAGCGACCGAGGACGTACCCGCGGGCCCAGGCGTAGTACCGGACCTGAGCCACCGATCGGGCGCCAAGCGTTGCCGAGCCGAGGTGCATTGCGCGCGCGTCGGCCGCGAGCTCCCGATCCCAGCCGGCGCCGATCAGCCGTAGCGCCAGATCGACGTCCTCGAAGTAGGCGAAGATCTCCGGATCGAAGCCGCCGGCCCGCTCGAACGCGGTACGCCGGTACGCGGCCGCGCCGCCGCATGGGCCGATCAGACCGCCCGGGGCCCCGCGCGCCAACGCTTGCACCGGCTCGCCCCGCAGAGCCGAATAGCCGGCGATCCCCCGGTCGATCTCAACCCCGGCGGCGTCGATCCGCCCGGTCGCCGAATCGATCAGGACGCCCGCGACCATCCCGACCCGCTGATCGGAGAACGGCGCCGTGAGCGCAGCCAGGAACCCGGGCTGCACCAGCACGTCGTTGTTGATCACGACGATCACGTCCGACTCGCCCGCCGCGGCGGCGGCGTTGACCGCTCGCCCAAAGCCGAGGTTGACGCCGAGCTCGACCAGGACCGCTCCCCGAAAGCGCCGACGGACGAGCGTCGCCGTCGAGTCGGTCGAGCCGTTGTCGGCGACGATCACCCGGTGCGGGGTCTGCTCGTCTTCCAGGCGGTCGAGGCAATCGGCGAGCAGCTCGGCACGGTTCCAGGTCGGAATCGCAACGTCGATCGTCGGCTCGCGTGTCACCGGGGCCTCAACCGGGCGGAGGCTACCCTCCGGGCTCCGTGCACATCGGCCTCAACCTCGTCTTCCTCGTTCCCGGCGAGACCGGCGGCACGGAGGTATACGCACGCGAGCTGATCTCGGAGCTGGTAGTCACGGCCCCCGAGTCGCGGTTCACGGCTTTCGTCAGCCGCGAGGGCGCCGAGGCCCGCGACGCTCCGTGGGGTGACCTGATCGAGGCAGTGACGGTGCCTGTCCGCTCCCGCCGTCGCGGGGAGTGGGTTCGTGGGGAACAGCAGCTGCTGCCGACGCTCGCGGCGCGAGCCGGTGTAGAGCTGGTGCACAGCCTCGCGAACACCGGCCCCGGCTGGGGCCACTTCCGCAGGGTGGTCACGATTCACGATCTCCATCACCGGTTGGTGCCCGAGGCGCATCTCGGGTTCCGTGGTCTCGGGATGCGCGTGCTCGTGCCGCTCGCCGCCCGGCGATCGGACCGGATCATCGCGGTCTCTCAGAGCACGCGATCCGACCTCGTCGCACTGTCCAGGGTTCCCGCGGGCAAGGTCGATGTGGTCCCGCAGGGGATCGGGTCGCCGCCGGTCTCCGCCGCCCTGCCGGAGGCCGCGCTGCGCACGAAGCTCGCGCTCGGGGAGCGGCGGTTCGTGCTGTGCGTCGCCGCCAAGCGGCCGCACAAGAACCTGATTCGGCTGCTCGGCGCGCTCGCACTGATCCCGCCCGACCGTCGCCCGATCCTGGTGCTTCCGGGGTATCCGACGCCGCACGAGCAGGACCTCCGTCGCCGCGCCGCCGGGCTGGCGATCGAGGACGACGTGCGTCTCCTCGGGTGGGTCGATCAGGGCGAGCTCGAGAGGCTGTACGCCTCGGCGGCCTGCTTCGTCCTGCCGTCGCTGCACGAGGGCTTCGGCCTGCCGGTACTCGAGGCGATGGTCCGCGGGCTGCCCGTCGCGTGCTCGAGCCGCGGCGCGCTGGCGGAGGTCTCCGGCGAGGCTGCGCTGCACTTCGACCCCGACTCCGAGCGGGAGATCGCGGCCGCGATCGAGCGGTTGCTTACAGACCCCGCCGAGGCCGCGCGGCTCGCCGCGGCAGGGCGCGAGCGCGCAGCGCGCTTCAGCTGGGCGGCGACCGCCGTCGGCACGCTCGCCTGCTACGAGCGGACAGTTCACGCCGCGATCAGCTCATGGCCGTAGGCACCGAGCACGACCTCGAGTGAGTTCCCCAGTGAGAGCCGCTGCGCGTTGGCGGCGAACCATGCGGCGGTCGAGTGCCGCAGCGCCGGGCCGGCCTCGTGGACCGCGACGATCGCCGCGGCGAGGTCCTGCGGCGCTGCCGACGGGGCGACGAAGCCATTCTCGCCATCCGCCACCAGCTCGACCGCAGCGTTGTCAGGCCCAGCGACCACGATGCTCGGCGTACCCCGAGCCGCAGCCTCGATCACGACGAGGCCGTACCCCTCCCGCCGCGAAGGCAGCAGCATGCACAGCGCACGACCCAGCAGTTCCTCGACGTCGCCGGTCGAGACGAAGCCCGGGACGTCGACGAAGCCACCGAGTCCGAGCTCGGCGACGAGCTCGGCAACCCGGGGCCGCTCGGGGCCGTCACCGAGGATCGCGCCGCGCAGCTGCGGCAGCCGCTCGCGGGCCAGCGCGATCGCCGGCACGACAGCGGGTACCTGCTTCTCGGGAATGTGGCGACCGGCGAACACGACCAACGGGTCGGCGTCACGCACCGGCAACGGTTCGAGCGCCCCGTCGTACTCGCCGGGCAGGATCGTGATCTCCCCGCCCAGGCCCTCGTCGCGCAGCCTCGCGGCGTGCAGGCGCGAGAAGCAGAACGCCCGCTGCGGGACGCGCGCGCACGCGAGCTGCACCAGCCAGCCGATCGTGCCGCCGAGACGGCCCAGGTACTCACGCCAGTAGGTCCGCGTCCACACCTCGTGCCAGTCGACGACCAGGCGAAAGCGCCCCGGAGCGCGCGCGGCGGCCGCCGCCAGCAGCGAGAAGTAGGGAAACGACGCGGTGTGGACGACGTCGTACCGTCGTCCGCGCGCCAGCAGCTCCCACAGAACGCCCGCGCCGAACACGAGCGGCGGCAGCACGCGGCGCCGTCCGGGTCCGGCGTAGAGCGCCATCCGCGGCCCGACCACGCGCACCTCGACGCCGGGGATCGTCGGCGCAGACCCCCGCTCCCACTGGCGCAGCGTCAGATACGTGACCTGGTGACCGTCGGCCGCCAGACGCTGTGCGAGGTTGCGGTACCAGCGCTCGGCGCCTCCCACCGTGTAGGGAAACAGGCAGTCATAGACGAGGCAGACCCGCATCGCGAACGCGGAGGCTGGCACATTCCACGCTACGATCGGGCTGTCCAGGCGAGACTATTGGACCCGGGGCTCGTTCTTAGAGAGGTACGTACGCAGCGCCCAGAGAGCCAATGAGCACGATCGAGCACGAGGTATCAAGCTCCACCGGCCGCCGGTCCCCGGACCAGATGCCAGCGCTGTCGGTCGTGATCCCCTGCCTCAACGAGGCGGACACGATCCAGGAGTGCGTGCGCAGCGCTCAGGAGGTGCTCGCCGCCAGCGGGATCTCCGGCGAGATCATCGTCGCCGATAACGACTCCGAGGACGACAGCGCGAGGCTCGCGGCGGAGGCCGGCGCCACGGTCGTGCACGAGCCCGAACGGGGCTATGGGAGCGCCTACATGGCGGGCTTCTCGATCGCTCGCGGGCGCTACATCGTGATGGCCGATGCGGACCTGACGTACGACTTCGCCGAGATCCCGCGCTTCGTCGCCGAGCTCGACGGCGGCGCCGATATGGTGATCGGCAACCGGATGAACAACATCCATCCGGGGGCGATGCCATGGCATCACCGCTACATCGGCAACCCGCTGCTGTCGGGCTTTCTGAACCTCCTGTTCCGAACCGGCGTCGACGACGCGCACTGCGGGATGCGGGCGATCCGCCGAGACCTGCTGCCGCGTCTCGATCTGCGCACCACCGGGATGGAGTTCGCCTCCGAGATGGTGATCCGCGCGGCCAAGGAGAAGCTGGTGATCCGCCAGTTCCCGATCGAGTATCACCCGCGCGGCGGCGAGTCGAAGCTGTCGAGCTTCCGCGACGGCTGGCGCCACCTGCGCTTCCTGCTCGTCCACTCCCCCAACCACCTGTTCATCCTGCCCGGGACGGTGATGGCCGCGGTCGGAGCGATCGTCGAGATCATCGTGCTCACGCGACTGGCGGTGTTCGGGCGCGAGTGGGACATCCACGCGCTGATCGCGGGAGCTCTGCTGGCGATCGTCGGCACCCAGGTCGTCGCGCTCGGGATCTGCGCGCACGCCTACGCGACCTACTTCATGGGTGACCGCGACCGCTGGTTTGATCGCATGCGCGCCCGCTACAAGCTCGAGCACGGGCTGCTGCTCGGCGGATCGATCACGCTCGCGGGCGCCATCGTCGGCGCCTTCATCGTGATCAGCTGGATCGAGCATGGCTTCGGCGCGCTCGCCCAGGAACGGCTCGCGGTGCTCGCCGCGACTCTGATCATCGTCGGAATCCAGATCTTCTTCTCGTCGTTCCTGCTCTCGATCCTGGGGCTGCGCCGCCACCGATAGTGGGCCCGCGCCCGGCCCATGCTGTGTGAAAAACGGTCCGCCAGGTTCTGATTTTCCACGTTTGTCACGCTCAGCGTGCCTCTGGTGGAAAATCAGGTCGGCCCGTTGTGATTTCTCTAGCGTTTTGCACGCGGACGGGACCGACGAGAGCTAGTTGGGCTGGTAGGTGTCCACGTAGCGCCCACACGCCTGCCGCAGCGGGATCGTCGTGGCCCCGCCGGCGCGCACCGCGACCAGCGAGGACGGCAGGAAGTACTGCGTCGAGGGGATCAGGTCCGGGTCGGACATCTTGACCATCAGCAGGATCGGGGCGCCGGTGCTAGTGACCCGCCCGACCGTCCACAGGCTTCCGGGGCGGTCCAGGTTGGGCGGCAGCCGGACGTCGAGGCCGCCGCCGGTCACGGTCACCGCCTGGCCCGAGACATATCCGAGTGACAGGTCCCATTGGCCGGGCGGGAGATCGAGCGTGACCGGCTCTACCCGGCCCGGCGTCAGGTTGACGAGCGGGAAGCTGCGCGGCGGCGCCTGGACCACGGCAGAGCCCGTCTCATGGGAGATCCTGCGACCGGCGGGGGTCTTGCAGTCAAGGACCGCCCCCGGTGCACCGGGGGATCGGAGCACGGAGAACGGGCGCGTCGGCCCGACCCGGTGCCACACCTGATAGGAGCGTGAAGCCCCGACCAGGTGGAAGTTCGGCGGCGGTGGGCTCCCGGTATCGCTGCGCGTTGTGATCACGTAGTCAAAGCGGTTCAGGGTCGCCGCGTCGACCGAGTCGAAGTAGAGCGTCTGACCATATGACGAAGCCTTGGCCGGCTGCACCGAGGACGGGATCGCGGAGGCCAGGACCGGCGACGAGACCGGCTCGCCGAGCAGGCTCCACTGGAAGTAATCGTCGTAGAACAAGACCAGCGTCGGGCGCCCGTGCAGGAGCGGTCTCAGGGACCGCAGCTCGTTCCAGTGGTTGTCGGGCCCGACGGGAGCATCGCGGAGCACCAGGTACGAGGAGTCAAACGACAACACGAAGAACAGGATCGCGGCGCCCGCGAAGGCCACCGTGCTGACTGAACGCCAAGCGGCCGCCTGCAGGCGCCTCATCAGCGCCGCGCCCGATCCGAGCACGATGAACGGGGCGGGGATCACGAGCGCCTTGGCGGCGACATAGGCGGTCGAGCTGTGCTTCGTGTAGGCGTATGCGAGGCCGAACGCGAGCATCGCCCCGAGCCACGGGAACTCGCGCCGCTCGAACGCCGAGACGACCGCGAACACGAGCACGACCAGCGCAAAGCCGGCGACAAGACCGGCCTTGAGCGGGTCCGCCGGGACGAACCGGAAGTCCGAGCTGAGCCAGATGTTCAAACCCTCGAGCGTCCGCAGCGGAGACACGAGGTTGGCGAGCGGTTCCGACACGACCCCGCCCGAGGTCGCGGCCCCGGTCCCGTGGTTGCTGAGCCAGAAGTCGTGGATCCGGCCGATGTCCGGGGCGACGAGCACCAGGAACACCAGTAGTCCGATGGCGATCGCCGGGGCCGCGGCCCGGAGGCGGCGTGCGATCGTGGGCAGATAACGCCACGCGCCCCCGAACAGGAACTCCAGCGCGACCCAGCAGCCCACGACCGCGACCGGCCACGCGAGCCCGGGGTAGGAGTAGACGTAGATGATCCCGGCGACCAGAACACCGATCACGACCGTGATCGCCACCGGCCGGGCGAATTGATCGCGCCCGGACTGCTGCAGGACCAGCACCATGCCGAGCAGCAGCAACGCGACGATCGGCTCCTTGAACGCGCTCTGGATGTACCAGGCAGCCGCCATGTACGGGATCGCGGTGAGGATCGCGACCAGCACCCGCCTGGACCGGGAGAGATCGCCGAGGAACCCGAGCGCCGTCAGCCCGGTCAGGATCGGCGTCGCGATCAGCAGTCCGGTGAGCGTCTTGTCGACGTCGCTGCCGAGGCCCTGGGCGAACGCGGCGGCGACCGCGTGAGGGCCGAGCGGGTACCCGACGCCGTAGTCGATCGCCTTAATCGCCGGGTGGCGCAGGCCCTCGGCCAGCAGCAGGTGCCAGTGGGAGTCGTTGAGCAGGCTGATCCCCAGCACCCCGACGCGGTCGTTGGCCATGAACGGAATCGACAGGAACACCAGCACGACCGCGCTGACAATCGCCGCCTCCGCGAGCGAGGGCCAGCCGGCGTGGCGACGGATCGTTATCCACACCGAGGCCGCACAGACCAGCACCACGGCGGCCACGGCGGTCCACCCGCGTCCCGGCAGATTCACTGCCACGTCGCAGACGACCATCAGCGCCGCGAAGCCGACTGCCGGGCTAACCCATTCCGATCGCTGCAGTCCGGACAGCACGCAGATGCCGCGGCCAAGAACGACAGCGGCTACCACGATTGTGATCGCCGATGCGTACGTACCGACCACGGCCCGGGAAAGTAGCGGGTGTACGGGCGGGGCGCGAAACCCGGCCCGCGCTAGTGGCGGCGGCGGCGTTCAATCAAGCGACGGAGCAGCGCAGGGGCCGCTCGTAGGATGCCCGCTCGTACTCGGCCGGCTCGGCGGTCGGCCGCATCTCGATCATCGCCCGCGTCGGCGCCGGTTGCTGCCAGGCGTCCACGCGTCCGACCTCGAACCCGGACGAGCCGCACCAGTCGGTCAGCGCCGCGACCGTCGGCGCGAACCAGTTCGAAGCATCCCCGCCGAGCTCGTCGCCGCGGTAGAAGCGGGTCAACGCCCGTCCCCGCTGGTCGGTCGGAAGCTCGAAGTCACAGATCGCGGTCTCGAGCGACACCCGGCCTCCCGCCACCGCCCGCAGGTTGTCAAGCGCCATCAGCGGGTGGCGCAGGTGATACAGAACACCCCAGAAGATCACGATGTCGAACCGCTCCGCGAACCGCCAGCTCAGCTCGTACACCGACCCCTGCACGTACTCGACCTTCGAATTCAGAAGCTCGCTCAGCGCGCGCACCCCGAACCAATCCGGGTCATAGATATCGAGCGCAACGACCCGTGCGGCGCCGCGGCGCTCGAGCTCGAACGCCGTGCCGGCGTTGGTCGTGCCCACGTCCAGTGCGGTCAATCCCGACAGGTCGGGAGGGAGCTGCGCCATCTCGCACAGCCACGCCACCGGACTGGTCCCGGGTGTCCAGACGCCCGGCGCCAGCTCGAAGCGCTGATGCCAGATGAACTCGGAGCGCTCGATGAACTCGGTCGCAGACTGCACAGTCGGGGTCACGCGACGCCAGCGTAACGGGTACCTCCGGTGATCGGCGGACCCCAAAACGCCGGCGCGACGACGCTACTCTCCGCCGGGTGCGAGTCGCGGGCTACTTCGCGGGCATGATGGGTACCGGCGAGCACGCTCGCCAGCTCGTGGCCGCGCTCCAGACGCAGGGCGTCGGCGTCGTCACGACGACGATCCATCCCGACAAGGCACCTGAGGATGAGCGGCTCGTGCCCCGCGCCGGCGGCGGGCCGCCCGAGCGGTTCGCCGACTTCAACCTGCTGGCGGTCAACGCGGACATGCTCCCGCAGGTCGCCGCGCAGCTCGGCGATCACTTCTTCCGCGATCGCTACACGATTGGGTTCTGGGCCTGGGAGGTGAGCGCGTTTCCGAGCAGCTGGGCGCCGTCGTTCGCGCACCTCGACGAGGTCTGGGTCGGCAGCGGGCACGTCCGCGAAGCGGTGGCGGCGACCGCGACCGTTCCGGTGATCAGGATCCCTCAGCCGGTTTCGCTGCCCGATGACGCCGCCGACGCCGAGCCGCCTTCAGGGCTACCCGACGGCTTTCGGTTCCTGTTCGCGTTCGACTACCTGAGCGTGTTCGAGCGCAAGAACCCGCTCGCGACCGTGCAGGCGTTCACGCGCGCGTTCTCGCCCGGGTCCGGGAGCTGCCTGATCGTCAAGACCCTCAACCACACCGTCGACGCCCCGGCGCACCAGCGACTTCTGGCGGCCGCGTCAGCCCACCCCGACGTCCACGTGATCGATCAGCGCCTCTCGCCCTCGCAGCGCAACGGCCTGCTCGGCGCGGCCGACTGCTACGTGTCGCTGCATCGAGCCGAGGGCTTCGGGTACACGCTCGCCGAGTCGATGTGGCTGCGCAAGCCGGTGATCGCCACCGGGTACTCGGGCAATCTCGACTTCATGACGCCCGACAACAGTTACCTCGTGGACCACCGGCTGGTGCCGATCGGCGCCGGCAACGACCCCTACCCTGCCGACGGAATGTGGGCAGAGCCCGACGTCGACCATGCCTCGAGGCTGATGCGCGAGGTGTTCGAACACCCCGACGAGGCGGGCCGCCGCGCCGAGCGAGCGGCCCTCGAGATCCGGTCCAGCCACGGGCCGCAGGCCGCCGGCACCGCGATGGTGAAGCGCCTGACGGTCCTGTCGGCCGATTCGCTGCCGCTCCGGGCGCCGCGCGGCCCAGGCCACGACGACGGCGTCGCCCGGCTGATCCGGTCTGGCCCGGTGCCGCCCGCCCGGCCCCGCTTCGGGGCCCCGCAGCGCGCTGCGCGCAAGCTGCTGCTGCGCCTGCTCAAGCCGGTCACGATCCACGAGCGCCGCGTTTCCGAACAGCTCCTGCACCGGATCGAGCAGCTCGAGCGCGAGGTCGGCGATCTCCGTTCGCGTGACCGCGAGCCGCCCGACTAGACGGGCGTGGGGGATGATCTGAGCGATGGCGCCGAGCGCAGACGATCAACCGGATCCGCTCGCGACCGCGTACGAGCAGCGCACGGCCGCGCTCCACGACACCCGGGCTGCACTCGCCGAAGCGGTCTCGGCGCTGAGGATGGACCTCGAGCAGCGGCGCGAGGAGGTCGCGAGCCTCAGCCAGCGCAACGACGAGCTACAGGCCGATAACGGGGCGCTGCGAGCCGACGCCGAGCGGCTCCATGCCGAGGCCGCCTCGCTGCACGACCGGATCGCGGCCCTCGAGGCCGAGCTGCGGTCGATTCGGCGCAGTCCGGTCGTGCAGCTGGCGACCCTGCCGCGCCGGGTCATGCGCCGCTTGCGCAGGCAGCGGCAAGCGCGTTGAGGCTGCGCAGCCACGACAACCCGAAGCTGTCGGTCGTGATGGTCACGCATGGTGCGTGGCCGCTGACCGAACGGGCGATTGGCGCCCTGATCGAGCACACCCGGGTCGCGTTTGAGCTGATCGTGATCGACAACGCGTCGACCGACGGCACGGCGGCACGGCTGTCACAGCTCGACGGAGCCCGAGTGGTCCTCAACGAGGACAACCGCGGCTTCGGACCGGCCACCAACCAAGGAGCCCAACTCGCCCGCGGCGAGTACCTGGTGTTACTCAACAGCGACGCGTTCGTCCACCGGGGGTGGTCAGAACCGCTGCTCGAGGCGGCCTCGGAGCCGGCGGTCGGAGCGGTGGTGCCCCGCTACCTCGACCGTGCCGGCCTGCTCCAGGAGGCCGGGGTGCTGCTGGCGCGCGACGGCACGGTTGCGCTCTATGGCGAGGGCGACGATCCAAGCCGCGGCTGCTACCGCTTCCGCCGAACCGTCGACTACGGCAGCGCGGTCTGCTTGCTGATCGGCCGCGAGACGTTCGCGTCGCTCGGTGGGTTCGATGACGTCTACGCGCCGGCGTACTACGAGGACAGCGATCTCTGTCTGCGCCTCGCACAGCGGGGGCTGTCGGTTCTCTACGAGCCGCGCTCGACCGTCACCCATGTCCGCTACGGGTCGGGTGGCCTCGATCAGGCGGTGGCGCTCAGCGAACGCAACCGCAGATTGTTCGTCGAGCGCTGGGAGGCACTGCTTGGCGGCAGACCGGCGAGCTTCGTGGCGGCAAGCGATCAGGCGACGATCGTCGCGCGAGACGCGTCCGCAAGCCCACGACTTCTGGTCTGTGCCGATTCGAGCGCTCCGGCTGCGCAGCGCGTCGTCGCTGGTCTGCTGGCGGACTTCCCGCACGCCCGGCTGACGTGGATCACCCCACCGGGCACTGATTCAGACACTACCCCGTGGCTCGTGCGGGGCGTCGAGCTGATCGACGAGCCCGATCACGCGTGGTTGAGCGGACGGCTGTTTCACTACGACGCCGTCCTCCATGCGGGGGATTTGACCACCCGGCTGCTTGACGCCGTGCAGCGCACCCAGCCGCAGGCGCCCGAGATCGTGCTGGACGACCCCGCCTGGCCGCTGGCGGCGGCGCTAGCTGCCGCCGGGGTCGCCGGGGTCGCGCCGCCGGCGGGTGTCGGTGGATGAGCGCTGGGCGCGCTCATCCAAGTCGGCGCGCAGCTCGCGCAACGCCTCGAACAGCGCCCGGTCCAACCTTCGCTCATGGACCGTGAACGGCGCGATCATCCGCAGCACGAAACGCCTCGCGACCCCGGCCGCCCCGCGTGGCTCGGGGAGCGCCCCACGCCGGACGTCGAGTTCGAGCTCGCGCTCGATGTCGGCGAACAGCTTCGCCGAGGCGCCGAGGCCACCTCGCGCGGGCAGGTCCATCTCGTGCAGCCGCTCCAACCGCGATCGCGCGATCGCGCCGGTGACATTCGGCGCGTAGAGGCGATCGATGTCGGCCCGCGCGCGCTGCACCCGAGTGGCGGCCTCGTCGGGCCGTTCCCACACCCGCCGCATCATCTCCGCCGCGTGATCGAGATCGGGCTCCGCCCAGCTGCCGTCCGCCGGATAGATCTGATCGCCGGGGCCGACGTGGGTGGGGCTCCAGTCGACCAGGTAGCTGTTCTGATCGGTCATGAAGTCGGTGTTACCGGAATACGCGGTGGCGATCACCGGCGTGCCCAGCGCCATCGACTCAGCGAGTGCCAGGCCGAAGCCCTCGCTTCGGTGCAGCGAGACGTAGCAGTCGGCTCGGGCCAGCAGGGCTGCCTTCTCGATCGGTTCCAGATAACCGTCGACGAGCTCGATGTCGGGGCGGTCTCCGATCGCGGCGCGCAGCTCCCGCTCGGCATCCCGTCGAAACGGAGCGTTGATCGTCTTTAGCAGCAACCGTGGCCCCTCGCCGGGTGCGAACGCTCGTTGGAATGCATCGGCCAGGCCGAGCGCGTTCTTGCGCCGCAGGGTGCTGAAGAAGTCCATCATGAACAGGAACGTGAACTGCTGATCGCGGATCAGCTGCTGCTCGACACCGGTGGTATCCGGCACCGTGATGCCCTGTGGGATGACGAGCACCGGCACCGGCGAGACGCGCCCGAGGTTCTCGGCCACGAACGTCGAGTTGACCCAGATCTCGTCGAGATGGCGAAACGCGCCGGTCCAGCTGGCGGGCAGCACATCGGTCTCCCACGCCCAGTGGCCGATGCTCGGGCGCCCGTCGAGGATCTTCGAGCCGCCGAGCGCCATGAACCTCTCGAGCTGCTCGCCGTTGAGGCAGACCAGGTTGAAGGTGGGCCGAGATCCGGTCTCGACCACTGCGTACGGTCGTCGCCCCGCGCGCTTGAACGCGTCCGCCCCGCCCGCGTCGGGGTCCGGTGACACGGAGGTCGTGCGCACGGGGACCCCCGCCGCCTGCAGCGTGTCAACGTACAGGCGCGCCGCCTCCGCCACGCCGAGCGCGTCATCGAGATAGCCGACGACGTTGACGGCGAGCTCTGGCTCCGAAGGCAACTCAGTCCTCGTGGCGACGCAGCTCGGCCAGGAGCTGCGCGCGCTCACCGAGCACCTCGCGTCGCAATCGGACGACGTCCTCGTTCACCTCGTCGAGCGCGGCGGCGACGTCGGCGTTGACTCCCTGCTGATAGGCCGTGAACGGCCGCATCGCGCGCAGCGCCGCTTTGCGCACGAGCTTGCGCGCTCCCCGGGAGGAGTTGCCGGCCCCGATCCCACGTTGGAGCCGTGCGGCGAGGTAGGCGAGCGCCTGCGGACGGTCGAGCGCAGGATCGCGGTTGTGGCGCGGGCGCCCGGTGGCGGCGATCGAAGCCAGGCGACGGGACATGATCTGCGCGGTCACGATAGTCGAGTGAGTGCGCCTGATGTCCTCGGCCGCTCTGGCGCCGAGTTGCGCTGCAGCGGCCTGGTCCTCGAACGCGCGTCGCATCAACGCCGCGGCTTGCTCGGTCGAGGGATCGGCCCATTTGCCGTCCGCGGGATACGGATCGGCGCCGGCGCCGACCGGCACCAGCCGGTAGTCCACCAACATGCTGTTGTTGGCGGTCATGAAATCGAGGTTCCCCGAGTAACCGGTCGCGATCACGGGTTTCCCGAACCACATCGCGGTCGAGAGGTCACGACCGAAGGCTTCGGCGCGGTGCAGTGACACGTAACAGTCACATGCCCCGGTAAGTGCCTCGAGCTCGTCCGCGTCACATTCGCGGACCTCGATCGCACCGTCGCTGCCCGCCGTGGCGACTAGCTCGGCGTGGCGGCGAGGGTCGTGCTCGCCGTTGACGCATGCCAGCGCGAGCCCGACATCCTGTTCGCGCGAGAACGCGGCCCGGAACGCCTCAATCACCGCCACCGGATTCTTGCGCTGCAAGCCGCTGCGGTAGTCGACACTCGAGCAGAACATGAACCTGCCGTCGGCCAGGCCCAGCTCGGAGCGAGAGACTCGTTGCTGGGACAGCGGCTCGGCCGGCAACGGGACCATGGTGACCGGGGTCGACGTGAGCGGCTCCAGCGCGGCGGCGACATGCGCGCTCGGTGCCCACAGTTCTTCGACGGGCAACGACATGCAGGACAGGTTCTGCGGGAGACGGTCGACGGCCCAGAACCAGACCCCGATCGAGTACCGCCCGGCGAACAGCTCAGCTCCGGTCTGGCCGCCGAGCTCGAACACGGTTTCGGGGCCCATCGTGATCACGTTGACCGGGAACGGCGCCTCACCGGGATTCAACTGCAGCTGCGGGCCCGATCGTCACCGTCGCTCGCGCGGGCGCCGAGGGGGAGCGCGGCGATCTGCTCGCGGTCGAGCGCACGCGTGATCAGTTGCACCGCGTGCTCGGCCTCGACCGCGCAGTTCGGGCACCCGATCACGTTCACGCCCCATGGTGTTCCACCGATCGCGAACGGGACACTGCTGTCCGATGGCCGCGACCTGGGCCGCTCGGTCACGTCCTGCGCTTCGGGGGCGCGGCCGCCCATCGCCCACGCCAGTACCGGTATCTCCTTTTTCCCGTACTGCTCGGCCCAGCGCACGAGCTGGTCAGCACCTCCGTTGCTGAGGTCGAAGCGCTCGACATCGAGGTCGGCCCGCTCGGCGTGGACCTTCTCCAGCACGCGGCTGACGCCGGCCGGCGCGCCCGGTGCCTGTTCGCTGAGCCAGTTTCGGAACGCAGTCGTCCCTTCGAGCGTGAATGGAGACACGGACTGCTCGCCCTGCTGTTGCTGCTCATCGGCGAAGTCGGCGTATAGCGCGCAGACCGTGTCGTCGATCCGCGTTCCATCCGCGAGCGCCCGGTAGCTGTATGGCCAGGTCCGGCTCTTGGTATGTCCCTGCGCGTGCACCTCTGCCGCGTACTCACCCAGCAGCCGCTCGAGCACTGGGCGTCGGGTGACATCGATTCGGTCCTGGTGGTGACTGAGCTCCAGTGGCCGCGCTGGATCGAAGCCGCTGAAGTGAAAGAACGCGAGCTCGCGTCCGTCGACCAGGTAACGGTCACGATCTCGGTCGAGCTTGCGGCTGTGCAGATTCCAGTAGGCGAGGTTGTACTCGGGCTCGCGTACGATCGCGAACTCGCTCAGGAAGCCGGGCACAAGGTCAAACCACCGCTGATCGACGAAGAACCCCCATGCGTGATCGACGCGGCAGTCGTAGCGCAGGCGCTCGGCCCACCAGTCGAGCAGGCGATCGACCTCGGGTCCCGGCGCGAGCGAGACGTAGCCGAGGTTGTAGACCCCGGAGAGCATGATGTCGACTTGCGATGGCTTGCGCCCGTCAGTCGGGATCGGCTCGCTGTTGTGTGGAATCACGACGACACCGTGACGGGCGGCGAGCTCGTCGAGTGGCTGCAGCGACCCGTAGATCCTGATGTCGGGGTCGAGGTAGGTGACAGGTCCACCCGTCCGCCCCATCAGGTGTCGCAGCAGCCACGGTTTGACCGCCGTCGAAAGCTCCAGGACCGAATAGCTGAGCGCCATCTCGATGAACGGTTCGCAGCCGATCTCGGGCGCGGAAAGTACCTCGAACGGCTCCTGTGCCGGGTCGATGTAGCGGTCGAAGTCATCGATGATCAACGTCCACAGACGACTGCCCGGGTTATGCTCGGCCAGTGATCGCGCCAGCACGCGGGCGTGCGCGACGTAGTTCTTGGCGATGATCGTGCAGACTTCCATCGCCCCTGAGAGTACTCTCGCCGTTCGGAGGCCCGGGCGAGCGTTGCTACCTTCCCGGCTGTGAGCGTGATGGCCAACGAGAGGCTTGCCCGCGAGCGTGCGGCCTCACCGTCATCGGCGGAGCCGGCGGTCTCGATGAAGCACCTGAGCAAGACGTTCCGCCTGCCCCACGAGCGCTACCACACGCTCAAGGAAAGGGCTCTCCACCCGTTCCGCGCCCGCTACTACGACGAGCTTCGAGCCGTCGAGGATGTGACGGTCGACATCGGCGCGGGCGAGTTCTTCGGGATCGTCGGTCGCAACGGGAGCGGCAAGAGCACGCTGCTGAAATGCCTGGCCGGGATCTACGGCGTCGACGGCGGCGAAGTTTCGATCGCGGGGCGGCTGTCGCCGTTCATCGAGCTCGGGGTCGGTTTCAACATGGATCTCGCCGCCCGTGACAACGTGATCATCAACGCGATCATGCTGGGTCTGTCGCGCCGCGAAGCCCGGGCGCGGTTCGACGACATCCTCGCCTTCGCCGAGCTCGAGGAGTTCACCGATCTGCGGCTCAAGAACTATTCGTCCGGGATGCTGGTGAGGCTCGCGTTCGCGACCGCGATCCAGGTCGATGCCGAGATCCTGCTGATCGACGAAGTCCTGGCTGTCGGCGACGCCGCCTTCCAGCAGAAGTGCTTTGACGAGTTCGGCCGGCTGCAGCGGGAGGGTCGCACGATCCTGTTCGTGACCCACGACATGGGCTCCGTCCAGCGCTTCTGCCACCGGGCGATGCTGCTTGAACGCGGCCGCGTGATCGATATCGACGAGCCCTCATCGATCGCCCGCCAGTACAACAAGCTCAACTTCGACCGGATGGACGGCGCTGTCGGACAGAGCGGGCCACCCACCGATGGGAGCTCGGACACCCGCGTCGCCGAGGTGCTCAACGCCTGGTTTGAGTCCCCTGCCGGTGACGTCATCGTCACGTCCGAGCAGGGCGGCCATTGCGTGATCCGGATGGACGTCCGCTTCCTTGCCGAGACCGACGATCCGCTCTTCAAGATCACGCTCGAAAACGAGTCTGGCAACGTCGTGTTCGCAACCGACACCAACGTGCACAAGGCCGCGACGGGCCACTTCCCCCCGGCGCGACCGCGGCGATCAGGGTCAACTTCGAGAACTGGCTCGCGCCGGGACGCTACCGGCTGATCGCCAGCGTCGCCCGGGCGGGATTCGGCGCTGCGGCGTACGACATCCACACGACCGCGTCGATCATCGTGGTCGCCGATCTCGCCGGGGGCGGCATGGCCGACCTGCCGAACACGTTCGAGATCGACCGGGGCTGACGGATGAGCACCCACACGGCACGCGTCTACGGCCCGTCCGCTTTCGGCGGCGGTGCACGACGGTTCTTCGAGCTGACCGTGACGATGGCTCGGACCGAGTTCAAGCTTCGCTACTTCGGCTCGATCCTCGGCTACGTCTGGTCGCTGATGCGGCCGCTGCTGTTCTTCGGCGTCCTCTACCTGTTCTTCACCAAGGTCGTCCACCTCGGAAAGGGCGTTCCGCACTACGGCGTCTACCTCCTGACCGGGATCGTATTGTGGACCTTCCTCAGCGAGGCGACCGGCAACGCCGTCAACTGCCTCGTGCAGCGCGAGGCGATGCTGCGCAAGGTCCGCTTCCCGCGGATGGTCGTGCCGTTGTCGGTGGCGCTGACCTCATCGTTCAACCTCGCGATGAACTCGATCGCGGTCGTCGTGTTCGCGCTCGTCAACGGAGTCACACCGACGATCCGCTGGTTCGAGATGATCCCGATCGCGTTCGGCTTCGTGATGCTGGCAACCGGCCTCGCGATGCTGCTCTCGGCCCTGTACGTCCGCTTTCGCGACGTTGCGCCGATCTGGGACGTGAGTCTCCAGGTCTGGTTCTACGTCTCCCCGATCATGTATCCGGCGACGTCGATCGCCAAGCGGTTCGGGCCGGCGCTAGTCCACATCGCGCTGCTGAACCCGGTCGCGATCCTCCTCACCCAGGCCGGGCACGCGTTCATCGGCCACGACCCGCTGCACTTTCCCTCCGCGCTGACGCTCGCCGGCCCGGTGACGATGGGGATCTCGCTGGCATTCATCCCCGGGCTGTTCCTGCTCGGCTGGTGGGTGTTCCTGCGCGAGGCGCCGCGGGTCGCCGAGAACCTCTAGCCATGACGGGACGCCTCACAGTGCGGCCAGCACCCGCCGCATCCCGTCCCGCAGCTGCACCCTGGCCTCCCAGCCCAGCTCGCGCCGGGCGCGCGCCACGTCGAGACAGCTTCGCTGCACCTCGCCGAGGCGCGCCGGTGCGAACACGGGCTCGATCGGTCCGTGGTCCCCACCCACCTCGTTGAGTGCCTGCACCAGCTCGAGCACCGACGTCTCCCGCCCCCAGCCGATGTTCACCGCCCCGGTGATCGACGAGTCGGCGGCCAGCAGGTTGGCGCGCACCACGTCACCGACCTCGACCCAGTCACGCGTCTGGCGGCCGTCACCGTAGATCGTCGGTTGACGGCCGTCGACCAGGCACCCGCAGAAGATCGCGACCACGCCGGCCTCACCGTGGGCGTCCTGGCGTGGCCCGTAGACGTTCCCGTAGCGAAGCGAGATCGTCGACAGGCCGTGCAGGCGCGAGTACAGCCCGCAGTAGCCCTCAGCCGCCAACTTGCCCTGCCCGTAAGGAGCGAGGGGGTTGATCGGCGGATCTTCGGGAGTCGGGAGCCGATCGGCGTCTCCGTACAGGCCGCCGCCTGTTGACGTGAACACCACCCGTCTGGTCCCCGCCGCCTGGGCGGATTCCAGTACCGCGATCGTCCCGAGCACGTTCGAGATCGCGTCCGTGGTCGGGTCCTGCACCGACCGCCGCACGTCGACCTGGGCAGCGAGATGGAAGACGACCTCGGGTCGCCGGACGGCGCACAGTTCGGCCAGCGCCTGCGCGTCGCCGACGTCGAGCACCTCCAGCGTCGCTCCGTGGGCCAGCGCGTGCTCGAGATTCTCTCGCTTGCCGGACGACAGGTCGTCGACGATCGTCACCGCATCGCCCCGCTGCACGAGCGCATCGGCGAGGTTCGAACCGATGAATCCCGCCCCGCCCGTGACGACGCAGTCCATGACCGCCGAGAGCTTACGGGCCCGGCCGACGGCGCTGCGCCGTGCGCACGTGTAGCGTCTGGGCTGCTAATGGTGCACTAACTCAGAAACTGCGTAACTCCGACCTCGGCGCTCCGTTCGTACAGTTGCGATACCGCGAACGCCGAAATCCGTCGCAACAGTGCTCGCTTGCAGGAGCGGGCGGCAACCAGGAGATTCCGAGTGATCATGCGCCCAGAGGGCTCGCTCAGTCCAGAACCAGCGGTGGTCGAGCCGCCGAAGGTGGCCGATGTCCTCGGCGTCCCGCTGGGCCTGACCGACTACGAGCAGACGCTCGACTGGATCGATGCGAGGGTGGCCGAGCGCGCCCGCGAGTACATCTGTGTCTGCAACGTCCACGCGATGATGGCGTCGGCCGAGGATCCCGAGCTTCGCAGCGCGCTGCTCGGATCGTCACTCAACGTGCCCGACGGTCAACCGCTCGTGTGGGCGCTCAACGCGCTCGGGCATCCGCTCGACGCGCGCGTCTACGGACCGGAGCTGATGGCACGGTCGTGCGCACGCAGCGCTGCTTCCGGCCAACGGCTGTACCTCTACGGCGGACGCAATCAGGGTGCGCTCGTCCAGCTTGCGCTCAACCTCCGCCAGCGCTACCCCGGCGTCAAGATCGTCGGGGGTTACTCACCCCCACATCGTCCGCTGACCGGCGACGAGCGAGCCTCGGTCGTGCATGAGATCAACGCCTGCCGGGCGGATGTCGTCTGGGTTGGGATCGGCGTGCCCAAACAGGAGAAGTGGATGGCCGAGATGCGCCCGGCGCTCGACGCTCCGGTGCTGATCGGCGTCGGAGCCGCGTTTGACTTCCACGCCGGACTCGTGCCCCAGGCGCCGCCCTGGATGCAGGAGCGCGGGCTCGAGTGGGCCTACCGGCTTGCACACGAGCCACGGCGCCTATGGCGCCGCTACCTGCGCTACAACCCGCGGTTCGTCGGCGCGTTTGCTCGTCAGCTCGCCACGACGCGACGCGAACCGCACCGTCCGTAACTGAGCTGCCTCACGCCGGCGCGATAATCGCCCGCGTGCCTGTCCAGGAGATCACCACCGACGCCGAGGTTCCGGCCGGGCCGCGCGGCAGCTGCGTGATCTGCATCACCGTCGAGCGGGCAGCCGAGGATCTGATCGGGTGTGTCGGCGCCGTCGTGGCGCACAGCCCCGCGGATGCGCCGATCCTCGTCTGCGATTACACGCAATCGGAATCGACCGTCCTTGAGGCGCTGCACGGCCTCGATACCTCGCGGAAGCTGTTCCACCTGGGTTCTCCCGGTTGTGGTGATGCGCTCGATCTCGTCTCTCCGGCAGATGTCGTCCTGCTCAGGACCGACTGCACCGTCGCGCTGGGATGGCTGGAGGGCCTTCGCGACGCGGCGTATGCCGACAGCAGGGTTGCCACGGCGACGGCGATCGCAGAGCGCGAGGTCACCGGGCTCGAGTCTGCGGCAGCGGCCGTCCGTGCGGCCGCGCTGCGATTGCGCCCGTGCATCGCCGCCGCCGGCGAGGAATGCGTCTATGTACGCAGGACCGCGATCGAACTGATCGGAGCCTCGCCGCCTCCGTCGCTCAGAGACCTGGTTTCTGACGGCGACTTCTCCGCCCGTTGCGTCCAGAACGGGCTCGCCCACGTGCTCGCCGACGACGTGCTCGTCAGCGCCGCGCGCCCGGGGGACGTCACGCGACCGCAGCGGGGCGGTCCGGTCGCTCGCGCGCTCGGTCGCGCACGGCGCGCGCGCTCGGACCTGTCGGTGATCGTCGACGCCGGCATCCTGTCGGCGCCGATCACCGGCACGCAGGTCAACGTGCTCGAGACGATCGCGGCACTCGGGCGCACCGAGGCGATCGACCTCCGTGCCCTCGTCCCTGCCGGTCTCAACGCCGACGCCGCGCGCCGCCTTGAGTCGGCGCCGGGAGTGCAGCTGTTGACCCACGCCGAGGCCCGCAACCTCGGAATCGATCGAGCCGACGTCGTCCACCGGCCCTTTCAGATCAGCAATCCCGGCGAGCTCCCCCTTCTGTCGGCGCTCGCCGACCGGCTGGTGATCACCCATCAGGACCTGATCGGATACTTCAATCCGGCCTACTCCGCTTCGCGCGAGGCGTGGGAGCAATATCGCCAGCTGACCCGCGGCGTCCTCGCGGTCGCCGACCGGGTGATGTTCGTCTCCGGGCACGCACGGGACGAGGCGCTGGCCGAAGAGCTCGTCGAGCCCGGGCGCGCAACCGTCGCTCACCTGGGCGTCGACCATCGCGGCCCGTCCGGCGACCATCGGCCGGCTCAGCCGGCCGGCGTCGCGCAGCTTCGTGACGACGCTCAGATGATGTTGTGCATCGGCGCCGACTACCACCACAAGAACCGGCCGTTCGCTCTGCGCGTGCTGGCGCAGATGCGCAGCCGGCACGACTGGAACGGGTGCTTGGTGTTCGCGGGCCCCCACGTCCCGTACGGATCATCGGCGGCCGCCGAGGCTGAGATCGCCCTCCGTGACCCGGGACTTGCCTCCTCGGTGCTCGACTGCGGGACCGTGACCGAGAACGAGAAGGCGTGGCTCTATCAGCGCGCCGGGCTCGTGATCTATCCGACCGTCCACGAGGGTTTCGGACTGGTCCCGTTCGAGGCGGCCGAGCACGCGATCCCGTGCATGTGGGCCGCCGGGACATCGTTGAGTGAGGTGCTGCCCGACGAAGCCGCGGCGATCGTCGCATGGGATGCCGAGCTCACCGCTCAGCGCGCGATCGACCTGCTGCGCGACGGCGAGGCGGCGCGGCGCAACATCGATGCGGTCACTGCCGCGGGGACAACCCTGACCTGGGATGCGACCGCCGCGTCGCTGCTCGAGGCATACGGCGCGACCTGCGATGCGCCGGCCACCCCCGCGAGCCCGTCCGAGCGCCGACACGGCCGGATCAGCACGGCGCTGAGCGAGGACTCGATGCGGCTGATCGGACCCGGTGGGGCGCTGCCGTCCGATGTCGAGCGGCCGCTCCTGGCCCTGGCCACGCATCCGCGCATCGCCGCGCCCCTGTTCGGAGCGCTGAAGCTCGGCTACCGAATGGGTTTCAGGCTCCGGCGGCTGGGAAGCGACGGCTCAGACGGCGACGACGCTCAGAGGCGCAAGTAGGCCAGCCACTGATGAGCGGCGGCGAACATTTTCTGCGAGCGGCGGTTGGGGAAGTTCTTGGCGAAGAAATAGCTCCGTGCCCGGTTGAGCTCGTCCTGGCGCTTGGCGACGACCGATCCGTGGTGAAGGACGACGATCCCCGGCTCGTACCGGATCCGGCCACCCGCGCCCCGCAGGCGCAGGCAGAGATCCTCATCCTCCTTGTAGAGAAAGAACTTCTCGTCGAAGCCGCCGACCGCGCCAAACGCGGCGCGGTCGATCATCAGCGCCGCGCCCGAGACCCAGGCGACATCCTGGGGCGTCGAGGTCGCGTGCCAGTAACTGTGCCCGCCCCGTAACGCGATCTGAGCTCTGAGCCCATGCAGCCGCCCGTGGTCATAGGCCTGTGGTGTCCCGTCCTCGGCGGTCAACTTCGGCCCCGCGGCCTGCACCGCGGGAGCGCTCGTCACTGCTGCGAGCAGCCGCTGCCCCGTGTCGGCGAAGACGAACTCGACGTCGGGGTTGAGAATCAGCAGGTACGGAGCATCGGTCTTGGAGGCGAGCAGATTGTGGCCGCCTCCGAACCCGAGGTTGGTGGCGGCCGCAAACGTCCGGCACGCGGGGGTGCGCTCGCCGAGATCGGTCAGGTTTTCGCCCGAGGCATTGTCGAGCAGGTTGATCTCGTAGGCCAGGCCGCTGCGGGCGAGATCGGAGCCGACCGTATCGACGCAGCGCTCCAGGTAGGTCCGGGTGCGGTAGTTGACAACCTGAACCGCGAGCTGCACCGATCCCCGCATCAGCGCCACGATATCCCCCGCGCATGAAGGTCCTCGTCCTCGCGGAGTACTACCCGCGCGCCGACGATCCGGTCAACGGCGTCTGGGCCCACCGTCAGGCACTCGCCGCCCGCGACGCCGGCGCCGACCTGCGCGTGCTCGTCCTCCATCGGCCGTTGCCGCCGCTCCGGGCGCTGCGCAACCACGATCTCGATGCGATCCGGCGCGTCGTCGCACAGCCTCGAACCACGGTGCTCGATGGAATGCGAGTCGATTATCTGCGCTATCTGTCGCCTCCGAGGCCGTGGAGCTATGCGACCTGGGGCGCCTGGGCCGCGCCGCTGCTCAAGCGGGCGCTCGCGCGGGTAAAGCGCGAGTTTCCGTTCGAGCTGGTCCACGCGCACTACGCCGTCCCTGCTGGTGACGCGCTCCGGCGAGCGGCGCCGCGGACGCCGCTGGTGCTCTCGATCCATGGCGGCGATGTGCATGGAGTTCACGCCGGCAGCGCTGCGGTCAGCGCGACCCTGGGACACGCTCAGATCGTGCTCGCCAACAGCGCCGGTACCGCGCGCCGCTGTCGGGCGCTCGGAGCCCACGACGTGAGGGTGGTCCACCTCGGGGCCGACCCCGCTGCCCGCGCGGTCCTCCGCCCGTCCCGCCCGACGCTCGTCTCGGTCGGCCATCTGATCGCCCGCAAGCGCCACGCCGACGTGATCGCCGCGCTGCCGGCGGTCCGCGAACGTCACCCCGATGTCCGCTACGTGATCGTCGGTGACGGGCCCGAGCGCGAGCCGCTGCTTGCGCTGGCTGGGCGGCTCGGCGTTTCCGGATCGGTGGAGCTGCGCGGTGAGCTCGAGCATCGGCGGGCGGTGGCCGAGGCCCAGGCGGGGACGCTGTTCGTACTGCCGAGCGTCGCCGAGGCGTTCGGCGTCGGTTACATCGAGGCGATGGCCGGCTCGGTCCCGGCGATCGGCTGTCGCGGCGAGGACGGGCCGGAGGAGATCGCCGCCTCCGGGGGCGGGATCGAGCTCGTGCCACCGCGCGACCCGGCGGCGCTCGCGGCGACGATCGAACGGCTGCTCTCCGACCCCGACCAGCTCGCGGCGCTCGGCCGCGAGGCGGCTCATACAGTCGAGCGTGCCTTCACCTGGCGGCGGTGCGGACACGAGACCGTGAACGCCTACGAGGATGTCCTGGGCGGGGCACGATGACCGGCATCTGGGCTGGACCGCCCGCCGCACAGGCACTTCTACACTGCGACGCCATCGCGACCGCAGCACCCGAATCTGACCGCGAGCACAGCGCCTCGTACGAGCCCGACAACTTCTTTGACCGGCACAGCCGGCGCTCGACGCTCGAGGTCAACTACCGCCACATGATGGCCCGCGAGCAGTCGATTCGCTCGCGGCGGCTGGCCCTCGACGGCGGCGACGTGCTGTCCGTCGGCGCGGGGTGGCATCCCGGTCGACACCTGTTCCCCGCGCCGGCCTTTCGGATCGTGGCCGTGGACGCCGACGCGGACCGAGCGGCCGACCTGGCGACGACCGGCCGCGCCGACGAGGTGCTGGTCGGATCCGCCGGCCGCCTCGGCCTCGCGCCGCGCACGTTCGACGTCGTCCTCTACCGGCTGGTGCTCCATCACATCGCTTACCAGGGGCCGCTGGCGCCGTGCTTTGAGGAGGCCGCGAACCTGCTGCGCCCCGGCGGCGCGCTGATCGCGATCGAACCCGGGCTGTGGCATCCGATCGGCGCCGCGCTGTCGCTCGCCAACCGAACCGGCGCCGCGACCGCGCTGCATGGCACCCCGGACGACGTCCCGCTGTCACCGCGACTGCTGCGCCGGCTGGCGCGTCAAGCCGGCCTTGAGCCCGAGTTGCACGCGGTCACCTACGGTTGGCGGCGTCTGCCGCCTGCCCTGCAGCGCGGGTTGCAGCCGCTGGATGAGATCGGGTCACGGCCGCGGGCGGCGTCGTTCGGCCACACGCTGATGCTGATCGCGCGCCATGGCGGTTGAGCTTCACCGCCCACCGGCGAGGAGCCCGGCGGGGACCCACACGGCCGCCGACGCCGTCATCGGGCTGTGCCTCGCCGCGGTCCTTGTCCTGCTCGCGTTCGTCTCGACCGGCGGATTCGATCAGTCGATCACCGTCTCGGCCGCCGACACCTGGGCCGAGATCGCGATCACGCTGCTCGGCGCGGCCGCCTGCGCCGCGATGCTCCTGTTCGGCGCCCCGGGCCGGGCCTGGGGCGCGGTCACGGTGGCCCTGTTTGCGCTACTGCTTGGCTGGACCGCGCTCTCGGTCACGTGGTCGGTGCAGCCCGACGACTCGTGGCAGGCGGCCAATCTCACGTTCGCGTACCTGGCAGCGTTCGCCGGGGCGGCGTCGCTGGCGCGGCTGTTGCCCGAGCGCTGGGCCGCGCTCGTGTGGGCGCTCGCGATCACGACCGTCGCGCTGGCGGGCTACGCGCTGTTGACGAAGATCTTTCCCTCGGCGAGCGACACGCTCGGCCGCCTCCAGGATCCGCTCGGATACTGGAACGCGATCGGCGTGATCGCCGCGATGGGGATACCGCCCTGTCTGTGGGTGTGGAGCCGGCGCGGCCTGTCGCCGTTCGCTCGCGGGCTCGCGGCCCCGGCGCTCGCGATTCTGATCGCCGTCGTCGTGCTCTCCTACTCGCGCTCGGCGGTGATCGTCGCCGTGGTCGCCATCGGCTGCTGGGTGGTGTTCGTCTGGCGGCGGTTGCTGTCGGCGGCGCTGCTCGGCATCGGCGCCGTCGGCGCTGCGGTGATGATCGGCTGGGCATTGTCGAAGTCGGCGCTGACGAGCGACAACGAGCCGATCTCCCTGCGTACGCCGGCAGGCCACATGTTCGGGGTCGTGGTGCTCATCTGCCTGGTCCTTGTGGCGGCGGCCGGGATCGCGGCGGCGGTGGCCGCCGACAGAGTGACTCTGGGTGACGGTCTGCGGCGTCGGATCGGGATCGTGCTGCTCGTCTGCGTCGCGCTGATCCCGGTTGTGGGCGTCGCCGGGCTCGCGGAATCCTCGCGTGGGCTGACCGGCGAGATCTCGCACGCCTGGAGCCAGCTGACGAGCGTCAACGCCGGTACCAGCGACACGGCGTCGCGGCTCGGGTCGCTCGGGAGCAGTAGGCCTCTGTACTGGAGTGAGGGGATCACGGTCGGCGACCACGCTGCGCTGAAGGGGGTCGGAGCGCTCGGATACGCGACCGCGCGGACCCGCTACACGACCAACCCGCACATCGCCGTGCACGCCCACAGCTACGTGATCCAGACGTACGCTGACCTGGGGCTGATCGGGATCGCGATCAGCCTCGCGCTGCTGGTCGCATGGGGCGTCTGCGCTGGGCGTGCGATCGGCGTTTGGGAGCAGGTGGTCGTCTCTCGACGACCGCGTGGTGACCGAGCGCGAGGGGTTGGTCGCGCTCGCGCTGGTGGTGGTCACGTTCGGCATCCAGTCGGCGATCGACTGGACCTGGTTCTTTGAGTCGGTGACCGTGCCAGCGCTGCTGTGCGCCGGCTGGCTGGCGGGGCGAGGCCCACTGGCGAGCCCGGTCGGCCGGGCGACGCGCAGGGCTTCGATCCTCGCACGGCCGGGGGTGGCCGCCGGGGTCACGGCGCTCGTCGCGGTTGCGCTGCTGTGCGCCTGGCTGATCTGGCAGCCCCAGTCGTCGGCTGACTCGGTCGCCTCGGCCGAGAGCGCCGCCGCGGCCGGAAACGTGCGCGCGGCGTTCGCCGATGCCCGGGACGCCGCCGACTCCGACCCGCTCGCGCTCCAGCCGCTGTTCCTGCTGTCGGCGCTCTACCAGAGCGTGTCCGACCGCCCGGCCGCGCGATCAGAGCTCGTCAAGGCCGTCCAGCTTCAGCCCGACAACTCAGCCAGCTGGCTGCAGCTGGGCTCGTACGACCTCCAACAGCACCGGCCGCGCCTGGCGCTGCCGTCGCTGCAGCGGGCCTACCAACTCGATCCGACCGTTCCCGAGACGGGCGCCACCCTCAACCAGGCGAAGGCCGCGTTGTCCGGCGGAGGCTGAGTAGCGGTCAGCGGACGGCGTGCGCGAACAGCAACCGGCGCGCCCCTGGCGCGCCCGCGACCTTCTTGATGCTGACCTGTTCGAACGCGAACGCGTCCAGAAGCTCCTTCAGCGACCGTCGCGTGTACAGGTGCAGATGATCGCCGAGCGGCTCTGAGTAGCGCTCGATGCCGCCGAACGCGAGCCGCAGCCGCGCGTGGTTCGGAGTCGTGACCAACAGCCGCCCCGACGGCGCGAGCACCCGCCTGACCTCCGACAGCCAGGTCCCGGTGTCGGCCACATGCTCGATCACCTCGCTGGCCCAGACGAGGTCAAACACGTTGTCGGCGAACGGCAGCGGGCCGCCGATCGGGACGAGCTGGAACTCGACCTCCGGGTTGGCCGCAACCGCGCGCTCGATTGCGGCCTGCGCCACCTCGGCCCCGATCGCCTGCTTGACCACGGCCGCCAGCCGGCCGGTGAAACGGCCGTCGCCGCAGCCGAGATCGAGCGCCCGGTCATCCGGCTTGGCGTGCGCGAGCAGAAACGCCAGACGAAGCTCGAAATCCGGTGGGTCCAACGCGGCCGGCAGCCGCTCCCAGAGCTCCTCGTAGTAGGCCCTCATGGGAGCCCAAACCTACCGTTCGGGCGGCCGTCGGGCGAGCAGCGGCCCCGAGCGGTGCCCACACCCCGCGCGCGGGTCCCGACCCGTGCCCACACCCCGTGCCGGGGGCCAAGACCCGTGCCCACACCCCGCCTCCCGGACAATCCGTGGAAAATCGAAACGGCGGCTCGCGATTTTCCACGTTTGTCCCGCTCAGCGAGCGTTCCGTGGAAAATCGGGCCCGGCCGCCGCCATTTTCCACGTTTTGTAGCGAGGGGGCCGACCCCCGCCCCCACAGCCCGGCGGGCGGCCGCGGGCGGCGTTACGGGCTGTCGATCAGCACCGTCACCGGCCCGTCATTGACCAGCGACACCTCCATGTGAGCCCCGAACACGCCCCGCGCCGCCCCGACCAGCTCGCAGAAGTGCTCATACAACGGCTCGGCCTGCTCCTGCCGCGCGGCCGCGACATAGCTGGGCCGGTTACCACGCTGCACGTCGCCATACAGGGTGAACTGGCTCACGCACAGCACCTCCCGATCGCCGAGCGGCTCGTTCATCCGCCCATCGGGATCGTCGAACACCCGCAACGCCAGCACCTTCGCTGCCAGCCATCGGGCCGCGTCAGCGGAGTCGGCTGCGTGGATCCCGAGCAGCACCAGCAACCCGGGTCCGATCTCCGCCACCCGCTCGCCGGCGACGTCGACCGACGCCCGAGTCACGCGCTGCACAAGCGCCCGCACCCGTCAGGCCTCGCGCAGCTCGGCGGCCGCCTGCTCGGGCGCGACGATGTTCAGGTTGACGCCGGCGCCGAGCTCGAGCCCGGCGAGATGGGTCAGCCGCGGGAGGATGTCGATCCGCCAGCAGAAGTGCTCGGCGCCCTGCGGGGCGGTCCGCACCCACAGGTTCAGCGGCGGGCTCGCCCCCAGGCGTCGCGCCAGCCGGCCCAGAGCCTCGATGGAGCATCGCGGCACACAGCGGCCCGTCGTCCTCGAACCGGCGCCGCGGCACCCGCGGCGCGAGCATCAGCTGGTAGGGGACCCGCCCACCGTAGGCCGCGACCAGCACCGCGTCCTCGTCGATCGCGACGATCCGCTCGCGCTCGCGGACCTCCTGCTGGATGAGGTCGGCGAGCAGGTTGCCGCCCATCGTCTGGGTCGCGTAGGCGCCGAACCGCTCGCGCTCGCGGGCGATCGCCGCCGGGACGAAGTCGAGCGCGTACAGCTGGGCGTGGGTGTGCGGCAGCGATGCCCCCGCCTCGCGTCGCTCGTTGACGATCAGGTGCAGGCAGGCCGAGTCGGCGTGCGCGCGCATCCGCTCGCGCCACACCTCCATTGCGAGCAGGACCTGCTCGACGCGCAGCTCGCCGAGCGAGATCACGGGCTCGGGCGAATTGATGATCACCTCGTGCGAGCCGCTCGCGGCGCCTGACCAGAACAGCTGCTGGTTGGCGTGCCGGGGCGGCGCCTGGGCGTCGGGCTCGAGCGCCGGGTATAGGTTCGGGACCACCCGGACGCTCCACCCGGGCGTATCGGGTCCGTCGCCGTCGGTCCGCAGCGCGTACACCTCGGGCGGGGTGCGGTCCTCGTGGCCGTCGGCGAACGGATCCTGCTCACGCTCGATCACCGGCGGCGGGGTGGCGCTCAGCTCGCCGCCCGGGCGTCCTGCCCGTGCGCCGGCGACGACCGAGCGTTGCCCGGTCAGCGGGTCGATCCGAAGCTCCGGCATCGCGGACGGTTAGAGGTACTTCTCCATCGCGACGTGCTCGATCCCCGCCTCCATGAACACGCGCCCCCGAGGCTCGTAGCCTGCGGCCTCATACAGGGAGCGCGCGTACGTCTGGGCGTGGAGCACCAGCCGCCGTGCGCCCCCGGCGCGCGCCTCGTCATCGGCGAGCTCGAGCAACGCGGTTGCGATTCCGCGCCGGCGGGCGCTCCGTCGCACCGCCAGGCGGCTGAACTGGACCGTCGGCCCGACGAACAGCAGCCGGCAGGTCGCGAGCACCTCGGTTCCCGAGACCGCTACGAGGTGCACGGACTCGTGGTCGCGCCCGTCGAGCTCCTCGCGCACCGGCACGCCCTGCTCGTCGCAGAACACCGCGTGACGCAGCTCGATCAGCGCTGCCATCTCCTCCTCGCCGCGGGCCCGACGCACCTCGTAGGTCACCGTGCCGCTCACCTGAGCGCGTACCGCCTGATGTCCTGCTCGAGCGCGGCTGCGCTCTCGTATGGCCCGGCATGGTCGAACACGTACTTGCCGTGGGCGTCCCGGGTGAAGAACAGGGTCTGCGGGTAGTAGGTCGCTGCCTGGTAGGCGCGGGCGATCGACTCGTTCGGATCGGTGTAGCTCGGATACGTGACCGGGAACCGCTTCAGGAACGCGGCCGCCGAGCCGTTGCCGTCCTTGCCGTCGATGCCGACGAACGCGACCTGGCGCCCGTACTTGACGGCCGCCTTCTGGAACGCGGGAAACTCGATCTGGCACGGGCCGCACCACGAGGCCCACTTGTTGACGACCACCGGATAGCCCTTCAGAGCTGCCAGGCGAGAGCGAAACGCGTTGACGCCGCCGCCGAGCAGGTGGTTGGCCTGAGCGTGCAGGGCGGCAAGTGGCACAGGCGATCCCTTGAACGCGGCGGCCGCGGCGCCGGCGGAGGGCGCGTCGCTCTTGGCCTGCGTCGTGCCACATCCGGCGAGTATCGGACAGACGATCAGGGCGGCGACCGACCACTTATAGGCGCGCAGACGCACAGGCGAAAGCTTGCCACACGGCCACCGCGTCCGGATCTGCTTAAATACTCGTTATCCTCTCGTCAGAAGACGGGGGGAGGCTTCTGAGGAATCTCGCCGTGCTCGGCGCCCCGCCGAGTTTGCCTGAGCCGCCACGAGGTGACGCCGCGGCTCGCTTATCCGTACGTACCGTGCCAACACTTATGGGTGCGACCACCCCCTTTCCGAGTCCTGACGCGATCGCGCGTGCAGAGAAGCTGACCCGCGAGCATTTCGTCTACGAGAGCGAAACGCTCGAGGAGGCCCTGGCCCCAGGGTCGGCTCGCCGGCGCGCGCTCGACGCAGCACTGATCGAGGTCGAGGCCGGCCACAAGCAGCCGTCGATCGAGTGGCGGCGGCAGTTCTCGCTGCTGCTCGGGCTCGAGCGGCTGTTGTCTGAGGAGGATCCGCAGCTCGCCGACGGCACCGTGCTGTCAGCACATCAGGTCGACGCGCTGTCCGGCACGCTGACCGCGCTGCTCGCCGAGGCACAGCGCAGCGCGAACGGCAACGGCGGTGGCAACGGAGCGGGCGTGGTGCCCGAGCACGTGGTCGCTGAGCCGCCGATCGCAGCCGAGCTCGCTCCCGAGGACGGCGACAACGGAACGCTCGACCTCGACCTCGAAGACGACTCCGAAGACGAAGACGAGGACGAGGACGAAGACGAAGACGCCCGGCCCGACGAGGACGAGGACGAGGAGCCGCAGGACTGGCAGGACGAGGATGAGCAGGACGAACAGCAGATCGTCGACCAGCCCGAGGACCCCAACGCCGCCAAGCGGTTCTGGTTTGAGCACGCGACCGGGGCCGGCAAGACGGTCGCCGCGCTGGGGTTCGTCGAGGCGTCGCGCACCGGCGGCGTCCTGATCCTCACCCACCGCCGCAACCTTGTCGATCAGTTCCACGGCGAGCTGCGCGACCGCGGCTATCGCAACCGGATCAGCGCGGCGCTGCTCGACGACCACGACGCGGCCAACGGCGCCGTGACGGTCGAGACCTACCAGTGGTTCGTGCGCAACTCGGGCCGGATCTCTGACGCCTACACGATCGTGATCTGCGACGAGGCCCACACCGCGCTGGGCGAGAAGACCTCGGCCGCGATCCGTGCCTGGTCGGGCCCGATCTTCATCGGGATGACGGCCACCGGGGCGCTGATCGCCCGCCACGTCACTGACCTGTTCCCCACGCAGACCAGCCGCTTCGACCTCGCCCAGGCCGCACGCCGGGGGGTGATCGCGCCACTGCGCTGCATCCGCATCCCGCCCGGCCCGGGTGTCCGCACGATCGCCAAGGTGCCGCTCCGGCGGGGCGAGGTGGACACCGAATTCGATCAGGAGATGCTCGCCGAACTGCTCGACCAGACGCCGTTCAACCTCGCGATCGCCGACCTCTACAAGACCCGCTTCAACGGCGTGCCCGGCGTCGTCTACGCGGCCGGCGTCAAGCACGCATACAACGTCGCCGAGGCGTTCCGCGAGATCGGGATCAAGGCAATGGGCGTCTCCGGCGAGACGCCAAAGCGCGAGCTGGCGCGGATCCTGGCCGATTATGAGTCGGGCAAGGTTGACGTGCTCGTCAACGCGCAGCTGCTCGCCGAGGGTTGGAACAGCCCGCGGGCGACGATCTGCATGCATCTCGCCCCCACGGCCTCCAAGCGGATCTACCAGCAGCGCGTCGGACGGGTCACCCGCCGCCACCCGGGCAAGGAGGCGGGGATCGTGATCGACTTCGTCCACCCAGCGACCAAGCACGATGACCCGGTGGTGACGCTGCATTCGCTGCTCGATCGCGACGTCTACCGCGGCGGCGCGATCGTCGTCGGGCCCGTGCGGCGCGGCCGCGGGCGGCGGGTCCGGGTCGAGCGGCGCGTGCTCCCGGTGACCCCCGACCCCGAGCGGCGGGCGGAGGTCTTCGAGCGCGAGCTGTGGCGAATCGCCGTCGAGCACCTCGACTACGGCGAGCAGCACGTGTGGGCGGCGCTCGCCGGCGCCCGGGTCGCCCCCAACGGCTGGCGCCGCGCCAAGGCGATGCTCCACTTCGACCGCGGCGGCGAGCTCAAGCGCCGCTTCCTGCTGACCGCCGTCCAGCGCAACCGCAACCCGCAGCTGCGGCTGCGGGCGCTGCAGGAGATCGCCGCCAGCCGCGACCCCGAGGCGTTCGACACCGCGATCGACGTGATGGGCGGCTGGCCGCGCGACGAGCGCCGCGAGGGCGTCAAGATCATGCTCCAGGCGCTCGCCGAGCGCCGGATCGGACGCCGCGACCAGGCCAACGCCTGGATCTGGCGAATGGCCGAGTACACGCGCGAGGTACACGAGGAGTACGCGGTCCAGCGGTGGCCCGAGACCAAGCGCCTGCTCGGCCTGCTTGTCAACTCGAGCGGCTCGGCGCACGCACGCAACGCACGCCGGTTGGTGCACGCCTCACGCAAGGAGGACCGTCGGCTGTCGGCGGCCCTGCTGGCGGCGGCGCTCGCCCACACTCCCGAGGCCGAGGAGGCTCTGCGCGGCGCCCGGACCCGGATGGCCCGCAAGCCCGCCGCGCTCGCGCGAGAACTGCTGCGCAACTTTCCCAAGGGCCGGCGTGGCAAGAATCGCCGCCGCCGCAAGTCGGGGGCACCCGCCAACGGTGACAACAATGAGGCGGTGGCGACCGAGACGGTCGAGACCCGGGACGAGCTTGTCGACCAGGACGAAGCGGGCGATGAGGCCCGTGAGGATGACGCTCGCGACAACGATCCGGATGAGCCCGACATCGATGATGATGACGACGACGAGGACGAGCGGGACTCACACGATGACAACGTGCAGGACCTTGACTTGGAACTCGACGATCAAGACGATGGGTCCGCGCACGACACCGAGGAGGCGGCTTAGTCATGTTGCGATTCACGACCGCCGCGGCATCCCTGATCGCCGCGGGAGTGCTGTTGCCGGCAGCAGCAACTGCAGGGAGCACATCTCACGTCAGCGTCTGGCAGAACAAGAAGAAGTCGGTTAGCTGCGGGATCGAGGCCTCGGCGCTGAGCAAGAAGAAGATCCTCTGCAGCGCGAAGGGGATCCCGAGGCCGCCGCACTCAAACCCGAACGTCGGCGATCCGTTCGTCGAGCTTGCCGGGACCGGCAAGGCGAAGCTGGTCGCGATCAGCCAGAACTCGTTCCCGTCGGGCGCCAAGACCCACACGCTGGCCAACGGCACAAAGTGGAGCCAGCGCGGCGTGACCTGCACGCTCGGCGCCAAGACCGTGACGTGCAAGAACGGCTCGCACCACGGCTTCACGATCGGCAACGGTCACTACAAGTCGTTCTGAATCAGGTGCACCTCGCCGGAGTCGAGCGCCACGCGGCGCCCGTCGGCGGTGGTGACCAGTAGCCGACCGCTGTCGTCGACGCCGTCGGCGCGACCACGCTCCTCCCCCCACCGCACGGTCTGCCCGGCGAGCGCGTCGAGCTCGCGAAACGCGTCCAGCAACTCGGCGTTGGCCGCCGATGCCCAGCGGCCGAGCTCGCGCAGCAGCGCGGCCAGAGTCGGCTCGATCGCCGCGGGGGACAGCCCCATCGTCGTCGCCAGGCCCTGAAGCTCATCGGGGAAGTCGGTCTGCGCCAGCGCGACGTTGAGCCCCACGCCGACCACTGCCCACCGCTCCTGCGGCCGCCCCTCGACGAGGATGCCGGCGACCTTGAGCCCGTCGATCCAGACGTCGTTGGGCCATTTGAGCTTCGCCTCGGGCCCGGCCACCCGTGCGACCGCGACGCCCGCGGCAAGCGGCAGCAGCCGTGGAGGATCGCGGATCACAACCGAGCACAGCAGCGCGCGCCCGGCGGGCGCGGTCCATCTGCGCCCCTGGCGGCCACGGCCGGCGCTCTGGTAAGCCGCGGTGACGACGGTGCCGTGCGGCGCGCCGGCGGCGGCCAGCTCCCGCGCGCGGGCGTTGGTCGAATCGGTGCTGCGCAGGTGAAGCCTCGGCGCCCCGAGCGAGGGTGCGGTCACGGCCGGATCCGCAGATCGTCGTCGACCGACACTCCCAGCTCCGTGGCGGCGCTGCCCTGGTTGACAGCCAGCGCGATCTGCCTGCGGGCGTCGACGTAGAGCAGCAGCTCGCCGCAGGCGGCGTCGGCGAAAGTCCGCCCATGCACCGCCCGATGGCGAGCACCAGCCGCGAGCTCGAGCTCGACCGTGCCACCGGGCTCGAGACCCAGGGTCGCAAGGTCGGCGCCGGTGGCGTCAAGCGCGATGTTGCCGAACCCATCGACGCTCAGCACATGCGTGACGAGTTCCCCGCCCTCGCGCCGCGGCCGGGGAATCTCAAGCCCGGACAGCTCGTCGGCCGCGATCACCGCACCGGCCTCCGCAAGCTCGCGGCCGCCGGCCAGCGCCGCGGCGACCGGGGCGAAGATGTCGCGGCCGTGAAACGTGGCTGACACGGGCCGCAGACAGAATTGCGACCGCCCGATGTCGACCGCCTCGGTCGCTCCGCCGCCGGCCTCCACGGCGAGCGACAGCAGGCCGTTGTCTGGCCCGACCAAGGTCCTCCCGTCAGTCAGCGCGACCGCGACGGCGCGGCGATCTGCTCCGACGCCAGGGTCGACGACCGCCAGATGCACGCCGACCGGGAGATACGGCAGCGACTGCGCCAGGATCATCGCGCCCTGCCTGACGTCGTGGCGCTTGACCCCATGCGTCAGGTCGATGACTCGAGCCTGCGGGCAGAGTTTTGCGATCACCCCGTGGCAGACGCCGACGAACTCGTCCTCGAGCCCGTAGTCAGACAGGAACGTGATCGCGGGCTGCGCCATGCCGGGCGCGTCACGCTCGCGCCGGGCGCTGCGCCGCATCTTCAACGAGCGCCTGCACCAGCCCGTCGATGTCGTGTCGTCCGGCCTCGGCGTCTGGCTCGCGCCCGCGCTCGCGCAGAGCGGCACTCGTCACCGGCCCGATGCTGACCAGCCGGGTGCGGTCACCGATCCCGTCGCCGACCGCCTCGAACAGAAACCGGACCGTCGACGACGAGGTGAAGGTCACGTAGTCGGCGCGGGCGACAGCGTCGCGATGCGCGTCGCTCAGCGGCTCGGCGACCGTCTCGTACAACGCGACCACGTCGACCTCTGCGCCACGTTCGCGCAGCGCGTCGACAAGCACGTCACGCGCCTCGGCGGCCCGCGCGACCAGCGCCCGGCTGACCGGCACGTCCGCGAGCGCCTCGACGAGACCCTCTGCGACGGACCGCTCGGGCACCACGTCTGCGATCACCCCGTGCTCGCGCAGCGTGGCGGCGGTCCCCGGCCCGATCGCCGCCACGCGCGCGCCGTGCAGCGACCGCGCGTCGAGCCCCTCGGCGGCCAGCCGCTCGAAAAGCAGCGCGACCCCGTTGGGGCTCGTCAGACAGATGAGGTCGTATTTGTCGATCTGCGGAGCGGGACCGGCGATCGGCTCGATTCTGATCGCCGGCGCCTCGAGCACGTCGGCGCCGAGGTCGCGCAGGCGCGTCGCCAGTGCGCTCGCCTGGACCCGAGCACGGGTGACCGCGACCGACAGGCCCGCAAGCGGCCGCGACTCAAACCACGCCAGCTCGGAGCGCAGCGCCGCGACAGGCCCGAACACCGTGATCGCCGGCGCCCGGATCCCGTTCTCGGTCGCCACCTGCGCGATCGATTCAAGCGTGCCGGACACGACCCGCTGATCGGGGAGCGTGCCGCGTTCGATCACCGCCGCCGGCTCGGACGCCGGGCGCCCGGCGTCGATCAGCCGCTCGGCGATCGCGCCCAGCTGCTTGACCCCCATGTAGATCGCGAGCGTGCCTGGGAACGCGGCCAGCGCGCTCCAGTCCAGCGCCGACTCGGGCTTCTCGGGGTCCTCGTGGCCGGTCACGAACGCGACCGCGCTGGCGGCGTCACGATGGGTCACCGGAATCCCGGCGTACGCGGGCGCCGCAACGGCGGCGGTGATGCCGGGCACGACCTCGAACCCGATCCCCGCCTCGCGCAGTGCCGCCGCCTCCTCGCCGCCGCGACCGAACACGAACGGGTCACCGCCCTTGAGGCGCACCACCTCGCGGCCGGCCGCGCCGTGCTGGAGCAGCAGCGCGGAGATCTCGTCCTGGGAGACCGACGGACCCCCGCCCTCCTTGCCGGCATAGATCAGCTCCGCATTCGCTCGCGCCCTCGCCAGCGCCCCCGCCGGGATCAGGCGGTCGTAGACGATCACGTCGGCGGCCCCGATCAGCTCCAGCGCACGGGCGGTCATCAGCCCCGGATCGCCCGGGCCGGCACCGACCAGGTAGACGGTCACGGCGCGGGCTCCCTCGCAGGTCCACCTGAGGCCATCGCCTGATCGAGCAGCTCGGCTGCGCCGGCGGCGAGCATCCGCTCCGCGCACAGGGGGCCCGCATCGAGCGCCGGCGCCTGGACCGCGTCGGTCAGCCAGGCTGACCCGTCGGGCAGGCCAACCCAGGCGCTCAGCCGGACGCGGTCGCCCTCGAGCAGCTCGGCGTGGGCGCCGACCGGGGTGTTGCAGGTCGCTCCGAGCGCATGGACCAGCGCGCGCTCGCTCATCAGGGCGGTCATCGAGGGCTCGTCGTTGACCCGTGCCAGCAGCTCGCCGTCGATCGCTCCCGGCCTCGCCTGGACGGCGAGCGCGCCCTGACCGGCCGCCGGGACCAGTTCATCGAGCACGCCCTCGGCGTCGGCCTCGCGCCCGAGGCGCTGCAGCCCCGCGAGCGCGAGCACGATCGCGTCCACCTCGCCTTCAGCGAGCTTGCGCAGACGCGTGTCGACGTTGCCGCGCAGGTCGACGACCTCGAGGTCGTCGCGGACGGCGCGGATCTGCGCCGCGCGGCGCAGGCTGCTGGTCCCGATCCGCGCACCCGGCGCCAGCTCGGCGAGTCCTGCGGCGCCGCAGATCGCGTCTCGCGCATCGGCGCGCGCCGGCACGGCGACCAGCTCGAGCCCGTCCACCGGCTCGGTCGGCACGTCCTTGGCCGAATGAACCGCGACATCGATCCGACCGCCGAGCAGTGCCCGCTCGAGCTCGGACACCCATCGGGACTTGTCGAGCTGGTCGGCGCCGCGGTCGCCGAGCGTCGTGATCTTGATGATCTCCGACTCGTGGTCGAGCAGCCGCGCGACCGACTCGGCCTGCGCGAGCGCCAGCGCGCTCCCGCGCGTGCCGATCCGCATCAGACGCGCCGGTGGCTGCGGGCGGTCCGCGGTTGCAGCTCGCGGACTTCGGCCAGCTGCTGGACCTGTTCGGGGTCGAGCACCGGCTCGTCCACCTCGAGGGCGAACAGGTCTCGGATCAGCGCCATCCGCGCATGGACGCGGTCATCGCGCATCTCACGGATCTGCATCGTCGGATCGTGCAGCAGCCGGTTGACGACCGCTTTGGCGAGCGCGTCGACGCGCTCGAGGTCGCCGTCCGAGGCGCTCTCCCATTTGCCGGCGTTCTCCTGCACGACCTGCTCGGCGATCTCGGTCGCGTGGGCGCGCAGCGCTGCGAGCGTCGGCAGCACCTGAAGCGAGCCCAACCAGGCGGCGAACTGCTGGATCTCCTGCTCGATGATCCCCTCGGCGCGGCGCGCCTCGGCCTGGCGGACCTTGCGGTTGCGCTCGGCGACGGCCTGCAGGTCGTCGATGTCAGCCAGCGAGACGCCCTGGATCCCGGCACAGGCGGCATCGATGTCCCGCGGCACCGCGAGGTCGATCAGGAGCATCGGGCGCCCGCGCCGTGCCTCCATCACCTCGGCCATCTCGCGGACCTCGAGCAGCAGGTGCGGCGAGGCGGTAGCCGAGACGACGATGTCGGCCGCCAGCAGCGCCTCGGGCAGCTCGTCGAACCGCAATGTCGTGCCGCCGTAGCGGCGCGCGAGGCTGATCGCGCGATCGCGGCGGCGGTTGGCGACGTACACGTTGCTAGTCCCCGTGTCGGCCAGCGCCCGGGCGGCGAGCTCGCTGGTCTCGCCGGTCCCGATCAGCACCACCTCGCGGCCTGCCAGGTCGCCGAGCTGCTCGCGGGCGAGCGCGACTGCGACCGCCGACAGGCTGAGCTGCCCTTCTCCGATCGCGGTCTCGGTCCGGACCCGCTTACCGGTCGCAAGGGCCGCCTTGAAGAGGTGGTTGGTCAGCGGACCGGTGGCCTCGAGCTCGAGTGCAGCCTCGTAGGAGCGCTTGACCTGGCCCTGGACCTCGGCCTCGCCGACAATCATCGATTCGAGCCCGGCAACGACCCGGTACAGGTGTCGCGCAGCGTCACAGTTGTGGTGGGAGTAGATCGCGGTCGTCAGCTCGGTGGGCCGGATCCCCGCCTGACGCGCGAGCATCGTCAGCGCGGTGCTCTCGGCGTCGACCGGGTCGCTGACGACGAGGTAGACCTCGGTCCGGTTGCAGGTCGAGACCGCGACCGCCTCCTGCACCTCGGCCGCACCCCGCAGATCGCGCAGAAAGTCCGCTGCGCGCTTCTGCGGCAGCGCCAGTCGCTCGCGCACCTCGACCGGAGCGGTCTTGTGCGAAACCCCGATCGCCAACAGCTCACTCACGCAACGGGCTCGTGCTCGCGTGCCAGTTCGCGGGCCGCCTCGACGTCCCGGCGCAGCTCGTCGAGCTCTCGCTCGAGCCGCTGGGCGCGGATCGCCATGATCGAGACGTAGATCAGGATCACCGCCACGAACACGATGTAGGCGCCCGCGACGAACTTGCCCGACTTGCCGAGCGGGAGCGCCGGCGCCACTGCGAGCAGCGCGATCACGACGGCGCCGCGCTGCGGCGGACTGTCCGGGGGGCGTCATCGCCGAGCAGCGTCCGGCGCAGCCGCCGCACCTGCATCCGCGCGTTCTTGGACGCCATCTCGTACTTCCACAGGGTCACGTACAGGAGCGCGATCCCGACCAGCGAGACGACGAACGTCAACCCCATCGCCGGCGGCAGATGCGCGCTTCCGAGCGTCAGAACCCGAGGGTGCACGTACGCGGTCGCGGCCTGGACGGCGAGGTAGTTGAGCGGCACGAACGCGCCCGCGACGATCGCGAACACGCTCGCGTAGCGCGCCTGGCGCTCCGGGTCCTCGATCGAGAACCGCAGCGGCTGGTAGGTCGCGAACAGCAGCAGCACGATCAGAAACGAGACCAGCGTCGGCTCGTTCCAGACCCACCAATGGCCCCACGACGCCTTGGCCCAGATCGAGCCGGTGATCAGGCCACCGATCCCGAAGATCAGCCCCATGTGGATCGCGACGTAGGAGCGTAGGTCCCACGACCGGTCACCGGTGCGCAGGTAGCCGATCGCGAGCACGCCGCCGAACACGAACCCGAACAGCGACACGATCGCGAGCGGGACGTGGATATAGAAGATCTTCTGCACGAACCCCTGATTGGCGTCGAGCGGGGCGTAGAAGAACACGAGCACCAACGCGATCGTGATCGTGGCGGTCGTTGCGAGGGCGAGGGTACGGAGCCCCTTGCCGTAGATGGTCGAGGGCACTGGTGGTTAATCCTCCAGCAGGAAGTCGAACACTGCGTAGGCAAGCAGCGCGAACACCAAATCATAAAGAGCGAGGATCGCGAGCCACCTGCCGGGAGGCGACCCCGACGTGTGCGCCGCCAGCAGCGGGCCGATCGCCCGCGCGGTCGCGATCAGCGCTGGGATCAGCAGCGGCAGCGAGATCACCGGCCCGATCAGGTCCCGCGCTCGTGTGTGGACCGCGATCGCCGAGACGAGCGTCCCGATCACGGCCAACCCCAGGTTGGCGAGAATCAGAATCAGGATCAATCCCGGCAGAGCGGGCCCGAGCGAGGTGCCGAGCAGCAGGATCGCGAACGCCGGGACCGCGATCACCTCGAGCACCGTGAGGAAGATGAACAGCGCCGACGCCTTGGCGAGCAGCATCGCCGTCCGGTCCACGGGAGCCAGCAGGAACGCGTCAAACCCACCCTGCTCGCGCTCGGCGACGAACAGCCGGTTGATCCCGAGCATCGCCGCGAAAAGCAGCGTCGCGGTCAGCACCCCGGCCGCCAGCTGACCGGAGATCGAGTTGCGGTCAAGGCCGAAGTGGAAGATCACGAACGTCACCAACGCCAGGAGCACCATCGCCGGCACCGTCTCCAGCGTCCGCAGCTCGACCCGGAGGTCCTTGCGCAGCACCACGAGCGCGGTCCTCATGCGTATAGCTCCCGGAGCTGGGCCTGGTCAAACTTGGCGGGCTCACCGGCGAACACCGCTCGTCCGTCCTTGAGCGCCAGCACCAGATCGGCTTCGGCCAGGGCGGCGCTCGGGTCATGGCTGGTGATCACCCGGGTGGCGCCCGAGGCGCGTCCGATCAGCGGCTCAACGAGCTCGCTGGCCGCCGGGTCAAGGTTCGCACGGGGCTCGTCGAGCAGCAGCAGCTGCGGCTGATGGAGCACGGCGCGCGCGATCGCGAGCCGTTGCACCATCCCGCGGGAGAGCAGCCGCACCGGCTCAGACGCGCGGCGCTCCATCGAAACGGCCTGCAGCACCTCCTGCACGCGATCGCGGTCGACGCCGTGCAGGCTCGCGTGGTACTCGAGGTTCTCGCGACCGGTCAGCTCGCGGTACAGAAGCGGTTCGTGTGCGAGCAGGCCGAGCTTGGCTCGGACCGCGAACGCCCGGCGCGGCAGCGGCTCGCCGAACACCAGCACGTCCCCCTCGTGCGGGCGCAGCAGCGAAGCCAGGATCCGCAGCAGGGTGGACTTGCCCGCGCCGTTGCGGCCGAGCACGGCCAGGGTCGCCCCGGCCGGAACCCGCACCGAAACGTCCGACAGCGCGGTCCGCTCGCCGAAGAAGCGGGCGAGGCCGCGCAGCTCAATGGCCGGGCGTTCGGCGTCCACCCTCGCGCTGCAGCGTCGCGACCGCGTGCTCGAGCGTCGGGGCGATCACCGGAAACAGCTCGCCGATCGCCTTCGGGTTGCCCGGGAAGTTGATGATCAGCGTGCGTCCGGCGATCCCCGACACGCCCCGGGTCAGGAGCCCCATCGGCGTGTGGCGCAGCGCCTCGGCTCGCATCGCCTCGGCGAACCCGGGCGCGTGGCGATCGATCACCGCCAGCGTCGCCTCGGGAGTGACGTCGTCGTCGGTCAGGCCGGTCCCGCCGGTCGTGAAGATCAGCGACGCGCCGCCGTCGGCCTGCCGGCGTAGCCACTGCTCGATCGCGACGCGGTCATCGGCGAGCACGTCACGAGCGACGATGTCGGCTCCGGCCGCCTCGGCGTGCTGTGCGAGCGCGGCGCCCGAGCGATCCTCGGTCTGGCCTGCGGCGACTGATGTGGACACGGTCAGGATCGCGGTTCGCATGATTGAAGGTGTGGTGATCGAGACGGCTACGACGGGCGATGCCACTCGCCCGAGCGCCCGCCGGCCTTGTAGAGCAGAGAGACTGAGGAGATCTCGGCCCCGCGCTCGATTCCCTTGACCATGTCGTAGACGGTCAAGGCGGCGACCGAGGCGGCCGTCAATGCCTCCATCTCGACCCCGGTCGGCCCGGTCGTGCGGACCTCGGCGGTCAGTTCGATCTCGCCCTTGTCGACGTCAATCGAGCCCTCGACGCCGATGAACGACAGACTGAGCGGGTGGCACAGCGGGATCAGCTCAGAGGTCCGCTTGGCGGCTTGGATGCCGGCCACCCGCGCGACCCCGAGCACGTCGCCCTTGGGGGCGTCACCATCGAGCACCTTGCCGGCGGTCTCGCGCGTGACCCGGACGATTGCCTGCGCGCGGGCGACGCGGTCGGTCGTCGGCTTGTCGCCGACGTCGACCATCCGGGCGCGCCCGCTCTCGTCGAGGTGGGTCAGCTCGCTCATCGGCTGCCGGATCGGATCCGAGCGCCGATCACGTCGCCGCCGGCGCGTGGGAGTGCTGCGCGGCCTCGATCAGCTCGCGGACCTGCTGCACCTCGCCGGACCGGAGCAGCTCGATCGGGTCGGGGTCGCCGCCGACGATCGACTCGAAGAACTCCTTGCGGTCCTGGTAGGTCGGGAGCGTCGCCTTCGCCCAGCCGCGCGCATCGTTGAGCATCACAGCAAGCTGGGCGTAAGGCTCGCCAAACAGCTCGCTGATCTCGCGCTTCATTCGCTTCGCGAGCGCGGGCGACGCGCCGGCGGTCGAGATCGCGACCGCGAGCGGGCCGGTGCGGACGATCGCGGGCAGGATGAAGTTGCACAGCGGTGGCACGTCGACGACGTTGACGAGCATCGCGCGCCGCTCGGCGCCCTCGAACACGGAGATGTTGACGTCGGTATCGCTGGTCGCGGCGATCGCGATCAGGGATCCGTCGAGGTCGGCGTCCTGAAATTCCCGACGCTCCCAGGTGATCGAGCCCTCGAGCGCGAGCTCGGCGAGCGCCGGGTGTGCTTCTGGCGCCACCAGCGTCACGGTCGCGTCACACGCGAGCAGGCCCTCGACCTTCTCCAGCCCGACGTCACCCCCGCCGACGACCAGGCAGCGACGCCCGGAGAGCCTCAGGCAGGCGATGTAGAACGGCGTCTCGAGCATCCCTCCGACGCAGCTCTGGTCGCAGATCCCCTTTCGGAGCTGGCAGACGCACTCTTTGCCGGCGTAGGCCTGGGCGGGCATGAGTCAAGCGTACCGAGGCCTACTTCGTGACCCGCAGCCCCCTGAAGGTCTCCGTGCGCGGCTGGCCGTTGATCGGCATGAACGTGACGGCCAGCGTCAGACGCACGGTGAGGCGGTGATGGCGCAGCAGCCCCTTGCCGGCCTTGGTGGGCTTGACGGTGACCGGGATCGACGACTTGCCGCTCGATCTGAGCTTCAAGGTCGCGAACGTGAGCGGCCCCCGTTTGGGATGCGGCAGCGCGCTGCGCGACGCCGTCTCGAGCACTGCGATCTTGCCGCCCCCCGGGAGGCCGAGCCTGAATGTGACCAAGCCCGTCCGATGCGGCTTCAGCCGCGAGACGGTGAAGCGGTTCGACGGCCGGATCACGCGATAGTGGATGGTCGCGGTGCTCGTCAGGCCGTCCTTGCTGGTGGCCGTGACGGTGAACGCGAACGTGCCGAGCGAGTTGGTGTCCACCCTGGGCGGCGCCGAGCAGTCGGCCAGCCCCAAGCCAAGCTTGTCCGAGCAACTGAAGCTCTCGGCGACTGGCTCGCCGAGCGTGTAGGTGGCTCCGTCCTTCGGGGAGACGATCTTGGCCGACGGCGGCGCGAGCACCCGGAAGCACTCGCGCGCAGTGCCGTCGCTTGCTGCGGCGTAGATCCTGTCGCCCGGGTAGTCGGCGCGGAAGCACCAGACACCCGCGGCAGTTGGCTTGAAGGCCGACGAGCCCACGGTGATCGGGTCTGACAGCCCGCTGAGGAGCACCGCCGGATCGAATGTCGTGCCCCCGCTAGCGCAGCCCGTGGCGGTGGTTAGCGGTCCGCAAACAGAGAAGCTCACGTTTCCGCTCGGAGGATCCAGAACGACCATCCCGGTCACGGTCGCCGCGTCGCTGACGGTCGAACCGAGTGTGACCAACGCCGCCGACGGCTGCGAGGTGATCGCGCTGGAAGCGCTCCCCGCCAACGCCGCCGGCGGGATCAGCAGCGCCACCGCTGCGGCCGACACCACCACCCCGGCCAGCCTGCTACCCAGCTTCGACGGCGAAGACAAACCGGCTAGCGGCGGACGGCGTCGCGCGCGAGCCGAACGCCGAGCCGGAGCAGCGGCGCCGCCCCGTCCTTGAGCGCGGCGGCGCGGATCGATGGACGGCCGTACAGGATCACCGCGGTCTGCTTCAGCGCCCGGCCAAGCGTCTCATCGTAGGGATGCCACCACGGGTCGCGGACGGTGGACGGCTCCCACACCCGGAGCTTGATGTTGACGCACTCATAGAGGCCGAACTTCGAGTGCGTTCGGCCCAGGCCGGACTCCTTGACGCCGCCCCACGAACACTGGCAGGCGCCGTGGCTGAACATGTGGTCGTTGATCCAGACCATGCCCGCCTCGAGCTCCCGTGCGATTCGCTCGCCCTTGCTGCGATCCGACGTCCAGACCGACGCTCCGAGCCCGAACTCGCTGTCGTTGGCGAGCTTCAGCGCCTCGTCCTCTGACTTGACGACGATGATCGGCAGCACCGGCCCGAAGATCTCCTCGCGCATGATCCGCATCTCGTGCGTGACCCCGGTCAGAACGGTGGGCGCGTAGAAACAGCCCTCCTGGGCGTCGGGCCCGTGCTCGAGCGGCCCGCCGCACAGAAGACTCGCGCCCGACTCGACCGCGTCGTCCACGAGCTCGCGGACGAGCTCGAACTGCTCGCGCGAGATCATCGGCCCGATCTCGGTCTCCCAATCCATCGGGTCACCGACGCGGAGCGCCTTGGCGCCGTCGACGACGCCGTCGATGAACTGCTCGGCCACCTCCTCGAGCACGTATACGCGCTCGATCCCCGAGCAGGTCTGCCCCGCGTTGGCGAAACCGCCCCAGAGCGCGCCGGCGATCGCATGGTCGAGGTTGGCGTCGGCGAGCACGATCATCGGGTCCTTGCCACCGAGCTCGAGCACCGACCCCTTGAGCCGCCGCGCGCAGGCCTCACCGACGCCTCGCCCGGTCTCCACCGAGCCGGTGAAGAACACCTTCGAGACGCTTGACTCCACCAGCGCCGCGCCGGTCCCGGGCCCGTGGAGCACGCGCACGAGCCCCTCCGGGATGCCGGCCCGCTCGAGCACATGTCCAATCCGCGCGCCGATCAGCGGCGTCTGCGAGGCCGGCTTGAGAACGACGCCGTTGCCGGCCATCAGCGCCAGTGCGACCTCCCCGAACGGGATGCTCCACGGGTAGTTCCACGGTGCGATCACGGCGATCACGCCGAGCGGCTCGTAGGTGAACGCCGTCTGCTTGGTCTTGAGGAACAGCTGCGGCATCCCGACCTTCTCGTCGGCGAGGATCTCCTGCCCCTCGTGCGCGATCCAGTGCAGCGCGTCGATCGTCGGCAACAGCTCCATCGAGAAGGCCTCGTTGCGCGGCTTGCCCTGCTCGCGGACGATCAGATCGCGGATCTCGTCGGACTCGTCAATCAGGACCTGAGCCGCGCGCTGCATATAGCGGGCACGGTCACGGAGCGTCAGCTGCGCCCAGAACGGCTGCACCTTGGCGACCGCATCGACGACCGCCTGCACATCCGCCGGTGCGGTGGCCTGGACCGCACCGATCACCTCGCCGGTTGCCGGGCTCAGCGACTCGAGCGTCGTTGTCGCTGCCGTAGGTGTCACCGCGCGGAGCGTAGCGACGTTTCGCGCCGGGCGGGCCCGGTGCTCACGCGACCCGTGAGCGCGTCAGCGCTCGCGCGCGGCCGGTCAGGGCGCCCGTCAGCAGATCCCCGAGGCCTTCGGTCCGACTCCCGTCGACGACGACGACTGTGGGCTCGCGGTCGCCTCCGTCGAGCTCGATCACCCCGGCGCCGACGATCGTCTCGCCCGCCTCCGTCAGCGCCGTCGCGCAGATCAGCAGATGCTCGCGGGGGTCGCTGCGGACCAGCCGCGCAAGCTCGAGCTCGTCGATCGAGATCCCCTGACCGGCGAACAGGGCCTCGAGGCCGTCGCGGTCCCGGATCCGGGCCAGGCGCAGGCAGACCCTCGGGCCGCGCGGCAGCACGTAGTGACGGGCCAGCAATGCCCCTGGATCGAAGCCTTCAGCCATTTCCTACACGTTAGTAGGTTCGATTCGGCTGACCGCTGCCTGCCGGTCTAGCTACGGATCGTCGCGGCCCCGTGCGCGACGGATCTCGGCAAGTCGCCTGCGCAGCTGCGCCTCGGCCTCGTCGGGCTCATAGAAGCTGGCCCCGATCGCCCCGCTCGGCATCAGCTCCTGCGGCGAGAGGTGACCGGGGCGGCGGTGCGGGTTGTCGTACTCACCGTCGCTGCGCGTCGACGAGCGCAGATGGGCGGGCGGCGGCTGCGCGCCGCGGTCGCGGATCTCGTCGCGAGCGGCGAACACGGCGCGCTTGGCGGCATCCGACTTGGGCGCCAGCGACAGATAAATGGCGGCCTGGGCGAGCGCGAACTGGCACTCCGGGAGCCCGACGTGCTCGACCGCGGCGGCGGCGGCGGTCGCGACCACCAGCGCCTGCGGGTCGGCATTGCCGATGTCCTCAGAGGCGAGCACCACCATCCGCCGGACGATGAACCTGGGGTCTTCGCCGCCCTCGAGCATCACGGCCAGGTAGTACAGCGAGGCGTCGGGATCGGAGCCGCGCGTGGCCTTGATCCAGGCCGAGATGGTGTCGTAGTGGCGATCTGCCTGACGGTCGTAGAGCAGCGCCCGGCGCTGGAGCGCGTCCTCGGCCTGCTCGAGCGTCACCGTCTGCCCCTCGCCGGCCGCCTCGCAGGCGAGCTCGAACGCGTTCAGCGCCGAGCGCGCGTCACCGCCCGAGCGCTCCGCGAGGAAGTCGAGCGCGCGATCGTCGACCCCGGCCGCGGGCGCGCACTGTCCGGTCGATACCGCCCGGTCGAGCAGCTTGCGAATCTCGGCCGGCCCGAGCGCCTCGAGCTCGTACAGGTGGGTGCGCGAGATCAGCGCCGAATTGACCGAGAAGTAGGGGTTCTCGGTCGTCGCTCCGATCAGCGTGATCAGCCCGTTCTCGACCGCGGGCAGCAGCGCATCCTGCTGAGCCTTGTTGAAGCGGTGGATCTCGTCGAGGAAGAAGACCGTCCTGCGGCCACCGCTGCGCTGTCGCTCGCGCGCACGCTCGATCACCGCCCGGACCTCCGCCCGCCCGGCCTGGACCGCGCTCTCCTCCTCAAACGCTGCGTTCGAGGCTCGCGCGACGAGCCGCGCAAGCGTCGTCTTGCCGCTCCCCGGCGGCCCGTGGAGGATCATCGAGTGCGGTCGGCCGTCCTCGATCGCGCGGCGCAGCGCCGAGCCCGGCGCCAACAGCGGCTCCTGGCCGACGAGCTCGTCGATCGTCCGCGGACGCAGGCGCGTGGCCAGGGGGGCATCGGCGGGCAGGGCCTCGTCGGCGGTCCGGTCGGCATCCTCGAACAGACGGTCCATCCGCTCACCGCCCGACGATTGCGAGCGCCGCCTTGTGCAACAGCCCGTTGGTCGCCAGCCCGTCGCCGCCGCCGGCGGTGACCACCCCCGACAGGTCGGTGAACTGCCCGCCGGCCTCCTCGACCACGATCTTGACCGCCGCGATGTCCCACAGCGAGACCTCGGGGTCGAGCGCGATCTCAGCGGCCCCCTCTGCGACCAGCATGTACTGCCACGCGTCGCCGACCCCGCGCGAACGCCAGCATGCCCGCGCGAGCTCGATGATCGCGTCGGTGCGGCCGATCGCGTCCCAGTCCTCGAGCCCGCTCCACGCCAGATGGGCGTCCGCCAGCTCCTGCACACCGGACACCCGGACCTCGCGGCCGTCGGCGAACGCCCCGCCGCCACGCGCAGCCCACCATCGCCGGCCGAGCGCCGGCATCGATACGACGCCGACCGTCTCGACGTCGTCGACGGCAAGAGCTATCAACGTCGCCCAGGTGGGTATCCCACGGACATAGCTCTTGGTGCCGTCAATCGGATCGATGATCCACCGACGAGATCCGCCGCCATCGGTCGACCCGTACTCCTCGCCGATCACGGCGTCGCCGGGGCGTCGCTGCGCGATCAGCTCGCGCAGCGCAAGCTCGACGGCTCGGTCGGCCTCCGACACCGGGGTCAGGTCGGGCTTGGTCTCGACGATCAGGTCGTCAGCGCCGAACCGCGCGACCGTGATCGCATCGGCGACGTCGGCGAGCTCGAGCGCCAGCGCGAGGTCATCAGCCGGTGCGGACACGGTTGTGATCCTACGGACATAATGCGGCCCCGATGACGATCGAACAGCTGCAGAACGAATCCACCGAGGTGCTCCAGCGCCTGGTCCGCTTCAACACCGTCAATCCGCCCGGCAACGAGCGCGAGACGATCGAGTATCTCGCCGGCTACCTCGGCGCACGCCGGCTTCGAGACCGAGATCCTCGCCGCCGAGCCCGAGCGCCCGAACCTCGTCGCCGACCTGCGCGGCGAGCAGGACGGCCCCACGCTGTGCTGGCTGGGGCACGTGGATACGGTCCTCGCCGAGCCCTCCGAGTGGCAGCACGATCCGTGGTCCGGTGACGTGTCCGACGGCTTTCTGTGGGGGCGGGGCGCGCTGGACATGAAGTCCCAGGTTGCCGCCGAGGTGGTCGCCGGGGCGGCGCTCGCGCGCGAGGGCTGGCGGCCGGCGCGCGGCACGCTGAAGCTGGTGATCGTGGCCGACGAGGAGACCGGCGGCGACGTCGGCGCCCACTGGCTGACGACCGCCCACCCCGAAAGGGTCCGCTGCGACATGCTGCTCAACGAGGGCGGCGGCGGGTCGTTTCAGTACCGCGGCACGCGCTACTACGGGGTGTGCTGCGCCGAGAAGGGGATCTTCCGCTTCAACGTCGTCGCGCACGGCGTAGCCGGCCACGCCTCGCTGCCGCGGGCGGGCGACAACGCGCTGGTCAAGCTGGCGCCGGTGCTGGCCAAGCTCGCCGACCAACCCGACACCTACGAGCTGACCGACGGGCCTGCGGCGCTGCTGCGAGCGCTCGGGGAGGATCCCGCCGATCTGCCCGCCGCTATGCAACGGCTCGACGATGACGAACCGCGGCTGCGGACGCTGATCGAGCCGATGTTCGCAGTCACGCTGACCCCAACGATGGCCAGCGCGTCGGCCAAGATGAACGTGATCCCGTCGCACGCACAGGTGCGGATCGACTGCCGCGTTCCGCCGGGCCTCGGCGAGGAGGCCGCCCGCCAACGGATCGCTGCCGTACTTGGCCCCGAGACCGACGACCTGAAGATCGAGTTCACCAGGTGGACGGTCGGCAACGAGTCGACGATCGAGAGCGACCTGATGGGCGCGATCGAGCGCTGGGTGGCCGCCCACGACCCGGGCGCGGTGACCGCGCCGGTGATCCTCCCCGGCTTCTCGGACTCGGGGTGGTTCCGGGCCGCGTTCCCCGACTGCGTCGCCTACGGCTTCTTCCCGATGCGTCACCAGGGAATGCTCGACTCGGGACCGCTGATCCACAGCGCCGATGAGCGGATCGACGTCCGTGACCTCGCCTTCGCGACCTTGTTCTTCACCGACGTCGCTCGCGAGCTGCTCGGCTGACCGGGTGTGGCTGACCTAGACTTGCGCCATGCCGGCTGAGGTCTCGGCGCGGCTGGACCCGGCGATCTTTCGCCTCCCCGTCGATCGGATCCGGGAGGGCTACTACTCCGACGCCTACTTCGTCTACACCAAGACGCTGCTCGAGGCCGAGGGTCGAGCACCCGCACGTGACGATGCAGGTGTTCCAGAAGGAGGACTCGCTGCTCGGCGGGATCGACGAGGCGATCGCGGTGCTCAAGATGTGCAGCGGCCGCGAGCTCAACGGGACCTGGGAGCCCGGCTGGGATCAGCTCGAGGTCCACGCCCTGCGCGAGGGCGACCGAATCGCCCCGCGCGAGACGGTGCTGACGATCGAGGGCGACTACAGCCTGTTCGCCCATCTGGAGACCGTCTACCTGGGTGTGCTGGCGCGGCGGTCGCTGATCATGCGCAACGTCTCCGAGGTCGTCGAGGCCGCCGGCGGCAAGCAGATCTTCTACTTCCCGGCCCGCCACGACCACTGGCTGGTGCAGACCGGCGACGGCTGGAGCGCCCACGTCGCGGGGGCGATCGGCGTCTCGACCGAGGCCCAGGCCTCATGGTGGGGCGGCCGCGGGATCGGCACCGTCCCGCACGGCCTGATCGCGGCCTACGGTGGTGACACGGTCAAGGCGGCGGTCAAGTTTGCCGATCACTTCCACCGTGACATGAACATCACCGTCCTGGTCGACTTCGAGAACGACTCGGTCAGGACCGCGCTCGACGTCGCCAACGCGCTCGGCCCGAAGCTCTGGGGGGTGCGGCTCGACACGTCCGAGACCCTCGTCGACCGTTCCCTGTTTGACGAGATGGGCGGCTTCGTGCCGACCGGCGTCAACCCGCGCTTGGTCGAGAAGGTCCGCGGCGCGCTCGACGGCGCCGGGTTCCCCGACGTCAGGATCGTCGCATCGGGCGGCTTCACGGCCCAGCGGATCCGCGAGTTCGAGGCCGCCGGGGTCGCGGTCGACGCCTATGGCGTCGGCTCGTCGCTGATCCGCGGCCAGAACGACTTCACCGCCGACGTCGTGCTGCTCGACGGCCGGCCGTGCGCGAAGGTCGGGCGCAGCTACGCGCCCAACCCCAGGCTCGAGCGCGTTCGCTGATTCGGGGCCCGGGTATCCTCCCGGCGCGATGCTGACCGCGATCGACCACGTCGGTGTCGCCGTCGAGGACATCGACGCCGCGCTGGCGCTCTACCGTGACAACCTCGGGATGGAACTCGTCCACCGCGAGACGGTGACCGAGCAGGGCGTCGATGCCGCGCTGCTGGACATCGGCGATGGTCACATCGAGCTCCTGGCGCCGCTCGGGCCCGACACGGCGGTGGGGAAGTTCCTCGACCGCCGGGGTCCGGGACTGCATCACGTCGCCTACCGCGTCGAGTCGGTGCAGGACACCCTGCAGGCGTGCGCCGCGGCCGGGATGCGGCTGATCGACGAGACGCCCCGGACCGGGATCCGCGGCTCGCGCGTCGCCTTCCTGCACCCCGCGTCGACCGGCGGTGTGCTAACCGAAATCGTGCAGCCTGCCCACCAGAAGGAGTGACAGAGATGGCCGACGACAAGCCCCAGAAGATCAACATCGGCTTTCTCGGCGGGCCCGTGCTCAGCGCCCGGGTCGCGCCGAGCGAGCTCAAGAAACTGCGCGAGGCGCTGGGCGAGAAGGGCTGGCATGACCTGACCGCCGAGGACGGGATGATCGCGCTCGACCTCCAGAAGGTCGTCTACGTACTGGTCGACACCGAGGGTCACCGGGTCGGGTTCGGCACCTGAGCGATCCGGTTTCGCAGCACCCCGATCCCCTCGATCTCGAGCTCGATCTCGTCCCCGGGCGCCAGCCAGCGCCCGTCCCCATGCTCGAGGATGCAGCCGCGGCCGACGGTCCCCGACCCGATCACCTCGCCGGCTGCCAGCCCCGGCGTGTTGCGCGCCGCGGTCTTGAGCAGCTGCTCCCAGCTGTAGTGGATGCCGCCGGTCCGTGAGTCGGTCCGGACCTCACCGTTGACGCGCGCGATCGCGCGCATGTCGAGGTCTGCCGGGACCGACGCGGAGGCGGCTCCCGCCCGCGTCTGAGGCGGTCCCGTCGAACGGGCCTCGCGCATGCGCGATGCACCGGCCTCGTACAGTCTCGGGCCGTGCCGCTGCAACAACTCGACCGCAAGCTGCTGATCCTCGCGCGTACGCGCGCGCACTCCGATGCCGCCGACCGGGCCGTGTGCGCCTACTCGCGGCTCGGCGAGCATGCCGCTTGCTGGCTCGCGCTCGGCGGCCTCGGCGCGTGGCGATCCGATGACCCTGGGCGCCGCCGGGGCTGGCTACGGGGTGTGAGCGTCGTCGCGGCGGCGTACGCGGCCAACTACGCCGTCAAGGTGACCGTCCGCCGCCGCCGCCCCGAGCTCGACGACCTGCCGCCCCTGACGCCGATCGTGTCGAGCCTCTCATTCCCCAGCGCGCACGCGACGACCTCGTTTGCGGCCGCTCGCGCGTACGCCGGCCTGGTCCCGGCAGCTGCGCTCTACCTGGCGGCCGTTGCATTCGCCGTCAGCCGCCCCTACCTCGGTGTTCATTACCCGAGCGATGTCGCCGCGGGCGCGCTGCTCGGCACCGTGATCGCGGGAGCGTGGCCGCGATGAAGGTCGGGATCGTCGGGATGCCCAACGCGGGCAAGTCGTCGCTGTTCACCGCGCTGACCGGCGTCGCCGCGGACGCGGCCAACTACCCGTTCACGACGATCGAGCCCAACGTCGCGATCGTGCCGGTGGAGGACGAGCGGCTCGAGACCGTCGCGTCGACGGTCGGCGCATCGAATGTCGTGCACGACACGATCGCCTTCCACGACATCGCCGGGCTCGTCGCGGGCGCCCATAAGGGCGAGGGGCTCGGCAACCAATTCCTGTCGAACATCCGCGAGACCGACGCGATCGTCCACGTCGTGCGCACCCACGGCGATCAGAGCGTCGTCCATCCCGACGGGCACGTCGATCCGCTGGCCGACATCGAGACGATCGAGACCGAGCTGATCTTCGCCGACCTCGAGCAGGCCGAGCGGCGGCTCGACCGCGTCGCCAAGACAGCCAAGAGTGGCGACCGTCACGCGGCCGCCGAGGCCGACTGGCTGCGGGCGCTGATCGACGCGCTCCAGGCCGGCCGCCCAGCCCGCACCGTCCCGGTCCCCGCCGACGCGTCCGATGCGCTCACCCTCCTGCAGCCGCTGACCGCCAAGCCGGTGCTGTTCGTCGCCAACGTCGATGAGGGCAGCCACGACGTACCGGCGGCCGTCGCTGAGCACGCCGCATCCCACGACGCCGAGGCTGTCGCCGTCTCGGCGCGGCTCGAGTCAGAGCTGACCGAACTGTCCGACGAGGACGCAGACGCTATGCGGGCCGACCTCGGGCTGCGGGAATCCAGCCTCCAGACGGTCGTCAGGGGCGCGTTCTCACTGCTTGATCTGGTCGCCTTCTTCACCGCCGGCGAGGACAAGCCGGCCCAGTCGTGGCATCTGCGGCGCGGCCTGTCTGTCTGGCACGCGGCGGGCCTGATCCACTCCGACATCCAGCGCGGCTTCGTCCGCGCAGAGGTGATCTCGTGGGACGCGCTGCGCGATGCGGGCGGCTACGGGGGCGCCCGCGAGCGCGGCACGCTGCGGCTCGAGGGCCGCGACTACGTCGTTCTCGACGGTGACGTGATCACCGTCAAGTTCACGCCGTAGCGCGCCCCCCAATTAAAGGTCGGCGAGCGAGTTGGCGTTGTCGAGCCGCTCGGCGAGCCGGTTCATCCCCAGCTCGCGGACGGCGGCCGCGCCCTGCTCGAGATCGGTTCGACGGTCCTGGGGTCGCTCGAGATCGACGTGACGGAGGGTCGCGATCGCCCTGAATGCGCGTAGCTCATCGGCCTTCTCGGTCAGTGCGGCGGCGACCTTGGGCCGCTCCTGGTCGGCCGCTGTGATCGCGCCTTCCAGCGTTCCGTGGCGCTGCAGCAGCGAGGCGGCGGTCTTGGCGCCGATCCCGGGCGCCCCCGGGAGGCCGTCCGACGGGTCACCGCGGAGCGCGATGAAGTCGGGCACCAGCTGCGGCGGGATCCCGTAGCGGGATCGCACTCCGTCGGGATCGACCTCCTCGAACCCGCTCGCGCCCTGCTTGAGGTAGACGACGCTGACCCGGTCTGTGGCGCACTGGTACATGTCGCGGTCGCCGGTCATGATCAGCGCGCGGCCGCCGGCTTCGCTCTCGGCGGTCGCGAGCGCCCCGAGCAGGTCATCGGCCTCGAGCTCGTCCGACCCCATCGTGGTCCAGCCGAACGCCTCGAACAGAGCCGGCGCCCGGTCAAACTGCCACGCGAGCGCGTCGGGCACCGGCGGCCGCTGAGCGTGATAGGGCGGGTAGAGATCGGTCCGGTACTTGGCGGCCTCGGCCCCGAAGCAGATCACGATCGCCCTTGGTTCGCGGTCGGCGGCGATCCGCAGGATCAGGTTGACCGCGCCCAGCAGGGCGTTGACCGGACGCCCGTCGCCCCCCTTGATCGAGTCAGGGAGCGCGAAGAACGAGCGGTAGAGGACGAACGGCGCGTCGATTGCGAGCAGTGGGCCAGACATGAGCGCCAGCGTAGTCCCTGACCCATGACGGGAGCGCTCCGGTCAGCGCCTGCTCGGCGGCCAGCTGGCCCCGCGCGGCTGCGATCGTCGTCGTCGTCGGCTGCGAGGCGGTGACCCCCCGGGCCGTTGAGCTTGCCGTACCTGATCCGGTAGCGACCCGCGCCCGGTACCACGACCGTGTAGGTCCCCCTGGGCCCGAGCGGCGCCGTCGTGACCGTGTGCCAGCCGCCGCCTGCGTCTGACTGGACGGTGACGGTTCCGTTGCTCGGCGCCGGGTAGATCGCCCCGCCCAGCTCGCCGGCGGACGCGGCGGTCGTGATCGTCGTGAACGCGGCGAACGTCGTCCGCAGCCCGAAGATCTGCTGCAGGCGGGTCCCGGTGACCTTCGTCTGCCCACGGGTCCCGACCACGGCCGCCTCGAGGATCCGCGGTGAGACGCCGTGCTTGGTGACCTCGATCCCGACCAGCCTGCCCTTGACGAGCGAGCCGAGCTTGGTCGCCGCGGCGCTGACGCTCATCCGCGCGCCCCAGCTGTGGTACGGGTCGCCGCCGGCCCCGTCATAGGGATCCGGCACGCCGCGCAGCCACGGCTCGGGGGTCGCGCCGGGCCACACGTTCTGGATGCTCTCGGTGTAACCGCCGGAGCTCGAGAAGAAGTACGTGACGGCCGGGCTGCCGTTGTAGGTGACGATCTGACCGGCGGTCGCCGAAACGGCGTCGTTGCTCGCCGGAGTCTCGGCGTTGACGCCGCCGTACATCTGTGAGCGAGTGTCGTCATAGAGGTCGAAGCCGTTGCCCCCTACCGAGGTCGTGATCGCGTACGTTCGCGCCGCGACCGCTTGCGCCTCGAGCGCCTGTGGCGCCCAGGTGGAGGGCATCTCGGATGCGACGACGCCGCGCACGTAGTCATCGAGGCCGAGCGCGTTGACGGTCTGCACGCCGCCGGCGCCGTCGGGGCTGAACTGGAGCGAGCCCCGGTAGGTGCCAAGCGCGGGCACCTGCAGGAACCCCGGGCCGGTGACCGTCAGCGGTGCGGCGGCCGGGTGGCCGACCTTCTTCCCGGCGGCGGTCACCATCTGCAGATCGCCGTCGGCGAGCGCCTTGACGTAGTAGGTCGTTCCCGGTTGCAGCCGGGCTGAGCCGCCGCGATCAGCGCCCGCGAACGACGCCGAGCCGGTGGCGAGCAACACCCTGACGATCTGGTTGGGATCGGTCGTGCCGAGCCTGGTCCGGCGGTAGTAATGCCCGAGGATCCACGCGTGGCTCTTGCCGTGCAGGGCATAGCCGTAGGCGCCGTATTGGCTCATGCCAACCCCGTGGCCGTAGCCGCCGCCGCGGACGTAGAACGTGCTCGCGGCGTGCGCCTGGGCGGCGCAGGCGAGCACCGCGACGCCGGTTACGGCAGCGGCGAGCGACCGCGCGCGACGCGTGCCGTGCTTTAGATACGGTGGCTGGGTGAGCGAGCGCAAAGCGTCTGAAGTGTTCGTCGAGTGCTTGGAGGCGGAGGAGGTCAAGTACGTCTTCGGCATCCCGGGCGAGGAAACGTTGGATCTCAACGAGTCCCTGGCCGACTCGCCGATCCAGTTCGTGCCCGTCCGTCACGAGCAGGGCGGCGCCTACATGGCGGATGCGTACGGACGGCTGACGGGCAGGGCCGGCGTCTGCCTGGGGACACTCGGACCGGGTGCGACCAACCTCGTGACCGCGGTCGCGGACGCGTTCCTTGACCGGGCCCCGCTGGTGGCGCTGACCGGCCAATCCGACCTCGAGCGGATGCACAAGGAGTCACACCAGTACATCGACTTGATCGGGGTCATGCGGCCGGTTGTGAAGTGGAATGCACGGATTTCGTCGCCTGAGATCGTCCCCGAGGTCGTGCGCAAGGCGTTCAAGGTAGCCGAGTCCGAAAAGCCCGGATCCACCCACCTGGAGCTTCCCGAGGACGTGATGGCGCGCCCCCTGGATGCGTCGCCGCTGCCCCGTCGCGCCCCGGTCCAGCCCGAGCCGGGCATGGAGGAGCTCCAGCGCGCGACCGAGATCATCCTCGGCGCCGAGCGACCGATCATCCTCGCCGGCAACGGTGCGATCCGGACCCACGCGAGCCGCGCGCTGCGGGCCTTCGTCCACACGACCGGGATCCCGGTCGCAGAGACCTTCATGGCCAAGGGCCTGCTCGATTACGAGGACCCGCACGCGCTCGGAACTGTCGGCCTTCAGTCGCGCGACTACGCGATGGCCGGGTTCGACGAGGCCGACGTCGTGATCGCGGTCGGCTATGACCTCGTTGAGCACGCGCCCGAGCACTGGAACCCGGATCAGAACAAGCGGATCGTGATGATCGACACGGTCGCGGCCGAGATCGACGAGTTCTTCATCCCCGAGGTCGAGCTGGTCGGCGACATCGCCCACGTGCTCGCGCGGCTGGCGGCCGGGTGCAGCCGCTCCCGGGCCGAGCCGACCGGCGAGTGCAGACTGCGCGAGCTGGTGCTCGGCGCACTCGCCAACGCCCGCGACGACGACCACTTCCCGATCCGACCCCCGCGCGTGCTGGCAGACATCCGCGAGGCGCTCGGACCGGCGGATCTGCTGATCTCCGATGTCGGCTTGCACAAGCTGTGGATCGGCAGGATGTTCCCCGCCCATGAGCCCGGGACGGTGCTGATCGCCAACGGGCTGGCCGGGATGGGGTTCGCGCTACCGACGGCGGTCGCCGCCAAGCTCGTCTACCCGCACCGCAACGTCGTCACCGTCTCGGGAGACGGCGGCTTCTTGATGAACTGCCAGGAGCTCGAGACGGCGACGCGGCTGCGAACGGCGATGGTCAACGTGATCTGGGAGAACGGCGAGTTCGGCTCGATCAAGTGGAAGCAGGACAAGAAATTCGGCCGCCACTTCGATATCGCCTTCGGCAACCCGGACTTCGTCGCGCTGGCGCACTCCTTCGGGGTGCCGGCGTGGCGTTGTGCCAGTGCCGACGACTTCTCGCTGCGGCTGCGCGAGGCGCTGGCGCTCGACACACCGTCGGTGATCGTGGTCCCGATCGACTATTCGATCGACGTCGCGATCTCGCGCGAGCTGGGCGCCGAGACGGTCGCCACCTGACCCCGAGCGGGCGTGGCGCTCCTTACGTGTTCCCGCGCGCCATCTTGCGCAGGTCCATCGCCTTGTCGTAAATGTCCTGATCGACGCCCTTCTCGTAGGCGACCTCGCGCAGCATCCGGCCCGAGCTTGCCGCCTCCTTGACGATCTCGGCGCCCTTGTCGTAGCCGATGTAGGGGTTCAGCGCGGTTGCGGCCGCAAGCGTCGACTCGGCGCTGCGGCGGCAGCCCTCCTCGTTGGCCTCGATCCCGTCGACGCACTTCTCAGCGAAGATCCGCGACGTTGCCGCCAGCAGCCGGATCGACTCGAGCAGGTTGCGCGCGATCATCGGCACCCGCACGTTGAGCTCGAAGTTGCCCTCGAGTCCGCCGATCGTGATCGCGGTGTCGTTGCCGATCACCTGTGCGGAGACCTGGAGCACGACCTCTGCAATCACCGGATTGACCTTGCCGGGCATGATCGACGAGCCCTTCTGCAGCTCGGGCAGCAGCAGCTCGCCGATCCCGGCGCGCGGGCCCGAGCCCATCAGGGCGAGGTCATTGGCGATCTTGGTCAGCGACACGGCCGTGACCTTCAAGGCCCCGGAGAGCTCGACCAGCGCATCGCGGTTGCCCTGAGCCTCGAACGGGTCCTCGGGCGCCCGGATCTCGAGCCCGGTCGAGTCGGTCAGCCGGGCGCGAACCTTGACGGCGAACTCAGGGTGCGTGTTCAGCCCGGTTCCGGTCGCGGTGCCGCCGAGGGGAATCTGCGCGACCTGGGGCAGCGTGTTGCGCACCCGGCGGCCGGCGAGCCGGATCTGCGCCGCGTAGCCGGAGAACTCCTGCCCGAGCGTGACCGGCACGGCGTCCATCAGATGCGTGCGGCCGGCCTTGACGATGTCGTGGAACTGGTCAGCCTTGCGCTGGAATGACGCCTCGAGCTGCTCGAGCGCCGGCAGCAGGTCATGCGTGGCCTCGTCGAGCGCCGCGAGATGAACCGCTGACGGGAACACGTCATTGGAGGACTGGCCCATGTTCACGTGGTCATTGGGGTGCGCCCCGTCGCCGGCCAGGTTGGCGATCACCTCGTTGGCGTTGGTGTTGGTCGAGGTGCCCGAGCCGGTCTGAAAGACATCGATCGGAAACTGATCGTCGAGCTCGCCCGCCGCGACCCGGTCGGCCGCCACCGCGATCCGCTCGGCGAGGTCATTGTCCAACAGCTCGAGCTCGGCGTTGACGCGCGCCGCGGCGCCCTTGACCCGGCCCAGCCAGCGAATCACCGGCGCCGGGACGGGCTCGCCCGAGACCGGGAAGTTGGCGACCGCCTTGGTGGTCTCACCGCCCCAGAGCTGTTCAGTTTCCTCGACGCTCATTGGCTTTCCTTTCACTTCGATGTGCTGGTTTCAAAGCTACTCGCTCGGTTGCCGCGCGGTCGGCCTGCCGACTCGGGGAGCATTTCTGCCCCACCAGGGCACTTTTGCTCCCCGAGTCAGCGACTCGACCCCCCGAACGCGATCAGCTCGCGCGCCACCGCGACCGGGTCGTCGTAGGCGATCAGGAAGCCCGCCCCCGGCACGGTCCGCAACTGCCCCGCCGGCAGCAGATCCAGCGCCTCCTGGGCGGCGACGATCGGGTGGGCCGGGTCCTCGTCGGCCCACAGCAGCAGGACCGGAAACGCCATCCCGGGGTAGTCGTCGAGCCGTTGGCTCTGCGCCTCGACCGGCCACCGGCGGGCAAACTTCGCCCACGAGCGGGCGCGGTTGCCGTTGCCGCCGACGTCAGCGAAGGCGTGGCGAACCAGGTCGCGGGCGGCCTCGTTGTGCTGCGCCGACAGCCGCTCGCCGAGCGCCGGCCGGAACACAAGCCTCGCCCCGTGCGCGAGCACGCGGTCAAGGCCGGGGAGCGCCGCGACCCGGCACGCGGTCCGCCACGCGGCCCGCTTGCCGGCGTACTCGTCGCGGCGATGGAGCCGATTGGGCATCAACACAAGCCGAGACGGGGAGAGCCGGCCGGCGCTGACGGCGATCAGCGCCAACTCGGCGCCGATGTCGTGACCGGCGACGATGCAGCGCGGGCCGCCCGCCTCCTGGCAGAACCCGGCGATCACCTCGGCCAGCCAGTCGGGGCTGTATGAGTGGCGCGGTCGGTCCTCGGAGTCTCCGTGGAGCGGCAGGTCGGGCAGCACGACCCGGAACCGCTCGGCGAGCGGGGCGACGATCGGCTCATACTCGCGGTGCGAGAGCCCGAGCGAGTGCAGCAGCACGAGCGGCGGGCCGGTTCCCGACTCGCGGTACGCGACCCGCGCCCCGTCGGGGTGGTGGTAAAGGCGCAGTCGCACCGGCGGATCGTCGCACTCCAAAGCCGCGCGAGGGATCCCGCGCGCGAGCGCGGGATCCCCGCGCTCGCGAGCGACCGGCGACAGATCCCGCCGCCACGGGCAATCGCGCGACCTTCTGTCCGTGTACTGTTCCCGGTCATTGGCCCGCGCCGAGCCGTCGCATGCCTCAACAGATGACCGAGTGCGAGGCGCGCGTGCTCCGGTTTTATGGGCATCGAACGCTGACTCGGCGTGACCTTCGGTGCCAAAGGTTGTGCAATAACTGTTCAGCTTTGGGCAGCTTTGGCAAATCTGGCTGAAATGCAGCCTATGAAGCAAATCAGTGGGAGTCCACTAGGCCTGTCTACGTCACAGGCCGCTCAGGCACTCGGGGTGTCGCTCGGCACCATCCGTCGCTGGTCGGACATGGGGTATCTCCAGTCGTACCGGACGCCGGGTGGTCAGCGTCGCTTCAGCCAGGAGCAGATTGACCAGTTCGTCGGATCGTTGGAACAACAGCAGAGCGCCCCGCCGGTCGCTGAGCGCAAAGCCGGCTGAAGGCTCGCCAGGCGCAGGCGAGCGGGCTCTACCTCCAACAAAATCGAAGGCGGGGCAACACAGGGCGCGAGGAGCGTCGGCGGCGCGTGCTGGTCGCCGACCCGTCCGCACGGCCGGCCCGCGCCGCGGCGGGCCGCGCCCTATCCGCCGGCCCCCGCCTGGTTGACCCGCCGCTCCATGTCGAGCTCGGCGTCGAAGTCGGCCATGTCGGCGTGGCGGTACTTGAGGTCCTCACCGGCGAGCAGGTCCGCCAACGCCTCGACGTAACGCGCCTCGACCTGGGTCCCGGCCACCCGCCGCAGCTCGGTCAGCGCCTCGAATGAGCTCATCCGGGTTCTGTAGGTGTCGCTGGCCGTGAGCGTGTCGTACACCTCGGCGACCGAGATGATCTTGGCGATCTCGGGGATCTCGTCAGCGGGCAGCGCGCTCGGGTAGCCGCGCCCGTCGATCCGCTCGTGGTGGGCGAGCACGATCTCGGCGACCGGGCCGTACATGCCGAGGTCGCGCAGCATGTCGGCGCCGAGCTCGGGGTGGCGCTGGATCGCCTGCCAGTCCTCATCGGTCAGCGTCCGGCCACGCTCGGCGACGCGGTCCGAGAGCGCGAAGTGGCCGATGTCGTGCAGCAGGCCCGCCGTGTGTGCCAGCTCGCATTCGGCTTCCGTCATCCCCACCGATCTCGCGATGTCCTCCGAGAACCGCGCCACCGCAGCGGCGTGTCGGGCGGCTCGCCCGTCGCGGGTGTCCAGCGAGCGCATCAGTCCGGCGAGCACACCCCAGGAGAGCGACACGTACTGCTGCGCCCGTTCTCGCGACTGCTGCACGAGATGGGCCATGTAGGAGAACGCGAACACGGCCGTCAGCGAGAACGCGATCCCCGCGAGGCCGAGCTTCAGGTAGATCGCCGCGCCGGCGACCGCGAGCACGACGCTCAGGCCGATACTCGGCGCGAGCTCCTTCAGCGTGCTGATTTTCAGGTTTCGCTTCCCGTACAGCACCTCACCGTAGTACGCGGCGATCGCGAAGTTCAGCGTCAGGTCCACCACGCTGGCCAGGGCTACAACGGCGTAAAAGTCAATCGTCTGCGCTGGTCCGCCGGGTACCAGCGCGCGCACCACCCCAGCCGCCGCAAGCGCCGGCAGCACCCCTGCGAGGAGGTTGCTGGCGAACGCATATGGGCGGGTCTTCACCCTGAACGAGGCGGCGATTTCGGCGATCACCGCTGCAACGGCGGCCGACACCGGACCTAGGAAAGCCGCCGCCAGCAGGACGACGATGAACGAGGCCGAAACGGCCGTACGGCCGACAACCGCGACGACCATGTAGCCGGAAACGGCGGCAGCGATCGCCAGCACGATGCTCAGAGACTCGTGCAGGCCGTGATCTGACCCTGCCAGAAGTACGGCTGCGATCGTGCACCCGGAGAGCCCGACAACCAGCAGCACCGTGGGGACACGGAAACGGCCTGGACTGCCGCTCGCAGCCATGTTTCGGGACGTTAGCGCCTAATCCAGCGCTAATCGACCATTAGATCCCTAAATCAGCTATTGCGGAAATGCATTCTCACCTCCTGAAAGCACCCAGGAGCTATGGACATGTGGGCCCAACGGGCTTCCCGCGGAAGCGATCCGCAAGCGTCCGACCGACCACTTGCACTAGTTTTTGGTCGGATTCGCCCGTAATTTCGTGCAACTTTATGATGTGGGCGCGGACTTCGCAACGTTAGTCTCCAACTACCTGGACAAATGCGATACCTGAAGACAAGCGAAGCGGCGGCGCTGTTGAAGGTCAGTCCGAACACGCTGCGGGCTTGGGAACGCCGATTCGGCTTCCCGAAACCACAGCGCTCGCCCGGCAAACACCGTCTGTTCACCCACGGCGAGATCGCCGCGCTGCGTGATGCGCTCCAGGAGGGACTCTCGATTTCGTCCGCCGTTTCCCGCGCGCGCGAGGGACTCGCGGCCGACGCCAACTCGCTGATCGGTGCGCTCGTCTCCTACGAGCGTGAGCGGGCCGACCAGGCGATCGAGGCGGCGCTCGCGCTGCGCTCGGTCGAACGCTCGGTCGAGGAGGTGCTGCTGCCGACGCTCGACGAGATCGCGCGCCGCTACGGGCTCGAGTCGGCGGCGTGGGCGTTCGCGGCGCATTGGGGAGGTGACTGGCTGCGACGTGCCCAGCGGCTTGCGCCGCCGCCGGTACGCCCGATCTCGATCGTCGTCGGTGATGCCTCTCGTGACGAGCTCGACCCCGATGCCCCCTACATCCGTGGCCTGGAGCTGTTCTGCGCGCGCGCCGGCATCAACGTGCTGAGCCTCTCTGCACGGGGCGTTGCGGGGATCGGAGATGCGGTCGCGATTCATCGTCCAAACCTCGTTGTGGTCGCAGGATCGCACCTTGACGACGACAACGTCGCCCGGTGGGCGTACGCGATCAGGCTCGCCGCCGGGGCGATGCCGGTCGCCGTCTACAGGCGCGGTGGCACTCGGGTCCGGATGCGCACCACGGGCACCCGAATCCTGCCAGCGGGCGCCAGCGACGCCCAGCGCCGGATCGTTGAGATGATCGAGAGCGAGCAGCGGCTCCCCGAACACGAAACGGGCAGCCCACGCGGAGCCTCGCGCTCGATGAGCCTCTAAGCCGGCTGCCGCCGTCAGCTGGCATCGCACCGCCACAGTCTCTACACCCCGTATCCGTAGATTGCCGCGCATTGTGGCGGCGCCTACGCGGCCGCCCGCCGCACTCCTTCCACTGCATGACCCGTGCCAATCTGCAATTGGGGGTGCGGTTCTTGCGCAAACCTGCCGATAAGACGATAAATCGGTTGAGATGAACGGGATCCGTACAAACGCAGCCGCAGTGATGCTGGGCATCAGCCCCAACACGCTGCGCAGCTGGGAACGCCGCTACAGCTTCCCCAAGCCCCTGCGCTCAGCCGGGGGCCACCGTCAGTACTCGCTGGCAGAGATCGAGGCACTCCGTCTGACGCTGGCCGAGACTCACAACGTCTCGTCAGCGATCTCGCTGGCCCGCGAGCGCGGCGAGGGTCCCTCCACCCCGACGCGGCTGGCCGGCGCCTACACCTCGTTTGACGAGGACACCGCCAACCGGCTGCTCGAGGAGAGTCTCGGCCTGCGCTCCGTCGAGCGCACGATCGAGGAGGTGCTCCTCGCGGCGGTCGCCAGCCAGCTCGAGGACGGCGCCAATACGGTCGAGTACGAATTTGCATGGCGGCACGCGACCGGCTGGCTCTCGGCGCAGCGGCGACTTGCACCGCCTGCCTCGCGCCCCGAAGGAGTCATGATCTTCGATGCGTCGGCGCCATGCGACATTGACGCGCTCCACGCACAGGCACTCGAGGTCGTGGTCCGGCGCGCGGGACTGCGGACGCTCTCCCTGACCCCCGCGGTCGAGCTGACCAGGCTCGGCCGGGCGCTGCGGGCACTGGACCCGAAGGCCGTCGTGCTCACCGGCCAGCGCGTCTCGCTGGACTCGATCGGCCGGCTGGTATACGCGGTCCGCTCGGTCGCCCGCGAGGTGACCGTCTTCGATTACCGGGGCGCCGTTCCCGACACGGGCGCGAGCACCGTGTACCGGCTCGGCGAGTCGCCGATCGGCGCGCGCGACGCGCTGCTCGCCAAGCTCCAGCCGGCGCAGCCGGCCCAGCCGGTGACCGCAATGCAGCAGGCCGTGGCCGCGCTACCTTCGGTACAGCCGGTCGGCGCCTGAGCCACGCGGCGCCGGCAGCGCAGACGCGTGAGGGGTTCCTAGAATCCCCCGCCCATGGCCGCCGCGCCCCATCGTCCGGTTGACCCCCGCAGGTCGTTCCCTGAGCTCGAGCAGGAGGTGCTCGAGCGCTGGCGCGAACGCGAGGTGTTCGCGGAGTCGGTCAGACGCCGCGAGGGCGCTCCCCAGTGGGGCTTCTACGAGGGCCCGCCGACCGCCAACGGCGACCCCGGCACCCACCACGTCCTGAGCCGCGTCTTCAAGGACATCTTCCCCCGCTTTCGGACGATGACCGGTCACTACGTCGAGCGCAAGGGTGGCTGGGACTGCCACGGGCTCGCGGTCGAGCTTGCGGTCGAGGCCGAGCTCGGGATGACCTCCAAGGAGGACATCGAGCGCTACGGGATCGCCGAGTTCAACGCCCGCTGCCGCGAGAAGGTGCTCAGCCATGTCGAGGAGTGGAACCGGCTGACCGAGCGGATCGGCTTCTGGATCGACCTCGACGACGCCTACCGGACGCTCGACTCCGACTACATCGAGTCAGTCTGGTGGGCGCTGAAGACGATCGACGAGAAGGGGCTGCTGTACGAGAAGCTCAAGGTCGTGCCCTACTGCCCGCGGTGCGGGACGGCGCTCTCGAGCCACGAGCTCGGACAGCCCGACGTCTATCAGGACGTGGTCGACCCGTCGGTCTATCGTCCGCCTCCCGGTCACCGAGGCACACGGGGCCGCCGCCACGGCGACGAGCTGCTGGTCTGGACGACGACACCGTGGACGCTCGTCTCCAACGCGGCCGTCGCCGTAGACCCCGACCTGACCTACGTCCGCGCGCGGACGCCGACGGGCCGGTGCAGATCGTCGCCGCAGGCGCTGGTGCAACGGGTGCTCGGCGAGGACGCCGAGATCCTCGAGGCGTTCCCCGGCTCACGAGCTGGTCGGCACCCGATACGAGCCGCCGTTCGACTACATCCCAGCCGACGCCTACGGCCCCAAGGGCCACACGGTGCTGCCGGCCGACTTCGTCACCGCCGAGGACGGCACCGGCCTCGTCCACACCGCGATCGCGTTCGGCGAGCCGGACTTCCGGCTCGGCGAGCAGCAGGGGCTGACCGTGGTCAATCCGGTGCGGCCCGACGGAACCTACGACGAGCGGATCGGTCCCTATGCCGGCCGCTGGGTCAAGGACGCCGACCCGGACCTGATCGAGGACCTGCGCGGACGCGGCCGCCTGCTCCGGGCCGAGACCTACGAGCACTCCTACCCCCACTGCTGGCGGTGCGGCACGCCGCTGCTCTACTACGCCAAGCCGTCCTGGTACATCGCCACCAGCCAGATCAAGGACCGGCTGCTGGCCTCCAACGAGACCGTCAACTGGCACCCGGCGCACGTCAAGCACGGCCGCTTCGGCAACTGGCTGGAGGGCAACGTCGACTGGGCGCTGTCGCGCGAGCGCTACTGGGGCACGCCGCTGCCGGTATGGCGCTGCGACAAGGGGCGCGTGCGCGTGATCGGATCGTTGACCGAGCTCCGGGAGCTGTCGGGCGTCGAGCTCGAGGACCCGCACCGCCCGTTCGTCGACGAGGTGACGTTCCCGTGCGAGAACTGCGGCGGCGAGATGCGCCGCGTCCCCGAGGTGATCGACGTCTGGTTTGACTCGGGGTCGATGCCGTTCGCGCAGTTCCACGCGCCGCACGAGAACCTCGAGCACTTCGAGCAGCGCTTTCCGGCCGACTTCATCTGCGAGGCGCTGGACCAGACCCGCGGCTGGTTCTACTCGCTGCTGGCGATCTCGACCCTGCTGTTCGACCGCTCGTCGTATCGCAACGTCGTCTGCCTGGGGCTGATCCTCGACGACCAGGGCCGCAAGATGTCCAAGTCGCTGCGGCAACACGGTCGAGCCGTGGGACGTGATCGACCGCTACGGCGCCGACGCGTTGCGCTGGTACCTCTTCACCTCCAAGCAGCCGTGGGACGGCTACCGGTTCTCGCTGGAGGACGATCGGCGAGGCGCGTTCGCCAGTTCCTGCTGCAGCTATGGAACACCTACGCGTTCTACGTCCTGTACGCCAACGCCAACGACGTCGCGCGCGACACGCGGAGCGACACGGTCGGACCTCGACCGCTGGATCCTGTCGCGCTGCCAGGCCACGACCGAGATCGTCCGCGAGCGGCTCGACGTCTTCGACGCGACCGTCGCCGGACGGGCGATCCAGGCGTTCGTCGACGAGCTCTCCAATTGGTACGTGCGCCGCTCGCGGCGCGAGTTCTGGGACGGATCGCCGGCCGCGTTCGCGACGCTGCGGACGTGCCTGGTGACGGTGGCGCAGCTGCTGGCGCCGTTCTGTCCGTTCATCGCCGACGAGATCTACGACAACCTCGACGGCTCCGAGCCCAGCGTGCACCTGTGCGACTTCCCGGTCGCCGGCGAGCGCGACCGCGAGCTCGAGCGGGCGATGGCCGTCGCTCGCGAGACGGTGCGCCTCGGGCTCGCCGCCCGCGGCGCAGGCCAAGCTCAAGGTCCGCCAGCCGCTGCGCGCGGCGGTGGTGGTCGCGACCGGCGTCGAGCGCGCGGCGATCGAGCGGCTGGCGGAGACCGTCCGCGACGAGCTCAACGTCCACGAGCTGCGGTTCGTGTCCGAGGCCGACGAGCTCGGCCAGGTCGAGCTCAAGCCCAACTACCGGACGCTCGGCCCCCGGTTCGGCGAGCCAGATGCCGCTCGTGGCGGCCGCGGTCGCCGGCCTGGACGCGGCCCACGCGGCGTCGGCGCTGCGCGACGGCCAGTCGGTATCAATCTCGGTCGCGGGCCACGACCACGACCTCACGGCAGACGATCTGCTGGTCAGCATGAAGCCGCTCGAGGGCTACCAGGTCGAGCGCGAAGGCTCGCACGCGGTCGCGCTCGAGCTCGAGCATCGACGACGAGCTGCGCGTCGAGGGCTGGGCGCGAGACATCGTGCGCGCGATCCAGAACGCGCGCCAGGACGCCGGGCTCGAGGTCTCAGACCGGATCGCGCTGACGCTCGACGGCGACCGTCGGCTGCTCGATGCGGCGCGCACCCACCAGGACTACATCGCCGGCGAGATGCTCGCGACCAGCGTCAGCTACGGAGAATCTGGACGGCGCTGTGCCCGTCATGATCGACGGAGCGCCGCTGAAGATCGCCGTCGCGCCGGGTTAGGTGAGCTCGATCTCCTCTTCGATCTTGCGCTTCGGGTAGGCGCCGATCACCGTCTTCTCGAGCTCGCCGTGCTTGAACAGCATCAGCGTCGGGATCGACATGACGTTGAACTTGATCGCGGTCTGCTGGTTCTCGTCGATGTTGATCTTGACCACCTTCAGCTCCTCGCCGCGCTCGCCGGCGATCTCCTCGACGACCGGGGAAACGCGGCGGCACGGCCCGCACCACGGCGCCCAGAAGTCGACCAGCACAGGGACCTCTGACTCCAGGACCTCGGCGTCGAAGTTGTTGTCCGTTACCTCTGTGACCGCGCCTGACATCTCGTTCTCCTTATCGGTTACTTCAAAAAGTATAGCGACTCTGTGTGGATAGCCTAAAGGTAGATGGCAGAGCCGACAAACACCGAGATCGCAACGGCGCTCGACGAGCTCGGTGACCTGTCCGAGCTCGACGGCGCGATCATCCACCGGGTGGTCGCGTACCGCAACGCGGCCAAGGCGGTCCGCGACGCTCCCGTGTCGGTGACCGCGCTCGCGCGGCAGGGACGCGCGACCGAACTGCCGGGGATCGGCTCGATCATCCAGGAGAAGGTGATCGCGCTCGCCGACGACGGCGTGATCCCGGCCGCCGCCAAGCTGCGCGCCAAATTCCCCGCCGGGCTGCTCGAGATGACCCGACTGCCGGGACTCGGCCCCAAGCGCGCCAGGCGGCTCTACGACGAGCTCTCGATCGACTCGATCCAGGCACTGATCGCCGCCGCCCAGGCGCAGCAGATCCGCACGCTGAAGGGCTTCGGCCCCAAGGCCGAGGAGAGCATCCTCGCCGCTGCGACCGCGGCCCAGGCGGCGCGATGCCAACGGCGGCGGCTCGGGCCGGATCGTGCTCAACAAGGCGCTCGTCGTCGGCGAGCAGCTGGTCGCCGCGCTGCGCGACCATCCCGCCTCCGAACGGGTCGAGCTGGCGGGCTCGGCGCGGCGCTGGACCGACAGTGTCAAGGACCTAGACGTGATCGCGACCGCCCGCGATCCGCTCGCGCTGGCCAAGGCGGCGGCGGCGCTCGAGCTGGTCGAGTCCGCGCAGACGCCGGGCGAGGCCGGCGTGCGGCTGCGAACCCACACCGGGCTCAAAGTCGACCTACGGATCGTCGAGCCCGACCAGTTCGGCAACCTGATGCAGCACTTCACGGGCTCCAAGGAGCACAACATGGCGCTGCGCGATGCCGCCGTCCGCAAGGGCCTGCACGTATCCGAATACGGCGTGCTCGATGACTCGACCGGCGAGACGCACCGCTGCGAACGCGAGGAGCAGGTCTACGAGCTGCTCGGCCTCGAGTACATCGAACCGGAGCTGCGCGAAAACCGGGGCGAGCTCGAGGCCGCGGCCAAGAACGCGCTGCCCGACCTGATCGCGGTCAGCGATCTCAAGGGTGACCTGCACTGTCACACCACGGCCTCTGACGGGACCGCGTCAGTCGAGGAGATGGCGCTCGCCGCACGCGAGGTGGGCTATGAGTATCTCGCGATCACCGATCACTCGGCCAGCTTCGGGTTCGGAGACGAGGTCTCGCCCGATCGGCTGCGCGAGCAGATCGAGCGGATCCGCGGTCTGTCGGAGACCGAGGCCGTCGGCGGCATCAAGCTGCTGGCGGGCTCGGAGGTCAACATCCTCACCGACGGCACGCTGGACTACGACGACGAGCTGCTGGGCGAGCTCGACTGGGTCGTCGCCTCGGTCCATTCCTCGTTCGCGATCGACGCGGCCAAGATGACCGACCGGATCGTGCACGCGATCGAGAACCCGTACGTGGACGTGATCGGCCACCTGTCGGGGCGGAAGATCGAGCGCCGCAAGCCGTACGAGTTCGATTTCGAGCGGGTCGTCGAGTCAGCGCTGGCCACCGGGACGATGCTGGAGATCAACGCCGCCCCGGACCGCCGCGACCTCAACGACGTCCACGCCCGCGCCGCGACGGCAGCCGGGATCCCGATCGTGATCAACTGCGACGCCCATCGGACCGGCGGTTTCGAGGTCGCCCGCTACGGCGTCGCGACCGCGCGACGCGCGTGGCTGGGTCCCGACGCGGTCGTCAACACGCGGCCGTGGACCGATGTGGCCGCGCTGCGCCCCCGCGCGCGGGCCCACGTGTGAGCGTCGCCGGAGCGCCTGTGCGCGCTCAGGTGTCGCGGCGCACGATCAGGACGGCGGCGATCACGAGCGAGAGCGCTGCGTAGCCGGCGAACAGTGCCAACCCGGGCCACGGCGCCAGCGTGTGCGGCTCCGGATTGATCGTCCACACCGCGCCGCCCGCCGTGCTCGGTAGGTACGGGTTGGTCGCGTTGTCGATGTTCGTCGGCAACAGGCCGAGGATCGGCGGCAGCACGAAGACGATCGCCGCCAGCAGCGAGATCCCGGCCGCCGTGTTGCGGACGATCGCGCCCAGGCCGAGCCCGAACAGCCCCATGACCGTTAGGTACAGAGGCGCACCGATCAGAGACCGGAGCACCCCAGGATGCGAGATGGCGATGTTTATGTGCCGCCCGGACAGGATCGCCTGTCCGGAAAAGAACACGATCAGGACCGCTGGCAGGGTCACTGCGAACGCGACCGTGCCGAACACGATCGCCTTGCCCCAGAGGACCGGGAGCCGCTTGGGCACAGCTGAGAAGGTGGCGCGGATCATCCCGGTCGAGTACTCAGCGGTGATCACCAGCACTCCCAGGACGCCGACCGCGAGCTGGGCGAAGTTCACGCCGGCCAGGTTCACCCGCAGCGGCTTGAAATGGGCGCGATCGGACGGGCTCAGATTCGGCCACCGCGCCTCGAACACGGTGCAGGCGAGGATCCCGATCCCGATGATCAGCAACACGGTCACAAGCAGCGACCAGCGCGTCGAGCGAACCGAGCGCAGCTTGGTCCACTCCGACAGGACCACCCGCCGCTGGGTCACGCGTCCGACCTGCGGCGCCGTGGCGCGCGGGGCCTCCGCGGCTACCGCGCTCACGCGATCACCTCGCTGGGGCGGCTCTGGTCGGGCGGTAGGTCGCTCTGGAACTCGACCGAGTCGCGGGTCAGCTCCATGAACGCCTCCTCCAGGGACGCGGTCATCGGGCTCAGCTCATAGAGCACGATCCGGTGCTCGGCGGCCAGCGTGCCAACGTGCTCTGAGCTCAGGCCGTGGACCTCAACCACCGAGGGCTCGATCGAGTCGACCGTCACATCGGGTCCGGAAACGAGCTCAACGAGCTCCTGTACCTGCGGGGATCGCACCCTGACCGCCTTCTTTGACGCGCGCTGCACGAACTCCTCGACGTCCGTGTCGGCGATCAGCCGGCCGCGTCCGATCACGATCAGGTGCTGAGCGGTCATTGACATCTCGCTCATGTGGTGCGAGGAGACAAACACCGTCTTGCCGTCCGCGGCGAGCCGTTTGAGCAGATTTCGGACCCACTGGATGCCCTCCGTATCGAGGCCGTTGACCGGTTCGTCGAACATCACCGTCTGCGGGTCGCCGAGCAGCGCAGAGGCGATCCCGAGCCGCTGGCCCATCCCGAGCGAGAATCCCCCGGCGCGCTTGTTCGCCACCTCGGTCAGGCCGACGAGCTCGATCAGCTCGTTCACCCGCGCGCGGCTGATCCCGTGCGTCTGCGCAAGCGCGAGCAGATGGTTGGCGGCCGAACGCCCAGTGTGGACCGAGCGAGCCTCGAGCAGCGCGCCGACCTCGTGCAACGGCGCCGCGTGGTCACGGTAGGGCTTGCCGTTGACCAGCGTGCGCCCCGCGTTCGGGGCATCCAAGTCAAGGATCAGCCGCATCGTGGTCGACTTGCCGGCCCCATTGGGTCCCAAAAAGCCGGTCACGATTCCGGGTCGCACGTTGAACGTGAGATCGTCGACCGCGACCTTGTCCCCGTAGCGCTTCGTGACGCTGGTCACCTCGATCACGCGTACATGCTCCTTGCTCGTTGGAGCGCCAGTGAAGCAAAGCTCCCTAAAGGAGCTCTGACAATTCGGTAGGCGCTAGCGGCGGCTGCGCGCGCGCTTGGCCCGCGGCGGAGGCGGCGGGGGCGCCGACGGGGGCTTGTGGCGCGCGCCCGCAGCTGCCGCGCCGGCCACGACCGCGTCCTCATCCTTGGGGCCACCCAGCCCGTGCCAGCCCTTCTGGATCGCGACGAACCAGGTCAGGCCGAGCAGACACAGGACCGACGCGACGAAGAAGTTCAGCCGCAGCCCGAGGATGTGGTTGGAGTAGTCGATCCGCAGCGTCTCCTCGAAGATCCGAAAGCCCGAGTAGCCCGCGACGTACAGCGCGAACACGCCCGGAGGCCTGACACGGCGGGTCTGGGCCAGCCAGATCAGGAAGCCGGCCAACGACAGGTTCCAGATGATCTCGTACAGGAACGTCGGCTGGAAGGTCGCGAAATGGAGATAGCCAGGCGGGCGATGGGCCGGGGAGATCTCGAGCCCCCACGGGAGCGTCGTCGGCTTGCCGAACAGCTCCTGGTTGAAGTAGTTGCCGATCCGCCCGATCGCCTGGGCGACCAGCAGCCCCGGCGCGACGATGTCCATGAATCGGCGCAGCTCGGGCCGGGTCAGACGCCGGCTGGCAATCCAGAGGCCGACGGCGGCGCCCGCCGCGATCCCGCCCCAGATCCCGAGGCCGCCCCTCCAGATCGCGAACGGACCCCACCAGTGGTCCGGGATCTGGCTCGGGGTCGTGATCAGGAAATAGATCCGGCCGCCGATCAGGCCGGCGGGGAAGGCCCACATAGCAACCTCATAGACGAGGTCGGGATCGTGGCCCTCGCGCCGCCACCCCCAGCGCGAGACGGCGATCGCGGCGGCGACCGCGAACACATAGGCGATCCCGTAGGCATGGAAGAAGAGCGGCCCGACACTGAAGCCGTTCGACGACGGGCTCGGGATGAATGAGAACGACAGCGGCATCACGTTGCGACCAATCCTGGCAGCAATCGTGGCAGCACGCGCTCGGTGATCGTCGCACTCACGGCCGCGCGGCTGAACGGCTCGAGCAGCACGGTGGCGCGCTCCGCGTAGGCGGCGACCGGATCGTCGAGCGCCGCCCGTAGGCACGGAGCGAGATCCTCGCCCACCAGGCGCGGGTCAAGCTCGCGGGCCAGCGCAAGCGCCGGATAAGGGCCCGGCGACGGCGTCGTGACGAGCATGCAGCCGTCGGCGAGCGCCTCGAGCGGCGCGATCCCGAAGTCCTCGCGGCGCGGGGCGGCGACGTACACGCGGGCGCGCCGGACCAGCTCGCGGTAGGCGTCCGGAGCCAGCCGGCCGGTGAAGCGGACGCCGTCGACGGCGCGATCGCGGTCGATGCCGGCGACCACGAGCGTCTCCCCCTGACGGCGGGCGCGACGCCACGCATCGAGAATGAAGTCCAGCCGCCGCTTCTCCGGATCGCCCGCATAGGCGAGCACGTCGATGTCGCGTTGCGCGGCCGCCGGCCCCGATCGCCCGACCGCGACCGGGACCACGACCGCGTCGGGCTGCTTGGACCGGGGAATCGGGTCAAGCGACGCGTGCGCCATCGTCATCACCAGCGGCGCCTGCTCGAGCCGCCGGCGCTCGACGATCCGCTGCCAGATCCCGTGCCGTCCGGGGCGGTTCTCGGACGCCAGCGAGTCAAGCCAGATCGCGCCGGGGCGCGGCCACAGCAGCGCCGCGGTGATCGAGCAGTAAACGATCGCTGCCGGCTCGCGCTCGGCGATCGCGCGCGCGGCGGCCGCGCGGGCGGCACGGGCCTGGACGAAGTCGGTCAGCATGAACGTCCTCACCTCGGGGATCGACTCGGGACCGACGGCACGCACCACCGCGCCGGCGCTCGAGAGGCCGTCTGCGAGCTCGCGGGCCGCCGCGCGCCACCCGGTGGTGGCGCCGACCGAGACGACGAGCACGTCCGCGCCGGACTGACGGTGCATCGATGTCGGGCGTTGCCCTAGGCCCGCGGCCGCGCCTGTCGCGAGGCGGATGCGCCGTTGAACTCGAGCAGGTTGGTGCGAAAGCCCGGCGTGCGAACGAGCTGTATCCGCCGCAGCGGCGACGTGCTCTCGACGTAGAAACGGGCGCCGTCGCGCTCCTCGATCGCCGTCACCGCCGATGCCTGCCGCCGCCAGCCGAGCGCCCAGATGATCGCGAATCCGCACGCGATCATCGGCACCTGCGGCAGCGCGAAGCCGAGCGCCCCCGCCCCGAGCGTCGACAGCAGCAGCGGCCAGAGCCGGTTCAGGACGGTCCGCGCGGGGTTCACATCGGGCAGCGAGGCCTGCGTCCGCGCGCTCGCGAGCAGGGTCGCGATCGGCGGCGAGGTCTCGGCGCGGCGGCCGTACCACATGCCGATCACCCCCGAGACCAGCCACCATCCGATCGCGACCGGCACGACGATCGACTGGCTCGAGTAGGAAGTCCCCGCGACCGTGATGATCGCCAGCGCGCTCGCCGCCGCGGCGCTGATCAGGACCGTTGTACGCAGGAGGTCCGAGAATCGCACTACATCACTCTGAGGCCAGGTACGAAAGGAGCTCGCGAACCCCGTCGGGCCCGTCGACGACGAGGTCGGCCTCGCCGGTGACCGCGGATGGTCCCTCGTCGGAGCCGACCCCCACTCGGATCGCGCGGACGAGCTGCCCTTCGCTCTCCAGCTCAGACAGTGCGCGGAAGGCGTCGAGGTCGGTGGTGTCGTCGCCCACGTAGACCGCCGAGTCGATCCCCTCGCCCGCCTCGTTGAGCAAGCTGATGATCCCGGCGCCCTTGTCGATCTTCACCGGCGGGCGGACCTCGAGCACCTTGCGCCCCCAGTGGGTCCTCAGGCCCGCGGCCTGGGCCCGCTCCGCGATTGCGTCGATCGCCGCGCGCGCCTCCTCCTCGTCGCGAGCCCCGCGCCAGTGAAAGGCCACGATCGCGCCCTTGTCCTCGAGCCTGACGCGGCGCTTGCGCGCGTCAGCGGTGTCGGCCTCGCGGCCGAACTCGTGGATCCGGCGAGCCCAATCCTCGACTCCCTTGTCGAGCACCGCCGCCGTCCAGCCGGGCCGAAGCAGCTCGGCGCCGTGGGAGCCGAGGTACGTGATCGTGCCGATCGACACCATCGCCCGCGCCTCCGATGCCCGACGACCGCTGACGCACGCCACCAGTCTGTACCGGTTTGCGATCGCGATCAGCAGTTGGCGGGTCGTCTCGGGCACATGCGCATCGGCCGCGTTGTCGACGATCGGAGCCAGAGTGCCGTCGATGTCAAGCAGGATCGCGGCACGTTCAGGATTCGCTCGGAGCGGCGCGAGCGCCTCGGATAGGAGCGCTGACGGCACGGTCCTAGTATGCCCGCTCTCGATCGGGGATCGCACGCCGGCGGGTAGATGAAAGGTAGGATTCAGACCACGATGGCCAACGTGACCGAGGGACGGGGCTATGCCGTTTCGAGCCTGGACCGGATCGGCGACGGGCCAGGGTTCCGCAAGGTCCGCCGCGAACTGGGGGTGACCGAGTTCGGCGTCAACGCGCTCGTTCTCCCGGCCGGGTACGCGACCGGCGTGCACTTCCATGAGCGCCAGCAGGAGCTGTATTTCGTCCACGAGGGCGAGATCGAGTTCCGCTTCGGTGACGGGACCACCCATGTCGTCGGCCCCGGCGGGGTCGCGCGCGTCGACGCCGCGACCCACCGGGGGATGCGCAACGTCGGCGACGGCGAGGCGGTGGTGTTCGTCGTCGGTGGCCAGGATGGCTACGTGGGGCGCGATGGGCAGGACCCGGACGGTGACCCGCGTGGAGGGCCACCCGGCGCACCGTAGCGCCCGCTTCGCGGCCGGCGCCGGCCGGGGCGATCGGGGTTAATCTGTGGCCCGATGCTCCGCAGCCCGGACCCCGGCCGTCCGGCGCCGAACTGGGGTGTGCGCTGGCTCTCCGTACCGACAGCGATCGTTGCGCTGACGGCGATCTGCGCCGCCGCCCCCGCCGGCGCGCTGGCGGCGAAGCTGGTCGGTGGCCATCGGCAGGCGGCGATCGCGAGGGCGTTCTCGCGCACCGGTGCGCACCGTCACCTGCTGATCGTCTCGATCCGCGTCTCGACGGCCTCGCCGTCGTGGGCGGTCGTCAAGTCGGTCGCGCCCAATCGCCGCAGCACGAGGGTGTCGAGCACCTACTTCCACGACGTCGGCGGCCGTGAGCTGCCCGGCAAACCGCCGCACCGGGCGCTGTCCGATCTCGGGCGCCCGTTCAGCGTCGCGGTGGTCTACTCGGGCGCCGGCTCCGAATCGGTCCGATACCAGCAGCCCTACCGGAGCGGGTGCGCGGGCGCCGGCGGATTCGTCGACCAGCAGACCGAGACGGTCTCGCCGATGTCGTGGACAGTGCGCTACTTGGTCGACCTCGACAGCCTCGTGTCGGCCGTCCGCACCGCTCAGGGGGCGGCGATCGTGCCGGCCGTGCAGTTCGAAGCTTCTGGCTCGCGCCTGACCGCGGTCGAGAAGCTATCTCGGTCCTACGTCGATCAGGGCTGCTTCAACCACCCGACCAATTTGAGCTGCACGTCGACGTTTCAGTTGACGGGCGGCGGCGCCGACGACGACCTGGCGTTTGACCCCGGCAGCGGAACCGAGATCGCGATCCCGATGGTCGCCCACAGCCGCGGCCAGTGCTCGCCCGACGACTACACGATCGGGCCTTCACTCTGGGACAGCGGCGCGAGCACAGCGCTGGTCGGGCGGCTGGGTCTGCTGGGAATGCTCGCTGAGCGCCTGCCGGCGAATCCGTATGCGCCGATCCGGGTCTCCTGGCCGGGCGCGTCGGCCGGCGAGCAGCAGGGTTTCCTGGTCGGCCCGTGCCAGGGAATCCCCAGCGCATGCAGCGATCAGCTACTCTGGCACGCGACTGTCCGGCTGATGCCCGTCTCCGGCGGGTAGAAGGTTTCTTAGCCGTTCCTTAAAGCATCGCCACCCGCAGCAGCACCTAGACTGCCCGCCCGTGGAAACCATACCCGAACGCTTATCGCCCGAGCGTCCGCCGGTCGACATATCGGCCGTAGACGTCGTCGCGCCCGAAACGGCGGTCGCGCCCGAAACGCCGGTCACGCGCGTCCGCACGCGGCGACGCCCGCGCGCGGTCGCCGTCAGCCGCGCCGATGTGCTCGCGCTGCTCGCGATCTATTTCGCGACGCGGATCGTGCTGCTGCTGGTCGCCTACCTGCTGGACAAGTTCGGCCACCACAACTACCTGCACGAGCTGTCCAACTGGGACGGCCTTTGGTACCGCGACGTCGCCAACAACGGATATCTGCACTACCCCTCTCACCTCCAGACGACGCTCGGCTTCTTCCCGCTGTATCCGCTCGCGATCTTTGGCCTGGAGCAGGTGATCATGCTGGTCACCGTCCACGACTCGATCTGGTCAGCGTCGGTCGCCGGGGTCCTGATCTCGACCACCGGCGGCGCGATCGCCACCTATTTCATCTACCGGCTCGCCGCGGACTGGTGGGATCGCAAGGTCGCGTTCCGCGCCGGCGTCCTGTTCGTCCTGTTCCCCGGCTCGGTCGTCTTCTCGATGGTCTACTCGGAGGGACTGCTGCTGCCGCTGGCGGCGGCGTGCCTGTTCGCGCTCGGGCGCAAACGGTGGCTGCTGGCCGGGCTGCTGGCCGGGTTTGCGACCGCGGTCCAACCGGTCGGCATCGTCCTGATCCCGACCTGCGCCGCCGCGGCGCTGGTGGAGCTCAACCGGACGGGCTGGCCGCGGCGGGTGTTCAAGAAGGTGATCGTCGCGCCGGTGCTGTCGGTCGCCGGGATCGGCTGCTTCGCGCTGTTTCTCTGGTCCTGGACCGGGTCGCCCTTGGCCAACTACGAGGCCCAGCACCACGGTTGGGGCGAGAAGACCGACGTGTTCGCGCTCGGCCACCTGACCAGCAAGCTGTTCCGCGAGCTGTTTCACAAGATCCCGCACGAGCCGACGCTCGATTTCAACCTGGTCGTTGGCCTGATCGGCGCGCTTCTGCTGATCGGGATGCTCGTGCTCGTCTACCGCCAACGGCGGCATATCCCGGCGCCCGCGCTCGTCTGGACGGCCGGGGTCAGCTTCCTGGCGCTCACCTCGGAGTTCGTGCCGCCGAACCCGCGGATGTTGATCACGGCCTTTCCGGCCCTGATGGCCCTCGCTTATTACGCCCATGGCAGGTGGTGGCGGCTGCTGCTGTGGAGCAACGGGATCCTGCTCGTGGTGCTGAGCCTGCTCACCTTCCACGGCACGACGCTGCGGCCCTAACGGCGCGCGCGGGGTCTGGCGAGCAGCTGGACGTGGACTGCCGCGGCGTATCCGAATTGCTTTATCGGCGCGTGGCCGAAGGCATCCGTCAGACGGCCACGGAGCGAGACGTAGCGAGCACGGTTCGCGAGTGACTGCGCCGGGCCGTCGAGCTGGCCCTCGTGACTTGAGATGAACCACAGGCGCCTGCAGCCCGCGTCACGGCGCGCGATCTGCCGCGGCGTCAGCGTGTTGTATCGCTCGACATACGGCTGGACCGTCCCCCACGGGCTGACCGGCAGGATCGACCGAGGGGCGCGACCGTCTGCCGTCCGGCTGGCGCCGATGTAGTACTGGAACGCCATCCGTCCGTCGAGCGGATAGAAGGCGCTGCAATCGCCCGGACGCGCGCGCGCCTGCACGTAGGCGGCCGCCTGGCGCCACGGCTCGGGTGACACCCCGTAGCTCGCACCGAGCTGGAGCGCTCGCAGCGCGACGAGCACCACCAGCGCCGCGGGCCCGGCATACCGCGGCAGGCGGGGATGGCCGATCGCGGCGCCGAGGATCAGCGCGACCGCCGGGACCGACATCAACAGGTTGCGGGGCTGAAACAGCGGCTGCGCGATCAGTGAGTACACGAACGTGATCGCGACCGGGACCACCAGCCACGCGAGCACGAGGCCGATCCCCCACACGGTCTCCCGCTGCCACCACACCCGAACCGCCCACGCCGCGATCACGATCAGCAGCAGGAGCGTCAGGATCAGCAGCGGGGTCGTGGTCGCGGTCCGGTGGAAGCTGGGCTGCAGGCCCGCCGACGTCAGTGACTGCAGCACCTGCACCTCGATCTTGTGCGTCGGGCGCGGGACCCAGAACAGCTGGCCCGAGCCGCGCCGGACGGCGAGGATGAACAGCGGCACGCAAAGGATCGCGTAGGCGACGAATGACAGCGCGAACGGGCGCAGCGAGGCCCGGCGGCGGCGCGGCAGCAGCGCGAGCGCCTGCGCCGGGATCACGAGCGCGGCGACGAAGCTCGAGTAGGTCGCCAGCGCCATCAGCAGCACGTACGCGATCCACCGCCCGCGGGCCGGCGGGCGGACATGACTGAGCAGCGACGGAGGCGGCTCGACAAGCGTGATCAGGACCAGGAAGGCGGCGGTGACGAACGCCACCATCAGCACATAGCCGCGGGCGCTCTGGCCCCAGAACACCAGCGGGAGGCTGACCGCGGCGAGGAATCCGGCGGCGAACGCGGCGCGGTGGCCAAACAGGCGCAGGGCAATCGCGCCGACGAGCGCGACCGTGGCCACCGCCCCGAGCACCGACGGCAGGCGGACGACGAACTCGCTGTTGCCCAGCGCGCCGATCACCAGGTGCTCGAGCAGGTAGTAGCCCGACATGTTGCCGCCGTCGTGGGCGATCGCCGATCCGAGCGCCGAGCCGTGCTGGGCGGCGATCGTCACCGTCGCGGCCTCATCGAAGCCGAGGCTCCGCGATGAGATCTCGAGCAGGCACAGGACCGCCGCGACGATCGTCGGAATCCCGATCGCGAGCCAGTCGCGGCCCGGGCTCGACCAGGTATCGCCGACCGCAAGCCGTCTCGGACTCCGTGCCTCCTGCAGGCTGCTGGTCACGCGCGAGTCAGGTCCTGCACCGGCTCGTGCGGCTCGAGCGAGTGCGTCGGGTCGGCGCCGCGGCCGCCGCCGGCCGCCCGATCCGCCGCGCCGAGATGGGAGCGCCAGGCGACCACCGCCAGCAGTACGTATGCGGCCAGGACTGCGGGGGAGCTCTGCACCGGGAGCACGAGGATCCCGTTGGGCTTGATCAGGAAGACCGCCAATGCCGCGCCGACGGCGAGCGTCACCGAGCGCTGCAGGCCCGGGCAGCCGGCCAACAGAACCAGGCCCCAGGTGAAGTACCACGGCCACGCCGCCGGGCCGCAGGCGGCGGCGATCAGCAGCGCGTAGCCGAGGTAGGCGGCGACCTTGGGGACGCGCACCCTGTAGGCGAGCACCAGCCCCGCGACTGCGGTGACCACGACCCCGACGACGCTAAACAGATGCTGGACGGTCAGATGGCCGACTGCGACGCCCGCGGCGCGCAGCACGTCGGCGACCGTCCAGCCGAGCGCTGTCGCGGGGGTGATCGCGAGGTGGACCTTCGCCGGAGTCGAGAACACCGACGTCGTCAGCCAGCTGAAGCCGACCCCGGTGACGATCCCGACCGCGGCGAGCACGGCGACCGCGGCAAGCGCCGACTCGATCAGGAACTTGACCCGTCGCTTCAGGTCGGGCTCGGACCGCGCCCAGGCGATCGCGATGAACAGCGCACCGGCGAACGCGGGCAGCTTGATCGTGGCCGCCAGCGCGCAGACGGCGATCCCAAGCACCGGCCGACCCCGGAGCGCGACTGTCACGCCGGCGACCAGCAGGCCGATCATCAGCACGTCGTTGTGGGCGCCCCCGATCAGCTCGAGTGCCAGCAGCGGGCTCATCACCGCCAGCCACGTAGCACGCGATGGGTCGGCCCCGAGCGCGCGCGCCAGCCGCGGGACGAAGAACGCCAGCAGCGCCACCCCGGCCAGCGCGACGACGCGCACCGCCAGCACACCGGCGGTCAGATGGGCGCCGGTGATGCCCACGACGGCGCTCATCAGGCCGAGGAACAGCGGCCCGTAGGGGGAGGTCGTGTGCCGCCAGAACGGCGACACGGCCGACATCACGTGCGACTGGCCGAGCGCCGCCAGGTCGGCCGGCGGCGTCTGGTACGGGTTGTGACCGAGGTGGAGGATCGTCCCCTGGGCGAGATAGCTGTAGACGTCGCCGCTGAACAGCGCCGGCGCGACCGCGAGCGGAAGCAGCCACGCCCCGGCGATCGCGACCAGCCAGCGCGTGTCCTGGCCCGACGCGTATCGGCCGAGGCCCAGCCAGCCCGCGCCGAGCAGCGCGATCCCGACATAGACCGCGGCCAGCGCGGCGCTGCGCCCGCCCGGCGCCGAGGGCGAGTACCACCACGAGTTGTCGGGGATCGCCGCCGGGGCGGCGAGCGCGATCAGCAGCGAGCCTGCGAGTCCGAGTGACGCCCAGGCCCAGACGCTCGCCGGCCTTGCGGTTGCGTTCATCGCCGCGTCACCACCAGCTCCATCAGCAATCCGTCATGCCAATCGTCTCCGAACGCGTCGCGCTCGTAGGCGCGCATCACGCCGACCCGCTCAAAGCCCGCCTTCTCATAGCAACGAATCGCGGCGGCGTTGCCGGCCGCTGGGTCGATCGTCATCCGGTGGTGGCCACGCTCCTGCACGAGATGCTCCACGGTGCGCCGGATCACCTCGGTGCCGATGCCGCGGCCGTGCAGATCGGGGTCGAGGTAAAGATCGATCGCGGCATGGCGATACCGCGGCTCCTCCTCCTCGTGGAACTGAATCAGCCCCGCGACCGCGCCGTCCACCTCGATCGTCCATCGGGTCGAGTCGGGCTCGTCATCGGGGAAGTCTTGATCGGGATCGGCCCACCAGCGCCGGACCTCCTCCGTCCGGTGGATTCGGATCAGCTCGGGCACGTCGGCCGGCGCCAGTGGGCGCAGCGTCAGGTCTACGTGGATCGGATCGCCGCTCGGCTTGCCGGTCATTGCGCCCGATTGTCGCGCAGCAGTCATTTAGGAGCGCTCGAATTCGTCTCCCGCGGCGTTTGGCTAGGTCCGACGCGAGCGGTGGAACTGGTGCTCCTCCCAATCCCCGACGCGCCGGTATCCGACCTCGGCGTAGATCTTGTTCGAGGTCGGGTTGGCGAGATCCGTGAACAGCATGCACGCCCGGGCGCCCTCCCCCAGCACATACCGGCTCGCCTCTGCCACGGCCATTCCAGCGTAGCCACGGCGTCGCCGGTCGGGCGGCGTGTACACCGGCCCGATCCTGACCACGCCCGCGATCGACGGCGACAGTGACAGGAACGCCACGGGTCCGTCGTGATCCCACACGAACAGCCCGCCGGCGCGCAGACGCGCGTCGATTACCGCGGTCGCCCTGGCCCCGCCCGGGACTCTCGCCTCCTCGGCGAACGCCCGCCACCACTCGATCAGCAGCTCCCGGTCGGCGTTCTGCGCCTGGCGGAGCCTCCCGGCCGGCGGATGGGGCGGGTCGATGACCTGCTCAAGCGTGTGCATCGCCATGTCGCGCTCGAGCGACGTGGTGCCGCCGGTCCGCGCCCGCCACGCCGCGGCGAGCGCCCGGGCAGTTGCCGGCTCGCCGTTGGCTCCGGGCAGGTCTGCGTCCTCGGCCAGCCACGCCTCGATCAGCCGTTGCGCCTGCTCCTCGGTGAGCGCGCTGGTGATCAGGGGATGCGGCGGCGTGCGCAGCGACGCGGCGATAACGGACCCGCTCGGGTCCAGCCAGTATGCGAACAGCGGGCGGACATCCGGGGAGCGGGCGCGGAGCACAGCGATCAGCACCGTCGCGAGCACGTTGCAATCCATCCGCTGCTCGAGGAATCCCCACGTCCGGTCACGGAACTCGTCGCCGTCGGCGGTCAGCACCAGGGTCATCAAGAGGCCATGTTCGCGGATCGCGAAGACGCCGGCGAGCAGCCGATTCGTCGGTGAGCGGGTTGTGTCCGGGTTGCGATCGGCGGTATAAGTGACACATGACTGTCAACGGCGTTCGAGCCGACGGCCTTCCCGTTCTGTGGCAGCTTGAGATTTCGCACTACAACGAGAAGGTGCGTTGGGCGCTGGACTACAAGCGGATCCCGCATATCCGCCGCTCGCTGCTGCCGGGCATCCACCTGATCGTCGCGCGGCGCCTGACCGGTGACGTCGACACGACGCCGGTGTTGACGATCGACGGTCGCTCGATCGGTGACTCGACCAGGATCATCGCCGCGCTCGAGGAGCGCTGGCCGCAGCCGCCGCTGTATCCGGCCGACCCCGGCGAGCGGGCCCGCGCGCTCGAGCTCGAGGAGTTCTTCGACGAGCAGCTCGGTCCGCACATCCGCCGGGCGGTCTACTTCGTGCTGCTCGACGAGCCCGACATCGTGTTGCCGCTGTTCCTGCACGGCCAGCGGCTCCCCGCCCGCGTCCTGCTGCGGCTGATGTTCCCGATCCTCAAGGCGGGGATGCGACGGCGGATGCAGATCGAGGAGCAGGCCGCCGCCCAGAGCCGCGACAAGTGCGTCGCGGCGATGGACCGGCTCGAGGCCGAGATCGGGCCGAGCGGGTACCTGGTCGGCGATTCGTTCACGGTCGCCGACCTGACGGCAGCGTCGCTCTTCTATCCACTCGTGCAGCCACGCCAGTTCCCGTACCCATCGGTGAACCGGATCCCGGAGGCCGGCCACGAGTTCGTCGCGTCACTCGCGATGCGGCCAGGCGCGCAGTGGGTCGCCGAGATCTACGACCGCCACCGCGAACCGGCGGCCGCCGAGGCGGTGCTCGCCGCGGCGTAGGCCGGGTCCCGGGGCGCGCGGCCCCGGCGCATCACATCGGCGTCGCGAGCTCGACCAGAGTTCCGAACGGGTCCCGGACCCACGCGACGCGCTGGCCCCGCGGCTCGTCCTTGGGCTCGGCGAGCGGGACGCAGCCGGCCTGCACCGCGGTCTCGAAGGCGGCGTCGACGTCGTCGGCGACCAGCGCAAGCTCAACGTTGGTCGGCTGGCGGTCGCCATTGATGCGCCGCACGCCGCCGGTGAAATTCTCCTCCCCCTGCTGATAGGACGTGAACGCAAGCCTCGTCTGGCCGGTGTCGAGCTGGGCGTAGGCGCCGTCGGAGGAGGCGAACTCCGAGCGCAACCCGAACGTCTGCGCGTAGAACTCGCTCGCCTCGCGCGGCGAGTCGACGTACACGATCACCCAGCCGAGATGTAGTTGTGGATTGCTCATGGGCGCACGTTTGCAGACCCGCTCCCGGCCGTCTTGAGGAAAACGGCCTCGCTCCGGCGGCGGCCGGCTCGGCTCAGGCCGACAGCAGCGCCGTCGGCGGCACTCCGGCCAGCTCCCGGCACTCGCCCGAGAAGTGCGCCTGATCGGCGTAGCCGGCGTCGAACGCCACCCGCGCCAGATCATCGCCGGCCCGGGCGGCATCGAGCGCCCGCCACAGCCGCAGCACCCGCCCCAGGCGCTTGGGGCCATAGCCGATCGCGGCCGTCACCCGCCGTCTCAGTCCGCGGCCGCTGACGCCGAGCGCCTCGGCGAGGCCGGTGACGTCATCGGCGCGGACGGCAAGCCGCCGGACGGCGGCGGCCACCAGCGGGTCTGGCGGCTGCGCGCCGGCAAGGTTGCCCGACAGCCACGTCTCGAGCGTCTCGCGCCGGTCCTCGCGACGGTGCAGTGCATCGTCGAGCTGCAGGCCGCGGTCACCGAGCACCGCCTCGATCGCCACGCGCTCATCGCGCACCGACTCGGCCGCGATCCCCAGCAGCGCCGGCGCGCCTCCAGGTCGCATCCGCGCGCCGAGCACGCGATCGCCTTCAGCGACCGGCGACATGAAGGCGGTCGTGTTCGCTCCAACGAGCCGGGTGCCAGACGCGCGTGACCAGACCAGGTCGATGCACCCGTCAGGCAGCACGCGGACCGGTGGGCCGTTGTCGCCGGCCCGCTCCCAGGTGCAGATCAGCCACGGTGAGAGCGCGGCCGGCGCCGGGTGCTCGCGGTAGCTCACAGACACATTCAAGCGCGCCCGCGGGGCGGGCGCGTTCGGGCACCGCTGACCGGGCTAGCGCCCCCGCCGGCTACGCGATCGGCGCCTGAGGTGCCGCCACGACACCCGGCAGGGGCCCCTTGGACTCCTCCGGGAACCGCTCGAGCCCCTCCTCGGAGAGCGCGATCAACGCGAGGCCGACGTTGCGGGCGTCGTCGAGCAGCTTCGCGCGCTCTTGCCAGATCGCGTCGGTCTCGCTGTCGAGATCCCGCAGCTGGCGCTTGGCCTGCTCGGTCATCGCGACCGCGTTCGCCGCCGCATCGGCGATGCAGCGATCGGCCTGCTCCTGTGCCTGGCGGGTCGTCTCGTTCGCCTGATCGTGCGCGACGACGAGAATCGACGCGGTCTGCTCGCCGAGCCGCTCGATCTCGTCCGTGATCGAGATCGGTGGAGCCTCGGTGCGACGCAGCTGTTCGAGCTCGCTCTCGAGTGCCGCGATCCGCTCGTCGACCGCGGCGCGGCTGTAGCCGAGCGGGCCGACTGGGAAGTGCGCGTCCTCGACGCGCGGCGTCACCTCGGCGACCACCTCGGGCGGCTCCGGCTCCTGGTAGTGGGGCTCGAACTCATACGGGGACTCCTCGCCAGGCTCGAGGCTCGGGTGCGCGGCGCGGCCGCGATCGAAGTTCGCCAGCGCCCGCGTGATCCGGTCGCGGAACTCGTTCAGGCGCGAGCCGCCCGGCCCCGGCTGCTCGATCCGATCCACCTCGACGGTGTCACTGCCAAGCTCGTCCAGCGTGTCGGCCGCAGGCCCTTGGTGCGCGTCTGCCTGAGGCTCGGCAAGAGCATCGGGCTGCCGTCCGAAATAGCCCATGAACCCCACTCCCTTCGATTGCGGTCAGTCCGTGGCTGTTCGCCGTGGCAGGCCGCTTCCCTGTCGGTGCAAGGACGCGGCCGCGCCCGGGAGGCAATGCTCGGGACGGCGCAGGCGCCCGCGAGTCAGCCGGCCGGGGCCGCAACGCGCGCCGCGGCGGCCCGCGCCAGCGCCGCGTGATGTCGCCCCGGGCCCCCGAGCAGCGTCCGGTCGAGCTGCGCGCGCTTGTACAGCCAGTGGACGTCGGCCTCCCAGGTGAAGCCGACCCCGCCGTGGGCCTGGATCGCGCTGCCGGTGACCTCGCGGCCGCCGGTCGCCGCTGCCGCGGCCGCCAGCGCCGAGGCCTCGCCGAACCGGTCCGGATCAGCGTCGGCCGCCCAGGCGGCGAAATACGCCGCCGACCGGGCGCTCTCGGTGTGCAGCAGCATCTGGGCGCAGCGGTGGCTGACCGCCTGGAAGGACCCGACCGGCACGCCGAACTGCTTGCGGTCCTTGACGTACTCGAGCGTCATCTCGAGCGCCCGCTGGCAGACGCCGACGACCTCGGCCGAGATCGCCGTCAGCACCCAACCGGCCGCGCCGGCCCCGAGCGGCTCGCCGTCGCCGGTGACGCGGGCGTAGCGGCGCGTCGGGTCGATCGTGATCACCGTCTCGGTCTCGGGATCGACCACCAGCCGCGCGTCATCGCCATCGAGCAGCACGACGACTGACGCGTTGTCGGCGTCGGCTGCCAGATCGGCGATCCCGATCCCGGCGGTCATCTCGCCCGCCACCAGTCCCGGAAGCCACCGCTCTCGCTGCTCGTCGGTTCCGGCGGCCGAGATCACGGCCGCCGCGGCGGCCGTTGACAGACACGGTGTCGCGGCGCATGCGTAGCCGAGCTCCTCGAGCAGCACCGCCAGCTCGACGGCGCCGAGCCCCTGGCCGCCGTAGCGGTCGTCGACGGCGATCCCGGGCCACCCGAGGCCGACGATCTCGTGCCACAGCTCGGGGTCGTACGCGGCCGCCTCGGCCGCCTCGCGAACCTTCGACATCGGCGAGCGCGCGCTCAGCAGCTCGCGAGCAACGTTCTTGATCTCCCGCTGGTCCTCGGTCAGGTCGAACTCCACAGCAGCCTCCTCAACGGGCCTTCGGAAGGCCGAGCACGCGCTCGGCGACGATGTTCTTGAGCACCTCGGTGGTGCCGCCCTCGATCGAGTTGCCGCGCGCGCGCAGCAGCTCGTACGCCCAGCTGCCGCCAGCTTCGAGCGCTGACGGGCCGAGCAGATCGGCCGCGAACTGCGTCAGCTGCTGGTTGGTCTCAGACCACATCCACTTGATCAGCGACCCCTCGGGCCCGGGTTGCCCGTACTTCTCGACCGCCGTCAGCCCGCGATAGGCGGTCAGTCGCAGCACCTCGGCCTTCAGATGGAGCTCACCGAGCCGGTCGGCGACGACCGGGTCGTCGAGCAGTCCGCGGCCGGCGGCGTCGTCGATCAGCCGATCGAGCAGCTGGCGCAACCGGACCTGGAGGAAGAAGGCGAGCCCGGCCCGCTCGTTCATCAGCGTCGTCAGCGCGACCTTCCAGCCGTTGCCCGGCCCTCCTAGCACGTTCTCGTCGGGGATCCAGGCGCCGTCGATGAACAGCTCGTTGAACTCCTGCTCGCCGGTGATCTGCTTCAACGGCCGGACCTCGATCGCGTCCTGCTCCATGTCCATCAGGAAGTAGGTCAGACCCTTGTGCTTTGGCACCTCGGGATCGGTGCGCGCGACCAACATGCACCAGTGCGAGTACTGGGCGGCGCTCGTCCACACCTTCTGGCCCGAGACGCGCCAGCCTCCGCGCTCGTATACGGCCCGGGTCTTAAGGCTCGCGAGGTCCGAGCCGGCGTCGGGCTCGGAGAACCCCTGGCACCAGATCTCCTCGGCGGTCAGGATCGGCGTCAGGTAGCGGTCCTTCTGCTCCTGGGTCCCCCAGCTCATGATCGTCGGGGCGGCGAGCAGCAGTCCGAGCACATTGGCTGGTAGCGGCGAGCCCGAGCGGCCGAGCTCCTCGAAGAAGATCGCGGACTCCGTCAGCGTCGCGCCGCGCCCCCCGTACTCGACCGGCCAGTGGACGGCGGCCCAGCCGTCCTTGGCCAGCAGCCGCTGGAAATCGCGGCGCCACGTGTAGTGGGCGTCCTCGTCGCCCTCGGGCTCGGGCGGGGGCTCGTTGGCGGCAAACCACGCGCGCAGCTCGTCCCGGAATGCCAGCTCTCGCTCGTTGAACGTCAGGTCCATCGGGTCTCCTCGGCCGTCGACGACCGCGGCGCCGGCGGGGCGCGCTCGGCCATTGATCTCATAAACGTCCCGCGAAGATAACCAGTCTGGTCATGCGGCGCGCCCGGGAAGGTTGGGGATTTTGGGCGCTATACGCCCAAAATCCCCAACGGAGTCAGCGGCGCCCGCCCGAAGCCCCTACGGCCGGCGGTCCATCAGCCGACCCGGATACACCGGCGCGAACCCGAACCGCGCGTAGAGGCCGTGAGCGTCAGAGGTCCCGAGCATCAGCCGCAGATCCCGCAGCTCGGGATGCTCGACCATCGTCTGCACCAGCCAGACGCCGAGTCCGCGCCCGCGGTGCCCCTCGAGCACGAACACGTCCGACAGCCACGCGAACCGGGCCCGGTCGGTGACCGCACGCGCGAAGCCCGCCTGCTCGCCGGCCGGCGACAGCAGTCCGAACACCAGCGAGTTGTCGATCGCCCGATCGACGACCTCGAACTCGGCCTCGGGCGACCACCAGTACGTGGTCCGCAGAAAGCGCCACACGAGCCCGCGGTCGACCCGCGACGGATCGGTCGAGATCGTGTAACCGTCAGTCCGGCGATATTCGGTCACGCCCCCGATTGAAGCTGACGATCGCCGCGGCTGCTCGCACGCGTTCTGCGAGGATGGTCTGTGCCAGGAAACCGCAGCGGGGCCCCCGAATTGATCACCGACCAGACAGAGACCGCACCGACCGGCGATGACGTGCGCGACCGCCGCGTGCTGATCGTCGGGGCGGGCTTCGGTGGGATTGCGGCCGCAATCGAACTGCGCCGCCACGGCTTTGACCAGCTCACGATCCTCGACGCGGCGCCTGAGCTCGGCGGCACCTGGTTCTACAACTCCTATCCCTGCGCCGCCTGTGACGTGCCCAGCCACCTGTACTCGTACTCCTATGAGCAGCGGCGCGACTGGTCGCGCCTATGCTCACCGCAGTCAGAGATCCTCGGCTACCTCCAGGGCGTAGCCGACGAGTACGGCATCGCCGAGATGATCCAGACCGGTCGCCGTGTGACCGAGTGCAGGTTCGATGACGTAAACGATGTCTGGCAAGTCGAGACCGAGTCTGGAGACCATTACGAGGCGGACGCGATCGTGCTCGCCACAGGGCAGCTGAGCCGGCCGGCGATCCCGTCGCTGCCGGGGCTGGATCGATACGCGGGCCACAGCTTTCACTCGGCGCGCTGGGATCACGAGTACGACCTCACCGGCAAACGGGTGGCGGTCGTCGGCACCGGCGCGAGCGCGGTGCAGTTCGTCCCGTGGGTCGCAGCGGGGGTGGCACAACTGACGATCTTTCAGCGAACCGGCAACTGGATGCTGCCGCGCGAGAACCGCGTCTATCCGGCTTGGCTGAGGATCGTCGTCGACCGCGTGCCCGGCGTGCAGTGGCTGCGCCGCCGATGGATCTTCTACTACTGCGAGGCGCTGACGATGGCGATCCGCCATCCGAGGACGCTCGGTCGGCTGCTCGGGATGCGCTCGGCCAGCTTCATGCGCAGTCAGCTTCCCGACCCGGAGCTGCGGGCCAAGGTGTGGCCCGATTACACGTTCGGCTGCAAGCGGGTCCTGTTCAGCTCCCACTACCTGCCGGCGCTCGCCCGCCCGAACGTCGAGCTGGTCACCGAACCGATCTCGGACGTGATCGCGACCGGGCTGCGGACCGCCGACGGCCACTCGAGACGATTCGACTGCATCATCTGGAGCACGGGCTTTCGCGCGTCGGAGTTCGTGGCGCCGATGCACGTGACCGGATCGGGCGGCGCCGAGCTCGAGATGGTCTGGGAGCACGGCGCCCACGCGCACCTCGGGATCACCGTACCGGGCTTCCCGTCGATGTTCCTGATGTACGGGCCGAACACCAACACCTCGGGCGGCTCGATCATCGTCTACCTCGAGGCGCAGGCCTCCTACATCCGTCAGGCGCTCGAGCACCTGCGCGGCCACGCCAAGCTCGAGGTTCGCCCCGACGTCGAGGCCGCCAGCGACCGCGAGACCCAGGCCCGTTTCACCGGCACCGCGTGGACCGATTGCGACTCTTGGTATCGAGACGAGCAGGGGCGGATCGTCGCCAATTGGCCCGGCTACATGCGCGAGTACCTCGAGCGCACGCGGACGTTTAACCCGTCGGAGTTCGACTTCTCATGATCACACGGCGACGCCCGCCGGTTCCGGATCGGGCGGCGGCTCGCACCTGCTCGAGCCGGTCGACGTGGTACAGGGCCGGGAAGAACCACCGCCACGTGAGCGCCAGCGCGACCGTGATCGCGCCCCCGCCGACGACCGCGACCACCGGGCCGACGAGGAACGCCGCCAGGCCGGACTCGAACGCCCCGAGCTGGTTCGAGGCGCCGATGAACACCATCTCGACCGCCTTGACGCGTCCGCGCAGCCGGTCCGGAGTCGCGAGCGCGACGACCGTCGAGCGGATGTTCATGCTGTAGAGGTCGACGAACCCGCTCGCCGCCAGCGCCACCATCGAGATCGCGAACACGCGCGAGAAGCCGAACACGATCATGCTCGCGCCGTACAGGCCGACGACGATCAGCAGCAGTCCGGCCCGCGCGACGTCCGATCGGGCGGCGGGTGATGGCCACGGCGGCGAACAGCGCCCCGATCGCCGGCGCCGCGCGCAGGAAGCCGAGCCCCGTCGGTCCGACGTGCAGGATCGAGCGGGCGAACAGCGGCAGCAGCGCGACCGCGCCGCCGAACAGCACCGCGAGCAGGTCGAGCAGGATCGCACCGAGCAGGATCTGCGTCCGCGAGACGAAGCGCAGCCCTTCGAGCACGCTGTGGACGTCCGCCGCCGGCGCCTGGTCGGGATCGCGGACCTCGGCAGCCGGCTGCGGGTGCATCGCGAGCACGGTCACCGATCCGATCGCGCACGCCCCGGCCGCGAGCAGGTAGACGAACGACGGCGAGACGCCGTACAGCAGACCTCCGAGCGCCGGACCGACCACCGAGCCCAGCTGGACCGCGATCGAGCGCAGCGTCATCGCGCTCTGCAGCAGCTCGGGGCCAACGAGCGTCGGCGGCATCGCGCCCGAGGCGGGCGTCCCGAGCGCCATCGCGACACCGGATCCCGCCGCGAGCGCCAGGTACGGCCAGACGTCGGTCGTACCCGACGAGCTCACGAGCGCGAGACCGACACCGACCATGGCCCCGATCACCAGCGACCCGGCGAAGATCAGCCGGCGCGGAACGTGGTCGGCCAGGTGGCCGGCCGGCAGCGCCAGCACGAACAGCGGCAGGAACTCGGCCAGTCCGATCCAGCCGAGGTCGAGCGCGCTCCGGTGCAGCGCGTAGACCTCCCACCCGATCGCCACCTCGAGCATCTGGAGGCTGACGTCCATCTCCACCAGCGCCAGCCACAGCAACCGAAAGTCCCGCACCTCAAGCGCGGGGCCGAGGCGTCTCAACTGGTTTGGGACAGCCGCTTCACGTACTGCCAGCCTAATGCGCCTGTAGCTATGGTCGGAGTCGATGCCAGGTCAGCCGCTGATCACCCCGCGCCTGCGACTGGAGCCCTGGGATGAGTCGCACACCCGGCTGCTGATGGAGCTGGCGACGATCCCCTCCGTGATGCGGTTCATCGGCGACGGATCTCTGTGGCCACCGGAGCGGGTGCAGGACGTGTCGGGGTGGCAGCGTGAGCACTGGCAGCGCCATGGGTTCGGGTGGCGCGCCGCCCTTGACCGCAAGACGGGCGCGGCGCTCGGGGCGTCGATGCTCAACTTCGCCGGCGAGGGTTCGGGCGTCGATCCGGACGAGTACGAGATCGGGTGGTGGCTTCACCCCCGCGCGTGGGGAGCGGGACTCGCTCGCGAGGCCGCGACCGCCGTCCGCGACGACGCCTTCACGCGGGTCGACGCACCGAGCCTCGTGGCCCGGGTCCAGCCTCGCAATGCCGCCTCGCTCAGGGTGGCGGCGGCGATCGGACTGACCGACGATCGACGCTCGCGCGGACGTACCGGGGAGCCGATCGAGGTGCTGCGGCTGACCGCGGAGCGGTGGCGCTACGACGCCCACGAGCGTCGCCGTCGGGCGGTCACGATCGCTGGCCGTCGGATCGACGTGCTCGAGCTCGACGGCGACGAGCGCCTCGCACCTGTGGTGATGTTGCACGAAGGGCTGGGCTCGGTCGATCTGTGGCGCGACCTTCCGATCGCGATCGCGCTCGCGACCGGCCGGCGCGTGATCGCCTTCTCGCGCTTTGGCCATGGCCGGTCGGAGCCGAGCCCATGGCCCGCCGACGTGACCGGCTTTCACCACCGCGAGGCGCTCGAGCTGCTGCCGCAGCTGCTGGCCGCGCTCGAAGCCAGCGAGCCGCTGTTGCTCGGCCACAGTGACGGCGCCTCGATCGCGCTGATCCACGCCGGACGTCACCCGGTCTCAGGCCTGGTCCTGCTGGCGCCGCATGTGTTCGTCGAGCCGCTGACGCTCGCCTCGATCCGCGAGACCCGGGACGCCTATCTGGTCGGTGACCTCCGCGCGCGAATGGACCGCCACCACGACAATGTCGACGCCGCCTTCTGGGGCTGGTCTGACATGTGGCTGCACCGAGATTTCCGCGCCTGGAACCTGGAGTCCGACCTGGCGCTGGTGTCGGCGCCGACGCTGCTGATCCAGGGCGCCGATGATCCCTACGGGACGCTCGAGCAGCTGCACCGGATCGAGTCACGGATCCGCGGCCCGGTGACGCGGCTTGTCGTGCCCGGGGGCCACAGTCCCCATCTCGAGTCGCGCGACGAGGTCGTCGCGGCAGTCGGGCGCTTCGCGTCGTCTACGTTGTAGTCGATGGACCAGACTCCCCCGACCGCGATCCCCGGTGGCTTCACGCCCGTGATCGCGCTTGATGAGTGCTTCGACGCCGTCTACGGCCTCGAGGTGCTCGACGACGGATTGACCGACGGGGTAGTGCGAGCGCGGGTCGCGATCCGAGACGAGCTGCGCCAGCAGTTCGGGCTCGTCCACGGCGGCGTCGTCTCGGCGCTCGCCGAGGCGCTCGCGTCGCGCGGGACATGGCTCGCGGTCTGGGACCAGGGCAAGGTCGTGATGGGGATGTCGAACGAGACGAACTTCGTCCGGCCACTGCTCGACGGCCACATCCACGCGACCGCGACGGCTCGTCACAAGGGTCGGACCCGGTGGCTCTGGGAGGTGGAGTCGCGCGACGATCAGGTGAGGTTGTGCGCGGTGACGACGGTCAACATCGCGGTCCGCGACCGTCCCGGCTCCTGATCAGCCGTCGCCGACCGCGACCGGGACGCTCGAAACCACCGTTGCCTGCCGAGCTGGGCGCCAGCGGGCCAGCGCGACGCCGGCCAGGCACAGGATCCCGCCGGGGAGCGCGAGCAGGGGTGGCACCTCGCCGAGCATGATCCAGCCCAGCAGCAGCGCGACCGGCGGCACCAGGTAGGTCGTCGATCCCATCCGGCCGGCGGTCGTGTGCGACAGCGCGTAGGCCCAGGTGACGAACCCGATCGCGGTCGGCGCGAGCCCGAGGTAAACCATCCAGCCGATCGATGTGCCGCCGGCGTGGCCGAGCTGGTCGACGAACGCGGGCAGGAACGGTAGACAGACGACGGCCCCGATCGTGCATGCCAGCCAGGTGACCATCAGCGGCGACGAGTACTGGAGCACCGACTTCTGTGCGACCACCCCGCCGGCATAGCCCAGCGCCGCGATGATGCACAGCGCCGCGCCCCACACGGCTCCGCTCGTGTGCCTCGAGGTCGCCGCCCCGATCAGCGCCACGCCGGCGAACGAGACCGCGCAACCGGCGAGCAGCAGTCGCGGGAAGCCCTCGTGGAGCACGAGGCCGGCGAGGATCACGATGAAGATCGGGCCGACGTTGACGAGCAGTGCGGCGATCCCCGCATCGAGGTGGCGCTCGGCGGCGTTGAGCGCGACGTTGTAGAGGCCGAACCACAGGATCCCGCAGAGCGCGATCCCGCCCAGCGCGCGCCTTGGCGGCAACCGCTCGCCACGCGCGAGCACCAGCGCGCCGAGTGCCGCGCTGCCGACCAGCAGCCGTCCAAGGGCCAGCGGGCCGGGGCCGAAGTCCCGACCCGCGTAGCGGATCCCGACGAACGCCGATGACCACACGCAGACGGTCACCGCCGCCGCGAGCAGCACCCGCGGGTTCTCGTGCCGGCGCTTGAGGGCGGTCCGAGCGGTCACGTCTGGATTGAACGCCCGCCGCCGCCCGCTCGTGAGATCGAGCCGATGACCATCGTCGCGTTCGACGCTACAACGCCTACAGCGCCTCGCCGAGCTCGGCGATCGAATCCCAGATCGCCGTCGGCACGACATCGGAGCCGTCGAGCACCTCGGGTCGGAACTTCCCGGTGCGCACGAGGATCCCCGCCATCCCCGCGTCAAGCGCACCGCCGACGTCGGCCTCGAGGTCGTCACCGATCATCGCCGCCTCGGCGGCGGGCACCCCGAGCTGCCCCAGTGCGACAGCGAAGAAGGTCCCCGAGGGCTTGCCGGTGACGACGGCCTCGCGGTTGATCGCGTATTCGAGCGCGACCACGAACGGTCCCGCGTCGAGCACCAGCCCCTGCTCTGACTCCCAGACGCGGTTGCGCTGCAATGCGATCAGCTCGGCGCCGCCCCGCAGCTGGCCGAAGATCTTGTTCAGCCGCTCATAGGTGAACTCGTGACCGAGGTCACCGACGATCACCGCCTGCACGTCATCACCGGCGACGTCGCCCAGATCTTCGAGGTCCTCGCGCAGCGCCGGCGCGACATGCAGCGCGACGCGCTCATATCCGCGCTCGCGGCACAGGTCGACCGCCAGCGCCGCCGGCGTGAGCACGTCCTGCTCTGCGACCTGGAAGCCCATCGCGTCGAGCCGCTCGACGACCCGCCGCCGTGACCGCGACGTCGTGTTGGTCACGAGCCGAAACGGCAGCTCGCGCCCTCGCAGCAGCTCGAGCGCCTCGCGCGCCCCGTCGATCGGCTCCGCACCGACGTGCAGGACCCCGTCGATGTCGATCAGCAGCCCGTTCCACGGCATCCGAGCACCGAATACTCTCAAGCTGCCATGGGGAGCTCGGCTCGCGCGATCGTGATCGGGGGCGGCATCACCGGCTGTTCGGTCGCCTACCACCTGGCCAAGGCCGGGTGTGCCGATGTGCTCGTGCTCGAGAAGGGCGAGCTGACCAGCGGCTCGACCCACCACGCCGCCGGGCTGGTCACCCAGTTCAACCCGTCGGCGACGATGATGCAGTTCCGCCGCTACAGCGTCGCTCTGTACCGCGAGCTCGGGGTGTTCAACACCGTCGGCAGCGTCCGGATCGCGTCGAGTCCGGACTCCCTCAAGGACCTCCAACGGGCTGCCAGCCGTGCCCAGGCGCTCGGGCTCGAGGTCGAGCTGCTGGGTCCCGACGAGGTGCTCGAGCGTCTCCCCTACGCCACGGCGGACTCGCTCTACGGCGGGATCTGGGTCACCGAGGACGGGCACGTGGATCCTCACATCACGACACACGCGGTCGCCGACGCGGCCCGTGAGCTCGGTGTGCGCTTTCAGCTGCGCACGCGGGTCACCGGGATCGAGCTCGGCCCGGGCCGCGAGGTCCGCGCCGTCCTCACGGCGGACGAGCGGCTCGAGACCGAGCACGTCGTCGACGCCGCGGGACTGTGGGCGCCCCAGGTGGCGGAGATGGTCGGCGTGCGGCTCGTGTCGGTACCGGTCGACCACCAGCACGTGTTGATGCAAGCCGTGCCCGGCAGCGAGATCCCGCGCGGCAGCCCGTGCTTTCGCGACACCGACAACCTCGTCTACGGCAAGGATGAGGCGGGCGGGATGCTGATCGGCGGCTACGAGCCCAATCCCGTCGCGCGCTGGACCGACGGCGCGCCGTGGGATCACGGCGCCAGCCCGGTCGAGTCAGACATGGACCGGTTCGCGCCGCTGCTGCAGGGCGCGATCAGGCGCTTCCCGTTCCTCGATCGCTCGGGCGTGATCCGGCTGCTCTGCCACCCCGACGCGATGACCCCCGACGGCAACCCGCTGCTCGGCCCGATCCCCGGCACGCCGGGGTTCTGGGTCGCGGCGGGGCTGTCGCTGAACGGGTTCGGCGGCGCCGGAGGCATCGGCCGGGCGCTGGCCGAGTGGATCATCGACGGCGAGCCGCAGGCCGACGTCAACTCCTACCGCGCCTGGCGCTTCGGTCACCCCTACCGGGACCAGTGGTTTGCGACCGAGTGCGCCCGCGAGGCATATCGCTACTACTACCGGCTGCGCTACCCGTTCGACGCCGACGAGTGGGGCCGCGGTCTGCGGCCGAGCCCGCTCCAGGTCCGCCAGCAGGAGCTCGGCGCCGTGTTCGGTACCAAGAACGGATGGGAGCGTGCCGATCACTTCGAGCCCGGTAACCGGTGGCGTCGCAGCGGCGCCGACCAGCGGGCCTTCGGCTGGACCAGGCCACCCTGGTTTGAGCGGGTCGGCGCCGAGCACGAGGCGTTCCGCGAACGGGTCGGGATCATCGACATGACCTCGTTTGGAAAGCTTGAGCTCACTGGGCCCGGCGCGCTGGCGTTGCTCGAGCGGGTCTGCGACAGCCGGATCGGCCGACCGGTCGGAAGCGTCATCTACACCCAGTTCCTCAACCGTCGCGGTGGGATCATCGCCGACGTGACCGTCACGCGGCTGCACGAGCAGACGTTCAGGGTGATCACCGGCGCAGGCACCGTCGACGGCGACCGCGGCTGGCTCGAGCTCAACCGCGACCGGGGCGACGGCCGGCTCGAGATCCGCGACCGCAGCGATGAGCTGGCGGTGATCGGGATGTGGGGGCCCCGCGCCCGTGACGTGCTCGGCGCCTGCACCGCCGACGACGTCTCAGACGGGGCGCTCCCGTTCCGCCGCGCGCGGTCGATCGCGATCGGCGGCGCTGACGTCCTCGCTCAGCGGATCACCTACGTCGGCGAGCTCGGCTACGAGCTCTACGTCGAGCCCGAGTGGGCGGTCCAGGTCTGGGATCACCTGACTGCCGCAGGCGCCGCCCACGGGATCACGCCCGGCGGCTACCGGGCGCTCGAGTCGCTGCGGCTCGAGAAGGGCTACCGCTACTTCGGCACCGACCTGACCGCGTCCGACACGCCGTATGAGAGCGGGCTCGGGTTCTGCGTGGCGCTCGACAAGGGTGACTTCAACGGCCGCGCCGCGCTCAGCCGGCCCGGCGCCCAGACTCCGGGCAGGCGGCTGCGGACCCTGACCGTCGGCGACGACGAGCAGTACGTGACTGTCTATGGCGGCGAGGCTGTCCGCCGCGACGGCGAGCTGGTCGGTCGGATCCGCAGCTGCGCCTACGGCTATACGGTCAAGCGCACCGTCGCGCTCGCGACGGTGGCCGCCGAGCTCGAACCGGGTGCTGAGCTCACGGTCGATGTCTTTGACCGCTTGGTCCCGGCCACAATCGAACGCGATGTCCTCTACGACCCCGACGGCGAGCGCACCCGTGGCTGACGATCGCCTCGCCCCCGCGGTCAGGGCGATCGTGCTCGACTTCAACGGCACGCTCGCCCAGGACGATCACCTGGTGGCGCCGCTGTACGTCGACGTATTCGCCTCGATCGGAGCGCCGCTGACCGCCGACGAGTACCACCGCGAGCTGGCGGCGCTGCCAGACCGTGACGTGTTCACGCGTGCGCTCGATCGCGCCGGCCTGCCGTTCGACGCCGCGCAGCGCGACTCGCTCGTGCAGGCCAGGCTGGACGGCTATCTCGAGGCGGTCGCCGACCAGCCGCCGATCACCCCGCCGGCGATCGAGTTCGTTCGCGCCGCCGCGCGGCGGGTGCCGCTCGCGATCACGTCGGGCGCGTTTCGCGAGGAGATCGTGCGCGTGCTCGAGGCGGCCGGCGTCGCAGACCAGTTCATCGCGGTGATCACGATCGAGGACGTCAGCCGCGGCAAGCCCGACCCCGAGGGCTTCCGCCGCGCGCTGGAGAGCATCAACGTCGCCACCGGGCGCGAGCTCCAGCCGCACGAGACGATCGCGGTCGAGGACGCGACTCAGGGCGCGCAGGCGGCGCGGGCGGCCGGGATGCGGGTGGCGGCGATCCGCGGGCCCGGCTACGACCCGGCCAGCGGCCACGCTGACCTGATCATCGATCGGCTCGACCTGGCCGCGCTCGAGCTGATGCTCGGACCCGGAGTCCGATCGTGACCGTGATCGACGAAGACCTCGAGCGCGTCTGCTCGCAGGTGCACGAGCTGTCGGCGCCCGACCGGCGGATCGACACGATCACCGGCGGGATGACCAACCGCAACTACCGCGTCCGTACGTCGGGCGGCGACTTCGTCGTCCGGCTCAGCGTTCGCGAGAGCGGCGAGCTGGGGATCGACCGCGACAACGAGCACCACAACTCGGTGCTCGCCGCGCAGGCCGGCGTCGGGGCGCCGATCATCGCGCGGGTCACCGACCCCGAGGCGCTGGTCGTCGGCTTCGTGCAGGGCGTGACGCTGACCCCCACCGACTTCGGCGATCCGCGCCGCGTGTCGGCACTCGCCACCGCGCTGCGGCGGCTGCACGGAGCGCCGCCGTTCGCCCGCGACTTCGACATGACGCTCGTCCAGGACCGCTACCACGGGATCGTGGTCCAGAACGGCTACCCGCTGCCCGCCGGCTACGCCCGCTACGCCGACCGGGCCCGGCGGATGTGCGATCTGCTGACCCGCACCCGCCGGCGAACAGCGCCGTGCCACAACGACCTGATGCCCGGCAACTTCATCGAACCCGCCGGGCCGGGGAGCGACCTGTGGATCGTCGACTACGAGTACTCCGGCAACAACGACCCCTGCTACGACCTCGGTGATGCGATCAACGAGCTCGAGCTCGACCCAGACCAGGCCGAACAGCTGGTCACCGAATACCACGGCCGGCCGGTGCCCGGCGAGCTCGCGAGGGCGCGGCTCTGGTCGCTGATGTCCCAGTACGGCTGGAGCCTGTGGGGCTCGATCCGGATCGGCACCACGGGCGACCCCGAGATCACGGAGTGGGCGCAAGCGATGTGGGAGCGGGCCGTGGGGCAGTTCGAGTCACCGGAGTTCGAGCGTCTGCTCGAGCAGGCCCAGGATGGCGTCGACCAGCGCTGAGCTTCCGATGGCCCGGGCGTCTGGCTCAGGACCAGATCAGCCGGCCGCCGCGCGAAGCGGATCTGTCACGTTCGGCATGCCGTCATGGACCCCGCTAACCGTGCGCGCTTGCGATCGTGAACGGCCGAAGGTCTATCTCGCTTGATCCCACCGTCAGCAGCTGCGCCACCGCCTCCCCGATCGCAGGCGAATGCTTGAATCCGTGGCCCGAGCAGGCCGAGACGATCAGTACCGACTCGTGCCGAGGGTGGCGATCGATCACGAACCGATTCGACCGTGTGCTCGTGTACAGGCATGACACGGTCCGCAGCGCCCTTGGCCCCAGCCACGGCAGGCGGGGACGGAGGTAGTTGCCGTACATCTCGTCGATCTCGGCCGCGGTGGCCGGGTGCTGTTGCCCGTCGGGTTCCGTGGTGTGCGCGTATGACTCGGTCGCGGCCTTCAGCCCGCCTTCGCGGCCGTCGATCGCCGGGAAGCCGTAGAAGCCGACGAGATGAACCAGTTCGCGCTTCTCGCTGCTGAAGTCCCACACGAACGTCGGCATGTCGCGCAGCTGCTCGTATCCATGTCGGATCTCAAACCAGTACAGAAGCTGCCGGTAGACCGCGAACATCTCGCGGCCCTGTGGGAACAGCTGCCCGACCCACGGGCCCACGCAGAGGACCAGCCGGCGGGCCGTGTAGGTCTCTCCCCCGGCACGCACCGTCACAACATCGCCTGACGCCGACCACTCCTGGACCGGCGTCCCGAATCGCAGGACCGCACCGAGCCCGCGCGCGAGCTCGAGTTGCGCGGCCACCGCCGCCTCGGGCCGGACGTACCCCGACTCAGGCTCGTAGTAGGCCTCGGTCTGGGCGTCGATCGCGAACATCGGAAAGCGCCGCGCGATCTCCGGCGCCGACAGGATCTCGTGGGCGATCCCGTACTCGCGCGCCGACGCCCGTGTCTGGGCCAGGAATGGGTTTCCGCCATCGCCGAGGATCAGACCGCCGGTCTCGGTCAGCACCTCGGCGCCGGATTGCTCCTCGATCTCACGCCACAGAACGTGCGAGCGGCGGACGAGCGGGACGAACTCGGGTCCTTCGCCGATCGCCACGCGGGTGATCCTGGTGTCGCCGTGGGTCGAGCCATACGGGTGCGGCGGGTGGTACTGGTCGATCCCGATCACAGACGCGCCGCGGGCCGCGAGCTGGAAGCACGTCGCGCTGCCCATCGCGCCGAGCCCGACGACGATCACATCGGCGGTCAGCGCGGCGGTCATCGGCTGGACCGTATCGGCCGCCGAGTCCGCGGTTGCGAGAGACTGCGCCGGTGGAGATCGAGACGACCGATTACCACACCGCCGGCGAGCCGTTCCGGATCGCCCGCGCGGGCGTCCCCGAGATTCCCGGCGCGACCGTCCGCGACCGCCGCGAGCATGCCCGGCTCTCGGACGAGATCGACCGTGTCCGCCGGATGTTGTGCCACGAGCCTCGCGGCCACGCCGACATGTACGGGTGCTTTCTGGTCGCGCCCGACGACGGCGGCGCCGATCTCGGGGTGCTCTTCTGGCACAAGGACGGCTACTCGACCGCCTGCGGCCACGGGACGATCGCGCTCGGAGCCTGGGCTGTGCAGTCGGGCCGGGTCACGACCCCAGACGACGGCGAGACCGAGGTGACGATCGACGTGCCCTCGGGCCGTGTGGTCGCATCGGTGAAAACCAGCGGCGGAGCGGTGCAGAGCGTCGCGTTTCGCAACGTGCCGGCGTTCGTCATCGCCCGCGGCGCGCAGGCGGCGGGCGCTGTCACCGACGTCGCCTACGGTGGCGCGATCTACGCGTTCGCGCCGGCGGCGAGCTGGGGGCTGCGCGTGGTGCCTGAGGACCTTCCCGAGCTGATCGCCACAGGCCGTCGTGTCAAGCGCGAGCTCGAGCAGACCGACGTCTCACGGCATCCCGACGACGACCGCCTGTCCGGGATCTATGGAACGGTCTTCTATGAGCCGCTCGGACCGCTTCACTGGCGGACGGTCGCGATCTTCGCCGACGGCGAGGTCGATCGGTCACCGACCGGGTCCGCGACCTCGGCCCGCACCGCGCTGCTGGTCGACGAGGGCTCGCTGTCGCAGGGCCAGACGTGGCGCGCGGACTCGATCGTCGCGACCACGTTCCACGCACGCGCGATCGGCGAGGCCGACGGCGGGCTGCTGACCGAGGTCGAGGGGACCGCCTTTCGCACCGGCGAGCACCGCTTCTTCCTCGACCCCCGTGACCCGCTCGGAACAGGGTTCGTCCTGCGGTGACACGTGTGAAGGAGCACACGCGAATGGGGCGACGCAGGCCCTGACGAGGGTGACAGCTTCCAACTCTGGCTCCGTCGCCACGACGAGTACGACCGACCCGTGAGCTGAGCGAACCCGGGCGCGACCGGTGGCCGCGCCCGAGTCGCCCGCGGCTAACTGTGGACGCCGAAGAAGTGAACCCAGCAGTCGGTGCCGAGGCTGTTGATTCCGACGCTCTCGACGAAGTCGAGCGTCGCGCCGCTCGGCGCGGCCATGTCGATGTTGGTGTTCCAGTCGTCCGCGAAGGTCGACACCGGCCCTAGGTGCTCGACGTTCAGGGAAGTGCCTTGGGTGCCCTCAAGGACCGAGTTGGCCTCGCTCGAATGGGTGTCCATCGACAGCGTCACGTTGCCTGCGCTCTTCGTGCATGTCACGGTGACGCTCAACGGGCTCGAGCTGATGATCGTCCGGGTGTTGCCTGTTGGCGTGCCTGCCATCTTGATCAGACCGTTCGATGCCACGAACTTGCTCGCCGGGACGAACGCGCTCGCCGGCAGACCGCCGACGGTGTCGGCGTTGCCAGCGTGAGTTGCGTTGGTCGCGCTCGACGCTGTGTCCGCGCTGGTGGCGTGGCCCGCGTTGGTGGCGTTGCTGGCGTTAGTAGCGCTCGGGACCGTCCCGAGCTTGCCGAGCGAGATCTGCTTGCCGGTGATCGTGTGGTTGCGCAGGCGGTTGCCCGACAAAGAGTGCTTGGCGATCAGCTTGTCGCCCTTGACTAGCTTGGTCGCGGCGATCGCCGTGCCTGACGCGGCGACGCACAGCGCGATGATCGCGATGACAAGCGATGCGGACGGCTTGCGATGCAATGCCTTCCTCATGGAGCCTCCCCCAGATGCCCGGACGCTGGATGCATCCAGTGGTGCCAGCGAGCGTAGAAGGTCCCAACGATTGCTGCGTCGCCCATGACGTTGGTGTGTTCGTGGCCGTACGCTGTGCGCGTGCTCGTATGCCCGAGGTGCGGCGGGGAGACGTCAGAAGGGGCGCGCTTCTGTCCTAGTTGCGGTGTCATGCTCGCGCAATCACCGGTGCACGAGGTGCGCAAGACGGTCACGGTTGTGTTCGCCGACATCACCGGCTCGACCGCGCTCGGCGAGCGACTCGATGTCGAGTCATTTCGCCAGGTGATCGGGCGCTACTTCGATCTGGCACGCGCTTGCCTGGAGCGCCACGGCGGAACGGTGGAGAAGTTCATCGGCGACGCGGTGGTGGCCGTCTTCGGCGTTCCCGCCGTGCATGAGGACGACGCGGTCCGAGCGGTACGGGCGGCCGCCGAGCTGCGTGATTCGCTCGCCTCGCTGAACGCCGAGCTCGAGCGCGATTACGACGTCGCGCTCGCGCTTCGGATCGGGGTCAACACCGGTGAGGTGATCACCGACCCCAGGCAGATCGCCACGGGTGATGCGATGAACGTGGCGGCCCGCCTCGAACAGGCAGCGGCCCCTGGGGAGATTCTGATCGGGGCGCAGACGCTCGCGCTCGCGCTCGGCGCGGTCGAGGTGGAGCAGGTCGAGGCGCTCTCGTTGAAGGGCAAGGCGGACTCGGTCGCGGCGCATCGCCTGCTCCGAGTGATCGCGGGCGCACCCGCATTTGTCCGACGGCTCGACACGCCGCTGGTTGGACGTCAGGCCGAGCTGTCGCGGATCACGAGCAGCCTTTGAGGATGCGATCTCGCAACGGCGCTGCCTCCTGGTGACGGCCGTCGGACCGCCGGGGATCGGCAAGTCCCGGCTGGCGCGTGAGCTCGTGGCGACGCTTGCTTCCGATGCGACAGTCCTGACGGGACGCTGCCTCCCTTACGGCGACGGCATCACGTACTGGCCGTTGATCGAGATCTTTCGCGAGGCCGGCGCAGAATCCGAGCTCGAGGACGCGCTCGGCGCCGGGGCCGCCGAGGAGATCTTCTGGTCCGTGCGCAAAGCGCTCGAACGCCGCGCGCGAGAGCGACCGCTTGCGCTCGTCGTCGAGGACATCCACTGGGCAGAGCCGACGCTGCTGGACCTGATCGAGCACCTCTGCGACTGGACTCGAGACGCGCCGCTGCTGCTGCTGTGTCTCGCCCGGCCCGAACTAGTGACCAAGCGTCCCGCGTGGGGCGGAGACCGGTTGACGCTCGAGCCGCTCTCCCCAGCTCAATGCGATCAATTGATCGCGGCGCTCGCCACCGACCCCGGAGTGCAAGGCGAGATCCGTGAGCGAATTCTCGAGGTCGCCGAGGGGAACCCGCTGTTCGTCGAGCAGCTTCTCGCAATGCTCGTCAGCAGCGGCGACCTCGACGACGTGCCGCCCACACTGCGTGCGCTGATCGCCGCCCGGCTGGACGCCCTGCCCGACGAGGAGCGAGATGTGCTGGAGCGAGCGTCAGTGGTCGGTCTCGAGTTCGAATGGGAGGCGTTGGCAGAGCTCGCGCCGGGCCGCAGCCGGCCGTCCGGAGCACAGCTTGCGGCGCTCGTGCGCAAGGAGTTCATCCGCCCGCACGAGACGCTCGAGGACACGTTCCGCTTTGAGCACATACTGCTCCGCGATGCGACCTACGACCGGATCCCGAAAGCGCTGCGCTCGGAGCTGCACGAGCGAGTTGCGAAGTGGCTCGAGGGGCGCGGTGAGGAGTTCGACGAGATCGTCGGCTACCACCTCGAACAGGCGTATCGCTGCCTCGTCGAGCTGGGACCGCCGGGAGCACATGCCGCCGAGCTTTCACAGCGAGCTGCTGCGAGGCTCGCCGCCTCGGGCGCCCGCGCCTACGGACGGGGCGACAATCCTGCCGCGACGGGTCTGCTCGAGCGGGCGATCGCCCTGTATCCCCAGGATGACCCACACCGTGTGCGCCTGCTATCGGTGTTCGGCCGCGCATTGATCGAGCTCGGAGACACGCAGCAGGCCGACTCGGCTTTGTCCGAGGCCGTCGAGCGGGGACAGGAGATCGGATTGCAGGACGTCGCGATGGACGCGGGCGTCGCCCTGGCGACGCTGCGCCTGCACATCGACCCACAGGAGCTGATCGGACAGGCTGAGGTCCGAAGTCGGTTGGAAACAGCGATCCCGGTCTTCGAGCGAATCGGCGACAAGGCTGCCCTGGCCCGCGCACTCGCGGTATCCGGCAATCTTCGTTTCTGGCGAGGCGAGGCGGCCGCCGCGGTTGGGGATTACGAGCGCTCGGCGCGGCTCGCCCATGAGGCATGCGAATCGGCGCAGGAGGTAGACAGCCTCCAGGGCGTCATGATGGCCCTGCTGTTGGGGCCGACGCCGGTCGGTCAATCACTCGAGCGTGTGGACGAGCTCGAGGCGACCGCGGTCCGTAACCGCCCGCTGCGAATACACGTCCTGCGAGTCGGCGCGCAGCTGCAGGCGATGCTCGGCTCATTCGCCATCGCCCGAGAGCGTATTGCGCTCGCGAAGGAGCTGGCCCGCGAGCTCGGCCTTGAGCTGACGCTGGCCCGAATCGCCCTTCAGTCAGGTCCGATCGAGCTGCTGGCCGGAGACCCCGCCGCCGCCGAGCGCGAGCTGCGCCCCGCGTACGAGGCGCTCGAGCGCATGCAGAGCTGGGGCTATATGACCAGCGTCGTGCCTTATCTGATCGACGCGCTGCTTGCCCAGGGGCGCGAACGGGAGTGTCTGGCGCTGGCCGATTTCGCGGCACAGAAGGCGGTACCGGAGGACATGGACGCTCAGGCGGGGTGGCGGCGCGCACGGGCGAAGCTGATCGCCCGCAGCGGTGATCACAGCGGCGCGGAGCTGCTCTCCCAAGAGGCGATGGCGATCGTCGGCCGCACCGATTACCTCGAGCTGCGAGCAACCGTCAAGAAGGACGTCGCCGAGGTGCTTGCCATCGGCGGCCGGGAGAAGGACGCCTCAGCTGCTCTGCGGGAGGCGTTGGAGCTGTGCGAGCGCAAGGGCAATCTCGCCGGCGCCGCGGCCCTTCCGCAAGCACGTCGCGCCGGGGAGCGCGTGAGCGTCCCCGTTCAGCCGATCGACGGGTACACGTCCAGCCACACGCGCCTGCCTCGGGCGTCGAAGTAGCCGCGCGTGTCGCGGTCGGGCCGGCGCTGGGGTAGTCCGCTAAGTGACATCCACAGCCGCGGGTGCACGACCTGTCCCCCAGCGAGCTGCACGCCGACCGCGCGGCCCGCGTAGTGGAAGGTCTGGTCGACGTTGCACTTGATCTCGGGGCCGCCGAGCGGATCCCGCGACCGCTCGCCCGAGGGCAGGATGTAGCGCCCGCGGACGATCCGCTCGGCCCGTCCATGGCGGTCGAGCACGCGCACGAGCGCGTCGCCGATGATGTTGGCGGCGTCGGCCGAGGTCGACTCCGAATCGTCGGAGTGGTGGCAGCCGAAGCGGTCGTCGCCCGACGGATCGAGGTTGGCGGCGGTCGGGATCCCGACCGCGTTGCCGGCCGGGAAGATGTAGCCGAGCATGTCCTCGCCGAGCCCGTCGATGAAGCGGAACGGCGCCTGCATGTGCGGGAGCAGCCACGGCGGTAGCGGCGCGGTCGGGTCGGGCATGTCCTGCGGGCCGAGGAAGCCGCGCAGGAACGTGAACGGGAACACCTCGCCCGGCAATGAGATGAACTCGCCGTCGCCGATCTGGAACGCGGCCACCTGTGACCGCAGCGACTGGCCGCTCGTCGCGCCGTTGGCGGCGACCGGCGAGGCGACCGTGCAGTTCGCGTTGTAGTCCGGGCCGCTGGGCGAACACTCCGACCTGGCGCGCCGATCAGGAACAGCTCGTTCTGCAGCTGGACGCAGATGTTGGCGCGCGCTGCCCCAGATCGTGTTGGTCTGTGAGTTGTGGTACTCGCCGCTGCGCAGCGCCTGGATGATCGGCTTGGCCATGTCGGTCCCGAACGCCCTGGTCTCGCCCGTGTAGCCGAGCGGCACGTGAAGCGTGCCCGCCTGCGTCGGTCCCGCCGCGGGTCCGAACAGCGTCCGGCATCCCGCAGGGTGGCTGGCATCGATGAACTGCTGCGGCGTGCGCGAGATCGCGGAGCGGTACACCTCGGGACTCTCGACCGAGCCTACCGAGCCCGGCCATCTCGATCGCGACGCCGCCGAGCTTGCGCTCGAGCGCGTCGCGGAAGAAGTTGATCCAGTCGGCGGAGACCCAGTTGTTCTGGGCGTCGAGCGCCGGCGTGCCGCCGTTGAAGCCGAGCGTCTCGTCATGCTGGCTGACGCTCGCCAGCGTGACGATCGTCCGCCCGCGGCCGTCGACCGCCTGCAGGACCGGGATGTGCTGGTCGTCGACGTACGGGTACGAGGACCAGCACTGGCGGACGTTCGACGGCTCGAGCACCTCGGTGTAGCGGATCGTCGCCGGCGGCAGCGCCCGGTAGGCCCGTTCGATCGCCCGCGCGCTCTGGTCGACCAGGTACGAGACCCAGTAGTTGTTGACCCCCGAGGTCGTCTGCGAGACCCCGCCCAGCCCCATGCTGTCCGGCGCCGACTCGTCGTGGGTGGCCGAGATGAAGATGTTGCTCAGCCGGTAGCCATCGCGGCGGACCTTGGCCCGGATCCGCTGCTGGTAGACGTTGAACAGGCCCTCCTGGTCGACGCACCTCGACCGCCATCGTCTGATGGCCGTTGGAGACGACCATCGCGCGCGCCGTGACCGGGTCGGCGACGTGGTCGAAGTAGCGCGGGGTGTTGCCGCCGCCGCCGAGCAGATTCCCGTCCCAGCGGCCGTCGTGATTGCAGTCGATGTACGGATCGCCCGGGTCGTAGTGGCCGTCGTGCTGGGCGTCGATGTACGGCTCCTCGAACGCGAACGGCCGCGAACCGTTGTACTGCGGCGGATGCGCGCAGTTGGCGGGATCGCCGCCCGGCACGTGGCCGAACGCCGGCGGCGTGAAGTTCGCCACCGCCGCGCCGACGCGGAACGGCGCCGCCCGGCCGTGGTCGTAGTGCCCGTGGTAGCCGCCCGCCGGCGTGAACAGCATCGCCGCGGCGGCGAGCGCAGATTTGATTGTGAGCCCGGTCATGGGCCGGGAAACATAACCGGCCTGGCCGTTCGGTGGTTCACCGCCAGCCCATTGCGGCGATCCCGCCGACGCCGAGCTATGGCTAGGCGCGGGTCGCGGCCGGCTCCCCGTACCCGAGCTTCGATAGCAGCCCCGCGTAGTCGTCGAGCACCGTGGCGTCCTCGATCGTCGGCGGCACCGATCCACTGCTCGCCATCGGCCATCGTGCGGATCGTGGCTCGCAGCGTCTTGCCCGACCGCGTCTTCGGCAGCGCCTTGACGACCGAGACCGTCTTCAGCGACGCCACTGGGCCAACCCGCTCGCGGACGAGCGCGATCAGTTCGTCGGTGACGTCTCCTGATCGGGACGGTCGACGCCGGCCTTGAGCACCGCAAAGCCGATCGGAAGCTGGCCCTTGAGCTTGTCGGCCACGCCGACGACAGCGCACTCGGCCACGTCCGGGTGGCTCGACGATCACCTCCTCCATCTGGCCCGTCGACAGCCGGTGACCGGCGACATTGATCACGTCATCGATCCGCCCCATCACGTACAGGTATCCGATCCTCGTCGTAGTACCCCTCGTCGGCGGTCAGGTAGTAGCCCGGGTAGCGGGAGAGGTAGGCGGCGACGAACCGCTCGTCGCTGCCCCAGAGCGTCGGGCTGAAGCCGGGCGGCAGCGGCAATCGGACGCAGATCGCGCCGGTCTGACCGTTGGGCACCTCGTTGCCGTCGTCGTCGAGAATCCTGACGTCGTAGCCCGGGCACCGGCTTGGTCGGCGACCCCGGCTTGACTTCGAGCTGCTCGATCCCGATGCAATTGGCGACGATCGCCCACCCGCTCTCGGTCTGCCACCAGTGGTCGATCACCGGCCGGTCGAGACTCGTCTGCGCCCAGGCGAGCGTGTCGGGGTCGAGCCGCTCGCCGGCCAAGGAACAGCGTCCGGAACGCGCCGAGATCGTGGTCGTGGATCCGCTCGCCGAGCTGGGTCCTCGCGTTTGATCGCACGGATCGCCGTCGGCGCCGTGAACATCACGTTCACGCCGTGATCGGCGATCACCCGCCAGAACGCTCCAGCGTCCGGCGTGCCGACTGGCTTGCCCTCGTACAGGATCGTCGTGCACCCGTGCAGCAGCGGCGCGTAGACGATGTAGGAGTGGCCGACGACCCAGCCGATATCCGAAGCGGCCCAGAACGCCTCGCCCGGCCGCACGTCGTAGACGTTGCCCATCGACCACTGCAGCGCCACGGCATGACCGCCGTTGTCTCGCACGATCCCCTTCGGCAGGCCGGTCGTCCCCGACGTGTAGAGGATGTAGAGACGGGTCGGTTGGCGTCCACGAGACACGACTCGGCCGGCTGCGGCGCCATCGAGGAACTCGTCCCACTCGACGTCGCGGCCGAGCATCACGGCGCCGGGCCCCTCGGGCCGCTGAGCACCACGCAGCGCCGCGTCGTCGCCGTCGGCCAGCTCGAGCGCCCGGTCGACCAGCGGCTTGTACGGCGTCACGCCAGCCGGTCCGATGCCGCACGAGGCGCACACGATCACTCGCGCGCCCGAGTCATTGATCCGCGCCGCCAGCTCGTCGGGGCCGAACCCGCCGAACACGACCGAGTGCACGGCGCCCGAGCCGCGCGCAGGCGAGCATCGTGATCACCGCCTCGGGGACCATCGGCATGTAGATCACGACCGGATCGCCCTCGCTTGACTCCCTCTCGGACCAGCGCTCCCGCCGCCCTGGCGACCGCGTCCTGCAGCTCACCGTAGTGTAGCGGCGCACAGTTCCCGTCACCGGGCTGTCGTAGACCAGCGCGATCTGGTCGCCGCGCCCGTCTCGAACGTGGCGATCGACCGCGTTGAAGCATGTGTTGAGCCGGCCGCCCGGAAACCACGCCGGGCTCGGCCGGCGAGATCCGTCGAGGATCTGGTCCGGGCGGGCGATCCCACTCGATCGCGGCGCTTGCCGCCCGCCAGAACGCCTCCGGGTCACGTTGCCAGCTGCGATACGTCTCGTCGTAGCTACCCATCAATCCTCTCCTGTTGTCGGCCTCATTAAACCCTGATCAGAGCGCACTCGTAACACCGGCGTAACGGCGTTACGAGCCTGTTATGGCGCGTCGCCTAAAACAGCCAGACGGCTGCGCTCATACTCACGATTAAAGCCCGCAACCGTGCGCGGGTTCTCGTCGTCGCGCTGGCCGCCGCGGGATGTGCGGCGGCGCTTGCGGCGTGCGGGTCGTCGGGCGGGTCCAGCCACGGCGGGTCACTTGCCGACGCGGGGATCAATTTCGCTGAGTGCATGCGCGCGCATGGCGTCCCGAGCTTCCCGGATCCGAGCGCGGGGGGCGGCGTCAATATCCCCTCGGGAGTCAATCCCCGGTCCCCTGCGTTCGAGTCCGCCCAGCGCGCGTGCGTCAAGCTGCTGCCGGGCGGCAGCCCACCTCCGGGCTCGGCGTCAGAGAGCCAGAAGCTCGCGATGCTCCAACTCTCTCGGTGCATGCGCAGGCACGGCTTCTCGACATTCCCCGATCCGAGGAGCACCGCGCCACGGCCGGGCTCCGGCTTCGGCCTCGCCTTCGGACGCCCCGGGGCGTTCATCGCGATTCCGCAGTCGCTCCTGAAGTCGCCCGGATTTGAGCAGGCTGCATCCACGTGTGGCCTGCCCGGCGCGCGAGGAGGCCACATGAGCCCGGCACCGGTCGGGGGCTAGCGACTTCGGCCTGTCATCGCGCGCCAGTCAGCGGACCCGCGTGCCCAGCATACGTACCCGATCGATGGCCGGATCACGCGCGGCGAGCGGCTGACGCTAGCGGTCGTTCGGCGCGACCGTCAGCCGAGTGCCCGCAGCAGCGCCGCCGTCGCCGCCGCAGCCAGCACCACGACCAGGAACGGAGCCCGGCGCCAGACCAGCAGCGCCGCGACGGCGAGCGCGGGCGCCCGCGCATCGACCATCAGCCGCTGCCCGTCACCGAACGTCTGCACGACGACCAGCGCAGCGAGCAGCGGCACGGCGACCAGGTCCAGCGCCCGCTTGGCCTCGCTCCCGAGTTCGCGGCCGCCGACAAGCATGGGGCCGACCGCCTTCAGCCCATACGAGGCGGCGCACAGGGCCAGCAGCAGTGCCCAGCTCATTCGCCGGCTCGTCTCGCGGACACCAGGCCCGGCACGACGCCGATCAGCGCGGCGATCACCGGGATGCCGGCCGGCGCGAACGGCACCGCGACGAGCGCGACCGCCGCGCCTGCAACCGCCGCCGCCGGAGCCCCTGGACGGCGCAGCTGGGGCGCCAGCAGGGCGAGGAATGCCGCCGGAAACATCGCGTCGAGCCCGAACGTGTCTGGGTTGCCCAGGCTCCCGCCCACAAGCGCACCTGCGAGCGTGCCGGCGTTCCAGCACACCCAGACCGTGGCGCCGGTGGCGATCAGCGCGCGGCGGGCAGCACCGGGATCGTCCTGGGCCCGTGCCATCGCCGTGCTCTCGTCGATCACGAGGTGGGAGACGAGCGCGCGGTCGCGCAGCCGGCGCGGCAGGATCGGGCTCAGAGACAGCCCGTAGGCCGCGTTTCGGAGCGCGAGCATCAGGGCGGGAGCGACCCCCGCCAGCGCCGCGCCGCCGCCCGCGAGCACGCCGATGAACGCAAACTGCGACGCGCCCGTGAACATCAGCATCGACATCACACAGGCCTGCGCGGGGCTCAGCCCTGCGGCCACCGCGAGGACCCCGAACGAGACGCCGTAGACGCCGACGGCGATCCCGATCCCGGCCACGTCCCGTGCGGTCCAGCCGTTTGGTTGCCGGGTGGTCGCGACCGTTGCCATCAGCCCGAAATGATAATTGCGAGCCCCTGGCATTTTCTGGCTTTACGGCCCTTAAGTGCGGCCTGGCGTGGCATGATCTACCCATGGATGCCCTAGATCGCGCAATTCTGCGTCATCTGCAGACCGATGGCAGGCTGACCAACGTCGAGCTCGCCGAGCGCGTGCGGCTCTCCCCCTCCCCGTGCCTCCGTCGCGTGCGCGCGCTCGAGCAGGCCGGGGTGATCCGCGGCTACCACGCCGACATCGATCCCGCCGCCGTCGATCGCGGCTTCGAGGTCACGGTCCACGTCGAGCTGACGCTCAAGGACCGCGCGACGGTCGAGGCATTCGAGGCGGGGATCGTCGCGCTCGACGAGGTCGTCGAATGCCGACGGATGTTCGGGCTGCCGGACTACGTCGTGCGCGTCGCCGTGGCCGATCAGGCCGCCTACGAGACCTTCTACATGAACAAGCTAGCCGAGCTCCCGGGCCTCGCCCGGGTCAACTCGCAGTTCACGATGAAGATGGTCAAGCGGGGCGGCGAGCTCCCGATCTGAGCGTGCCGGTCGACGCGGTCGGGCTCGCTCGGCTCGTCCTTCTGCATCACGATCGTCGGCGCCCGTCAGCGAGAGTCCGTCAGCGAAACGTCTGCCGGATGTCAGCGGCGCTTGATCTCCTTGGATCCAGCAAGTCACCCCGTCCAGGAGAGATCAAATGTTCGCCACCAACACCTACTCAATCCGCCCCGCCACCGCCGACGACCGCGACACACTGCGCAAGCTGGCCGAACGCAACTCGGCCGCGCCGCTCACCGGCACGGTCCTGATCGGTGAGGCCAGGGACGGGTCAGTCGCCGCGATCTCGCTGCACAACGGTCACGCAGTCGCCGACCCCGCCGCTGCCTACCTGGCCTCCAACCTCCGGATCCGGGCGATGGCGGCCTCGAGCGAGGCTGCCGAGCCGTCGCTTCGTGAGCGGATGCTCGCCGGGCTGCCCGCCTGGTATCACGCGGTCTCCACCCCGGTCTCGGCGCCGTCACCGGCCTCCGACGCCGAGCTCGCCCACGCGGGCTGAGCGGCCCTCGACTTGGGGCCTGTGCGAGCGGTCGCGCAGGCCGCCATCTCGCGGCCGGTCAGCGTCGATGGCTACAGCTAGGCAACGTCGTTGGGGGTGTTCGCAAAAACGTTGCCCGCCGCAACGACGCCTTTGAGCCTGCCGCCGTTGTTGAAGATCCCGCCGCCGTCGCCGCCTGCGACGTTGCCGTAGACGCTGGTCTTGCGGTGCATGGCGATCGTGCCGCCACCGTGATTGTTGATGCCGCCCCCGTCGCCCCCGGCCGTGTTGTCGTGCACGTTGCTGGTGTCGTGCAGCGTCACGGTGCCGGTGTTGGCGTCGTAGATGCCGCCGCCGCCGTTGACGGCCGAGTTGCCCGCGACGGTGCTCGTGTTGCGCAGCGTGAGGTTGCCGGACCCGAAGTGCGCGATTCCCCCGCCGTTGAGGCCGGCGGTGTTGTCGTTGACGCTGGTCGCCCCCCGCACCGTGACGCTTCCGCTTGGGAACGTGTCAATCCCACCCCCGTCCACGGTCGCGTCGTTGCCGGTGATGACGCTGTCCTCGACGACGACCCGGCCCTGATTGTTTTCGATCCCGCCGCCGAACATGGCGCTGTTGGCGGTGATCGTGCTGTCGATCACGGTCACCACGCCGCCCTCGTCGGTGATGCCGCCGCCGAGGTCGCTGGACGCTGTCACGCCGTTGGTGATCGTCAGCGATCTGATCGCGACTCTGATCCCGGGCATGATCGTCAGCACCGAGCCGCCGCCGCCCCCATCGAGCGTCGGCGCGGCGTCGCCGCTCGCCCGTGTCCCTTGCACCGTCAATCCGATCGCGATCGTGGTCGTACCAGTGCAGGTGCCCTGCACCAACAGCCTGTCGCCCGCAGAGGCCGCGTTGACTGCCGACTGCAGGTCACTGTAGGACTGTCTGGTCGCCTTGTCAGTGACCTTGCAGGACGAGCCCGAGGCCCAGGCGGCCGGCGCCAAGGCCAGCGCCGCCGGCACGACCCACGCGAGCAACGCCACCAGACAGGACATCCGTGCTCTCACCAAATGCCTCCTCGCGCTCCAAAAGCTCCCGGGCTTCACCCGCGCCACTTTTAGGCGGTAGCCAGCCCCGGAGCAACATAGCGGCTTGCGTGCGCGGGAACCAACCTCCCGGCGGCGGTCCGGCTGCTCAGACGACGGGTGTCAGGGCTACCCACCGGCTATTCGGTCCCGGCGCGCGTCCCAGTCACGCCCGAACCACCGTCTGATCCGGCTTGAGCCGAACTCGCTCTTGTCGGCCGCGAGCGCCTGAGACGGGCCGACCAGTTCGCCGCCGCGCTGATCAGCGAAGAACGTGACGTCGATCTTGGCCACCTCGCCGCCGCCGAACTCGACGTAACAGATTCCGTGCCCGTCATACTCCGCCGAGGTTGAGCCGCCCCGGATCCGGGCCGCGATCCGCTCGGCCGCGACGGCGGCGTGCCCTTCGGCGAACACGCCCGCGCGGGGCGTTCCGACCGCGGCGACGTCGCCGATCGCGTAGACGTCGGCGTGCGGCGTCTCGAGCGTCAGGGAATCGACCGGGATCCAGCCGTCGACGGTCATCCCCGAGTCGACGACCACCGGCGGGGCGCGGTGGATCGGAACGGCGAGGAACAGGTCATAGGCCATCTCGCCGCCGTCGCGCAGGGTCGCGACCTGGCGCGACGGATCGAGCGCGCACACCTCGCGGCGCGGGTGCCATTCGATCCCGCGGGCCTCAAAGGCGACCACGAGCGCCGCGGACGCGGAGGGTGATGGCGGAATCGGGCGCGGAAAATCGACCACCAGCGCGATCTCGGAGCGCTCACGGAGTCCTCGCTGCACGAGCGTCTCGTGCATCAGCAGGGCGGTCTCGCTGGGCGCCGGCGGGCACTTGAACGGCGTCGATAGGACTCCGACGATCACGCGGCCGCCGTCGAACTCGGCGATCACGTCTCGCGTCGCGAACGCACCGTCGACGGTGTAGAACTCATGACCGCCCTCGGAGAGCCCGGGCGTTGCACCGGGGTCCAGGTCGGCGCCGAGAGCGACCACCAGCACGTCAGCCTCGAACGATCCCGCGGTGGTCTCGACGCGTTTGGCGACCGGGTCGATCGACTGGATCACGGCCTCAACGAACCTGACGCCCGGCTTGACGACATCGACGTAGGGATGGCGGACGGCGGAGGCATCGGCGTGGCCGAACATCACGTCGAGCTTCGAGAACCCGAACACGAACGCATCACGCTGGTCGATCAGCACGATCTCGAGCCGATCGCCGAACTGCTCGGAAAGCCTGCTGGTCAGCTCCAGGCCGCCGAAGCCGCCACCGAGCACAACGATCCGGGCGTCGCTCATCTCATCATTCCGATCCGCGGGCGACCATATCCGCTGCGGGATCGGGGCGCTAGCGCGCGAGGGTCGGCTCATCGGCGCCGAGCTTCGTTCGCCAGGAGGCGCCGGACCTGCAAGAGGCCCGGCGCCCCGGCGCAGCGTTGCCCTATGCGCGGATGTACGTCCTGATCGAGCGCGTCGTGCCCGCAACCGTAACCGTCAGCAGGTAGCGGCCGTGCAGCCTGAGGCGGTGGTGCACGACGATCTGCCTCTTCGCCCGGCCCTGGCCGTAGCCAACGATCCGCTTGCCACGCGAGAGCGAGACGACGAAGCGTGCCCTCGCGGAGGCGCCGTGCCCCATCTCCTTGCATGTCACGGTGATCCGGCCATGGCGACGGACCGTTGCGGCGCACCTGACCCTCGGCGTCGCGGTGTCAACGCCGGGTACCCCTTCCGGGCCTTGCGGAGCCGGCGACCCATGGGGTCGTTGTGGACCCGGTGCCTCGTCGGAACCGCCCCCTGCAATGCAGATCCTCGAGTGGGGCGGGGTTGCCATCCCGTCGAGCTCGCTCATGTCGGTGATCAGCTCGTTCGCCTGCTCGGTCAGCGACGCGGCCTGACTCTGATTGATCTTGAACGTCGGCTCGAATGCGGCATCGCTGAGCAGCGCGTCGATCTTCGAGACGACCGGAGTTCTGACCGCCTCACACGCGGCGAGCTGCGAGTCCCACCTCTTGTAGGTCGAATCGTTCGGCGAGGTCGTCGACACCGCCCTAGTGCTGACCTGGAGGCTGTCGCGCCCGAACTCACCGAACGGCGCATCGAGCTGCTTGTAGGCATTTGACAACGCGTCGTAGCCGGACGTATCGCCCGCGATCCCCGCCGGCATATCGGACGGGTCCATGATCTGCGAGATCGCACGGCCGTCAGGAACGTAGTCGTCGGTCAAGCCGAGCATCGACAGCATCGTCGGCTGGGCGTCCGTGTGGTCTGTCCAGGTCCCGCCGTCGGTGCCGAGGTTCTCGATTCCAGGGCCGACCCAACCCTGCCAGGTGCTGGCGATCTGCGGCTGGTCGTCGCCATGGTTCCAGGCGAAGCCCGGGTCCTGCTGTGCGCAGCCCGCGTCGAGCCCCGGCTCGGGGCACGGCACGTCGAACCCGTCGTCGAAGAAGAAGTCGTCGTTGCCGAACAGGACGAACGACGGCGTCCGCAGCGGGTCCGCATTGATCATGTGGAGGATCCCGAGCTCCTGCTGGTCGGCGATGTTGTCGGTGATCGGCTCCGGCCCGTCGGCGATCAGGTCGAACTCGCTCAGCGCCGACATGTCACGTTCGAGGTTGCGGCTCGGCGCGGAGTCGGCCGACGGCTGGCCCTTGATCAGGATCTCCGGCGCGTCATCGCTGTCCTCGTCGAACACCGTGTTGTCGCCCGTGGTCTTCTGCACCAGCGTGTTGAGGTTCACGTCGACCTCGCCGACGTTCCTCGCGCCGGTGATCGGGTTCGTGTAGACGCACGGAACGGTCACGCCGTCGCACCCGGGGTTCAGTGGCAAGCCGCCGCTGAAATGGTCACCCTCGTCGACCGTGATCAGGAAGATCGTGTTGGACTTGTTGATGCCGTCCGCGGCAAGCCGCTGGAAGAATCCGCCAAAGGCCGCGTTGTACTCGCGCGAACGGGGTCGGGCTGCGACTAGAGCCGACACGCTCGAGAGCGCAGAGGCGCTCGGCCGCGCCGGGCTCCTACGCGATGGGTTATCGACCGAGCAGGCCGCCGACATCATCTATGCGATCGCTTCATCGGAGGCCGTGTACCTCAGGCTCGTCGAACACCGCGGCTGGACCGACGAGGCCTACGCGCGAGTGATCGCACACGCCCTCGCCGGCGCGCTGAGCGACTGACCCGCCGGCCCTAACCCGAACCTCGCCGAGAGCGACGACGAGCCACCGAGAGCGGGCACGCGATAAGCGAACGATCAATAGAGCACGCCACATTCGTTGTGGAGCGCGTCTACGACGCATCCCCCGGCCGAACGTTTGCCGCGTGGTCCGACCCGCAGGCCAAGGCGCGCTGGTATAACGGTTCGGAGGGCGATTACGAGCTCAACTTCCGCGTCGGTGGATGGGAGCTCCACCAGGGGACGGCGCCCGACGGCCGCGAATACGCCTACCGCGCGGTCTTCTGGGACATCGTCCCGAGCCAACGCATCGTCTACACGTACGACATGGTCGTGGACGGGATCCGCATCTCGGTCTCCGTCGCCACAGCGGATTTCAAGCCCGAGCGCGAGGGCACCCGACTGGTCTTCACCGAGCAGGGCGCGTTCGTTGATGGTCACGAGATACCGGCCCGGCGCGAGCACGGCATGGGCAGCCTGCTGGACTCGCTCGGACAGTGGCTCCGGAGCAGCCAATCCGACGGCGGCTGAGCGGCCAACCGGGCGGCCGCGTCCTCCACTAGTATCGAGCGATGCGCCCGTGGAACCGGCGTGCCTGGCTGGCGTTGCCGGTGGTGGTAGCTGTGCTTGGGGGAGGTGCCGCGACCGCGGCTGTGTCATTGCCCGCGCTGCGACCGGTGGTTCTCCCGCGTGACCATGGTGCTCATCCCGGGTTCCAGGTTGAGTGGTGGTACACGGCAGGAACCGTTGCCGATCACCACGGCAGGGACTTCTTCTGGTTTGCGACAGTGTGGTCCGGTGGAGGTTTCCTTGCGGCCAGGGTCAACGTGGTCGATCTGCGCGCCGACCGGATCGTGCTCTCCAAGGAGTATCTCGGCGTCGGCCCGCTGCTTAGGCGTCAGACTCGGATCGACGTGGGTGCTTTCGATTTGCGCTGGGCGCCGCGCGGTGTGATGGGGCGTTGGTCAGTCGATGCGTCGGTGCCCGGCCAAGGGCGGCTGCAGCTCAGCTTGACTCCGGCCCAGCCGTACATGCTCAACGGTCCTCGTGGCATCGTCCGGGAGGGGCGGGGCGCCAGTTCGGCGTACTACTCCGATCCTCGTCTCGCCGCGCGCGGGACGCTCGTGCTCGGTGGCCGGTCGAGCCGGATCCATGGCCAGGGCTGGTTCGACCATCAGTGGGGAAACTTCGCCACGAACTCGGCCTCTTTTCACTGGAACTGGTTCGCCTGTCAGTTCAACGATGGCAGCGATCTCATGCTGTATCAGTTCATCGATCCTGCCGGCCGGCCGACGGGTGTCCAGGATGGCACGTTCAGGTCCGTCGGCGGTCGAGTGACACATCCGCGGCACTTCACCGTTGTGCCACTCCGCCCGGTCATCCGGCCACAGGGCGCAACTAGCCGATACCCCTTGCGCTGGCGTCTGATGGTGCCGTCAGCTCACGTGAACGTCGCGCTCCGGGCACGCGCCCGCCACCAGTTCATCTCAAACCAATACCTCCCTGGCTTCTGGGAAGGAGCGGCCGCGATCACGAGCGGCACGCAGGGCGGCTGCATCGTCGAGTCGACGCGCGAAACTGCGAGCATCTTCTAGGGCGGCACTGCTCCCGCAGCGCGAAGGCGAGCTCGCGCGTCCGCGGAAGCGCGCCCACGTGGTTTGGCAGCGTCGGGGCACGTGAGCGGAACAATCGGTCTTGTACCCCGTTTAAGGTGGGGTGAGCTCGTCGACGCGTCTTCCCATTGCGATCGGCCTGGTGGTCCTGTCGCTGCTGGCCATCGGTGCGCCGGGCGTCAACGTCTCCGCAGCTGCCGGTACTGCCTCGCGTACGGCCACCGCAACGCGCTCGTACTACCTGGCGCTCGGGGACTCGGTGCCGGTCTGGAACGGAACCCAGTCCTATCCGTACCGGATCCTCGCCCATTACAAGCGGACGCTAGGCGGGTTAATGCTCGATGACATCGCGATTTCCGGCGCGACGACCGAGTCGATGCGCACCGGCGGCCAGTATCACGCCGCCCTACGGTTCCTGCGCCGTCATCGCGGCCACGTCGCCCTGATCACGATCGACATCGGCGGCAACGACGTTGTGGGCTGCGTCGGCCCGATCGGCATCGATCAGAGTTGCGAAACCCAAGCGCTCGCGACCATCAAGCTCAACCTCGACACGATGCTCGCCGGGTTGCGCGCCGCCGCGCCGCACGTCCCGCTCGTCGGGATGACCTACTACAACCCGTTTCTCGGCAACTGGCTGGCCGGCGAACCGGCCCGTTCTCTGACGCTTGCGACCACTCCCGGCCTGCTGGCGCTCAACCACGAGCTGACGCGCCTGTACGGTGGCCCGAAGAAGACAGCCGACGTTCAGGGCGCGTTCAGAGCGACCGACTTCAAAACCATGGTCCCATCACGCTGGGGGACGATCCCCGTCGCTGTCAAACGGGCGTGCTCGTGGCTGGACATCGTCTGCAACACAGGTGCGCTCGAGGGGTTCGGCGACGATCCCAACCTCACGGGCGCAGCCAAGATCGCAGCCGCCTTTGAACGAACGATCGGCGTCCTCCGCCGTCGCTGAGGTCTGCGTCAACGCGACGGCCAGCAGCGGACCGAGCATGACCGCAGCGATCCGCGAGCGCCGGTTGGTGACACACGCTCATGTATGCACCAGGACAAGCGGGACTGACCGCCTACTCACCGCTCAAGCATGACGACCGGGATCGCGCGGCCGCCGGCCCGTCCTTGATAGATCTCATAGCCGTTGTAATTGTCGTTGACGAGCTGCCAAAGCTCTGCGCGCTCAGCACCCTCGACCACCCGCGCGCGAACCTGGATCCGGGGGCCGCCAGTCTCAACAGCGACCGCATCCGGATGGGCACGGATGTTGTAATACCACGCAGGATTGTGCTCCGCACCGGCCTTGGAGGCGACGACGATGAAGCCATCACCGTGGGGTGTGTAGAGCAACGGGGTCGTCCGAGGCTGCCCGGACCGCGCGCCACGGGTATGCAAAAGCAAAATCGGCTGGCCGACCGCCACCTTCACTCGGCCGCGCGTGCGCGGGATCAACCATCGGTCGATGACGGGGAACACATTGACAAACAGCCAGCCGCCGAAACGCGTCCTTGCGAGCGCCTGCATGGCTCTGTCGATCCGTGACTTCTCGCGCTGTGGGCGGTAACCGGCGATCGGCGGACGGTACCAGCGCGCGCCGGCAAGGCGCCCTTCGTCAAGTCGTGATCCGCGACCTCGGACGTTCCCTACCCCGTGAAAGCGAACGCCTCGAGCCGGCAACCCGAAAGCGTCGCTGCTGCAGATCGATCACTGCGGGAGCGAGAGCCCGTTAGCGGTGAGATGATCCTGGCATGGATGTGAGGGCGGTCTTGGTCGCAGTTGACCACGCCACCGGTCAAGCGGCCGTGGTGATCGACGCCGACGGCGACGTTTGGCTGACGGGGAACCTGGAGCGGGGCGGGGGAACTCGTCTCGACGATTATCTGCCGGCGAGCGAGGGTCTGGAAGGGGATCGGACGGCGCTCGGTGGTCGTCTCCCAGCCGGGGCGGTTGCCGTCGAGGCGGTAACTGACGGCGGTGACCGGCTGGCGTGTCAGGTGGGCGACGGCGCGTGGGTAGTGGTCCTGGATCAGCCGGTGACGGGGGTCAACCCGGTGGTGGGTCGCGATCGCGCTGGAGCGCCAGTGGCGCCACCGTTGCCGGGAGACTGGCCCCGGGTGCCGGTCACCGATAGCGACGAGCGCTGCCCGGCGTGCGAGGCGTTGGCCTGGGATGTGGTCACCCCGACCGATCGCTCTCGAGGATGGCGGGATGGTGGTGAGCCCACGCCGGTGATCGTCTGCCGCGTCTGCGGTCACGAGGAGACGATCGGATCAGTCATTCGGGTGGAGTCTCGCGAGGATGAGGACCCGGCAATCGTTCAAGCGCGGATCCGCGATAGCGAGCAGACGCGGAGGCTCAGCCACCAGATGCTGCTCAGCGCGGTGACGTTCCCGATCTATGCCGTCGAGGGACTGCCGGGCCGTGTCGGAGGGAGTGGTAGCAGTGGGGATGAAGTCATTAGCGTGACTGTCGCGCACGGAGATCGAGACCGTGCGCACACGCCGAACCTGAGCGTCACGACAGCGCGTGATGACCACCGGCAATCGGACGACGAAACGCTCGCCCGAGCGGCGCTTGCGCAGTGGCTGTACGCCGGTCTTGGCGACTGGACGGGCGGTTCCGATGCGGCGTTCGTTCTCAAGCTGAGAGCCAACGAGCGCGCTCGCAAGCGCGGAGCGTCTCGCGCGGCAGCCTCGGTCCGGGAGATCGTCGTCGATGGTGCGCCCCGCCGCTTCACGTGTGTCACGGTAGCCTCGAGCTGGGCGGCAGCCGCGCGTAGCGACTCGTTAATCATCACCGTCACAGCTACCGGGACCGAGGCCGACGCGATCGTTCTGCGCTCTGTGCCCGACCCGGTCACAACGCTCATCTGAAAGTTGCTGGCCGCCGCAAGGGGCTGTTTGCACCAGTCTCGCCCGAAAGACTAGGCATTGGTTGCGATCGCGCTGATCGCGCCGATCACAGCACGGCCTACGAGCAGGTCGGCGGGAGCTTCGTGCCGGTCGCGTCAGCAGCGGAGCCGCGAACACCCGCGGGAGCGGGCGACCTCGACTCGTCCACTCAGGCCCTGGCGGCCGCCGCCATGGCTCAGCGGTTGTGGTTCACGACCTCGACGTTGTGCCCGTCGGGGTCCAGGACGAACGCGCCGTAGTAGCCCGGGTGGTAGACGGCGCGCTCGCCGGGACCGCCGTGGTCCTCGTAGCCCGCGGCGAGCGCGGCGGCGTGGAACGCACGCACGGTCGCGTCGTCCTGCGCCGGGAACGCGAGGTGAACGTGCTCGGTGAGCGGCCGCTCGTCCTCGATCAGCGAAAAGCTGAAGTTCTCGCCGACCATCTGGACGTGGTCCGGCCTGTCCACGCCGATCCGCAGCCCGGCGTGAGGGGCGATCGTCACGTAGAAGCGCTTGGATGCGGCGGGGTCGCGGACGCGGATCCAGAGGTGGTCGACGCTGCCGTCGGGCACGGGGTCCTCGCGCTTCGTGTGCACCGCCTCCGCACTGTTGCCGTCCGGGTCGAGTAGGAAGCCGCCGTAGTAGTCCGGGCCGTAGATCATGCGCGGGCCCGGCGCGCCGTCGTCGCGGTAGCCCGCGTCGATCCCCGCCTGCCAGAAGGCGTCCACGGCCTCTCGGGACGGCGCTCGGAAGCCGACGTGCAGGCCGCGGGTCACGGGGTGCTCGCGATCCGTCGTCCCGATGTCCCAGTCCTCCCACTCGACGAGCTCGGCGTCCGCGTAACTCGGCTCGGAGCCCAGCAGGGAGAGGACGGTGTGGTAGAAGCGCTCGGACGCGGCGAGGTCCGAGACGGCGATTCCGACGTGATCGAACACCCCCGCCGAGGATACCGTTGCGGGCATGCTCGATCGAGCAGCCGCAGGTACGCGTCCGGCGGCAGGTCGAACCGCAGCACGGCCGCGTCAGGCGCCCAGGATTCTCGCGGCCGCCGAGCCCCAAGCCTTCAGGCGACCGCTTTATCAACTCGCAATCGCAGGTTCACGACTTGACCGGATGCCGACACGTCGAGCGTCGTGAGCGAGGCACGAAGCGTCGAGGTATCGAACAACCGCACCCCGTCCCCGACGAGCTCCGGCACGACGTGCATGAGGATCTCATCGACGAGCCCAACCCCGAGGCACTGATTGACAACGTTTGCCCCGAGCACGAGCACGTCGCGGCCGCCGGCAGCCGTCAGCGCGGTCGCCACCGCGTCCCTGACATCACCGGAAAGGAAGCTGAAGGACGGGTGGGTCTCGTCGGTCGGTGGCGCGTGGGTGAGGATGAAATGCGGACCCCTCCAGCGTCCGTCGAACAGCCCGCGCGCCTCGGGTCGCTGCACTCGCCGGCCGACCTCGTAGACGCGGCGACCTGCCAGCACCGCCCCAGTCCTGGCGATGACCTCGTCCACGACCGCGCCGGGCATGTCGTCGACGTGCCGAAAGACCCAGCTCATGTCGTCGTTTGGGCCCGCGATGAACCCGTCGAGCGACATCAGCGTGTGGACGAAGACGCTGCCCATGACCACCTCCGCAGTAGCTGTCGACAACAGGACCCGGACCGGTCGCCAAACTCATCCGGGCCAGCGGCCTCGGTCGGACATTGGCGCAGACCGACACATACTCTCGCGATTCCTCGACGGACCTGCACAAATATTAATGCGGGTGCCACGCGCCCGTCTAGGGTCGCCCTGGTCCTCGTCAACAGAAGGTTCTCGAACTGGCGTGCGGACCCACCACCCCACCCAGCGTCGGCGGTCACGGCCGCCAAGCTGCCGCTTCAGTCCTCGTGAGAGCAGCGTCGGCACGGCGTCGCCTCACCACCCCGTATGTCCGACAGGGGAAAGAGCTGTAGACAATTAGAAGCGGCGCGGACCTAGCCCGGTTGTGAGCCCTGGCTCGCGAGCATTGCGGACGGGCTACCGGGCTCCCACTTGGTCAGATCGCCGCCGGGGCGTGGCCGCTGCGAACGCGACGATTAGCGCCTGATGACGTTGTGTACGTCAACGAGTTCCGGCTCCCCGGGGTCGATGTTCAACTCCGCGAGGATCGGCCCGAGGCGCTCACCGAAAGCGTCAAGCTGCTCTTGGGAGTCCCACACCTGACTGACCTTAAGGTTCCCGTCTTGCCCGAAGCAGATCTCGTAATCGAGCCCGGCTGCGGGAAGGACGCCGTCCTCATTCAGCCGACGTACAGCGTTGTCGTACTGCTCGGCAGTCAAAGACGGCGGCGAAAAACGGATAAGCACGCTCACAACATCCTCCTCCTTGGGGTAACCCCGACTGTAGTCGGTTATCGCCGCGGTGTTGGGGGTGCAGACAGGCCTATTTGGGCAGTCGCACGAAGGCTGCAACGCGCGGAAAGCACGGCCGACGGATGCCGACGAGCCGTGCCTGCTCCTTTGTCGCTCAACACGGGGCTCGTCGCGCTGATGCCGCTCTCGCTGTCCACCAGGGTCGAAGCGGAAGCCCTGATCGCCACACGAAACTCGACGCCCCCAGTCGTTCGTGGGAGCGGTAGTCCGACCCACCGATGCCCTGTGGCGCGTAGCTCACGCGAGCCACGAGCCGGGGCGGCCGGCCGAGGTCCCGAGACCAGCGGTTGTATGTAGGCGCTCCCCGGATGGCCCGCCCGCTGGCGGGCGCGCCATCGGGTCGCCAAGCGATCGTCGGGCTCGGGGCCGGCTGTGGGCACGGTGCGCTGTCGGATCCGTGCAGCAGCGCAGCTACTCGGCGTCTCCCTGAGCCAGCTCAGCCACCGGCTGCCACTCGCGCCATGTCGCGAGGCGGCTCTCGTAATCCTGCTCGGCGATACCCAGCGGTGCGGTGCCGAAGAACACCCGTAGCGGCGGAGGATCGGCGTCGACGACGCGCATGATCGCCGCGGCTGAGGCGGTCGGGTCACCCGGCACGTTGCTGGCGCGCCACTGCTGCTGGCGCTCTCGGAGTCCGTCGTAGGCGGGGTTGGGCTGCGAGCGCTTGGACGACGGCCCGCTCCAATCGGTCGAAAACCCGCCGGGCTCGACGAGCGTGACGTTGATCCCGAACTCCTTGACCTCCTGGGCGAGCGCCTGACTGATCCCCTCTAGACCCCACTTCGAAGCGTGATAGATACCGACACTCGGGAACGCCGAGATGCCCCCGATCGAGGACACCTGGACGATGTGGCCGCCGCGCTGCTCACGCAGGAACGGCAGCGCTGCTTGCGTCACCCACAGCGCGCCGAAGAGATTGGTCTCGATCTGGGCTCGAGCCTCCTGCTCGGAGATCTCCTCCACCATCCCGAAGTGGCCATAGCCCGCGTTGTTGACGACGATGTCCAGCCGACCGAAATGCTGGTGGGCCCGTTTGACGGCGCCAAACGCCGCCTCGCGGCTGGTGACATCCAGACTCAGCGCGAGTAGCGCGTCGCCGTGCTCCGCCTTGAGGTCGTCGAGCGTGCTTGGGTCACGCGCGGTGGCAGCGACACGGTCGCCGCGCTCAAGCGCCGCCTTCGTCCACTCGCGACCAAAGCCGCGCGAAGCACCGGTTATGAACCACGTCTTGTTAGCCATAGGACGATCCTAGTCACGCGGCTGCGGGAACGACGGACAACGTCGGGGACCCGCGGAAGGCCTCAGCGCCCGAGCACGCCGCCGCGGTTGCGATATGCCCTGGTCTGACCCGAGCGCACGCATCGACGAGATCCACACGACCGACAACTTCGAAGCTCATGATCGCGCTGGCGACCCGAGGAGGCGTCCGCGTCTGTCGCCGCCGGACGACTGGTTCGCCACGAACGCGATCGCCCGTTCCGCAAACGACCCGCGCCAGCCGCTATGCCAACCGAGGAGGGACGCGGCGCCCGGCATGCACGTGTGGCCATCTCATCGTCCGACAGCGGAAGTCTCAAGTGCCGCGATCGTTGCGAGAAACGGTGCGTTCGCCGCCGGCGAGCGGACGGTCTAGCCCGTCGGCGATCCGCCCCGCCAGGTGTCGGCTCGCCGAGCCGGCGAACAACGAGTAGTCGGCATCCACGGAGAAGACCCTCGATGCCGTCCTTTCATCAGGCCGTTGACCCCAATCCGATCAGATCGCCGTCGTTGCTTGGGTCCGGCCAAATATTGGGGGGTATGTTAGGGGGGTTCCACGGTGCGCGGCGGGCGCTCTGACGGCATGCTGTTGCGGGTGAGCGACCTGGTGCTGAACATCGTGGTTGACGTCAGCTTCGCCGGCGACGAGATCCGTGGGCGAGTGTTTGACGGCGAGCGGCCGCCGAAGCCGTTCTCCGGATGGCTTGGGCTGATCTGGGCGCTTGACGCGCTCATAGGCTCGCCGCTTGCCGAGGGTGTCGAGCCGGGCGCTCGCACACAGGATCCAGTCGTGAACGCGACGCGGGAGGCCGAGCTTCCGACCGCCGAGCGACCATGTGTTGAATCGTCGAACCGAGAGTCTGAGGGGTGCGCTGGTGTCGTTGACCGTTAGATCGAGGCTCCGGGATGGGGCTATGAGAAGCGCTTGGATGGGCCTCGCCGTCGTTGGCGCTTTGGTCGTGTTGTTCAGCCTGTCGGCTAGCGCCTATGGGCGGGGCCGCACCAGCAAACCCCGTCACACCCTCCTGGTCACCTATGTCTCCGCCGGCGCCGCGGTCAAGGGTGCCAGGCTGAGCGTCTACGGCCCGTCCGGTCAGCGGCTGAAGCTGCAAATGAGCAGGCGTGCTGCCAAGACCGATGCCTCAGGCTACGTCCTGCTCGTGTTGGCCGGTCGGCCGAGCGCGGTGCGAGTCGTCGCGCGCGGCGGGACGGTCAAGGGCTTGAAGGTCCGCGGATGGCTGGAGGCGACGATGCGCGGTCCGAGTCTCGCGCACGACATCTACGTCAATCCGGTGTCGACCGTGATCGACGCATACGCAGCGAGCGATCCCAACCGGTCGCTCGCCGGCGATAGGCGTAAGGGTCGACATCTGCTGGATCTCAAGCAGGGCGATTCGACAGGCGACGCGCTGCTCAGTGTCACCCCGTATTTCAATGGTCTCAAGTTCATACGCAAGGCGCGTGCCTACGGAAGCGTCCAAAAGTACGTCAAACACCTGATCGAGCAGCGCAAGCAGCGTTCGTTCCAGGCGACGGGTCTGCCTAACGTGTCGCAGTATCTGAAGTACCTGGGGTGGGCAAAGGACGGGATCAGCGGGGCGATTACGGCCGGCAATATCGCCTACGACCTCTTCGGGATTGGCATCGAGTCAAAGGAATCCAAGATCTATGAGGCCGTCCAGAAGATCCAAAAGCAGCTCGACGAGATCCAGGGTTCACTCCGGGACATCCAGGCAGACATGCAGACCGGCTTCGACACTTTGCAGCAGGAAGTCGCCAAGGACACTTTCGCCGCTGTCGTTCAGCCGGTGAAAGAACTTGCCGGCGCGGTCGACGCCGCCCAGGCCAATCTTCAGGACTACGTGAACAACCTGCTTGATCCGCCAGCCACCCAAACAGAGTTCAATGCCGTAGCCGATCGGAAGCAAAAGGCGATTGGGATCTTCATGGCGGACATCGTGAAGCACTTTGATATCGGGAACGACGTCTTTAGGGATGCGCTTCTCCTGGGCGCGGTAAACAAGAGCGCGGCCTATCCCCAGTTGGCACAGGTCGAGCTCGATACCAACGGCCGCTTTTTGACCCACCAGGGATCGGTGGAGTTGCAGTATCTCGCCTCTTTCGTAGTCCAGTTCCAAGCGGAGGCGTTCAATCTGATCACCCGTACGGAGACCACGAGCAAGGGGCCGTCGAATGTCCTCCTGAGCGCGATGCAGCGGTACCTCGGCTTCAACGCCGATCAGGCAAGAGCGTGGGTCGCCGCGAACGCCGACACTCAGGAGCCCAGCGAGCCGCCATCCGGTGACCTCCACGATGAGCTGACTCTGCTCAACCAAATTCAGCCTGTTCCCGAAGGGGCGGCCGTCGAGGCCGACACGCTGCAAAACGCTCAGGGGGCGATGTGGCAAGCCAAGCCAACCCAAATCGAGCTCGGACGCACCATCTATGACCGCCCCCCGAACACCGGCATGGGCTGCGCCAACCAGTACGCGCCGCCGGTTCAGTTGCTCGGCCAATACATGTGCCAGTACATGGCCAAGGGCTGGACGACCGCACAGGACGATCTCACCGCCGCCGAGAACGGACTCCAGACATCCACGTCACTGGGCGACTGGAAGCCCGCCACGCTGGCCGTGACTCAGACGCTGCTGAAGCGACCGGGTCTTGACAAGGGACTGACGATCGCCGACGACTACTGGGATCCGTACGACTACACGTTCCGAGCCCATGACTATCAGGTCACCCCACCAGGCAACAAAAACCTCCAAGCCGGTCTCTTTGCAGGCACCGGCAACCTCACCGGCTACTACTCGCATTGGGTGTCCGGGATCAACGTGACCACGGTCAAAGGCAACCCGGTAGCGTCAAGAGGTACCAAAGGCACGTGCTGGTTCGGTGTGGCCGCCGACAAGGGCAGCAACTGCCCCGCCCTCGGTGTCCTACTCACACGGCCGACCACCGGGGAGCGGTACTGGCCGTAGCCCTAGGCTAGGAGCGTGACCTCGCCGGGGTCACCGTCGCGCACACGGGTGTCGGGTATCAGCTCGGTCCCGTCACGAGTACCGGCGACGCTGGCATGCCGTACTCCCGGGCGACGATCGCGGGTATCCTGTGCGGCTTCCGGCCGGCCAAGCCGTCGTTCGACGCGGCGCGCGTGGCATCGAACGCTGGAGTGAGCACGCGCTCGTGGTCCTCAGTAGTGAGGTTCCTGTCGGCCTCGACGCGGACGACATTCTGCCGGTAGCTCCGCAATCAGGGTCAGCACAGATCGAGCTCGAACTCCGCCGAGTCTGCGCACGGCGGTCAGGTTCGGTCTGGTATCCCGGCGGTGCCCGGCTGGTCGAATCGTCCCGGGTGTCGCTTGCTCGGGTCGGCTGCCTTGTGTGATGTAACGCGGAGTCGTATCGTTAGTTTTGGAGGGGACGCTTGGCCGATGCCCGACGCCGGCGTCAAATCGATGCTCTCGTCGAGTCAAGCTCAATTGTCGACGGCCGCCCGTGTCTGACGAGACAGCCTCGGTGCGATCGGCGCCGCGTGGCTTGCCCGCCCAACGGTCGCGCGCGCGCCGGTGGGAGGAGATGTCGCTGCTTTGGCGGGTGTTCGCCGCAAACGTCATCGTGCTCGTCGTGGGGGTTGCGCTGCTGGCGTGGACGCCCGTGACGGTGAAGCGAGTGGCGACGCCGGGCGAGCTGCTGATTCTCGCCGTTGGCTTGGTCGTGATGTTGGCAGTCGATGTCGTGTTGTTGCGTCACGCGTTTGGCCCGTTGCGCCGGCTCGCAGCGGTAATCGGCGGCGTCGATCCGGGTCAGCCCGGTCGTCGGGCCGTGCCGGCGAGAGGTGCGGGCCGTGAGGTGGTCGCGCTCGCGGAGGCGTTGAACGCGATGCTCGACCGCCTCGAGGATGAGCGCCGGGAGAGCAGCAGGGGTGCGCTTGAGGCCCAGGAGAGTGAACGTTCGCGGATCGCGCGTGAGCTTCACGATGAGGTCGGACAGACGTTGACGGCGGTTGCGTTGCGTGCCGAACGTGCCACCAGCGAGGCGTCACTGCAGAGCGAGGCGTTGACCGAGATCGCCGAAATCGTGTTGCGGTGTCTCGAGGATGTGCACAGGATCGGACGCGAGCTGCGGCCGGAGGCGCTCGATGATCTCGGCCTGGTCAATGCGCTGCTTGCGCTCGGCTCACGAGTCGGGCAGCAAGAAGGTCTGCGAGTGCGGACTGATTTGAGCTGGCGGTTGCCGATGTTGTCTTCCGAAGAGGAGCTCGTCATCTACCGTGTGGCGCAGGAGGCGCTTACGAACGCGGTGCGCCACTCTCGTGGCACAGAAGCCCGCCTGTGTCTTGCGCCTGATGCGGGGGACGTTGTGCTGGTTGTCGCAGACGATGGTTGCGGGCTGCCTGCGTTGCGAGTGGAGAGGGGTATCGCTGGCATGCGTGAGCGTGCTTTGCTGATCGGTGCCACGCTCGAGGTCGGTTCGGCCCCTGGTCAGGGCACTGAGGTTGTTCTCAGTGTTCCGGTATCGGGGCATCAATGACGACGCCGTTAAAGACGAGGGTGCTTCTCGCTGACGACCATGAGGTCGTGCGGAGCGGCTTGCGCGCCGTGCTGGATGCCGAGGCCGACATCGAGGTGGTGGCCGAGGCTGCGGACGGGGCCGAGGCGATCGAGCGAGCGCTCGCGAGTGACGTTGACCTCGCGATCCTCGACGTGTCAATGCCCCGGCTGACAGGTTTGCAGGCGGCGGCCGAACTGCGGCGACGCCGCCCCGGGCTGCGCGTGTTGATGCTCACGGTTCACGACAACGAGCGCTACTTCTTCGAGGCGCTCAAGGCGGGCGCATCGGGCTATGTCCTAAAGACGGCGGCCAACCGGGATCTCGTGGAGGCGTGTCGCGCGAGCATGCGTGGCGAGCCGTTTCTGTATGCGGGAGCGATTACAACGCTGATCCGCGACTATCTCGAGCGAGCTCGGACGGGTGAGGCAGTCCCGGAGGATCCGCTGACTCCGCGGGAGCTTGAGGTGGTGAAACTGATCGCGGAGGGCTACACCAGTGATGAGATCGCCCACGCGCTTGTGATCAGCAAGAAGACAGTGGACCATCACCGCTGTCACATCCTGGGCAAGCTTGGGATGCGCAATGGTGCCGAGCTGACGCGCTATGCCATCCGGCGCGGCCTTGTCGAACCGTAGCCGCCGCGTCGCCAGTTGACACGTCTCGCCGCCTGCGCGGCGCTGGCAGCCCGGCAACGTGCGATCTGGCACCCAAGATCGGGACTTACACCTATGGCGGGCGAGTGCCGAGGCTGGCAAGGTTTTGGCGGTGGCTGAGGTACTGATCTCGTTCCAGAGGCCTGTGTCGATGAACGAATCTGACCTGCGCGATTGGATCACCGACCGCGCAAGCAACGGCCAGCCTTCGCTCGCGCTGATCGGACCTGACGGCCGAGGAGGTCGGCTGCTGTTGCGCGTCGACGCCGGACCCAACTCGACCGCGCGCGAGGAGGAGCAGTTGATTGATCTGATGATGGACATGCGTCTGCTAGGGCTGCGTCCGACGATCGTCTCGGGCTGACGGCCAGAGGGGTCCCATCCGTCAGCGAATAGGGCCAGCGCCGCGTTGACGGCCGCGACAGCATTGGGCACGTGCCCTGGCGGACGCCAGCGTCGATCCCTGTGAAGGCTGAAGATAGGTAGGAATACCGATGGTTCGTCGCCGCTGACTGAGGTTTGCTTATGACCGCGCTCGAAGACGGTTTGTGCGAGGAAGGACCGGCTGGCTAACGAGAAGTCTGCGCCCGCGGTAGTCGAGGATGAGCTCTCCTATAAGAGCGCCCGCCTTGCGAACGCCACCAACCGGTGGGAGGCGTTCGTTATCGGCCTTGCCGACACGATCATCGTCACCCGGATCGCGCCGTGATGGCCCGCTCTTTATAGGTCAACGAAGCGCTCAAGGCCCGAGGCGCCGGCACGTTGCCAGACTAAGAGGTAACGCGATCGTCCCCTCTGACGCTCGGATTGCCGCGCGCCTCGATCGATGCCCCCTGGCTGACGTGACGTCCGAGCTGGGGTCGGATGTGATCACAAATGGCGAGCCTGCTCCTAACCGCCGGCGCTCAACCAAGCACCGTGACCATCCGTCGATGCCGTGTGCGAGAACGGCTGCAGGCGCACCTCGGTGCCCGCCGGCTTGACCAGTCGTTGGCACTCGGGATCTCACCGGACTCGAGCGTCACCATCTCGCTTCGCGCTCACACGCTGATCGGCATACGCGCCCGGCGCAGGCTCGCGAGCAGTCTGCGCAACCTCGTCGAGCTGGCCAAGGCGCCTGCCTGGCCGCAAACGTCCGTTCCAGTCTGTCGGCGCAAGATCGTCGCGGCCGAAGAGCTGATCGAACACGTCGCGGACCGCCTCGTCGATCACCGCCCGGTCACTGCACGCGGGGTTGCCCAGATACGACTGTTGCTCACCGAAGGTCGCAGCCCGGCATACCACCACCCACAGGAAAACGACCTACGGCCTGCGCTTCGGGCAGCCGCTGAGGCCCTCGAACCGACCGTCTAACTATTGCTGGGCGTGCAGGTCGGCGATTCGGATGATCTCCCCCCAGCGGCCCTTGCCGAACCGGCCTGCGCGCTCGAGCCCCTGCGCGGCGAGCTCGCGAACCTGCTGTTCGATTTCGGGGTCGTGCGTGTGGTAGGCAGCGTCGGTGAGAAGCCGCGCCGCCCCCTTGTCGTCGCCGGCCGCGAGCTGGTCGCGCGCCTTGGTCACGAGGGCCTGGACATCGGGGTGATCGACCATCTCTGGCTCGACCATGTCGCCTCCTCCTCATTGCTGACGGGCAGCCTGGCGCGCCGCAAGTCCTGTCCTCTGTTCGTTGAAGCCGTCTCCCAGCGCAGCAGAAGCAAACCCCAATCGGCGACAATCAACCATCGGTACTCCTACCTATCTTCAGCTTCTGTCGATACCGACGGCCAACGTCAGCTGGAGAACGAGTCCAAGGCGGTGCGCTGCGTCGGGTGCTCGTGGTGCAGCTGCTCATGTCTGACATCCCGTCCAGATCGCCCCGCACAGTCGCCGACCTGAAGCAGCAGCATGGACCGGCACAACCGGACCGCTCGGATCCCTCGGTCCTCGTGGGAGTGGCAGCCTCCGTTTTGATCCGGCGCGGCGCTCGTCTTGGCAGTCGCAGCCTCGATTAACGGCGCCTGCTCTTCGACGAATACGATCGTGCGCCGCGCGCCGACCGTTGCTTTCCCTGATTCGCTGAAGCGCTCGTCAGTAGCGCGTGTGGCGCAATCCGAGTGCGATCGCGGAGCGATACGAATGCGGCGCTCCCAGCTAGCCGAAGCGCGTTGCCGGTCCCCGAAGGCGGACTCGTCGATGTTCTCGGTGTCTGGTTGGCGCGTCGGGCGCGGCGTCCCGCTTGAGCAAGCTCACGCGGTGCTTGTTACAGCTTTGATCGGCAGCGGCTCTGCGAGCGGTGCGCATGCGGCGGCGGGGGATGACGAGTGCTTGAGCGTGTGACGTAACCGGATGAAGGCGATCGCCCCCGATAACGGCGGGGACACCGAGCTGAAATAGCCGATATGCGAGCACAGCTGCGGCGGCCTGCGACAGCGAGCTGCCGTAGAGCACCATTGCTCCGATGAGGCCACCGTCGGTGCCGCCGACCCCGGCTGGGATCGGAATCAACCCGCCGAGCTGGCCGATCACGTAGGCAAAGATCAGCGGCGCCAGCGGCAGCCCTCCGCCAACGGCGGCAAAGGCAGCGATCAGCGCGGCGATATCGAAACCCAAGTACCCGATCGCCCCGAGGATCGCCTGCCACTGACCGGAGAGCAGCAACTGTCCCGTGTCACGAATCCCGTTGTCCAGCGTGACTGCAGCAGAGCGCAGCCGGCCGCCGACGCCGCCAGCGGTCTTGGCTGGCTTGACCCGAGCGAGCAACCGCGGCAGCAGCGCGATCACTGCAGCCACACTCCACGCGGCAGCTGAAAAGACCAGCGTCAGCACGACTGGGATATGACCCGAGAACAAGCCCGTCAGCAGTAGCGGGCCAAGCACGGCGGCGACCGCGAAGTTCGGGACGCTGGTGAGCACGAAGAACGAGACGCTCCGGCGACCGATGTGCTCGGCGACATCCCTCCCTGGTGTAAAGCCCAGGCTCCGAGGGCAAGTCCGCCCGCCCCTCCCGTCGGCACCAGCACGTTCGTCGCTTGCTCGGCCAGGGACAGCTGAGCGCTGAACCGCCAGCTCATGCGCGGGCAGAACACGTAACGAAAGGCGACCACATTCGACAGGCAAGAGGCCAGCTTCAGAAGACCGATCAACCCGAGAAGGGCGAGATCTGCCTGCGCAAAACGCTGGCGCACTGTTCCCAGTCCCGGAAGTGAGTGCACCGCCACGGCAACGAGTGTGACCAACACCACGAGTGCCACTAGCCGGCGGACCAGGTGCCTGGAGTCCAACTCGTCGGGCATCAGCGCCGCAGCCGGGGCTGGGACGGCCTCAGGCGTGTTCGCGGCCATACACCAGCCTAGCCCCGCACGTAAAGCTCGGAAAACCGCCTGCCGCGCATGCCGAGATGGATACGCTCACCGGCCGCGGCTCGGCGTGCCCGACATGATCACGACTGATACCACGGGAGCTTCGAGCCCGAGTCCGCTGCGCACCCGCCAGCGGTGGTAGTTCTCCTCAAGCTCAACGATGAGTCTGATGTACCCCAGTCCGTCGTGGGTCGCGGTGATGGCGATCGGTGTTTCTCCCCAGGTGCGCTTGCCGGCCCAGCCGCGCCAATCAGCAGCGAGCGCGGCGAAGAACTCGCCGACCGGGGCGATCGTGTGTCGGAGTGCGTCGAGGTCGACGTCGGTGGTTGCGGTGAGACTGTCGTTGTGTAGCGTCGCTTCGGCTGGCTGGGCCGCTTGCCGCTGCCGCGGGAGCCCGGGGAGTCAGCGCCCGCCGCTGCTTGCTCGGATGCTGTCGACGGGACAAGCACTGATGCGCGCGAGAGCGGCAGAGGGGCAGCCAAGCGGAGGACTCGTCCAGGATCGGCGTGGCGGCTTTCGCCGACAGCGGCTCGGGTTGATCAGGGTTCGATGGTCGCCTGGGCAGCCACGATCGCGGCTGCGCGTGGCTCGAACGCGCCATAGCCGTGCTCGCGGGAGAGCTCGAGCGCCCGGGCGGCATGTTCCCGGGCGCGTTGTGGCTCGCTGCGAGCGGCGAGTGCCTCGGCCCAGCCGAGCTCAGACCGAGCCTCCCAGAGGTGCAGGCCCTGCTCGTGGTGAAAGTCGCAGGCGAACGCGAAGTGCGCGTCGGCTTCCGCGTGGCGGCCCAGCGTGGCGGCGAGAAGCGCCAGACACATGCGCGCGTGTCCTGAGCTCGCGACGCCGTTCCAGACGAACTGGTCCGCGTACGGGGCCAGCAGCTCGTACAGCTTCGCCGCCGCCTCGACCGAGCGCGTCTGCGCGGCCGTGTCCGCATACATGGCCAACGCCAACGTCTGGGTTTGGTCAAAGCGGAGGTGTTCGAAGTCTTGCCCGACGGCGCGTGCGAGCACTTCGGCGCCGTTCGCGCGGCGGTCGATCCAGCAGCAGGCTATCCCGAGCGCGGCCTCCCAGGCGGGCACGCCCGGGACGTTGGCCACCATCTGCTCGAGCAGCGCGATCACCTCGGCGCCCCTTCCCTGGTACATGCGGTTCATGATGACCGTGCCTCCATAGATCATCGCGGCGTCGGGTTGGCCGGCCTCCTGCCCGATCTGCAGTGCCTGTTCGGCGAGCCGCTCCGCAGCCTCCAACTCGCCGCGCGCGCAGCGAACTCCGGCCGCGGTGAAACCTGCGTTCCATCTCAGCGTCGGTTGCCGTGTCTGCTCGGCGATCGCCTGGAGGCGCGCGAGCGCAGCGTCGGCGCGCGCGAAGTCGCCGAGCTCCATCGCTAAGTGCGTCTGGCGGAGCGCGGCAAAATACTCGACGCGCAGATCCTGCACCTCCAAGACCAGCGCCATCAGCTCGCGAACCCTCTCAGCGCGTATGGCGAGCGTGTCGGGCGCCCAGCATGCGTAGCCGGAGTCCTCGAGCACGACCGCAAGCGTCCGCGGGTCCCCCGCCTGTCGGGCGAGCGCGATCGCCTCGTCGGCCAATGCCCAGCGACGCGCATGCTCCGGCGCGAACGTCAACTCCACAGCCAACAGCGACAGCAGCCGTGCACGCCGGTGCGGCTGCGGCGGATTATCGAGCTCGAGCGCCCGCTCGATCGCCGCGACCCGCTCGACGTCGACCTCGCCGAATCCACTCGTCCAACCGCGGCTGTTCGCCAGTGCCGCGCGCGCGGCAAGCTCGGCGTCGTGGAGCTCCGATGCGATCCCGGACGCCTCGAGCAGCGTCTCACGATGCGCCGGGACACCAGCGTGGCGTTGTGCCTCGCCAAGCCCGATCAACGCCTCGCACCGCTCCACCGTGTGGTCGGTCCCGAGCAGGTCGAGCGCGTCGCCGAACAGCTTGGCTGCCTCGCTCGGCGCGAGGCTGTCAAGCGCCCGCTGCCCGGCACGCCGCGAGTACCGGGCCGCCTTGGCCTTGTCGACCGAGACGGCCGCCAGCCGCCAGTGCAGCGCGAGCTCCGCGAGCTGCTCCTCGGCGTCGGTGCCATACAGGTCCTCGAGCGCTTCTGCGACCTGCTGGTGCATCCGCGCTCGGCGCGTCGCCCCAAGACCGTCGTAGAGCGTGTGGCTGATCAGCGCGTGCGCGAACGAGAACCGCCCCACCTCCTCGGTCGACTCGGCCAAAAGCGACGCCGCGACCGCCTGCTCGAGCTCGTCCAACAGTTCTGTCTCGCCGATCTCCACCAGCTTCGCCAGCAGCCCCAGATCGAAGTTCCGGCCGATCACCGCCGCCGCCGTCAACGTTTCCCTGGCACCGTCTCCGAGCGCAGCTACGCGCCGCTCGACGACCTCCCGAACGCTCTCAGGGAGCGCCACCGTTGAGCTGCGGTCGATGCTCCACCGCCCACTCGCTTCGTCGAACACGATCATTCCGGACTCCGACAGGTTGCGCAGGATCTCGCCCGCGAAGAACGGGTTCCCATCCGTCTCGGCCGCGATCTCGCCGGCCAACGCGATCCCATCCGCATCCAGGTCATGGCCCGCGGCCGCGGCCGTCAACGCCTCAACATCCTCGACCGCCAGACCGTGCAACGCGATCCGCTCCGCACCCTCCAACGGACGCAGATCCGCCAGCACCCCGGTCAGCGGATCATCCTTGCCCAGATCCGTATCACGATAGGTCACCAGCACCACCAGCGCGCAGTGCTCGACCGACCTGGCGACATGCTTGAGCAACGCCACCGACTGCGCGTCCGCCCAATGGAAATCGTCCAACACCACGAGGAGCGGGAACGTCTGCGCGACGTCCCGCAGCAGCCCGGCGACCGCCTGGAACAGCAGGAACCGCTCCGTCTCCGGATCGGAAGACTGCGTCGCCGGCGCCTCCGCAACGCGCCGCCCGAGATTGCGCGCCAGCCGGCCGACCTCGCCACCGTACCGTTCGGCGTAATCGTTCAGCACCGCCCCGGGAGCGTGCTCGACCAGCTGCGAGCAGACCGCGATCCACGGCTCATAGGACGCCGCCAGATCCTCCGAACACGCACCCCAACAGACCGCAAAGCCATCCGCATTGGCGCCCAGCGCCGCGTACGACGCCAACCTCGTCTTCCCAATCCCCGGCTCACCTGACAACAGCACCACCTGACGATCACCCGACCGCGCCGAGACGCGAGCCTGTTCCAGCCAGGCGCGCTCCGTCGCGCGACCGACGTATGCGATCCGTGGCACCCCCCGCAGCGCCTCGGGCAACGGCCACCGACCGACGTCGGCCGCCGACCGCTCCGGATCCAGCGGCTCCCATACCACACTGAACGCCTACACCGGCTCCGGAATCCCCTTCAACTCCAGCTCTCCAACGGACTCAAACCGGGCACCGTCGAGCCTGCCCGCCAGCATCTTGGTCGCCGGCGAAACCAGGATTCCGTCCGTCGGCGCCTGATCGCACAACCGCGCCGCCTCGATCGACGGCATCCCGAAGTAGTCCCCCTCCTTGATCGTCGACTCGCCCGTCCCCAATCCGATCCGGACGTGGAGCTGCTGCTCGGCGCTCCGATAGCGCCGCTCGAAGAACTGCTGCGTCAATACCGCACACTTCACTGCCGCCGACGCCGACGAGAACGCGACGAACAGCCCGTCTCCCGTGTTCTTGAACTCCTTGCCGCCCGAGGGCTCGATCACCTCGCGCAACAACGCGAAAAATTCATCCCGCAGCTCATCCGCCCGGGCCGGACCAACCGACGTCGCCAACCGCGTCGACCCAACCAGATCGACCAGCCAAATCGTCGCCAGCTCAACCGACTCAGCCACACACGCCCCCTAGCGGTTTCGACCGACGGCAGTCTACCCCCGCGCCTGCAGTCCACCAGCAGGGTGTGCGGCTAGGGCCTCTCGCTTCATACCGCAACACGTATCTTGCGACTCCGAGCGCGAGCCCTCCTGAGCGCGAAGTCCGCAACTCGCGTCGCGGCCGGCCCGGCGAGCTCGTCTGGCCAATCCCACGCCGTGCTCGCTGGGCTTCACTGCTGCATCGTCGCCCAGGCGAGCACTCTGACGGTGACACTCGTCCGTGGCGGGGCCAGCGAGGGCGGCTGCGTAGCGCGCGTGACTGCCGCTGCACCGGAATCGGGTTCTGTTGAGTTGAGATCGAGGCGGACGGTGAGTCGCCGACGCTCACCCGCTGATTTGGCGGCCCTTCCAGCCTGGACGTCCGCCTTCGTCTCGACCCCAGTATCGGCGCGTCGCAACGGGACTTAACCCGAGTCGCTAGATGCGGACTATCGATCCTGTCTTGTCGCCACCTGGCGAGCCAGGTACGAACTCCCGCTGGGCCCTCGGCGGCGCTGACGGATCAGTCAGACCAGAGGCTCAGGGTGCGAGCCTGGGTGCCGTGCGTTCGTGAACCCGGCGGTCCGGCGACTGATCCGGTAGGCGATTAGTTTCGCTGTTGACTGGAGTCTGAGAACCAAGAATCGACTCGAGCAACTCGGGTGGTCCATCCAGGAAGGAAGCAGCCTATGGCCTCACTGATCCTGAAGATGTCCGTCTCGCTAGACGGGTACGTCGCACCACCGGACGGCAGTAGCGACTGGGTCACCGCGGGACGCTCCGAGGAGGGTGCCGCCTGGACGCTCGAGACCGTGAGCAACGCGGGCACGCACCTGATCGGCGCCGCGACCTACACCCGCTGGGCCACGTTCTGGCCCAGCGCCGCCGGGCCGTTCGCCAAGCCGATGAACGAGATTCCCAAGATCGTGTTCTCGAACTCACTCACGTCCGCGGACTGGCCCGAGACGACAATTGCCGCCGGCGACCTGGCCGAAGCCGTCATGCGGCTCAAGCAGGAGCGCTCCGGCGGATACCTGCTGGCGCAAGGCGGGACGCGGTTCGCGCGGTCACTCGTCGCGACCGGCCTGATCGACGAGTACCGGCTTGTTGTGCATCCGGTCGTCCTGGGCGCGGGCGAGCGGCTCTTCGACACACCGCTCACCATCAAGCCGATCAGCACCACGGCCTTCAGCCGCGGAGCGGTCGCCCACGTCTTCGAGGCGGACCCGTGATCGTTGGTCGACCATTTGTTGCTCAAATACCTTGCACGGAGCGCGCCGGCGCTGCCTCGGCCGCGGCGAGCCGCGCGCGAACGCTGCTGCGCGGTCAGTTCGAGGCGCTGAGGGCGGGCTGCGCCTCGCGGAGCGTTGTCTTGGTTACAGCGTCTGAGAGCTCGTCGCGGCGGACGAGCATGAAGATGGCTGGGAGGGCGAGCAGCGCGACCCCTCCGAGCACCCACAGGGCTTCCCGGAAGCCGCCGGTGAGTGCCGTCGGTACGGCGCTCCCGGCGCGGACCAGCGCCTGGGTGTGGCTGGCCGCGACGCCCGAAGCGATCGCGATCCCGATCGCGCCGCCCAGCTGCTGCGAAGTGTTCAGCAGCCCGGACGCGAGCCCGGCCTGGTGCTCCGCGACGCCGGCGAGCGCGGCGATCGAGATCGGGATGAACGCGAACGCGGTCCCCGCGCCGGCGACGAGGAACGGGCCGGCGAGGTTCTGCACGAAGTGACCGTTCACGGGCACCTGCGTGGCCCAGATCACCCCTGCACCGATCAAAGTCATCCCGATCGCCATCACGATCTTGGCCCCGCCACGGGTGACCAGCCACTGCGAGAGGCCGGCGAGCGCGATCGAGGTCAGCGACGCGGCCAGCCACGCGACCCCCGACTGCAGCGCGCTGTAATGCAACACCTGCTGCATGTACAGCGTGCCGACGAACACGAACGCGAAGAAGCTGCCGCCCAGCAGCAACCCGGCCACGTTGGCGCCGGCCAGCGTGCGCAGCCGGAAGATCGACAGCGGCAACAGCGGCGACTCGACGCGGTTCTCGATCACAAGGAACGCGACGAGGAGGACGGCGGACGCCGCGAGCAGCGCCAGCGTCCTCGTCGCGCCCCAGCCGTACTGCGGCGCCTGGGAGATCGCGTCGACGAGCAGCACCAGCCCAGCGGTGCTGGCGATCGCGCCGGCCACGTCGAACCGCCGCCGCTCCGTCGCGAGCCGGCTCTCGGGGACGATCCGCGGGGCCAGCAGGAGCGCGGTCGCCCCGATCGGGACGTTCAGGTAGAAGATGTACTGCCACCCGGCGTACCGGGTGAGAACACCGCCGGCGATCAGCCCGACGGTCGCGCCGGCGGCGCCGAGTCCGCCCCAGATCCCGAGCGCCTTGTTGCGCTCGGCGCCCTCGGCGAACATGTTCATCACGATCGACAGGGCGGCCGGCAGCATGATCGCTGCCCCCACTCCCTGCACGGCGCGGCTCCCGATCAGGAACGCCTCCCCGGTCGCGAGCCCGCACGCCAGAGACGCGGCAGTGAAAATCGCCAGGCCGAGCATCAGAATCCGGCGGCGGCCGAGCAGATCCGCGGCGCGACCGCCGAGCAGCAGGAGACCGCCGAACGTGAGCGCGTACGCGGTCACCACCCACTGCAGGCTGGTCTCGCTGAAGTGCAGATCGCGGCCGATCGTCGGCAGCGAGACGTTGACGATCGTCAGATCGATGATCGTCATGAAGAACGCGACCGCCAGCAGCGCAAACGCGCGCCAGCGATTGATATTTGGGGATTGGGACGTCATCGGACCTCCAGTGGTCTGGCAGCGAAGGGACAGCTTGGGGAAAGAAGAAAGAGGTGCGAGCGGCGGGCCGCTAGGGCGAACGCGTGCTCCGGCCGAGAGCTCGCCCGTCGCCTGCGCCTGCGGCCCGGAGTATGGGCCGGATCTCCGCGAAGGGTGTCGGGCTATCGGTCCTCAGCATTTGTACGGTCTAACGATTGCCGGCGCTGAGACTCATCGGTCTGGTCGAGATCTTCGAGGCAGACGTCGGTGGCGAGCCTGTAGAGCCAGATCCGCGCGGACGCTGACGGCGTGACGCGATCCAGGTCGCGCCAGCCACGCAGCAATGTCTCGCACACGGCTTCGTGGGCGTGGTGAGGGCATCCGAGCATCAGCTGGCAATAGAGCTCGAGCCCGGGCCGATGGCGTGAAGCGAGGCGGCCGAACGCCTTCTCATCGCCGGCTCGCGCCTCCGCGAGGAGGCTGCGCTCGTCCGCGGTGTCCATGGTCGCTCAGGCGCCGCCGAGGGGCGTGAGGACGATCACCGGGACGACGCGATCGGTCTTTCGTGCGTACTTGGCGAGGTCCGGGAAGCGCTCGGCTCCTCGTGCGAACAGGCGCTCGCGCTCCTCGCCCGTCGCCTCCTCGGCGACGACGTCGATCGTCTCGCTTCCGACCTCGATTTTCGTGTTCGGGTGCGCCTTGAGGTTGTGGTACCAGTCGGGATTGCTCAGCGCTCCTCCGTTCGAGGCGAAGACCAGGTACCTCGGTGTGTCAGCCAGATATCCGACTGGGTTGACTCGGCTGGCACCCGACTTCGCGCCGGTGTGGTGCAGCAGCAGCAGCGGCGTTCCCTCCCAGACGCCGCCGACGCGCCCCTTGCTGGCGCGGAACTCGTCGATCACCTTGGCGTTGTAATCCGCGGCCGTCTGACATCGCACTCCTCTCTCGGCTGAGACCTAGACCGGGCGCGGCAGCGAGCAGCGGCTCCTAGCGTCCAGCCGCGACTCCGAACCGCGGCAGCAGCGTAGGGTCGAGAAACGCGTCGATTCCCACGATCTGGCCCTCCTCGATCTCGAGCACGCTGATCCCGTGCGGGATCCAAGTGCCATCTTCGGCTCGCACTTCGATCGTCACCGCGGGCCGGCCGATTCGCCCAGGTCGGTCTGTGTCGTATCCGCGTCAGATCGCCGTGGGCGACGGTCTCGAGGAAGAAGCGTGCGATCTGGAGACCGCCGCTCAACGACGGTTGCGGCGGCATCCGTAGCGTCGCGTCCTCGCGCAGCAGCGCCACCAGCCCGTCCATGTCGGCGTGCTCGAACGCAGCCACATAACGGTTGAGCAGCTCGCGCTCGGCCGGATCCGCTGCCGGCTGCGTCGTCTCGGGCAGATGCTGGTCGATCGTGCCGCGTGCGCGCTGCAGCGCGCTGTTGACCGACGCGACCGTTGACCCCAAAAGCTCGGCGACCTCCGGAGCGCTCCAGCCGAGCACGTCGCGAAAGATCAACACCGCGCGCTGGCGACCCGGCAGCTCCTGGATCGCGCGCAACAGCGCCAGCTCCATCCCCTCCCGGATCGCGTAACGCGCAGCAGGGTCATACGTCGGCGAAGCCGTGTCATCCGACGGCCGGTCTGGGAACGGATCGACCGGCTCCGGTCGGCGCGGCCGGCGCTCGAGCTCGTCCAGGCAGGCGTTCGTCGCGATCCGATAGAGCCACGTCTGAAACTGCACTCTGGGCTCAAAGCGCTCCAGCGCCCGCCACGCCCGCAACAGCGTCTCCTGCGCCAAGTCCTCGGCGTCCTGCGCGGACCCCAGCATCCGATAGCAATGAACCTCAAGCGCGTGCCGGTACGGCTCGACGAGCCGACGGAACGCCCGCTCATCCCCGGCCTGCGCGCAGCCAGCAGGAGACGCTGATCCATGTCGTGGCCTCGAACGCTCATCACCTTCACCACGTCAAACGGCCGCGGGACCCAAACTCATCGACGATCACCATCCCGCTACCGCGGTATTCAGTGTGACTGGGTGTCGTACTCGTCGTGCCGGCGAATCCAGAGCTGCCATCCCTCGTCCTCGTCGCGGCCCTTCGGCGCCCGGTCGAGGAACCCGTAGTAGGGCATCAGGAACTCGACTCCGCGACCGGTCGTCGAGTACGTCTGGTAGACGATCCCGTCGGCGAGGCTGAAGGCGGTGAAGCCGAACAGCTCGGTCAGGTAACCGTAGATGTCCGTGCCCGCGACCTTGGCGTTGCGGAAGGCGACCGGAGGCAGCTGGTCCAGAATCGGCTCGATCGCCTCGCGCGTCTGCTCGAGGCTGCTCGAGAAGCCGACGTCCGTGTTGAAATCGCTCTCGTAGCTCGACGCCCAGTTGAAGCTCCACCCCATCCGCTCGCGATAAGCCAGCAGCTTCTCGATCGGCGCCCCGGACACGGCGATCAACGTCACGTCTCGCGCCTTCAGGTGCGGGATCACGCTGTCGAACGAGTCGGCGATCGAGCTGTTCACCGGGCAGCCGGCCTCGTAGCTCGGGCCGAACATGAAGTGGTAGATCAGCAGCTGCGAGCGGCCGTCGAACAGCTCCGCGAGCGTCTTCGGGCCGTCCGCCGTCTGTAGCGTGTACTGCTTCTCGACCGGTACCCAGGGAAGCTCCCGGCGCTGCCGCGCCAGTTCGTCGCCCATCCGGGTGTGTTCCTTCTCGCGCTCCAGCAGCGCGGCGCGCGCCGCCAGCCACTCTTCACGCGGAAGGCGATCTTGTGGGTAGTCATCGTCGTCTCCATCGTTCTGTCTCCTTATTCACGCCGCGATCGGCTCGGCCGCCACCAGCGCCGCGTTCTGGCGCTCGAGCTCCTTCGCCACGCCCGCGCGCCAGCCGTCTGCCAGCGACTGCGACATCGGGTCGGGGAAGATCTCCTCCTCGCCCCGCTCCACGCCGTCCAGGGTGGCCCGCGCCACGTCCTCAGGCGGCGTCTTCGGGATGTCGAGATCCCGCACCATGTCGGTATCGATCGGACCGGGCAAGACGGCGTAAACGCTCACGCCCCGGCCAGCCAGCAGCGCGCGCAGCGACTGGGTGAGCGACAGCGAGGCTGCCTTGGAGACCGAGTAAGCCGGGAGCACCGGCACCGCGGCTACCGCGCCGAGCGACACGACGTTGACCACGGCTCCGTGGCTGCGCGTCAGCGACGGCAGGAACGCCTGGGTGACATCCAGGGTCCCGTACAGGTTGACCGCCAGGTGCTGCTCGAACGCGGAACGATCGCTCAAGTCATCCGGGACCGACACACCCGCGTTGTTGATCAGGATGTCGAGTGACTCGACTTCTTCGACAGCCTCCTGGATCTGCGCCGGGTCGGTCACGTCCAATATCAGGGGCGTGACGCGCTCATCCGGGACGACCATCGGTTGGCGCGAGGCGGCGTACACCCGCTTCGCGCCCCTCTGGAGGGCTTCCTCGACGAGCGCCCGGCCGAGGCCGCGATTGGCTCCGGTCACCAGCACCGTCTTGTCTACGATCGCGAAGGACATCGTTGCGTCTCCTGTGTTGACGTTTGCGGTTCGGCACCACGTCAAACGGGCGACGGCAACCAAACTCATCGCAGGGGGCAGACGAATGTATGACTGTGCCTCAGCCGTCGCCGCGCAACGTGCGTGGGAGCCCGAAGCGCGACGGAATGCTGGGGTCCATGAATAGCGTGATCGCGGCGATCCGTTCGCCGTCGAGCGTCAGCACGACCAGTCCGGTGGCGTTGGCGATCGGTGCGTGTGCGTCGGTGCGGTAGCAGCCGAACGCGGGTTGCGTGTTCGCGCGCGTAGGCACCAGCCGGTAGCCCTGGCCGCTTCGCCAGATGGCGTTCTCGCGTAGGAAAGAGGCGATCAGCGATCGGCCTTGGTATTCGAGCGTGATGGGCGGCATCGTGAGCCACGCATCCTCGGTGAGGAGCGTGACGATGCCCTTGATGTCGTCGGCCTGGAAGGCGTCGGCGAAGCGTCGCACGAGCTCGCGCTCACCGGGTGAGTTTGGAACCGGGGCGTGGTCGCGGTCGGTGGGCGGCATGAGTCGTTCGAGCGTCGCTCGGGCGCGCTTGAGTGCGGCCTTGACCGAGTCCACGCTGCTGTCGAGCATCTCGGCGACCTCCGTGGCGTGGAAGCCGAGCACGTCGCGAAGCACGAGCGACGCTCGCTGTCGGGGCGGGAGGCGTTGGAGCGCTGTGATGAACGCCAGCTCGACCGTTTCTCTGGTCTCGTAGCGCGCGTCGGGTCCGGGCGAAGCGTCGAGGATGCTCTCCAGCAGAACGTCTGGGTAGGGCTCGACCCAGGTGGGCTCGGCGACGCGGGTTGGGTCGGGCGCGTCGAACGGGAGGTCCAGCGAGGGTGGTGGTCGGCGCCCGGCGTCCCGGAGCGCGTTGAGACAGCGATTGGTCGCGATCCGGTACAGCCAGGCTCGCAGCGACGCTCGCTGCTCGAAGCGCTCGAGGCCACGCCAGGCCCCCAGCAGCGTTTCCTGCAGCACGTCCTCAGCGTCTTGCAGCGAGCCGAGGATCCGATAGCAGTGGACCTGGAGCTCGCGCCGGTAGGGGTCAGTGAGCTGACGAAACGCCTCCTCGTCGCCCTGGGTTGCGCGCATCAACAGTCGCTCGCTCGCCACGAATCCCCGCACGGCCGGTTCCTTTATCGCCATCAAAACTAATGACCCCAAACGCGGCTGAAAAGAGTCGGGCGGCCAAGAAACGTTGGGCCGACCCCTCCGTGCTCGACCTGGTGTCTCAACGAGCGCACCTCGAAGACGACAACCGGGAGGACTCATGGAGACGGTCGACGACGCGCTGGTCAGGTCCGCGCCACGAAGTGGAGACGACGTGTTGAATGCACCAGATCCCCAGCGCTGGAAGGCGCTTGCGCTCCTCTGCGGTGCCTTCTTCATGGTGGTTCTCGACGCCACGATCGTGCTCGTGGCGCTGCCCTCGATCCAGAAGGACATCGGCTTCTCGGAGCGAGGCTTGCAGTGGGTATTGAGCGCCTACGCGCTCACCTTCGGCGGTCTGCTCTTACTGGGAGGGCGGGCGGCCGACCTGCTCGGGCGCCGTCGCATGTTCAGGACCGGTGTCCTGCTCTTCACGGCCGCGTCGGTCATGTGCGGGCTCGCCTGGTCGCCGGCGGCGCTGCTTGCGGCCCGCGTGGTCCAGGGAGTGGGTGCCGCGATCATGACCCCGACCGCCCTCTCGATCATCTCCACGACCTTCCCCGAGGGCCCCGAACGGAACAAGGCGCTCGGGATCTGGGGTGCGCTCGGCGGTATCGGCGCCACCGCGGCGTGGCTGATCGGCGGCCCGCTCGTCGACGGCCCCGGCTGGAGGTGGATCTTCTTCATCAACGTCCCCTTCGGCCTGGCCGCCCTCGCGCTGTCGCCCCGGCTCCTGCGCGAGAGCCGAGCCGCGCTGACACGGCACAGCTACGACCCTGCCGGGGCACTCACGATCACCGGCGCGCTCGTCCTGCTCGTTTACGCCGTGGTTGAGGCGCCGAGTGTCGGCTGGGGCGACGTGCAGACGATCCTCATGCTCGCCGGCTCGGCCGTGCTGCTAGCTGCCTTCGCGTTGATTGAGTCGCGCCACCGCGCGCCGCTCGTGCCGCTCCGCTTCCTGCGCTCGCGAATGCGGGTCGGCGCGAACGCGGTGCTGCTCCTGATCGCCACGCTCGCGGTCGGTATGCCGTTTGTCCTCACGCTCTACGCCCAGCAAGTGCTCGGCTACTCGGCGGCCAAGTTCGGGCTCGGCTCGGTCGTGCTCGCACTTGGGGCCACGGTCGGCGCGATCGTCGGTCAGACTGCAGTCCTCAAGGTCGGCGTCCGGCCGGTCGCCGCGACAGGCATGGCGCTCCTGGGCGCGGGGTCGCTCCTGCTCACGCAGGTCTCGGTCGGCGGTAGCTACTTCGGTGACATCTTCTTCGGGCTGCTCGTCTTCGGCCCCGGGGTCGGCCTCGCTTTCGTGACCGCCACGGTCGCGGCGCTCGCGGGTGTGGCCGAGCACGAATCCGGGCTCGCCTCGGGCCTCAGCAACACCACCTTCCAGATCGGCGCCGCGCTCGGCGTCGCGATCGTCACAACCGTCGCCGTCACCCGCTCACACGATTACCTGGTGGCGAACAAGGGAGCGAGCCACATGATCGTCCTTACCGAAGGCTTCCAGTCAGCTTTCCTGGCCCTCGCCGTGCTCGCCGGGATCGGCCTACTGGTAGCGCTCCTGTTCCTCGGCAGCCCGCTGCAAGCGCCACAGGAGCGGATCGAGACCGTCCCGGTTCCCACTCCGAACCACTAGTCGACTGACCCCTTCTTGCCCGAGCTCGTGTCTCAACAGACACCGAGGACAAAGCTCGACTGTGACCCATAACCATCGCCGGCACTGAGTCGGCCGAACACGAGGAATCTCAAACCATGTCGACGTTCATGTTCACGTACCACTTCCCAAAGACGTACCCGCAGGGCTCTCCGGACAACGTCGCCGCCTGGCGCGCCTGGTTTCAAAGCATGGGCGCCAACCTCGCAGACGCGGGCAGACCGGTTATCGAGCGCCGCACGCTCGGGAACACGCCGCCCGAGACCCTGCAGGGCGGCTACTCGCTGGTCACCGCCGATGACATCGAGGCCGCGGTCAAGTTGGCCGAGGGCTGCCCGGGTCTGCGGAACGAGATCGGAATCGAGGTCGGCGAGCTCCCCGACGCGAGCTGAGCACACGTGACGGACAGCCCAACAAAAGGAGAACCGAGATGGGAAAGATCGTAATCAGCACGAACGTCTCGCTCGACGGCGTGGTCCAGGACCCGGACGGTGAGGAAGGCTTCAGGCTCGGCGGCTGGTTCACCGAGTTTGGGGGCAACGATCTCGCAGCGTGGGCCGAGCTCGAGACCGCCGAGGCGCTTCGCATGGAGGCCTTGCTGTTGGGTCGACGCAGTGACGAGTGGTTCGCCAAGCGGTGGATAGGCCGCGAAGGCGACTGGGGGGACAGGTTGAACAGCCTGCCCAAGTACGTCGTGTCCGCCACCCTCGAGGATCCAAAGTGGACCAACGTAACGGTGCTGAAGGGCGATGTGGTGAACGAGGTCTCGAAGCTCAAGCAGGAACTGGGCGGCGAAATCGTCGTCTACGCCAGCTATCAGCTCGGGCGCACGCTGATCGAGCACGACCTAGTCGACGAGCTGCGGCTGGTCATCTACCCGGTCGTGCTCGGGGCCGGCGAGCGGCTATTCGGGGAGACCAGCAACAGGAAGCCCATGCGCCTGCTCAGCACCCGGACCATCGGTAACGGCCTCGCCTTCGTCACCTACGAGATGGTCCGGGAGCCCTAGTGCACAAGCAACGTTGGGTCTTGACGGTCGCCGCCGCGGCGTCGTTCATGGTCGGCCTCGACGCGCTCGTTGTGACGACCGCGCTGCCGACGATCAGGCACGAGCTGGGCGCGTCGCTCAGCTCCCTGGAGTGGACGGTCAACGCGTACACGCTCAGCTTCGCTGTGCTCTTGATGAGCGCCGCGGCGCTCGGCGACCGCTACGGCCGGCGGCGGATGTTCTCGTTTGGCGTGGCGCTGTTCGGAGCAGGGTCGGCCGGCTGCGCGCTCGCGCCAAGCGCGGGTCTGTTGGTTGCGGCGCGTGCCGTGCAGGGCGCCGGCGCAGCCTTCGTCATGCCGCTGGCACTGGCGCTGTTGACGGGCGCCCTCGCGCCGCGCGAGCGCCCGCGCGCTCTCGGCATCTTCGCCGCCGCCGCGGGCAGCGCCGTGGTCCTCGGGCCGCCGCTCGGCGGCGCGCTCGTGCAGGGCATCTCGTGGCGGTGGATCTTCTGGCTCAACCTGCCGCTGGCGGCGGTGCTGATCACGATCGCTCGCGCTCGCCTCGATGAGCAGCATGGTCCGCGGGCGGCGCTCGACGGGCGGGGCCTGCTGTTGGTCACCGCGGCGGCGCTCGCGCTGGTGTGGGGGCTCGTGCGTGCCAACGCGGTCGGGTGGGGCTCGGTCGAGGTGGTGGCCACGCTCTTCGTGGGCGTGGCCTGCGCGGCCGCTTTCGTGCTGGTGGAGCTGCGCGCGCGCGAGCCGATGCTGCCGATGGCGCTGTTCCGCGAGCGCTCGTTCGCGGCAGGCAACGCAGCGATGTTCTTCCTCTGGGGGTCGGCCCTAGGCGGCATCTTCTTCACGGCACAGTTCCTGCAGATCGGGCTCGGCTACGGTCCGCTCAGCGCGGGGCTCCGGCTGATGCCGTGGGGCGCGGTGACGATCGTCGTCGGATTGGTGGTCGGGCGGTTGATCAACCGCTACGGCGAGCGGCCATTTATCGCCGGCGGCCTGGCGCTGCACGCCGTCGCGTTCACGTGGATCGCGCTCGCAGCACGGGCCGGGATGCCTTACTGGGAACTCGTCCCGCCGCTCGTCCTGTCCGGCACCGGCGTCGCGATGGCCTCGCCGGCGGCGCAGAGCGCCGTGTTGACCTCGATCGTGGTCGAGCACGTCGGCAAGGCATCGGGCGCGCTCAGCATGATCCGTCAGCTCGGCGGCGCGTTCGGCATCGCCGTGCAGGTCGCCGTGTTCGCCGCGGCCGGCAGCTACGCGTCGTCGCACTCGTTCATCGCCGGCGTCCGGCCGGCGCTCGGCGCCTGCGCCGCGCTGGCGCTCCTCGGCGCGACCGCCGGGACAACGCTGCGGGCGCGGCGCCCGGCGCCTGTGCTGCGGGCGGCGGTGGCGGCGAGTTAGCAAGCGAACAGAACAACACCAACAAAAGGAGGACCGAGATGGGGAAGATCGTGGTCAGTGAGAACGTCTCGCTCGACGGAGTCGTCGAGGACCCGACCGGTGAGGAGGGCTTCAGGCACGGCGGCTGGTTCAACCAGATTGGGGACAAAGACCGCGAAGGGTGGGCCAGAGTCGGGTTCGACGAGGCGCTCGGCGCCGAAGCCATGCTGCTGGGTCGGCGGAGCTACGAGTTCCTGGCCGCGCGGTGGCCATCCCGGACTGGCGAGTGGGCGGACAGGCTGAACAGCATGCCCAAGTACGTCGTGTCCTCCACGCTTGTAGATCCCGACTGGAGCAACTCGACCGTCCTTCAGGGCGAGGTGGTGAATGAGGTCTCGAGCCTGAAGCGGGAGCGAGACGGGGAAATCCTCGTCGCCGCCAGCCGTCAGCTCGTGCGCACGCTGATGGAGCACGAGCTGGTCGACGAGCTGCGGCTGATGGTCTACCCGGTCGTGCTAGGCGCGGGCGAGCGCCTCTTCGGGGAGACCCGCGACAAGACACCAATGCGCCTCCTCGACACCAAGACGATCGGTGACGGCCTCGCCTTCCTCACCTACGAGATGATCCGCGACGCCTAGCGGCCACCGGGCAGCGCCGACGTTCCGATGAGCCCGGACGCACGCCCCGGCCGACCCCTGTCACACCGGGCATCGACCCCCGCCGGTTGGGTTAGGACCCTCGATCAAGACCGAGTTGACCTCGATCATGAAGCGTTCGAGGTCGGGCTCGTCGAGCCGCCGGTCAGGCGCTTCGCGCGCCATTTGGAGCAGGCCGAGGTAGGCCGCGTAAGCGAGCCGGGCGCGGTCGCCGGCACGGTGTCGCGAGAACCCGAGCTGGCCGTAGGTGCGGGTCAGTAGACGGATCCGCGATTCGCTGACCCGCGCCAGCACCCCGGCTACGCGTTCGTCGGCGAGCTCGCCGAGTAGTCCAATGTGGACCGAGAGGCCGCCGCCCTGGCTGAACGTGACCGCGGCGAGCAGTATCGCTTGGAGGCGTTCAGCGGGATCGTCGATCGCGGCGAAGCGTTCCAGTTCCGCCTGGCCATGCGAGTACTCCCAGCTCTGCACCGCCGCGTCGATCAACTCGTCGCGCGTTGAGAAGTGCGCGTAGAAACTGCCCTTCGTGACCCCGAGTGTGGCCGCCAAGGGTTCAACCGCGACGGCACCGAGTCCGCCCTGCGCGATCGCGTCGAGCCCTGCGGCGATCCAGTCCTCGCGGCTCAGGCGCCGCTTTCGTTGCCGGACAGCGACCGTCATGACACACATCATACGTGACCGTATGAATACGCTACAGTATGGATACGGCAGCGTACTGTTCCAAATGGAGGTTTCTTATGAAGCAGGTAGCCGAAGGTGTCTGGCGACTCTCCGAGCGCCCCGCCCCGCTCATCAACGTCTATCTGGTCGGCGATGTGCTGATCGACGCCGGGCGGAAAACCGACCGCCGCCGGATCTTCAGACAGCTCCGGGGCCGCGAGATTTCGCTCCTCGCGCTCACCCACGCCCATCCCGACCACCAGGGCACAGCGAAAGAGATCTGCGAAACACGCGGGGTCCCGCTCGCCTGCCACGTCGATGACGTCGACGCCATGGAGGGCCGAGAGCCAACGTCACCCGACGCCGACCTCGCCAGCCGGCTGATCGTCCGTTTCTGGCAGGGACCTCCCCACCCGGTCGACCGACCCCTGCGTGAGGGCGATGAGGTCGCGGGGTTCCGCGTCATTCATGCCCCCGGGCACTCACCTGGCGAGGTGATCTTCTTCCGTGACGACGACCGCGTCGCGATCTGCGGCGACGTGATCCGCAATGTGAGCTACCTGACCATGCGCTCGGTGATCAACGAGCCCCCGGACGCTTTCACCTACGACCCGAGAGAGAACCGCCGCTCAATTCACAAGCTCGCCGAGCTCGAACCGTCGGTGATCCTTCCCGGCCACGGTGCGGCAGTCACCGACATCGCCAAGTTCGAGCGGTTCGTGACCAGTCTGCCCGCTACCGAGCAGCCGCCGGCCGACCATCTCCCGAGCGCCAATCAGCCGCGCGCCCTCGAGGAGCTGGGGACATGAGTTCCGGCTCGTCTGGCTTCGGCTTCGTCGCCGGCGGGGAAGCGCGACTGCGGACTGCCGCTTCCGGTGACCGCAGGCTCGGAGGAGGAGCCTGGGTCCGTCCGGGACGGTTAGTCAATTCGTGTACGCCTCAGCCGTAGCGCCGTGTTGCTAGCCGGCTCCGGCTTGTGGCTGGGGCATTCGCAGCGCCGCGGGGTCGACGCCGTATTCGTGGAGGATGTGGGCGGCGTTGTCGTCGGCGCCAAGTAGGCCGATCACGATGTCGTGCGGTGTGACCTCGTGGCGCCGCTGAGTGACGCATTCACGCAGGCCAAGCATGAGCGCCTTTTTCGCGCGTGGCGTGAATGGAAGTTGGGCCGGTTCGTGTTCGCAGCGGCGACCCCCGGGCTTTCGTGCGAGAGCGCCGGGTCCGAAGGTGGCCTCGACGCGTCGGCGCACCTCGTCCAGGTCGATGCCCAATGTCGCGAGCGCGGCCCCGTCGATGCCAGGAGCTACCGCCGATCTCTCGGCGGCGCCACGGCCGGTGATGCGATCGATCTCGCTGCGGATACGTGCCGCGGTGAGCCCCCGCCCGGCGAGCACGAGCGCCGCCCGCTGATCGTCTTGCAGAGCCACCGCGAGAAGCAGGTGGTCGGTGCCGACCGCGCGGTGCCCCAACCGGCGCGCCTCTTCCTGGGCGATTACGACCACTTGCCGGCTCGGTCCGGTGAATCGTTCGAACATCAGCCTTGGTCGCGGCGCAGGTGCAGCCGCCTCGGCCTCGGCCCGCCGCCATGCTTGCGATGCACCGCTTGCTTTGAGACACCAAGCCCAGCGCCGATTTCCTGCCAAGACCAGCCTCGAGCTCGCGCGTTGTGGACGTGGAGCGCCTCGAGCTGCTCCAGCAGCGCCCGCAAGGAGGCCACCGCGACCAATCCCACAGCCGGGTCCTGGCTGCCGACCGCGTCCACCAGCTGCGCAGGCCGTAGACCCCAAGCAGAAGTGTGGACTCGCCGCGTGTCAGGTCATCGTCATTCGGCGCCGGTTTGATCCGGCGTAGATGTCGTCTCGTCCAGGCGATACGCGTCGTCGATACCTGCGAAGTCGTTCTCGCTCCAGCTGACTTTTCCGGTCTGCAGGTCGTCGACGATGCTGCTGACCCAGGTCAGCTCGGCGGCCGTGACTGCGCGCTGGTATTCGGTTTCCAGGAGGGCAATGCGCGGAAGGACGGGCGAGTGTTGCGCCAGTTGCGTGTCGAGGGACTCGAGTCCGTCGCGCAGGGATTCGGTTCGCCGTTCGAGCGCCGCGAGGGCATCTTCTGGGCCGAGGAGCATTGCGAACGAGAGGGCGGCTGGAAACTGAGGAAACTCTTCGCGGGGCGTCGAGAGCATTTCGTCGAGCCACTGCAGGACCAAGCGCCGGCCGTCGGCAGTTAGCTCGTAGACCGTGCGTTCGGGGTAGGCGTGGTCGCGCTCTGTCTCGCGCACAGCGATCAGCCCGAGGTCGTGCAAACGCTTGATGGTCTTGTACAGGCTGGACCGCTGGCCGACATTGATGACCTGGTCTTTGCCCCACTGCTTGAGCAGGCGCTGCATCCGGTAGGGGTGCAACGGGCCTCCATAGAGCAGCCCGAGTACCGCCAGGGAGAGGGGCGAGGGACGCTGATTGGAGGTCATCCGAATGACGCTACCAGCTGGTATTCGCTTGACGACTACTCGTCTTACCACTAGTGTCTAGCATACTATTACACGCCTGCGAAGGAACGAGGTCCTAAACGATGATCAGCGAGCCCCTCCAGTCAGAGCCTCAAGCGGCCGCCTCGGTGATGTCCGAGGACGGGACCAGGATTGGCTACCGGCGCGTCGGCAGCGGTCCGGGGGTCGTGCTCATACAGGGCGCGTTTGGCACCCAGCACAATTTCTCCGAGCTCGCCTCTCAACTCGCTGACCGCTTCACGGTCTATCTTCCTGACCGCCGCGGCCGTGGCATGAGCCCGCGGCCATTCAATCCCGACTACACCCTCGCGCGGGACGTCGAGGATCTCGAGGCCCTGCTCACCGCGACCGGAGCCGCCCGGGTATTTGGGCTGAGCGCCGGGGCGATCATCGGTCTGTGGGCCGCATCGTCCTGTCACGCGATCGAACAGGTTGCAGCCTTCGAGCCGCCGCTGGTGCTCGATCAGCACGACACCGAGGATGCCCTCGCGCGGTTCGACCGCGAGGTGCAACGCGGTGACCTTGCCGCTGCCGCGGTCACCGGCATGCTCGCATCACAGACGGGTCCACCCCTGCTCAGCCGCATGCCTCGCGCGCTGCTCGAACTTGTGACCAAATGCGGCCTGTGGATCGAGAGCAAACGCACACCCAGCCCCTACGCCCCCATGCGCGAGTTGATCCCCGCACTGCAATACGACTTCGCGGTCATCTCACAGGCCAGCCGCGAGATCAACACCCTCGGAAACATCGACTGCGACGTAGTGCTGCTCGCTGGCGAAAAGAGCCCGCCGTACCTCAAGGCGGGGCTCGACGCTGTCCAGAACGTCCTGCCACAAGCCCAACGCACCACGCTCGCCGGCGTCGGCCACGGCGCCGCCTGGAACTCAGATCGCGGCGGCAACCCGCAGGCAGTAGCCCCAGCCCTATGCAGCTTCTTCGCCTAACCCCTTCCCGTGCCCGGAACGGACCCCGCCGGCTGATCCCCTCTGGGCCGGGCTCCGATCCGTTCCAACGGACGCATCGACTCCTCAGCGCGGGGCATGCCTCGCCGGACGCGCTGCTGCTCCGCCGGTCGAAGGACCAACAGGAGAGGCGCGACCTGCCGCTAGCACCGGCGCCGCTTGGGGTGCTCGCAGACCTGGACCAGCAGCCGCTCCTCCGTCTCCAGGAGCCGTCGACGCGCTCGGTCGTTCGTGAGTGCGAAAGCCGCCCAAGACTCTGTGACTGGTCGTTGGTGACGACACTCTGGCCCGCCGTCCGCCCGCTCCCGAGACAGCGACAGGAAGCGGACGCGAGCAGCAACAACGGCATCTGGTCTGAGAAGTCGGCCGTAGGGAAGCGACTCGCTCGTCATCGACTCAGAGGATCCATAAGCTCAAGCGACGCGCCATCGACCGACTCCGAGGCGCTGGCTCTCAGGTCTCTTCAGTCCGGCCAGTCCCAGTGCGGAACGTTACGGATTGGATGAAGCTCGGCGTCCGTCCGGGCGCGAGAGTTCTGTTGAGCGACGTGTGCTCCGAACTCGACGTGCTCACCGACCGCGCGGCGAAACGGCTCGTCGTCGGGCAGGCCGGCATCGTCGAGCGCCTCCAAGTACACCTCGACGAACCGCTCACGCTGCTCATCGGTGATCTGCAGATTGCGATGCACGTCGATGATGTACCCAAAACCGAGCCGATCGGTAAATCGTGGCGGCCCGCCGAACGACTCAGCAGTAAACCAGGCCAAGTGATCGACGTGGCTGGCAACACGATGCGTGAACAGCTGCTTGAGCACCGGGTCAGCGAGCGCCCTGGCGTAGAACAGCTCCTCGAGCCGGTGCAGGCCCTCATCGCCGCCGGCATGCTCATACAACGTCTCCCTCACGCGCTCGGACTGTCGCGGTCAACCACCGTCAAGATGATCGCTCCAAAACGCTGCGACGTCCACCACACCAACGCAACACACGATCCGGCCCTCGCTCTACCGGACGCCTCGAAGCAAAGACCTCGACCATGAAACAAGGAATCGAATCGCACACACTCCCGCTCGGTCGCCGTCGGGGACCCGACGGTCCAGCCGGGAGCACCTCACTGTTGCTTGGTCGCCGGCTCGGCGGCCACGATCGCGCTTGCGCTCTTGAAGGCGGCCGGCTCAAAGGAGAACTGTGGCGCCACGCCGCGGCTGTCGGACTGGATGCTCGTCGTCGTGCGAGCAGCAGTCAAGACCAGGCTCGCCGTCGCCCGGCGACTGCTCCCGGGCGGGGTGGTCGATCTAGTCGGCGGTGGGCGAGGGGCGCCGGGGTCGGGGTCGCTGCGGTGCGAGACTGGTGAGGGCCTCGAGGAGCCGGTCGACCGAGTCCTCGGCTTTGTGGCGTGCGGCGAGCGACCGCAGAGCGGGCTCGTTGGTCGGGTAGGCGTCTCGTTGGCCGCGCGGGAGCGCGACGGGGAGATCGTCGACCGGCCGCACGACGGTGATCGCGGCCTGAAGGTACTCGCGATCTGCCGGACGCAGCGGGCGGTCGCGCAGCACGCCCACGATGTCTCCGTGGCGGCGGATCATCGCCGCCGCGGTCACGGCGCCGACGCCTTTGAGCCCGGGAAGTCCGTCGGAGGGGTCGCCGCGCAGGATCGCGAAGTCGGCGTATCGACGGCCTGGGATCGCATAGCGGCGCGTGATCTCGGTTTCGTCGATCACCGCCAGTCCTGACCGCTCCGGATACAAGACGCGCACGCGCGGATCCTCAACCAGCGCGAACAGGTCTCGGTCACCGCTGGCTATCTCGACGGTCCCAGAGGCGAGTCTGGTCAGGGTGGCGATCACGTCCTCTGCCTCGTGGTCGGCGACACCGACGACGTCGATCCCGATCTGTTCAAGCAGCTGGGTGATCACTGGAAGGTGGGCCACCAGGCCGGGTGGAACCGGCTCGGAGACCCGGTGGGCCTTGTAGTCCGCGATCAGGTCCACACGCCACTGGGGCCGCCAGGCCCAGTCATCAGCGATCACCAGCCGGCGTGGCCGGCGGTCGGTGAGCAGCCGCGCCACTCTGTCCAGGAAACCACCGACCGCGTTCCCGGCCGACCGCGAAACACGCGCGCTGGCCAACGCGCCGTAGTAGGCGCGGAAGATCAGACTCGAGCCATCGATCAGCAACCATTCACACGGCATCCCCGCGCCATTCTGCCGCGCCCGCCAGGCCAGCCATGTCCGAGGTAATAATCCGGTCTCGTTTCATCATCGGGTCGGGGAGGAATGATGTGTGCTGGTTCAGCCGGCGGTTCGTCGGCGCAGCGGTACCCGCTTGTGCCGGTCCGGTTGATCGAGCCGTTTGGGGCTGGCGGCGGGCCGGACCTGGTTGGGCGCGCGCTGGCACAGCGGTTGTCTGAGCGGTGGGGTCAGCCGGTCGGCGTTGAGAATCACTCCGGTGCGGGCGCCACCGCGGCCCCGGCGCTTGTGGCCAAGGCGCCCACTGATGGCTCCACGCTGCTTATCAACACAAGCGCGCAGGCCTACAGCGCGGCGGCGGCGAGCGACCTCGCGTATGACCCGTTGCGCGACTTCGTTGCGGTGGCGCCGCTGACCAGCCAGGGCTACGTGCTCGTCGCTGGCAGGTCTGTCGCGGTCAGGACTCTGGCTGAGCTGATCGCCAAACAGAAGGCCGACCGCGATTGCGTGACGTTCGGGTCGACTGGCGTGTGCACGGGGACGCACCTCGGGATGGAGAAGCTCAACCAGACGGCTGGGGTACGCGCTGTGCACGTGCCACCTAGTCCTGACGACGCGATCTCGGATGTGATCGCGAAGGTCGTCAGCGGAGAGATCGATTACGCGCTGTCGCCGATCTCGGCCGCCGCGCCCTACCTCCCTGACGGCGAGCTCGTCGCGCTTGGCGTCAGCAGCGCCCAGCGCTCGCCGCTGCTGCCCGATGTGCCAACGATCGCTGAGGCGGGCATCGCGGGCTACGAGTTCCCGATCTGGTATGGCATATGGGCCCCGGCCGCCACCCCGCGCGGGATAGTCGAGAAGCTCGCCGAAGCAATCAGGGCGGCGATCGCCGCGCCCGACCTTCGCCACTGGCTCGCAGAGCACGGCGCCGAGCCAATGAGCATGACCCCGCAAGAGTTCACGAGTTTCGTGCTCGACGAAAGCCAACGCGCCACGCGGATCCTCCACGACGCAGGCATCCAGCAGGCATAGTCCTCGGGCGGCGACACGCGGCACCAAGCCGCCGCGGGTGTCACGAATCTGGGGGCGTCTCGGCCACGATCGCGCGACCGTCGCCGGCTTCCGTTTCCTGCTGACCGGTGCCTCGAGCAGCCGTCACAGCGAGACACCCCTGTGGGCGACATTGCGGCAGCGTGGTGCGGCGGGAGACCGTCCCTGTCCAGTGCGGTCGAGTCGCGTTTGCGCATCACGCCATTGTTGACCCTGTCGCAGGGAAGGTACCCGGGATTTCGAGCGTTGCGCTCGCCGGAGGCCTCGGTGCCGGGCGATCTCGCGGGCACGGCAACGGCGGCTTGGGTCATTTGGCTCGACGTCGGCCCGGCAACGGATTGGGCCGGGGATGGCTGCCGGGGTGACGACCTGAGAGCATGGGTGGCGCGTGAGCCATACAACACTCAGATTCGCGCGTCCACCGAGCTCGACCGAATGGTCGTCTTCGGGCCGGAACGCGGGTGGGTCGATGCGTCCCGAGCCGGCTGATGTACTGCGGCTCGGGCGGCGCCTGGTAGGGATGGTGGTAGCCACCGCGCGGGCGGACGAGACCCCAACTCCTGCCCGGCTCCTTGCTAGGCATCTCGGACCGGAGGCATCATCGCTGCCTGTGGTGAGCGAGAGTTGGGCCAACTATGACCACGTCAACCTTCAGGGTGCGCTCGAGCGATGGACCGGGTCGCCGGGTCGCATTACCTCGGTGGTAGGGCTGACCGACTTTCAGCACTCGATGTTCACGCTGGCTGACCTCGCCCAATCGGCGGCGTCGGTGCATGGCCCGGGGATCGGCGCGGTGGCGATGGCCCGGCTCGCGTCGGGGCCCGCCGGCGCTACGCGGGCGTGTGTCCGCTGCGGGCTGTACCTGGTGAGTGAGGGCGACGCTCGCTTGGCGCTTCTGTTGCGCGAGGGCGACCCGCGTCGTGGCATCGAGCAGCCGACGGTCGAGGTGTTGTGCGCCGATTCGGATCGGGCCGCCGAGGTGCTGCGCGAGATCCGTGGGCTGGCGCTTGCGCATAGCGTGTTCCGAGGCCAGATCCTGTCGTTTGGCGCAGAGATGTTCGGGCCTCGCGATAGCCCTCTGACCTTTCATCAGCGGCCGGCGCTGACGCGCGAGGATCTCGTGCTCCCCGGCGACGTGCTGGAGGCCGTCGAGGCCCAGGTGTTGGGCATCGCTCGCTATCGCGACCGGCTGGTAGCCAGTGGCCAGCATCTCAAGCGTGGCGTGCTGCTGCACGGCCCACCGGGTACCGGCAAGACGCACACGCTGCGCTATCTAATGAGCCGCCTGACTGACACCACGGTCGTGATGTTGTCCGGCGACGCGCTGCAGTTCATCGCCGCGGCGGTCTCGATCGCCCGGGCCTTGCAGCCAGCGCTGGTGATCGTCGAGGACGTCGACCTGATCGCCGAAAATCGCGGCATGCACCCCGGCCAGCATCCCCTCCTATTTCAGCTGCTCAACGAAATCGACGGTCTGCAAGAGGACGCCGACGTCACGTTTCTGCTGACCACCAACCGCGCGGATCTGCTCGAACCGGCACTGGCCCAGCGACCCGGACGGGTCGACCAGGCAGTGGAGCTTCCGCTCCCCGACGCCGAAGGCCGCCGCCGGCTACTGGCCCTCTATCGAGGCCACCTCGACCTGCAGCTCATCGACACCGATCCGATCGTGGCCAAGACCGAGGGAGTGACCGCGTCGTTCTTCAAGGAGCTGCTCCGCCGCGCCGCCCTGGTCAGCGCCGAGCGGGGCGACGGGGACCGAGATGGTGCCCTGACCGTCGGCGACGCCGAGCTCGAAGCGGCTCTTGACCAGCTGCTCTCTCAGCGCAACCAGCTCACCCGAGTCCTGCTCGGCGCCGGCGGCGAGCACAATCCGCCGGATCGATAGGGCCACCTCCAACGCGCGCTGTCGGGCGACGCTCTGAGCCAGCAGCCCCGACGCATATGACCTTGCGCCTGCTTTGCCGCACGCGCGGCCGGCGCAAACCCAGCGTAGCGGCCCAACCAAGAGTGTCGCTTTCATTGAGCCATCTCGCCGGGCCGGTTCTCGCCCCTGCGTATTTCTGCTGTGGATCTCCCGCCGGCCGGAGCGGCAGCCCGCGTCGTGTGCATGTCGCCGGGGTCGGTTTCCAGCGTCGGCGGCGGGGTCGGTCGGGTCCGGCCGCCCCTGCAGCTCGCGTTATCGGACAGGGTTCCGCCGGTTCCGCTTAGGCTTTGTGTCATGACCGACTCGTTCGACTGCCCGGCGCGGGTACTCGTGGCGTATTACAGCGCCACTGGCCACGTCCGCGCGCTGGCCAAGGCGGTCGCACAGGGGGCTGAGATCGAGGACGCCGAGGTGCGAGTGCGACCGGTGGAGGAGCTGGCCCCGGAGATGCTGACCTCGCAGAACCAGGCGTGGGGGCGGCATCGCTCTGAGGTCAGCGCCGAGCCGACGGCGACGCTTGGCGATCTGGACTGGGCCGACGGGATCGCCTTCGGCACTCCGACCCGATTCGGCAACGTGTCCGCCCAGCTGAAGATGTTCCTTGACCAAGCCGGGGAGCTCTGGCAGCAGGGGAAGTTGATCAACAAGGTGGTGACTGCATTCACCTCCTCGCAGACTGCCCACGGCGGCCAGGAATCGACGATCCTCGCGCTCAACAACACCTTCTACCACTGGGGATCGATCGTCCTCCCGCTCGGCTACACGGTCAGCGAGGTGTTCAACGGGGGCGGTAATCCTTACGGCACGTCCTATACCAGCGGGACCCGTGTCGGCGCGCCTGACGCCGATACCCTGGCGGTGGCGACCGCTCAGGGGCGCCGGCTGGCGCGTGTGGCTAGGGTGATCGGGATCGCGCAAGAACGCGGACTGCTCGATTCCAGAGGCCGGTGGTTACCGGGGCAGACGGTCGGGCCTAGCCGCTGGCTGCTGCAGGTTCCGCTCGCCCATCAGGAAGAGTTGTCGCCGAGGCTCCCGAGGCCCGGGGGATCCGTCCACGGGCTCGCGCGCCGGCGCCTCGCCGTCGCTTCCACCAACACGCGGACTCCGCACGATCGCCGACACCGCGACCGTTCGCTTCCGGATCCACGAAGGCAGCGCCGTCTGGCCTCGCCGGCTCGGACCGCGCGCACTTCTGCTCTGGATCGCGAGGCGGTCGAAACGGCAGTGAAGCGCTTGGTTCCCTGGAGGCGACAACCCAGGAGCGGCACCGGTTGCTGAGCCTCGCGATGCTCGCGCTCGGGTTGGGCGAATGGGCTCGTGCGTCCCGCACCGATCTCTGCGATCCCGTGGTCGCCGTTGCGGTCGCGGTCCCCGCGGTGCCTGAAGCGTGGAGGCGATCGTCGGCCCAGTAGCGCGCTTTCCGCGCCAGACGTGTGGCCACCTGCCCACCAGAATGCGCGTCCTAGCATGAACGCGGTTCTAGCTCTTCGTGTGCAGCGTCAGGCCGAGCGCCCGGCACCGGCGGAGATCCGTGGAGTTCTCGGCACGCCTTTCCACGCTCGACGCGCCGTTGGGTTAGGTTCGCAGGAGCGACTGAACCATGAGCGCTTCGCCAACACGCTACGCCAAATCGGACGAGGTCTCGATCGCATACCAGGTGGTCGGCGACGGCCCGATCGATCTCGTCCTCGTGCAAGGATTCGCGACTCACCTCGACATCCAGTGGGAGGCGCCGCCGGTGGCGAGGTTCTTCGAGCGCCTCGCCCTGTTCTCGCGCTTGGTGCTGTTCGACAAGCGTGGGACCGGTCTGTCGGATCCAGTGAGCGACGTGCCGACGCTTGAGCAGCGGGTCGATGATGTGCGGGCGGTTCTTGACGACTGTGGCTCAGAGCGGGCAGCGCTCTTCGGGGTCTCCGAGGGTGGGCCGATGAGCGTGTTGTTCGCGGCCGCCCATCCCGCGCGCGTGAGCGCTTTGATACTGCACGGCGCGATGGGACGCACGACCCAGGCGCCGGATTATCCGTGGGCCTCGCCCGCTGACGCGCTTCGCGAGTCGGCCGCCGAGTTCATCGCCCCTTACTGGGGCCGGGACGCGCGCGGAACCGTCGAGCTCTTCGCGCCTAGCCTCGCGGACGTTCCCGGGGCGGTCGAGGCGGCGGAGCGCTTGGAGCGCTCGGCCGCCAGCCCGGCGATGGTCTGGAAGATCTTCGAGATGTTCCTCGACATCGACGTGCGAGCCATCCTGCCCACGATCAACGTTCCGACGCTCGTCCTACACAGGCGGGGTGACCGCGTCGTGAACTGGCGGGCGGGCAGGGAACTCGCCGCCGGGATCCCGGGCGCGAGGTACGTGGAGCTCCCCGGCATCGACCACTTGCCCTGGGCTGGCGACCCGGATGCGGTTCTCGGGGAGGTCGAGGAGTTCCTCACCGGAACGAGATCGGTGCCTGAGACAGATCGGGTCTTGGCCACGGTGATGTTCACCGACCTGGTCGGCTCCACGGAGCGCGCCGCCACGGTCGGCGACGTCCGCTGGCGTGACCTTCTCGCAGAGCACCAAGCGGGGGTGCGACGCGAGCTCGCGCGCTTCCGCGGGCAGGAGGTCAAGACGCTCGGCGACGGCTTCCTGGCCACGTTCGACGGCCCCGCTCGCGCGATCCACTGTGCGCACGCGATCGTGACGGATGCACGGTCTCTTGGCATGGAGGTGCGCGTCGGGCTGCACACCGGCGAGGTCGAGCTCGTCGGTGACGACGTCGGAGGGATCGGCGTGCACATCGCCGCCCGCGTCGCAGATCTCGCCGCGGTCGGCGAAGTTCTCGTCTCGAGCACGACGAAAGAGCTGGTAGCCGGATCCAGCCTACGGTTCGTGGAGCGCGGCGCCCGGCGCCTTAAGGGGATCACGGACGAATGGCGGTTGTTCGGGGCGGTCCCCTGAGCTTCTCCTGCTTCGGCCCCCAGAAACTCTTGAGGCGGCACTCGAGCCGCAAACCGCCGCACGGGCGACGAGTCACAAAAGCACGCGTCCCGCGGACGATCGCTCACACGCTCGGGTCACGTCGCGTTATGCGATTGCTTTGGCGACCAAGAGATCCCGGAATGGCCCTCGACACCGCAACGGACGGTTGGATTTATTGCACCCGACAGTGCTGCAATCACGAAACACCGGCCGCGTCAGCGGCTCTACGGGCCGGCCCTCCGGCTTCTGTCACGGAACACCAGGCACGTAAGCGGCACGCCCGGGGCGCTCGACGACTGCTGCTCTGAGGCCGGGGCCGACCGGAGCGGCAGCGGTGCGATCAGACCCGCGTTGGCGACAGGAGTCTTTGCGCGAGGGGACCCTGCAAACGAGGAACTCTTAGCCCCAGGGTTGGAGCTTCGAGTCCTCCGCGCACCCACTGAAAGCCCGTGGTTTCGGGGTTTCTCCGTTTTTGGGGACCGGGTGAGCGGCTAATCCTGTGCCGCAACCCGCTGATCAAGGGGGGGTGCCTGATGGTCGCTGCGAGACCGATCAGCAGGGCTACTTGTTCCAGGGCTCGTTTTGGCATCACCTACACGGATGGGACGGAACGAGTACTGCGCCGCCGCCAGGCAGCCCACGTGCGGCCGCGGCATTTCGTCCAGAGTCTCGAGCCGTTCGCGGTGATGGAGATCAGCGCTGTCGAGCAGCACGACGGCACGATCGCGACGATCGCCAGCAATATTGGTCTGGTGCCATCATGATCCACACCATGACCCGCTATTCGGCGAAGTCGATTGACGAGCTGCCGACGCTGTGGGACGGCTTCGCGAAACTCGTGCGCGCCGGACTCGAGATCACCGCGTTTGGCGCGAACATCATGGATCTGCCGCCCGACTACTCGACCCGTTCACACGACGAGTCGGAGTCTGGACAGCAGGAGCTGTACGTGGCGTTGCGCGGCTCGGGCTCGGTGGACGTGGAGGGTGTTCGGCTGCCCCTGGACATTGATCACCTTGTACGGGTCGATACCGGGACGACCAGGGTCCTGTCGTCGGGGCCGGACGGTCTGCGCGTGCTCTGCATCGGCGGCGTGCCTGGCGGGGTGTACGAGCCGCCGGCTTGGAGCTCGGCCGGAGATTGAGTGACGCAGGCCGTCGCGGGCAGTTGTGTCGCCCGCTGCGGCATCGGCTGAGAGCTGCGTGACGCCGCTGGCGCCGCTCGCGCATCCAGGCGGACCCGCCGTCGCCAATCGGAACGGCGAGTACCCGAGCCGGCGCGGCTAGATAGTCACGACTGCCGGCTCTGCCAAAGCGCTCCCAAGACATCTGCGAAGACGGGGTTACGTCATAGGCGGAATCAGTTGGCCGCCGCACTTCTGCTACGGGTCGGCGGCCAGCCGAAGGGGAAGCGCCGATCTCGTGGCCCGCTTGGCGACATTGCGGCAGCGACGATTGAACGCCGAGGGCGGCGCGACGGCGTCGCTTCCGGATCGCTGGAGCCCATGGTCGGGCTGCTTCAGCAAGCCCTGGGTGGCGGCGGATAGCTTGCCGCGCGACGCGTCGCGACTTAGGGTGCCCGCGTGGTCAAGCTGGAGGAAATGTCGAGCTGGGAGCTGCGTCGAACGGTTGAACGCGGCTCACGGACTGTGGTCATCCCGTTCGGCTCGGTTGAGTACCAGGGCGGCCATCTTGCACTCGGCAGCGACGCGCTGCTCGCGGACGTCGTCGGGGAGACGGTGGCTGGTCGACTCGATGCCGTGCTGGCGCCCGCAATTCGTGTTGGCCACGCCGAGCAACACATGAGCAGCGTGGGAACGCTGTCGGTACCCGCCGACATCCTGCGTGAGACCGCGTCTCATGTCGCTTACAGCTTGATCGGTCACGGGTTTCGCGTCATCGCTTTGATCTCAACGCACGGCGCGAACCGTCCTGCTCTGGAGGAATCGGTACGACAACTGCACGAGCGTTACCCCGATGTTGTTGCATGCGCGCCCAGCGGTGATGTCGGTCAAGACCCAGGCCAGCATTCCGGCGCGTGGCTGACCTCAGTGATGCTGGCCATCCGCCCAGACCTGGTTGATCTCGCATCTGTCGACGCAGGCCTGCGAAGCGAGGTAAAGACAGCAACCGCTGCCAACGGCGCTGACCGCTTCGAACGGTTCGCCTCCAGCATCGTCCAGCAAGTTCAAGACGCCGTACAACTAGCCACCGAGTGACCGCTGCCGTCTTCCACGAACCAGCGGCCACGTCGTCCAGCGAGACGAGCGGCACCCCGGCTTCCGCTCTGGGCCGCCGGCCAGCTCAAGCAGCAGTCCGCGGCCGGGTCCTCCGTGGGCGACGATGCAGCAGTGGTTACGAGGCCGTTTTGGCCTCCGTTCGGGCTCGGGTTCCCGGGATTGCGCCATCGCTGAAGCCAGCTGTGAGGGGGGCGCCGGTCTGTGAGAGGATCGGGCTGATGGAACTGGGGGTGCACCTGCCTTTGATGGAGTTCGGGGATGAGGGGCAGTCGCTGGGCCGCCTGCAGGCGACGGTTGACGCGGCGGGTCGGTCGGGGTTCGTGGCTGTCTCGGTCAATGATCACTTCGTGTTCTCTACACCGTGGCTGGATGGTCTGACGGCGCTGGCGGCTGTGATCGACCGCACGGGGGAGATGGCGTTGGCGACCACGATCTCGCTGGCGGCGCTGCGCGGGCCGGTGCCGCTGGCAAAGGCGTTGGCGGCGTTGGACATCCTGTCCGGCGGACGCGTCGTGGCGGGGGTCGGTCCGGGATCCTCTGCTCGTGACTACGACGCCGTCGGGATTCCGTTTGACGACAGGTGGAAGCGGTTCGACGAGGCGGTGAGGATTCTGCGGGCGCTGCTTCGTCAGGACCGCGCGCCACAGGAAACGCGGTACTTCACCGCGCCTGATCTTCGGTTGGCGCCGGCGCCGCGGCAGGGCGGTGGTGTTCCGGTGTGGATCGCAAGCTGGGGATCGGCGGCTGGGCTGCGGCGCGTAGCCCGATTGGGCGACGGCTGGCTGGCGTCCGCTTACAACACCACCCCTGAGCAGTTCGTTTCCGCGAGCGCGCTGCTGGGTGACGAGCTTCGCCGCCAGGGCCGCCGCGCTGAGCAATTTCCGAACGCGTTGGTGACGATGTGGACGTGGATAACTGAAAGCCGGGTCGAGCGCGAGCGCGTTCTGGCTGATGTCCTCGCACCGCTGCTGAAGCGCGACGTCGACGAGCTACGCGACCAGGTCTGCGTGGGCTCCGCTGCGCAGTGTGCCGAGTTGCTGTCGCGCTACGCAGGCGCCGGATGTCAGCGCGTGTACCTCTGGCCGCTGGGAGACGAGCCACGACAGATAGAGCTCGCAGCCGCCGAGGTCGCGCCCCGCATCGACTCCTGACCCAACCGCGGACGACGCCAGCCGCCTGCGCCGCCGCGCACGGCAACACGAGTGACCCCCCGATCGTACGCGAGGGACACTCCTCGGTTCACGAAGGTGAGCCATCTAGGCGGAAGCGGTTCGATTCAAACCAGCACATGGGCCGAATGCCCTCGCTGCGGCAACCAACCGAGGGTTTGGGCTCGTTTGGGTTATCTGAGAAGCCCCCGTCCTCGGCGACGGAAAGGACGCCGCTCCCCGCGGTCCTCGCGCCGGTCCTCACGCCGGTCGCCGCGGTCGTCTTGACGGTCAAGCCGTCGCAGACGCCCACGGCCGCCGATCAGCCCCGGCCTGTCTCGTCGCTCTCGAAACAACGCCATCTCACGATCCCTCTTCCTCGGTTTGGCGGTCCGCTTCGACCGCGGCGATCAGCGCCTGGGTCGAGATCCGGCCGGCCGCGACCAGCTCACCGCCTGACCTGCGAATCGACGACGCGAACGGCGCCGCCCAGCTGTTCTCATAAACCAGCACCGCGGCGGCGCTCGACGGATCCAGCAGTTCCCCGATCTCCTCGACGTCCTCCTCGGCCATCAGAACGGCCAGGTCGCGCTCCAGCCCACGAAGCTCGCCAAGCTCACTGTCATCGACATCACGCAACTCGGCCGCGTCGATCGAGCCGTCAGCGGCCTTGGTGAGGATTAGTAGATCAAGCACCCTGACGGTTCTGGCGTCGATCAGCGCTTTGAGTTGGGTCGCCATTTCCCCGGAGAAATTGGCTTGTCCCTCCGGGAATCTGACCACCAAATAATCGACGGGCCCAAGCTCGTCAACGTTTATGTCAGCCATTGCCTCCCCTTGGTCAGTTGTCACCCGATCGCCGCGCACCCGGCTGAGGACCACGCCTATACCTGCCTGGACGCAGAGCTCCGTCAACCGGATCATGGACTTCAACGTCCACGCAGCAGACCTCCTGACGCTTGGCGCCGCAATCAGAAACGTCGGCCCGATAGATACGACAGCGACCCCAAGTCGCAGGTAGCGACGAGTTTGACCCGACATTCGTCCGTCCTTTCTCAGCGCCACGACACCGCCAGGAGCCACCGGGCTGCTCGCTAGACCCGCGGTCCAAGAACCCCGAGTCTCCCAGATCTGCCGTACCCGATCAACGACGCTCGCAACGCCCGAGACGATTTCCACGGTTGCTGAGTTCACGAACACGCGGCCATTTCATTGGCCGGCCCGGCCGGCGCTCTAGCTCCTGCTCCGGCCCTACGATCAGGAGAAGCAGCAACGACGACCTCGTGGCTGCGTGGGCGACTTTGCAGCAGCGAGCCGGCGTCCGTGGCCGGGTTGGGCGCGTGCCTGCGCCCGCTGCCATCGGTTTGCGGTTACTTTGCTGCGAGCACGTCTGCGGGAAGGATTTCCGGGGGCGCGGCGAGCAGCTCGTCGGCGTTGGCCATAAGCGCTGCTGCGATCTCCCCGTTGACGTGCGCTTGCCGGCCCTCTTCGCTGGTGAACGTGTCGAAGATCCAGAAAGTGGTCGGCGAGGTGCGCGCGGCGTACCACGCGATGGTGCCGGTTTCGGCCTGGGCGAGGGGTAGCGCTCCTGTGAGGAGGGCGGCGACGTCGTCGGTCTTCTCGGGCTTGGCCTCGATGCGGGCGACAAATGCATAGGGGGTGTCCATGGGTGGGCCTCCGGGGGTTTGGTGGGGTTCAGCTGTCAGACCTGAGCACGGTGATGAGGTCGTCCGGTTCGGCACGCTCGCGCCAGACGCCGCGTACCTTCGCATAGCGGACAGCGCCGTCGACGGCGATCACGAGGGTCGCGCCCGCCGAGAGTGTCCATCCGCCCGCGCCGTTGTATTCGGCCAGCTCGTTACCGGCGGCCTCCAGCAGCTTTCGGGTCTCGACATTCGCCTCTACCTGAGGCCGTAGCGCTCGATCACAGCGCCTGCGATATCCGATAGGACCCTGAAGCCGAGCTCGTTGTCGGTGGCCATCGACGGCGAGATCTGGGGTCTGCGGAGATACCGCGACAAGCTGACTGGGCGCCGCGGCGATCTCGTCGAGGCGTGCCTGGGAGGTGCATGGCTGCAGGGTTGCAGTAGGGGCACCACTCGCCGCGGTAGAAGAACAGGAGCACGGGACCCCGTTGCAGAAGCGCGGACAGGCGGACGTCCGTGGTCGCCAGGGTGAACTAGGGCGCAATTGCGCCCGCCTGCGGGGCGCGGCGAACTCGCTGAGCACCTCGCCGGGAGTCTGCCCGGGCCATCGACCGGTTCAGCTCGTCTCTCTGAGCGGCGTATGTGGGGGTCTGGGGCATCTGATGTTTCTGCTCCTGCGTGATGGCAGGGCCGGGAGGGAGAGTCCCGGCCCTGCCGTCCGCTTCAGGCTTCGGGATCGGCTACTTGACCGCGACGCCGGCGGGGGTCGCACCGGCGGGGAGGGAGACCGTTGCCTGTTCGGTCAGCTGGCCGCCGTCGACGGAGAACACGCCGACATTGGCGGTACGGCTCTCGTCCACGTACAGCGATTGGCCGTCGGTGCTCAGACGAGCGTCGACGGCGCCAACGCCGCGCTGGCTGCCGACCGGGGTGGAGCCGATCAGGGTCAGCGTCCCATCAGCGGCGATCTGGTAGCTGGAGATGCTGCCCGAGCCGGTGTTGACGGTGAACAGGAACTCTCCGTTGTGTGTGATTTCGACCCAGCACGGAGCGGTCTGGTCGTCGGCGAACGGCGAGCCGGCGATTGAGTTCAGCGTGCCGTCGGACGCGACGCTGAACGCCGAGACCGTGCCGCTGAGCGCCGCGACGTTGTGCGCGTTGGAGACAAACAGCTGGCTCGGGTCGGTCGGCCTGAACTCGCTGCCGAACGGGCCGAGGCCCTGCGCGGGGAACGGCGAGTCCGGCGCGGCGGTCAGGAGACCGTCAGAACCGACGCTAAAACTGTCGATCTGCGACGGGCCGACCTCCATGCCGGCGAGGTTGGCCCCGGTCGAGTTAAACAGGACGTCGGCCGGCTCCGCGGTCGATGCAAGCGTCACCGTCGAGCCCGCGAGCGGCCGCAGCCGCCCGTTCGGGCGCAGAACGAAACCGGTGTAGTTCGTGTCGGCAGGCCCCGCGTTGGCCACGTACACCAAGCCGTCGTGCTCGGCGACGCTGACCGGCTCAGCGCCGCCGGATGAGACGACGCCTCGCGGGACGAGCCGCAGCTGCCCGTGCGGGGCGATCCGAAGAACAGACAGCTGATCGCTGCCGGCGTCGACTGCGATCACGTAGCGACCGTCGCCCGTGACCTGGATGGCACCCTGCGAGGACAGGCCACTGCCCGTGCCGGCGCCGCCGGCCGTAAACGGGGAGCCCGGGAGCGGGCTAAGCGAGCCGTCGGCGCCGCGGGCGAAGCCCGCGATCGTGTTGGTGCCAGCCGTGTTGTCGTTGACGTAGACAAAGCCATGGCCGGCAGGAGCCGCGCTGGCCAGAGCCGGCAGCGCCGCGGCGCCGGCGAGCGCCAGTGCCGTGGACAACAGGATCCGGGACAGCCCGTGTTGGAAGAGGTGCATGGGGTTCCTTGGTCGGTGTTCGATGTGGTCAGGCGAGGGAGGGCATGCCTTCGCCCTCTATGGACCAGCAGGTCCACCACGATTGGACCACCGAGCCGCCGCGGGTTCAAGGCCTTCGGCGACGATGTCATCGAATCGTCAGATTTGGTGTGAAGGCATGTTGCGCCCAGGACGATCGATGCGATCACGCGCAGGTTGGACCGACAAGTCCACAACGTATGATCTGAGCGTGCGATCATCAGCTCCCACACCACGCGGACGACAGACACGGGAACGGATCGTTCGCGCCGCGGCCACGCTCGTGACCGAGCGCGGACCCGCCGGAACCACACTCGACGATGTGCGCGCCGCGACAGGCGCCAGCAAGAGTCAGC
>CAVSQH010000006.1:0-216972 GCA_963730075.1 uncultured Solirubrobacterales bacterium | reverse complement strand
ATTGCCGCAAGGCCGCACGATGGCCGAGATCCGCGGTCGCCGCTTTCATAGATGCGCCGGCGACTCCGCCTCCGGCGGGCGATCTCAAAACGGGTGCTTGTGCTCTATGCCACAGCGGACCGATGCTCAACCAGACCAACCAGTTCCTTCCACTGCCGGTACCGGCGGGCACGCGCTTTCAGACCGTCAACGTTTCCGAACGCGACGTACGGAACCGCAAACGGCCGTTCATCTTTAAGAACGCCGATGGGAGCGAAACGACGGTGTGGACGCCCGATCCCGGTCGCGCCCTGATCACCGGCGTGATTGACGGCGACCCCAACGCCAATGGCGCGCCATTCTTCACCAGCCTGAATGCGTTCAAGATCCCCACCCTTTGGGGTGTGAAGAACACTGCTCCTTATTTTCATGACAATTCGGCTATGACGTTGGAGGATGTGGTTGACCACTACGGAGATTTCGTCTTCAACAAACTTCCTCCGCCTTTCACGTTCTCGCTTACCCGGCAGGATCGGGCGGATATCGTCGCCTACATGAAACTGCTGAATTGAAACCGAAGATGAAGCCACGCGACAATACGGTACCCGATCAACAGGATCCTGACGTCACTTGCTGCCGGCGATCTGTGGCGTTTGTTCATTGATCCTGGAGGAATAGATGATGAATTTGAACGGGTCCATGTTCTGGTCCTTCTCCATCAGCTTGAGATAGACGAGCCGTTTGGCATTCGCAAAGGACGGGCTGTTTTCAAACCGCTTTCCGGAGGATTCAAGCAGGGAGGCTGCCAGCTCGTATTTGCCGTCGGCGGCGAGGTGGTCCACCGTCTTTACCAGCTGATCTTCGGTGACGCCGAGATAGTCGACTAAAAGAGCTGCACGGTCGGCACTCGTGAGATGCTCCAGCCCCTGCAAGTCGGACTGCCAATACCCTACATTCTGGTCGTAAAGGCGGTCGATGACGTGTTCGCGCAGGATTAAATACGGTTGATAGACGTCCGGCTGGCCTTTGAGCAAGCCGGGCGGAATCAGATTTGCCTGCTGTATGGCGCCACGCTCCTCGCCGCACCGTATCGCACTTACGACTTGACCGCGAAGCCATATCAGGTCAGTTTTGAGCAGCTCCAGCATTGAAGTGGAGGCAAAATTTCGCGTCAACGGCTCGTGGCCATGCAACAGATACTTGGGATGTGCTGCGACTACAGTATCGATGGCGTCGAGCAGCCCCTGGAAATCGCCTTCTTCTACAAAAGGCGCGCCGAGGTAGGGCATGATGAAATCGCCAACGAACATCACGCCTTGATCCGGCAAGTGGACGAACATGGCGTCGTGAGTCTCTCCGCCCCGGATTGGGATGAGTTCGATGCGTGTTCCTCCGATTTTCAGCTCCGTGCGAGCGGCGATGGTGACGTCCGGTTTAAAGCTGCGCACATTATCGAGGTTGAAGCGTTCACCGAAGAACTGCTTATCGAAAGTCCCTGGCGCATCGAGTTCCCGGGTAAGTTCCTCCTGGTAATTGCTTCGGGCATAAAAGCGCGGGGGCATCAAAGCACGGAAATAGGAGTGGCCTCCCACATGGTCCCAATGAGCGTGAGTAATGAAGATGGTTGTCAGTTCCGGCAAGCCAGGGATGTGGGCTCGCAGCGCCTCATAGGCGGCCTTCGCGGAATCCGGGCGCGTACCGGCATCGATGCCGATCAGTTGTCGCCCATCCTCCGACACGACGAAATAGTACTCAGTGAACTCGAAGCCGGTCAACACGTACACGCGTCCTGGCACAATCGCAGCAATGCGCCGCGGAGCGAATGTATGTCCTGTGGCGTCCTCGGAAAAGGGCGTGACCAGCGTTATGGGCCGGTTCCAGTCTTTGTAGCCGCTCTTTTGCAGATATCGAGCTCTTGGCGGCCCGCCCCGAGCCTTGTTGGTGGATCCGCGGCAACGGCGAGCGCGAGGCGATGGCGGCGTTCGACGGCGAGTCTGTGACCGACGATCCGCCCGGCCGCGCAGCGGCCTGGAGCGCCGGCGCGCTTGACCAGCGCTGGCGCGACGAGCTCGCGCCGGTGGCCGATCAGCGTCGAGGTCGATGGCGTTGTCTTCTGCCACGGCTCGCCCCGCCGCGATGACGAGATCATCACCCGCGCGACCCCCGACCCGGTCCTGCCGCAAGCGCTCGAGGACGCCGCCGGGCGGTTGGTGGTCGCCGGCCATACCCACCAGCAGTTCGTGCGATTGCGCGACGGTCGGCCGGTGTACGCCAACGCCGGCAGCGTCGGGATGCCGTACGAGGGATGGCCGGGGGCGTTCTGGATGGTCGTCGACGACGGCCGGCCCGAGCCCCGCGAGACGGCGTACGACATCCAGGCCGCGGCCCGCGAGCTCCGAGCATCGGGATACCCCGACGTCGAGGACCACCTGAACCATGCTCTGTTGGCGCCGTTGAGTGCCGAATGGGTGACCGCCTTCCTCGAGCACACCGCGGGCCGCGGCGAGGATCCCGGGCCTCCGGTGGCCACCAGCTGATGTCCCGACTGATCTACTCGATGGGGGTCTCGGCCGACGGCTATATCGCCGGCCCCGACGGCGAGATCGACTGGGCGGCCCCCGACGCCGAGCTTCACCGGTTCCACAACGAGCAGAGCCGCGAGCTGGGCGCGCACCTCTGCGGCCGCCGGCTGTATGAGGTGATGCTTCCCTGGGAGCTGCCCTACGACGAGAGCTCGTCGCCCGAGCACGTCGAGTTCGCGCAGATCTGGCAGGAGCTGCCGAAGGTCGTCTTCTCCACGACCCTGTCCGCCGTGGAGGGGAACGCCACGCTGGCGACCGAGGACCCCGCCTCCGAGCTGGCCAAGCTCCGCCGGCGAACCGACCGCGAGATCGCCGTTGGCGGCGCCGGGCTCGCGGCGACGATGGCGCGGCTCGGGCTGATCGACGAGTACCGACTGTTCGTCAACCCGGTCGCGATCGGCAGCGGCACGCGCTTCTTCCCGGCGCTCGACGAGCGGATCGAGCTCGAGCTGCTCGAGACGCGCACGTTCGGTTCGCGCGTCGTCTACCTGCGCTACGCACGCCGATAGTCGTGTTTGACGGCCAACCGCGGTGGAAATACTGCGACCCTGGTGTCCTCGCGGGCATGCCCTCGGCGCCTGCTGCAGACCAGGCGCAACGCGGGGAACGCGGCCAGCTGGGGAGCCGCGTTTCCCCGCCCAACAGGGAGCGCCGAGCTCGGGAGGACCCTGAGACGACTGAGCGTTGGGGATCTTGGGCGCATAGTGACCAAAATCCCCAACGCACTGTTACGAAAGAATCACATCCCGTGTTGGTTGGCGGCTGCCCGACCCCTGAGGTAGTGCTGGTCCCCCCGACGAATCGTCACCCGCTCAGCGTCGAGGTGCTCGAGCAGCGCTTGCGCGAACTTCCGTGAGGTCCCCAGCCGGTTTCTGAGCTGCGCGATCGTGACTGCGCCGTCGTGCGTGCGGGCGCTTTCGATCACCAGCGCCGTGACGGTCGCAATCGTGTCGGGGTGGTAGTGCAGCGAGCGCGTCACGCGGACTGCCCGCCCCGCGTCGCGCAACGCGGCAAGATCGTCGGCATCCAGCTCTGAGTCCCCCGGCGGCTCAAAGCCGGCAGTCAGCAGTCGCTGCTCGAGCTCGAGGGCGGACGGGCTGAGCGCCGTCGGTTCCGGCTCGGCGACCGGAAGGACCTCGAGCTCGGCCGGCGCAGGTTCGCGTTCGCCGGCCGCGAGCCGCTCCAGCCGCTGCACGAGATCGCGGCTGGCGCGGTGCTTGCGGGGATGGGCGTCGAGCACCCGCCCGCCGCCGATCGTGTCCGGTGGCGCGATCCGGCGCACGACGACACGGTCCTCTGGCGCGGCGACCAGCGGCCGCTCGAGCCTGATCTGCCAGAAGCGCTCGCCAAGACCGGTCAAACGCGCCGGCGACTCACGGGTGCCGTGATGGACCTGGACCCTGGCGCCGGTCTCGGGCCGCGCGTCGTCGAACTCGAGCTCGGCGTCGATCAGGTACGTCTCGCGCAGGTCCGTCCCTGGCCCGACGACGACGTCGCCGCGCTGTACCTGATCGACCGATAGCCCACTGAGGTTCACCGCCACCCGCTGCCCCGCCACGGCCTGCTGCACCTGCGCATCATGGATCTGGATCTCGCGGGCCCGGGCCCGGCGGGACCCGGGCAGGACGCCGAGCGCGTCACCGCGGGCGATCGATCCCGACCACAGCGTCCCCGTGACGACCGTCCCGGCGCCCTTGATCGTGAACACGCGGTCGACGTGCAGGCGCGCCGCTCCGCCCGCCGCCGCGCGGCTTTGAACCGAAGACGCGACCCGTTCGAGCGCCGCGCGCAGCTGATCGAGCCCGGTGCCGGTCCGGGCGCTGACCGGGACCACCGCGACATCTGGCAGCAGCTCGCCGGCCTCGAGCATCGCCAGCTCGGGGTCGGCGAGATCGCTCTTGGTCACCGCGACGACGCCCGCTTGGACGTCGAGCGCCCGTAGCACGGCGGCGTGCTCGCGGGTCTGGGGCATGACGCCGTCGTCGGCGGCGATCACGATCAGAAACAGGTCAATGCCGGTCGCGCCCGCGACCATCGTCCGCACGTAGCGCTCGTGCCCAGGGACGTCGACGATTGACAGCCGCCTGCCGCTCGCGAGCTCCATGCTCGCGTAGCCGAGCTCGATCGAGATCCCACGCTCGTGCTCCTCGGGGAGCCGGTCGGTGTCGACGCCGGTCAGCGCACCGATCAGCGTGGTCTTGCCGTGATCGATGTGCCCCGCCGTCCCGAGCGTCAGCGGCGCGTCGCTCATCGAGCGCCGAGCGCTTCGGCGACCGCTGCGACGACGGCGTCGACCTCCTCGTCGGCGACCGTCCGGGGGTCCATGACGACGCGGCCGTCGTGGACCCGGACGATCACCGGCGGCGTCGCCTCGCGCAGGCGCGCTGCGACCTTCTCGGGATCGGCCCCGCCCGCGAGCGCGACCGCCGGGCCCTCGAGCTCGGCTATCGGCAGCGCTCCGCCGCCGACGCGACCGACCGTGCGGATCAGCTGCGCCGGCTCGCCGATTCCGTCCCGCAGCCGCTGCGCTCGCGCGGCCAGCACCTCCTCGGACTGGCCGAGCATCGCCAGCACCGGAATCTCCGCGCGGGCCCGTTCGGGGTCGCGGTACAGAAGCAGCGTCGCCTCGAGGGCCGCCAGTGACAGCTTGTCGATTCGCAGTGCTCGCGCGAGCGGATGTGCGCGTGCCGCCGCGACGGCTTCCGAGGTCCCGAGCACGAGCCCCGCCTGGGGGCCGCCGAGCAGCTTGTCGCCCGAGCAGCACACGAGCGCGGCGCCGGCGGCCAGCGAGCGGCTGACGTCCGGCTCGTCCGAGAACTGGTCGGCGGACTCGGCGCTGGAGAGCACGCCCGAGCCGAGGTCATCGATCACCGGGACCCCGAGCTCGCAGAGTTCCTCGATCTCGACCTGCCCGACGAACCCGAGCGTCCTGAAGTTCGACTGGTGCACCCTCAGGATCGCGCCGACTGTCGGCGACAGCGCTCGCTCGTAGTCGCCACGGTTGGTGCGGTTCGTGGTTCCGACCTCGATCATCGTCGACCCCGATTGCGCGATCACGTCGGGGATCCTGAAGCCGCCTCCGATCTCGACCAGCTGCCCACGGGACACCACCACGCTGCGGCCCGGCCCGGCGAGCGCGGCAGTCGCAAGCAACACCGCGCCGGCGCCGTTGTTGACCACCGCGGCTGCCTTGGACCCGGTCAGCTCGCAGAGCAGCGCTTCGACATGGTCGTGACGGGACCCGCGCGAGCCGGACACGAGTTCGAGTTCGAGATTGCTGTATCCCTGCGCCGCGCGACCGACCGCTTCCCGCGCGGCGGCGGCCAGCGGCGCCCGCCCGAGGTTGGTGTGCACCACCACGCCGGTCGCATTGATCACGCGCCTCAGCGATGGCGACGAGAGCGCGGCCAGGTGACCTCGGGCACGATCGATGAGGCTGATCTCGGGCTCGGCGTCGCCGATTGTCAGCGATCGCTGCTCGTCGATCGCCCGCCGCGCGGCGGCCACCGCGAGCGGATGAGGCGCGTCGAGCTCGGCGGCCAGCGCGTGGACCGCGGGAAGCGCTCTCAGCTCGGCGTCACGCCCTGCACCCACGTGCCCTCTTCCTGCTTGAAGATCGGAGCCTGTGCCTTGATCTCGTCGATGATCTCGCGGCCGCCGGCGAAGGCGGCATCGCGATGAGGCGCCGAGACGGCGATCGCCACCGATGGCGCGCCCAGCGGCACGGTCCCGACTCGATGCTCGGCGGCGGCGGCGCACAGGCCGTGCCGGTCGATCGCGGCCTGCACGATCTCGGCCATCTTCTTCTCCGCCATCGCGACGTAGGCCTCGTACTGAAGCTCTGAAACCTCGCGCGTAACCCCGAGGAAGGTGACGACCGCTCCTGCGCGTGGGTCTCGGACTCGCTCGAGCAGTGGGTCGAGCGCCAGCGGCTGGTCGGTGACGCGGACGTGCATCACCGCGACCGAGCCGCCGGACACGGGCGGGATCAACGCCAGCTCGTCGCCCTCGTCGAGCGTCTGGTCCTCGCTGGCGTACTCCCGGTTGACCGCCATCACGACGGGGACGCCGTCGGTCAGCTCGCGCATCTGGTCCAGCGCGTCACGTACCCGAGCGTCGGGCGGAAGCTCGAGTTCGAGCGCCTCGGTGCCTGCGCGCTCGCGCAACGCTGCGAACAGTCGGACCGTTACCTGCATCGGCCCAAGGCTAGTCCGATTTGACACAGGAGCGTCACATCCTCAGCCGCGCTCGAACATAACGTGCCGCCGTCCCCGGACCCACCTACCAAAAGGAGGCAGGAGCCGGTGATCGCAACGACCGCGACCAGGGCGGTTCCGGCGGCCAGCAGTATGCGCCGCGTGCGTCGAGCACCCCAGAGGGTCTTCACGGTGACCCAGCCGACTCCGCGCCAGGATGGACAAGCCGGCGACTTCGGCAGCACCGACGACGGCTGGTATTCGTACAACCTCGGCTCCTGGCATCTGATCTCGCTCAATATCGAGTGCGAGTTCGAGCCTGGCGGCTGCAACCCCAGCGGCTCCTGGTTTGAGAGCGAAACCAATTGGCTGGCACGGGACCTCGAGCTCGATCACGGCCGGTGCACGCTGGCCTACTGGCACCAGCCGACGTTCAGCTCGACCGCGACCCCATTCACATCAGACAGCACCGAGGGCGCGACCGCAGAGTCTGGTGGAAGCTGCTCTACGCCCACCACGCGACCCTGATCCTCAACGGCCACGACCACGTCTACTCACGGTTTGCGCCGATGAACCCGGCCGGCCAGGCGGACCCCAAGCACGGAATCCGCGAGTTCATCATCGGGACCGGTGGGGAGTCGCTCGACACCGTGATCCAGTCCACGCCCAACCTGCAGGCCTGGGCGGACCAGTACTACGGCGTGATGAGGCTGACGCTCAAGCGCGACGGGTACGACTGGGATTACCAGTCGGCGATGGAGAGCGAGGAGGCGCCGGCCGGGACGCCGCCGACCTACAGCGACACCGGCAGCGGCGGCCCGTCGGCCGCAAAACCTGCCAGGACCGGCCATGTTTACGGCGGATTAACCATCGCGCCCGGCTTTCGCCGGTTCGCCTATGCTCGCCTGCTCAACTCTGAAGTCGATATCAAAGGAGCGCAATGCGCATACGGGGGAGCTGGCTCTCGGTCGCGGTCGCACTGCTCAGTGCGGGCGTGATCGCTGGTTGCGGGAGTAGCAGCAGTAATAGTTCATCGTCGTCATCGAGCTCGGCCGCGGCGAGCGGTACCGGTACCGCCGCGAGCAGCTCGGGCGCATCGGGCTCCAACGCGGCGATCGTGGCTCTGGTACCGAGCGCGATCAAGTCCAAGGGCACGCTCACGGTGGCGGCCGACGCGAGCTACGCGCCGAACGAGTTCATCGCCTCCGACGGCCACACCGTGGTCGGGATGGACGCCGACCTCAGCAACGCGCTCGCGAAGCTGATGGGGCTCAAGGCGAACATCGTCAACGCGACGTTCGCCACGATCATCCCCGGTCTCGCCGCCGGCAAGTACGACATGGGCGCCTCGTCGTTCACCGATACCAAGGCGCGCGAGAAGGTCGTCGACTTCGTCGACTACTTCAAGGCCGGAACGTCGTTCTTCACCAAGTCATCGGGAGGCGTTTCGGTTACTGGCCTCGCGAGCCTGTGCGGCAAGTCGGTCTCGGTCGAGAGCGGGACCACCGAGGAGACCGACGCCAAGGGCCAGAGCGCCAAGTGCAAGTCGGCCGGCAAGCCGGCCGTCAACGTGCTCGTGTTCCCGACCCAGACCGCTGCCAACCTGGCGCTGTCAAGCGGCCGGGCCCAGGTCTCGATGGCGGACTCGCCGGTCGCCGCCTACCAGGTCAAGCAGTCCAACGGGAACTTCAAGCTCGTGGGTCAGACCTACGGCACGGCTCCCTACGGGCTCGCGATCCCGAAGCACAGCGGCCTTGCCCCGGCGGTGCTCGCCGGCGTCAAGCAGCTGATGAAGGACGGGACCTACAACCAGATCATGACCAAGTGGGGTGTCCAGAGCGGAGCGATCCCCGCCTCCGAGGTCAAGATCAACGGCGCGACGAGCTAGCAGTCAAACTACGGGCTCCGAGGTGAGCACCTCAGAGCTTTCAAAGAACGCACCGGAGCGGCCTGACGACATCAAGGCCGTTCCGGTCCGTCATCCGGGACGATGGATCGTCGCGTTCATCGTGCTGGTCATCGTGGCCTCAATCGTCAGGTCGGTGGTCACGAACTCGCACTTCGAGTGGCATCTCGTCGGGCAGTACCTGTTCGACCCGCGGATCCTGAACGGGGTGGTGAAGACGATCGAGCTGACGGTCGCCTCGATGATCATCGGGATCGGGCTCGGGATCGTGCTGGCGGTGATGAGGCTGTCCCCGAATCCGATCGTCTCGGGGGCGAGCTGGCTCTACATCTGGTTCTTCCGCGGCACGCCGCTCCTGGTCCAGATCCTGTTCTGGTACAACGTCGCCGCCCTGTTTCCACCCCCCGGGGGAATCGGGCTCGGGATTCCGTTCGGCCCCGATGCGATCCACTACACGCACACGAACAGCCTGATCACTCCGTTCGTCGCTGCGTTGCTGGCGCTCTCGATCAACGAGGGCGCCTACATGGCGGAGATCGTCCGCGCTGGGATCATCTCGGTCCCAGAGGGCCAGACCGAGGCCGCGCAGTCGCTCGGTATGAGCCGGATCCAGACGCTGCGGCTGATCGTGCTGCCGCAGGCGATGCGGGTGATGATCCCGCCGACCGGCAACGAGACGATCTCGATGCTCAAGAACACGTCGCTGATCAGCGTGATCGCGGTCGCCGAGCTCCTCTACTCGGCGCAGGAGATCTATGACGTCAACTTCCAGGTGATCCCGCTGCTGATCGTGGCGAGCATCTGGTACCTGGTGATGACCAGCGTGCTGTACGTGGGGCAGTACTTCATCGAGCGGCGCTACGGGCGCGGGTTCTCCCGGGCCGAGCGGGCAACGATGGCCGGCCGCTGGCTGGGTCTGGGCCGCGGTGGCGGGGGCGGGGGCGGGGAGGCGGCGCTCGGTGAGTGACCCGCTGGCCATCAGCAGCAATGGTGGGCACCCGATGGTCAAGGCCGAAGGAGTTCACAAGCGCTTCGGGCAGGCTCGAGGTGCTCAAGGGGATCCACCTCGAGGTCGCCCGCGGCGAGGTGATGTGCATGCTCGGCCCGTCGGGCTCGGGCAAGTCGACCTTCCTGCGCTGCATCAACCATCTGGAGAAGATCAACGCCGGACGGCTGTCGGTCGACGGGGAGCTGGTCGGTTACCGCGAGTCGGGCGCCAAGCTGCATGAGCTGCGCGAGAGCGAGGTCGCGCGCAAGCGGTCGGAGATCGGGATGGTGTTCCAGAGCTTCAACCTGTTTCCGCACATGACCGCGCTCGACAACGTCGCCCTGGCCCCGGTCAAGGTTGGCAAGGTCTCCCGTTCCGAGTCCCGCGACCGGGCGCGGGAGCTGCTCGCCAAGGTCGGATTGTCCGACAAGCTCGACACCTATCCGCTGGCACTGTCAGGGGGCCAGCAGCAGCGCGTGGCGATCGCCCGCGCGCTCGCGATGCAGCCCAAGCTGATGCTGTTCGACGAGCCCACCTCGGCGCTCGATCCCGAGCTGGTCGGCGACGTGCTCGACGCGATGCGCCAGCTCGCCCACGACGGGATGACGATGATCGTCGTCACGCACGAGATCGGCTTCGCACGTGAGGTTGGCGACACCGCGGTGTTCATGGACGCGGGTGTCGTGGTCGAGGCGGGCAAGCCCGCCGACGTGCTTGGCAATCCCCAGCACCAGCGGACCAAGGAGTTTCTCTGGAAGGTCCTGTAGGCGCGGTCGTCCGGCGCGCTGTCAGCGGTAACCTGCGAGACGATGGCGACCGCCGACGAGCACCGCACGATCGCGCCGATCGTAGGGCCCGACGACCCACGGAGGTTCACCGACTCGGGGATCCAGATCCAGCCGTCATACGACGAGCACGATCTCCCGGCTGACATCGACTCGCGGCTCGGCGAGCCCGGCGAATACCCCTACACGCGCGGCATCCACCGCGACATGTACCGCAGGCAGCTGTGGACGATGCGCCAGTACGCGGGCTATGCGAGCGCGACCGAGACCAACGAGCGCTACCGCTACCTGCTCTCGAAGGGGTCGACCGGGCTGTCGATGGCATTCGACCTGCCGACCCAGCTCGGCCTGGACTCCGACGACCCCCGATGCCTGGGGGAGGTCGGGCGGACCGGCGTCGCGATCGACACGATCGATGACATGCGGACCGCGTTTGACCAGATTCCGCTTGAACAGGTCTCGACCTCGATGACGATCAACGCTCCCGCCAGCGTGCTCCTGCTGCTCTACGAGCTGGTCGGAGAGGAGCAGGGTGTCCCGTCCGAGGAGCTGCGCGGCACGACCCAGAACGACATCCTCAAGGAGTACATCGCGCGCGGCAACTACATCTACCCGCCCGAGGGCGCGATCCGCCTGACCACCGACCTGTTCGCGTACTGCAACGAGCGGGTGCCGAAGTGGAACACGGTCTCGATCAGCGGCTACCACTTCCGCGAGAAGGGCTGCTCGGCGGTTCAGGAGGTCGCGTTCACACTCGCCAACGGGATCGCCTACGTGCAGGCGGCGCTCGACGCCGGGCTCGAGGTCGACAAGTTCGGCCCGCGGCTGGCGTTCTTCTTCAACGGCCACAACAACGTCTTCCAGGAGATCGCGAAGTTCCGTGCCGCCCGCCGGATGTGGGCCGAGATCATGCGCGAGCGGTTCGGCGCCCAGGATGAGCGCTCGTGGCGACTGCGCTTCCACACCCAGACCGGCGGCGTCACGCTGACCGCCCAGCAGCCGGAGAACAACATCGTCCGGGTCGCGCTGCAGGGCTTCGCCGCGGTCTGCGGCGGGACGCAGTCGCTGCACACCAACGGCTTCGACGAGGCGCTCGCGCTGCCGACCGAGCACGCGGCGAAGCTCGCCCTCCGAACCCAGCAGATCATCGGCTATGAGTCGGGCGCCGCCGACACGGTCGACCCGTTCGCCGGCTCCTACTACGTCGAGGCGCTGACCGACGAGATCGAGACCCGTGCCAGGGAGCTGATCGCCAAGATCGACGAGCTGGGCGGCTCGGTGCACGCGATCGGCTTCATGACCAACGAGATCGAGGAGTCGGCGTTCGGCTACCACGAGCGCTACCGGCTCGAGCAGGACATCGTCGTCGGGGTCAACAAGTTCGTCGAGGACTCGCTCGAGGTCACCGACATCCTCCGGGTCGACCCCGAATCAGAGCGCCATCAGGTCGACAGGCTGAACGCATTCAAGGCCGACCGCGACGCCGAACTCGTCACGCGGCGCCTCGAGGAGGTCCGAGCGGGAGCGCGCGGCAGTAACAACATGCTGCCCGTGCTGCGCGGCGCGCTCAAGGATCGCTGCTCGCTGGGCGAGGTCTGCGGCGCGATGCGCGACGTGTTCGGCGACTACCGCCCGTCCTTCTAGGTGCTCGTTCAAGGGGCCTCGTTCACGGACTTCGTCCTCGGGGTTCACATCCTCGCGGTGGTGGTCGCATTTGGGGCCACGTTCGCCTACCCGCTGATCTTCGCCGCCGCCCGGCGCTCGGAGCCGAGTGTGATGCCGTGGCTGTTCTCAGTGATGAAGCGAATCGACCGCTACATCGTCAACCCGGGTCTGACCCTGGTCCTGATCGCCGGCGCCGTGCTCGCGAGCGAGGAGCATCTCTGGGGCCACTTCTTCGTCCAGTGGGGGATCGGCGCCGTGATCGTGATCGGCGCCGGGGTGGGGTCGTTCATGATCCCGCGCGAGGGCAAGCTCGCGGAGATCGCGCAACGCGACCTGCAGGCCGCGTCGGTCGGCGTCGGCAAGGAACGCGTCTGGAGCGAGGAGTACCAGAAGCTGTTGCGCCAGGTCTCGATCGGCGGCGCCGTGCTGGACGGGATCGTGGTCGTGACGATCTTCCTGATGGCGATCCAGCCCTGATGCGGATCTTCGTCGCCGGCGCGACGGGGGTGATCGGAGTGCGACTGGTACCGCTGCTGATTGCGGAGGGACACGAGGTCGCCGGCATGGCGCGCACCCCGGCAACGTGGATGCGCTGGCCGCACTCGGCGCCGAGCCGTTCGTCTGCGACGTGTTCGATCAGCCGGAGCTCGAGCGCGCGGTCGTCGAGTTCTCGCCCGAAACGGTCATGCAGCAGCTGACCGATCTGCCCGATGACGCCTCGAAGATCGCGGAGTTCGGTTCGCGCAACGATCGGATCCGCCAGGAGGGGACCCGCAACCTGATCGCCGCTGGGCGCGCGGCGGGCTCATCACGCTTCCTGGCTCAGAGCATCGCGTGGGACCTCGGGGGCGAGCGCGCGCAGGCGACCAAGCGGTTCGAGCAGCAGGTGCTCGACGTTGGCGGGGTCGTGATCCGCTACGGCCAGCTGTACGGGCCGGGCACGTACTACGAGGACGAGCCCCCTGACCCGCCGAGGGTTGAAGTCGACGAGGCGGCTCGCCGGACGGTGGCGCTGCTCGACGCCGGGCCCGGCATCGTGGAGGTCGTGCAAGCCGACTGAGGGCCCGGAACTCGAGACGAGCACCGGGGGTTCAGAACGCTCTAGTCCACTATGGACTCAAGCGTTCCAAAGGTAGGGGAGAACCCCCGTTAGGTCGTCCAGCGGCAACTACCAGCGCTCGCTGTCCAGGTCGGCCATCTGCGCTTGTCCGTAGCGCGTGCCGGCGACGGAACCCTCCGGTACCGCGCGCTCGATCTCCTCGAGCTCGGATTCGGTCAGCGTCAGTGCCAGCCCCGCGAGCGCCTGCTCGAGCTGGTCACGCCTGCGCGCTCCGATCAGCGGCACGATGTCCTCGCCGCGCGAGCGCACCCACGCGAACGCGCCCTGCTGCACGGACGCACCGCGAGCCGCGGCGACCGACCGCAGTCGCCCCACGAGCTCGAGGTTGCGCTCGGCGTTCTCGCCGGTCATGCGGGGAAACCGCCCGCGTATGTCGCCGGGCTCCGGCGGGCGGCTGGGGTCGAAGCTCTCACTGAGCAGGCCGCGGGAGAGGATGCCGTAGGCGGTGATCGGGATCCCGAGCTCGCGGCAGGTGGGAAGGATCGAGCCCTCGATTCCGCGTGACACGAGCGAGTACTCGATCTGCAGGTCGGCGATTGGTTGCGTAGCGGCCGCGCGGCGGATCGTCTCGGCGCCGACCTCCGACAGCCCGACCGCGCGGACGTATCCGGCCGCGATCAGCTCGCCGATCGCGCCGACCGTCTCCTCGATCGGGACCTTGGCGTCGAGGCGCGCCGGGCGGTAGATGTCGATGTAGTCGGTGCTGAGACGGCGCAGCGAGTACGCCGCCGCGGTCTTGACCGCCGCCGGCCGGGCGTCGAATCCGAGCGGCGCTCCGTCGGGCCCACGCTGGGCCCCGAACTTGACGCTAAGCGTGTAGCTGTCCCGCGGAGTCTTCGCCAGCGCGCGACCGATCAGCATCTCGTTGTGGCCCCATCCCGTAGAAGTCGCCGGTGTCGATCAACGTGATCCCGGCGTCCAGTGCCGCGCGGATGGTCGCGGCACTTTCGGCCTCGTCGGCGCGGCCGTAGACACCTGACATGCCCATGCAGCCCAGCCCGGCTCGATCGGCGCTCAAGTTGCACCCGCTTTCGTCAATCGCACGTGGATTTGGGGTTCCCCGATGATCGCCGATGCAAGCTCCAAATCGCGGCAGGAGTCGCGCAGGCCTCTGGCGAAAGCATCACCCATGACTATCCACGAGGCCAGCCGCACGCTGCTGAAATCCCCGCCTGAGCTGTGGGCCGAATGCAGCGATGCGACATCGCTCAACCGCCATCTGGACCAGTTCGGGGAGATCCGGATCACACGACTCGAGCCTGAAACCGCCGTTGCCTGGGAGGGCGAGAATGCAAGCGGCACGGTGAGGCTCGAGCCGTCCGGCTGGGGTACGCGGGTGATCCTGACCGCCGAGGAGGTTGACCCGGTGGTGGAGCAGGGTCTGCCGCCGGTGGCAGCAGTGGAGGGGTCCGAGCCGGCGGTCGCCGAAGCGGATCCAGAGCCCGAGCCGGCGGCACTCGAACCTGAGCCTGCGCCCGAGCCGCAGGCCGTCGAACCCGAGCCGGAGCCGGTCGAGCCTGAGCCGCCGTTCGTTGCAGCCGAGCCCGAGCCCTCCGCGCTGCGCGGCGGCTTCTTGGCGCGGCTGATGGCGCGGATGCGAGCGCCGGCACCCGTGCTCCAGGAGCCGACGCCCAGAGCGGTGACCGAGCCTGAGCCGGTATTTGGGCCAACCGTGCCCGAGCCGACTGCTGAGGCGCCGAAACCTGAACCGGCGGTCGAGCCCCCAGAGGTGGCCGAGGCGTCTGAGCCCGTGCGTGAGCTCGAGCCCTCCGCGCCCACGGCCACCACCCCGCTGGAGGCCCTCACCGGCGCGCTCGAAAGCCTCGGGATGGCGCACCACAGGCCGTACTCGCGCTCCTAGACGCGCCAACGTCATAAACTCGCGCGCCGGAGTCTGATGCTAGACAAGGCACCCGAGACCCACGAGGAGAAGCTCGCCCGGCTCCAGGAGCTGCGCGACGAGATGATCCATCACGCCACGGCTGCCGCGGTGCAGAAGCAGCACGAGAAGGGCAAGTTCACCGCCCGCGAGCGGATCGAGAAGCTGCTCGATCCCGGCTCGTTTCAGGAGCTCGACACGTTCGTGCGCCACCGCACGACTGACTTCGACATGCAGAAGAACCGCCCCTGGGGTGACGCGGTCGTCACCGGCCACGGGACGATCGACGACCGCCGGGTGTGTGTGTTCAGCCAGGACTTCACGGTCTTCGGTGGCTCGCTGGGCGAAGTGATGGCCGAGAAGATGTGCAAGGTGATGGATCTGGCGGCCAAGATCGGCTGCCCGGTGATCGGAATCAACGACTCGGGCGGGGCCCGGATCCAGGAGGGCGTCGTGTCGCTCGGCGCCTACGGAGACGTGTTCGTCCGCAACGTGATGTGCAGCGGTGTGATCCCGCAGATCAGCCTGATCATGGGCCCATGCGCCGGCGGCGCCGTCTACTCGCCGGCGATGACCGACTTCATCTTCATGGTCAAGGAAACCTCGCACATGTTCATCACCGGCCCCGATGTCGTGAAGACCGTGACGGGGGAAGAGCCCACCTTTGAGGAGCTGGGCGGGGCGATGAGCCATTCGAGCAAGTCAGGCGTCGCACACTTCGCGGCCGACGACGAGGACACGTGCATCGAGGACACCCGGTACCTGCTCTCGTTCCTGCCCCAGAACAACCTCGAGACGACGCCGCGCGTCCAGCCCACCGACGACCCGAATCGACAGGACCCCGAGCTCGACACGGTCGTCCCCGACAGCCCCAACAAGCCCTACGACATGCGCGACGTCGTCCGGCGGATCGTCGACGACGGGGAGTTCTTCGAGGTCCACGAGCACTACGCGCGCAACATCATCTGCGGCTTCGCCCGGTTGGATGGCTATGCGGTGGGAGTGGTCGGAAACCAGCCCGCGCAGCTGGCCGGCGTGCTGGACATCGATTCGTCATGCAAGGCGGCGCGTTTCGTTCGCACCTGCGATGCGTTCAACATCCCGATCGTCACCTTCTGTGACGTGCCGGGCTTCCTGCCGGGGACCGCGCAGGAGTGGGGCGGCATCATCCGCCACGGCGCCAAGCTGCTGTACGCCTACACGGAGGCGACCGTGCCGAAGATCACGATCATCACCCGCAAGGCCTACGGCGGCGCCTACGACGTCATGGCCTCAAAGCACATGCTGGCCGACTTCAACTTCGCCTGGCCGGGCGCCGAGGTCGCGGTGATGGGGCCCGAGGGCGCGGTCAACATCATCTACCGGCGCGACATCGCCGCCTCGCCGACGCCCGACACCCGCCGCCAGAAGCTGATCGAGGACTACAAGGCGCACTTCGCCAACCCGTACGTCGCGGCCGAGCGGGGCTATCTGGACGACGTGATCATCCCGCACGAGACGCGCCCGAAGATCATCACCGCGCTGCAGACGCTGCAGACCAAGCGCCAGTCCGGGCCGAAGCGCAAGCACGGCAACATTCCGTTGTAAGCGCCAACCTCGGTGACTGACGGGCAATGTGCGCCGGTTACCGCCGAGCTCAGAGCGTGACCGTCTGGGCCTCCACGACCCCGTCGCGCCAGGCGTCATACGCCGCCGCCGCGACCGCCAGGTCCTGGATCGCGAGGCCCGTGGAGTCAAACAGCGTCACAGCATCGGGCCCGGGCCGGCCGGGGGCGTCGCCGGCTAGCACCGCGCCAAGCTCGGTCACGCGATCGCGGGTCACCAGGCCGGCCTCGATCGCGCCGGTCAGCTCGCCGCCGTGCGACGCCTGATCCCACTCGTCGCAGAACAGCACGCATGACGCGACCGCGCCCACCGTCGCCTCCGCCTTCCCGGGGCCGTCGGCGCCGAGCATGTTCAGATGCAGCCCCGGGCGCAGGTCACCTACGTCGAACACGATCTCCGAACCCGGTGTGACGCAGCAGACGATCTCGCACCGGACCGCCTCCTCTCGCGACCCCGCCGCCCAGTCGAGCTCGGCCGCCAACGCGCGGGCGGCGCTGGACGCCGGGTCAAAGCAGATCCCTGGACCGAAGCCGGCGGCGACCATGCACCGTGCCGTCCACGCGCCATGCAGACCGCAGCCGACGATCCCCACGGTCCGCGCGCCGTCCCGTGCCAGCGCCGCGCCGGCGACGGCCGCGACCGCGCCCGTCCGCAGCGCCGTGACCGAGCGCGCGTCGAGCAGCATCAGCGGCGAACCGGTGGTCGCGTCCGAGAGGCAGATCACGCCGGTGACCGTCGGCAGCCCTCGGGCCGGGTTGCCGGGGAAGGAGGTGATCCACTTCAGTGACGCGAGCCCGCCGCCGAGGGCGGGCATCGCGCGGAAGTCCCCATACGGGGGGCTCTGCAGGTAGACCTTGGACGGCATCTCCCACTCGCCTGCGTGGAAGCGCAGCAAGCCTCCGCGCACGCGCTCGATCGCCGCCTGGGGCGAGACGGCCGCCAGCACGGTGTCGTGATCCAGGACGGGCAGCTCGGGCACGGCGGGCACGATACCCTCGACGCGACCATGAACCGTCGCCCGAAGCTGACGATCGTCGCTCCCGACGCGTCGCCCGAGGAGGCCGCGGCCGTCGTCGCGGCGCTCGAACGGTTCATGCGCGACACCGCGCCACCGCGCACAGCGCGCGCACCGAAGCCCAGCGCTTGGCTGGCGGCTGCCCTCGAGGAGGGGGTCAACCGCGAGCCGCGTCTTGCCCCGCCGTGGGCCTAGCCATCGAGCCCGATTCGGGCTATTCTGGCCCGACGAGAGGCCGGGGGCGCTCCGGTTAAATTGATCCGGAGGGGCATCATGGGATTGATTTCGATTCGCCGCAAGGCGATCTTGCTGGGGACGCTGGCCGCACTTGTTGCGATCGCGGGCGTTTTCGCGCCGAGCGCGGGCGCTGAGCTGATTCACGTCAAGCCGGGGCAGGTCGCGGGTGTCACGCCGGTCAACGGCGTCAGCCCGGCCGCGATCCCGGGCCACCTTGTCCCCCGCGACTCCCTTGCCGCCGGCCTGGCACCGAGCAGCGGCATTCTTCAGTACCACGATGGTCCGGTACTGCATGCCTCGTCGCCGTTCCTGATCTTCTGGGACCCCGGCGGGCAACTCTCGAATGCCGACAAGACGCTCTTCGAGCGCTACTTTGCCGACGTCGCGCATGACAGCGGGCTCTCGAGCAACGTGTACGGCGTCGACCGCCAGTTCACGGACGCGAGCGGATTCGCGGACTACAGCCAGACTTGGAGCGCAGGTCACGCGATCACCGACACACAGCCGTATCCGCCTTCGGCTGATCAGTGCGACGAGAACTCTGGCTTCACCGAGACCGCTTGTCTGTTCGACGGTCAGATTCAGGCGGAGGTCCAGCGCGTCGTCGCGGCCGACGGGCTCCCGACCGGCCTCGTTGGCAGCGCCCCGATTTATTTTGTCGTCACTCCCCCGACGGTCAATTCATGTTTCCCGGACGACTTCACGTGCGCGGACGACTTCTTCTGCGCCTACCACTCCGAGTTCACTAGTGGTAGTGGCCAGGGTCTCTTGTACGCAGACATCCCGACGCTCTTGGCGCTGAACGATCCAAAGGGATGCCAGTCGGACAACCTGGCCCCTCCGAATGCAAACGTCGTCCAATCACCGAACGGCGACCCGCTTGTCGATGTGGCACTCAAGTACATGAGTCACGAGGACAACGAGACGATCACCGATCCTCTTGGCAACGCCTGGTGGGCTCCGGTCGTTGGGCCAGATGGTCCGACGACGAGTGAGGACGGCGACAACTGCAACTTCACCGGCCCACCGGATCCCGACAACGGCACGAACCCGAACGCGTTCCTGCCGACGCTCGGGGGATCCCCGTCGGCCGGCACCCTGTTCGATCAGCTAATCAGCGGGGACAAGTACTACATCCAAAGCGAGTGGAGCAACGGCGACGGAACATGCGAGATGCGCCCGAGCCACACCGGCACCGGGCCGGTGGCGGCGTTCTCGGGGCCGTCATTCGCTTCGCAGGGTGTGACCGTGGCGTTCAACCCGTCGGCGAGCTCGAACCCGAACGGCTACACGAGCACGACGTGGGATTTCGGCGACGGTTCGGGGTCGTTCGCCAGATCTGCCCCAGTCTCGGTTTCGCACGCGTTCTCGACTGGCGGTGCGCACACGGTGAAGCTGACGCTCGTCGACAGGTTCGGCAACCTTTCGAGCGTCTCACACGTCGTAAATCTGCCGCAGGCGGCGTTCAGTGCGACCACAGCGCATCCGGTCGCCGCGTCTCCGGTTTCGTTCGATGGCTCGGGATCGTCGGCTCCGGGAAGCTCAGTCTCGACGTTCAGCTGGAACTTCGGTGACGGAGCGACGGGCACCGGCGCGACCGCGAGTCACGCGTACAGCGCTGCCGGCAGATACAACGTCGCCCTGACGATCACCGACGCCCATGGAGATCACGCGAGCGTGAGCCACTCAGTAACCGTTGTCGGCGTCCCGTCGGCTGTGATTTCGGCGGGCGCCCCGCAGGCGGTCGCCGGCGTACCGGTGGCGCTGAGCGCCGCCCACTCGACCGACATCGGATCCTCGATCAGCAGCACGAGCTGGAACTTCGGGGACGGGACCACCGGATCGGGTGCGTCTGTCTCGCACCGCTTCAGGCGGACCGGGACGCTCCCGGTCAGCCTGACCGTGGCCGACGCCTCCGGCGCGACGTCAACGACGAGCCTGAACCTGGCCGTCGTATCGCCCGTGATCACCAGCGTGAAGGTCAAGAAGGGCAAGAAGGTCGAGAAGGTGAAGGCCACGGTCAACGGACCAGGCAAGCTCAGGCTCGGCCCCAAGACCGTCAACGCCCCCCGACCGGGCACGTTCACGATCACGGTCAAGCTCAGCAAGTCCCAGCGGGCGCGGCTGAAGGCCCATCACTCGGTGACGCTGCGGGTGAAGCTGAAGTTCGTCCCGACATTCGGCTCGGCTTCCTCGAAGCCCCTGAAGATCAAGATCCCGGGCTAGGGCCGGCGATGCCCGGATTGCGGACCGGTCCCATGTAGGGGCCGGTCCGCCCGTCCGCAAAACCAAACACCCCGCTAAACCGGCTAAATAGCTATATCCAGATCGCCTTTTGGTAGATTCAGGTTCGCCCCACTGATCGGGCGCACCCGACCCCGACCGGAAGGACCCCGATGGAGCCCGCATCGCTGGATAGCGCCAAGGCAGCCCGCGCCGGGACGCTCGAGAACCCCGAGGTGGTCGAGAACGTCCCCGGGCACGTTATCCCGATCCTCGAACGGGAATTCGATGACTTCGACACCGAATCGACCCGCTATCTGAACGGTCGGCTCGAGGAGGACGACTTCATCAAGTTCCGCCTCAAGCAGGGGGTCTACGGCCAGCGCCAGCCGGATGTCCAGATGGTCCGCGTCAAGCTTCCGATGGGCGGCGTCGCGCCCGATCAACTCGAGGCGTTCGCTGACGTCATCGACCGCTACGTCCCGCTGCGCAAGGGCCACATCACGACTCGTCAGAACATCCAGATGCACCACGTGCCGCTTCCCGATGCCGCCAAGCTGATCCGCGAGCTCGGCGACGCCGGCCTCTCCTCCCGCGAGGGGTGCGGCAACACGATGCGCAACGTGACCGGCGACCCGCGGGCGGGTGTGATCGAGGGCGAGCTGTTCGACATCACGCCGTACGCGGGGGCCTACGTGCGCTATTTCGTTCGCCACCCGACGACCCAGGCGATGCCCCGCAAGGTCAAGACCGCCTTCACCGCCACCGACGATGACAACGCGATCACCCAGATCCACGACGTCGCCTTCATCCCCCGCCTGCGTGACGGCGTGCGCGGGGTCGAAATCCGCGTCGGCGGCGGCACCTCAATCATGCCCCGGCTTGCGCCGACGCTGTACGAGTTCGTCGAGCTCGACAACGGCGACTACCTGAAGGTGACCGAGGCGTGCATGCGCATCTTCGATCGCCAGGACTTCCTGCGCGTCAATCGCGCGCGGGCGCGGATCAAGGTACTGATCGACAAGATCGGGATCGACGCCTTCCGCGACCTGGTTGAGGAGGAACTCGAGGGCGAGTGGGTGAACGAGCGCGACTTCTCGCTGGACGAGATCCTGTTGGACCACGACGAGCGGGGCAACGCGCCCGGCCCGCGGCCCAGCTACGCGAGCCCCAACGGCGACAGCCGCACCTTTGACCACTTCATGCAAGCAAACGTGCAGCCCCAGCGTCAGGAGGGATTCAGCACGGTCGAGGTCAAGGTTCGCCGCGGCGATCTGACGCCCGAGCAGCTCCGCGGGCTGGCCGACGTGATGCGCCGCTACAGCGGCGGGTACGCGCGCACCACGGTCCATCAGAACCTCGTCCTGCGGTGGGTGCGCGACGAATCCCACTATGAGGTCTGGCGCGCGCTGTCCGAGCTCGAGCTCGGAGACGCTGGCGCCGACGAGATCTCCGATGTGGTCAGCTGCCCTGGCACCGATTCGTGCAAGCTCGGGATCACCAGCTCGATGGGCCTCAATCAGGCGATCGAGGACCGGATCGTCCAGATGGAGATCACGGATCCTCTGACCCGCCGGATCCACATCAAGATGAGCGGCTGCCCCAACGGCTGCGGCCAGCACCACATCGCCGACATCGGGTTCTATGGCGCGTCGATCAAGGTCGGCGACCGTACGATTCCTGCCTACATCCCGCATGTCGGGGGCACGTACGAGGGCGGGGAGGTGCGCTACGGGCAGCGGCTCAAGGCCCGCCTACCGGCCAAGCGCGTGCCTGAGGCCGTTCAGCGCTGGGTACGCTTCTACGAGTCCGAACGAGCAGATGGTGAAGAATTCCGCGCGTTCGTCGACCGTGTCGGCGTGCAGGAGTTCGAGCTCAAGGTGAAGGATCTGACGATGCCGATCGAATTCAACCTCGAGAACATGAACCACTTCATCGACTTCAACCGTGAGGTTCCATTCGTGGTCCAGCGCGGTGAGGGCGAGTGCGCGGTTTAGGTGACGAGACGATGAGCGCAACACTTCCAGATCTCGAAACCGCCTCCGCCCAGGAGGTGCTCGCCTACGCCGTCGAGCGTTTCCAGCCGCGGCTGACGATGGCCTGCTCGTTCCAGAAGGAGGAGTCGGTCCTGATCCACATGCTGACCGAGATCACCTCCGATGTCCGCGCGTTCACGATCGACACCGGAGTGCTGTTCCCCGAGACGCTGGAGACTCGGAAGCGGTTCGAGGATCGCTTCGGGCTGCAGCTCCGGGTGCTCGATGCGACCAGTCCCGACGAGCCGTGGACGGCCGACAACTGCTGCAGCGCGGCCAAGGTGGCGGCGCTCGAGCTCGGCCTCAGCGACGTCGACGCCTGGATCACCGGCATCCGGCGCGAGCAGGCGCCGACGCGGGCATCGGCTCGCAAGCTCGAGCGGGATGAGCAGCGGGGGATCTTCAAGTTCAACCCGTTGGTCGACTGGAGCGAGAAGGACCTGTGGCGCTACATCTTCGATCACGATCTGCCCTACCATCTCCTGCACGATCAGGGATACGCCTCGATCGGCTGTGCCACGTGCACGTTGCCGGGGTCGGGGCGCGAGGGTCGGTGGGCCGGGCAGGACAAGACCGAGTGCGGCATCCACCTCTAGCCTCCGTCTTAATCAATTCCCAATATTGCGCCTAGAATCCCCGAATCTAGGCCCCTTGCCATGAATCCGTTCCAATACGAGTTGTCACACCTGGAAAGCCTCGAGGCTGAGTCGATCCACATCTTCAGGGAGGTCGCCGCCGAGTTCGAGCGACCCGTCCTGCTGTTCAGCGGTGGCAAGGACTCGATCGTCCTGCTGCGGTTGGCCGAGAAGGCGTTCCGGCCCGGGAAGTTTCCGTTCCCGGTCATGCACGTCGACACCGGCCACAACTTCCCCGAAGTGATCGAATTCCGGGACCGGCTGGTCTCGCAGCTCGGCGAGCGACTGATCGTCGCCAGCGTCCAGGATTCGATCGACTCCGGGCGGGTCATGGAGGAGACCGGACCGCGGGCGTCGCGCAACCGCCTGCAGACGACGACCCTGCTCGACGCGATCGAGGAGCACGACTTCGACGCCGCGTTCGGCGGCGCCCGGCGCGACGAGGAGCGCGCCCGCGCGAAGGAGCGGGTGTTCTCGTTCCGTGACGACTTCGGCCAGTGGGACCCCAAGCGCCAGCGACCCGAGCTGTGGGCGCTCTACAACAGCCGGATCCGCAAGGGCGAGCACGTCCGCGTATTCCCGATCTCCAACTGGACCGAGCTCGACGTGTGGCAGTACATCGGCACCGAGGGGCTCGAGATCCCGTCGATCTACTTCGCACATCCCCGCCGCGTGTTCCAGCGCGACGGAATGCTCTACGCGCACAACGAGTTCGTCGAGCTGATCGACGGTGAGAGCCCGTTCGAGGAGACGGTCCGCTATCGCACCGTCGGTGACATGACCTGTACCGGCGCGGTTCGCTCGGTGGCGGTCACGCTCGAGGACGTCGTGACCGAGATCGCGGCGACCCGCATCACCGAGCGCGGCGAGACCCGCGCCGATGACCGCGTGACCGAGGCCGCGATGGAGGACCGCAAGCGCGAGGGCTACTTCTAGCCTGCCGGCCATGACCGCAACCGCCTCAACAAACGGGTACTCCGTCCGTCGTCGGACCAGCGAGCTGCTGCGGATCGCGACCGCCGGATCGGTCGACGACGGCAAGTCGACCCTGATCGGCCGGCTGCTGCACGACTCCAAGTCGATCTTCGAGGACCAGCTCGAGCATGTCCAGCAGACCTCGGAGCGTCGCGGCGACGGGTATCTCAACCTCGCCCTGCTGACCGATGGCCTGCGCGCCGAGCGTGAGCAGGGGATCACGATCGACGTCGCATACCGCTACTTCCAGACTCCCCGGCGCAAGTTCATCATCGCCGACACGCCGGGCCATGAGCAGTACACGCGCAACATGGTCACCGGCGCCTCGACGGCTGACCTGTCGATCGTGCTGGTCGACGCGCGCAACGGCGTCTCCGAGCAGACGCGCCGTCACGCCTACATCTCGTCACTGCTGCGGATCCCGCACGTGGTCGTGTGCGTCAACAAGATGGATCTGGTCGGCTACGACGAGGACGTCTTCTACGAGATCCTCGAGGAGATGACCGACTGGGCCGCGCGCCTACAGATCCCGGACATGACGTTCATCCCGATCTCGGCGCTGCACGGCGACAACGTCGTCGAGCGGTCGCGCGCGATGGGGTGGTACGGCGCCGCGCCGCTGCTCTACCACCTCGAGCACGTTGTGATCGCCCAGGACCGCAACCTCAACGACGTCCGCTTCCCGATCCAGTGGGTGATCCGCCCGATGAGCGACGAGCACCACGACTACCGCGGCTACGCGGGCCAGATGGCCGGCGGCGTGCTGCGTCCCGGCAGCGAGGTGACCGTTCTGCCGGGTGGCCAGCGGACCAGGATCGTCGGGATCGACTCATACTCGGGCGAGCTCGAGGTCGCGTTCCCGACGATGTCGGTCGCGCTGCGGCTCGAGGACCAGATCGACATCTCGCGCGGCGACATGATCGTCGAGCCCGACGATCAACCGGTCAGCGCTCGCGAGCTCGAGACGACGATCTGTTGGATGAGCGATCAGCCGATGCAGCCGCGCGGGCGCTACACGATCAAGCACACGACGCGGACCGCCCGCGCGATCGTCGATGCGCTCGAGCACCGAGTCGATGTCAACACGCTCGAGCACGTCCCGGCTCAGCAGCTTGCGCTCAACGAGATCGGCCGCGTGCGGCTGCGCTGCAGCGCGCCGCTGGTCGTCGACTCCTACGTCCGCAACCGCACGACCGGCAGCTTCATCCTGATCGACGAGTCGACCAATGACACGGTCGCCGGCGGGATGATCATCAGCGCCGAGTAGCCCCCCGGACCGCTGGATTAGGCTTGGCCGATGGCCGCCGCCCCGATGGCCGGCCCCCGGCACCCCGCTAAAGTGCCCGCCGCATGTTCTCGAAGGTCCTGATCGCCAACCGCGGCGAGATCGCGGTCAGAATCATCCGCGCGTGCGAAGAGCTGGGGATCGCGACGGTCGCGGTCTATTCCGAGCTCGATCGCGACGCGCTGCACGTCAAGCGCGCGGACGAGGCCTACCTGCTCGGGCCCGGCCCGGCGAGCGATAGCTATCTCAACATCGACAAGCTGCTCGACGCGATCGACCGCTCAGGAGCGGAGGCCGTTCACCCCGGCTACGGGTTCCTGGCCGAGAACGCCGCCTTTGCGCGGACGCTCGAGGATCGCGGCACGGTGTTCATCGGCCCACCGTCGTCGGCGATCGAGGCAATGGGGTCAAAGACCCGCGCCCGCGAGCTGATGCAGGCGGCCGGCGTCCCGATCGTCCCCGGCACCATCGAGCCCGTGGAGACGATCGCGCGGGCGCGCGAGGTGATCGTGGAGACGATCGGCTACCCGGTCGCGGTCAAGGCTGCCGGCGGCGGGGGCGGCAAGGGTTTCCGGGTCGCGCTCAGCGATGACGAGCTCGAGGAGGCATTCGCGGGCGCGGCTCGGGAGGGCGAGAAGTTCTTCTCCGATCCGACCGTCTACCTCGAGCGCTATCTCCCCGACCCAAGGCACGTTGAGGTCCAGGTGCTCGCCGACTCGCACGGCAACGTGATCCACCTCGGCGAGCGCGACTGCTCGCTGCAGCGGCGACACCAGAAGCTGATCGAGGAGGCGCCGGCGCCCGCCGTCGACGACCGGCTGCGCGAGCGGATCGGCAAGATCGCGACCGAGGCCGCCGCCGCCGTCAGCTACACCGGCGCGGGCACGATCGAGGGACTGCTCCAGGATGGCGAATACTTCTTTCTGGAGATGAACACCCGGGTCCAGGTCGAGCACTGCGTGACCGAGATGGTGACCGGAATTGACATCGTCAAGGAGGGGATCAGGGTCGCGGCCGGCGCGCCGTTGTCGATCTCCCAGGGTGACGTGCAGCTGCGCGGGCACGCGATCGAGTGCCGGATCAACGCCGAGGATGCGAGCAAGAACTTCGCGCCGGCGCCGGGCACGATCGGCGCCTACCGCGAACCGGCGGGGCCCGGCGTCCGGGTCGACTCGGGGGTCGGACCGGGGTCGGAGATCTCTCCCATGTATGACCCGATGGTCGCCAAGCTGATCGTCTGGGACGTCGGTCGCGAGCAGGCCACGGCACGGATGCAGCGGGCGCTGTCGGAGTACGAGATCGAGGGGCTGAAGACGCTGATTCCGTTTCACCGGGCGATCCTCGCGACCGAGCAGTGGGCCAATGCCGAGACCTGCCGGGATCTGATCGAGGACCGCAAGTGGCTCAAGCAGCTGGCGGTTGGGGCCACCCGGCCGGCGGACGCGCCGCCGGAGGACGAGCCGAGCGTTGAGCAGAGCTACACGGTCGAGGTCTCGGGCAAGCGGTTTGACGTCAAGGTGATCGGGCCGCCGCCACAGGGTCCGGGACCCGTCAACGGCGCCGCTCCCGCAGCCGCGGGCGTGCCAGCCGTGCGCAAGCCGCCCCGGCGCTCTGAGCGCGCCGCCGGCGGCGGTGGCGGTGGCGGCGACAGGCTCTCGTCTCCGATCCAGGGCACGGTCCTGAAGGTGGTCGTCGAGGCCGGCGCCGAGGTCCAGGAGGGCGCTCTGGTGTGCGTGATCGAGGCGATGAAGATGGAGAACGAGATCGCCGCGCACAAGTCCGGCAGGATCGCCGAGCTTCCGATTGCGGTCGGAGCGTCCGTCGCAAGCGGTGACACGATCGCGGTTATCTGCGACAGCGACAGGGGGGCGTAACCGGGGTCGCTCCCGGTGGCCCAGGGTCCGAAAGGCTCCACGGGCGACAAGGGCGCGACCGCCCTTCGGGGACCCGTCGGGCCACTGCGCCGACGGGGCTGGGTTACGATTTCGCGACAGCGAATGGTGCTACTGGCCGGTTGGTCGGCCGGCGCTTTGGGGTCCTTGCACCCCCAGCACAGGGAACTGGTGGGGTCCGCCGATCAGTTAGGCGAAGATCTCCAGGCAGCCGCCAGCTGGCGGCCGCGGAGTGCTGGGATCCTGAGCAGTCTCGCGTAAAGCCAATCGGCGGTTCGCCCGAGCCGCCGCGCAGGCGCGGGGAGCAGTGTCGTTGTGCGGCCCTGAACTTTCGCCACGGAGCGGGTCGCCGTACCACACTCACACCCCAGCAGCGGCCAAGCCGCCCACAGGCGGCGTGCACCAGCTCCGCTCGGACGCGCTCGCTGCTCGGACGGGCTCATCGAGGCGCGAGCACGCTCTCGTAGACCTGCTCCAAGACGGCGCGCTCTTTCTCCCAGGTCACGCTCCGCGCGAAGGCCCTCACACGCTCACGTACCTCACGGTTCACAGACGGCTCGGCGAGCCGCTGCATCGCCTCAGCCACAGCGTCGAGGTCAGTGACGGAGACAACCTCGCCTATCCCCGCCGCGCGCACGAGCGGCCCAATCACGGGGAGGTCGCTCGAAAGGACCGGCGGTCCTGCTGCGGCGTACTCGAAGAGCTTGTTCGGAAGGGTCAGCTCGTAGCTTCGGCAGATCGGTTCGATCAGCATCAGGCCGAAGTCAGCATCCGCGACGGCCGCCACGACCTCATCAGAGGCCACGGCGTCGGCAAGGTCAAGGCGGTCGGCCATCTCAGTCTCAGCTACGCACGCCAGCAGCATGGCTCGATAGGCCTCACGTCCGGGACCGACCAGCCGCAGGCGCAAGTCCGGGACGAGCGTCGCGGCTCGTATCGCCTGCTCAAGGCCGCGTCCCGGCATCTCGCGATCACCGGCAGCAGCAGAATCGTCACGACGAGATCGAAGCAGCGCTCAGGCCAGGCAGCCTTCGGGGCCTGCGTTACGACCAGCGCGTCTGGAAGCGCTGGCGTCGGCCATTCGTTGCTCACCATTTGCCCACACGGTCCTCCGGGACCCTCGCTTTTGCCCGCCAGCTATCTCCGCGGACCCCAATGCCTACGATGCCTTAACGCGCGTGCGGCCCAAAGCTTCGCTTAAGCGAGAGCTTACATGAGGAATTTGCGATGCGAGGGCACGAGCATGTGGATTTGCCTACGCGCGCTCTACGTCGTCGGCTGGCTCGGCTGCGTCGGGGCCAGCACGCCCCAGCGCTCGAGCATCTCGATCACGGCGGCGGCGGCGCTCTTGGGTGACAGCATCGCGGTATCGAGCCGCAGATCGGCGGATCGCGGCGGTTCGTACGGCGAGTCGATGCCGGTGAAGTTCGTCAACTCACCGCGGCGCGCCTTGCCGTAGAGCCCCTTCGGATCGCGCGCCTCGACGACTGACAGCGGCGCGTCGACGAACACCTCGAAGAACTCATCGGCGCCGAACAGTCCGCGCGCCATCTCGCGCTCGCTGGCGAACGGCGAGATGAACGAGACGATCACGATCAGCCCGGCGTCGATCATCAGCCGCGCTACCTCGGCCACGCGACGGATGTTCTCGACCCGGTCGGCGTCTGTGAAGCCGAGGTCGCGGTTGAGCCCTTGGCGGACGTTGTCGCCGTCGAGGATGTAGGTGTGATGGCCGCGGGCGTACAACTCGACCTCGACGCGGTTGGCGATCGTCGACTTCCCCGCGCCCGAGAGCCCGGTCAGCCACACGACGCACGGCGTCTGGTGCGCGCGTCGGGCGCGGGCGGCGCAGTCGATGCTCAGCGCCTGCCAGTGGAGGTTGTCGGCCCGCCGCAGGCCGAAGCGGATCATCCCGGCGCCGACAGTGTCGTTGGTGATCCGGTCGATCAGGATGAAGGCGCCGGTGTCGCGGTTCTCGGCGTAGGGGTCGAATGCGACCGCCCGGCTGAGCTCGAGGTCGCAGACGCCGATCTCGTTGAGCTCGAGCTTGGTTGCTGCGACATGCTCGAGCGAGTCGACGTTGAGCTTGTACTTCAGCGGCGCGACGGTCGCGGTCACCGTTGTCGTCCCGATCCGCATCACGTAGCTGCGGCCGCGCAGCATCGGCTCGTCGTGCATCCAGACGATCGTCGCCTGCAGCTGGTTGGCGACTTGCGGCGGCGCGGCGGCGGCGGCGATCAGGTCGCCGCGGCTGGTGTCGACGTCGTCGGCGAGCGTGAGCGTGATCGCCTGCCCCGCGCGGGCGGCCCCGAGGTCGCCGTCCTGGGTCACGATCCGGTCGACGCGGGTCCTTCTGCCCGAGGGCGCGACGACGATCTCGTCGCCCGGGTGGACGACCCCGCTCACGACCGTTCCCGCGAATCCGCGGAACTCGGCCGAGGCGCGGTTGACCCACTGGATCGGCAGCCTGAAGTCGGCGACGGCCAGCGATCGCGGCACCTCGACGGTCTCCAGGTAGCGCAGCAGTGAGGGACCGTCGAACCAATGGAGATCCTGGCCCCGCTCGCAGACGTTGTCACCACGCGTCGCGCAGACCGGGATGCAGGTCACGCCGTCGAGTCCGATCCGATCGGCGAAGGCGAGGCAGGCGCGCCGGATCTCGTCGAACGTCGACGGGTCGTAGCCGACCAAGTCCATCTTGTTGACCGCCAGCAGCACCCGGTGGATGCCGAGCAGCGAGACAACGTAGCTGTGGCGGCGGGTCTGGGTGACGACACCCTGGCGAGCGTCGACGAGGATCACCGCACAGTCCGATGTCGAGGCGCCGGTGGCCATGTTGCGCGTGTACTGATCGTGGCCTGGCGCGTCGGCGACGATGAAGTGGCGGTGCTCGGTCGAGAAATGGCGGTAGGCGACGTCGATCGTGATTCCCTGCTCGCGCTCGGCCTGCAGGCCGTCGGTGAGCAGCGCGAAATCGAGCTCGTCGCCCCGGGTGCCGACCCGGTTCGAATCGGCCGCAAGCGCGACGAGCTGGTCGGCATACAGCGATCGGGTCTCATACAGCAGCCGCCCGATCAGGGTGCTCTTGCCGTCATCGACCGAGCCGCACATCAAGAAGCGCAGCAGGTCCTTGTGCTCGTGGGCGTCAAGCAGCGCGGCGATGTCTGACTCGGCGCCGGTCCCGTCGAGGACCCCCATCAGAAGTAGCCGTCCTTCTTCTTGGTCTCCATCGAAGCGGTCGCGTCGTGGTCGATCAGCCGCCCCTGGCGCTCGGAGGAGCCGGTCCTCATCAGCTCGCCGATCACCGCCTCGAGCGTGTCCGCGTCGCTCTCGATGGCGCCGGTCAGCGGGTAGCACCCCAGCGTCCGGAAGCGGACCCGCCGGCGGACCGGCCGCTCGCCCGCCTCCAGGCGGAAGCGCTCGTCATCGACCATGATCAGCGTTCCGTCGCGATCGACCACCGGCCGCTCAGCGGCCAGGTACAGCGGCACGATCGGGATCTGCTGCTGGTGGATGTACAGCCAGACGTCGAGCTCGGTCCAGTTGGAGAGCGGGAAGACCCTGATCGATTCACCGGGGCGCTTGCGGGCGTTGAACAGCCGCCACAGCTCGGGGCGCTGGTTCTTGGGATCCCACGTGTGCTGGCCGGTTCGAAACGAGAACACGCGCTCCTTTGCACGTGAGGCCTCCTCGTCGCGCCGCGCGCCGCCGAACGCTACGTCGAAGCGGTGCTCATCGAGCGCCTGCTTGAGCGCCTCGGTCTTCATCACGTTCGTGTAGATCTCGGACCCGTGATCAAAGGGGTTCATGTTCATCGCGACTCCCTCGGCGTTGGTGTGGACCAGGAGGTCGAACCCGAGCTCGGCCGCGATCCGGTCCCGGAACTCGTACATCTCCCGGAACTTCCAGGTCGTGTCGATGTGCAGCAGTGGGAACGGAGGCTTGGCCGGGTGGAAGGCCCGAATCGCGAGGTGGATCATCACCGCACTGTCCTTGCCGATCGAATACAGCATCACCGGCCGCTCGGCCTCGGCCGCGACCTCGCGCATGATGTGGATGCTTTCTGCCTCGAGTCGCTCGAGATGGCTCAACGGATCTCGCTCGGTGCCCACCGTGCGATCAGTCTGGCAAGTCCCGGCCCGATTTCCGCAACATCGTGGACGGGTGTACCAGCGGGCCTGGGCGCCCGACGGCGCCGTCCGATGCCCGTCTACGCCGCCAGCAGCGCCAGATTGGCCCGGTGGATGCTCTTCTGGGCGGCGCTCGAGCGCGTCTTCGGCAGCTTGGCGGCTCCGGGGTCGCTCGCCAGCTGCTCGAGGTACGCGGCGTCCTGCGCAGCGATCTCGAGCGCCTGCCGGCCGGCGACCGGCGCACCGTGGCCCGGGATCACCCAGGTCGCGTGCTTGGCCAGCTCGCCGAGTTGCTCGAGCGTCGCCCGGTAATCGTGCAGCGACCCGCCCTCGCTGAGCATCGGGATCTCGACCGGCGACAGATAGTCACCGCAGACCAGGATCCCGAGCCAGCCGATCCAGTAGGCGGCTCCGTCACCGGTGTGGCCGGTCGCCTCGTGCAGCTCGAGCTCGCGTGACGGCCCGAGTTCGAGCTTGCCCGGGACGGGAAGCGACTGCACCGTGCCCAGCGACAGCGGCCGCTGGCGCTCGACGTAGTGCTCGGCGTCGAAGTCGCGGAGCTTGCGCTGCGCCGCGCCGGGCTCTGACGCCAGCCGGCGCGCGGTCGAGTCCGCGCATCCCAGGGCCGCCTGGTCGAACGCCAGCCGGCCCAGCAGATGGTCCCAGTCCGCGTGCGTGGCGAGCAGGCCCGAGACCGGGAAGCCGGCCTGGGCGAGCACATCAGGGAGCGCCCGCAGCTCCTCGGGGTAGATCGGGGAGTCGATCACGAACCCCTCCTGATCGGCACGGACCGCGGTGCAGGTCGTCTGCCAGACGTCGGAGACGAATACGATCACGTCGCTGTCGAGCGCGACGACGCGCATCAGGGGCGCGGGGGTCGGTTCAGGAGACGCCGATCAGCTTCGCGGCTTCGCGGAGGTTCGCGACCTCGGCGTCGGGCTTCTTCTGCCCCGCCTCGAGCTGCTGTTTGTTGCGGTTGACCCAGATGATCGGGATCTTCTTCTTCAGGCACGGCTCGACGTCGTGGTAGTAGCTCGCGGCGATGTGGACCCAGCCCTTCTTGGAGCCGATCCGCCGCTCGCACTCGGTGAAGTGCGCCGGGTCGGGCTTGTAGGAGCGGACCTGCTGGGCGGTGACGACGAGGTCGAAGTCGAGCGGGATGTGGCGCCGCGTCTGGCCCAGGAGCTTGTCGTCGATGTTGGAGATCAGGCCGATCTTGTGGTTCTTGGCGATCTTGGCCAGAACCGAGTTGGTCTCCTTGAACGGCATCCAGCGCTGGACCGAGTCAGGCAGAAAACCCGAACGCGACGGCTCGAGCGGCCACCCCAGCCGCTTGGCGATCTGGACCGCGGTGCGCCGCAGCACCTCCGCGTACAGCTCGTAGGAGCCGGCCTGGATCTGCTGCTGGATCTCATGGAACAACGGGATCAGCTCGTCGCGCTCGACGGTGAAGCCGTCCCGCTGCGCCTCGGCATTGAAGGCGTCGAAGGCGCCGGTATCCCAGTCGATCAACGTGCCGTACACGTCGAAGGTGACAAAGGTGACATTTTTCGGGATCGCCATTCGGCCGCTGATAATGCCACGGCGCCGGGTCCGGTGGCCCGCAGAGGTGGCCACCGGCGTCCGGCACGGCCCCGACGCGGGGCGAGTCATTAGAGTGAATCGCCCCCATGGACCTGCTCGAGTATCAGGGCAAGCAGCTGTTCGCTCGCCACGGCGTTCCCGTTCCCACCGGCCGGCCCGCGCGGACCGTCGAGGAGGCGGTCGCCGCGGCCGAGGCGATCGGCTACCCGTGCGTGGTCAAGGCCCAGGTCCAGATCGGCGGCCGCGGCAAGCTCGGCGGGATCAAGGTCGCCAACGACCGTGACGAGGCCGAGCAGCACGCCACGGCGATCCTCGGAATGGACATCCGCGGCCTGACCGTGCACGAGCTGTGGATCGAGAGCGCGTCCCAGATCGACGCCGAGTACTACGCGTCGGTCGTGTTCGATCGCTCCGCCAAGGCGCCGCTGGTGATGCTCTCGACCAAGGGCGGGATGGACATCGAGCAGGTCGCCGATCAGGACCCGGACGCGATCGCCCACCTTCACGTCGACCCGCTGCTCGGGTTTCAGGATTTCCACGGCCGGCGGCTGGCGTTCGAGGCCGGCGTCGACGGTGACGTGGTGCGGCCGGTCGGCGCGATGCTGGCGAAGCTGTATGAGGTGTTCACCAGCGAGGAGGCGACGCTGGTCGAGGTCAACCCGCTGATCGTCACGCCCGAGCGGCAGGTTCGCGCGCTCGATGCCAAGGTGACGCTCGATGGCAACGCGCTCTTCCGCCACCCCGACAACGCGGAGCTGCGGGACCCCTCCCAGGAGGACCCTCAGGAGCAGATGGCCAAGGAGCGCGGCCTCACCTACGTCAAGCTCGACGGCAACATCGGCATCCTCGGCAACGGCGCCGGGTTGGTGATGTCGACGCTCGACGTGGTCGCCCAGGCCGGTGGCGCCCCTGCAAACTTCCTCGATGCCGGCGGTGGCTCGCGCGCCGATGCGATCACGAGCGCGGTCGAGGTGATCCTCTCCGACCCTAAGGTCAAGGCGGTGCTGTTCAACATCTTCGGCGGCATCACACGCGGCGATGAGGTCGCAAAGGGACTGATCGAGGCGTTCGCGCAGATCAAGCCGACGGTGCCGTTCGTCGTGCGGCTGGATGGGACCAATGACGTCGAGGGGCGCGAGCTGCTCGCTGAGGCGGACCTACCGAACGTGTTCACGGAGTCGACGATGGATGGGGCGGCCGAGAAGGTCGTCGAGTTGGCGGCGACATGAGCATCCTCGTCGGCACCGAGACGCGGCTCTGCACGTCGGGCATCACGGGGCGCGAGGGCACCTTCCACACGCTGCGAAACCGCGAGTACGGGACTCAGGTGGTGGCTGGCGTCACGCCGGGCAAGGGTGGTCAGGATGTCGAGGGGATCCCGGTCTTGAACACCTTCCACGAGGCCGTTGAGCGCGAGGGTGCCAACACGGCGATGATCTTCGTGCCGCCGCGCTTTGCCGCCGACTCGATCCTCGAGGCCGAGGACGCCGGGATCGAGCTGATCATCTGCATCACCGAGGGCATCCCGGCCCACGATGAGCTGCGGGTCTACAACACGCTGGCCAAGAACGGCCGCTCGCGCCTCGTGGGCCCCAACTGTCCCGGGATCCTGTCGCCCGGGAAGGCCAACGTCGGGATCATCCCGGCATCGTTCTTCGGCGCGGGCAACGTCGGCGTCGTGTCGCGCTCGGGGACGCTGACATATCAGATCGGCAACGTCGTCGCGCAGAGCGGCTTCGGCAACTCGACGATCGTCGGGATCGGCGGCGATCCGGTGCCGGGCACCGACTTCATTGACGTGATCGCTCTGTTCGAGGACGACCCCGAGACCGAGCTGATCGTCATGTGCGGCGAGATCGGCGGCGACGCCGAGGAGCGGGCGGCCGAGTTCATCGCCGCCAATGTGACCAAGCCCACCGTCGCCTACATCGCCGGTTTCACTGCGCCGCCGGGCAAGACGATGGGTCACGCCGGCGCGATCGTGTCGGGCTCGCACGGGACCGCGGCGGCGAAGGCCGAGGCGCTCGAGAGCAAGGGCGTCCGCGTCGGCCGGACGCCGACCCAGGTCGCCGAGCTGGCCGTCTCGCTGCTCGGCAGCGCCGCGTAAGAATCGCGCAACAAAACGGGCGTATCCTGGACTCGTTGTGTACGAGCATGTGCTCGCTGTGGTCGACGGGAGTCAGGAGGCCGACCGCGCCGTCGAAGCGGCGTCGGCGCTGGCGCGCGAGCACCACGCACGGCTGACGGTCGCCGCCGTGGTCGAGCTCGAGCACCCCGGACGTCACTGCGCTTACGGCTCGACCTCGTGGAACGACGTGCTCCGAGAAGCGGCCGAGCGCGATCTCGACCGTGCCTGGCGGCTGGCTGAGATGCCCGTCGAGCGCCAGGTCTTCTATGGCAAGCAGGTCGAGGCGGTCTCCGAAGGGGCACGGGCGCTCGGCTGCGACGTGATCGTCGTTCCCGGCCGCCACCGGGGGCTCGCCAAGCTGCTCGAGCGCGACCGGACGCCGCAGCTGCGGCGCCGGGTCGACTGCGAGGTCATCCAGTCGGCGTGACGGAGATCGGGGCCGCTCGGGGTCGATCCGGGCGCCCTGGAGCGAACGCCGAGTGGGCCGGTAGGCTCAACTGGTCCGTGTCCTCGCAGCCGCCGCAGATCTCGATTCTGGACGCCCGTCTGGCGGAGATCGACGACCGCCTGCGCACGATCCAGGACGGCCTCGTGACGGACGCTGATGAAGCGATCGAGGGGGCCGCGCCCGCGCCGGTCTCGTCCGAGCTCGCCTCGCTGATCGACGAGCTCCGGGCGCTCTCTGACACCCACGAGCGCCTGCTCATGACCACCCGCGAGCTCCTGGCTTCCTATGAGGGCGCGCCGGCCGCCCCTGCCGGCGGCGGCGATCGCGTCGACATCTCGGTCGGGCCGCTTGCGAGCACCGATGCGCTGCGCGAGTTCGCGCAGGCGCTGGGCGAGCTTGCGGGGGTGCGGGCGGTCGACCTTCGCGGCTACGAGGGCGGGGACCGGGCGATCCTCGAGGTGCAGCTCGAGCCGAGGTCGTAGTCTTTCGGGCAATGGCGAGCACGATCTCCTTTGCCCGCGGTGCGCCGTCGCTTGACATCGTCGATGTCGACGGGCTGCGCGCTGCCGCCGACGAGGCATTCGCCTCCGATCCCGGCGGGATGCTTGCGTACGGGACGGCGGTGGGTTATGTGCCGCTGCGCGAGTGGATCGCTGAGCGCCACGGGGTCGACCCCAAGCAGGTGCTGGTGACCAACGGCTCGATGCAGGCCGACGCGTTCCTGTTCGACGCGCTCGTCGACAGCGGCGACCTGGTGGTGGTCGAGCGGCCGACGTATGACCGGACACTGCTCTCGTTACGAAACCGGGGCGCCGACGTGCGGATGGTCGAGCTCGAGCCCGACGGGATCGACACGGCGGCGCTCGAGCGGCTGCTTGCCGACGGCGCCCGCCCCAAGCTCGCCCACATCATCCCCAACTTCCAGAACCCGGCCGGCTACACGCTGTCGGCCCCCAAGCGCGAGCGGCTGCTCGAACTCGCTCGTGAGTACGGCTTCACGATCTTCGAGGACGACCCGTACGTCGCGCTGCGGTTCGAGGGCGAGACCCTGCCGACGATGGTCTCGATGGCGCCCGACGTGGTCGTCTACGCGTCGTCGTTCTCCAAGACGGTCTGCCCCGGGATCCGGGTCGGCTATCTCGTCGGCTCGCAGGAGCTGATCGCAAAGGTCGTCAAGATCGCGACCAGCACCTACATCTCGCCGGGCATGGTCTCGCAGGCGATTGTCAACCAGTTCTGCCGCTCGGGCAGGATCGATCGGTCGATCGAGACGGTCAGGGAGGCATTGCGCGAACGGGCCGGGACCCTTTCCCGCGCCCTCTCGGAACATCTGCCCGCGGCGAGCTTCGTCGCACCCCAGGGCGGCTACTTCGTGTGGGTAGATCTGCCCGACGGCACCGATGTCAACGCTCTGCTGCAAGCGGCCGCGGCCCGCGGCGTGCAGTTCGTCAAGGGATCGGACTTTCTGCTCGAGGGCGGGGAGTCGTCGTTGCGGTTGGCCTACTCGGGTGTCACCCCGGTGCAGATCGAGGAGGGCGTCCGGCGCCTCGCCGACGCGTACGCGGAGGTCGGCGCACCGGTCCACGCCGCGTAGGCGATCCGGGCGGTCCGGCGGTCCGGCGGTCCCGCCGGCAGCGCCGGTCAGCGGCCGTAGCGCTCGCGCCCCAGCACCAGCTGCTCGGGCAGCGCCGTCCGCGGCGGCGGTGACGGATCGGCGATCACCGACACGGTCTCGGCGACGCTGGCGGTGACGGTCGCGGCCGTCTCGCCGGTGGTCACCTGGACCTGCTCGCCGTCATTGGCGGCCACGGTCCCGGTCATGCCGGGCTCGACCCCGGCCGACTTGAGGTAGTGCAGCAGGTCCTCGGCCTCGTTCTCGAGCCGCAGGATCGTGACCGTGGCGCCGACGGCGCAGTCGGCCAGTGGCACCCCCTCGATCCGCTCGCCGACCCGGATCGGGTGACCGTGCGGGCACGTGACCGCATCGCCCACCGACGCGCGCACGTAGGCCTCAAAGCGCGGTGTCATCGCGTACTCGAGCTTCTCGGCCTCCTCGTGCACGTCATCCCACGGAACTCCGACGACATCGGTCAAAAACCGCTCGATCATCCGGTGGCGGCTGACGATCCGCTCGGCGTGCTCACGGCCCTCGGTGGTGAAGTCGATCGCGCGTCCCGAGGTGCGTGCCACGTAGCCGTCTCGCTCGAGCCGGCCGAGCATCTCGTGCACGGTCGGTGCCGACAGCTGCATCGCGCGGGCGAGGTTGGCGCCGGTCATCGGCAACCCCGCCTCGTAGAGCCAGAACAGCATTTCGACGTATTCCTGCTCGGCGGCGGTCGCGGCACCGGTCATCCCCTGCGATCGTAGCGGGCGGCGAATCCCGGTCAGCTGGGGCGCCGGTTCCGGGCGCTGAGGGATAGCATCGGGTCACCTTGGGTTTCTCGATCAAGCCGCCAATCGCGCCCCAGCTCGCACGTCCCGGCAAGGAGCTCCCGGTCGGTGAGAAGTGGAGCTATGAGCCGAAGTTCGATGGCTTCAGGGCGATCGCGTTCGTCGACGGCGACGAGCTGCTGCTTCAGTCGCGCGGCTCCAAGCCGCTTGGTCGCTACTTCCCCGAGATCACGTTCCCCGCCGGCCGCTATGTGATCGACGGCGAGATCGTGATTGACGCGGCCGACGGCCAGCAGGACTTCGGCGCCCTGCAGCAGCGGATCCACCCCGCTGCGTCGCGGATCGCGATGCTCGCCGAGCAGACGCCGGCGCGGTACGTCGCCTTTGACCTGCTAGCGCTCGAGGACCGCCAGGTGCTCGAGCTTGCGTTCGAACAGCGTCGCGAGCTGCTCGAGGAGCTGACGGCCAAGACCGGGATCGGGCTCACCCCACTGACCCGAGATCCGAAGGACACCGAGCCGTGGTTCGCCCACGGCGAGGGGGTCGTCGCCAAGGACCTCGCCGCCCCGTACCGGCCGGGCGAGCGCAAGGGGATGATCAAGGTCAAGCGCGTGCGGACGATCGACGCGGTCGTCGTCGGCTACCGGCCCGGCAAGGAACCGGACACGGTCGGATCGCTGATCCTCGGGCTCTATGACGACAAGCAGAAGCTGCACGTCGTCGGCCACTCCTCCGGCCTGCGGGCGGCCGAGAAGCGCAAGCTGGTGCAGACGCTGGCGCCGTATGAGAGCGGTGAGCGCGGGCACGGTGACGCGAGCCGCTGGAAGAGCGAGAAGGAGCTCGAGTGGATCTCGCTGCGCCCCGAGCTGGTCGTCGAGGTGACGTTCGACCACGTCAGCGATGGCCGGATTCGCCACGGGACGAGGATCCTGCGCTGGCGGGATGACAAGCAGCCAACCGAGTGCCGGCTCGAGCAGATGCAGTCCTAGTGTTGCCTTGAACCCGATCACGGGCGTCCCCGAGACGGTGCTCGTGGCGCCGGACTCGTTCAAGGGCACGTTCTCGGCTGCCGACGTCGCCGCCGCGATCGGCGCCGGCCTGACCCAGGCCGGGCGGCCGGTCGATCTGTGCCCGATCGCCGACGGCGGCGAGGGGACGCTCGACGCTCTGGTCGGCCCGCTCGAGCTGCAGCCGCGGCTCGCTCCGGCGACTGACCCGCTCGGGCGTCCGATCGAGGCGCGCCTTGCGATCGGCCGGACCGAGGCCGTCGTCGAGACCGCCGCCGCCAGCGGGCTGAGCCTCGTGTCCGAGGTTGAACGCGACCCGTGGGCGGCCAGCACCGCCGGGACCGGCGAGCTGATCCTGGCCGCGGTCGCCGCCGGCATCAAGCTCGTCTACGTCGGCGTTGGCGGGAGCGCCACGACCGACGGTGGCGCCGGTGCGATCCGGGCGATCGAGCGGGGTGGCGGGCTGCACGGCGCCAAGCTGGTCGTCCTCTGTGACGTGCGGACGCCGTTCGAGGACGCGGCGCTGGTGTTCGGCCCCCAGAAGGGCGCTTCGGCCGACGATGTCCGCCGCCTGACGCGGCGGCTGCATGCGGCGGCCCGTCGCCTTGACCGCGACCCGCGCTCACTCCCGATGACCGGCGCCGCCGGCGGCCTGTCAGGCGGCCTGTGGGCGGCGTTCGGTGTCGAGCTCGTGCCGGGGGCCTCCTTCGTGCTCGACGCGATCGGGTTTGACGCGCGGATGCGCAACGCTCGAGCGGTCGTCACCGGCGAGGGCAGGCTCGACCGCCAGAGCCTCGCCGGCAAAGCGGTCTCGGAGGTCGCGACGCGCGCACGGCAGGCGGGCGTGCCGTGCCACGCGATCGTCGGCGCCAACGAGCTCGACACGTTCGGAGCGCGAGTGCTCGACCTCGACACCGTCTACGAGGCCTCGACGATCGCCCGGCTGCGAGCCGCCGGGCGGCGGCTCGCGGGCGTGCTGGCGCCGCCCCGCTGACGCTCAGTGCGCGAACGCCTTGTGCGGCCCGGCGTCCGATCGGGGCAGCGGACCCGACAGCGACTCGAGCTCCTTGGTCTGCTCGGCGAGGTACTCGAGCAGCTTGTCGCCCATCTCGATGTGCATACCGGCTCGCACCACGACCCGCAGGACGCTCAGATCGGTGCGATTCTCCGGGAACGAGTAGGCGGGAACCAGCCAGCCGCGCTCACGCAGCCTGTCTGAGACATCGAACACCGTGTAGTTCTTGACCTCGTCAGCGAGCGCGAACGCGAACACCGGCAGCTCGTTGCCTTCGGAGATCAGGCGATACGGTCCGATCTCGGCGACCCCGCTGGAGATGTGGGTCGCGACCTCCTGGAGATAGCGCATCAGGTCCGTGTAGCCCTTGCGCCCGAGGCTCATGAACATGAAGTACTGCGCCACCACCTCGCTGCCCGGGCGCGAGAAGTTCAGTGAGAAGGTCGGCATGTCGCCGCCGAGGTAGTTGACATCGAATACGAGCTCCCGCGGCAGCGCCGCCTTGTCACGCCACACGGCCCAGCCGACGCCGGGATAGACGAGCCCGTACTTGTGGCCCGAGGCGTTGATCGACTGCACACGCGGGATCCGGAAGTCCCACTCGACGTCGGGGGCCAGGAACGGCGCGACAAAGCCACCGGATGCGGCGTCGACATGCAGCGGCACGTTGATCCCGCGCTCCTCCTCGAACTTGTCGAGCGCGTCCGCGATCTCCTTGACGGGCTCATAGCTGCCGTCGAACGTCGAGCCGAGGATTGCGACCACGCCGATCGTGTTCTCGTCACAGTGCGCGACCGCCCGGTCGGCAGTCAGGTGGTAGGTGTCTCCCTCCATCGGGACGAGCCTGGGCTCGATCTCCCAGTAGCGGCAGAACTTCTCCCAGCAGACCTGGACGTTTGACCCCATCACCATGTTGGGCCTGTCGGCCGGCTTGCCGGCCGCCTCCATCCGCTTGCGCCAGCGCCACTTGAGCGCCATCCCCGCGAGCATCGCGGCCTCGCTGGAGCCGGTGGTCGAGCATCCGGTCGCGCTCTCGTGCTCGGGTGAGCCCCACAGATCGGCGAGGATGTTGACGCAGCGCTCCTCGATCTCGGCGGTCTGCGGATACTCGTCCTTGTCGATCATGTTCTTGTCGGCGGTCTCCGCCATCAGGCGGGCGCCGACCGCCGGCATCCAGGTTGTGACGAACGTCGCCATGTTCAGCCGCGCCTGGCCGTCGAGCAGCAGCTCGCTGCTGATGAAGTCGTACGCGGTGTCGACTCCGGTGCCCTCGTCGGCGAGCCGGTCGATCGGCATCTCGCCGTCGATAGGGCCGTGGATCGGCAACGCGATCCTCCGGTTGTGCTTGCGGTCCTGCTGGCGCGCGCTGAGTGCCATGAAGTCTCCTATCGCTGTCCCGGTGCCCCCTCCTCGGCGCTAACACTAAGGGTTCGTCCGGGCTCGCGGGGACCGGTGAGCCTGTGTGTGTGCGTACGTGTGAGCCGGTGTGTGGCCGTCTATTTGTGTTGTGTGGGATCGCGGCCGCAAGGCCGCGCGACCGGTGGTCCGGCCTCAGGCTCGCGGTCTCACTCGGTGCCGACGATCACGTCAGAGGCCTTGATGATCGCCGTCACCGGGCTTCCCTCGGTCAGCCCCAGCTCCTCGACGGCCTCGACCGTGATCGACGCGACCAGCCGGGCACCCGAGACATCGATCGCGACGTTTGCGATCGCCTCGCCGCGGCGAATCTCGGACACGGTTCCTGACAGTTTGTTGCGGGCGCTGAGCTTCACGTTCTCTCTCCTTGAGGATGGGGACGGGCGTAAAGCTATTACCAGAGCGCGTCCAGCCGCTGGGGCTTTCGGAACACGAGCCCCCGGATCTCGGCCCGGTGGTCGGGATCGAGCCGCAGCGCCCGCAGACGCCCGATCAGGGTCGCGAGCGCGATCCGTGCCTCGAGCCGCGCGAGATGTACCCCGACACAGACGTGGGGTCCCTGGGCGAAGGCGAGATGGCGGCGGTTAGCGCGGTCGAGGTCGAACGAGTCGGGCTCGGCGAACACGGCCGGATCACGGTTGGCCGCAGCGAGGGACAGCCTCACCAGGTCGCCGCGCGCGATCTCCGCACCGCCGAACTCGACGTCGGCGGTCGCATAGCGGTCGATCACCGCGGCGGCGGGCTCGAGCCGCAGCGACTCGTCGATCGCCGCGTCGAGCAGCGACGGGTCGGCGCGCACCCGGTCAAGCTCCGCCGGGCGCGCCAGGAGCATCAGGGCCGCGTTGGCGATCATCCCCTCGGTCGTCTCGATCCCACCGAACAGCAGCACGGCCGCGTCGGAGATGATCTGGTCTTGGGTCAGGTCAGACCCGCCCGAGGCGCTCGCGAGTAGCGAGCCGTCGCCGCGCTCCCGGATCACCTGCTCGAGCCGCTGCGCGAGCGCGCCGAACGCCTGCGCGCCCGCATCCGTGGGCGTGTGGCCGGCGGTTATCTCCGTCACCGAGGCGACGATCGCGTCATACCAGCCCAGGACCGAGTCGACCTCGTCTCGCCCGAGGCCGAGCGAGTGGGTGACGAGCGCGGCCGACATCGGGCCGGCGAAGCCGCGCCGCAGCTCGCCGCCGGTGAGCGGCTCGAGCCCATCCACCAGGCGCTGGGCCTCCTGTTCGGCGACCTGGGTGAATCGCTCTTTCACGGCCCCGGGTCTGAACGGCCCCGTGAACGGCGCCCGGTGGCGCGCGTGCTGCTCGCCGTCGAGGCTCAGCATGCTCGGTCCGATCACCTGCGCGGTCGAGAAGCGCGGGTCGTCGACCGTGAACGTGTCGGCGTCGCGCATCGCGGCCAGGACGAGGTCATGGCGGGTCACGAGCCACCCGTCGAGCGCCGGCAGCCACGACACCGGTTCGCGCTCGCGCAGTCGCGCGAGCACGGGGTGCGGATCGCGGTCGAGCTGCTCGAGCGTCACCGCCGCGCCGATCGGGAATTGGGTCACCGGCTCATTCTGACGGGGGCGGCTGGCACCCGAGCTCGATCAGGTGACGCAGGAACGCGCCGCGGTCGCGGGCCGGGTCGAACGGGTGCAGGCCGTCTCGCAGCAACCCGGCGACCCGCTCCAGATCGCACAGCAGCGCGAGCTTGCCGGGCGGGTCATCCCACTCGCCCGAGTCGTAGCGGTCAGTCCAGGCGGCCAGTGCGGCGAGCGTCTCGAGCTGGACCTCGTCCTCCCACCACCCCGAGCGGATCGCGAGCCGGTAGCGCTCGCGCAGCGAGCAGACGTCGCTCCACAGCCGCTCGAACCACAGCCATCGCTCGCGTGGGTACAGCCCACGCCAGGTCATCGGCCAGCGGGCCCCGTCGTCGTCGTGCCACCCATCCTCGGGTTGGGGGTCGTCATGGCGATCGTCGGGGTCGTTCCAGTTCATGCGCCGGCGAGCCTTCGCAGCCGACGGTCGGCGAACCACATCCGCAGCCGGACCTGCACCGGCGCGAGCCGGCCGTAGAGCAGCAGCGCGTGGCCCTCGGGCAGCTGGCGCAGAGCTTCGGGCGCCATCAGCGGCCTGCGGCGGACCGATGTCGTGCGGGTGCCGCCACCGGAGCCGGCCCCGGTGGTCCGGGTCAGGTCACGCGCCTCCTCCTCGCCCGCGAGGCCGGCGAAGTAGCGCAGCGTGTCGAGGTCGGCAACCCCGGGCAGCAACATCCGCGCCCGGTGGCTGTTGACGACCGTTTCGGCCTGCCGGCCGTAGCGGCTGCGAGCCTGCGCGAGGTCGTGGAAGATCGAGACGAGCTGGATGTTGTGGCTGGGCGCGGTCGAGGCGATCTCTGCCAGATTCGGCAGCGGTGCGACGTTGCCCGCCTCGTCGAGGCACAGCAGCAGCGGCAGCCGCAGCCGGCCGCCCGCGAGCGTCGCGCGCTCGTAGGCGCGGTCGACGATCTCGGACACGAGCGCGAGGAAGATCGGCCGCAGCAGCTTGGAGGCCTTCGCGTCGCCGATCAGGTAGAGCGTCGCCCGCTCGTCAAGCAGCGCATCGGCGGTGATCTCGTTGACCGGCCGCGCGGAGTCGAGCACCCGACTGAAGCGATACGCGCGCAACAGGCCCTGGGCGGTCGCCTCGATCGAGGTTCGCGTGCGGTCGGCCTGTCGCTCGAACGCCCGCAGCGCGTCATAGGCGGCGTGGATGCCGTTGAGCTGGTCCTGATCGCGGGCGGAGCCGGTCAGCCGCGCGATCGTCTCGTCGAGCTCGCGACTGCCCTGGCCGTAGGCCCAGCGGACGACCGAGTCCATCTCGAGGCCGGCGGCGGCCGCCGCGAACAGCAACGGCGCCAGCCGCTGCTCGGCGGCGATCGCCCAGAAGTCGCCGCTCTCGACGCCACGCTGGTCAAGCTCGCCGGCCGCCGCCAGCCGCCACGCCGACTCGAGCGCGCCGTCCCACGTGCCAGCGCAGCGCAGCGGAGACCAGCAATGTGACTCGGCCGCCGCCAACCCGAACGGGTCGAACACGAACACCGGCCCGAGCGCCCGCCGGCGGCGCTCGGTGCAGGCGAGCAGGTCGGTCTTGATGGAGGACGCGATCGCCGGCCCATCCCACTCGAGCAGCGCCGGGACGGCCAGGCCCGCTGACTTCCCCGACTGGGGCGGGCCGAATGCGACCAGGGCGTGGCGCTCCTCAGCGCACAGCAGCCGGCCGCGGTAGCGCCCGAGCGCGAGGCGTCCGGTACGCGCCGAGCCGCGCAACGCGCGCAGCTCGGGACCGCTCGCCCAGTGGGCACCGTGCGCGCGCCCGAGCAGGCGCGCCGCAAGTCCAGTCCGCGACACTCCGGCGACCGCCGCAGCGCCACACCCAGCGAGCAGCGCAAACGCTCCGTAGAAGCCGGCCGCGCCGGGGAGCTGACGGCGAACCGCGACCGGCCACGCGGCGGCCGGATCCGACAACCGCGCCGGCAGGCGGACCAGAACCGCGGGCAGCTGCCCCGTTCGCAGCCGCGGCCATCCGCTCCCGAACAAGGCTCCCGCGAGGCCACCCCACAACCAGACGAACGCCCCGAGCGCGAACAGCCCGGCGATCACGGCGAGCATCGTCGTGTCGGAGACCCCACCGCCGGATCGCCCGCCGCTCATCGCCGTCGCAGCTCGGTGTTGGTGGCCTTCATGCCGGTGTCGGTGTCGGTCAGCCGCGATTCGATCCGCGACCGGTAGTGCTGGACCACGAACGAGCGCGCGCCGACGCGCCACAGCGCCTGTCCCGCGGACAGCATCGAGATCAACTGCGCCTCGCTTGCGGACAGCCCGAGCAGCGATCGCGTCAGCGGCACCTGGCTCTCGTCCTGGTGGTAGACGACTCGCGTTGATGCGTCCGCGACCAGTCCCTCGGCGATCCGCGCCGCGCGCGAGCCGGCGTCCCCGGCCGCGTGCAGATCGGCCAGCTTGTGCAACACCACCAGGTTCATCACGCCGAACTGGCGCGCGAGCTTGAAGTTGGACTGAAACCACTCCCCGAGCCCGGTGTGCTGGACGATCTTCCAGGACTCGTCAGCGACGTTGATCAGGCGTTCGCGCCCGGGTCGCTCGGCGGTGCGCGCGAGCAGCGCGCTGATCCAGGCCGTTGCGCAGGCCATCAGGATCCCGACGGCGGGCGAGTCACGGACCGCGTGCAGGTCGAGCACCAGCAGCCTGGAGTCGAGGTCGTGGCGCAGCGCAGGCGTGGTCGGGCCGTCGAACATCCCCCGCAGCGGTCCCTCGCACAGGTCCTGAATCGCCAGTGCGGCGCGCCGCGCATCAGCCGCCAGCTGCTCGGTGGTCGTCTGCAGGCGCTGTGCCATCTCGGCGACCGGCGAGAACAGGGTCGCGGCGATCTCGGGCAGCGTCGGCTCGGACCTGCTGCGGGTGCGGACGGTCCGCAGCGCCTCGCGCAGAGCGCCGGCCTCCACCTGGGTCAGCGGGCCTCCGAGCGCGGTCACCGTCACGGCTCGCAGCAGTTCGAGCTGTGCATGTTCCTCGGGTCGGGAGGCGAGCGGGTTCAGCCGCACGCTTCCGCCCGGAACCAGCGACACCGGCTTTACGCCGACCGCATCGCATAGCGGCCCGTACTCGCGCTTGACGTCGAGCACGAACGCCCGCCGCCCGAACAGGAGCATCCGCCACAGCAGCGTCTTGACCAGCGCGCTCTTGCCCTGTCCGAGCTTGCCGAGCACGATCACGTTCGGGTCGTCGAGCACGCCTTCGCCGTACAGGACCCAGGGGTCGTAACAGAACGCCCCGCCGCCCGAATCGCGGCCGACGAACACGCCGCGCCCGCTGAGCCCGCCCGCCGTGATGAATGGGTAGATCGCCTGGGCGTGGCGGGTCGTGCAGCGGTGGCCGGGACGCTCGCTGTGGCGCAGGCTCACCGTGTCGCGCTCCGGCTCATCTCAACCCCCGGCACAGCGGCAACGTGAAGGTGAACGCGTCACCCTGCTGTCCGTACAGCCGCCTCAGCTCGAGGTGCGCGCGGGCGGCGTGGTCATGGACCTCGGCGCAGGCTCGGCGCAGGTCATCGCTGTCACGGCCCGAGACGGTCACGAAGCCGCTCAGGCGGACCTCGCCGTGGCCGGCCGCGAGCTCGGCCTCGCGTCGCATGGTCGCCTCACGCGCCTGGCGCTGACGGGCGGTCTCGGCCTGGCCGAACCGCGTGCGAAGCTCGCGGTCGGCCTGGTCTCGCGTGATCGCCGCCTCGATCTCGCGAACCGACCGATCGGTCCCCAGCGGCTCGAACGTGACCGCGACCGAGCGGACTGCGCTCGAATTGCCCAGCAGCGCGCTCATAAACATCGGTGACACCTCGGTCCGTGGCCAGGCGGCGATCCAGTAGGTCGCGTGCAGCCCCCCGTCGGTCCGGTGGTGATCCCAGGACTCGCGCGAACCGAGCGGCCAGGCGCCGTGCTCACCGAGGCCGTCACGGTCGGGGTCGGCCGCCTCGAGCCCGGCCAGCTCGGCCCGCGCATACGGGTCGAACGCCGTTCGCAGCGTGCGGGCCAGCTGCCCGGCGCTGAGCGCGCCGAGCACCGTCACCTCGGCTGCCTCGAGCCCCTTAGCGATTCGCTCGGTCTCCTCCACGAGCGCCGTCGCGGCGCCGTCGCCGGCGCGATCCCGAACCCGCCGGGAGTCGACCTGGACCGCGACCAGGATCTCGTGCTCCTGCGTCACGCGGGCCGTGGTCCCGATCAGCTCGAGGTAGGACTCGATCATCGCCGTGCCGCGCGGCGGCACCGCGGGGTCCTTCTCGGCATGGACCCAGCGGGCGAGTTCGTCACCCTGGGCGGGGGCGGTGCGCTCGATCCACTGCAGCCGTCTGACGGCCGAGCCCCCGGCGCCCGAGAGCACCATCCCCCAGCGCGCCAGCCGTCGTTCCTGGGCCTCGGGGTCGAGCAGCGAGAAGGCCAGCACGCGGCACGCCAGCACAGCCGTCAGCCGCCGCCCCGACTGTTCCGATAGGGCGCCGATCGCGCGGTCGCGATACGAGGCCTCGAGGATCCGGACGCCGCGCAACTGCTCCGGGGCAACCGGGGCGGGCTCGGACATGCCCGGTGCCTCACGGCCGCCCAAGCCGCGCGTGACCGTGCCCAGCAGCGGTGCGGGTGACCGGAAGCGCAGCCGTCCGATGATCGCCCGAGACGCGAACGACGCCGCGATCGGGCCCCACTCCTGTGCGCTGCGTCCCGCGAGCGGCGCAAAGCTCACACCGGAGGCGCACCCGATCACGACCACGGCCAGCAGCGCCCCGCCGGGCGACGGCGACCGGTCGATGATGAGGATCGCCAGCAGCATCCCCGCCGCAAGCACGATCGCCTGCCCGGCCTGTAGCGGCCCGAGGATCCCGCGTCGCTCGAGCGGCCCGAATGAGTACGTCAGGCGACGGTCGGTCACAGCTCGGGATCGGGGGAGGGCGGCAGTGGGTCGAGATCCTCAGGCGGGGCCGCCTGCTCGGAGGGGTCTTGATCGTCTGGCGGCGCGGCGGACTCGGGATCCCCGGGGTGACGTGCGCTCGGCTCCGCCTGGATCCAAGGTGGCTCGGAGGCGAATCCCTCGGGAGTCAGCTCGACCGTGCCCCAGGATTCGTTGGCGGCCCGCCAGTGGGGCTCCATCTCGGCCAGAACGCCAGCCCGCGTCGGGTTGCGGGAGCTCTCCGACGCCGGCGTTGCCGCGCTCGCCGTCTGGCCCGCCGCGGTTGCCGTCTCCGCTGGGGGCGCGTCCTCGCCGCCGTCGTCCCCGCCGGCGGGCGCGATGTTCCCGTCCGCGAGCGCGACGTCGCCGCCCAGCCCGTCGACCGCTGCCGCGGCGGCCAGCGGCTCATCCGGAGGTGCCGCCGACCGCGCGGGCAGCTCGGCGGGCAGCTGGCGCACGAGCTCCTGGGCGATCTCGGTCGCGTCCTCGGATCGCGCGGGCGACAGCATCGCCTGCGAGCGGTTGCGGAGACCGTCGAGCCCGCTCGCCAGCTCGTGGAGCGGTAGCAGCCGGAGGAGCGCCCACGGCGAGAACGCGGCCAGCATCACCAGCGTCGTCCCTCCGAGCGCCTGCGTGAAGCTCGGCACCGCGGTGTGGCTGAGCGCTGCGCCCCCCAATGACAGCACCGCGACGATCACGAACTTCGACAGGATCAGCGCTACCAGCAGCTCGATCGCGCGAGCTACCCAGATCCGCCGGGCGGGCCAGACGAGCGCGGCGAAGAACAGCGGCAGCATCAGCACGACGACGTAGACCGCGGCCGCGCGGATGAGGAGCTCGACCCACAGCGTGACGGTCGCCGCGACCGTCAACAGACCGACGAACAGCATCACGAAGGTCGAGCCGCTGATCGCGCTCAGCCCGGCCGAGAGGAAGCTCACGTGGGTGAGGAACGTCCCGCCGGCGCCCCCGGCCGCACCCGAGATGATCGCCGACATCTCGTCGGACGCCGACAGCAGTAGCGCCGTCAGCGGCGCGGCGATGCTGACACACAGCAGGCCGAGCGGCAGGTAGCCCAGCGAGGAGCGAAGCAGCATCGTCAGGTCAGAGCGCATCAGCGCCTGAATCGAGGCCGCGAACAGAAACGGCAACGTCAGCAGCGCCGAGATCCCGGCCATCCGCCAGTAGGAGGACGAGAACCAGGTGCTTTGAAGCTGGGGACGGGTCGTCGTCGAGATCACCTTTGCGGTCTCCTGGAGAACGAACTTGGCGCCTCCGGACACCCAGGCGACGATCGATGCCAACACGGCGCCGGCGGTCAGCGCCTTGGCCGCGGTGCTGGCGCCCGACAGCGCCTGCAGCGCTCCACCAAGGTGGCCCCCGAGCAGCTTCTTGCCGGCCCTGAGCACGCTGCCCGCATGGCTGGCCGCCGAGCACACCTTCCCCACGATGCCGCTGACCAGACCGGCGAGCGTGCAGATCGGCTTGGCGACGTTGATCGCCTTCGCTGGGGGCGGCGCCGCGAACGTCGCGACCGCGACCGTCACCGCCAGCACCACGGCAAGCGTCCCGAATCGCGCGTTCATCGCGCTGTCGTACCGAGGTGCTGGAAGAAGTTGACCAGCCCGGGGGCGGCGCCGACTACCAGCGCGGCAGCGGCCGAGATCAGGGCCGCCATCCGTCCGCGGGCGGCGTAGTGGCTGTTGTGGGTGTGGGAAGCGACCGCCCATAGTCCAGCGCCGACGAATGCGCCGAGCAGCGCGATTGCGAGGGACCACGCCTCGGCGCCGTTGACGAGCTGCTGAAGGACGTTGCTGCCCGGGAGCCCGTGGAGATCCGGATGAGCCGAGACGGCGAGCTGCGGCCAGATGGTTGGGGTCACGACGTGTCCTCCTCGAGTTCAGTTGAGCCAATCTGCTGTTATTGACTCTACTGAGACTAATCCAGCTATACTAGACTTGCTTGTAAATAATTAGTCTCAATTAGACTCAAGAGGTGAGCACCATGCAGCAGGCGCGCGCGTCGATGTTTGTCGATTCGGAGCTGGGCGCAGACGTCGATTCCCCCGATGACCTGGCCGATCTCTACCGAGCGCTTGCGAGCCCGCTGCGACAAATCGTGCGCTTCACGGTGCGGGCGCCCGAGTCGGTGATCGATGACGCCTGCCAGATCGCTTGGAGCCGGCTGCTCAACCGGTGGGGGAGCATCCGCCGCGAGACGGTGCTGCCGTGGCTGGCGAGGACCGCAAGCCGCGAGGCGCTCAGGGCGCTACGCCGCTCGACGCGTGATCTTTCGCTCGACGAGCTCGGCGACCGCGCGGCAATCCAGATCGCCCCTTCGTCGCCGGACCAGATTGCCGAGTTTCGCGCCCGGCTTGACGAGCTGAAAGCGCTGCCGGAGCGTCAGCAACGCCTCCTATGGATGCAGGGGATCGGCCTCAGCTACGTTGAGATGGCAACCACGACGGGGACGACCAAGCGGACCGTCGAACGCCAGCTGATGCGCGCCAAGCGGTCACTGCAGATCGGAGGGCGCCCGGGCTGACGCGCACGCCACCCAAAGCCGGGCCGGTCACGGCGAAGCGGGCGCTTGACCGGGCGGGTCCCGGCGAAGCGGGCGCCTAGCTGCGCGCCCGGCCGCGCTTGCGTCGCCGGCGCTCGGCCGGGCTCAGCTTGCGAGGCTTCGGAGCCGCTTTCGACCCCGCGCGGCGGCCAACGTCGAGGGTGCCGGAGCCGCTGCCCTTGACCGGGGCCCGCCGGCGCGCGTCACGCCAGATGAACATCGAGATTCCGACCAGCACGACGATCGCGCCGATCGCGATCACGAACACGCTGTTGCCGCTGAAGCTGCTCGAGCCGTTCGCGCCGGTCGCGCCGTTCGGGACGACGGTCGCCGTCTGGGACGTCGGCGCGGTGCTCACCGGAGGCTGGGGGAACGCCGACAGCGGATTGTTGGGATTCGCCGCCTGCGCGGCTCCGGCGGCCGCCTGAGCCGCCGCTGATGAGCTCGACTGTGCAGCGGCGCCGCCGGCCGAGCCCGCCGCCGCGCCGCCCGAGCCCGACGTCGCCGTCTGCGAACTCGCGCCGCCCTTGGCGAGCGCCAACGGCGGAGCCGACAGCGCCATCACCAGCGCCACGCACAGCGCGACCGCTCTGAACAACCTCGACCTGCCCACCTGTGACGCTCCTGCGGCACTCACCGTTCAGAAGCTAGCGGTTGCTCCATCGCCGGCGTCGAGGGCGGGTTCTTGTACGGGTCCTCGTTCCCGGAGTGCTCCTCGTGGTACACGCTCTCGACATTCACCGACCAGAGGTCGTGATGCGTTCCGAGCAGCAGGTTGTCGACCGCGCGCATCGCGGTCAGCATCGAGTGATCGGAGTTGTTGTACCGGTGCAGGCCGTTGCGACCGACCTGGGCCAGGTTGGAGATCCCCTCGAGCCAGATGCGGATCGTCGCCACGCGCTCGGCGTACTCGACGTCGTAGATCGGATACGCCTTATGGACGCGCACTACGAACCCGAATTTGACCGCCTCAGCGCGGGCGAGGCCGAGCTTCTGAATCTCGTACTTGGCGAGCTCGACGAGCTCCTCGTCGCTCGAACTCCACAGGTCGTCGCCCTCGAAGCAGAAGTACTCCATCCCGACCGACGCATCCGTCTTGTTGGGCACCATCCACGGGCTCCAGGAGCGGAAGTTCTGGATTCGCAGCACACGCACACCGGGCTGGTGGATGTAGATCCAGTTGTCGGGGAACAGGTTGTCGGTCCCCCCGATCACCAGTGACACGGTGAGGAAATCGCGGTAACGCAGCCCACGTGCGGCGTCGCGCACTTCACCTGGCGCGTCGGGATCGGCGATCCCGACCGTCGTGCGCAGCGGCAGCGACGAGATCACGTGCGCCGGCTCGAGCGTCTCACCGCCGGCGACCACCTCGAGCACCTTGCCGCCCTCGATCCGGAGCCGCGTGACGGGCGCGTTTAGTCGCACCTCGCCGCCGTGCTCCTTGATGTCGGCGGCCATCTGCTCCCACATCTGGCCCGGCCCGTAACGGGGGTAGTTGAACTCCGAGATCAACGACTTGATCTTGTCGCCCTTGTTGCCGAAGAAGGCTGCCTTGGCGGCGCTGAAGAACGACAGGCCCTTGATCCGCTGCGCGGCCCACTCGGCGCGGATCTCATCGGTCGGGACGCCCCACAGCTTCTCGGTGTAGGTCTTGAAGAAGTGCTGGTAGAGCCGCTTGCCGAAGCGGTTTGACACCCACTGCTCGAACGTGTCCTCGCGCCCCTTGGGCTTGATCGCCGCCCACAGGTAAGACATCCCGCAGCGGAACACCTCGATCGGGCCGAGCTTCTTGATCACGTCCATGCCCTGGAGCGGGTACTCGAGGAACTTGTCGTTCCAGTAGATCCGGCTCTGCCGCGGACGGCGGAGGAACTCCTCCTTCATGATCTCGTGCCAGAGGTCGTCGACCTCCTTGACCTTGGTGAAGAAGCGGTGGCCGCCGAGGTCGAAGCGGTATCCATCGCGGACCTCGGTCCGGGCGAGGCCGCCGATCTGATCGGTCGACTCGAGCACAATCACCGGCTTGCCCTGCTTGGCGAGCAGGTAGCCTGCGGTCAGGCCGGCGGGTCCGGCTCCGAGCACGACCACGGGATGCTCGGGGGTTATCTCGGCGCCGCGGGCGACGGCGGCTTGGGGCTGTGGGGGCACTTGGGTCCTTAGAGCTTTCTATACAGAACGGCGCTGTCTGCCACGCAGCAGGCACCGCGGTAGTTGTGCGGAGCCCACGCGATCGGCTTCAGGCGCGGGTTGGAGGCGAGGAGCGCCCCCCACTGGGCCGACCGCCTGCGGATCAGCTGCGTCCACGGGGCCTCCCAGTTCTGCGCTCCCTCGGTCAGGGGACGCACGAAGACGACCTGCTGGTTCGGTTTCAGCGTAGCAATCAGGCGGTTCAGCGTTCGGGCCGGGTTGGCGTGTTGCAGCCGCGGCAGCGCGTTGACCCAGTTCATCGATTGCGGGTCAGAGCTCGGGCCCGTGGTGTCGGCAAATCGCAGCCTGGCCGGGAAGTAGTACCAGGCGAGCGGCACCGACTCGGGCTGTCCCATGATCACCAGATCGCCCCGATGGAGCCGCGGCGCTAGCTCGCCGGCGATGTCGCGCATGTCGCTCTTGTAGTGCGGGGCGAGGTGGAACGGGTTGGCCCAGAACACCACCACCAGGACCAGCGCGATCAGCCCCACGCCCTTGGCACGCGACAACCCGAGCGCCCCGAGCAGCAACAGCGAGCCGAGGATCGGCGCGAAGTACCGATACGCCCAGGCCGGCGAGATGTGGGACACGATCCAGCCGAAGCCGAGCGTGCCGATCGGCAGCAGCAGCAACGTCCACACGGTCATTGACTGCCTGCTGCGCCATCCCTTCCGGGTGAACATCGTGGCGATTCCGAGCGCCGACGCGAGCACCAGCGCGACCGTCGCCCGGTCGCCGCCCATCAGGTTGCGCGAGATCTGAACGGGGGCGCCGAAGTTGGGCGCGCTGTCCCACGGCGAGCCCGTGTGGGTCGCCTGATAGAGCAGCGTCGGCAGCCAAGGCAAGAACAGCACCGCCGCGGCGCCGAACGCGATCAGGCCGTCGCGCAGGAGCGCGCGCGGCTCGTCGCTGGTGCGCCAGATGAGCACGAACGCGAGCGCTGCGCCGACCCCGAAGAAGGCGCCCCACGCGTGCGTGTAGAGCATCAGCGCCTGGCAGATCGTGAACAGGACCAGGTAGTCGCGCTGGCGGTACACGAACCCCTTGATGAACCCGAACGTCGCCAGCAGCCCGAGCAGCGCCATCAGCGAGTACATCCGCGTCTCCTGGCTGTAAGCCGTAATGAACGGGTTGAGCGCGAACAGGACGATCGCGATCACCGCCGGCCAGCGGCCGAACAACGACCACGCGACCCAGGTCCCGACCGGGATGCAGGCCAGCCCGAAGATCAGCGACAGCGTGTGCGTCGACGTCTCGCTCGAGCCGAACACGCTCATCCACACGTGCAGCAGCAGGTAGTAGAGCGGCGGCGAGCCGTCGTGGCGCAGGACGTGCGGGATGTTGAACAGCGCGTGCGACGAGATTCCGACCGACAGCCCCTCGTCCATCCAGAACTGACCGCCTAGATAGCGCGAGCGCAGCACCGCCGAGATCGCGGTCGCGACGACGACGCCGGCGACGACCAGCACCCAGAACGGCACCCCCATGATCCGGTTCGGCACCGCAAGCTCGTACTCGGACCGGCCTTTGACCGGCGTGGCGCCTGGCTGCGGGGCGGTGGCGGTGGCGGCGGACATCAGTGGCGGTCGGCGAGCGTCATCGGTGCTCCGAACCTACCCGCGACAATGGGTGAAGAGGTTAAACGGGCCGCTGGAGCCGACGTAGGTGTAGTGCGTATGGGGCCACCACCCGACCAGCGGCAGCAGCGACGCGCTGCGCGTGTCACGTGTCTGCAGGATCACATTCGGCGGCGGGCCCGGCTCGACACCCTCGGGCGGCGGGGCTTGGATCTGGAGCGTGTGGACCCCGAGCGTCCACGCCACCATCGGGACCTGGAAGCCCTCGGTCATCACGCTCCCGCAGCGGAGCATCTTCGCGGCGCCCCCGTATTCCTCGACGAGCTTGGTCACGCCTTGACGCAAGTGTGCCTGGTAGACGAGCGAGCCGTGTGTGCGCGGGATGGAGATCAGGTTGTTCCCGACCCACGACGGCAGCATCGCGAACACCGCCGCGACGACCACCAGCCCTGACCACAACCCCGCCTGCGTCAGCCCGGTCGCCGCCTCGCGGCCGCGGCGCAGCAGACGAGCGGCGACGTTGCCCACCTCCTGGGCGGCCCATCCCCACGCGACGGCGCCGCACACCTCGACCAGCGACGAGCCGATCACCAGGTAGCGGTTGTTGCCCGAGAAGCCGATCTGGGTCATCGTCGCGATCACCACGAACCACGTCAGGCCGGCGACTCCCGCGAGCGCAGCGGTCGTCATCGCGCTGACCTGAGGCGCACCGAGCCCCTTGAGTCCGTCGCGCCTGAAGACCCGCAGCGCCACGACCGCGACAACACCGACGAGCACCGCGGCGGCCAGCTTGATCCGCAGCAGGATCGTCGGCCAGGCGGCGTCCTCCAGCTCGGAGAGAAACGGGCTCTTGGCGAACGCGAGGCTGTTGGAGCGCGGGTGCTGGGCGCGGTTGACGCCGCGCAGGAAATGGCCGGAGCCCCAGTACTCGGGCAGGAACCAGCACACCGGGATCAGCAGAAACAGCGCGATCACGAGCTTGCGCGCGCCCGGGTCCCTCCAGAACAGCCACAACCCGTACGGTCCCCAGAAGAGCCAGATCTCGGGCCGGTCGAGCGCCACGAAGAAGCCGATCGCAAACGACTGCCGGGGGCTGCCGTCGAGGTGTCGCTCGACCGCGACCAGCATCAGCGCCGTCGCCAGACCCTCGGAATAGCCGAGCGCGTTGTCGGAGATGAAGCCGCCCGAGAGCGCCAGCCCGACGGCCGCGATCGTGCCGGCGAGCAGTGCCGGGGCGATCGTGATCAACCTGCCGGCGTCGGCGGGGGCGGCGCTGAAGTAGCTGCCGATCTGGCGCGTGAGCCGGAACGACAGCCGGAAGACCATCACGACCGCGGCGAACGCTCCGGCCCGGGCCACCACCAGCCACAGGTCGGGCTCGGCGTTTCCGAACAGAGCGAACGGGACCGTGAAGATCATCGGCAGCGGCTTCCACGAGGGGCCGCCGGTCGTCTGGAGGTTGATGTGGACGATCTCGCGCCCCCACACGATCCACGCCCACGGGTCGTAGCTCGGGGTCGACGGGATCAGCAGCGACAGCGCTCCGACCGCGAGCGCCACGACCATCAGCCCGAGGTAGAAGCGCTTGGCGGGCAGATGCCACCAACCGGCGGTCCCGTCCTGGGCTCGGGCCTGGGCGGCCGGAGCCCTCGCGGCGGGGAAATCCGTCGTCGAGGCAGAGAGCAGGTTGGCGAGCGGTCGGCGGAGCAAGATGTCTGGGAGCAATCCGAGCCGGTGGGCTCGACCGGGTTTTGATGTGCGTCGGCGCCCGGGCGTGCAGACGCGCCGAGCACAGGACACTGACGAGCGCACGCGGGGGCGGGCTTCGCGCGGGAATTGTAGAGCCCGCGGCCTACGGCGTCGCTCTGTGCTCAGGCGAGACCGAGCTTGCGCTTCAGCGCCACGATACGGCGGTAGGACGAGTCGGCGTCGGCGCGCGACAGCCGGCCCGAGCGCAGGGCGGTCTTCAGCGCCCCGAGTTCTCCCGGGGCCGAGTCGGTGAACAGCAGGATGTCGCTGCCCGCGCCCGCGGCGAGCACGCCCGCCGTCCGCTCGTCATGGCCGGTCGTCGACCCGAGTGCGTCTGTGATCGTGACGCCGCCGAACCGGAGCCGCCCGCGCAGGATGTTGTGGATGATCGGCCGCGACAGCGCCGCCGCCGCCCCGGTGTGGTCGTAGGCGGGGAAGCCGGCGACGGTCAGCATCACCGCGTCGAGCCCGCGCGGGATCATCCGCTCGTAGGGCTTGAGCGCCGCGGCGCGCTGGGCAGCGGTCGGCGTCAGCTCCTGGAGCTTGGTGAAGTCGGTGTCGTTACCGTCACTGCCGAGCCCCGGGAAGTGCTTAGCGGTGGCCGCAACGCCGCGCGACTGCAGTCCGAGCGCGAACGCGGTCGCGAACTCGGCGGTCTTATCGGCGTTGAACGAGAACGCCCGGCCCTGACGCCAGATGAACGCGCCGCGAAATGTGGGGACGTCGGAGACGGGCGCCAGGTCCATGTTGATCCCGTAGCCCTTCAGCAACCGGCCGGTCGCCCGGCCCTGTCCGGCCGCGACCGTGACCTTGTTGGTGGCGGCCATCTGCGGCGGTGAGATCGTCGGCGGCCCGGATGGGATCCGCTTGACCTCTCCGCCCTCCTGATCGACGGCGATCAGCAGCTTCGGGTTGCCCCCCGCGCGGGCCGCCCGTTGCAGCGAGTTCGTCAGCGCGACGGTCTGACGGCGCGAGGCGATGTTCGACGCGAACAGGATCACCGAGCCGACCTTGCCTGCGCGCACTGCCGAGAGCAGCGACGCGGACGCCGAGGTGCCGGACATCCCGACCATGATCCGCTGGCCGAGCAGCTTCGTAGACGAACTCGGGACCCGTGCCGGCGACGCCTGGCCGGGGTGGCCGCCGGTCGGCGGGGCGGCGGCGCCGTTGGTGCCGGACTGGGCTGTGCTCGGCACCGCCCCGAGATGCTCAGAGCGTCTCCCGCTGCTCGTCAGCGCTCCCCCGAGCGTTACCGCGGCTAGGACCAGGGTGACGGCAAGCCGTGCTACCCCGAGACCCCCTTGGCGACGCAGTCCTCGACCTTCTGAAGCAGCGCGTCAGAGGCCTGGTTGGGATACAGGAGCGCGGCGCCGATCACCTCAGCGCTCTCGACCGAGCCGTTGATCTGGGACTCCTGCGCCGCCCCGGGGGTCGGCAGGAAGTTGACCGTCGGTCCCGCTCGGCTTGGTCCCGACCTGCAGCCAGGTGCGGCCGTACACCCTCACGGAAATGTGCTCTGAGCGCAGGCAGTCGACATGCGCCGTGCGCGGGTCATCCACGCCCTTTTGATTGATCGTCGCCGCCTTCTGAGTGCCGGCTTCGGGCTTGGCCGTGTTGCCGCACGCGGACAGCGAGATCGCGACCAGCCCAATGGCCAGCGCGAGCTTCGCAGAGGACATGCATCGACAGGGTAGAGGATGATCTGCGGCGGTGATCCCGTTTGCGGCATTGACCGGACCGCTGCCGAAGCTCGGCATCGTGGTCGTGGCGTTGTTGGCCGCAGGGACGCTGCTCGCCCGCACGCGCCGCACCCGCGCGCTGGCGATGCTGGGCGCGCTGGTCCTCTCGCCGCTGCTGCTGCTGACCGACATCTGGAACTCGCCGCAGCTGCATCTTGTCCACCGCCACCCGCTGTACGCGCTCGTCGGCGGCGATCATCGCGCTCGGGGTGCTGGCGGCCGCGGCGCGGCTGATCGCGCTGCATCCGACGCTGCTCGCCCCGCTGGCGGTGGTCGCGCTGCCGTTTCGGGTTCCGATCCAGGCCGGCGGCGCGACGTCGAACCTGCTCGTGCCGCTCTACCTGGTGGTCGCGGCGGGTGCCCTGGCGTGGATCGTGCCAACGCTGCGTGGCGACGACCAGCAGGCGGTGATCGAGCCCGACTCCTCCGGTGGCTGGGCGATCTGGGTCGAGCGGCTGTTGGCGCTGTTCGTGGTCCTCTACGGCGTACAGGCGATCTACTCGTCGAGCTTCGAGACCGCGCTGCAGCAGATGGTCTTCTTCTACGTGCCGTTCACGTTGCTCTACCGGCTGCTGCGCAGCATCCGGTGGACGCGCGAGATGATCGCCCTCTGTCTGAAGCTGACGATTGCGCTGGCGCTCGTGTTCTCGGCGATCGGGTTCGTCGAGTACGCGACCAAGACGATCATCCTCAACCCCAAGCTGGTCGTCGCCAACGACCTGCACACCTACTTCACGGTCAACTCGGTGTTCTTCGACCCCGACATCTTCGGCCGCTACCTGGCGCTGTCGATGATCCTGCTCGCCGTGCTGCTGCTCTACGACCGCCCGCAGCGCGAGCAGGTGATCGTCGTCGGGGCGCTGGCGGTGCTGTGGGCCGGGCTGGTGCTGACGCTGTCGCGGTCGAGCCTCGGCGCGTTGCTGGTCGGCCTCGCGGTCCTGGCGGCATTGAGATGGAAGCCGTCGCGGGCGCTGGTGGTGGCGGTCGTGGTGATCGGGCTGGGCGCCGTCGCGGTTGCAGCGACGCCGCGCACGTTCGGGCTCAACCAGGGCATCAACGGCGCCTCGAGCGGCCGCGGCGGACTGGTCAGCGGCGGGCTGTCGCTGTTCGCCGACCGTCCGGTCTGGGGCTGGGGGTCCGGGTCGTTCGTCAAGCAGTACCGCGCCCATCATCGCGCGACCGCGACCACGCTGTCGGCCTCGCACACGATCCCGGTCACGGTCGCGGCCGAGCAGGGGCTGATCGGTGAGCTTGCCTACGTAGCGCTCGTGATCGCGGCGCTGATATGCCTCTTCCGGCGCACCCGGGGTGATCCGATCCGCTCGGCGATCGCGGCTGCGTTCGCGGCGCTGATCTTCCACACGATGCTGTACGCCGACTTCCTCGAGGATCCCGTCACGTGGGCGCTGCTCGGGGTCGGGGTCGCGCTCGCCGTGACGCCGCTGGCGAGGGCGGATGACCCCAGTGCCGAGGCCGGTGGCGCCGGCGCCGAGGTCAGTCCTTCGGCTGAGGCGACCGCCGCATAACGGGCGGGAACTCGGGCTCGAACTGCTCGGCCGACGATGCGAGCCGCAGCAGCAGCTCGTGCAGCTGTGAACGCTCCAGGTCGCTCAGCGGCGAGAGCAGCTCCTCCTGCGCCTCGCGTGCGAGCTTGCGCCCGGCGCGCAGCGTCTGGCGGCCGGCGTCGGTCATGTACAGCGCGTGGGCGCGACGGTCGCTGGGGTGCGGCCGGCGCTCGACCAGGCCCTTGGCCTCGAGCTCGTCGATCGTCGACACCATCGAACTGGGGTCAGTCCCGACGGTTCTGCCCAGTGCCTGCTGGGTGATCGGCTGCTCGGTTTCGAGCACGTTCAGGACGCCCCACATCCTGGTCGTCAGCCCGAGCGTCGTCAGCCGTTGCGCGAACCGCCGCTGGGCGAACACGCCAAGGCGGCTGACCAGGTAGCCCGTGTGGCGAGCGAGCGACGCGTGCAGCGAATGGGGGAGTGAGAACGGCTCGGACATCTGTGATTAGAAGCTTAACACTAACGTTTGACCGCCGAATAGTTTGTGCTACAAATCATGCGCTTAGCAAACGAGCAGGGGAATGCCGACCTATGATGACCTCAATCACCCGCTGGGTCCTGCGCCACAAGCGCATCGTCGCGGGTTTCTGGATCCTTGTCACGATCGTCGGAATCGCGACCGTCTCGCAGGCGACCAAGGCGTTCAGCAACGAGTTCTCGGTGCCCGGACGAGAGGGCTACGAGACCAACGTCGCGATCGGCCGGATCTACCACCAGGGCGGGCAGAACGCACCGATCCTCGCTGTTGTCACGCTGCCGGCCGGGACGCCCGTCTCCTCGCCGACCGCGCTCTCCGGGCTCGCCCGCGTGACCGACAGGCTCCAAGCCGCGCTCCCGGACGAACGCGTCACCTCGTACGCGTCTACGCGGAGCCACGCGTTCGTCTCCGCGGACGGCCGAACAACGTTCGTGATCGCCTATCCGCTCCCTGACCGCGAGGCGTTCGGGTCCAACACGCACGCGGCGGCTCGGGCCGCGACCGCGCTGCGCGGGGCGACGATCGCGGGTGCCCCGGTCCACGTAACCGGGATCGACGCGCTCCAGAACCAGACCGGCGGCAGCAGCGGGCCCGGCGTATTGCTCGAGTCGGTGCTCGGCGGCCTCGGCGCGCTGGTCGTGCTCGCCTTCGTGTTCGCATCGCTGCTGGCGTTCGTGCCGATGTTGATGGCGGTCGTCTCGATCATGACGACCTTCCTGGTCCTCTGGGGTGTGACGGCGTTTGCGAGCGTCTCGATGATCGTCGAGTTCCTGGTCGCGCTGATCGGGCTTGGGATCGCGATCGACTACTCGCTGCTGGTCGTCGTGCGGTGGCGCGAGGAGCGCGCGCACGGCCACGAGGGCGACGAGGCGGTTGTCCGCGCGATGGCGACCGCGGGGCGGGCGGTCGTGATCAGCGGGACGACGGTCGCGATCGGGCTGCTCGCGATGATCGTCCTGCCACTGCCGTTCCTGCGTTCGATCGGGTACGCCGGGATGCTGATACCGCTGGTCAGCGTCGTGGTCGCGATCACGTTGCTGCCGATCGTGCTCGCGAAGGCCGGCGGCCGGCTCGACTGGCCCCACATCCGCAACGACGACCAAGCCAGTCGCGCGTGGACCCGCTGGGCGCGGCTGGTCGTCCGCCGGCGGTGGTCCGCGGCGCTCGCCGCCGGCGTGGTGCTGGTCGCGCTGCTGCTCGCGGCCACAGGCCTGCAGCCCGGTCAGGCGAACGTCAACACGCTCAGCAAGAGCGGTGACGCGCACACCGGGTTGATCGCGCTCGAGCGTTCGGGTATCGGGCCCGGCGCGCTGAGCCCGATCGAGGTGCTGGCGCCGAGCGCTCAGGCCGAGCGCGTGGCCGCGGCTGCCGGCGGCGTCTCGGGCGTCCACGGCGCGGTCGCACCCGCGGGCGCTCAGTGGCGCCGTGACGGGACCGCGATCGTCGACGCCTTCTCGGTCGCCGACGGGTCGACGTCGACCGGCCTCGACACGCTCGACCGCGTCCGGACCGCCGCGCATGGAGTCGGCCCCGGCGTTCGCGTGGGCGGCATCGGCGCCGAGAACCAGGACTTCGTCTCGGCGATCTACGGGAGCTTCCCACTGATGATCGCGCTGATCGCGGTGCTGACGTTCCTGCTCCTGGCGCGGGCGTTCAGGTCACTGCTGCTGCCGCTCAAGGCGGTGGTGCTGAACGTGATCAGCGTCACAGCGGCGTGGGGCGTGATCACGCTCGTCTGGCAGCAGGGCCATGGCTCGAGCCAGCTGTGGGGGATCAGCGCCACGCACTCGGTCAGCGCCTGGATCCCGCTGATGGTGTTCGCGTTCCTGTTCGGCCTCTCGATGGACTACGAGGTGTTCATCCTGTCGCGGATGCGCGAGGAGTACGACCGCACGCGGTCGACCGATACCGCGGTCGTGCGAGGGATCGGCCGCACCGGCAGGCTCGTCACCAGCGCGGCGTTGATCCTGTTCCTGGCGTTCGTGTCGATGTCGTCGGCGCCTGACACCGACGTCAAGGTGTTCGCGACCGCGCTGGCGGCCGGGATCCTGCTCGACGCGACCGTGATCAGGGCGCTTCTGGTGCCGGCGATCGTGTCGCTGTTCGGACGCTGGAACTGGTGGCTGCCCGAGCGGCCGGCGCGGCTGCTCCGGGTCGAGCCGTCGCCGCCCCCGGTCGTCGAGGGGGCGGGCGGATAAGGCTCGGTTGCGCCCCGACGCCTGCGCGCGCGTGCGGGTGGCGGGGCGCAATTCCACCTACGGTTCGCGGGCGCCCGAGCCCGGCGGCCCGCTACTGCGGCGTCGTGTACGCGCCGCTGATCCCGCCGTCGACCACGAACGCGGTCGCGTTGACATACGTCGACTCGTCGCTGGCGAGGAACAGGACCGCGTTGGCGATCTCGTCGGCGCGACCGAAACGCCCCATCGGCACGTGGACCATCCGTCGCGCCGCCTCCGTCGGGTGGGCTGCGAACAGCTCGCGTAGCAGCGGCGTGTCGATCGGGCCCGGGCACAGCGCGTTGACCCGCACCCCGCGCTTGGCGAACTCGACCCCGAGTTCACGTGACAGCGCGACGACGCCGCCCTTGGAGGCGGTGTAGGAGATCTGCGAGGTCGCCGATCCCATCATCGCGACGAACGAGCCGGTGTTGATCACCGACCCGCCGCCCCCGTCGAGAAGATGTGGGATTCCGTGCTTGCAGCACAGAAACACGCCCGCAGGTTGATCGCCTGGACCCGCTCCCACGCCTCGAGCGAGGTCTTGAGCACCGAGCGATCATCGGTCGGGGCGATGCCCGCGTTGTTGAACAGCACGTCGATCCGACCTAGCTCCTCGCGCACGCGCGCGTAGACCGCCGCGACCGCGGCCTCGTCGGTGACGTCGGCGGTCAGCGCCAGCTCGCCGACCGAGTGCTCGAGCAGGTCGACGCCGACGACCCGGGCCCCCTCGCGCTCGAACACGGCCGCCGTCGCGCTGCCGATCCCACCTGCCGCGCCGGTGATCACGCAGACCTTGTCCGCCAGCCTCCTCACGCTGACCGCCTCCGCTCGTCATCCTGACTCGCCTGAAGGTCGGCGGCGTGAGTCATCCGGCTGTCGAGAAGAAGATCGACTTCAGCTCGGTGTACGCGTCGAGCGCGTGCGGCCCGAGCTCGCGCCCGTAGCCGGACTGCTTGAACCCTCCGAACGGCGTCGCGACGCGGACCGAGGTGTTGGAGTTGATCGACAGCACGCCGGCCTCGACCGTGCGCGCGACCCGCAGCGCGCGGCCGCCGTCACGGGTCCAGATCGAGCCCGATAGGCCGTAGATCGTGTCATTGGCGAGGCGGATCGCCTCGTCCTCGTCCTTGAACGGGATCACCGCCGCCACCGGTCCGAAGATCTCCTCGCGCACCGCGCGTGCGTCGGGCGACACCGGGCACAGGACGGTCGGCGCGAACCAGTAGCCCGGCCCCGACGGCGCGGTGCCTCGGATCGCGACCGGGGCCTCATCGTCGACGAACGACGACACGGTCTCGCGCTGGCCGGCGGAGATCAGCGGCCCCATCTCGGTGTCCTCGTCGAGCGGGTCACCGACCCGGATCGCCTGCACGGCGTCGGCCAGCAGCGACATGAACTCATCCAGCACGGACTCCTGGACGAAGATCCGCGAGCGCGCGCAGCAGTCCTGGCCGGCGTTGCCGAACACCGCCGAAGGAGCAGCCGCTGCGGCCGCCGCGAGGTCGGCGTCGGCGAACACGATGTTCGGTGACTTGCCGCCGAGCTCGAGCGTGACGCGCTTGATCGTCGCCGCCGCGCCGGCCGCGATCGAGCGGCCGACCTCGGTCGAGCCGTGAACGCGATCTTCGCCACGTCCGGGTGCTCGACCAGCCGTTGGCCGCAGACCGATCCCGGGCCGACGACGACGTTGAACACGCCCTCCGGCAGGCCGGCCTCGATAGCGATCTCGGCGAACCGCAGCGCCGTCAGCGGCGTCAGCTCGGCCGGCTTGAGCACGACCGTGTTGCCGGCCGCGAGCGCCGGCCGAGAACTTCCACGAGGCGATCGTCGAGCGGGAAGTTCCACGGCACGATCAGCCCGACGACGCCGAGCGGCTCGCGGACCGTGAACGCCTGGCCGCCGGCGACCGGGATCGTGTCGCCCGAGCAGCCGCTCGGGGGCGCCGGCGTAGTAGCGGAAGCGTCTGGGCGACCATCCCGATCTCGCCGCGGGCGTCGCCGATCGGCTTGCCGGCGTTGCGCGCCTCGAGCAGCGCCAGCTCCTCGTGGCGCTCCGTCGACCGCGTCGGCGAGCGCCCGCAGCATGTCGGCGCGCTCGGCGGGCGCGAGCGCCCGCCACGCGGGAAGCGCGGCTTTCGCGCCCGGGCGACCGCCTCGTCGACCTCCGCCGCCCCGGCGCGCGGAATCTCCTCGAGCACCGCCTCGGTGGCGGGCTCGATCACTGACAGGGTCTCTGCGCATGGGGGCTCCTCAGAGGTCCGACGGCGATGCCGGCGCGAGATCGCGAGGTGACCGGGCCTCCACCGTCCGGTCGTCGATCGTCCGCACCGGCCCCTTGAAGGTGTTGCGCGCCGATAGCGACGTACCAGATCGTCACCGCCGAGCATCACGACGATCGTCACCAGCGGCGCGTAGTTGAACGCCGACCAGCTGAACGTGGCTCGAGAACGGGACCGCGGCGGGGGTGAACGGCAGGCAGAAGATGATCACGCACAGGATCACCCAGATGATCGCGATCAGGTTGATCCACTTGTACTTGTTGCCGAGCGTCCACGGCCCGGGCTCGAACTTGTCGCCCATCCGCCAGCGCAGGAAGATCGGGATCGTGTAGGCGATGTAGAGCCCGATCACCGAGATCGAGGTGACCGCCAAGAACGCGACCGGCAGCCCGGCGTGGTTGCCCTTGTAGGCCGGGATCGTGATGATCAACGCGATCGACGGACACGAACACGACCGCCCAGGTCGGGGTCTTGTTCTTGCCCAGCCGGCGCCACAGGTTGTGGCCCGGAACCGCGCCGTCGCGCGAGAACGCGAACGTCATCCGCGAGGCGCTCGTCACGCACGCCATCCCGCAGAACAGCTGGCCGACGGTCGAGATCACGAGCACCGCCTTGGCGGCGGCGGAGCTCAGCGCGGTCTCGATGATCGACTGCGAGGTGCCGCCGGCGGCGCTGATCTGCGCTCACGTGTGTGGCCGCGAACGTCAGCGCCAGCAGCACCATCCAGCCGAACACGGCCGAGTAGAAGACCGAGCGCCAGACGCCCTTCGGCGCCGCCTCGGCGGCGTCGTGGGTCTCCTCGGAGATGTGGGCCGAGGCGTCGTAGCCGGTGATCGTGTACATCGTCAGCAGGAACCCGAGCGGCAGCACGTAGAACCAGTACATGTTGTTGCTGAAGCCCGACAGGTTGATCCGGTGGCCGAACACGAAGCTGAAGCTCTGGTGATGGCTCGGGACGGCGATCAGGATCACGATGATCACCGTCACGCCGATCACGTGCCACCAGACCGAGACGTTGGTGAACATCGCCACCAGATGGCTCGAGAAGATGTTGATCAGCGCGTGGACGAACAGGATCAGAAGAACAGGACGAACGTGTGGTGAAGCGCCGACTGCACGCTCGACGTGCCGAAGTTGACGCCGAGCAAGTTGGCGCCGTAGAACGACAGCGTCGAGTTCAGGAAGGTGGCCGCCGCGTAGTCGACCGAGGCGGTGACCGCGACCAGCCCGATCAGGTTGAACCAGCCCGTGAACCAGCCCCAGCCGGCGCCGCCGAGCTTTGACGACCAGTAGTAGATCCCGCCGGCGGTCGGCATCGCCGACGCGAGCTCGGACATCGAGAAGGCGACCAGCAGGATCAGACAGCTGATCAGCGGCCAGCCGATCGAGATCGCGACCGGGCCGCCGTTCAGCCACGCCTGGCCGTAGGTGGTGAAGCAGCCGGCGAGGATCGAGATGATCGAGAACGAGATCGCGAAGTTCGAGAAGCCGCTCCACCCGCGCCTCAGCTCCTGCTTGTAGCCAAGTTCTGCGAGGCGTCTGCTCGTCCGCCGACAGCGTCTCCGGTCCGGTGCTCATGTGCGCCCTCCTCCTGTAAAGGTCTGCTGGCCGCTCCTTACATCGGCGCCAACATACGCTCGTGCCTGGACGGAAGTCAAGCCCGGCCGGCGAGGCGCGAAGGTCACACCCTCGGCAGCAACCCGCGAGGGCGTGAAGGTCACCCCCTCGGCAGCAACCCGGCGAGCACGTGCTCGGTCGCCGTGCAGGTGCTCGGTCATCTCCCGGGCCGCCGCGGTCGCATCGTGGCGGCGGACCGCCGCGAGGATCCGCCGGTGCTGGGCGTTGGAGACGTCGAGCACCTCGGGCGGGTGGGCGATCATCGAGATCAGCTCGCTCATCGCGCCCTGGACCTCGGTCATCGCGATCACCAGCCGCGGGCTCCTGGTCGCCTCGGCGAGCCCCACGTGCCAGCGGACGTCGGCCTGGCGATAGGCGGTGAAGTCCTCAAGCATCCCGTCGAGCGCGACGACCAGCTCGTCGAGCGGCTCCAGCAGCAGGACATCGGCCCGCTCGGTGGCCAGCACGGCGACGCCGATCTCGACCGCCATCCGCTCGTCGCAGACGTCGCGCCACGCGGCCAGCAACTCTCGCGACGGCGGCGGCGCCGGTGGCTGTGGGTCGGCGACGAACGTGCCACCGCCGCGGCCACGGGTCGCGTGCAGATGGCCGCTCTGCCCGAGCGCGACCAGCGCCTGGCGAAGCGTCGAGCGGGCGATCCCGAGCCTCGTGCACAGCTCGCGCTCGGCGGGCAGGCGCGATCCCCGGAGGCAGCAGCCCGAGCTTGATCGCCGTGCCGAGCCGCTCGACGGTCTCTTCGAAGGCCGTCTGCGAACGGACCGGGGCGAACACCGTGTCCAGCGATGCCGCCGACTCGAGCGCGACCACGACCGCCGTCCGGCCGGTGTCATCCACGTTATGGAGCGAGCGGCCGGGGGCGGGCGGGCTCACAACCGCTCGAAGCCCCGCAACCGCTCCCAGTCGGTCACCGCGGACTCGAACGCGGCTAGCTCGACGTCGGCCGCGTTGACGTAGTGGTCGACGACCTCGTCCCCGAACGCGCCCGCGCGACGTCGCTGGTCGCGAACAGATCGCGCGCCTCGCGGAGCGTGCTCGGCAGCCGCGGCTTGTCCTGCGCGAGGTACGCATTTCCCTCGTACGGTGGCTCGAGCTCGAGTCCCTGCTCGACGCCGTGCAGCCCCGCCGCGATGATCGCGCTGAGCGCCATGTAGGGGTTCAGGTCAGCGCCGCCGGCGCGGTTCTCGAACCGCAACGCCGGGCCATGGCCGACGACCCGCAGCGAGCAGGTGCGGTTGTCGTCGGCCCATGCAACCGCGGTCGGAGCGAACGAGCCCTTGACGTAGCGCTTGTAAGAGTTGATGTTCGGCGCCTGCAGGAGCGTCAGCTCGCGCAGGCAGGCAAGCTGTCCGGCGAGAAAGGATTCAAACACGCGGCGGTCACGGGCAAACAGCATCCCGTCGCTGTCCGAAAGCGAGAAGTGGATGTGGCACGAGCTGCCCTCGCGCTCGTTGTACTTGGCGATGAAGCTGATCGCCATCCCCTCCTGGTCGGCGATCTCCTTGGCCCCGTTCTTGTAGATCGAGTGGTCGTCGGCGGTCCGTAGCGCGTCGGCGTAGCGGAAGTTGATCTCGTGCTGGCCGAGGTTGCACTCGCCCTTGGAGTTCTCGACCTCGAGCCCGGCGTCCTGCATCGCGTTGCGGATCCGGCGGATCAGCGGCTCGACGCGCGAGGTTCCGAGTAGCGAGTAATCGATGTTGTAGAGGTTGGCCGGCTCCAGCTCCCTGTAGCCCTTGTGCCACGCCTCCTCGTAGGTGTCGCGGAACACGAGCAGCTCGAGCTCGGTGCTGGCGTTGGTGGTCCAACCCCGCTCACCCAAGCGGTCCAGCTGCTTGCGCAGCACCTGGCGGGGCGATGCCGCGACCGGGCTGCCGTCCTCCCAGACCAGATCACAGAGGCACATCGCGGTGCTCTCGTGCCACGGGACCGGGCGTAGCGTCGACAGATCAGGGCGCATCGAGAAGTCGCCGTACCCTCGCTCCCACGAGGCCATCTCATACCCCTCGACCGGGTTCATCTCGACGTCGACGGCGAGCAGGTAGTTGCACCCCTCGGCGCCGTGGTCGGCGACCTCCTCGAGGAAGTGGCGCGCGGTCAGGCGCTTGCCCTGCAGCCGCCCCTGCATGTCGGTCAGCGCGATCAGGACGGTGTCGATCTCCCCCGCCTCGACCTTCGCGCGCAGCTCCTGCAGGTTCATCGGCCGCCCCGGTGCGCCGTCGACTCCCGTTTCACGCGGTGAAGGTATAGGAACTGAGCCTTAAACTCCAGACCCCGGGCCGAACCACTAGGTTTCCCGCCAGATGCACGACCTGGGGGAGATCGTCAAGCTGATCGAGCGAGACCTCGGACCGGCACAGTCCGACCCGGTGCCGCTCGACGGCGGGATCACGAATCGCAACTTCAGGGTCCGGTTCGGCGCTCGCGAGTGTGTCGTCCGGCTGCCCGGACGCGACACCGGTCTGCTCGGGATCGACCGCGACGCCGAGCGGCTGGCGGGCGAGCAGGCCGCCCGGCTCGGGATCGCACCGGCGCTGCTCGCTGCCGGAGATGGCTACCTCGTGACCGAGTACCTGGACGCTGCCCCGGCCCAGACCGAGCGGCTGCGTGAGGCGCCGGAGTCGCTCGCGCATGCCTTGCGCGCGTTTCACAGCTCCGGACTGCAGCTGCCGACCAGCTTCTGGGTCCCCGAGCTGCTCGACGACTACGCGGGGATCGTGGCGCAGCGCGGCGGGACCGTGCCGGCCGACTACGCGCAGGCCCGGGAGCTCGCCGCGCGGGTCGCGGCGGCGTTGCCGCTGCACCACCCGGTGCCCTGCCATGATGACCTTCTGCCGGCCAACATCCTCGCCTCCCGCTCGGCGCCCGACCGCGCGATCCTGGTCGACTGGGAGTACGCCGGGATGGGCCACGCGATGTTCGACCTCGGCAACCTCGCGATCAACAACGACTTCGACGGGCCGGCCCAGGAGCGCCTGCTGGAGGCCTATTTCGGCGAGCCCCCAACCGCCGGGCGGCGGGCGGCACTGGCGCTGATGCGGATCATGTCCGACGCCCGCGAGGCGGCCTGGGGCGTGGTTCAGGGCGCGATCTCGGAGCTCGAGTTCGACTTCGCCGAATACGCGCGTCACCACTTCGCGCGGCTCAAGGAGTCCGCGGCAGACCCGCGATTGCAGGAGTGGCTCGATGGTGCGACCGCGTGAGCTTCCGTCCCGCGCGCGCGTCGTCGTCATCGGCGGCGGCGTCGGCGGCGCGTCGATCGCCTATCACCTGGCCCAGCTCGGCGAGCGCGACGTGGTCGTGCTCGATCGAAACGAGCTCACGAGCGGCTCGACGTTTCACTCCGCGGGGCTCGTGGGTCAGCTGCGCTCAAGCGTCTCGCTGACGCGGATGATGATGGACTCGGTCGCGCTCTACCGGGAGCTCGACTGCGGGTGGGTGGAGTGCGGTGGGATCCGGCTGGCCTGCTCCGAGGAGCGCGAGCAGGAGGTGCTGCGCCAGGTCGCCTGGGCGAAGACGTTCGGGCTCCCGCTCGAGCTGATCTCAGCCGAGCAGGCGCAGGAGTTGTTCCCGCTGATGGTGACCGACGAAGTCCGGTGCGCCTCGTACCTGCCGACCGACGGCTACCTCGATCCCTCACAGCTGACCTACGCGCTGATCGACGGCGCCCGGGCTGGCGGACACAGCGTCTTCACCCACACCAGGGTCGACGGGATCACCGTCACTGACGGGCGCGTGCGCGGGGTCGGCACCCAATGGGGCGAGATCGAGGCCGAGATCGTCGTCAACGCGGGCGGGATGTTCGCCGCCGAGCTGGGACGGCTGGCGGGCGTCCGCGTGCCGGTGATCCCGTTTGCGCACGAGTACCTGGTCACGCAGCCGTTCCGCGACCGCGCCGCGGGCGAGCACCTGCCGACCCTGCGCGACCCGGATCTGCTCGTCTACTACCGCGAGGAGGGCGCCGGGCTTGTGATGGGCGGCTATGAGCGCCACAGCGCACCATGGGCGCTCGACGAGCACCTCGTCGACCGGATCCCACCGGACTTCAACGGCCGCCTGCTCGAGGAGGACTGGCCGCGCTTTGAGGAGATCGCCGCCAACTCGTCGCGCCGCGTCCCGGTGATGGAGGACGTCAAGGTCACGAAGCTGATCAACGGTCCCGAGGCGTTCACCCCCGACAACGAGTTCTGCCTTGGCGAGACCGAGGTGCGCGGGCTGTTCGTGGCCGCGGGCTTCTGCGCCCATGGCCTCGCCGGCGCCGGCGGGATCGGGAAGGTGATGGCCGAGTGGATCATCGCCGGCGAGCCCGCACTCGACGTGTGGGAGATGGACATCCGCCGCTTCGGACCGCAGTACCGCTCGCCGCGCTACACGCTCGCGCGGGCGCGCGAGGTCTATGAGACCTACTACGACATCCACTATCCGGGCCACGAGCGCCAGGCCGGCCGGCCGCTGCGGACCTCGAGCGTCTACCCGTGGCACCGCGAGCACGGCGCGGCGTTCGGCGAGAAGTCCGGCTGGGAGCGCGTCAACTGGTATGAGAGCAACGCCGCGGCTGGTGACGAGTGCCTCCGGCCGCGGGGCTGGGCGGGAATGCACTGGTCGCCGGCGATCGGTGCCGAGGCACTCGGAACCCGCGAACGGGCCGGGCTGTTTGACGAGTCCTCGTTCGCCAAGCTCGAGCTGAGCGGGCCGGGAGCGGCCGAGCTGCTGGAGCGGCTGTGCGACAACCGTGTCGCCCGCGACGTGGGCGCGATCACCTACACGCAGATGCTCAACCGCCGCGGCGGGATCGAATGTGACTTCACGGTCACGCGCGTCGAGGAACAGGTGTTCCAGATCGTGACCGGCACCGCGTTCGCCAACCACGACGCGAGCTGGATCCGCAGCCACCTCCCCGACGACGGCTCGGTGCGGCTCAGTGACGTCACCTCGCGCTGGGCGTGCTTCGCCCTCTGGGGCCCGAGGGCGCCGGAGATTCTCAGCCCGCTGACGCCCGACCCGCTCGATTTCGGCTACATGCGGATGCGCGAGCTCGCGGTCGCCGACGTCCCCGTGCGGGCGCTACGGGTCACGTTCGTCGGCGAGGCCGGCTGGGAGTTCTACTGCCCGACCGAGTACGGCGCCGGGCTGTGGCGCGCACTCTGGGAGGCCGGCCGGGAGCACGGCCTGATGGCTGCCGGCTACCGGGCGATCGATGCGCTGCGGCTCGAGAAGGGCTACCGGGTCTGGGCCGCGGACATCACGTCCGACGAGACCCCGCTCGAGGCCGGATTGGGCTTCTGCGTGCGCGACGACAAGACGTTCGTCGGCTCCGACGCCCTGGGTGAGCCGGCCCGGCAGTTGCGGTGCCTGGTGCTCGATGATCCGCGCTCCGTGGCGCTTGGCAACGAGCCCGTGCGGATCGACGGTCAGGTCCGTGGACGCGTGACCAGCGGCGGTTACGGCTACGCGGTGGATCGCTCGATCGCGTACGCCTACCTGCCCGCCGGGTTGCAGGTCGGCGCCAGGATCGAGGTCGACATCTTCGGCTCGTGGGTAACCGGCGAAGTGGCCCGCGAGCCGCTGTTCGATCCCGACGGAGAGCGGATCCGCAGATCCGTGTGACCCATGGTTTCGGCGTCCTCCGGGCCCCGCGCGGCGTGTCGCGAATCAGACCACCGTCCGCAGTTATCACCGATGCCGATCGGGTGTGACAACGGACGCCAATCAGGGTAGGATCCGGTCCTCGTGACGTGGGGATTTCTGTGGATCATGCTGGCGCTGAAGTTGCCGCTCGCGGCGCTGATCTACATCGTCTGGTGGGCGATCAAGCAGGAGCCCGACGAGCCCTCGTCATCCGACGATGACGGCGGCATCAAGCGGCGGCAGCGTCCCCACCCGCCCAAGCCGTTCCCGCGCCGCCCGCGTCGCGGCCCGCACGGCGATCCGGCACCTCACCCTCCGGCGCGAGTCCGGACCGTGCGCGCCAAGGCGCGCTCCGTCGGGCATTGACGGTCCAGCCGGACGCCTAGACTCCCGCTCGCGATGAGTGACGGAACTGCATCGGTGCTCTCCGACGGGACGATCCTGCGGCTTGTCGAGGAGGGACGGATCACGATCGATCCGTGGGACGAGACACTCGTCCAGCCCGCGAGCGTCGACCTGCGGCTCGGTGACTCGTTCCGCGTGTTTCACAACCACCGCGCGTCGGCGATCGACCTTCGGCGCCCGCCCGAGAACCTGACCGAGGAGGTCGCGGTCCCCGAGGGCGAGTCATTCGTGATCCACCCGGGTGAGTTCTGCCTCGGCCGGACGCTGGAGTGGGTCGAGCTGCCCGCCGACATCGTGGCCCGGATCGAGGGCAAGTCGAGTCTCGGCCGGCTCGGCCTGATCGTCCACGCGACCGCCGGCTTCTGTGACCCCGGCTGGAAGGGGACGCTGACGCTCGAGCTCAACAACCTCACTCGTGTGCCGATCAAGCTCTACCCCGGGCTCGAGATCGCCCAGCTGTCGTTCATGATGCTCGACCGGCCTGCTCTGCGGCCCTATGGAAGCCCCGAGCTCGGCAGCCATTACCAGGGTCAGCGGGCGGCCACCGCGAGCCGCTACCGGGCGGCGCCGGCGCCTGAGCAGATCGGATAGGCTCGCGCCGTGCTGGCAGTCGTGCTCGCGGTCTCCGAGCCGTCCAAGGTCCCGTGGTACATCTGCGGCGGCGTGCTCGCTCTGTACGCGGTCGTGCTCGCCGCGATCGGCCTGCGGCGGCCGGACTTCCCCGGCAGCATCCGCGGGCAGCGCGCGGTCATCGCGGTCTCGGTCGTGCTGGTAGCGGTCGCGATCGGCAGCGCGATCCTCAGCGGTTAGCCGGGCCGCGCTCTGGCTGGCGCCTCAGTACCCAAACGCGGGTAATAAAGTCTTTAAAGGTCGTCCCGCTCGATTGCCGGGCCGGGAGGCCCCGGAACCGACAGGAGTGCTATGACCACCGAAACTCAGCGGCCAGCGGACAGCGGCGGCGTAGCGACGTCTGGGGAGACGCTAACCGTCACTGACAACCGGACCGGCAAGCAGTACGAGATCCCGATCGACGACGGGACGATTCGCGCGACCGAGCTGCGCAAGATCAAGACCTCGGACGACGACTTCGGCCTGATGACCTACGACCCCGCCTACATGGCGACGGCGTCGTGCCGGTCATCGATCACGTTCATCGACGGCGAGCGCGGAGTGCTCGAGTACCGCGGCTACCCGATCGAGGAGCTGGCGGAGAAGTCGAGCTACCTCGAGGTCGCCTATCTGCTGGTGCACGGGGAGCTGCCGACGACCTCACAGCTCGAGGACTGGGACGAGGCGATCACGCTGCACACGTTCGTGCACGAGAACATCAAGGAGTTCATGCAGGGGTTCCGCTACGACGCGCACCCGATGGGGATGCTGCTCGCGTCGGTCAGCGCGCTGTCGACCTTCTACCCCGAGGCGAACGCGATCAAGGACGAGGAGGTGCGTTACCTCCAGGTGATCCGACTGCTGGCCAAGATGCCGACGCTCGCCGCGTTCTCCTACCGCCACAACCGCGGCATGCCGTACGTCTATCCCGACAACGACCTCAGCTACCCGGGCAACTTCCTGTCGATGATCTACAAGGTCGCCGAGCTCAAGTACGAGCCGGATCCGCGGCTCGAGCGCGCGCTCGACGTGCTGTTCATCCTGCACGCCGACCACGAACAGAACTGCTCCACGAGCGCGGTGCGCAGCGTCGGCTCCTCGCAGGTGGATCCCTATTCCGCGGTCGCAGCGGGCGTCGCGGCGCTCTACGGGCCGCTGCACGGCGGCGCCAACGAGGCAGTGCTGCGAATGCTGCGCCGGATCGAGACCAAGGACAACATTCCCGGTTTCATCGAAGGTGTCAAGCACGGCGACGAGAAGCTGATGGGCTTCGGCCACCGGGTCTATAAGAACTTCGATCCGCGGGCCAAGATCATCAAGCAGGCCTGCGAAGACGTGTTCGAGGTGACGGGCAAGAACCCGCTGCTCGAGATCGCCACCGAGCTCGAGACGATCGCGCTCGAAGACGATTACTTCATCTCGCGCAAGCTGTACCCGAACGTCGACTTCTACTCGGGGCTGATCTACGAGGCCCTGGGGATGCCGGTCGAGATGTTCCCGGTCCTGTTCGCGATCGGGCGCACAAGCGGCTGGATCGCCCAGTGGCTGGAGATGATCGACGATCCCGAGCAGAAGATCGCCCGTCCACGCCAGATCTACACCGGCGCCCGCGGGCTCGATTACGTCCCGATCTCCCAGCGTTCGTAGCCACCGTGATGAGAAACCGGACCATATGTCCGGTTATTCATCACGGCCGCGGTTGTGTGACGGCGGACACATAAGCGCCGGCGCCTGGTTCCTACGTTTGTAGGCATGGCTCCCCACACGCTCAGCGACGGAACGCGAGTCCAGATCCGCCCGATCCGGGTCGATGACGCGATCCGGCTGCAGGCTGCGCACGCGCGTCTGTCTCCTGAATCGCGCTACCGCCGCTTCCTCGGCGCCAAGCCGATCCTCAGCACCGACGACGTCCGCTACCTGGTCGAGGTGGACGGCGCCGATCACTTCGCCCTGGTCGCGACCGCATCAACGCCCCAGGAGGAGGCGATCATCGCGGTCACGCGGTTCGTCCGCCTGCGCGACGAGCCCGACGCGGCCGAATTCGCGATCGTGGTCGCCGACGAGTACCAGCGCCGAGGCCTCGCGTCCGAGCTGCTGAGCCGGCTGGCCGCCGCGGCGACCGAGCGGGGGATCGGCCGCTTTCGCGCCACCGCGCTGACCGAGAACGCGGCGATCGTGAATCTGATCGACCGTCTTTCGGAGGGCCGCTTCGAGTCTGACCGCCGCGGGGCGACGACCGAGTTCGAACTCACGCTGCCGAGCGGCGGGAGCTGGACGCGGACGCATCCGTCGCCGCGTAGCCCGCCTGCGGGGCGGGCGCATTTCCGCCGCCGCGTAGCCCGCCTGCGATCATCGCCGCGTGCCGTGGAAGCTGACCGTGCGTGTGGGCCCGAAGGTGAAGCGAACGTCGTTCGACACGCTCGAGCTCGCGCTCGACGCGCTCGAGGATCGCGCCCGCGATCTGTCCGACACCGCGCCGCGCCAACCGGTTGACGCCAAGATCAGGCGTTTCGAGCCCGCCCAGCAGGTGTTCGCCCGGCTCGAGCTGGCTGGCCCGCAGAGGTTTGTCCCGAACGTGAGGGTCGGCGTCGACGTGCGGGGTGACGGAAGCCTCGAGGCGTACCACGGCCGTGTGCGCCGTGAGCCGATCGAGCAGCGCAAGGGGGAAACCACGTATTCGGCGCTCCGACGTGCGCTCGCGGGGGCGCCAGACGGGCTCAGGTGAGCACGAGCGTCGCCCCGTGGCGGCGCAGCCACGCCATCTGGGCCCGGTAGTCCGGGCACCGCGAGGCCAGCAGGGCCCAGAAACGCAGCGAGTGATCCATCACCTCGAGGTGGCAGACCTCGTGCCAGACCACGTAGTCGAGCACCGGCTCGGGGCCGAGCAGCAGCCGCCAGTTGAAGCTCATCGCCCGGTCGAGGGAGCAGCTCGCCCAGCGGGTCCGCTGCCCGCGGATGGTCAGCTTCGAATACGAGTTGCCGCTCTGCCAACAGGCGACGTCCAGGCGCGCCGAGATCTCGTCTCGTGCGGCGCGCCGGTACCACCGCTCGAGCGCCGCCAGGCGCTCGTCGCCGGCGGGAGCGAGCAGCTCCTCGCCGCGCCGGTGCACGCGGGTGCGGCCGGGCTGCGAGCGAACGGTGAGCAGCTCGCCGAGGTACGGCACGCGGTCGCCGCGCGCATCGACCAGCTCCCTCGCGCGCTCGAGCTCGCGCACCCGGCGCCGGATCCAAGGAGCGAACTCTCGGATCGCCGCCGCCGCCTCGCGCTCGGGCGCTCGCCGGGGCAGCACGACCTCGACGCCACGGCCCGCATCGACGGTCACCCGGACCCTCCGTGCACGCTCGGACCGTCTGATGCTGTACGCGATCTCTCCCACGGCGCGACAGAGTACGGTCAAGCTCCGACAATGCATTCGTTCCCTGACCTGGTCAGGCCCCTGCGCTCCGAACGGGTCAACCTCCGCTTCGAGTCAGAGCGTGACATCCCCGAAATCCTGATCGCGCACCAGGACGACCCGACGCTGCACGCGCGGTTGGGGCTCCAGCGCGCGCCCAGCGGCGCCGACCTCGGCAGCCGTGCAGAGCGGGCACCGGGCGACCGCGCGGCGGGGACCGGCGTCCGGTTCACGATCCTCGAGCCCGGCGAGGACACCTGCCGAGGCCAGCTCGACGTCCATCGGGTCGACTGGGACGATCTCCGGGCTGAGGCGGGGATCTGGGTCGCGCCTGACTACCGTCGGCTCGGGCTCGCGTCCGCGGCGCTGCGACTGGCTGGAAGCTGGCTGTTCGAAGTCTGCGGCCTGGAGCGCCTCGAGCTGCTCACCGAGCCCGACAACGCCGCAATGATCGCCGCCGCGAAGGCAGCGGGGCTCAAGCAGGAGGGCGTCCTGCGCGCCTACATCAACGAGCGCGACAACCGCCTGGACCTCTCGATCATGTCGCTGCTGCCAGCGGATCTGGAGCAGCGGTGAAGGAGTGGCGCGTGCCGCTGCCCGATGGCGTGCGGAGTCCGTTCGAGGTGTACGTCAACGGCATCAAGCAGGAGCTCGGTACCGACTACAGAGTCTCGGAGGGCGAGCTGGTGTTCGGGCGTGAGCTGATCTCCCAGAAGCTCGGATTGAAGGCCTGGCTGCTCGGCTTCTGGGGGATCGGCACCTACAAGCGCAACGACGAGGTCGACGTCCGCTACGAGCTCGACGACGGCCGGCCGACGGTCGCCCACGCGCTCGAGATCAGACCTCCTGGTTGACCACCTCGCGCCGGACCCACGGCCGCAGCAGCTTCAGCGCCGACAGGATCGCGCGGGTCGCGTGGGAGCGGTTGAGCGTGTAGAAGTGGATCCCGGGTGCGCCCCGGGCCAGGAGCTCGGCGCACTGGAGCGTTGCATGGGCGACCCCGAGCTGGAGCACCGCATCGCGGTCGTGTGAGCGCCACTCGAGCGCCTCGTGCAGCGCCTCGGGGATCGTTGCGCCGCACATCCCGGTGATCGTCTTGATCTGGCTCAGGTCGGTGATTGGCATGATCCCGGGCAGGATCGGGACGTCGATGCCGGCCGCCCGCGCCTCGTCGACGAACCGGAAATAGAGCTCGCTGTCGAAGAACAGCTGCGTGATCAGAAACGAGACGCCGCTGTCGATCTTCTGCTTGAGGAAGCGCAGGTCGTGGGCGAGGTCGGGCGCCTCCGGGTGAACTTCGGGAAGCAGGCGCCACCGATGCAGACCTCGGCTTGCGACGCGATCAGCGTCGCGAGCTCGGTCGAGTAGCGCAGCCCGTCGGGATCGGGTCTGTACTCGGTCTCACCACGCGGTGGGTCACCGCGCAGCGCGAGCACGTTCTCGATCCCGGCTCCGCTGATGTCGGCGACGATCTCGCTCAGCTCATCGCGGGTCGAGCCGACGCAGCTGAGATGGGCCATCGCCTCGATCCCGAGCTCGTTCTTGATCCACTTCGTGAGCCCCATCGTGCGCGCTCGCGAACTGCCCAGCGCGCCGTAGGTGACCGACACGAAGTCCGGATCGAGCTGCCGCAACGACTCGAGCGCGATCCCGAGAACCCGCTCGCCCTCGTCACTACGAGGAGGGTAGAACTCAAACGAAAAGATCGGCTCCTGCGCGCGCGCGAGGATCTCGTCGACCCGCATCGGCGAACCATATCACAACCTTGACAAGCTCATGTCAAGGTTAGGCGGCAGACCACCGCTCCGCGTCGCCGTCCGGTTCCATGCGAGCGCGACCCTCGAGTTCGAGGTGGCGCAGGTAGCAGAGCGTTTGCGTCAACAGCCACGCTCCGTTGTGAAACCCGATTGGCTCGCCGTACACCTCGGGCGCGATCTCGAGCGCGGTTGCGCTGCCCTCCGCCAGCGCCGTCAGCGTCGCCTCGATTCGCTCGTGGACGAGCTTGCGGTTGCCCTCGATGTGGCCGTGCACGTCGACGAACGGCTTGCCGTGGCCAGACAGAGCGAGACGGGCATCGAGCACGTCAACGCGGTCGAGCGAGGTCAAGAACTCCGACACCGGGTCGGGGGTGTAGCCATAGTCGAAGAACAACGAGATCCGCCCGAGCACATGGTCGCCCGAGATCAGCAGTCGCCTCTCGGCCTGATAGAGGCAGACGTGGGAGGGGGTATGACCAGGCGTCTCGTGCACGGTCCAGGTCCCGAGCTCGGTCTCGATCTCAACCCCGGGGACCAGCTCGCGGTCGGGCTCGATCACGCGCGCGATCCCCGACGGCATGTCCTTGACGCGCTCGGCGAACGCCTTGATCGCCGTCTCGGGGACGCCGCTCTGGCGCGCGACCTCGAGCCGGCGCGCGAGCCGCGTGTCCTGGCCGTCACCCTCCCCGGGCGGCTCGGGTCGCCGGTGCATCAGGAACTCGCACCCCGCCAGGTCGCGGATCGGCGCCGCCTGACCCCAGTGATCGGAGTGGGCGTGCGTGCAGGCCAGCAGCCGCACCTGCCCGAGCTCGAGGCCGACCTGCTCCATCGCTCGCTCGAGCTGGTCGAGCGAGCCGGGCTCATGCATGCCGGTGTCGACGAGCACGATCCCGTCCGCGGCCGCGATCGCCCACGCGTTGCAGTGAGGGACACCCGGCCACGGCAGCGGCAATCGCAGCCGCCAAAGACCCGGCAGGACCCGTTCGCCGCGTCCGAGCTCGCGTTGACGTGCCACGATCGCGACACGATATTGGCGGCGCGCGGTGCGCGGCGCGCGGCGTGCGGCGCGCGGCGTGTGGCGCGCGGCGTGCGGCGCGCGCCCTCGACCGGGGCCGGGGCGCCCGGGTCCGCCCGCGGCGTCCGCCCCCGGCGCCGGCACCGCGGCGGATAGACTGCGGCGGTCGATGGCCGGAACGGCTGACATCGCCAAGCGTTACTTCAAGGCGCTCTCCGCGCACGATCTCGACGCGGCCTGTGCGCGCTGGGCGCCCGGATCGATCGACCGGCTCGTCGGCGCGCAGGATCTGGTCGCGCCGGAGGGCGTCCGGCAGTACTTCGGGGAGCTGTTCGGCGCCTTCCCGGACTTCGAGCTCGAGGTGATCGAGACGACCACGAGTCGCGGCCGGACCGCCGTCCGGTGGTGCGCCCGCGGCACGTTCGCCGGGCCCGGCACGTTCCAGGGCTTCGAGCCCAACGGGGCGCGGTTGGAGATCGAGGGATGCGATGTCGTCACGGTCCATGACGACCTGATCACGCACAACGATGCGTACATCGACAGCGGCGCAATCGCCCGTCAGCTCGGGCTGCTGCCGCCTGCCGGCTCCAAGGCGGAGCAGCGATTGACCAAGCTCGCCAACGTGCGGACGCAAGTGATGGCCAAGTTCAACGGCGTCGATTCCGAGCGGGTCGCCGACGGGGTCTGGATCGTGCGCGGCGGCTTCCCCTCGAGGATCATGAACGTCTACCTGATCGAGGACGAGGGTGGCGTGACCGTCTTCGACGCCGGGATCGTGTCGATGGGGCCCGGACTGAGGGCCGTGTGCGCCCGCCTCGGGGGCATCCGGCGGGTCGTGCTCAGCCACGCCGACGCCGACCACCGTGGCACGGCGCCGACGCTCGGCGCGCCGGTCTACTGCCATCCCGCCGAGCGCGAGGCCGCCGAGGCCGACGATCCGCTCCGCGGCTACTACGATCTCAGCAAGCTCGATGTCCACGGCCGGCTGTTGCTGGCGCGGATGCTCCCGGTCTGGGACGGAGGTGCGGTCAAGGTGGAGGGCACCGTCTCCGAGGGGGACGAGATCGCTGGTTTCCGCGTGATCGATCTCCCCGGGCACGCCCCAGGGCTGATCGGGCTGTTTCGCGAGTCCGACCGGCTCGCGCTCGTCTCGGACTGCTTCTACACGATGGATCCGCAGACGGGCCGCAAGGGCCCGGCCCGGATCCCACATCCGGCTTTCGACTTCGACTACGAGCAGGCGCGCGCCTCGATCCGTAAGCTCGCCGATCTCGAGCCCACGGCCGCCTGGCCTGGTCACGCCGATCCGGTCACCGGCGACGTCAGTTCCCAGTTGCGCCAGGCGGCGTCCGCGCAGAGCTAGCGTGGGCCGGCGGCGACGTCAGCAGACCAAGCTCTCAGCCGGCGTCGACGAGTACCCCGACGGGGACGGCAACATGCTGGTCCTGCGGCGCTCGCTGTCGCCCGCGACCCGACTGAAGTACTCCGAGACGCTCGCGTCAGGGCTCCATATGGAGGACGCCCGCGAGCGCGCGACCGAGCTGCTGTTCGAGCGGCTCGCGGCCTCGTGGACGATCGCCGGGCTGGAGATCAAGCGCCAGAAAGAGCTGCTAGGTCGCTACCGGATGGCGTCCGCCGGTGAGCGTGAGTTCGTCCGCCGGTCGCTGCGCGAGCACGCCGCCGAGCACTTTCCAGAGCTCGAGGTGCCATGAGTGGCGGCGCCCAGGTCCCCGACCCTGGCGCGTTCGCGGATCTGGTCTGCGACTGGTGCCTCGAGCGTCGAGCCGGGCACCAAGGTGCTCGTCAGAACGTCGACGCTCGCCGAGCCGTTCGCGCTGGCGCTCCACCGCGCGATCCTCGCCCGCGATGCGTGGCCGCACGTGTCGCTCACGCCGCCGTCGATCGACGGCAGCTTCTACCGACACGCGCGTGAGCGCCACTACGGCGAGCCGCCACCGACCGAGCTGGCGCTGATCGGTGGGATCGATTCGGTGGTCCGGATCGACGCGCCGGCCAACACAAACGAGCTCGCAGGAGTCGACCCCCGCCTGATCGCGCGCGCGGCCGCCGCTCGTGGACCACTGGTGGAGCTGATGATGACGCGCCGCGCGTGCGGCACGATCGTGCCGACGCCGGCCCTGGCGCAGCAGGCGCGGATGGGGGAGGACGAGTATGCGCAGTTCGTCAACGCGGCGCTGTTCCTGCACCGCCCAGATCCGATCGCGGCCTGGCGTGAGCTGAGCAACTCGCAGGCCGAGCTGATCGACCGCCTCACGCCCGCGCGGACGATCAGGATCGAGGCCGACGGCACCGACCTGACGCTCGACGTCACCGGTCGCACGTGGATCAACTCCAACGGCAAGCGCAACCTCCCCAGCGGCGAGGTTTTCACCGGGCCGCACGAGCGGTCGGCGAACGGGACGATCCGGTTCACGGTGCCGACCGGCCCGCGCGGTGTGACGGTCACTGGTGTTGAGCTGACGTTCCGTGACGGCGAGGTCGTGGAGGCCACCGCCGAGCACGGCGAGGACTACCTGACCGCGGCGCTGGCCACCGATGCCGGCTCGCGGCTGCTCGGCGAGTTGGGGATCGGAACCAACGTCGGGATCGATCGTGCGACCGGCCACATCCTGCTCGACGAGAAGATGGCGGGCACGGTCCATCTGGCGCTCGGCCGCTCGTATCCGGAGACCGGCGGCGAGAACGCCTCGGCGCTTCATTGGGATCTGATCTGTGACCTGCGCGGCTCAGGGCGGCTCAGCGCTGACGGCGAGACGATCGTCGAGCGGGGCGCGGTCGTCGCCTGAGTCGGCGTCGACGCCCGACCACCCGAACGGGCCATCTTCACACGGCGCAAATCGAGTTACTCGAGGCGCTTAGTAGGTTGAGTGAATATGCGCCGCACGAAGATCGTCGCCACGATCGGCCCCGCCTCGCAGGACCCGCAGACTTTGGCGCGGATGATCGAGGCCGGACTCGACGTCGCGAGACTGAACTTCTCGCACGGCAACCGCGAGCTTCACGCCGAGAACGCCGACCGGATTCGCGCCGCCGCCAGCGCCGCCGGGCGCCAGGTCGCGATCCTCCAGGACCTCCCCGGCCCGAAGCTGCGGATCGGCGCGCTCCAGGACGATCTCGCCGAGCTCAGACCCGGCGAGAAGTTGATCCTGCTATGTGGCTCGACCGAGGTCGGCAGCCCCGCCAGGATGTCGGTCAGCTGGGCGGGCCTCGACCAGGCGGTCGACGCCTGACGACGTCGTCTATCTCGCCGACGGGGCGATCCGGCTGCGGGTCCGGGGCGTCCGGCCGGGCGAGATCGAGACGGCGGTCGAGGTCGGCGGCACGGTCGCGTCGCGTCAGGGGCTGAACATCCCGGGCTCGACCCGCGGCCTGCCGGCCGTGCCCGAGGAGGACCTCGACATGCTGCGCTTCGGCGAACAGATCGGGGTAGACATCGTCGCGCTCTCGTTCGTCCGCACTGCTGATGACCTCAACTCGGTCCGCAGGCAGACGCGGCTGCCGCTGATCGCAAAGATCGAGAAGCCCCAGGCGGTCGACGACGCCGAGGAGATCATCCGCGCCGCCGACACCGTGATGGTCGCGCGCGGCGACCTCGGGATCGAGCTGCCGATCGAGGATGTCCCGATCGTCCAGAAGCAGCTGCTGCGGATCGCGGGTCGGCTCGCGCGGCCGTCGATCACCGCCACCCAGATGCTCGATTCGATGGTCGTCTCCTCGCGCCCGACGCGGGCCGAGGTCGCCGACGTCGCCAACGCGATCCTCGACGGCACCGATGCGGTGATGCTCTCGCAGGAGACCGCGATCGGCTCGTTCCCGGTCGAGGCGGTGCAGATGATGGCGACGATCGCCGAGCGCACCGAGGCCGTGCTGCCGTACCGCGAGTGGAACGAGGACCGGGTCAGGCGCGACGCGCGCGATCCGGCCTACACGGTCGCCTATAGCGCCTGCGCGGCGGCGCGCGATCTGGGCCTCGCGGCGCTGGTCGTGCCGACGCTGTCGGGTCGCTCGGCGCGGCTGATCTCGGCCCACCGCCCCTCGGTTCCGATCTATGCCCTCTCTCCCGGGAAGGAGACGGTCCGTCGATGCAGCGTCATGTGGGGCGTGCAGGCGAGCTCGATGCGCCGCCACGAAGTGACCGAGGAGCTGATCGCCGATGCCGCCCGGCGAGTCCTAGAGCTCGGCTGGGTCAAGCGCGGGCAGCGCGTCGGGATCACCGCCGGGCTGCCGAGTGGGCGCCCCGGGACGACCAGCCTGTTCCAGGTCCAAGAGGTCTAGGCGGGGGCCTTGGCGTAGAACTCGGCCTCCTGGCGGCCGAGCTCGGTCGCCGGCGGGTCCGAGTAGAACCACTCGCGCGCGATCCGGTGAAAGTTGCCGGTCGCGTACAGCTGCGAGATGACAGCCAGCGTCAGCACCTCCATCCGGCGCCCGAAGATGTGGTCCGGGGGAGCGGACTCGTGACGGAGGTAGCCGAAGTACTCAGACCGCGGGTCGCTCATGTCGATCAGCACCTGGGTCGCATACTCAGGGGTCACCTGGATCTCGCGGTCGGCCGTGTACCACGAGGTGGCGGCGCGGAAGTGGGCCAGCACCCGGTCGGGGTTGAACTTCTCGGGCTCGGGGAAGAAGCCGGTTTCGGTGCCGAGGCGCATGATCGTGTCGGTGTCGCCCTCGATCACCGCACGCGCGACGTTGATCTCGAGCTCGACGCCACCGGGCGGCATCCGCTTGAACAGACCGAAGTCGAAGAACGCCATCCGCCCGTCGGCGAGCAGTTGCGAGTTGCCTGGATGGGGATCGCCGGAGAACTGCCCGTGGCGGTACAGGCAGCCAAAGTAGAACCGGAACAGGATCTCTCCGATCCGGTCGCGATCCTCCTGCGGATAGCGCTTGAGTTCCTCGAAGCCGGTGCCGCTGACGTACTCCGAGACCATCATCCGCTCGTGTGAGAGCGACGTGATCACCCCGGGGATGACGATGAACGGGTGGCCGCGGTAGATCCGCGCCAGCGAGCGCTGATTCTGAGCTTCGAGCTCGTAGTCGAGCTCCTCCTGGATCCGGGAGCGGATCTCCTCGCCGATCGCCTTCGGGTCCATCCCGGGCGCGATCCGCTTCGCGAGCCGGAGGATCAGACCGAGGTTCTGCATGTCGGCGCGCACGGCGGCGGCGACGCCCGGGTACTGGACCTTGACCGCGACCTCGCGGCCGTCGGTCAGTGTCGCCCGGTAGACCTGGCCGATCGAGGCGGCCGCGATCGGCTCCTTGTCGAAGTCCTCGAACACGTCCGACAGCTTCTCGTCGAGCTCCTCCTCGATCACCTTGCCCATGTCCTTGAAGGTGACGGTCGGAGCTGCGTCCCTGAGCGCCGCGAGCTTGGCCTGGAACTCCTCGCGGTACTCCTCGGGCACCATCCCGACGTCGAGGAATGACAGCACCTGCCCGACCTTCATCGCGGCGCCCTTCATCGTCCCGAGCGCCGCGACGATCTGCTCGGCGGCCTCGATGTGACGGCGCTCGAGCGCGGCCTCGCGACCCTCGGGAGTCCGGGCCACGTTGGCCGCGCGGGTTCCGGCCTGGCGGATCGCCTGCCCCGCTGCAAGGCCCCCGATCTTTGCCGTCCGCCCCACGCGGGAGGTGGGGATCTTGTCCTTCGGCACGTCAGCCGGCCTGTTGCACCTGGGATCCGGGGACGATGTCGTCTGACCCGTCGGGCCATCGGACCCAGGCCTTATGGCCGCCGTCATAGTCGTCACCGAGCAGGATCAGCGTCGCCTTCTCACCGATCGCCTCGCACGGAGCGTCACCCTCGGGGTCAACGCCGCGCCAGATCCGCACGAACCGGTTGTGCTCGAGCTCGTCGGCGACGGTCGTCGGGTCGGTGTGGCCGGGATGGATCCGGGTCTGGGGCGGCAGCTTGAGGAGCTTGTCCATGATCGAGCTCTTCAGGTCGGCATAGGTCGTGTGGCCGGGTGCGCGGACTCCTCCGACCGAGCCCTTGAACAGCGTGTCGCCCGTGAACACATCACTTCCGTCGCACAGCAGCGACAGCATCCCGGCCGTGTGGCCGGGGGTGTGGATCGGCTCGATCCGCAGCGCGCCGGACTCGATCGGCTGGCCGGGTTGCATAGTTGCAGTCGAGCCCGCGACCAGGTCGCGCTCGAGCGGGTGGATCAGGACCGGGATCCCGGGATGCTGCTCGACCACGGTCTCGAGCTCGGCGACGTGGTCATGGTGGTGATGGGTGAGCAGGATGTGGGTCAGCTCGAGCTGACCGCGGCGCAGAAACTCGAGCAGCGGCTCGACCGGCCCTCCGGCGTCGATCATCACCGCGTGGCCACCCGGCTCATCGGCCACCAGATACGTGTTTGAGAGCCACCCGTCGCTCATCGAGCGTTCGACGATCACCCCAAGAGCGTATCGGGGTAGCCTGTGCGGTAGAGATGAGCCTGATCCACACCTGCTACCGGATCCTCGACATCGACCGGTCGGTGCAGTTCTACGAAGCACTCGGCTTCAACGAGATCGGCCGGATCCCGATTCGCGCGGAAGCGGTCAACGTCTTCATGGGCCTCCCCGAGGACGGGCCGGAGCCGCGGCTGGAGCTGACGTACAACTTCGACCAGAGCGAGCCGTATGAGATCGGGACCGGTTACGGGCACATCGCGGTGTCGACCCCCAATCTGAACTTGACGCTCGAGCGCCTCGCCGGACAGGGAATCGAGCCCGAGCGGCCGCCGTACACGATTCGTGACGGCGGCAACCGGCTGTGCTTCGTGCGCGATCCTGACGGCTATCGCATCGAGCTGATCGAGCGCGACTGAGGAACGGGCGGGGATGGTGGACACGGCGACGATGGGCAAGCTCCTGGAGCGATTCGCCCAGGGAATCGCCGCCCACGACCGCGAGAACCCCGACCACAGCAGCTGGGGGATCGGGATGGCCCACTTCGACATCGAGCGCCTCGGCCTCGAGGAGGGCGAGGAGATCCTGCCCGGGATCGTGCTCCAGGCCGACGGCGGCCAGACCGGCAACTTCCGCGTGCTCTGCGACGGCGAGCATGATGCCGAGGGAGCCGAGGAGGTCGAAGAGATGGTCGACGCGATCGCGTCGGAGGAGATCGACGAGCCGATCTACATCGAGGGTCCGGCGGAACCGATCCGGCCGCCGCTCTAGCCGGCTCCGATCCGCTCGCCGTCGAGCCCCGCGCGCTGTGCGACCCGCCCGGCGAGCCAACTGATCGTCGGACATCGCACGCCGTGGCGTGCAGCGGCGCGGAGTACGGCCCCCGCGATCGCGTCGAGCTCGGGCTCGCGCCCGGCGGCGATGTCGCGCTGCATCGATGAGCCGAGCTCGGCGTGGGCCCGCTCGAGCTCGGCGAGCGTGTCGGCGGGATTGATCGTCGCGCCGTCGGCGTTGGCGACCGTGGCGGTTTCGCTGACCGCGCCCTCGAGTGCCGACCGCCAGCGGGGATCGGACCGGACATAGCCGAGCGGGCGGTCGCTGGCGCTGGTCGTCAGCGCGAGCGCGTTGAGCCGGGTCAGCTTCGACCACAGCACCTGGCGCTCTGAGCCGCCGATCTGGACCGCGAGCCCCGCAGCCGCGATCGCATCGCAAAGGCCCGGCGTCAGCCCCGGGTGATCCTCGGCGATGTCAACTCTCACCCCCGGGCTGGTCTGCACGATCTCGCCCGGCCGCGGGCTGTCTGACTCGATCCGGATCACGCCGGCGGCGACCGGCGCAGGTTGCAGCGCCGAGCGCAGCGGATCCATGTGCTCAAGCCCGTTGAGCAGCGGAACGGTCAGGCCGGGCGGCGCCTGGATCCGTCTCAATGCGGCTTGCAGACCGTTGGCCTTGGTCGCGACCAGCAGGAACTCGACCGGCACCACGAGTCCGGTCACCACCTCGGGCCGCGCCGTGAAGTCACCGAGCAGGGCGCTGGTGACCGATAGTCCTCGCTCGGCGATCACGCGTCGCCGCCGGCTCGCGCGCGACCACCACAACTTCGGCCCCGGCGTTGGACAGCGCCGCAGCGACGAAACCGCCCACGCCCCCGGGGCCGAGCACGGCGATCCGCGCCATCGGCGGCTAGTGCCTCGGCCGCCCGCGCGTCCGCGCCTCGTTGAACGCCGTGCGTGCCTGCCTGAGCGCCTTGACCACCTGCGTCCGAGCCTCCTCGGCGGCCTTCGCCGCCTCGAGGGCCTGGGTCTTGGCCTTGGCGCCGCGCGCCAGCATGTTGAACGACCACAGCCCAGTCTCGAGCACCCGGGCGGCGCGATCGAGGTCGGCGATCACCGCTTGGCGCAGCTCCTCGCCTCGCAGGCCGTTCTCGACGTGACGGATCTGGGACTCGAATGCCACCAGCGACAGGCCTGCGAGCGCCCGCCCGGCGATCATCGGCTCAGGGTCGTGTGGGTCGACCTGGGCCCGGTTGGCCAGCTCGTCGCGGGCCACCCTCGCCAGCCGATCGTGGACCTCGAGCCATGCCGCTCGGAGCGCCGGAGTCGATTCGATCATTTCCCCGAACGCGGGGATGAACGCGATCAGGTCCTCGGGGACGTCCTCGGCGGCCCGGAGATCCTCCTTCAGAGCCCGGACGACGGCCTGCGTCAGTGACTCGTCCGGCAGCGGATCGCGCAGGGCGGCCGCCACCCGCTCGATCGTCTCGTCGGCGCTGTCGAGGACCAGCGACTCCTTGTTGGGGAAGTAGTTGTAGACGGTCTTCTCCGACACCCCAACGCGGTCGGCGACCTCGGCGACCTTGACGTTGTCGAACCCGTGCATCGCGAACAGAACCGTCGCGGCGTCGGAGATCAGCTGGCGGGTGATCCGGCGCTTGCGTTCGCGCAATCCCTCGTCCGGGTGCGTCTCGCGCCGCCACGCCTCGTGGGCGCGACGCATGTGGCGCATCAGCTCGGCGATGCTCTCGCCCAGCTCCTCGGAGATCAGCTGGTGCAGGACGTCATCGGCCTGCGCATCGCCGAGCGACTCGAGCTCGGTGCCAGGCGCGGCCTCTGCCGAGACGCCCATTTCCCCGGGCTCCTGGTGGCGCTCCGTTGCGGCGCCGACTTCGGTCTGCTCGTCCATCAGATGAGTTCCTTCTCGGCCACCGGTCTACAGCTGTGAAGTCTACCAACGCAATCTTCACTTGCAGAATTCTTGCAGTCACTGTAGATTTACCGGCCATGACAAATACAACCGCAATCCGAACTCAGGGCCTTACCAAGCGCTTCGGCGAATTCGTCGCCGTCGATGACCTGGATCTGGAAGTCGAGGTGGGGACGGTCGTCTCGCTGCTGGGCCCCAACGGCGCCGGCAAGACGACCACCGTGCGCATGCTCGCCACTCTGCTGCGCCCCGACGGGGGGAGGGCATGGGTCGCGGGTCACGATGTGGTCGGGGACGCTCCACGCGTCCGCGAGCTGATCTCGCTGACGGGACAGTTCGCCGCGCTCGACAAGAACCTCACCGCCCGCGAGAACCTGGTGCTGATGGCCCGGCTCCGTGGCCGCGGTCTCCGTGAGGCGAAGGTCGTCGCCGACGATCTGATCGAGCGCTTCGACGCGGGCGATTTCAAGAACCGGCTCGTCAAGCAGCTGTCGGGAGGCGAGCGCCGACGGGTCGACCTCGCCGCCGGGCTGATCGACCGCCCTCACGTGCTGGTCCTCGACGAGCCGACGACCGGACTCGATCCACGCAGCCGACAGGTTGTCTGGTCGACGATCCGCCAGCTGGTGCTCGACGGCGTGACGCTGCTGCTCACCACGCAGTATCTCGAAGAGGCGGACGCACTGGCGGACCGCGTGGTGTTGATCGACCAGGGTCGCGAGGTCGCGGCCGGAACTCCGGCCGATCTCAAGGCGCAGGTCGGGCAACAGCGCGTCGACGTGATCGCGCCCGACGGCGCCGCCTTCGGCCAGCTGCTGGCGCTGCTGGACGCTCGCTTCGATATCGAACCGCTGACCGAACAACGCACGATCTCGGTCGCTGCGCCCGACCAAGCCGCCGACCTGGCTCGCGTCGCTGACGCGATCGAGGCGTCGGGGATCGGGGTCGATGAGATCGCGCTCCGGCGCCCGACGCTCGATGACGCGTTCCTCGCGCTGACAGGACACACGACCGAGGCACCTGAGCCCGTACGAGAGGAGGCCGTCGCATGAGTGCGATCGCAGCCACAGACATCGCAGTCACAGATCGAAGCCACGCCCGCCCGGTGCGGTTCGTGCGCGACACGGCGCTGCTGACCGGCCGCAGTCTGCGCGCGATCCCGCGCGTACCGGAGCGGCTGCTCGACGTCACGATCCAGCCGATCGTGTTCATCCTGCTGTTCCTGTACGTGTTCGGCTCGGCGATCCACGTACCGGGGCTGAGCTACAAGGACTACATGTTCCCCGGGATCATCGGCCAGTCGCTCGCGTTCGGCGTGATCGGCGCCGGCGTGGCGACCGCCAACGACATGACGGAGGGGGTCATCGATCGCTTCCGGTCGATGCCGGTCAGCCGGCTGTCGATCATCAGCGGCCAGGTGATGGGCCAGTTCTTCGAGCAGGTACTCGGGATGGTGATCGTCGTCGGCTTCGGGTTGATCCTCGGCTGGGACCCGCATCTGACGGTGGCGCACGCGATCGAGCTGTTCGCGCTGATGGTGCTCGGCATCTTCGCCTTCACCTGGTGCGGGGTGCTGCTCGGGATGCTGGTGCGGTCGCCCGATGCGATGCAGGGCGTCGGTTTCATCGTGATCTTCCCGCTCGCGTTCCTCGCCGGGACATTCGTGCCGATCGCCGGCATGAACGCGGTTCCGCGGGCGATCGCGCAGTGGGATCCGATCTCGGCCCTGGTCGGCAGCGTCCGCTACTTGACCGAGGGCGTGCACACCAGCGGCTCCTGGCAGCTCGACCACCCCGTGGTCGCGATGGTGGCGTGGTGCGTGGTGCTACTGGCGATCTGCGTGCCATTGGCGCTGCGGCGCTTCAACCGGACGCTGGCGGCGTGACCGTGGTCGTGACCACGGCAACGGTCACCGGGGGCGAGGGGCGCGGTTATGCTCGCGCCGACCGTGGCCCCGCCCCTCACCGCCGCCCGCGCTCGCCAGGGCACCTACTCGATCGTCGCCCGTGACCAGGGCACGGGCGAGCTGGGCGTCGCGGTCCAGTCACATTGGTTCTCGGTCGGTCCGATCGTTCCATGGGCTCGCGCCGGCATAGGCGCGGTGGCCACCCAGGCCAACGCCGAGGTCTCCTACGGGCCGCTGGGCCTAGAGCTGCTCGAGCAGGGTGCCAGGGCCCCGGAGGCGCTTGCGCGACTGCTGGAATCCGACCCCGGCGCCGCGGCACGGCAGGTCGCGATCGTCGACAGCGCCGGCGCCGCGGCGGCCCACACCGGTGACCAGTGCATGGAGTTCGCCGGCGACTGTCAGGGTGACGGCGTCTCCTGCCAGGCGAACATCATGGCGTCACAGACCGTCTGGCCGGCGATGCTCGAGGCTTTCAGCACAACGCCGGGCGCGCTGACCGGCAGGTTGCTGGCGGCGCTCGACGCCGCCGAGCGCGCCGGCGGTGACCTCCGCGGCCGCCAGTCGGCGGCGATCCTGGTGGTGCCCGCGACCGGCAAGCCATGGGACACAGTGATCTCGCTGCGAGTCGAGGACCATCCGGACCCGCTGCCCGAGCTGGCGCGGCTCGTCCGGCTGCATGACGCCTACGTCCTGGCAGGCCTCGGCGACCAGCGGGTCGCGGCGGGCGACCACGACGAGGCCGCACGGCTCTATCTGCGGGCCAGCGAACTCGCTCCCGAGAGCCACGAGCTGCGTTTCTGGGCCGGCCTCGGCGCCGCCCGGGCGGGGGACATGGACGCGGCGGTGCGGCACGTCCGCGCCGCGATCGAGGCGCAGCCGGGGTGGCGCGAGCTGCTCGGGCGCCTGACGGCCGAGCAGGCGCCGTCCGCGCAGGCGGTCCTCGAGCGGCTCAACGCGGAGTCCTAGCGTCGGGTCTGGAACGCTTTAGTCCGCTACGGACTAAACGGTTCCAAGGGATCGACGAGCACGCCGGGGTTGAGCGCGCCCGTCGGGTCCACCGCCCGCTTCGCGGCCTTGAGCGCGGCCGCAAACGGCTCCGGCCGCTGGCGGTCATACCACGGCCGGTGATCGCGCCCGACGGCGTGGTGGTGGGTGATCGTGCCGCCGCCGCGCAGGACCGCGTCACTCGCAGCGGCCTTGATCGCCGCCCATTGGTCGAGCTCCTCGCCGCGGTTGACGGGCGCGAGGATCGTGAAGTAGAGCGCCGGACCGTCCGGGTACACGTGCGTGAAGCGGCAGGTCACCGATCCGGTGCCGCAGATCTCGCGGACCGCGCCGGCGGCGGCGTTCAGCACGTCGGTGTGGAAGCTCTCGAACCGGTCCCACGTGATCGAGGTCTCAAACGTCTCCGACAGGACTCCCATCGCGACGAACGTGTCGCGCAGATAGGGCGCCTGCAGGAACGCCTGACGCCAGCTCCTGACCGCGTCCTCGCCTCCGCCCTCGCCCTCGCCGGAGCCGGAGTGGCGCTCCGCGCCCTGATCCCAGGAGCCACCGTAGTCCCCGCAACACTCCAGCGCCTGTGCCATCGCTGCCCCGGTCTCAAAGCGGGGGGACTCAAACCCGAGCACCAGCAGCGCCGCGGACCCATCCCCGGCGCGCGTGAGCGCCGCCTCGGCGGGGTCGAGCAGGCGGCAGTTGGACGGGTGCAGCCCCGATTGGACGAGCGCTCGGACCGCGGTGGCGCCGGCCACGAAGTCGGGGAACTGGACTCCGACCGAGGAGCGGAAGCGCGGTCGCTCGCGGACGCGGACCCAGGCCTCGGAGATCACTCCGAGCGTGCCCTCGGATCCGATCAACAGCCGGTCGGGCGAGACGCCGGCGCCCGAGCCGGGCAGGCGGCGCGACTCCCACACGCCCGCCGGGGTCAGCGCCCGGACCGACTCGACGAGGTCGTCGATGTGCGTATAGAGGGTCGCGAAGTGGCCGCCGGCGCGGGTCGCGATCCAGCCGCCGAGCGTCGAGAACGCAAACGACTGGGGGAAGTGGCGCAGCGTGAGCCCGTGCTCGCGCAGTTGGTGCTCGAGCACCGGACCGGTCGCCCCGGCCTGGATGCGCGCCGCGAGCGAGGTGCGGTCGACCTCGAGCACCCGGTCAAGTGCCTTGACGTCGATCGTCACGACGCCCTCGAAGCGGCCGCTACCGACCCGCGGTTCGACTCCGCCGACGACGCTCGTGCCGCCGCCGAACGGGATCACGGCCGCACCGGCCCCCAGCGCCCACTCGAGCACCGCCTCGAGCTCCTCCTCGCTGCGCGGGTGCGCGACGACGTCGGTCGGGTTGTCAAAGCGCCCGCGGAAGGCGCGCACGACATCGCGGTAGGAGCGTCCGTAGCTGTGCAGGGCGCGGTCGTAGTCGTCGCTGGTGCAGAAGCCGGCGAGCGCCGCGGGTGCCATCAACGCGGGCGGCGGCAGCGAGATCTCGGCGGCCGCCACCGCGGGTTCGGGATCGGGTGAGCCGAAGCCGAGATGCTCGGACAGGAATGCGGCGGCCGATCGCAGCTCGTCGGGCGGCGGCTGCTCATCCTCGTATCCCCAACCCCAGTGCTTGAGTCTGCGACTCACGCCGCGAGCCTACCCAGGTACGGTTTAGTTGTGGCGGTCGAGAATGGTTTGATGGCTCGCGGCCCCTGGGATCCCGCGAGCGTGCAGGCTTCATGGCTGGCTGAGCCGTTCGAGCCTGCCGCCAGCGCCGCGCACGCCGCCGACGACGCGATCGACGAGCTTCGCCGCCGTGGATCGCCGAGCCACGACGGCTGGGCCGCCCGGCTCGCGAGCTTCGACGCGCGTCCCGACCGCCTGACGATGGAGCTTCAGCCGGTTCGCTGGGCGTTGCGGCTGCTGCCCGAGGACGCCGCCCAGAGTCTCTCGGCGATCTGTGTCGTCCGCGCGGCCGATGGCCGCTGGCTGGCAGGCAGGCGCGCCCTGTGGCTGGCGTCGTGGGCCGGACGGTGGGCGCTTGGCGCGGGCGGCTCGGTCGAGGTCGACGAGAACCCGGCCGACACGATGCTCCGCGAGCTCGACGAGGAATGGTCGGTGGTGCCCGACCGGCTCACGGTCGAAGCGCTCGTCGGCCGCCCGAGCGGCGTCGTGCTGATCATCGGGATGGCCTGGCTGCCGGAGGGAGCGTCGGTGACGCCCGACTCCGAGCACGACGAATACGCCTGGTGGCCGGCGCGTCCCGAGCAGTGGCCCAATGAGGCAGACGCGCCGCTGCGGCTGCTCGCCGGAACGCTTTCGGCCGAGGAATGAGCTGGGACACCTTCCGCAGGGTCGTCACCTTCCGACGGCTGGAGGTGGTCTCGTTCACCCACTCGTGCGTCTTTCTGGCGCTGCTGCTGTGCGCGTTCGTGCTCGGGAAGCCCGAGCCCGCAACGTTCATCTTCGGGCTTGCCCACGGCCTGCTCTGGATCGGGATGTCGCTCCTCTGCATCGCCGCCGCCAGGGCCCGCGTGATCCCCTTCTGGCTCGCCGTGACGGTGGCGGTTCTGGGCGGCCTGGGACCCTTCTGCGGGTCGGGCGGGTTCGTGATCGAGGAGCGCCGGCGCGCAGCCGTCGGACCCACGGGCACGCGTTAGAGTTGAGTACCGGATATGGCTGTTGACACCAGCACCGTTCAGGTCGTCATGCCCGCAATGGGCGACTCGGTGACCGAGGGGACGGTGCTCCAATGGAACAAGCACGAGGGCGACGCGATCGCCGTCGACGAGACCCTGGTCGAGATCTCGACTGACAAGGTCGATGCCGAGGTCCCGTCGCCAGTTTCGGGGACGATCGCCAAGCTCCACGCCGCCGAGGGCGACACGGTGTTGGTCGGCGCGCTGCTGGCCGAGATCGTGACCGATGACCGGCCGGCCGCCGCGGGTGACGGGGGCAACGGCGCCGCTGTCGCACCCGCGGTGGAGCCCACCGAGCCCGACCCCGCTGAGTCCGAGCCCCCCGAGCGCGAGCCCGCTGAGCCCCAGCCCCCCGAGCGCGAATCGGCCATCGCCCAGGCGATTGACATCGTCACACCGACCGGAGGCGAGTCGGTCACCGAGGGCACGGTCCTCGAGTGGGCGGTCAAGGTGGGCGATCAGGTGCGCGAGGGCGACACCGTCGTCGAGATCTCGACCGACAAGGTCGACATGGAGCTGCCCGCCCCGGCCGCCGGCACGATCACGGAGATCCTGGCCCAGGAGGGTGAGACGGTGACCGTCGGGCAGGTGATCGGGCGGATGACCGTGAGCGACGCGGTCGGGGCACCGGCCGCCCCGCACGCCGCACCCAGCGCGCCCAGCACAGCCGGCGAGTCCGGAGCACCCGGGGCGGCGCAGCCGACCCCGAGCACGCCCGACCAGACGGACGCCAACGCCTCGCCGGTCGCCCGCCGCGTCGCCGCGGCCAACGGCGTCGACCTCTCGAACGTCACCGGCACCGCCCGCGGTGGCCGGATCACCAAGTCAGACGTCCTGGCGGCCTCCAACGGGGCCGCCGCACCGGCCGCCGCCAACGCCCAGCTGATGAAGGGCGGACCCGCGACCCTGGCGCGCTACATGGACCAGAGCCGCTCGATCCCGACCGCGACCTCGTTTAGGACGCTCGCGGTGACGGTCCTCGACCAGCGGCGCAGGCAGCTCAAGGACGCCGGGCGCAAGGTCTCGTTCACGCACCTGATCGCATATGCGATCGCCCGCGTTGCGACTGCCGAGATGCCGGTGATGGCGCACCATTTCGAGGAGATCGACGGCAAACCGCACCGGATCGACGACGGCGCGGTCAATCTCGGGCTCGCGGTCGACGTCGAGCGCAAGGACGGCTCGCGGACGCTGATGGTGCCGGTCATCCGTGACGCCGGCCGGTTGAGCTTCGAGGAGTTCCTCGCCGCCTACAACGCGCTCGTCGAGAAGGCACGGACCAACACGCTGAGCGCCGACGATCTCGTCGGCGCCAACATCTCGTTGACCAATCCAGGCGGGATCGGGACGATCGCCTCCGTGCCGAGGCTGATGGTCGGTCAGGGCACGATCGTCGCGACGGGCTCGATCGCCTACCCGCCCGGGCTCGAGCGCATCGGCCCGTCGATCGGGGCCGAGAAGGTCATGACAATGACCTCCACATACGACCACCGGGTGATCCAGGGCGCCGAATCGGGCCGCTTCCTGGCCCGGATCGAAGCTCTCCTGGCGGGCGAGGAGCAGTTCTACGAGCAGGCGTTCGCCGACCTCGGCATCGAGCTGCCCGCGCTCCCGGCGCCGCCACAGCCCGCGCCGCCAGCAGCGGCACCAGTGGCCCGGCCGGCGGCCGACGGCGCGTTCGACGAGGAGCTTCTGTACGCCGTTCAGGCCGCGACCTCGCTGCTCAAGGCGCACCGCACGCACGGCCATCTCGCCGCCCGACTCGATCCGCTCGGCCGCGAGTCCGAGGGCGACCCGGCGCTCGATCCCGAGCCGCTCGGCCTGACGCCCGAGCTGATGGCGAAGATCCCCGCGCACATTCTGCGCATGTACGTCCCCGGCGCCACGCTCGCCGAGGCGCTTCCCCACCTGCGCGAGACCTACTGCGGGACGATCGCCTACGAGATCGAGCACATCGCGTCCCACCGCCAGCGGTTGTGGCTGCGCGAGGCGATCGAGTCGGGGACCTTCCGTCAGTCGCTGCGGCCCGAGGAGCAGAAGGCGCTGCTCAAGCGGCTGACCGAGGTCGATGCCTTCGAGCGCTTCATGCACAAGGCCTACCTGGGTCAGAAGCAGTTCTCGGTCGAGGGGCTCGACATGACCGTGCCGATGCTCGATGAGCTGATTCAGCTGTCGGCGACGCGCGGCGCGCGCGAGGTCGTGATCGGCATGGCACACCGCGGCCGGCTGAACGTGCTCGCGCACAACCTCGGCCGCCCGTACGAATCGATCTTCGCCGAGTTCGAGGGCTCCTCGACGCTGGAGCCGATCACGACCCTGCCGCAGGGCGGCACCGGCGACGTCAAGTACCACCATGGCGCCCAGGGCTCCTACCAGCTGCCGGGCGGCGAGTCGATCATCGTCCGGCTGGAGTCAAACCCGTCGCACCTGGAGTTCGTCGCTCCGGTCGCGGCCGGCGCGACGCGCGCCGCGCAGACGACCCGCCAGGGTCCCCATGCCCATCAGGACACCAACGCCGCGATTCCGGTGATCCTGCACGGCGACGCCGCATTCCCCGGGCAGGGCGTGGTCGCCGAGACGCTCAACCTCCAGGCGCTCGACGGCTACACGGTCGGCGGCACGATTCACCTGATCCAGAACAACCAGGTCGGCTTCACGACCGATCCCGACGACGCACGCTCGACGACCTGGGCATCGGACCTGGCCAAGGGCTTCGACGTCCCGATCATCCACGTCAACGCCGACGACGTCGGCGCCTGCATCGCCGCCGTCCGGCTCGCGTTCGCGTTCCGCCAGGAGTTCGGACACGACGTGCTGATCGACCTGATCGGTTACCGCCGCTTCGGCCACAACGAGGCCGATGAGCCCGCCTACACCCAGCCCGAGATGTACCAAGCGATCAAGAAGCACCCGTCGGTCCGCGAGGTGTTCGCGCGTCAGCTGATCGACAGGGGAGTCGTGACCGAGCAGGACTCGACCGAGATGACCGATTCGGTCTGGACCGTCCTGACCGACCAGCACCACGAGCTCAAGGAGCGGATCGCTTCGGCCAAGAGCGTCGACCACTCGACCGGGGAGTACCAGCTCGACCGTACCCCGTCACCGGAGGTCCGGACCGCCGTCGCGGTCGACCGGCTACAGGTGCTGGGCGAGGAGCTGCTGTCGGTTCCCGATGGCTTCAACGTCCATCCCAAGCTCGTCAAGCAGCTCGAGCAGCGCCGTGAGGCGATCGAGAGCGGCGAGGGAATCGTCTGGGCGCACGCCGAGTCGCTCGCGTTCGCGACGCTGCTGACCGAGGGGATCCCGATCCGACTCACCGGCCAGGACACCGAGCGCGGCACGTTCAGCCAGCGCCATCTCGTCCTCCACGATCCCAAGACCGGCCAGGAGCATTGTGCGATGCAGCACCTGCCGGGGGCGCTGGCGCCGATGGAGCTGCACAACAGCCCGCTGTCGGAGATGGCCTGCGTTGGCTTCGAGTACGGCTACTCGCAGGAGGGGCCCGAGACACTCGTGCTGTGGGAGGCCCAGTTCGGCGACTTCGTCAACGGCGCCCAGGTGATCATCGACCAGTTCATCGTCTCCGGCCTGGCCAAGTGGGGTCAGACGTCGCGGCTGACGCTGCTGCTCCCGCACGGCTACGAGGGCTCCGGGCCCGAACACTCCTCGGCGCGGCTCGAGCGCTTCCTGCAGCTCGCCGCCGAGGGCAACATCCGGGTCGCCAACCCGACGACTCCGGCCCAGTACTTCCACCTCCTGCGTCGCCAGGCGCGGATCGCCAAGCAACGGCCGCTGGTGATCATGACCCCCAAGAGCCTGCTCCGGCTGGGCCAGGCGAGCAGCACCCTGCAGGAGCTCGTCGAGGGCCGCTTCCGGCCGGTGCTCGCCGACCCCGCGGCCGACCCCGAGCGTGTCACCCGGCTCGCGCTCTGCACGGGGAAGATCTACTACGACCTGATCGGCCATCCCGACCGCGCCAAGAACCCCGGCGTCGCGATCGGGCGCGTCGAGCTGCTCTACCCGTTCCCGCAGACCGAACTGATGGAGCTGATCGCCGGCTATCCCCAGCTGAAAGAGGTCGTCTGGGTCCAGGAGGAGCCGCGCAACATGGGCGCGCGGGCGTACATGTCGCCGCGCCTGCTCCAGGTGCTGCCCGAGAATCTGCAATTCGGCTACATCGGCCGGCCCGAGCGGGCGGCGTCGGGTGAGGGCTATCCGATCGCCCACGCAACCGAGCAGAACCGGATCGTCGCAACCGCGGTCGACGTGGCCACGCCGCTATCGCAGTATCCGCGCAAGCTTCCCGGCGACCGCTGAGCCGCGGCGCGCGGCAGACGTCCGCTGAGGCAGGCCGGCCGGGCCCAAGCACGACCCCGTGCGCGCTCAGCGCCCGCGTTTGACACCCTTCCGGGTATCCGGTTTCGCAGAGACGGTTCCCGTCGCGACAATTCACGGCGCCATCTGGCTCCCAGCCTGGGGGTCCACGACATGGCGATCGACCTCGGCACTGCGAACACGCTGGTGTACGTGAGCGGTCGCGGCATCGTCGTGTCCGAGCCCTCGGTCGTCGCCTCGGATCTGGCGACGGGCACCGTGCACGCGGTCGGACTCGACGCGGAACGGATGATCGGCCGCACGCCGGCCACGATCTCGGCCACCAGGCCGCTGCGCCACGGCGTGATCGCCGATTTCGAGGTCACCGAGGAGATGCTGCGCTACTTCATCCGCAAGGTGCTCGACCGGCGGATGGCGCACCCACGGCTGATCGTCTGCGCGCCCTCGGGCGTCACCGAGGTCGAGAAGCGCGCCGTCGAGGAGGCATCGCTCGCCGCCGGCGCGCGCCGCGTGCACCTGATCGAGGAGCCGATCGCGGCCGCGATCGGCGCCGGGCTGGAGATCGAGGAGCCGGTCGGCCGGCTGGTCGTGGACGTCGGCGGCGGCACCAGCGAGATGGCCGTGATCTCGCTCGGGGGGATCGTGGTCTCGCGCTCGGTGCGGGTCGGCGGGTATGAGATGGACGAGGCGATCGCCCACTACATCCGCGGCGTCTACCAGCTGGCGATCGGCTCGCGGACCGCCGAGACGATCAAGATCGAGGCCGGCACGGCGATCCCGATCGAGGACGAGCACGCAATCGAGGTACGCGGCCGCCACCTGGTGACCGGCCTGCCGACCGCGATCCAGCTGCGCACCGAGGAAATCCGCGCGGCGATCGCCGGTCCCCTGCGTGAGATCCTGCAGGCGATCCGCGACACGCTCGAGCAGACCCCGCCCGAGCTGGCAAGTGACATCGCCCGTGACGGGATCCTGCTCGCGGGCGGCGGCACGCTGATCCGTGGCTTCGACGAGCTGGTCGCGTCCGAGACCGGGATGCCCGTCTCCCGGGCCGAGTCTCCGTTGACGTGCGTGGCGGTCGGGTCGGGGCAGGCACTCGCGCATCTGGACCAGCTCGGGGTCGCGCATCAGCCGCGGCGGCTGCCGACGACGCCCGACTGGCGCACCGCTCAGCCCTGACGTTTCGCGAACTCCGACGCTAGCCGTCGAAGGCCGGGCGCCAGGCCCGCCGAAACGACTCGCGCACCAGTCCGACACGCGCCAGCGCGGCCTCGACCGCGCACCCCGCGAGCAGCACCAAGAACGGATCAATCGGTTCTCGGAACCGCGGTGTTTCGACGTTGATGAACACGACCGTCAGCGCCATCAGCAGCGGAATCGCCCAGATCCAGCGCGGCCCGTCGCGTGCCGCGCGCGTCGCGATCCCGAGCGCGGCGACGATGCACAGCAGCCAGAACGAGACCACGCCAACGCCGGCGATCGGTACCCGCACGCCGATCGCGTCGGCCGATGCGTGCCACGCATACGTTCCCTCGATCTCGAACATCCGCAGCGTGTTGTGATACGCGACCTCGAGCGGCGACAGGGGATGGTCGCCGATGTAATGCAGCGCCTGTGATTCGAGCTCGGCGCTCAATGCCGGCTCGGAGACGTGGCGGAGGTGGTGGCGGAGGTGGTTGTTCTCGGGGATCTTCCAGAAGAAGCGCCACTTGTACGGCACGGGGCTGAACTCGGCCGATTGCGGGTTGTAGGTGCCGACGAGCGTGATCCCGGTCTCGTCCGAGACGGGGATGAAGTGATGCAGCTCGAGCGCGTTGCGGACCGTCCACGGCGCGATCGTGAGCACCGTCATGCCGACCAGCAACGCCACCGCACCGACCGGGCTCGCTCGCCGCGTGGGCTGCGGGGGCGGGCGCCGGCCGCCGTGTCCGTGAGCGCCGGTGCTGCCGACCGTGACCTTCGAGTAGGTCACGGTTCTTGCCCCGTTGCTCTGGGCGCGCGTCGCGGCAACGGCGGCGAACCCGAGCGGCAGCAGGATCACGAACGCGTTCTCGTGGGTGAGCGTCGCGAGGCCCGTCAGCACGCCCGTCGCCGCAAGCCATGGGTACGGGTACTTGGACCGGCGGGCGCGCAGCGCGGTCCAGATCGCGGCCAGCATCAACACGACCAGCAGGTTCTCCGCCACCAGCGTTCCCGATAGTTCGATCAGGACGGGATAGATGGCGGCCAGCACCATGCAGACGAGCGCCACCGAGACGCCGAACGCCTCCAGCGCGACGAGCCCGACGAGGCCCACCGCGATCGTTCCGAGCACCGCCTGCGCGACACGTTCGGGCTGGATCGCGGACTTGCCCCCCGCCTGGTGGCCATCGAGGATGTCAACTGCCGCGAGGAAGTATGGGAAGCCGGGTGGGAAGTAGGCCGTCGGCCCCCGTGAACCGCCAGCACCCGCGCCCGGTTTGCTGCCGGTGTCGTAGTCGCCCGTGCGGGCGATCATCCCCCCGAACCGGTTGTAGGTTCCGGCGTCGTTGACCGCGCGGTAGGAGGTGTTGTCGACGTACGCGAGCCTGATCGCGAATGCCGCGATCAGTATTACGACAACCAGCGCTGCCCCTGCGCGCGATTTGGTCACGCGCTGAGGTTACGCCCGCGAACGGCCGCGACGGTTAGCTATCGATCAAACGTCGAGTCGCGGTCCTCATCAGGTGATCCCGACGATTCCGGCGCAGACCCAGTTCGAGGCACCGGCGCCGCCGTTCCAGATCCGCGACGCGACGGCGTCCTGCTCGGCCTTGCTGGCCAGATACGCGGCGGGCCCGGTGCCGCCGAACAGCTTCCAGGTCGAGGGGATGATCTGGTAGTAGCCCGAGGCACCGGCGCTGTTTGGGGGCAGGTTCTGACCGCCCGATTCGCACAGCACGATCGCGTATGGGATCGCCCAGCCGCCCGACGGCCCAAGCGCGGTCGGCGCCGGCGGGGTCGACTGAGCAGCCGCCGCCGCAGCTGCCGCGGCCTGCTGGGCGTGGATGTCGGCGATCTTCGACTGGAGCTGGCTGGACCGTGCCTCGCTGGCCTGCAGCGCGAGTTGCTGGGCGTCGCGTGCCCGCTGCAGAGCCGCCTGGCGGGACTGCAAGAGTTCGTTCATCCCCGCCAGGGCACGTTCGCGAACGGCCTCCGCCGCCGTGATCCGGCGATCCTTTGACTCGAGCTTGGCGAGCCGTGCCGCGGCGTTGTCGGCCGCCTGCTTGTCGCGGCGGGTGATCGTGATGATCGCCTGCTGCTGGTTCTCGGCGCGGTTCAGGAACGCGATCTGCTCGAGCAGCTGGTTGAACCCGGTCGCGTTGAGCACGACCGTGACGAGGTCGGGACTGCCGCCCTCGTAGCTGGAGACGAGCTGGCGGGAGAGCAGCATCCGTCCGCGCGCGAGCCGGCGCCGGAGCTTGACCACAAGCGCCCGCTCGCGTTTGAGTGACTCACTGACTCGCGCCAGCTCGCCACGGTCTGAGGCGAGCTGCTGCTGCACGGCGGCCTCGCGGCTCTGCACAAGCGAGATCTGGCTGTCCAGCGACGAGATCAGCCCCGACAACGAGCCGAGGCTCGAGTTGAGGTGTTGCTGGCGCGCCTGCTCCTGACCGAGCTGGGAGTTGAGCTGGCCGAGCGTGTCGGCTCGGGCCGGCGTCTGCCGCGCGCTGCCGGCGAGCGCGATCGCGGCGGCGAGCGCGAGCGTCACGGCTGTAGTCACAACACGTCGGCTGAAGGTCATCGGGGTTCCGGGCGGCTGTCGGTGGTTCGGGGCCCCGGACGACTCGCGGGGTCATGTTTGCCCGCAAATTGCGGGAAAAAGCGGCGGTCGCGCGACAGTATCAGGAACGCAGCTACCCCCGCTGGCTTGGGAAATATCCTGCCGGGATGGACTCCAGGCGGGCAGAGGCGATTCTCGACCGGATCCGGGCGACCCCGGAGGGGTTCGTCCGCACCTACGGCGACGTTTCACCCGGGGCGCCGCGGATGGCCGGAGCGGTGCTGAGCGTCTGCGACGACCCGACCGTCCCCTGGCACCGGATCGTTCGCGCCGACGGATCGCTCGCCAAGGGTCGGCGCCAGCGGCGGCTGCTCGAGCGCGAGGGGGTGCCGTTCAGCGGGGAGCGCGTCATGATGCGGGTAGCCCGAATCCCGGACCTGGCGCTCTGACGCCTTGATCTGGATCCAGCGCAAGATCACGTTCGCGCCCCATCCCCGCGGCTTTCACCTCGTCACCGGCGAGGTGCTCGAGGCGCTCCCCGAGCTCCGTGGCCTGCGCGTCGGTTTCCTGCAGCTGCTGATCCAGCACACGTCGGCGTCGCTGGCACTCAACGAGAACGCCTCGCCGGACGTCCGGCGCGACTTCGAGACGTGGTTGGACCAGGCTGTGCCCGAGGGAGCGCGGTATTGGACGCACACGCTCGAGGGAGACGATGACATGCCCGCTCACATCAAGGCGGCGCTGTTGGGCCCGGCCTTGATGCTGCCGGTGTCCGAGGGTCGCCTCGCGCTCGGCGTCTGGCAGGGCATCTACTTGTGCGAGCACCGAAACCGCGGCGGATCGCGCAGCGTGGTGGCGACGGCGTGGGGCGAGGAGTGAGGGCGCCGCCGTCCGCAGGGCTGCCTTCGCGCGCGTCCTAGTGACCCTTCCAGACCGGCGGGCGCTTCTCGGCGAACGCGGTCGCGCCCTCGCGGGCGTCCTCTGAGCTCATCACCGGCCCCGCGATCTCGTTCTGGCGGGCGAAGAACTCGGCCTCGGGCCAGTCAACTGACTCCTGCAGGATCCGCTTGCTGGCCGCGAGCGCGAGCGGCCCGTTCTGAGCGATCGTCTCGGCCAGCTCGAGCGCGGCCGTGAGCGCCTCGCCTGGCTCGGTCAGCCGGTTGACGAGGCCGAGCTCGAAGCCTCGCTCGGCCAGCATCGGCTCGCCCGTAAGCGCCAGCTCCATCGCGATGTTGCGGGGCAGCATCCGCGGCAGCCGCAGCAGTCCGCCGGCAGCGGCGACGAGCGAGCGCTTGACCTCCGGGATCCCGAGCCTCGCGCCTCGCGAGGCGACGATCAGGTCACACGAGAGCGCGACCTCGAGCCCGCCCGCGACGGCGAACCCCTCGATCGCGGCGATCAGCGGCTTGGTCGCCGCGCGGCGGGTGATCCCGGCAAAGCCACGGCCCTCGACGTGCGGCGACTCGCCGGCGACGAACGCCTTGAGGTCCATCCCGGCGGAGAACCCCTTGCCGGCGCCGGTGACGATCCCGATCGAGAGCTCCGGCTCGCGGTCGAGCTCGTCCATCGCGCCCGCGATCCCGTGCGCGAGCGCGGCGTTGACGGCATTGCGCTGGTCGGGACGGTTGAGCGTGACCACGAGCACGCGGCCGCGGCGCTCGATCAGAACTGCATCTGAGGTGTCGTTCATGCGACGAACAGTTTCAGCTCTGGCTCGCGCTCGCCGCGCAGCACCTGAAGATCGACTTCGACGCACCCGATCTCGCGCGCGGTCGCGAGCACCCGTGCCTGCGGCTTGATCACCTGGGCGGCCAGCACTCCGCGGCATTCGCCGAACGCCGGGTCGAGCCGGATCCGTTCCAGGTAGCGGCTGAGCTGCTCGACCGCTTCGATTCCGGCGACCCGCTTGATCTCGATCGCGACCCACGCGTCATCGGCATCGCGACACATCAGATCGACCGGCCCGATGTCGGTCGGCCATTCGCGCCGCACGAGCCGAAAGCCCTCGCCACACCGGTCCGGCTGTTCTGCGAGCAGCTCCTGGAGGTGGGCCTCGATGCCGTCCTTGGCGAGTGCGACGTCGGCGTCGGGCGAGCCCATCTCGTGGGTCACGTCCGACAGGACCTCCTCGAGGGCGATTTCGAGCCGATCCTCGGTTGCGCCGGCGCGCCGGCGAACGACGATCAGCTCGGGTGACTCCTCGACCACGGTCGGTGGCGTCATCCAGTTCAGCGGCTTGACACTCTGGCTGCCGTGGTCTGACCAGACCATGAACGTGCCGTCGGCCTTGAACATCAGCAGCCGCGTCGCGGAGTCCAGGAACGTGCTCAGCCGGCCGGAGTACGTGATCGAGCAGCGGGCCACCATCAGGCGCATGACGAGACAGCCTAATGGCGGCTTCGGCGATCCGCCCGCGTGCAATCCGCCGAACGCGAAATACACTTGCAACAGCGATGCGTAGCCAACTCAGACCTCTCTTTGACCGGATCGTGATCAAGGAGCTCGACCCCGATCGCGTCCGCCGGTCGGGGCTGCTCGTGCCCGCCGGCACCGACGAGCCGCCGCCCCAGCAGGGGATCGTGCTCGCCGTCGGCCCGGGCCTTGACTGGTGGGATCACGTTGGCGTCCGGATGCCGGTCAAGCCGGGTGACCACGTCGTGTTCCCGGCATCGGCAGGGGGCTGGGTCGAGGTCGAGGAGGAGCGGCTGCTCGTGTGCCGGGTCGGCGAGCTGCTCGGCGTGCTCGAGCAGACGACCGAGTGCCCGGCGTGCGGCGGCCGGCCGCTTGCGGAGCATGAGTCCTGCCCGGTCTGCGGGCGCGAGGGCTCGGTGACGTCGCCCTGAAGAGGCCGCAGCGGGCCCGCGGTCAGGCCGCAGCGCGCCTGCGCCGGGCCGCGGCGCTGCGCTGCGAGAGCCCCTTCGGGTTCGACGCCTCCACGCGCTCCAACAGCTCGCTGACCTCGGCATCGGAGCCGAGCGACAACGCCCGCCTGCACGCGCGCTCGCACTCGGCGAGACGGTCGGTGCGCGCGAGCGCGTGTGCGTAGGTCGACCAGGCGCGCAGCGAGCTCGGGTCGATCGCCGTCGCAGCCTCGGCCGCTGAGACCTCGGCGCCGACGTCGCCCGCCAGGTGGTGCGCCAGCGCGAGGTCGAGCAGCCCCTCGACCGTCGGGCCGACCAGCCGCGCGCGTTCGAGCGCCGAGATCGCCCCCTCGCGGTCCATCAGCCGTAGCCGTAGGCGCCCGAGGCGCTCCCACGCCGACGCATCGGCCGGCGCGCGGTCGGCGGCACGCTGGGCCGCGTCGGCTGCGAGGTCGAATGCGCCCATGTCCTCGTAGATGCGCGATGCGAACCGTTCGGGCGTCGGACGGTCGGTGTCGACGCGAGCCCAGTCACGGACCGTGCGGGCGGCTGCGGGCAGGTTGCGGGCCTCCCAGAAGGCGCCCGTCAGCAGCCGCAGCACAACCGGGTTGTCGGGCTCTGCGTCGCGCGCATAGACGAGCCGCTGCGCGGCCAGCGCCGGGTTCCCCTCGGCCAGCGCGTGCTGGGCGGCGGTCATGAACCGCTGCACGCGGTCGGCCGCCGGGTCGGGCTTGGAGAAGTCGACGAACTGAAGCGACCCGGCGGGCACCGTGCGGACGCCGATCGAGAACAGGACCCGCGCCCATTGTTGGACGTCGTCGCCGTCGCCCGAGAAGTAGATCCCGCTGACGGTCCCGACTCCCCACTCGGGGTAGGAGAGACAGCGCGCGTACCGGTGCACGACGGAGTGGTCGGGCACCCGGGAGCCGAACGGATCGTGGCGCGCGCGGTCCTCCGCTGCTTCTCGCGCGCGTTGCTCGGCCTCGTAGGCCCGGCGGCCCTCCTCGGCACGGGCCCTGCGGGTCGCGGCGGCCGAGACCTTGACGGCGTTGCGGGTGACGCGGCCGCCCCGCGAGGTCTCAGCGAGCCGCTCGAGCTCGTCGGCCGCCTCGTTGATCGCCTGCAGGTGGCGCTGGTGCTCGTGGTGCCTGCCGGCGGGGGCGATGTCCGGGTGCCAGCGCTTGGCCATCCGCCGCCGTGCGAGCTGCACCGTTCGCTTGTCGAACGGTGGTTCGAGCTCGAGCAACAGCAGAGCGCTCTCGACATCCAGGATGCGGGGCATGACCCCTTTACGTTAGCGACGCTGCCAAGCTAAACGGCGCGCCGGCCGGGCCTGCAACTGCAACAAATCGGTGCCAATCTGCCCACCGCGGCGCGATCCTTGCCTAGCGTCGGCCGCGTGCAGTCCGCTCGTTCGGCAGCCCTAGGTGGGACGGCATCACTGCTCGTCGTCGGAGGCCTCGGAGCGTTGACCGCGGTGGTTCTCAGCGCGGCCCTGATCGCCGCCGTGCTTGCAGTCTCGAGCGCCGGTTCCTCCTGCGGCGGCGCGCCGAGCGGCGCATCGGGCTCGATCGCGCTCGGCCCCCCGGGAACCGGGCAGCGTGTCGGGGCGACCGAGTACGGCGGGCCGGGCGATCCCAGCAGCGGCACGGTAGGCGCCTCGGGCGCAAACCTGCTCGAGCACCCGGACAGCTACGCCGAGCTCGGCGGCACCACGTTCGAGACCGCCACCGCGATGGGCGGGCTGCCGTACATGACGCCGCTGCGGATCACCTGGGGCCGCCACTCGGCGGTCGCCTACAAGCGCGACTTCGGCCTCGGCGGCGGCCCGATCGCCGGGCTGCCACGGGTGATCGATCTGTGGTGGGAATTCGCGGGCGCGCTCGGGATCCCGTACGAGCACGGCGAGTGGTCGGGGCCGGTCACGATCTCGCGTCCGCCGGCGGCGGGCGCGGGGAACGTCCTCGCGCAAACCGTGCCGCCGCCGGCCGCCTCCGCCGTCGCGGGGCGGTGCGATCAACCGTCGGACCCGGCGGCGGGCGTGCCGCTGACCCGCGGCCCGCGTGCGCAGCTGCTCCCGGACGGGCGCGCGTCCGCGCCGGCGTCAGCCCCGGCCGCGGTCAAGGGGATCATCGCGGCCGGCAACCAGATCGTCGGCAAGCCGTATCTGTACGGCGGCGGTCACGGGCTGCCGCTCGACCAGGTCGCCCCGGCGTATGACTGCTCGAGCAGCGTCGAGCACCTCCTGTACGGGGGTCGGCTGCTGCCGGTCGACTACGACGCCGCCTCGGGGACGCTCGAGTCGTTCGGCCTGCCAGGGCCGGGGCGGTGGGTGACCATCTACGCCAGCGCCGATCACGTGTTCATGTATGTCGCCGGGTTGCGGTGGGACACGCACAACGCCGCGGGGCCGCAGGATGGGAGCCCCGGGATCGGGTGGCATCCGCTCGTACGCAGCTCGGCCGGGTTCGTCGTCCGCCACCCGAGGGGGCTCTAGACGGTGCGCGCGGCGGCGATCCTGCTCGCGGCCGCGATCGCGCTTGGCGGATGCTCGGCACTGTCGGTCGGCGCGCGCACAGGCTCGAGCACAACGAGCACGCCGGTGGGCGCGAATCCCGCCGCGGCCAGGGTCGCCCAGGCCGACCGCACGCACGAGTACCCGGGCCCGGCGGCGCGCCAGGCCGCCGCCGGGTTCGCTGATCCGGCGGCCGCGGTCAGGACGTTCGCCACCGCCTACATCAACTGGACTTCACGGACGATCGCGCAGCGGATGCGCGCGCTGGCGACGATCAGCGTCGGACAGGCAAGGGCGGCGGTGGCGCTGGTCGCGTCCCAGAGCGCCCAGGACTATGAGCTGCGCCGCGGCGGGGTCGCGAACTCGGGCACGGTCAGGGCGGTCGCGCCGGTGCGGGGCTCCGGCCACGAATACGCGGTCGTGACGCTCGAACGGACGACCGCCACCAACACGTCCGCCTACGACGGCCTGCGGCCGGCGTGGCACCTTGCGCTCGCGGTGGTCGCGCGCGTGCGCGGTGGGGGGTGGGCGGTCAGCTCGTGGCAGCCCGAGAGCTGACGGCTTGCCCGGGTCATGCGGGTTGTGCACGGGTGGCGTGCGCGACCGATCGCAGCGGCGGCCGTCAGTGCGCTGCGACGTTGAGCGCCACCGCGATCCCGAAGCTGACGACCGCCGCGGCCCGCAGCCACCACCCCGTCCACGGCGTCTGCCGTTCGGTGACCATGCCCGCGATCGCGGCGATCATGCAGATGACCGCGGCCGTGGCGAACAGCACCGACAGGAGCCGGAGCACGCTCACGTCCTCCACCGGCGGTCGATCTCAAGCTGCCGCCGACGAAAACCCGCTATCAAGTGGTGCTGATCTGCCCGATCCATATGCTCCGGCGAGGCAATCGTCGCCTACTCACCCGAAATTAAGCGAAAAGGTTCACACCACCGATGAATTCAACTGAGACCGAGTTTCTGTTCACCTCGGAGTCGGTCACCGAGGGGCATCCCGACAAGATCGCCGACCAGATCTCAGACGGCGTGCTCGACGCCGTCCTGCGCGACGATCCCCACGGGCGGGTGGCTTGCGAGACGCTGGTGAACACCGGGCTGGTTGTCGTCTCGGGCGAGATCACGACTGACACGTACGTCGACATCCAGGAGATCGCGCGCGGCACGATCAAGCGGATCGGCTACACCGACGCGGCGTTCGGGTTTGACTGGAAGACGTGCGCGGTGCTCAACACGATCGACAAGCAGTCGCCGGACATCGCCCAGGGCGTGGATGCGGCGTTTGAGACCCGTTCCGGCTCGGGCGACGACGACGAGCTCGATGTCGCCGGCGCCGGCGATCAGGGAATGATGTTCGGGTACGCGTCCAACGAGACGCCCGAGCTGATGCCGCTGCCGATCGCGCTCGCACATCGGCTCGCGCGCCGGCTGGCGCAGGTCCGCAAGGACGGGACGCTCCCGTATCTGCGGCCCGACGGCAAGACCCAGGTCAGCGTCCGTTATGTCGGCGGCCGCCCCGTCGGGGTCGAGAAGCTCCTGATCTCGAGCCAGCACGAGGAGGGCGCGGAGACGCGGATCCGGGCCGACCTGTGGGAACACGTTGTGACCCAGGTGATCCCGGCCGAGATGTATGACGCGCGGGAGCTCGAGCGCAGTTTCCTCGTGAATCCGACCGGACGATTCGTGATTGGGGGCCCGATGGGGGACTGCGGGTTGACCGGGCGCAAGATCATCGTCGACACCTACGGCGGCATGGCGCGCCACGGCGGCGGCGCGTTCTCGGGCAAGGATCCGTCGAAGGTCGACCGCTCGGCCGCATACGCGGCCCGTTACGTGGCCAAGAACCTCGTCGCCGCGGAGCTCGCGGATCGGCTCGAGCTCCAGGTCGCTTACGCGATCGGGGTCGCGCGGCCCGTGTCGGTGATGGTCGAGACGTTCGGCACCGAGAAGATCTCGCGTTCGAAGATCCTGGAGCTGGTCTCCGAGCATTTCGACCTGCGCCCGGGAGCGTTCCGCCACTACCTGCACCTGCACCGGCCGATCTATCAGAAGACAGCCGCCTACGGCCATTTCGGCCGCGACGACGCCGACTTCACCTGGGAGCGGACCGACAAGGTTGACGAGCTCAGGGCCGCGGCCGGGCTCGCGGTCGCTACCGGCTAGCTGTCGCCGCCGGGCTCGCGGTCGCTACCGGCTGGCTGTCGCCGCCGGGCTCGCGGTCGCTACCGGCTGGCTGTCGCCGCCTCGTCGAGGCGGTCATCGCCCCAGAACGTCTGCCCCCCGACGACGACCGTCGGCACCCCGAACACGCCGAACGACATCGCCTCCTCGTGCGATGCCCGGACCGCGTCCTTGATCGTCGGCTCCTGCACCGCCGCGGCGACCCGCTCGGGATCAAGTCCCGCTCGCTCGGCGGCTGCCTGAACGGTTGCCGGCTCGCCGAGGTCGCCCCCTTCGCGGAACGAGAGCCGCATCGCCTCGAGAGCGAACGGCTGCAGCAGTCCCTGCTGGTCGGCGAACGCCATCGCCCGCGCCACCAGCACGTCATTGGTGGGCCACGGATCCGGCCACACGATCGGCCCGAGGCGATGAGCGGCGGCGCGCGCCTCGCAGTCGGCGATACCGGCCTCGCGACGGTCGGTCAGGCCCCAGGTGCCGCGGCCGTTGGCCCTGAACAGGGCGCCCGCGAACACGGGCCGCCAGCGTGCGTCCGGAATCAGCTGATCGATCCGCTCGGCCGCGAACCACGAGTACGGCGACATCGCGCCGAAGAAGAACAGCGGATCGTCCACAAACGCCAAGAGTAAGTCGTTCGTATGCTGGGAGGTCGTGTCCGCCCAGTACATCTACACCACTCACCGGCTCTCGCGCCGCTATCCGCCCGACCGCGAGGTGCTGACCGACATCTCGCTCTCGTTCCTCCCGGGCGCCAAGATCGGTGTGCTGGGCTACAACGGCGCCGGCAAGTCGACCCTGCTCAAGATCATGGCCGGGATCGACACCGAGTTCGACGGCGTCGCCGCGCTGGCGCCCAATGCCACCGTTGGCGTGCTCGAGCAGGAGCCCGCGCTTGACGAGAGCAAGGACGTGCGCGGCAACGTCACCGAGGGCGTGGCCGAAATCCAGGCGCTGCTGGACCGCTTCAACGAACTGTCGATGAACTACAGCGACGAGACCGCCGACGAGTTTGCCCGCGTCCAGGAGCAGATCGACGCGGTCGACGGCTGGAACCTCGACACGACGCTCGAGATCGCGATGGATGCGTTGCGCTGCCCGCCCGGCGATGCCGACGTCTCCACGCTCTCCGGCGGCGAGCGCCGCCGGGTCGCACTCTGCCGGCTGCTGCTGCGCCAGCCCGACCTGCTGCTGCTCGACGAGCCGACCAACCATCTCGACGCGGAGTCCGTCGCCTGGCTCGAGCAGCACCTGCGCGACTACCGCGGCACGATCGTCGCCGTCACCCACGACCGCTACTTCCTCGACAACGTCGCGGGCTGGATCCTCGAGCTCGACCGCGGGCGCGGGATCCCGTACCAGGGCAACTACTCGGGCTGGCTTGAGCAGAAACGCGCCCGGTTGGCGACCGAAGCCAAGGCGGAGACTGCCCGGCGCAAGACGATCGATCAGGAGCTCGAGTGGGTGCGGCTCAACGCCAGCGCCCGGCGCAACAAGCCCAAGGCGCGCCTGAACGCTTACGAGGCACTGCTCGCGCAGGACCGCAACGTCAAGCTCGATCAGGTCCAGATCCATATTCCGGCCGGACCGCGACTCGGTGACTTGGTCGTCGAGGCCGATGGCCTGCGGAAGGCCTACGGCGACCGCCTTTTGATCGACGACCTCAACTTCAAGTTGCCGCGCGGCGGAATCGTCGGCGTGATCGGCCCCAACGGGGCCGGCAAGACGACGTTGCTGCGGATGATCACCGGCCAGGAGCAGCCCGATCAGGGAGCGCTGAGGCTCGGCGAGACCGTGCAGCTGGCCTACGTCGACCAGTCGCGGGACGCACTTGACCCCGACAAGAACGTCTGGGAGGAGATCTCGGGCGGCGTCGACCAGATCCCGCTCGGCGACCGGACGGTCAACAGCCGCGCGTACGTGGCCGGGTTCAACTTCAAGGGGACCGACCAGCAGAAGAAGGTCGCCAAGCTCTCCGGCGGCGAGCGCAACCGGCTTCACCTCGCCAAGCTGCTGCGCACCGGCGGCAACCTGCTGCTGCTCGACGAGCCGACCAACGACCTCGACGTTGACACGCTGCGAGCGCTCGAGGAGGCGCTGCTGTCGTTCGCCGGCTGCGCGGTGGTCGTCTCCCACGACCGCTGGTTCCTCGACCGGATCGCCACCCATGTGCTGGCGTTCGAGGGCGACTCGCAGGTGCGTTGGTTCGAGGGCAACTTCGAGGCCTACGAGTCGTTCCGCCACGAGCAGCTCGGGGCCGAGGCCGACCGGCCGCACCGGATCACCTACAAGAAGCTCGTCCGCGGCTAGCTGGGCCGCGCCGGCTCCGGCGGGCAGTCCTGCGCGCCGTGCGGAAGGTGTCTTGCATGCGGTCAAGGTACCCGCCCGCACGACCCATGCCCGAAAGGTAGAGTCGCGCCCGTGCCCCCCTCCAAGGCCGTCCTGATCACCGGCTGCTCCTCAGGGATCGGCCATGCAACTGCGCAGCGGCTCAATACCGACGGTTGGAACGTGTACGCGACCGCTCGCCGCGCCGACGCGATCGCGGACCTAGCCGCGGCGGGCTGCAAGACGCTCGCGCTCGACGTCACCGACGAGCAGTCGATGAGCGCGGCGGTCGCGCACGTGACCGATGCCGAGGGTGCGGTTGGCGTCCTGATCAACAACGCCGGCTACAGCCAGTCGGGCGCGGTCGAGTCGGTCGCTCCCGAGGCGCTGCGCAAGCAGTTCGAGACCAACGTGTTCGGACTGATCCGGATGTGCCAGCTGGTACTGCCCGGGATGCGCGGCCAGAGCTGGGGCAAGATCGTCAACATCGGCTCGATGGGCGGCCGCCTCGTGTTCCCCGGGGGCGGCGTCTACCACGCGACCAAGTACGCGGTTGAGGCGCTCAGCGACGCGCTGCGGTTCGAGGTCCGGGGGTTTGGAGTCCATGTGATCCTGATCGAGCCGGGGCTGATCACGACCCGGTTCGGCGAGGTCGCATCGGGCTCGGTCGACGAGGGCGCCGGCGGCGAGAGCGGCCCGTATGCGGATTTCAACCGCCACGTCGCGAAGGTCACGAGCGAGGCCTACGAGGGCCCGATGGCTAAGCTCGGCGGCCCGCCCGAGAAGGTCGCCTCCGCGATCGCCGGCGCGCTCAAGGCGGAGCGCCCGAAGGCCCGCTACCAGGTGACGCCGAGCGCCCACATCCTGATCGGCCAGCGGCGGATCACGCCGGATCGGGTCTGGGATCTGATGATGCGCTCCCAGTTCCCGACGCCGAAGCCCTGACGTTTACAGGCTCGCGTCGAGCGCCGTGCGCAGCTCGAGACCGTCGGCCGCGACCGCGTCCGCACCTGCCAGCTCATCAACGGCGAACGGGCCCGTCGCGACCGCGAAGCAGCGCAGCTCGTCGGCCCGCGCGCACGCGATGTCAAGGGGCGTGTCACCGATCACGATCGTCTGCCCGCGGGGATACGGGACGCCATCGAAGCCGGCGCGCCGCCGGGCGATCCCGGGCAGCGCGGCGCGGTCTTCGTCATCGGAGCCGAAACCGCCCTGGCCGGCCGCGAAGTGGTGGCCGACTCCCGCCCTCCTGAGCTTGAGCCGCGCGACCGGCTCGAAGTTACCCGTCACGAGCGACAGCCGGACCCCGTCGACCGCCGCAAGCCACTCGAGCAGGTCGGCGATCCCGGGCAGGACGCGGTCGGCCAGTGAAGGCGGACAGAGCTCGGCGTACATCCGGCAGCACTCAGCCCGCACGTCGTCGGCGCGCTCGTCGATCCGCAGCGCGGATACGCCCGCCTGCAGGAGCAGCCCCCGCGCGATCTCGCCGTCGGTCCTGCCCGCCGGCGAGAACGGGCTCTTCATCTTCGACGCGTCGACGCCGTGAACCTCGAGCAGCGCCGCATGGAGGGCGTCGCGGTGAGCGGCGGTGGCGGAGCCGACCAGCGTGCCGTCGATGTCAAACAGCAGCAGCATCGCCGTAAGCGCGTGGAGCCCAGCGCTCAGCGCTCGAATGACATGCCCGGCGTCAGCTTCTGCGCGAAGGCGGCGATCAACTTGGCGGCGTTCTCGATGTCGGGTATCGATGCGAGCTCGACCGGCGAGTGCATGTAGCGCAGAGGGACCGACACGATCCCGGTAGGAACACCGGCTCGCGAGATGTGCACCGCGTCGGCGTCGGTCCCGGTCATCCGGCCGAGTGACTCGACCGAGAACGCGATCCCTTCCTGCTCGCTGGTCTCGTACAGCAGCTCGGTGATCTTCGGGTGCAGCACGGTGCCACGAGCGATCACCGGTCCGGAGCCCAATTGATGCTTGGTGATCGGCCCAAGGTCGACGCCCGGCTGATCGGTCGCGTGCGTCACATCGACGACAATCGCCAGGTCGGGCTTGAGCGCGAACGCGCTCGTCCGCGAGCCGGCGAACGTGGTCTCCTCCTGTACGACCGCCAGCGCGAGCACGTCGCCCGGGGCGTGGCCGGCCTCGGCCACGAGCCGGGCGGCCTCCGCGGCGACGAAGCACCCGATCCGGTTGTCGAGCGCGCGTGACGCGATCCGATCGTTGGGCAGGGTCACCGGTTCGGCATCGATCACGCCGGCGTCCCCAATCCGCACCATCTCACGAGCCTGGTCGCCGTCCTTGGCGCCGATGTCGATGTGGAGGTCCTTGATCTGAGGCACCTTCTCGCGATCGGCGCCCCTGATCAGGTGGATCGGCTTGCGACCGATCACGCCTGGGACCGAGCCGTCGCGCGTCCCGATGCGGACACGTTGGCCGATCAGCACCACCGGATCCCAGCCGCCGACCTCGCCGAAGTGCAGGTAGCCGTCATCGTCGATGTGCGTGACGTGAACGCCGATCTCGTCGATGTGGCCGATGATCGCCAGTGTCGGTCCGTCGGCCGTACCCTTGACGCGAGCCATGGACGAGCCGACGTGGTCGCCACGGACCTCATCGGCGAACTCCGCGCAGGCCTCGCGCCAGACCTCGGCAGGTCCGGTCTCGCGGCCCGACGGGCCGGCCACGGTGAGCAGCCGTTGCAGTAATTCTGGGGTCGACATCGCCGGACAGGCTATTGAACCCGTGCGGTCCGCGGCACGCCCTACTTGTCCAACAGCTCGCGCAGGACGTACTGCAGGATGCCGCCGTGGTGGTAGTAGCGCTGCTCCTTGGGCGTGTCGATTCGGACCGTCACGTCGAACTCCCGGTCGTCGGCCCTCACGGTCAGCGTTCGCGGGATCTCGCCGGCGCCGGCGATCCCGGCGATCGTGAACTTCTCATCGCCGGTCAGCCCGAGTGACTGGACCGAGTCGCCGCCGGCGAACTGGAGTGGCAGCACTCCCATCCCGACCAGGTTGGAGCGGTGGATACGCTCGAAGCTCTCCGCGATCACCGCCCGCACCCCGAGCAACTTGGTGCCCTTCGCCGCCCAGTCGCGGGACGAGCCCGAGCCGTACTCCTTACCGGCCAGCACGATCAGCGGCACATGGTTCTCGATGTAGCGCATCGCGGCGTCATAGATCGACATCGCCTCGTCTGAGCCGTCGCTCAGATAGCGAGTCACGCCGCCCTCGGTGCCGGGCGCCAGCAGGTTGCGCAGCCGGATGTTGGCGAACGTGCCGCGCATCATCACCTCGTGGTTGCCGCGCCGTGAGCCGTAGGAGTTGAAGTCACGAGACTCGACGTGGTTTGCGTTGAGGTACTTAGCGGCCGGCCCGTCACGCCGGATCGAGCCGGCGGGGGAGATGTGGTCGGTGGTGACGCTGTCACCGAGGATCGCGAGCACGCGGGCGTCGATGATGTCCTCGAGCGGTTCGGGCTCGCGCGTCAGGTCGTCGAAGAAGGGCGGCTTGCGCACATAGGTCGAGCGCTCGTCCCACTGAAAGCTGTCGCCGGTCGGGACCTCGAGCGAGTTCCAGCGCTCGTCGCCCTCGAACACCTCGCCGTAGCTCTTGCGGAACATATCCGAGCGGACCGCCTCCTCGATCGTCCGAGCGACCTCGCTCGCCTCGGGCCAGACGTCCTTGAGGTAGACCGGGTCGCCGCCGCGCCCCTCGCCGAGCGGCTCGTCGTAGAGGTCGATGTCCATCGTCCCGGCCAGCGCGTAGGCGACGCACAGCGGTGGGGATGCGAGGTAGTTCATCCGCACGTCTGGGTTGATCCGGCCCTCGAAGTTGCGGTTGCCCGACAGCACCGACACGACCGCCAGGTCCTCGGCGTTGACCACGTCCGAGATCTCCTCGGGCAGCGGCCCGCTGTTGCCGATGCAGGTCGTGCACCCGTAGCCGACCAGGTTGAAGCCGAGCTCGTCGAGATACTCGGTCAGCCCGGCGCGGTCGAGATACTCCGTGACCACCTTCGACCCGGGGGCGAGCGAGGTCTTGACCCACGGCTTGACCCGAAGGCCGGCCTGTACGGCGTTGCGCGCCAAGATCCCGGCCCCGAGCATCACTGACGGGTTCGAGGTGTTGGTGCAGCTCGTGATCGCCGCGATCACGACATGGCCGTGGTCGAGCTCGGTCTCGGTCCCGTCAGCGAGCGTGATCGGCGTCCGGCACTGTCTGCGCTCGGCCACCTGGGTCCCGCCGGTGCCGCCGATGGGACCGTGGCCGTCGCCGTTGGGGAGGTGGGTGGCGACCGGGTCCGAGGCCGGGAATGACTCTGCGATCGCGTCGTCCTCTTGATCGTCGTCGGGCAGGATCCCGTCGAGTGCCATCCTGAAGGCGGGCTTGGACTCGGTCAGCGAGACGCGGTCCTGGGGGCGCTTGGGGCCGGCGATGCTCGGGACCACCTCGCCGAGGTCGAGCTCGATCTGCTCGCTGAAGGTCGGCTCCTCGGAGTCCTCGTCATGCCACAGGCCCTGCTCGCGCGCATAGGCCTCGACCAGCTCCAGCTGCTGCGGCGCACGGCCCGAGAACTCGAGGTAGCGGATCGTCTCGGCGTCGATCGGGAAAATCGCGCAGGTCGACCCAAACTCGGGTGACATGTTGCCGATCGTCGCGCGATCGGCGAGCGGCAGGCGGGCCAGCCCCGCGCCGTAGAACTCGACGAACTTGCCGACCACGCCGTGCTCGCGCAGCCGCTCGGTGACGGTCAGCACGAGGTCGGTCGCGGTCGCGCCCTCGTGCAGCGCGCCGGTCAGCTTGAACCCCAGCACCTGCGGGATCAGCATCGACATCGGCTGTCCGAGCATCGCCGCCTCGGCCTCGATCCCGCCGACGCCCCAGCCGAGCACGCCGAGGCCGTTGACCATCGTCGTGTGCGAGTCGGTGCCGACCAGCGTGTCGGGATAGGCGAGCGGGGGGCTGGTTCGGTCGTCGGTGAACACGACCCGTGCCAGGTACTCGAGGTTGACCTGGTGCACGATTCCGGTGTCGGGCGGGACGACGCTGAAGTTGGCAAACGCGCCCTGGCCCCAGCGCAGGAACGCGTAGCGCTCCTTGTTGCGCTCGAACTCGAGCTCAGCGTTGCGCTGGAAGGCACTCGGTGTGCCGAACGCATCGACCTGGACCGAGTGGTCGATCACCAGCTCGGCCGGGACGAGCGGATTGATCGCGCTCACATCGCCGCCGAGCTCGTGCATCGCGCCGCGCATCGCGGCGAGGTCGACGACCGCCGGCACGCCCGTGAAGTCCTGCATGATCACCCGTGCAGGCGTGAACGCGATCTCGGTGCTCGGCTCGTGGGCGGCGTTCCAGGTCGCGAGCGCCTCCACGTCGCCGGCACGGACGAGGTCACCGTCCTCGTTGCGGAGCAGGTTCTCGAGCAGGACCTTGAGCGAGAACGGGAGGCGGGCGACGTCGTAACGGGACTGGAGCGCGTCGAGCCGGAAGATCTCAAACACGCGCTCGCCGACGCGGAGTTCGGCACGCGCGTCGAAGCTGTTGTTGGAGGACATTTTCGGAACTCCTGATCTCAGAGTGGGACTTCTACTTTAGGGGCGTGGGCGCCCCGGCACCGTGCTGCGCGGCGATCACTCCTACGCGCGTCTTAGCGACGTCTTCGGTGCACCTTGCGCCTGCCATGGATCGTGAGGCGACTCCAGCCCACCTCCACCCGGAGACCATCACATGTCGATCGTCACCCTCTTGCTCGCCGGCCTCGCCGCAGCGGCAGCCGGCCTGGCCGCCGCCGGCGCCTACACCGAAGCCCACCGGGTCGCGGATCAGCCATGACCGCCTTCTCAGCTTTCTCTTACACGGTTCCCGCATCCTTTCGCGCTGACGATGAGCTCTGACTCGGCCACCTATCGCGCCTGGCCCGGCTCGCGGTGCGAGCGCTCATCTGCGCCCGGGCTGCAGTGGGTGCGCGCCAGGCCGGAGCTGCCCGGCCTGCTCGCGATCGCGGCGCTGCTCAACCTCTGGGGGCTGAGCATCAACGGCTGGGCCAACACGTACTACTCGGCCGCCGTTCGCTCGATGAGCACGAGCTGGCACGACTTCCTCTACGCGGCGATGGACAAGACCGGGCTGATGACGGTCGACAAGCCACCGCTCAGCCTCTGGGTCCAGGCGCTGTCGGTGCGCGTGTTCGGCTATCACCCGCTCAGCATCCTCGTCCCGCAGGCGCTGATGGGGGTCGCCGCGGTGGCGCTGGTCTACGACCTCACGCGCCGGCGGTTCGGACGTCCGGCGGGATTCGTCGCCGGCGTGGCGCTCGCGACGACGCCGATCGTGGTCGCGGTCTCGCGCCACAACAACCCTGACGAGCTGCTGGTCCTCTGCTGTCTCGCCGCGCTGTGGTTCGCGGTCCGTGCGCTCGAGACCGGTCGCACGCGGTGGCTGGTGCTGTGCGGCGTATGCGTCGGGCTCGGCTTCGAGGCCAAGATGGGAGTCGCGCTGATGATCGTGCCGGGAATCGCCGCGGCGTATCTGTACGTGGCGCCCCGCGGACGGCTGGTGGCGATCCGCCAGCTGCTCGTCGCCGGCAGCGCGCTCGCCGTCGTGGCTCTCACCTGGCCGGTGTTCGTCACGCTGACGCCGGCCGCTGACCGGCCCTGGATCTCGGGCACGTCTGACAACAGCATCTGGTCGCTGATCTTCTCCTACAACGGCGTCGGGCGTATCGCCGGACAGTCGGGTGGTCCCGCCGCCTTCGGTCGCGGCGGCGGTCCGGCCGGCGGGACATTCGGCGGCCCCACAGGCATCCTGCGGCTGCTGCAATCAAGCCTCGGCGATCAGGCCGGCTGGCTGCTCGGGTTCGCGATCGTCGCCGGTGCGGGCGTGCTCGTTGCAACGCGGCTGCGTCGCAGCGATCCACGGACCGGCTGGCTGGTCGCGATCGGCGGCGCGTTTCTGACCACCGCGATCGTGTTCAGCTTTGCCGATGGGATCTTCCATCCGTATTACGTTTCGTTCCTGGCCCCGTTCACAGCTGCCCTGATCGGTGCCGGCGTCGGCCTGATGTTGCCGGGCGGGCGGCAGGCTCGGATCCTCGGGCCGCTCGCGATCGTGGCTGGGGCGATCACCGAGCTGGCCGTGCTCGGCACGCTCGACGGGTCGCTCGCCTGGGCCAAGCCGCTGGTGATCGCGGCGGCCCTCGTCTGCGGGATCGGGTTGACGCTCAAGCTATCGCCGCGCATTCGAGCAGCGGTGCTCGCGGTCGCGCTGGCGGCGCTGCTCGCCGCCCCGGCGACCTGGGCTGCGGGGACGGTCGGTCACGCGACGAGCGGCACGTTCCCGGCCGGCGGGCCCGCGACCTCGTTCTCGGGCGGGTTAGGCGGACCGGGCGGGTTCGCACGTCGTGGCGGGTTCCCCGGCGCCGGGACGACCGGCCGCCCGGGCGGCGGTGGCTTCGGCGCGGGCTTCCCGGCGCCGCCCGGTGGAGCCGCGCCCCCGCCCGGTGGAGCCGCGCCCGCCCCCGGCGGAGCCGCGCCCGTGCCCGGAGCCTCCGGCGCGCCGGCCGGCGGCATCGCCGGCCTGTTCGGCGGCTCGGCCCACTCCGGGTCGCGCTTCCGAATCGGCCCCCGTGGCGCAGGCGGTGCAGCCGGGCCGGGCGGCATCTTCGGCGGCGACACGGCGACCCTCAACGCCGCGATCGCCTATGCCAAAGCACACGGCGGCGGGACGATCGGCGTCTCGAGCCAGAGTACCGCTGCGGCGGTGATCGTCGCCAAGGACGCCGACGTCGCCGGTCTCGGCGGCTTCTCGGGCCGCGAGAGCTCGGTCACCGCCTCCTGGATCGCGATGGAGGTCCGCGAGGGCCGGCTCCGGTGGGTGATCGACGACGGTGCGCAGGACTTCCGCGCGGCCGGCGACACCCGGACCGGCAGCCAGGCCGCGCTGACCGTCGTGGCCAAAACGTGCAAGCCGGTGACGATTAGAGGCAACAATGCCACTAACGTGACGATCTACGACTGTCAGGGTCGCGCTGCTGCGATCCTTGCTGCAGCAGCCAAATCATGAATCGCAGAGCCCGTAGATCAGTGCGCCACCGCATGCCCCGGGGCATGTTCGGCGTCGCCGTGCTCGCGGGCTTGGCTCTCGGTCTGATCGCCGCTCCCTCGGCCCTGGCGGACACGACCAACAGCTCCAACTGGGCCGGCTATGCGGCCCACCGCTCCGGCGTCGCGTTCAAGAAGGTCAGCGGCAGCTGGACGCAACCGCAGGCAACCTGCACCGCCGGCAGCCGTACCTACTCGTCGGTCTGGGTCGGGCTCGGTGGCTTCGCGGAGAGCTCCGATGCGCTCGAGCAGATTGGCAGCGAGGTCGACTGCAATGCGCGGGGCAAGGTCGTGTCGAGCGTCTGGTACGAGGCCGTCCCAGCACCGTCGCGCAGGATCAGGATGAAGGTCTCTCCCGGTGATCGGTTGACCGCGAGCGTGGTCGTCGTCGGGCACGCCGTCACGCTCACGCTCAGCGACCTGACGCGCGGCAAGACGTTCACGCGCACGATCAACGCCCGAAACGTCGACGTCTCCTCCGCCGAGTGGATCGTCGAGGCGCCTTCGGAGTGCTCCGGCTCCTTCTGCCGGCTGCTGCCGCTCGCGGACTTTGGCACCGCGACCTTCGACCGCGCGCGCGCGGAGACGAGCGCCGGGCACCTCGGTGCGGTCTCGGACCGCAAGTGGGGAGCGATTCGGATCACGCTCTCGGCCAACGGCAAGCGGTTCATCAACAATTCGCCCTCGGCGCGGGCGCTGGCCTCCGCCTCGCCGTTGACCGCGAACGGGAGTTCGTTCACGGTCACCTACTCCGCGCCCAGTACGACTACGACCACGCCGGTGCCGGTCGCCACGGGCCAACCGCCATCGTCGACGACGCTCGCGCGCAGGCCCTGAGCACCGCGGCCGGGCCCCCGCCCGCAGGCGTTCCTATGGAGCTCTTATCTGGCCCCTACGCTCGTCTAGCGCGCGGTCGCGATCTTCTCGGGCATGACAACGAGCGCGGGACCCCACCTGTTCTGGATCACGAGCCGCGCGGCGGGGATCGTCGCGCTGGTGGCCGCCAGCCTGGCGGTGTCACTCGGCCTGGTGATGAGCACCAAGCTGCTCCGAAAGCGTGGTCCGGATCTGCTCGCGACGCACGAGATCCTGTCGCTGTCGGCGATCTGCGCGATCGCCGTACACGGCGTTGCGCTGCTGGGTGACAAGTTCCTGCACCCGACCGTGGTCGACATCGCGGTCCCGTTCGCGAGCTCTTACAAGACCGTCTGGACATCACTCGGGATCATCGCCGGCTGGGGTCTCGTCCTGCTCGGAGTCTCGTATTACGCGCGCAAGACGATCGGGACCGGTCGGTGGAGCAAGCTTCACCGTCTGACGGCGGTGCTGTGGCTCGCCGGGCTCGCGCACGCGCTCGGTGAGGGAACTGACACGAGCCAGCTGTGGTTTCTGGCGATGATCGGCGTCGTCGCGGTGCCGGCGCTGGTGCTGCTCGCCTCGAGGTGGCTGTCGACCGACGAGCCGCCGTCGACGAGCGCCGGGAAGACCCGCGGCGACGTGCGCTCGGTTCCGGCGCGCGCGGTGCCGACAGCGGGTGTGCCAGTCCGCTCCTGACGCGCCCCGCAGGCTCGCCGGGCGCAGCCTGGGCGTCCTACAGACCCGGCGGGTGCCGGACCACGAAGCCCGAGAATTCCCCGCCGCCGCGCGCCCAGCGGGTCCCGTCCTCGGCCAGCGCGACTGTGTCGAACCGCCATCCGGCGACCGTCATCCAGACGTGGTCGGCGTTGGCGTAGATGGTGATCCAGCGGCCGGGACCAGGATCGCCCCAATTCTCGAAGTCGCCCGAGACCATCGGCGAGCTGACCAGCCCGGCCGCCGCGAGCGCGTAGCTGACCGAGCCCGAGCAGTCGTAGCCGTTGGCCTGGAAGGACGCGTGGCCGCCGCCGTAGATGTAGGGCAAGGTCGCGATCGCGTTACCGGCCGCGATCACCTGTGCCACGGCGGCCGGGGCGCCGGGAGGTGGCTGGACCATGCCGTGCGTGTCGACGGCGACTCCGGCGACGTTCGCGTTGCCGGTCGCCGCCGCGCGGGTCGCCTGCTCGGCGGCCTTCTTCTCGAGCGACTGCAGCCGTCCGTTGAGGTCGTGGTAGCGCGCCGTCGCGCTCGACCGCACGGCGAGCTCTCGCAGTTGCTCGTGCAGCAGCGCCGACTGGAGCGCGGCGGCCGCGTTGCGCTGGCTCAGGACCTGATCGGCAAGCTTGCGGTCGCGGGCCTCGAGCGAGGCGAGCTGGGTCGCCTGGCGCGAGACCTGCTCCCGCGCGGAGCGGGTGATGCTGACCACATGGGTGTCCTGATGGGCGATGCGGGAAAGGAAGCCGACGTTCTCGAGCAGGTCACTGAAGCCATGGGACTCGAGGATCACGGTCGTCAGATCGGGCTGCGTGCCCTCGTAGCTCGCGACCAGGTTTGCCGCCAGCGCGCTGGTCGCCAGGTGCAGGCGGTTCTCGAGCCTGATCAGCCGGGCGCGGGCGGCGAGCAGCGAGCTCTGGACGGTGCGCAGGCGCGCGACTCGCTGGTCAAGCTGTTGCTGGATCGCGGCGAGCCTGTCGCGTGCCTGCCGGAGCCCGTTCGAGGTGGCGGAGATCCGGGCCGAGTCCGCGGCGATCTGCGACTTGAGCGTCGCGGCGGCGGACCGGGTCGCCGAGATCTGACCCTGGAGGTCGCCCGAGCTCGACGGGGCGATGATCGCGAGCATCGCGGCGGCGACCGCAAGCGTCACCGAGAGCCGGAGCTTGATCGGATTTCGGTTCGTCTTCAACACGCTGGGAGGCAGACGAATGACGCGGTCGCGAGACCGTGAAATTCGCGAGCAGAATGCATTTGAGCGGGCCGCTGGGGGCGGGCGGCACGACGCTGTCGGGTGCGGCGCAGGGCACCCTAACACGGGTCATCGCGCGACAACTCCGAAACCCTGGCCGTGCAATAAATCCTGCAAAACCGGCATTTGCGAGCGATCTGCAACGTCTGCCGCCGGCTCGCGTGCAACCGCCGCAGCCTACTGCCGTTGCCGCGCACCCCCCGAACCCTTGGCATACTCGACCGATGCGATTGCGCCACGTGCTCGTGTGTCTTGGCCTGCTCGCCCTGCTTACGGCGGCGGTCGGTCCGGCCGTTGCTCTGGCGTCCGGCGGCGGCTCCGCGGGCGACCAGCAGTACACCGACCCACTCGGTTCGACCAAGACCACGAGTCAGACGTCGACGCAGTCACAGGCGACGACGCCGGCGACAACGCCGGCGCCGACGACGGCCGCGACCGGGACCGCGGCGGCGACCACATCGGCACCGACCGCGACCACCCCCGGTGCAACGCCGACGGCAACCGCTGCCTCCGGCGCCTCATCGGGCAAGACGCTGCCGTTCACCGGCATCAATGTCTGGACCCTCGCCGGTCTCGGACTGACCCTCACGGCCTCCGGGCTGCTCATTCGACTCAGAGCACGTGCGTAAGTCCGCCGCCGTTCGCGTGATCGCGACCGCGTTGGCGCTCGCGCTTACAAGCCTGGGGCTCGCCGCGCCCGGGAGCTCCGCTCGCGCAGGCAAGACGGCCCAGCAGAGCTCCGCGGCCGTGCCGCCGGCGTTCGTCGGGGTCGACGTCGACGGGCCGCTGGTGCTGTCCGATCCTCCCACGAGCCTCAACTTCGGCACCCAGTTCAATGACATGGTCGCGGCCGGGATCGGGAGCGTGCGGGTCGCGTTCAACTGGGCCGCGGCGCAGCCGTACCAGAGCTGGTCCGACGTGCCGGCCGATCAGCTGAGCAAGTTCACCAACGCTGACGGGACCACGGGTGCGCAAACCGGGGTCCCGACCGATTTCAGCCAGACCGACCAGCTGGTGGGGCTGGCCGGCCAGCGCGGCATGACCGTGCTGCCGACCGTGTTGTACGCACCCGGCTGGGACGGCACCCCCACCTCGGGTCCGATCGAGTATCCGACGAACCCCGGCCCGTACGCGGCGTACCTCACCGCGCTGATCCACCGCTACGGGCCGCATGGCACCTTCTGGAGCGCCAATCCGACGATCAGGCGGATGCCGATCCGGATGTGGCAGATCTGGAACGAGGAACAGCTGTCCTACTACTGGCGCCAGCCGTTCGTCTCCAGCTACCTCGCGCTGCTGCGGGCGTCGCGGCGGGCGATCAAGAGCGCCGACCGCGGCGCGAAGGTCGTGCTCGGCGCGCTGACCAACACGGCCTGGGCGACGATCGGCAAGCTCTACCGCAAGGGCGCTCGCAAGCTGTTCGACATCGTCTCGGTGAACGCGTTCACCAAGAAGCCCGCCAACGTGATCCTCTACCTGCGTCTCGTCCGCCGGGCGATGGATCACTTCAAGGACAACACCAAGCCGCTGATGGCCACCGAGCTGAGCTGGCCCTCGTCTCGAGGTCAAACCGTCTCGCACTTCGACTGGGACACAACCCCGGCCGGCCAGGCGCGCAACATCTCGACGCTGCTGCCGTTGCTCGGCGAGAACCGTTCGGTGCTGCGCCTGCAGGCCTTCTACTACTACACCTGGATGGGTGTCGAGCAGCGGGGTGCGCCGGACTTCGCGTTCGCCGGTCTGGAGGGGATGAACTCGGCCGGCTCGGTGTTCGCCAAGCCGGCCCTCGGCGCCTTCCGGCGCGGTGCGCTCGCGCTCGAGAGGTGCAAGGTCAAGTCGTCGCAGGCGACGCGCTGCGCCAAGCGCGCGCGCTAACGGCGACACAGCTCAATCGCCGGCCGCGGCGCTCGCGCCGCTCGCAGCCCGGCCGAGAACGCGGCCACGTCCCTGCCGCCGGCCCCGGCCGGGTCGCTGATCCCGTACCAGTCCTGTGGATCGAGCGCGTTGCGCTCCGGCGTCACCCACGTGTAGAGAACCGCTGCCGCGACGCCGCAGTCGAGATGGCCGAGCGTTCCCACGGTCTCGACCAGGTACTTCGTGCGGGCGCTCGCCGGCGCATAGCCGACAGCACCCGCGGGCCGCGTCGTCCAGCCGAACTCGGTCACGTACAGCGGCACCGTCCCGAGCCCGAGCGACGCGAGCGTCGCGCGCGCCGCCCGGATCCTGGAGAGGACGACCAGCGGCGTCCCGTACGGATGGATCGCGACGCCGTCGATATGGCCGCGCAGCGCGGGGTCGGCGGACATCATCGCGGGCAGGAAGCCGGCCGGATCCTTCAGACCCCCGACCACGACCCGAGCGCCGGCGTTGACCGCCGCGATCGCCTCGCGGGCGCGCTGGTAGAGCTGCGCATAGGCCCCCGCGTCGGGTGTCGGGACCCAGAACTCCCCGTTGTCGGGCTCGTTCCAGATCTCGTAGGTGTCGACCGGCCGGGCCGTCAGCCCAAGATGGGCGCGCCAGAACGTTCCGCCTGCGCCGTAGCGGGCCGCGAACGCGCCGGCGAAGGCTGCATAGTCGACGGCAGAACGCGGCGGCGAGTGGTCCTGACCGGGGACCGACTCGTCCCACGGGGCGGTGTAGTCGAGGATTGGCAGCCATCGCAGACCGTGCTCTGCCAGCGCCAGCGCGATCGCGTCATCGAACGCCCACTCGTAGTGGTGGACGCCGTTCACGGGCGCCGTCGGCTCGCTCGCCTCCCAGAGCGCGTCACTTCGTGCGATCGTGACCCCGGTCTGCGCGAGCGCGGCCAGCTGGCTCGAGACCTGGGCCGGGGTGAAGTCGTGGGTGTTGAACAGGTAGTTGACGTTCGCGCCGAACTGCTCCGCGGTCCGGGCCGGGCGAAGAGGACGGCTGACCGCGGCAGATGTCGTGGCGGAGTTCGACTCAGTCGCAGACTTGGGGCTGGTTTCTGCCCCGCCACCGCTCGTGATCACCACCACGATCCCCACGATCACCGCAGCCACCGCGACCGCTGCACCGAGGATCACCCCGGGGCGGTTCACGTAGCGCCACCGTCGCGCCGTAACGAGCGCAGTGCCAGCAACTGATGCCGTTCCCGATCGGCGCTCATCCCGAGCGCTCGCTTGACCACCAGGCGCGATCCGAACGTCACCGTCTGGGCGCGGTCGTCGAGCGCCGCCCGCGCCCGCCCGAGGCGCCGGCGGACGACCTCGTGGCGCGCCCGAGCCAGCCGTTCGAACGGCTCCTCTCCGAACTCCGCGCGGGCCGAGTGAGCGCCGTGGTGGACCACCCGCCCGGTGGGCCAGAACCAGGTCTCGATCCCCGCCTGCGCGGCCCGCAGCCCGAGCTCGAGGTCCTCGCCGTAGAGGAAGATCGACTCGTCGAACGGTCCCAGCCGGCGCAACAGCGCCGTCGAGCCGACCAGCGCGCAGCCGACCGCCCAGCCCACCCGCCGCGGCCGCGACGCGCGCCACGGCCACAGCGCTTCGCCGAGCGGGGGCGGGACCGCCGCCGCGGGGACCAGCGATCGGACCAGGTCCGCCGCCGACGAGGGCACCGGGTGCACCGTGTCCTGCCGCGTCCCGTCACCGTTGAGAACCAATGGTGCCAGCAGCCGGTCGCGGTGGATCGCCTCTGACGCGAGCGTCAGCAGCGAGTCGTCGACGAGCTCCACGTCGGGATTGACGAGCGCGACCACGGGCGTGAGGACCTCCTCCAAGCCACGGTTGCAGGCCCGCCCGAAGCCGATGTTGTCGGCCAGCGCCACGGTCGTGACGTGCTCCGAAACCCGCTCGGCGACCTCGACCGTGCCGTCGACGGAGCCGTTGTCGACGACGACCACGTGAGCCCCCGGCAGGTGGTGGGAGGCCGAGGCGAGCAGCGCCTCGAGATCCCGCCGCGAGTTGTGGGTCACGGTCACGAGCGTGAGCTGGGGACGGCCGGGGCGAGCTGCCGCGGGCACGATTCCCCCGAGCGCGCGGGCGAACGCGGCGGTCGTGTCTGCGCGGTCAAATCGCTCCCGCGCGCGCCGTCGCCCGGTGGCGCTAAGCCGCCGCGCGGACTCGTGGTCGGTCACGACCTCGACGATCGCGCGCGCCGCCGCCCCGGCGTTCCCAGCCTCGTATAGAAGCCCGCACGACCGGTCGACGATGTCGAGCGGGCCGCCGGCGCCCGGCACGACCGCCGGGCAGCCGGCAGCCAGCGCCTCGGCGATCACGAGCCCGAACGGCTCACGGGGGGCGCAGTGCAGCAGACAGCTCGCCCGCGCCAGAGAGCGCTCGGGCGCTGCGTCCGCGCCCGCGATCTGAACCGCTTCGGTCAACCCGAGCGCGGCCGCGCGCTCGCGCAGCAGCGCTGGCGTCGGGTCGTCAGCCGACAACGGTCCTCCGACGAACCGCAGCCGCAATCCGGGGATGCTCCGTCGGGCGATCGCCACCGCTTCGAGCGCGAGCTCCGGTCGCTTCCAGGCGACCAGCGTCCCCACGACCAGGACCTCGGGCGGCTCAGCCGCAGACCACTCGGCCGCGAACCGCTCCAGCTCGACGCCGGGGTGCACGACCCACAGGCGGTCGGTGAGTGTGCCGCGCGGGTCGAGATCCAGGGCGACCGCGCGCGACGGGACGATCACCACTCGCGCCCTGGCGGCCGCGCGGCGGACCGCGGAGGCGATCGCCGGACCGGGGAGCATGTCATTGTGGGCGACCGCCAACGGGACCCGGGCCGGTAGCGCGAGGCAGCCGATCGCCGAGCGCATCCCCCAACCGACGACCGCCACCGCGTCGAGCCTGCGCGCCAAGCCACGTAGCTCGAGCCCGTGGGCGGCCAGCCGCATGGGCGCCAGCAGGCGATCGCCCGGCGAACCGCGCAGCTCGCGACGGTGGCCCGCGATCGTGATCACGGTCAGTCCCTGAGCCCGGCCCCGCGTCGCCAGCTCGCCCTCGGGGCAGGCGAGCACCGAATCGTCCCCGACGGCGCTGACGCAGTCCAGCAGCACGCGCTCGGCGCCTCCGAACGCGCCGGAATAACTCACGAATAGCAGCGATGTCACCGACTCGGCAGGCTAACCGGCGGGTATTTATAAACGCGTGACCTTCACGATGCGTGCTCGACGATCGCACCATAGACTGCGCTCGTGGGGAATCCGCCGACAGCCGACGGCGCACCGGCCAAGGTTGCGCTGATCCATGACTTCCTGCTCGACGTGCGCGGCGCCGAGCGCGTGTTCGCCGAGCTGTGCGAGATGTGGCCCGAGGCCGACATCTTCACCGCCATCTACGACGAGCGCGGCACCGAGGGGCGATTCGCCGATCGGCGCGTCCACACGCTCGTTCCTGCAGCGGCTGCGCCCGTCGACGCGCACCTTCCGCGCGCTGCTGCCGCTCTATCCGGCGGCGATCGAGTCGTTTGACCTGTCGGGCTACGACCTCGTCGTGTCGAGCTCCTCGGCCTGGGCGCACGCGGTCCTGTGCGATGAGCGGCGCCGTTCACGTCAGCTACTGCCACAACCCGTTTCGCTACGCGTGGAACGACCGCGACCGGACGCTGGCGCGGCTCCGTGACCCGGTCACGCGCGGCTTTCTGCGGGCGACGTTCCGGCGCTGGCGCCAGTGGGACTGGATCGCCGCGCAGCGGTCGAACCGCTACATCGCCAACTCGCAGATCACCCAGGCGCGGATCCGGCGCCTACTTCGGCCGCGAGGCCGCCGGTCGTCCACCCGCCGGTCGACACCGAGCGCTTCACGCCGGGCCGGGTCGGCGATCACTACCTGGTGGTCTCCGAGCTGATGCCGCACAAGCAGATCGACGTCGCGATCGCGGCCTTCAACCAGCTGCGGCGTGCCGCTGCTGGTGATCGGGGACGGTCCCGACGCGCGCCGGCTCGAAGCGTCTGGCCGGACCGACGATCCAGTTCGCCGGCCGACTCTCCGACGCAGGACGTCGCGACCGCGGTCGAGAGCTCGCGCGCGCTGGTGCTGACCTCGATCGAGGAGTTCGGGATCGCGGCGGTCGAGAGCCAGGCGGCCGGCCGGCCGGTGATCGCCAAGCGCGGGCGGCGGCGCGCTGGAGACCGTGGTCGACGGCGTCACCGGATGCTTCTGGTCGGGCGGGCCAGACGAGCTCGCCACCGCGGTGGTCGGCGTTCGATGACGGGGCGATCGATCCGCAGGCCTGCGTGCGCAACGTCGAGCCGCTTTGACACCGAGACGTTCAGGCGGGGGATGATGCGAGAGATCCGCGCGGCACAGGTGGGTGACTCCCGCCGTGAGGTCAGAGAACGCCAGCCGCTGGCATCGACGCGGCTTGTGAAGCGCGCCGCCCGGGATCCACACCGCTAATCCGATGCGCCTGGCAGCGCTCAGCGCCGCCCGCTTTGCGCTGCTGGCGGGACCGGCGGCGGTCGCGTTCTTCAGCGGCGGGTACTTCTCCGAGGTGCGCACCTGGGCCGGGCTCGGCGCGTGGGCGCTGGTGGTGGTCGGGCTGCTGGCCGAGAAGCAACCGCTGCCACGCGGCCGGCTGGCGTGGCTGACGCTCGGCTCGCTGGCGGCCTTCGCCGCCTGGACGCTGCTGTCGATCACGTGGGCGCCGATCGCCGGCAGCGCCTACGGCTACGGGCAGATCGTCGTCCTCTACACCGGGCTGCTGCTGGCGGCGGCGATCCTGCTCAAGCCGCGGCACGTGGCAGCCCTCGCCGAGCCGGCGATCGCTGCGGGCGCGCTGGTCGTGATCGGCTACGGGCTCTCGAACCGACTGCTGCCGGGCGTGCTGCACTTCGCCCGCTCGGTCAGCGCTCAGGGCCGCCTCGAGCAGCCGCTCACGTACTGGAACGCGATGGGCGAGGTCGCCGCGATCGGCTTCGTGCTGTGCGCGGCGCTGGCCGGCACCGCCTCTCGTCCACGGGCTCTGCGGGCCGTGGCGGCGGCCGCGTGTGCGCCGCTCGGCCTCGGGCTCTACATCTCCTTCTCGCGTGGCGCCCTATTCGCCTGCGCCGCGGGCCTCGTGACGCTGTTCGTGCTGGTCGGGCGGCGCGATCAGCTGCAGAGCATCGTGCTCGCGCTGGCGGCGGCCGTGATCGTCTCGGTGGTGGCGGCGCCGCTGCACGGGTTCGCGTCGCTGAGCGGCTCGCAGTCGTCACGCGAGCTCCCGGGGGCGATCGTGTTCGCCGTGATGGCCGCCGTGTGCGCCGCCGCGGCAGCCGTCCAGCTGAGGCTGATCAAGCCTGACTCGACCGCCGAGTTGCGGCTCCCCAGGCGCTCGCCGCTGATCGCGCTCGGGGTCGTCTGCGTCGGTCTCGCGCTCGCGATCGTGGTCGGCGCCCACGAGCACGAGGTCAGCCCGCTGAGCGGTGGCTCCGCCCGCCTGGGGACGCTTGAGAGCAACAGGTACGAGTACTGGCGGGTGGCGCTGGTCGCGTTCAAGGCCGAGCCGCTGCGCGGCGTCGGGGCGGGCGGCTGGGCGGTCTACTGGCTCAAGGACCGCAAGCTGGACTCGTTCGCGCAGGACGCTCACTCGCTGCCGCTCCAGACGCTGGCCGAGCTCGGGCTGATCGGGCTCGCGCTGCTGGCCGTGTTCCTGGGGGCAATGGGCGGCGTGGCCTCGCGGGCGCATCGGTTGGCGCCGGCGATCGCGGCCGGACCAGCCGCGGCGCTGGCCACCTACCTCGCCCACGCGCCGCTGGACTGGGACTGGGAGATGCCCGCAGTGACGATGATGGCGATCGTCCTCGGTGGCGCCCTGATCGCGATCTCAGAGCCGTCAGGCGAGGACGATCAGAGCTCTTCGGCGATCCTCGGCGCTTCGCGCCTGAACACCCAGACCGCGAGCACGCAGACGAGCACGTAGACCACGATCGCGACCGCGAGCCGAACCGGCCCACCCATCGAGGCGGCGGTCGGCCACGGCGTCGAGGGCTCGGTGACCCAGCGCTGGGCGAGATCGAAGATCGGGGTCAACGGGTTCATCGCGATCAGGTCCCGGAGGTTGTGCGAGACGACCCAGATCGGGTACAGCACCGGCGTTCCGTAGAAGAGGGCCATCGCCACCACGGTCCAGATGATCGAGACGTCGCGGAAGCGGGGATAGAGGGCCGAGACGATCATCGACACGGCGGTCGTGAAGACGAACAAGGCGACCAGGATCAGCGGCAACAGCAGCCACGTCCACGACGGCGAGACACCCAGCACGATGATGAACACGAACGTCACGACCAGGTTCAGCGCGAGGTTGATGAGCGTCGTGCAGACGACCGCGAGCGGGATCACGAGCCGCGGGAACTGAGTCTTTCGCACGACTGCCTCGTGGCCGACGATCGAGGTGACGGCGATCAGCGTGGCCTCCTGGAAGAAGCCGAACAGGACCACACCGAACAGCAGAAAGGCGGGATAGTTGGGGACCTTCGACGCGAAGTGGAAGATGTGCGTGAAGACCGCGAGCAGGATCGCGAACGTCAGCAGCGGCCGTGCGACCGACCACAGATACCCCAGCGCCGTCCCGAAGTAGGTCTTCTTGAAGTCGTTGATCGCGATCTCGATCAGCAGCTCGAACGCGCGGCGCCGCCCGCCGCCGAGCGCCGACGGCCCCGGCACATCCTGCAGTTCGAGTAGCTGTTCGCTCACGGCTCCAGCGATACGTCGATGTCGGCGCCGACCGTGACCAAGCCCTCACGAGTGCCGGTCCCGTAGAGGATGAAACCAAGCAGGCGGAGACCCTGCACGGCGACAACGCTCTCGCTGTCGTTCTGACGCACCCAGCAATCGAGGTAGTAGCGACCCGGGACGAGGCGGTTCTCCATCGCCCCCTTTAGTCGCATCCGTCCTCCCGCCGCCACAGGCCCGTCGATGGCGGTGCCGAACGAGAACACGACGATCCCATCGTCGTTACGCACGTGGAATACGAACGTGGGGCTGTCCAGGTCACGCGCCGCCTCGAGCAGGACATCGATCGAGATCCCCATATCCTGCTCGACGTTCTCGACCGCTGCGCCTGTCGCGTCGCGCAGGGTCGCCGAGATCGCCTTGGCGTTGAAGTCGACCATTGGCTGACGCTCGCCGGGCTCGATTCCGCCCGGCGCCGCGAAGTTCAGGCGGTAGTAGCGCAGCGCCGTGTCGTCGGGATCGCCGATGAACTTGATTTCCCCGTCGTCGATCAGCATCGCGCGGTGGCACATCGACTGCACGGTGTTCATGTCGTGGGTGACCAGGACGATCGTCTTGCCCGCCGCCCGACGCTCATGGAACACGTCCATGCACTTGCGCGCAAAGGCCGCGTCGCCGACCGCCAGCACCTCGTCGATCAGCATGATGTCCGCATCGGCCTGCACCATCACCGCGAACGCGAACCGGACCATCATCCCCGAGGAGTAGTTCTTGAGCTTGAGGTCGGCGAACTCCTCAAGCTCAGCGAACTCGATCACTGCGCCCAGGCGCCGCCGCGCCTCGCGACGGGTGAGGCCCATCAGAACGCCGTTGAGCACCCCGTTCTCACGCGCCGTCAGCTCGGGGTTGAAGCCGACGCCGAGCTCGATGAACGGCGCCATGCGCCCCGCCATCCGGACCGTACCGCCGTCGGCTCGGTAGATGCTGGCCATGATCTTGAGCAGGCTGCTCTTGCCCGAGCCGTTGCGGCCGACGATCCCGAAGAACTCGCCCTTGTGGATGTCGAACGAGATGTTGCGCAACGCGTGCAGCTCGCGGTACTCGATTCGGGTCAGCGGATGGACCGCCCGCTCCTTGAGCGAGTCCACCCGGTGATGGGGGATCCGGAACACCTTGTGGACGTTGCGGGCCTCGATCACGACCGGCCCGCGGGAACGCCGCAGCTCCCGCAGCGGGCGCTCGGGCTGGTCGATCTGGTCGGCGATAGATGGGCTACTCCGGGACATTTACACTCGTCCGCGATGCAGCGGGGACGCCCAGTCATGATCGCATTCGGCTCTTCGATCACGAAGCCCGAGGTCTACCGCCGGTGTGCGCGAACCGGAATCCAGCGGGCCGCCGAGCCGGACTCCGAGATCGAGCCGATGACGTCGATCGGGTCGATCTTCCGCTCCTACAACGCCCTTCTGGACCGTTTTTCGCAGCGTCGATGATCTCGACGCGCTGGTGCTCGTCCACCAGGACGCCGAGATCGTCGACGCCGACTTCTGCCAGATCATCCGCCGCAGCCTCGCCGATCCCGCAGGTCGGACTCGTCGGGTGCGTGGGGGCGATCGGCGTGCGCGAGCATCGCCTGGTGGGAGGCGTCGGTCACCTGCGCCTCGTTCATCAACCGCTACGACGAGCACGGCGGCGGCGATCTGCCCTCGTTCTCGTGGGCCTGGAACGACGCCCCGGCCTACGCGCGGGTCGGCGAGGTCGAGACGCTCGACGGCTTCGTGCTGGTGCTGTCACCGTGGGTGGTGCGCAACGTCCGCTTCGACGAGTCGCTCGGGCGAGTTCCACGGCTACGACCTCGACTTCTGCCTGCAGGTCCGTGACGCCGGCTCAAGGTGCTGACCGCCGACTTCCGGGCGATCCACCACCGTCAGCTCGAGATGGTCCCCGACCCCGAGCAGTGGATCGACGCGCACGTCAAGCTGGCCGACAAGTGGGACGGGCGCATGGGGATCGGCACCGGCGCCGGCAGCTGGAAGGACCGCGCCCTGCGGGCCGAGGCCGACACCGAAGCGGCGCTGATCCTGGCCCACATGAACTCGCTCGAATCAGACGCGCGCGTCCGCGACCTGCGAGCGCGCGCTCGTCGGAGACGACCGAGAGCATCTCGTGGCGGATCACCGCGCCGCTGCGGTGGCTGCACCAGACCACCCCTCGGCGCCGTCCCGAGCTCACCCCGCGCAGCCTGAGCAAGAGCCTGAACAGCGTCGAATCCCCTTGATCGCGTTCGGTTCCTCGATCAGCGGCGCCGAGGCGTACCGGCGCTATGCGGAGCCCGGCGTGCGCGCTAGCCGCCGAGCCCGACTCCGAGGTGTTCGCATACGCGGCGGTCGAGCCGGTCGCGCGGACCTACAACCTGATGCTCGAGTGCCGCCGCCGCGCGCGACGACCTCGAGGCGCTGGTGCTCGTCCATCCGCACACCGAGATCATCGATCCGCGACTTCTGCGCGCAAGGTCCGCGAGGCGCTGTCGGACCCGGAGGTCGGCGGTCGTCGGCTGCGCCGGGGCGCGAGGAGTCCACAGCATCGCCTGGTGGGAGGGCGAGGTCGTGTGCGCCGACGTCCGCCAGCGCTACGAGGAGTACGGCGGGGGTGAGATCGACGACGGTCTCGTGGGCGCGCCACCAGCGCCGCCGGCCGATGTCGAGTCGCTCGACGGCCAGCTGCTGGTGCTCTCGCCATGGGTCGTGCGCAACGTGCGCTTCGACGAGGCGCTGCTGCTCGGCCACGGCTTCGATCTCGACTTCAGCCTCCAGGTGCGGCGCGCGGGACGGCAGGCTGCGGGTCGCCGACCTGCACGTCGTCCACCACCGCTCGCTCGAGCTGATCAGCGACCTCGAGGTGTGGGTCGAGGCCCACATCCGCGTCGCCGAGAAGTGGGACGGGATGCTCGCCGAGCCGGTGCTCGATGAGGACGGTTGGAAGCGCCGGGCCCGGCACGCCGAGGCGCGCCGGGAGGCCGCGCGGGCGATCGCGATGTCGGAGTCGCTGAAGCTCGACGCCCGGGTGCTCGAGCTCGAGCGGGAGTTCGAGTCCAAGACCGACAGCGCCTCGTGGCGTCTGACGGCGCCGCTGCGGGCGCTCAACCGGATGCGCCGTGAGGCAGCCGAGCGCCGCAACGGCGATCAGGACTGATCCCGGTCCCGCTCCAGGACGCGGCGGATGTCGTCCTTGGAGACGATCGACTGCTCGGTTGCGACGCCCGCTCGCGCGCGCAGCCGCGAGAGCTGCTCGGCGACCGAGAACGCGCTCGAGTCGAGCAGCCGGCGTAGCACCGCCTCTTGACGGGCGAGCCGTTCCTGCGTCCGCCACAGCTCATGGCGCGCCGCGTGCCAGCGCGCAAGCTGCGTAACGCGGTTTGACTCGAGCCGCTCGAGCATCGGGTGGCGGTCGAACGCGTCCAGGATCCGGGCCAGGTCATCGGCCCAGGGCTTGCCCGTGTGCCACGCAACGCCGAAGCCGAAGAACGCCGGCACCACCACTAGGCGGACTTCGTCGCATCCCCTGACGAAGTCCTCGATCGCGGTCAGCACACCGTTGCGCGGACCCCCTTCCCGCGCTGCCGAGTGTGGGTACGGGAGACCGTCGGGCCTGACGCCCGGGTCACCGGGGTACAGACCCAGTCCGTCGCCGGCGATCGGATGCCGGGAATCCATCGGGATCTGATCGGCGTCGAAGTAGTCGTCCCGCCGTCCATGCGGCCAGCGGACGTCATGAAACAGCAGCAGCGGCAGCTCGGCCCCCGGCGCTCGCTCGCCGATCACCCTGAGCTCCTCGGAAACCGTGTGGTAGTTGTGGTCGCCGTCGATCACGATCGCGTCGGGCAGCGGGATCGCCGGCAGCGCCTCGAGGCTCGTCTCGCGGACGAGCTCGAGCTCCGGATGCGCTTGCGCGAGCTGCACGAGGCCGTCCTGCGGCGCGGGGTCGATCGCGACGACCCGCGCGTCGGCGCCCGCCGCCCATCCGAGCAGAACGCGCGTCAAGTCACCGGCGAACGCGCCCACCTCGGCCACCGAACGAGCGCCCGCGCCGTCCAGGCACGGGCACATCAGCTCGGTCATCTGCGCCATCGAAACGCCCCAGCCGTCGGGATCGTTGAGGTACGGATCAAACTGCGGCGTTGTCTGGCCCACGGGCGGCGAGTTTACGAGGCAGTAGCGTTCGGTCGCGACTTGGCCACGGATCCGACCGCGTGATAATCGGCGAGCGCTTTGCCTGGGCGCACATGCCCAAGACGGCGGGTGACGCGACCTTCTGCATGCTGACGGCCGTGCCGGGGCTGGTCCAGTTTGCAGACCCGCTGAACTCCCATGACAAGCACCTGCCGTTCTTCGCCCGTGAGGCGGAGGTCGCGGACAAAGCTGCTGGTGATGAACATCCGCCGCCTGCCTGCGTGGGTGCTGAGCGGCGCCCACCACCGCGCCGCTCACGGGCTCCACCCCGACTACAGCTCGCTACCGCTCCAAACCGCCGCTGAGCTCTGCGCATCGACCGATCCCGACGATCTGTTGCGCTGGATGACCGACCACGGCCGCTTCGAGGTGATGCGATGGCTGCGCGTCGAGGCGCTCGAGGCCGACGTGCTTGCGCTGCTCGCGGAGCTGGGCGTGCCACACCAGTCGCGTGCGAGGCTGTCGACTCCGTCGGCCGCGTCAACGAAGGCTCGTATGACCGCGACCTGCGGCCTTCTTCACCGACGATCAGATCGCCGCGCTGTACGCCGGCAATCCCGACTGGACGGCCATCGAGCGCCGCGTCTACGGGGACATCGACGTGGCGCCACCGACCCACGGCGGGCGGTGAAGAGTCTGCGAGATCGTCCGTCAGACGGCGATCGGAGCGTACTCGTCCGGAAAGCCCGACGCCCCGAAGAACCAGTTCTCGACGGCGTAGCGCGGGTTGGGCATCGACGCGTCGGACCCGGTCTGATGCAGGAACAGCTCGTCGAAGAACAGCGCGTCCCCGGGCTCGAAGATCGGACGGAGCACCGGCGTCTCCCCGGCCACGTCGTCGACGTTGCGCTGCGAGATCGTGTAGTCGAGCACCGCCTCGTCGGTGGCTGTCGCCACGTAGTGCTCCAGCCGGCGGGGCAGGATGTCCAGTCCGGGCGACACGTCGCCGCAGCGCGACAGCGACAGCCACAGGTTGAGCGAGCGCACCTCGCCCATGAAGAACCCGTCCTGGTGCCAGGCGCCCGGGCACCGACGGATCGGCCTTGCGCAACGTCGTCTTGTGGACCGAGATCAGCGCCGGCTCGCCCAGATAGCCGCGTGACCAGCTCGCGCAATCGCGCGTCACGGAACATCCTCCATCATCTCGAAGTCCAGCAGCGGAGAATCCGCGGCCAGCAGCCCGCCGCCCTGCTCGATCCAGCCCCGGCCGACGACCGGGCCATAGCGCGAGTGCGGCGCGAACTCCTCGAAGTAGCCCTCCTTGACCGGGCGTCCGGCGTCGGCGCGCTCGCGCTGCTCGAACGCGAGGTCGATGCCCTCGGCGAGCGCCAGCGCGCGGTCGCGATCCACCAGGCCGCGGACCAGCAGGCAGCCGTCGCGCAGGATGCCGGCGCGGATCAGGCCCGGCGTCAGCTCGGCCGCCTGGATCTCGGGGAGCGGGTCGCCGCCAGGTAGACGCTCGGAGTCGGGTGCAGCGAACTCAGCGCCGCGTCTGCGCCTCGTCCACCAGTCGGATGCCCGCGAGGTGCCGCAGGCGCACCAGTCGACGCTCGGTGTCCAGATCGCGTGCTGCCCCGTTGGCCTGCCGTAAGCCGGTCGATCTCGGCCAGCAACTGCTCGAGCGTGCCGTCGAACTCCTCGTCGGCGGCAGCCGGCTCGGTCGATCGTCGCGGTCGTCTGACTGGCGGGCGGGTCGCCCTTTCGCTTGAGTCGCCACATGGGCCGGACGTTACATGAAGGCCGATACTGTCTGGCGCTGATGGCCGCTTCAGAGACCGTGGCGGCGCCCCCGGGTCGGCCGGCGGGCGGCGCACCATCAGCGCCGACGCGGCAGCGGGACGCGCGTCCGTGGCTGCTGGCTGTGCTCGCGCTCACGGCGCTCGGGGCGATCCCGCGTGTGATCGTCGCGCATCAGTCAGTGTTCGCCGACGAGCTCTCGACCTACTGGATCTCGGTCACTCACAGCCTCGGCGGTGTCATGTCGCTGCTCTACTCCACCGGTCGGATCCAGCACGCCGAGATCACCCCGCCCCTGTCGTTCGTCGCGTCCTGGCTCACTACGCGTCTCGGCCACAGCCCGGAGCTGCTGCGCCTCCCGGCTCTGCTGGCGGGCACGGCGACGATCCCGCTGGTGTACGCGCTCGGCCGCAGGGCGATCGGGCGCAATGGCGCGCTGCTGGCGGCCGCCGTGACGGCGTTCTCGCCGTTCATGATCTATTACTCGGCCGAGGCTCGGGCGTACGGGCTGATGATGTTCCTTACCGGGTGCGCTGTGCTCTCGTTGCTCGAGGCGCTGGACACCGGCCGTCGGCGGTACTGGGTGCTGTACGCCGTGTTCTCGGCCGCTGCTTTCTACACCCACTACACATGCCTGTTCGTGCTGGCGGTCGCCGCCGTCTGGGCGCTGTGGTTCGAGCCGCGCGGCGCGCCGCTCGGTGCTGGTCGCCAACGCCGGCGCGGCGCCCTGCTGGTGGTGCCGTGGATCCCCGGGCTGATCGCCGATCTTCAGTCGCCGACGGTCGCGATCCTGTCCGCGCTTTCACCGTTCACCGCCTACGCCGTGCGGATCGACATCCAGCACTGGGCGCTCGGCTACCCGTACACCGTGGCCGGAGGGCTGGCCAAACTGCCCGGCGTCCCGTCGCTGCTGCTGCTGGCTGCGGTCGCGGTGCTGACCGTGATCGGGTTGGTGATTCGCGGCCGGCGCGAGGACTGGGGCCCGGCCTGGCGCCGTCCCGCCCGGATCCTGGCCCCGGACTATCCGCACCGCCGAGTGCTGCTGGTGGTGCTCCTGATGCTGGCCACTCCGGTGGGCGAGATCGTCGGCAGCGCGATCGGCAGCCACATCATCGGGGTACGGGACCTGGCCGCGTCGTGGCCGTATCTGGCGCTGACTGGTGCGGCGGTGGTCACGGCCGCCGGTCCGCGCTTCGGTCTGGCGGCGGCGGCGCTGACCGTTGTCGCGTTCGCGCTCTCGGTCCCGAAGATGCTCTCGTCGGACTTCCAGCGTCCCGACTACCGCTCGGCGGCCAACTACGTCGCCGCGCACGCGCGTCCGGGCGACACGGTGGTCGACGTGACGGGCGCGCTGAGCCCGGGGCCCGCTGACCGGTTTCGACGTCGCCTACAGCGGCCGTCCGCTGCCTGTCTTCCGCGGCCGCTCGCCGCAGGAGCACGACCATCCGTTCACGGTCTTTGATCCGATCGTTCCGCTTCAGACCGCGGTGGACCGTGCCGTTCGCGCCGCCCACGGCAACCGCGTGTTCCTGATCACCCCGGTGCTCCCGCCAATCGGACCCTCCGAGCCGCGGCCGCGGTTCCCGTCCGGGTATCGCCTGACGGCGCGGCACCGATATCCCGGGGTTCAGCCGACGCTCGTGGACGTCTACTCGCGCTCGGCCGCCGCGGCGCGGTGAGACCGGTCAGCAGCGATCTGGCGAACCTCGACGCGCGGACGGCGCCGCGGACCCGCGGCCGCATCCGCGCGGCTACGCGGTGACGCTCGTCGTCACCGCTACGCTCGCCGTCGCGACGGTCGCTGCTCCTGATGGCCGCCCAGCTGCTGGTGATCCACTCCGACATCTGAGCGGCGCGGTGCCGTACGCCGGTCTCATCGACCAGCAGAACCAGAACGTCAAGACCGATCTGTTCGTCGGCGCGTTCGTCGTGATCCTGCCGCTGTCGCTGCTCGCCGGTCTGTGGCTGGCCGACGCGATCGCCAGTGGCGCCGAACGGCGACGGCGCTGCCGGCGTTCGCCGCCGCGCTGGCGGGCTCGCTCGCGGTCGTGCTGATCGTCGATCCGACTGTCGGGCGCGCTGCCGTGGGGCTCAGGCGTCAAGGGCGTCCTCGTCGGCATGGTGGTCTGGGTGGCGCGTGGCCGGATCGGCGACCTGGCGGACCGTGCGCGGGCGGCCGGTGGGACGCGCTGGCCGCTTTGCAGAGGACGTCCCCCGCGCCGGAGGTCGGCGCGGCCGTGCTCGTGTTCTGCGTTCTGCTGTGCCTGACCAGTCGGGCCTCGCTCGGCCCCCTGCCGCTCGCGATCGGGATTGCGGTCGCCGCCGGAGCCGTGGCCGCCTACGGTCGGGTGCAGGCTGCGTCGTGCCGGGCGCTGGGGATGGGCGCTCGACGCGCTGGTGATCGTGCTGCTGCTGCTGGCGATCCCGGACGTGGTCGTGTTCGCAAACCCGGTCGGGATTCCCAACAGCTTCTTTGACCCGGGCGTCGTCCAGTTCCAGATGGACTACATCCTCGGACCGACCAACCAGCTGCTCGGCGGCGGCGCGCTGCTGGTCAACGACCCCGTCTCCCAGTACGGGGTCGGGCTGATCTACTTCCTGGCCGGCTGGTTTCACCTCGCGCCGATCGGCTACGGCACGTTCGGCTTCCTCGACGGGCTGCTGACGGCGCTGTTCTACGGCGCCGGCTACGCGGTGCTGCGGCTGGCCGGGGTCCGCCGCCTGCTGGCGATCGCGGCGATCGCGCTCGCCGTGCTGACGTTCGTCTACCACTTCCTGTACTTCGTCGGTCAGCTGCCCGAGGAGGGGCCGCTGCGGTTCGGGCTGCCGATGGTGGTGCTGCTCGGATCGGTGCTCGCCGCGCGGTCGCCGCGCGCCGCGACCGGCCGCTCGCGGGCTGGTGCTGGTCGGGCTCGGGGTCTCGGCGCTGTGGGCCCTCGAGGCGTTCGCCTACACCACGGTCACCTACGCCGCGATCGCGGTCGATCGAGTCGTGGCTGCGCGAGCCCGGCGAGCGTCGGCGCTGGCTGGTTCGCCGGTCGATGCAGTGCTTAGCGGCCTGGCTCGTCGCACACGTCGCTGTTCGCGCTCGCGACGCTGATTGGGTCCGGCCATCTGCCCGACTGGGGCCAGTACCTGGCCTACGTGCGGGAGTTCCTGCTCGGCGGCCGCGCGGGCTCGATCACGTACGGGTTCGCCAACTGGTCACCGGGGCTGGCCGTCGACGGCGCGATGCTGATCTCGGCGGCGGCGGTCGTGCTGCTGCTGATGCGCCGCCCGGCGCTCGCCCGGGCCAACCCGACGCGGCTGGTGGCGCTCGCCGGCAGCACGGCGTACGCGATCGCGGCGCTGACGCTACACCGACAACCGCTCGTCGACCTACCTGCTGCTGTACGTCGCGCTGCCGCTGCTGATCGCCGGCACCACGTGGCTGTCGCTGATGCTCGATCGCCGGACCGGGCTCTCGCTCGCGCAGCGGCGCGGCGCGCTGACCGCGGCGCTGTCGGTCGTCGGTGCTGCTGTGGGCCAGCGCGTGGCCGACGATCGGCGGCCACTTCTCGCGCACCGCGCTGGCCCACGCCTACCCGGGCGGCGGCCTCGCGCGCCGCTATGACACGTCTCTGGCATCCGCCCGCGATCGATCCGCGCGCGCCGGTCGGGGAGGCGCTGCTCGATCGCTACGTGCCAGCGCACCGCGCAGGTGATCCTGCTGCCGACGTTCCCCGACCTCGGCACCGAGATCCTGATCGCGCAGCCACCGCGCGAATCTGCTGCCGATCGGCGATCCCAAGGCCGACGGCCTGGTCCCGTCCGTGTGGCTGCCGCGGGTCCGGGCGGCGCTGCGCCAGGATCCACGCCGGGCAGCGGATCCTGATCGACACCGAGGCGCTCAAGGTGATCGCCGATCTGCGCAACCCGGCCGTCAACCCGCTGCGGGCACCGATCGACGGCGGCGGCGTCGAGGTCGAGTGGATCCTGCACGACCTCGATCAGCGGTTCGTGATCCGGCCGATCGTCCGGGCTCCCGACGGACTGATCGTCGCGCAGCTGGAGGCGCGGTAGGGGCCGCGGGCGTTTGTCCCGCTCAGCGAGCGTTCGGTGGAAAATCGGGGTGGGCTGGCACGATTTTCCACGCTTTGCCCCCCGCGAGCGATCCCAGGGACAGTCGACCTCCGGCGGGCGCACCCTCTTCCGAGCCGCCGGTTTAGCCGCGTAGTCGCAGGCCCCGGAGGGAGCCGAGCACACCCGGCGTTCATGAGCAGGAGACGTGCCCGCGCCAAGCAGGGGTCAGCCGTGCTCGCGCTTGCGCGCCACGATCACGTTGTGGGCCGCGAACGCCTGCACGTACCGGGGTGCGCTCGAACAGCCGCTCGAGCGCTGCCGCGGCCCGCAGCGCCGGCGCGCGGGGTGAAGTCGGGGACGATGCCCAGCTGCTGGACGCTCGAGCACCTGGGCGCCGGCCGCGGTCAGCCCGCTCATCACCTCGGCCGCCGGGATCAGCCGTTCCTCGCCGGTGTCCTGCGGCACCCGCGCCATCAGGTTGCGACCAGTACGGGTTGCGCGGGTTGTGATCCCAGATCAGGATCCGCCCGCCGGGCCGGGACACGCGGATCATCTCGGCCAGCGTCTGGCGCACGGCGTCGGGCTCGGCGATGTGGTGCAGGTGGCGACCGTCACGCACGAGGTCGAAGCTGTCGTCGGCGAACGGCAGCTCGGTGCCGGACGCCTCGCACCGCCTCGACCTCGCGGGCTGCGGGCTGCGCATCACCTCGAGCATCCCCTCCGACGGGTCGACGCCGGTCACCTGGTAGCCGCGCTCGGCCAGCCGCTGCGCCAGCGGCGCCCGGTGCCGCAGCCGACGTCGAGCACGGCCGCGCCCGGGCGGGCTCAGCGCCGCACGAACGCCGTCCGCTTGCGCAGGTAGTGCTCGACGACGTGCGGCGGAAGCGACTCGTCGTAGACGGTCGCGATCTCGTCAAAGTGCGAGTGCGCTCACCGGGCCGTCGCTCGCTGCTGAGGGCTCGGGATGCGACGAAGGCCGGCGGCCGCTGGACGCGCCGCGGCGCCGTCCGCCGCAGCTTGAGGACCAGCCCGATCATCTGCAGCCCGACGCTCGACCGCCTTGACCGGATCTCCGGTGACCGACGAGGTCCCCACGCGCGGCAGGTAGTTGACCGGCACCTCGACGAACCGGGCGCCGGAGATGATCGTCAGCAGCATGATCTCCACGCCGGCGTGGCTGCCGCCCGACCGTCATCGCGTCGGCCACCGTCTTGGCCGTCTCCGCGCGCAGCAGCCGGTAGGTGCAGCCGACGTCGCTCAGGTGGCTGGTGTTGTAGAGCGCCTCGATCAGCTTCGCGACCGCCCAGTTGCCCCAGCGCAGGAGCGCCGCCATGTTGGCGCCGTCCCAGATCAGCTCGCGCGTGGTCCGGGTGCCGAACACGACGTCGCACTCGCCGCTGTAGACGAGCAGCTTGAGGATGTCCTCGGCCAGGAACGTGCCGTCGGGCTCGGCCAGCACGATCAGATCGCCCGGTCGCCTCGATCAGCCCGCGCCGGGTCGCGTGGCCGTAGCCCTGCTTGGGCTCGTGGACGAGCCGGGCGCGGGTCTTGGCCACCTCCTCGGCGGTGCCCGGCCTGGGCGTTGTTGTCGATCACCAGCACCTCGTCGACGTAGCCGGTCGCGTAGAACTGCTCGATCACCTCGCGGATCGAGTCGCGCTCGGCGTAGGTCATCAGCACCACCGATACGCGTTTACCGTTCCACATGGCTCGGCCACGAGCGTCCTGCTACAGCGCGAGCGGGACGTAATCGCCCGGGAACGCCGAGGCGCCGAAGAACCAGTTCTCGATCGCGTAGCGCGGGTTGCGCATCTCCGGATCGGAGGCGGTCTTGTGCAGGAACAGCTCGTCGAACAGCAGCGCGTCGCCGGGCTCGAAGATCGGGCGCAGGATCGGCACGGTCGCCCGCCGCCTCCTCGGCCGATCCGCTGTGAGACCTGGTTGGGCATCATCGTCTCGTCGGTCTCGGTGGTCACGTGCTCGTCGAGCCGCCGCGGCACGAGGTCGAGGCCGGGCGCCTCGTCGCCGCAGTGCGACAGCGACAGCCACAGGTTCAGCGCCTTGACCTCGCCCATGAACTTGCCGTCCTGATGCCAGGCGCCGCTCGACCGGCGGCTCGGCCTTGCGCAGCGTGGTCTTGTCGCCGGTGACCAGCGGCGGCTCGCCGAGGTAGCCGCCGACGAGCTCGGGCAGCCCGGCCGCCCGGTAGATCTCGCCCATCTCGAAGCTCAGCAGCGGCGAGTCGACGGCGAGCACGCCGCCGCCCTCCTTGATCCACTCGCGCAGCAGCCTGACCCCGCGCCGCGGGTCGGGCTCGGAACGGGACGTAGTAGCGGTCGTTGAACGACCGGTCGGCGTCGTGGCGCTGCGCGCTCGATGAACGAGCGGTCGATCTGCTGCGGCGAACCGTCTCGGCTTCGCGCGCGGGCGACCAGCCCGCGGACCAGCACGCAGCCGTCGCGCAGGATCCCGGCCCGGACCAGCTCCGGCGTCAGCTGCGCCGGCTGCGAGCTCCGGCAGCCGCGGCGCCCGTTCGGGAGCGCGGCGTACGTCGGCTCGGCGTGGCCCGGCGTCGCCGGACGCCGCCGTCGAGCCAGCGGACGCCGAGCAGATTGCGCAGGTGCAGCAGCTCCGTTCGCGCTCGCGGCTGGATCCGGCGCGGTTGAGCTCGGTCAGCCGCGTCGATCTCAGCTGCGAGCTGCCGGTCGTTGCCGTCGAACTCCGTGACCTCGGTCGGCGCCTCGGCGCCAGCTGATCGATCGCCTGCTTCCTGCGCCGCCCACTGAGTCACGTCGTCCACATGGCCGTCAAGCTAACACGGCGGCGGCGCCTGGCTCGCTACGCGCCGGCCGGCCGCGCCGGCGCGCCGACGACCGTCGCGCCGGCGGGAACGTCGTCGACGACGACCGCGTTGGCGCCGATCCGGGCGCCGGCGCCGATCGTGACCGGCCCGATCAGCTTGGCGCCCGGTGCCGATGCTGACGCCCGACCCGACCGTCGGCCCGGTCACGTCCCCCGCGCGCAGTCCGATCGTCACGAACGGTGAGATCACGACGCCCGAGTCCGATCACCACCAGGCCGTCGGCGACCACCTGGCCGTGGACGATGTAGACCCCGGGCGCGACCACGACCGGGTCGCCGATGCTGATCTGGGCGGTCACCATCGCCAGCCGGTGCAGCGAGCCGCGGCGAGCACCGGGACGCCGAGTGCCTGCAGCCGCGCCTTGGCGCGGTACAGCACCTGGCCGAGGAACGCGTCGCTGACCCAGGCGAGCCGCAGCGACCTGGACGAGCGCGTCCACCGCCGGAGCGAAACTCGTGGCGCTCGCCGCGATGCATGGCCGTCACGCGCGCGTCCTCGCTGACCGCAGTCCAGAAGCGCGGGTGGCGCGCGCGGAGCGCGGCCCAGAACGCCGCGCGGTCGATCACGCGCTCCGTGTGGTGGCGGTGCTCATCGAGACCGCCACGGTAGCCGAGTCACACTACGCTTGGCCCGCGTGAGCCCGCGCGCGCCTGCAAGTGCAGCTGGAGTCAGAGCTCCCGCGCGAGCTCGCCGTCGGCGGCTGGGACCGCGATCTTCGTCTGCGGCTGGTGCTTCTGCCCGGACGCCGAGATCACGGCGCTGATGTTCGTGCTCGACGGCGAGCGAGCAGCCGGTGGACAGCCACGCGATGCCGCGGCTGGATCCGCTCCGCGCGCTGCATCCCGCGCTTGATCCGGAGCGACTACGCGGGCTCGCAGCGCGACCCGGACTCGTCGGATCCGGAGCTCCGCAGCTACCGCAGCGGCTTCTGGGGGCTGGTGCGGTTCGAGCGCGAGCGAGCCGCCGGCGACTACGAGCTCGGCGCTGCGCGCGGAGCTCGACGCCGGTGAGACGGTCGATCCGCTCCGCTGGCGACGATCCGGCCCAAGCCGCGCATCGAGCCGCTCGGCGGCTGACCTGGCCCAGGGGCTCCGCGCGGCCCGCGGGTGGCGATCGCGATGGCGACCTACAACCCGCCCGCCGAGCTGCTGATCGCGCCAGCTCGATTCGATCCGCGCCCAGTCGCACGGCAACTGGACCTGCGTGATCAGCGACGACTGCTCGCAGCCCGAGCACTACGCGCGGATCGAGGCCGCGATCGCCGGCGATGACCGTTTCGTGGTGTCGCGGTCGCCGAGCCGGCTCGGCTTCTACCGAAACTTCGAGCGGGCGCTGTCGCTCGTGCCCGGGCGACGTCGAGTACGTCGCGCTGGCCGATCAGGATGACGTCTGGCGGCCTGACAAGCTGGCCGCGCTGCTGGACGCGATCGGCGACGCCCAGCTCGTCTACAGCGACGCCCGCGTGGTCACCGCGCGCCGGCGAGCTGATCTCGTCGACCTGGTGGAGCCGGCGCCGCAACAACCACACCGACCTGCTGTCGCTGCTGGTCGCCAACTCGGTGACCGGCGCGGCCTCGCTGATCCCGCGCACGCTGCTGGACTTCGCGCTGCCGTTCCCGCCGGCCCAGTTCGCTCACTTTCACGACCACTGGCTCGCGCTTGACGGCGCTCAGCCTCGGCGATGTCGCGTTCGTCCCCGAGCCGCTGTACGACTACGTTCAGCACGGCGACGCGTCGCTTGGTCACGAGGCGGCGAACCGGATCACCTCGCTGCGCGACCGCCTCGCCCGCCGTCGCCGCGCTCCATGACCGCGTCCAGATGTGGCGGCTGCACTACTTCGTCGATCTGTGGCGCCTGCGCCAGTTCAGCGCGGTCCTGCTGCTCCGGTGCGGATCGCGGATGACGGCCGCCAAGCGCCGCACGCTCGAGCGGTTCCTCGACGGCGACCGCTCGCTGACGGAATGGCTCACGCTCGGCGCCCGCGGGGCACGCGAGTTCGTCGGGACGCCGGAGACGCTCGGCGCGGAGTGGGTGCTGTTCAACGCGCTCGCTTGGCGACGGCTGCTCGCGCTCAGCGCGCGACTCGCGTCCGCAGCGCCACCTGCGGCTGGACGCGCTGCCGCCGCCCTCGCTGTTCCAGGAGCCCGGCCGCAGCGGGCTGGAGGGCGAGCGCCGGCGAGATCGAGCGCAAGGTCGCGCCGCTGCGCTGGCGGGTGTCCGACGACGCCCCGCGCGCGGATCAATCTGCTGATCCCGACGATCGATCTCGACCACTTCTTCGGTGGCTACATCGCCAAGTTCAACCTCGCCCGCCGGCTGGCGCAGCGCGGCCACGCGGGTCCGGATCGTGACCGTCGATCCCGTCGGCCCGCTGCCCCCGACTGGACAGCGCAGGGTCCAGTCCTACGCCGAGCTCGACGGGCTGCTGGACACGGTCGAGATCGCGTTCGGGCGCGAGTCGGTCGGCGCTCGAGTGCAGTCGCGACGACGGCTTCATCGCGACGACCTGGTGGACCGCCCACATCGCCGCCGCGGCGCTCGCGGAGCCTGGACGGCGACCGGTTCGTGTACCTGATCCAGGAGTACGAGCCGTTCACGTTCCCGATGGGGACCTACGCGGCGCTCGCGTCGGAGTCATACCGGCTACCCGCACTTCGCGGTGTTCTCGTCCGAGCTGCTGCGCGGCTACTTCCGCGCGCACTCGATCGGCGTCTACGCCGCGGCCCGCTGGCGCGACGACGCGCGACTCGGTCGCGTTTCAGAACGCGATCACCCGGGTCGGGCCGGTCACCGCTGCGCGAGCTGGCGGCGCGGACCTCGCGCCGGCTGCTGTTCTACGCGCGGCCCGAGCCCCACGCCGCGCGCAACATGTTCGAGCTCGGTGTGCTCGGGCTCGCTCGCGCGGCCCGCGAAGGGGTGTTCGCCGGCGGCTGGGAGCTCAACGGCGTCGGCTCGGTCGGCCGCCGGTGGTCGAATCTCGCTCGGCGGCCGGGCCGGCCGTGAAGCTGCTGCCGCGCGCCGATCAGGCCGACTACGCGCGGCTGCTGCGCGCCCACGACGTCGGCCTGGCGTTGATGTACACGCCCCACCCGAGCCTCGTCCCGCTCGAGATGGCGTCGGCCGGCATGGTGACCGTGACCAACAGCTTCGAGAACAAGACCGCGGACGCGATGTCGGCGATCTCGTCGAACCTGGTCACGGTCGCACCGACGGTCGACGGCGATCGCCGCCGGGCTGCGCGAGGCCGCCGCGCGCGTCCACGACGCGCGTGCGCGAACCGACGGCGCAGCCGTGAACTGGAGCACCGGCTGGTCGGACTCGTTCCCGGACGCGCTCGTCGACCGGATCGCGGCGGTCGCTGAGCGGCGAGCGCAGCGCGGTCGCCGGACCTAATGACTAGCGCTGCTTGGGGAACAGCTGCGAGACCTCGTGACCTGCCCGGATCAGCGTGGCACGATCGCCGGCGCGGGCCGCAGCATAGGCAAGCTGGACCCAGGCCGAGAGATTCTGCGGCTCGGCACGGGTCACCGATTCGAGCATCGCCACTGCGGCCGCGTTGTGGCCCTGATCGATCGCGAGCTGGCCGCGCAGGATGTCGATCGTTCTGTCGGGGTTCAGCGTCGAGGCCGAATCCAGCAACGAGCTGCGCGCGCCGCGCATCCTTGGCGCTCAGCGTCGATGCCCCGGTGATCAGGGCACTCGCCCGCGAGGTGTCCGTCGACTGTCGGATGCCGAGCGCAAACCAGGCGGCCGCCGCCAACGCGACGACCGCACCGCGACGCGAGCGACGATCGACATCGTCAGATCATCCTCGATCGGGCGTCCGGCATGACTAACGAGCCCGAGCAAGCGATCCCCGGCCCGCACCAGGTCTCGGTCGTGATCCCCAACTGGAACGGCCGCCGCTGGCTCGGCCCGTGCCTGGCATGCGCTGGCCGCCGGCGAGCGCGTGCCGGCCGAGGTGATCGTCGTCGACAACGGCTCACACGATGGCTCGGTCGAGTACCTGCGCGCCGAGCACCCGGACGTCCGCGTGCTCGCGCTCGGCGCCAACACCGGCTTCGCGCACGCCGCCAACCGCGGGCTGGAGGCGGCCGGCAGCGAGTTCGTCGCACTGGTCAACCCCGACGTCGTGCGTGGCGCCCGATTGGCTGGCGCGGATGGCGCGACGCGCTGGTCGCCGACCCCGGGGCTGCGTCGGTGGCCTGCAAGATGCTGGCGCTCGACGACCCGTCGGTCGTCTACGACGCCGGCGACATCCTGCGTCGCGACGGCGCCTGCGAGCAGCGCGGGCGCTTCCGGCGCGACGACGGGCGCTGGGACACGCCCGGCGAGGTGTTCGGGCATGCGCCGGCGCGGCCCTCTACCGGCGCTCGGCGGTGCTCGCGCTCGGCGGCTTCGACGAGCGCTTCTTCGCCTATCTGGAGGACGTCGAGCTGGCGTTGCGGCTGCGGCTTGGCCGGCTGGGGCTGCCGCTACGAGCCGGCCGTCGCGCTGCACGCGGGCGAGGCGGCCTCCGCGCAGCTGCCCGGTGGCCACAGCGCGCTGGTCACGCGCAACACGCTGCTGCTCGTGGTCAAGGCGTTCCCGGTCGCGTGGCTGCCGTTCGTCGTCTACCGCCAGCTGGGATGGGCCTGGCATGCGAAGCGCGAGCGCCGGCTGCGGGCGCACCTGCGCGCGCTCGCGTCTGCGAGAGCGCTGTTGGTGCCAATGTGGCGCGACCGCGCCCGGCGGCGCAACGAGGCACAGACCCCGATCGACGTCGTCGTCCCGGCGAGGCCGTTCCGCGGGCCCGGCGCCGGCGGGCCACCCGTCGAGCCCCGAGTGAGGATGGCCGCAGCTACCCTGCGAGCGTGCCGCCGATCACCGGAGAGCGCGTCAGCACCGCCGAGGGAGGGTTCAATCCCAGCTTCCAGCGCCACCGCGCCGAGTATCGACTGTGCGCGGGGCTGCTCGGCGACGGGCGGGTGCTCGATCTCGGATGTGGGACCGGACACTCGTGGACCGAGCTCGCTCCGCGCGAGACGGTCGGAGTTGACGTCGAGGCGGCAGCGCTCGACGGCCAGGACCGGGAGACCCATCAGGCCGACATGCGATCGCTGCCGTTCGCAGACGGTGCGTTTGCCGCGGTCGTCTCGATCCAGTCAATCGAGCATATCCCCGATCCCGAGCGGGTGCTGCGCGAGGTGGTGCGAGTGCTCGAGCCGGGCGGCCGGGCGATCTTCGTCACCCCCAACCGCCTCACGTTCGGGCGGCCCGACGAGATCATCGACCCCTACCACTACATCGAGTACGACTCCGATCAGCTCCACGAGCTGTGTGCCGCGCACTTCGAGACGGTCGAGATCTCGGGGCTGCAGGTGTCCGAGCGCTACCGCACGATCCACGACGACGAACGGCGCGAGCTCGATCGCATGCTGGTCCGCGACCCGTTGCGGCTGCGCCGCTTCGTCCCCCGGCGAGTGAAGCAGTACCTCTATGACCGCCGCCTGAGCGGCGATCGGGTCACGCCCCGGCCGGGCGCGCTCGACATCGGCCCCGCCGACTTCTGGCTCGAGGCCGGCCGCCTGAGCGAGTCGATCGACTTGTTCGCCGTCTGCACGGGCCCGCGCTGAAAGCGCCGCCGGCCAGGCACGTCGTATAGGTGGAGCGACTCGAGGCCTCAACAGAGTGCTTGACGGTCGGAACGACCCGGCTACTCGACAGGCCGTCGCATCCTCAGTAGGTTTTCGCGGTGACTGGCCCTTTGCGACAGCGGGCGTGATGCCCCCGCCCCCTGGGGCGGGAGGGCTGGGTTGGATGGTCCCTTGCCCTCCCGTTCTCTCGCCGGGGTCTCAGCAGCCGATCACGGCTGCCAAGTTTCGACGAGCGACAGCGCTCGATTTAGCCCCATTCGGAAGCGACCGCGTTGGCCGCCCTGGTCTACTTCACGGCCATGCCGCAGCGCTCCCAGACAGGTTTCGGTCGTGCGGATTCTAGGCTGAGCCACCCGGCCGGCTGGCTCGACGGGTCTGCCCGGGCCGCGAGCGGGTGGGCCATGAACGGTTGGATGCTGCTGCCCAGCGTCGGTCCATTCGACGTCGTGCACGCGTACTGGAATGGCCGAAGGATCGGCATCGCGACTCGCGTCGAGCGACGTGACCTGCTGGACCAGATCTATTGGCTGGGGCAGGCGCAGGACGCCGGCGTGTCGGTAACAGTGCCTGAATACGATGCTGATGGGCTGCTCGAGCTGGTCGGTCGTTGGCGCGGTCGCCCCCGCGCACGACTCGCGACCTGCTTCGTGGCCCCGCATCTCGATCACGTCCCGGTCCCGCCCGACGACCTGACGCTGCGCGTGTCTGACCTGAGCGCTGATGCGTTTCGGCTGTCTGGCCTGAAGGCGTTCACCGATCTATGGGAGCAGATCCGCCGCCATTACCCCATCCGACCGGACCGGCTGCGCATCCTCGACTGGGGATCGGGTTGCGGTCGGGTCAGCCGTAACCTCGCACGGATCGGGATACCGCATCTTCACGGCTGTGACATCGACGCTGAGGCGATCGCGTGGTGCTCGTCGCACCTACCCGGCGCTTTCCAGCTCACCGACATCGATCCACCGCTGCCCTACGTCAACGAGAGCATGGATGTCGTCATCGCCACGTCCGTGTTCACGCATCTCACGCGGCATGACCAGACGAAGTGGCTGCGGGAGATGAGCCGGATCCTCGCTCCCGGAGGGCTGCTGCTGGCATCGATCGCCGGGCCAAGCGTCGCACGACTTGGCCGCTCGGACCGACTTCGGGCACACCAGCCCGGGTCGCTCGCTACGCGAGCGGCCGCTATGCGCCGTGTGGCCCGGCTTCATCGGGCCGGGATCATCGACAGCCACCTCGATGAGCATCTTGATGGGATCGCCCCGCATGGCTACTACCGGATGACATTCCAGACAAAGCGGTACACGCGCCAGGCCTGGACCAAGCACTTCACGGTGCTCGACCACATCATCCGAGGATTGAACGGGCACCAGGATCTCGTTGTGCTTCGCCGTTCATAAGGGCTGACAAGGAGCCGACCACAACTCGATGCTGACTGCCGCAGCGATCGAATCTCGACAGCAGCTCGATCTAGCCCGACGCCACAGCCGTGGTGTTGTGGATAATCCTCACCATGGGTCGATCTGTTCGAGCACGGCGGCATGGCCCGTAGCGGACGGGAGCTTGGCGCTAGGCGGGATTTGGCAGGCCGGGCTGGGCATTCTGTGCGCCGACATCACGCACGCGCAACCGACGAATCTCGACGCTGAAATTCTCGGCATCGACATCCGGGTATAGGACCGAGAAATGCCGCTTAGCCTCGCCGAATAGTGCGGCCACGGTCTCGATGTCCGGCGGATCGGTGAACCAATGCTCAGCGGTGAAGCGATAAAGGTCCTCGCCATCCCTCGCATCGGCGATGTACAGGTAGACCTCGAACTGGTGGCGCTCTGGCATACGGAGACTTATTCAGCAGCGGGCTCGCGGATCCTAAGCCTACGAGTTCGCAAGCACTGCTGGCTTGACCGAATTTCGACAGCGCTCGATCTAGCCGCTAGTTGACGCTCGCCCGGCCGCGACGCACTCGGATCCGTCGACCTGACGCTAGTCAGCCCACCAGTCGCGCTGGCCAGCGACGTCTTCGCGCGGAGCGTCGCCGAGATTGGGCGCGCCGATGACGAGGATCTCGAGGCCCTCAGGCCCGGCCTCGTAGCCTCGCCACATACCGGGCGGGACGCGCACCGCGTCCCATTCCTTGAGCTCGACGATCTCGTCGTCAACCTTCATCCGGCCGCTGCCGCGCACGACCACGTACACCTCCTCCTGCGTCTTGTGCGTGTGGCCGTACGGAAAGCGATAGCCGGGCGGGACGCGCTGGTAGCTCAGGCCGGATTGCTCGAGCTCGAGCGCGCTGGTCGCCACGCGGAACTCCAGGTCCGGCGCGCCGTCAAACCTGGACCCGACGTCCTCTAGGTCCTCCTTGAGGTTCCTGAGCGTGAACGGCACGGCGCAATCCTATGGCACCCCTGGCTGAGGTCGCCGATCTGCTGCGTCAAGCGCCGCGGTGCCAGGTTTCCGGCCAGCTCGATCTCAGCTTGGGTAGGAGATGAACTCCAGAAGACTTCCGTCGGGATCGCGGAAGTAGACACTGATCCCGCGGCCTCGAGCGCCGTTGCGCTCCGCTGGCCCGAGCTCAACCCGAACGCCATGGCGATCGAGATGCTCGACGGCGTCCTGAATTGGGCCGTCCCACTCCAAGCACAGGTCGCTGTTGCCGGGCGCGACCGGAATCCTGGCGAGGGGGTCGCCGATCGCGCCGGGACCGTGGACGTTGAGCTGTTCGGTGCCGAATCGGTATGCCCACTTGCCGTTGCCGCGGTCGATGAGTTCGGCGCCAAGCACGTCGCGGTAGAACTGGTTGGAGATGGTCCAGTCCGATACGTGGATCACGCAGTGGTCGAGCTTGGCGGGCGGGCCGGACACCCTCAGAACGGTAAGGGACGGGCCTGCGTCACCGGACTGCCAGCTTCACCGGCAGTGGTCCCTCACGCAGTACCGAGGCGAGCTTGCGGGCTGATTGAGCGGTAAGTCCGGCGGTGATGTCGGCGCCGTTGCCACCCGTGATCCCGTCGGGATAGACGGCGTAGTCGATGGACGGGACCGTCAGCAGCTGGTTATCGAGCGCGACCGCGAAGTGCTGGTTGAGGTGCTGGCCGAGCGTGCTGACGTCCTGGCCGCGATGGGCGATCTGATTGGTGACGTTCTGGAACGCCGTTTTTCCGGCCGGGTTGAAGCCGAACTGGACGTCCGGGTTGCCGGACTCGTCGGTCGATGCCTGCGGGTTGGTGATGTCCGAGCTACTGAGCGCGACGTTGTCCTTGAGCACGTAGAACCGAGCGTCGGAGAACTTGATCGAGTGGCCGGGGGCCGGGCTGGTCGCCTGGAGCACCACCGTGCCCTGCTCGACGATCAGCACCTGGCCGTCGGACGGGCTCACGCCGGGAGGCAGCTGCGAGGCGAGGTGCTTAACCGCCTGCTCGTGGCTGGTCGTGTAGGCCTCGTTATCGGGGCCTGCCAACAGGCAGTGCTGGCCGGCCGTCGCGAGCGTCGCGTCCTGCCTGGCCTTCGCCGCGCAGGCAGCGCTTCCGGGCGCTCCGAACATGTAGTACTGGGGTCCCGTTCGTGCGTTCTGCGGGCTGACCCGCTTCGGCTGCTTGGAGGCCAGCTTTACGGCCTGATACAGCGCCGCGCCGCCCGCGTTGGGCTGTCCTGGCGCCGCGGAGCTCTTGCCCTGGCTCATGATCAGCGCCGCCGGAGTCTGGGCGCGCAGCTGCGTGGCGACCGGTTTGCCGTTCGGTGTCAGCGCGTTGGCCTCCCAGTCATAGAAGTCAAGTCGTGCCGGGGACCCGAGCGCGATCGCCTCGATCCGCGCGCGGTCAGCGTTTGCTGCGCTCGGGGCCACGACGATGATCCGGTTCCCGGCTCGCGAGACCCGGACGTCATGAAACACCGCGCCAAGGCGAGCTCGGAGGATCTTGACCGAGCGATCAATCGCAGGGCCCAGCGGGGAATGTGGATCGAGTGCCTGGGCGCCAAACACGATCCTCACGCCCCGGCTTAGCCCAGACGACCCCGGACCAGATCGCGTGTGCACCCCGAGAGTCACCCCGACCACGAGCACGACAACCAGCACTGACATCCCCACCCCGAGAGCCGCGACCCAAGACCTCGAGACTCGCCGGAGCCGCCAGCCGCGACCCGACTCACGTCCGCTGGTGCGCGTCTCACCGACCCGCTCAAACTCCGCCCCGAGCTCTCTAAGAAACCGCAGATCGCTCACCGTGAAAGCTCCTCAGTCCGGTACTGCTCGAGCGCTCCCGCGAGCGCACGCAAGCCGCGCGACACCCGGGCTCGTACCGCCTGCTCTGACACTCCGAGCACGAGCGCCACCTCTGCATAGGACCGCTCTTCCACCACCCGCAGACGAAGCGCCTCGCGCTGCTCTGCGCTCAATCGCGCAAGCTCAACCCCCAACGCGGCCCGCAGCTCCCCGAGCCCGGCACGCTCGTCGACCGCCGCGACATCGTCCTCGTGCAGCGCCGGCAAGCGTATCCCGAGGCGCTGCAGCGCTCTGCGCTCCACACGCCCTCGGCGCAGATACCTCGAGACCTGACGGCGCGCAACCGTGAACAGCCAAGCACGCACCTCCGGCTCAGAGCGCCCCTGCAATCGAGGCCACGAACGAAACGCCTGCGCGAACGTCTCGGCCGTCAGATCGGCCGCGATCGCAGCATCCAGCGTGCGCCGAGCGAGAAACACCAACACCACCTCACCCTCTCGCGCGTACATCGCAGCGAAGTCGTGATCTGCCATCACACCCAGAATGCCGCCAGCCACCAAAACTGTGACGCGACTCCCCCCGCCAATGGTCGGCGGAAGCCGATCGCTGAGAATCAGAGGCTACGGTTGAAGCTCGACCGGCAGCCCGAACGAGGCGAAGACGGCTTCGTCTTGGAACACCGAGTTACGTGTGATGCCGGCCGGCGAGATCGTGAAGACCTGGACGGTGTGGAGTTTGTAGGTGTTGCCGATTCGTCGGTACGCCGCAAATCCGGGCTGCCCGTTGGCCCGTAGCGGCTCGAGATGCCAGTCGGTGCCTGCAGCCTCAAACACCCATCTCATGAAGATCGCGTAGTTGTTCCGACCCGCGAACCAGTTCAGCATCGGCGGCATCTCCATGAGGACGTCGTCAGCCAGCAGCCGCTTCAGCCCCTCGACGTCGGCCCTCTCGAAGGCACTCATGTAGCGCTCGACCACAGCACGCTGCTCGACCTCCGCCGTTTCCCGCAGGCTGTCTGGATGGGCACCGGTCGCCTCAATGTTCGATCGTGCGCGCCGGAGCGCGCTGTTCACAGAGGTCACGGTGCCGCCGATGATCTCGGCGGTCTCCGAGGCGGAGAAGTCGAGCACGTCGCGCAGGATCAAGACAGCGCGCTGCCGGGCCGAGAGGTGCTGGAGCGCGGCCATGAACGCAAGGCGAAGGCTGCCCCTGTCGACCGTCGTGCGCGCCGGGTCGCGTGCATCCAACAAGGCGTCGGGCATGGGTTGGAGCCAGGTCACCTCGTGGCCCCGGAGCAGCGGCTTCAGCGGGTCCGACTCGGCGACGAACCCCGACGGCAACGGGCGGCGGCCGCCGCTGGCCAACGCGTTCAGGCAGGCGTTGGTCGCGATCCTGTACAGCCAGGTCCGCAAGGAGCTGCGCGATTCGTCGTACCGCGCCCGAGCGCGCCACGCCCGCAGATACGTCTCCTGGACAACGTCCTCGGCGTCGTGCACTGAGCCGAGCATCCGGTAGCAGTGAGCGAGCAGCTCCGTTCGATAGGGCTCGATCAGCTCGTCGAATCCGGGCCCGGCTTGGATCGTCGTCACCGCATTTTCCTTTCGCCCAACCCGCCGATCGACGGTCGCCCTGGCGACCCCCGGACCGCAACATGGCCGGGGGTCGCTGCTCGGGTACGCCCAGCCACTCTGTCAGGCGTGCTCGGGCGTCTGCACGGGACTGTTGTGGTAGGCGGCGACCATCCATCGACCGTCGCGCTTCTCGAACACCCAGGTCGCGTGGATTTCTCGAGCCTCCGGCACGGCGTCCTCGCCGGCGAACAGGATCCCGCCTTGGCTGATCGCGATGGCCGCGTCCTGACCCACGAACCGGAGGCTCAGCTGCTTGTCAACCGTCGAGCTGCCCTTGAGGGGACCCTCGAACCCAGCGGCCATCAGGTCGCGGATCACTTTGCGGCTGCTGCGCAGCGACCCTGGCAGGATCGCGGTGGCGTCGTCGGCGTAGTACTTGACGAAGCCGTCGGCATCATTGTCAGTCCAGGCTTGGTACATCTCGCTCAGCATCACGTTGATCGCGGCCTCGTCGTCAGAACGGCTATGCGACATCGGAATTCTCCTTTTGGACGTATGTCTCGGTGGTGAGGCTCCAACGAACCTCGGCTGTACATACCGCCCAGGACGGCGAAACTCACCGGGCACGGTCCACTTCACGGCCAGCTCACAACGGCTTGGTGCCCGGCGCCGCGAGCGATCCGTCACGGAAGGAACTTGCGCGACCGCCAGATCCGGTGCCGATGCAGCATCAGCCTCGTAGCCGCCCACAGGGTCTTGAAGCCGTAGACGATCGACTGACCTGCCGAGGCGGACGAGGCCTCGGGGAAGTATTGGGTGCGGGCCGGGACCTCTGCGATCCGGAACCCGAAGTGGACTGCCTGCATGACCATCTCCGAGTCGAAAACGAAGTCGATCGAGTTGCGAAGGAAGGGCACGGTCAGCAGCAGCTCACGCGAGAAGGCGCGGTAGCCGGTGTGCAGCTCGGTGAACTGCGTCCCGAGCACCCGGTTCTCCAACGAGGTGAGGAAGCGGTTGGCCAGGTACTTGTAGAGCGGCATCCCCCCGGCCCGCCACGCGCCCGGCTCGGCGAGCCGTGACCCGAGCACCATATCCGCCTCGCCTTTCAAAATCGGCTCGACCATGCGTGGGATCAGCGAGGGTTCGTACTGACCGTCGGGATGCAACATCACGACGACGTCGGCACCCTCCTGCAGTGCCTGCAGGTAGCACGTCTTCTGGTTGCCGCCGTAGCCGACGTTATGCGGATGCCAGATCACCGTCAGCGGCAGGCGGCGCGCGATCGCGACCGTCTCGTCGGTCGACTTGTCGTCGACCAGGATGATGTCGTTGACGATCTCGGTCGGGATCGCCGACACGGTCTGCTCGAGCGTCCGCGCGGCGTTCCAGGCGGGCATCACAACGACCACGTTCGCCGTCCGGGCCGACTCGCCCGAGGCGTTCGTGGTCTGCGACTGCTCGGGCGACTCGCCGCCGGGGTGCGCGAAATTCGCAGTGCTGCGGTCCAAGGCCCGGCCAGCTTAGCCGCTCGCGAATCGCGCCCGCCGCTCGGGGCCGCCTCGTCGCGGGCCCGCGAACTGCGCGCAAATCAGGACTTTCACCGGGTGCCGGCGGCAGCGGACGAGGTTGTCTGCGGCTTGACACTGACCGATCCGGGCGCAAGGATGCCCTTGCGGCGGTTCGCAGGCGGAACCTGAGTTGAGGGGGGCTGTCGAGCCTAGATGACCGGTGTCCTGTATCGGTTGGCGCAGTTTTGCGTACGACGGCGATTCGTCGTATCAGGAATCTGGCTGGTGATCGCGATCGTGCTGGTTGGGGTCTCGCACCAGATGGGGGACACGACCAACAACAACCTGTCGCTGCCTGGGACCGGCAGCCAGCTCGCCACCGATGCGCTCGCGGGGCCGTACCCGTCTCAGTCCAACGGCTCAAGTCCGATCGTCATCCACACCAAGAGCGGCAAGCTGACCGACTCGAAGTACGCCAACGCGATCAACACCGCGTCGTCGGACGTGGCGAAGGCGGCCAATGTGTATTCGGCGGTCAACCCGCTCACTCCACAGGGGGCGTCCCAGCTCAGTAAGAACCAGATGACGGGCTACATCTCGGTGACGACAAAAGGCAACCCGGGCTCGTTGTCCACGCAGCAGGCGCAGGACATCATCAACGCGGCTTCGGACCCTCTCAAGGCAGCCGGGCTCGAGGTGCAGACGGGCGGCCAGCTCGGACAGAAGGTGTCAACCCCGTCGACGGAGTCCAGCGAGCTGATCGGAATCATCGCTGCGATGGTGATCCTCGCATTCACGTTCGGGACGTTGGTGGCGATGATCCTGCCGATCGTGACCGCGATCTTCGCGCTCGCGTCGACGCTCGCGATCATCCGGATTCTCGGCCACGTCGTGTCCGTGCCGACCGTCGCACCGACGCTCGCGACGATGATCGGGCTCGGCGTCGGGATCGACTACTCGCTGTTCATCGTCACGCGGCACTTCCGCGGGATGAAGGACGGCCTGGACATGGACGAGTCGATCGCGCGGGCGGCCGCCACATCGGGTGGCGCCGTGTTCTTCGCCGGCGCGACCGTTACGATCGCGCTCGTCTCGCTCGCGGTCGCGGGCATCCCGCTCGTGACGACAATGGGATTGATGGCCGCGATCGCGGTCGTCGTCGCGGTCTGTGCGGCGCTAACCCTGCTGCCTGCGGTGCTGGCGATCATCGGTGGCCGCATCAACTCGCTGCGGGTCCGAGACCGCCACCCGGAGTCCCACCCCTCACAGGGTGGGCTGTGGGCAAAGTGGGCACATGAGATCGCGTCCTACCCGTGGGTCGCGCTCGTGGGCGCGCTGGCGATCCTGATCCCGCTGATGATCCCGCTGCTGTCGTTGACGCTGGGCCAGCAGGACACCGGCGCGCTCTCCACCTCGACGACCGCGCGCCAGGCGTACGATCAGATCAGCACCAACTTCGGTGAGGGAGCCAACGGACCGCTGCTGATCGCGGTCAAGCTCGGGACCCCCGCGCAGGCGCCGTCGGGCTCGTCGTCGAGCTCCTCCTCCTCGGGCTCGTCGTCCGGGTCCTCCTCTAGCTCGACGTCCTCGAGCAGCTCGTCCAGCTCCCAGTCGTCGTCCAGCTCCCAGAGCAACCCGGCTGCCCAGGACCCGCGGCTGGTGACCCTCCAGAACGACGTCAAGGCGACCGCCGGGGTGGCGGCGGTCACCCCGATCCAGGTCGACAAGGCCGGCACGACGGCGTTCTTCAACGCGATCGCCAAGACCGCGCCGTCGGACACGACGACCGCCAACCTCGTGCACACGCTGCGCGACACCACGATCCCCAAGGCGGAGAAGGGGACCAACATGAAGGCCTACGTGGGTGGTCAGACGGCCGCCTACGACGACCTGGCGTCGAAGATCTCGAGCAAGCTGCCGCTCCAGATCGGGGTCGTCATCGTGCTCGCCTTCTTGCTGTTGATCCTCGCCTTCCGGACGGTCGTCGTCCCGGCCCAGGCGGCCGTGATGAACCTGCTCTCGATCGCGGCGTCGTATGGCGTGCTGACCGCGATCTTCCAGTACGGCTGGGGGATCGGTCTGCTCGGCCACAGCGACCCGGTCCCGATCGTCTCCTACGTGCCGCTGTTCATGTTCGCGATCCTGTTCGGGCTGTCGATGGACTACGAGGTGTTCCTCGTCAGCCAGATTGAGGAGCACGTCCATGAGGGCGAGGACAACAAGAGCTCGGTCGTGCATGGACTCGTGACGAGCGCGCGCGTGATCACGGCGGCCGCGTCGATCATGGTGTTCGTGTTCGGCAGCTTCCTGCTCAACGGCAATCCGACCGTCCAGCAGTTCGGGGTCGGGCTGGCGGTCGCGGTACTGATCGACGCCACCATCGTGCGCTGCCTGCTGGTTCCGGCGCTGATGGTGCTGATGGGCAAGATCAACTGGTACATGCCGCGCTGGCTCGACCGGATCGTGCCCCGTCTCAGCATCGAGGGAGCCGAGTACTTCGAGCAGCACGCGGCCGGCGGCGGGGCCCCCGATCCTGCCACGGCGGGCGCGGTCGCCGAGTCCTGACTGGGCTCGGACCACAAGCACAACACCCGACCATGCGGATCTGGTTACCGTGACCGTACGCGACCGTGCGCCAAACCGGACAGGAGAGAGTGAAGTGAAGGCGACCGAGAAGCTGCACGAGCAGGGTCAGAGCCTGTGGCTGGACAACATCACCCGCGAGATGCTCGACTCAGGGCAGCTCCGGCGCTACATCGACGACTACTCGATCACGGGCCTGACATCGAACCCGTCGATCTTCGACAAGGCGATCGCCTCGGGCATGTACGACAACGCGATTCACGAGAAGGCGTCGGCCGGACTCGACCGCGAGCAGCTGTTCTTCGAGCTGGCGATCGAGGATCTGCGTCGCGCCGCCGAGCTGTTCGGTCCGATCCACGACCGGACTGACGGCGTCGACGGCTGGGTCTCGCTCGAGGTCTCGCCGGAGCTCGCCTACGAGACCGAGACGACGGTCAAGGTAGCCGCCCAGTTGCATGAGCGCGCCGGCGCATCAAACCTGTACATCAAGATCCCGGGCACCGAGGCGGGCCTTCCGGCGATTGAGGAGTCGATCGCCGCCGGCGTCCCGATCAACGTCACGCTGCTGTTCTCCGCCGAGCAGTACATCGCGGCGGCCGAGGCGTACATGCGCGGCGTGCAGCGGCGGATCGACGCCGGGCTCGACCCCGCGGTCGGATCGGTCGCGTCGGTGTTCATGTCACGGTGGGACGCGGCGGTGGCCGACAAGGTCGGCGACGAGCTGCGCGACCGCCTCGCGATAGCGGTCGGACTGCAGACCTACAAGGCGTATCGCGAGCTGATGAACTCCGACCGCTGGCAGCGGCTTGCCAACAGCGGCGCGAGGATGCAGCGGCTGTTGTGGGCGAGCACCAGCACCAAGGATCCGAAGGCGCCCGACACCCTCTACGTGCACGCGCTGGGGGCGCCGTTGACGGTCAACACGATGCCCGAGGCGACGCTGAAGGCGTTCTTCGACCACGGCCATGTGGGCACGCCGATGCCCGCCGACGGCGGGGACAGTGACAGCGCCCTGGCACAGTTCGCCGACGCCGGTGTCGATGTCAGCGCGCTCGCGAGCAAACTCCAGACCGACGGCGCGAGCAGCTTCGTGCACGCGTGGCACGACCTGATGTCCCACATCGACCAGCAGAGCGCGGCGCTGCGGGCGTGAAATCGGACCGGGTGCAGCAGCGATGAGCACGACCGAGACACCGCTGCGCCAGCGCTCGGCCTGGCGCGCCCTGGAGCTCCATCACGAGCAGATCCGCGACGTCCATCTCCGCGATCTGTTCGCCCGCGATCCGCAGCGAGGCGAGCGGCTGACCGCCGAGGGGGGCTCGCTGTACCTCGACTACTCAAAGAACAGGGTCACCGACGAGACGCTCGACCTGCTGATCGCGCTCGCCGAAGAGTCCGGCCTGCGGGCGCGGATCGAGGCGATGTTCCGCGGTGACCGGATCAACGTCTCCGAGAACCGCTCGGTGCTGCACGTCGCGCTGCGGATGCCGAAGGGGACGAAGCTGATCGTCGACGGGGTCGACGTGGTCACCGACGTGCACGAGGTGCTCGACCGGATGTCGGCGTTCGCCGAGCGCGTGCGCTCGGGGGAGTGGAAGGGCCACACGGGCAAGGCGATCCGCAACGTGATCAACATCGGGATCGGTGGCTCGGACCTCGGGCCCGTGATGGCCTACGAGGCCCTCCGTCACTACTCGCGCCGCGACATGACCTTCCGGTTTGTGTCCAACGTCGACTCGACTGACTTCGTCGAGGCGACCCGGGACCTCGAGGCCGACGAGACCTTGTTCATCATCAGCTCGAAGACTTTCACGACGCTCGAGACGATGACCAACGCTCGGTCGGCGCGCGAGTGGGCGCTGTCGGCGCTCGGCGACGAGAGTGCGATCGCCAAGCACTTCGTCGCGGTCTCGACCAATGCCGCCGAGGTCTCGAAGTTCGGTATCGACACAGCGAACATGTTCGGCTTCTGGGATTGGGTCGGCGGCCGCTACTCAATGGACTCGGCGATCGGACTCTCGACGATGCTCGCCGTCGGCCCGGAATCGTTCAGCGAGATGCTGGCCGGCTTCCACGAGATCGACCTCCACCTCCAAGAGGCCCCGCTGCGGCGAAACCTGCCCGTGCTGATGGGCCTCCTGTCGGTCTGGTACGGGGACTTCTTCGGGGCACAGACCTGTGGCGTAATGCCGTATGAGCAATACCTCAAGCGCTTCCCCGCCTACCTCCAGCAGCTGACGATGGAGTCAAACGGAAAGCACGTGACGCTCGCCGGCGAGCACGTGGACTACCAAACCGGCGCCATCTTCTGGGGCGAGCCGGGGACCAACGGACAGCACAGCTTCTATCAGCTGATCCACCAGGGCACGAAGCTGATCCCGGCTGACCTGATCGGCTTCGGCCAGGCGCTCAACCCGTTGCGCGACCACCACGACATCCTGATGTCCAACGTCTTCGCCCAGGCGCAGGCGCTCGCGTTCGGTAAGACCGAGGAGCAGGTACGCGCCGACGGAACGCCCGAGTCGGTCGTCCCGCATCGCGTGATGGAGGGCAACCGTCCCACGAACGTAATCCTCGCCGAGAAGCTCACACCGCGCGTGCTCGGAAACCTGGTCGCGCTCTACGAGCACAGCGTCTTCACGCAGGGAACCGTGTGGGGCATCGACTCCTTTGACCAGTGGGGCGTCGAGCTCGGCAAGGTCCTGGCCAAACAGATCATCCCCGAGCTCGAGGCCGACGTCGAGCACGAGCTCGGACACGACAGTTCCACCAATGCGCTCATCCGCCGTTACCGCGCGATGAGGAGCGCCGGCTAGAGAGGAGCAGGCATGGCAACCGACACACCGATGCAGCTTGGAATGGTCGGCCTCGGACGGATGGGCGCCAACATCGTCAGGCGGCTGCTGCGCGACGGCCACCGGTGCGTCGGCTACGACGTCAGCGCGGACGCGGTCAAGGCACTCGAGGCGGACGGCGCTGACGGGGCCACGTCGCTGCAGGAGTTCGTCGCAAAGCTCGACAAACCCCGTGCGGTATGGGTGATGGTGCCGGCCGGCACGATCACCGACAAGACGATTCACGACCTCGCCGAGGTGCTCGACGCGGGCGACGTGATCATCGACGGCGGCAACACCCACTACCACGACGACATCCATCACGCCGAGCAGCTAGCCAAAAAGGGCATCCACCACGTCGACTGCGGCACGAGCGGCGGCGTGTGGGGCCTCGATCGGGGCTTCTGCCTGATGATCGGCGGCGAGGATGACGTGTTCCAGCGGCTCACGCCGCTGTTCGCGTCAATCGCACCGGGCGTCGGCGACGTGCCGCGCACGCCCGGGCGAAAGGGACAGCTCAGCGACTCCGAGCAGGGCTTTTTGCACTGCGGCCCCAACGGCGCGGGCCACTTCGTGAAGATGGTCCACAACGGGATCGAGTACGGCCTGATGGCGGCCTACGCCGAGGGACTGAACATCCTGCACCATGCCGATGTCGGCAAGCGCCACCAGGACGAGGACGCCGAGACGAGCCCGCTCGAGATGCCCCAGTACTACCAGTACGAGATCGACACGACCGAGGTCGCCGAGGTGTGGCGGCGCGGGAGCGTGGTCGGGTCGTGGCTGCTCGACCTGACGGCGGAGGCGCTGATCGCGTCGCCCAACCTCGATGAGTTCACCGGCCGCGTCTCCGACTCCGGCGAGGGAAGGTGGACGTCGGTCGCGGCGATCGAGGAGGGAGTGCCAGCGCCGGTGCTCACGACAGCGCTCTACGCGCGCTTCTCCTCGCGTGGGCTGAACGATTTCGGCGACCGTGTCCAGTCGGCGCTGCGCAAGCAGTTCGGCGGTCACGTCGAGAAGCCGGCCAATTAGGGCTCACAGCGCCGGGCGCGCATCGGCTATCCGTCCAGTCGATCCTCGCTAGCCGGCCGCGTCGGCCTTGACGGCACGGGCGAGCTTGACGCGCGCGGTCCTGTCGAGCTCCACCTTGCGCAGCCGGACCGCGGCCGGGGTCACCTCGACGCACTCGTCGGCGCGCAGGAACTCGAGCGCCTGGTCGAGCGACAGCTCGCGTTTGGGCACCAGCCGGACCAGCACGTCGGCCGTCGAGGAGCGGATGTTGGTCAGGTGCTTCTCCTTGCAGGCGTTGACGTCGAGGTCCTCCTGGCGCGAGTTCTCGCCGACGATCATGCCCTCGTAGACCTCGTCCCCAGGCTCGACGAACAGCGTTCCGCGCTCCTGGAGGTTGTACAGCGCGAACGCGGCCACGTCCCCGCGCCGGTCAGAGACCAACGATCCGGTCGGCCGGGTGCGCAGCTCGCCGTGCCACGGCTCCCAGCGGTCGAACACGTGATGGACGATCCCGGTGCCGCGGGTCTCGGTCAGGAACTCGGTCCGGAACCCGATCAGACCCCGTGCCGGGACCAGATAGTCCATCCGCACCCAGCCGGTGCCGTGGTTGACCATCTGCTCGAGCCGGCCCTTGCGCAGCGCCAGCAGCTGTGTGATCACGCCGACGTACTCCTCGGGCGCGTCGACGCTCATCCGCTCGACCGGCTCGTGTACGGCGCCGCCGATCTCCCGCGTGACGACCTGCGGCTTGCCGACCGTCAGCTCGAAGCCCTCGCGGCGCATCAGCTCGACCAGCACCGCCAGCGCCAGCTCGCCGCGCCCCTGAACCTCCCAGACGTCGGGGCGCTCGGTCTCCGACACCCGCAGCGAGACGTTGCCGACCAGCTCGCGGTCGAGCCGGCCCTTGACCTGGCTGGCGGTCAGCAGGTTGCCGTCGCGGCCGGCGAGCGGTGAGCCGTTGATCCCGACCGTGACCGACAGCGACGGCTCGTCGACGGTGATCACCGGCAGTGGGCGCGGATCGTCGGGGTCGGCGAGCGTCTCGCCGATCGTGATCTCCGGGATCCCGGCGACCGAGATGATCTCGCCGGCCGCGGCCTCGTCGGCGTCGACGCGGTCGAGCGCCTCGGTGACGTACAGCTCGGAGACCCTGACCTGCTCGATGGTCCCGTCAGCCCGGCACCAGGCGACGTTCTCGCCGCGGCGGATCGTCCCCTGGCGCACGCGGCAGATCGCGAGCCGCCCCACGTACGGGGACGCATCGAGGTTGGTGACGTGGGCCTGGAGTGGGTGGCCGGGGTCGTACTGCGGCGCCGGCACGTGCTCGAGCAGCGAATCGAGCAGCGGCTGGAGGTCGGTGCCGGGCTCGTTCGGGTCCAGCGACGCCTGCCCGGCCTTGGCGTTGCAGTAGACGATCGGGAACTCGATCTGGGACTCGTCGGCGTCGAGGTCGAGGAACAGCTCGTAGACCTCGTCGACGACCTCGTCGATCCGCGCGTCGGGACGATCGATCTTGTTGATCACGAGGATCACGGGCAGCCGGCGCTCGAGCGCCTTGCGCAGCACGAACCGGGTCTGCGGCAGCGGGCCCTCGCTGGCGTCGACGAGCAGCAGCACGCCGTCGACCATCGTCAGACCTCGCTCAACCTCGCCCCCGAAGTCGGCGTGGCCGGGCGTGTCGACGATGTTCAGCTTCACGCTCGCCGTAGCGGACCGCCGTGTTCTTGGCGAGGATCGTGATCCCCTTCTCGCGCTCGAGATCCATCGAGTCGAGCACGCGCTCGGCGACCGCCTGGCCGGTGCGAAACGCGCCCGACTGCCACAGCAGCGCGTCGACGAGCGTCGTCTTGCCGTGGTCGACGTGGGCGACGATCGCGATGTTGCGGATGTCTTCGCGGATGGCCATGACCGGCGGGCCAGGTTAGCCGGAGCCGGCGAGTTGTCGGCTGACCCGGTTGTCAGTCGGACGCTTTGGTGGCGTCCGCGGCCGCCTGGGTGACGCCAGTCGGCGAGACCGCCGTCGCGGACTCGAGCTCGGTGCCGCGGCGAGGCGTCGAGCTGATCGGCGTTCGTCGGTGCCAGGCGTCGATCGATTTGTCGTTTGCGCTCGCTGGCGGTGCGTCGGCGTTCGCGTCGGCGCTGGCAGCGGCGCCGGCGCCGAGCGCGTCGATCATCGGCCGGATCATGTCGATCGGCATCGGGAACACGATCGTCGAGTTCTGGGTGCCGCCGATCTCGCGCAGCGTCTGCAGGTAGCGCAGCTGAAGCGTCACCGGGTTGTCGCCGATCACGTCGGCCGCGTCGCGCGAGCTTCGCGGCCGCCTGGAACTCGCCCTCGGCGTTGATGATCTTGGCGCGCCGCTCGCGCTCGGCCTCGGCCTGGCGCGCGATCGCGTGCTGCATCCGCTCGGGGATCTCGACGTCCTTGATCTCGACCGTCGTCACCTTGATCCCCCACGGCTCGGTCTGCGCTGTCGATCACCTGCTGCAGCGACTCGTTGAGGTGCTCGCGCTCGGACAGCAGCGTGTCGAGGTCGGCCTCGCCGAGGACCGAGCGCAGCGTCGTCTGGGCGATCTGCAGCGTGGCGTCCGTCGAAGTCCTCGACCTCGGTCACGGCGCGGCTCGGGTCGATCACGCGGTAGTAGGCGACCGCCGTCACGCGGGCCGGGACGTTGTCGCGGGTGATGATCTCCTGCGGCGGGACCGTGAGCGTCACCGTCCGCAGGCTGACCCGGACCATCCGGTCGATCGACGGGATCAGCAGCAGCAAGCCCGGGCCCGCGCTGGTCCATCAGCCGCCCGAGGCGGAACATCACGCCGCGCTCGTACTCGCGCAGCACCCGGACCGAGCGTCGCGGCCGCCGCCAGCGCGATCACGCAGCAGCACGCACGACGATCAAGATGATTGCGGTGATCACAGCAGCTCCCAGTCCTCGGCTCGCCGCACCGACAGCGTCAGCCCGGTCAGCCGCTCGACGACGACCTGGTCGCCGGCATGCAGCTCGCTCGCTCGTCGGTGGCCGACCGCCGGGCGCGCCACAGCGCGCCGTCGAGCGAGCACGCTGCCGCGCGAATCGGCCCAGTTGCGCACCACCCCGATGTGGCCGACGATCCCCTCGGCGCCCGGTGCTGCACCCGCCGATGACGGGCGGCGGTCGCCCTGCTTGACCGACAAGGTCAGCGCCGCGCCGCGCCGCCGGCGGCCAGCGCGCCACCGGCCAGCAGCCCGAGCAGCACTCCCGCTCCGAGCCCGCTGATCGCCAGCACGGCTCCGAGCGCCATCACTATCACGCCGACCCCACCGGCGATGCCGTGGGTCGGGTAGTGGGCCTCGGCCACGGCGACCACCGCTCCAACCACCAGCAGTGCCATACCAAGTGCAGTCACCTCTGTAAGCGTACGCCTCCCGAGAGGCCGTGCCGACAGGTGTCCGCTCAGGCCACTGATGGGGCGGACTGCTGCTCGCGCCGGCGCAGCGGGTGGTCGGGCCTCGCGCCCGGCCCGGCCTTGGCAAGTGCGTCGCGCGGGCCGAGCCGCTGGCCGCACCGCTCACAGACCCGGTGCTCGTCGATCGCACCACCGCAGTCCCGGTGCTCGAGCAGCACCGGCGGTCCGGCTGCCGTCGGCGCGTGCTTGTCCCCCCACTGCAGCAGAGCGACGATCGTCGGCCACAGATCGAGCCCCTTCTCGGTCAGCAGGTACTCATACCGGGCGGGCCGCTCCTGATACAGCCGGCGCTCGATCACGCCGTGCTCGATCAGTCGCGTCAGCCGCGCCTGGAGCACGTTGCGCGCGATTCCGAGGTCCTTCTGCAAAGCGTCAAACCGCCTGACCGCCGAGCAGGATGTCGCGCACGATCAGCAGCGACCAGCGCTCGCCCACGATCTCGAGGGCCGCCGCGATGCTGCACGTCTGGTCGCTGTAGTCGTTGCCGAGCATCTGAACGCAATTGTAGCGGGTACGGGTTGCATGATGCAACTCGGTTGTGGTAGGGTCCGTTGCATCATGCAACGTAAGTGGCTGGTGACGTTGATCGTGTGCTCAGGCGTGTTCATGTCGAGCCTCGACCTGTTCATCGTCAACATCGCCTTCCCGAGCATCGCCCGGGGCTACTCGGGGTCATCGCTCAGCTCGCTGTCGTGGATCGTGAGCGGCTATTCGATCGTGTTCGCGGCGCTGTTGGTTCCGGCCGGCCGCTGGGCGGACTCATTTGGCCGCAAGCGCGCATTCACGCTCGGGCTCGGCCTGTTCGTGCTCGCAAGCGCGGCCTGCGCGGCGGCGCCATCGGTCGAGCTGCTGATCGCCGCACGCCTCGTGCAGGCCGGCGGCGGAGCGCTGATGCTCCCGACCTCGCTCGGTCTGATCCTGCCTGAGTTCGAGCTCCACGAGCGCCACGCGGCGATCGGGGTCTGGGCGGCGACGGGCGCGATCGCCGCCGCGGCCGGCCCGCCGCTCGGCGGCCTGCTCGTCCAAGCCGACTGGCGCTGGGTGTTCCTCGTCAACCTCCCGGTCGGGGTCGCCGGGCTGATCGCGGCGCAGCGGGTGCTGATCGAGCGTCGCGAACGCAACCCGCTCAAGCCCGACCTAGCCGGCGCGGTCGCGTTCGTGGCCGCGATCGGCTCGCTCGTGCTGGCGATCGTCAAGGGCCAGGACTGGGGCTGGGACTCGCCGCGGGTGATCGGGCTGCTGGCGCTCGCGTTCGCGCTGCTGGCCGCGATCTGGTGGCGCAGCAACCGCCACCCATCGCCGCTGATCGATCCGCAAATGCTTCGCGTACGGACCTTCAGCCTCTCGGTCGGAGCGTCGATCCTGTTCTTCGCCGGATTCGCGGCGATGCTGCTCAACGGGGTTCTGTTCCTGACCACCGTGTGGCACGAGAGCGTGTTGACGACCGGGCTGATGCTGTTCCCGGGTCCGTTCATGGCCGCCGTGTTCAGCATTCCGTCCGCGCGACTCGGGGCGCGCGTCGGCTACCGGGTGCCGGGGATCGCCGGGACGGCGCTGTTCGCGCTCGCCTCCGTTTGGTGGATCACCCGGATCCATGCGACCCCCGCCTACTTCTCCGAGTACCTCCCGGGGATGATGATGAGCGGCTCGGGCGTCGGCCTCGTGATCCCGACCCTGACCGGCGCAGGCGCCTCGTCACTCGCCGCGGAGCGGTTCGCGACCGGCGCCGCCGTCCTGACGATGGGACGCCAGGTGGGCTCGGCTCTCGGCATCGCGCTCCTGGTCGCCGTGCTCGGGGCCGGTGTCGCGACCCTGAGCGACTTCCAGACCGCGTGGCTCATCAGCGCCTCGGGCGGCATCCTGGCCGGGCTGGCGATCGCCGCGCTCGGACCGGCGCGGGCCCCGGTCGCGCGAGTGGCTGCGCAGGCTGAGCCCGCGACCTCCTGACGACCGGGGCGCAAACCGGCTGCTCGCCAAATCAGCTGACGCGACTATTCAGGCCCGTTGTCCAGCCGCGCTGCGACCCGGGCCGACGCCTGGCGGGCCTCGGCGCCGAGCCGCCGGACGATCTCGCCCGCCGGCGCCTGGAGCGCGAGCGCGTGGGTCTGCCCGGCCCACAGGTTGATCGCCTCGGCGTCCCCCGAGCTGCGCGCCGCCGCGCGGACCGGGCTCGTCATGTGGTGAACCTCGGGATAGGCCGCGGGGGCCTGGGCGCTGTGCTCCTCGAGAAAGCGGTTGACGATCCCCCGCGCGCTGCGGCCACTGAACGCCCGGGTGATCCGGGTCGGCCGCCCCAGCGCCAACGCGCGGCGATGCGGCTCGGGCGTCGCGGCCTCGGGCGTCAACAGCAGCGCGGTGCCGATCTGCGCGGCGACGGCCCCCGCGCACAGGACGGCGGCGACGGCGGCGCCGTCGGCGATCCCGCCGGTGGCGATCAGCGGCAGGCTGACGCGGTGTGCGACCAGGCGCAGCGCCGCGAGCAGGCCGAGCTCCTCGGGCTGGTCATCGCTGAAATAGCCGCGGTGGCCGCCGGCCTCGAAACCCTGGACCACGAGCGCGTCGGCGCCGGCGTCACGAGCCTGAGTCGCCTCCTCCGGGTTGGTGACAGTCACCCACACGTCGCGCCCGGCCTCGTGGAGCCTCGAGACCACCTCCGCGGGCGGGCATCCGAAGGTGAACGAGACGATCTCGACGCGCTCCGCGAGGACCAGCTCGAGCTTGGCGTCGAACCGGTCATTGTCGTGCAGTGCCGCCCCGACCTCAACCCCGAACCGCTCCGCCTCGCCCCGCAGCCGCGCGCGATAGCCGGCGACCGCGCCGCTGTCTGAGGCCGCCGGCTCGGGCGGGGCGAAGATGTTGACCGCAAACGGCGCCGCTGTCAGCGACCGTAGCTCGGAGATGTCATCGGCGACCGCCTCGGCGGTCTTGTAGCCCGCGGCCAGGCATCCGAGTCCGCCCGCCTCGCTGACGGCAGCCGACAGCCGTGGGGTCGAGGCGCCGCCGGCGAGGGGCGCTTGCACGATCGGCTCGCGAAGGTCTTGCAGCTGCATCGCCTGGCCGATGATTATCGCCCGCGCGGCCTCGGGCCGCCCACCGCCCCGAGCGCTCCCGGTAACCGCCGCACGACCGCCGGGAAGGTTTGGCCCGCTCCGGAGTCAGGCAGAAGTGAGGTGGAGGGCATGGCCGGCCTATCGCACACGACTGCACTCGCGGCGGGACGTCGGTGAGCGTCGCGGTCTCGGTGATCAGCGAGGCAGCGCCGGCCAGGGCCAGCGCGCCGCCGGCGGGTGCCCGCACCGTTTACGCCCGGCACCCCGCCGTCGACAACTGCCTCGGGCTCTCCCACCTCGCCGCAGGTGAGCCGGGCATCAGCGGTCGTTACGAGCGGCTGTTCCCGGCCCTGGCGCCGCTTGAGGCCGGCCAATCCGATCTGATCACGCTGGGCGAGGCGGGCGGACCGTGCGACGGCACGGCGATCTCGCGGGAAGGTTCGAGCGCGGCCGGCTGGCCGTTCTTCGGCCAGTTCGTCGCCCACGACATCACCGCTGACCGCTCCGCGGCGCCGACCGACGGGTCGCTTGATGCGCTGCGCGCCGTCGGCGCCCCACGAGCGAACCTCGACGGCATCTATGGAGCCGGTCCCGCCCGGAGCCCATTCCTCTACCAGCGTGAGGACCCCGCCAAGCTGCTGCTGGGACGCACCGACATCGGCCTGGCCACAGACCTGCCCCGCAACGGCGAGGGAATCGCATTGATCGGCGACCCGCGCAACGACGCCAACCTATTCGTGTCTCAGTTGCACCTCGCGCTGCTCGGGGTTCACAACCGATTCATCGACCGGTTGCGCGCCGAGGGCACCCCCGAGCCGGAGCTGTTCGACGCCGCCGCGCGGGCGACCCGCTGGCACTACCAGTGGATTCTCGCCAACGAGTACCTGCCACTGGTCGCCGGCAAGCGGATCGTCCGCGACGTGGTGGCGAACGGGCCGCGGCTGTACCTACGTGACTCGATTCCGGCGATCCCGCTCGAGTTCGAGGCCGGCGCCTTACGCTGCGCGCACGGTCAGATCCGTGACACGTACGCGGTCAGGCGGTCGGCGGTCGTGCCGCTCGCGGTCTCAGAGCTGGTCGGCTTTCGGCCGGTCGCCCGCACCCGTGCGGTCGACTGGAGCCTGATGTTCGACACCGCCGGCGGGCGGCGCGCGCAACGGGCCCGGAGGATCGACGGCAGGCTCGCCGGTGCGCTGATGCGGGTGCCGGGAGGCGAACCGTCGCTGGCGTCGCAACACCTCGGGCGCGGGATTGCGGTCGGGCTTCCATCTGGTGAAGACGTCGCCCTTGCCGCAGGTGAGCTGCCGATCCCGGCCGAGCAGCTCGGCCTCGGGGACTCGGGGTGGTCCGGTCACACCCCGCTGTGGCTCTACCTGATGTGCGAGGCGGCCGTTCACGGCAACGGCAACCGTCTTGGGCCGGTCGGCGGGCGGATCGTGACCGAGGTTGCTGCTCGGGATCCTCGACGCCGATCCCGCCTCGTACCGCTGCTCGCAACCCGGGTGGAGACCGACGCTCCCCTCGCGAGGACGGTTCGGGATCGCCGACCTGCTGGCGTTCGCCGCGGGCGGCTGACAGCTCTGGCGGTAGGCGGCGTGCGCCGGCGCGCCGAGGTATGCAGAATACGCACCACCTCGTGGACGCTGCCGAGCCACAGCCCGTCCTGACGCCGCTGACCGAAGCGGCGATCTTCCTCGTGCTGACGATCGATCCGGGCACCGAAGACGAGCTTCGTGAGCTGCTTGCCGACGTGAGTGGGCTCAAGCGTTCGGTTGGCTTCCGGATCCCCGAGGGCGAGCTCACATGCGTGGTCGGCCTCGGCTCGGCGCTCTGGGATCGGATGTTCGGCGAGCCCCGCCCGGCCGGTCTGCACCCGTTCCCCGGCTTCGTCGGCTCGCGTCACACGGCTGTCGCGACCCCCGGCGATCTGCTGTTCCACATCCGGGCCCACCGCCTCGATCTGTGTTTTGAGCTCGCCCAGCGGCTGACCGAGCGACTGCACGGCTACGCCACCTTCGTGGACGAGGTGCACGGTTTCAGGTCGTTCGACGAGCGCGATCTGCTCGGGTTCGTCGACGGCACCGAGAACCCCGAGGGGGCGGCGGCCCGGGCGGCGGTCACGATCGGCGATCAGGACGCCGAGTTCGCCGGAGGCAGCTACGTCGTCGTGCAGAAGTATGTCCACGACCTCGCGGCGTGGGACGCGCTCGCGGTGAACGAGCAGGAACTGGCGGTCGGCCGGACCAAGCTCTCAGATCTCGAGCTGCCCGACGACGTCAAGCCCGCCGACTCGCATGTCGCGCTGAACACGATCGTCGACGAGGACGGCGAGGAGCGGCAGATCGTTCGTTACAACATGCCGTTTGGGCGCGTCGGGGCCGGTGAGTTCGGCACCTACTTCATCGGCTACGCGAGCAATCCGGATGTGATCGAGCAGATGCTGTCCAACATGTTCATCGGCGATCCGCCCGGCAACACCGATCGGCTGCTGGACTTCTCGACCGCGCTGACCGGCAACCTGTTCTTCGTCCCGAGCGGCGACTTTCTCGACGATCCGCCGGCCGGCCCGACAGGTGACGTCGCCGACGCGCAGGGCGCGAGCGAGTCGCGTGAGCACGGCCACGGGGCGGACCTGGACGCCTCACCCGGGAGCGGGGACGGCTCACTCGGGATCGGCAGCCTCCAGCGAGGCGATGCCTGATGTCGCCGATCAGCCGCGGGTTCAGAGGTCGCCGTCACTCCGATGTAGATCCGTCCCGGGTACCACCAGGGCAGTACGTCACCAGGGACTTTCCGGTCCTCTCGGCCGGCCCGACGCCGCACACCCCGCTCAGCGATTGGACCTTTCAGATCGGCGGCGCGGTCGATGGGCCGGTTTCGTGGACCTGGGACGAGCTGCTCGCGCTCGAGGCGGAGTCGTTCACGGTTGACATCCACTGCGTCACCAAGTGGTCCAAGCTCGACACCGGCTGGCGCGGCGTCTCGGTCGACACGCTGTTGGGCAACATCGAGACGGCTGCCGGGTACGCAACCGCCTGGTCTGACGGGGGCTACACGACGAACCTGACGCTCGGGGACCTGACCGGCGGCAGGGCGTGGGTGGTCTACGAGTACGACGGTCAGCCGCTCGAGTCAGAGCACGGCGGGCCGGCTCGGCTGCTGGTCCCCCACCTGTACTTCTGGAAGAGCGCGAAGTGGGTCCGCGGCTTGACCTTGACCGAGCAGGATGAGCCCGGCTTCTGGGAGTCCTACGGCTATCACAACCACGGCGATCCATGGCTCGAGCAGCGCTACCAGGGCGACTGACCTGGCAGCTCGGGCGGGTGGTCGAGCTGATCGACGAGACGCCGCGGGTGCGGAGCATCGTGCTCGAACTGCCGCAGTGGCCTGGCCACCGCGCCGGCCAGCACGTCGACATCCGGTTGACGGCGGAGGATGGCTATCAGGCCCAGCGCAGCTATTCGATCGCCTCGAGCCCCGAGGACGCGAACCTGATGCTGACGATCGAACGCCTCGATGACGGTGAGGTGTCGCCGTATCTGGCGCAGGAGCTGCGGCTCGGTGACGAGCTCGAGCTGCGCGGGCCGATCGGCGGCTACTTCGTCTGGGAGCACGGGCAGGGCGGACCGCTGCTGCTGGTCGCCGGTGGCTCCGGTGTGGTGCCGTTTCGCGCGATCGTGAGGCACTGGGCCTCGGACGGTGGTGACGTGCCGGTCCGCCTGGTCTACTCCGCACGTTCGTGGGCCGACGTCATCTATCGCGACGAGCTCCTTCGCCAGGCCGCCGCCGACAACGTCGAGATCCGCTTCACGCTCACGCGCGAGTGGCCCGAGGACTGGACCGGGCACCGCGGACGGATCGACGAGGGCCTGCTCGACGAGGTCGCGTGGCCCGACGAGGATCACGCGCTCACGTACGTTTGCGGGCCGAGCGGCTTCGTCGAGACGGTCGCCGGCTCGCTGGTTGGAAGCGGGCGTCAGGCGAGCCGGATCCGGACCGAGCGATTCGGACCCACGGGAGCGTAGGGCGATGGATCCAGTGGATGGGAACGCGATCGCCGGGCAGCTGCTCGACTTCTACGGCGCCGAGATGACGATGACGACCGGCGTCTGCGAGCGCTGCGGCCTGCGGACCCGGATCGCGGAGCTGGTCGTCTACGCGCGCGGGCCGGGGAGCGTAGGCCGCTGTCCAGGGTGCGGCTCGGTCCTGATCGTGGTCGTCGACGTCCGCGAGGCGACCGAGGTCCACCTCTGCGGGTTTGACCTCGAGCCGCGCGTCAGCTGAGTTTTCGCCCGCGGCCGGCTACTGCAGGTAGCGCTCGACCGTGTTGGCGTCACGCACCTGCGCGTCGTCTGGATCCCCGCCCGACTCGCGCAGCGCGCGGCGCTGGCGCAGCAGGTCCCAGCAGCGATCGAGTTCGACCTCCACCGCTTGCAGACGCTGCTGATCGTCGTCGAGCCGATCGGTGTCGGCGCTGTCTGATTGTTCGCGGCTGCGAAGCTCGTGCTCCTCGGCGACGAGGGTCTCGATCCGTGCCGCGATGCTCTCATCGCTCATGCCCACATCCTAGGCGGCCGAGGCGAACGGCTCCAGTTGCCCCCTCGGCGGACCGATCGATCTGATTAGACTTCGCGACGGTGGTTAGCACGGAGTGCACCCCTCCGTTCGTCGCCGACCTCCCCAAGACCGCGGCGGCGCTCAGGTACGCGCGTCGGATCCACGCGGGCCAGCTGCGTCAGGTCGACGGCGCACCGTTCATCTCGCACCCGCTAGAGGTCGCACTGCTCCTGTACGCCGCGGGCGCTGCTGACGATGTGATCGCCGCCGGCATCCTGCATGACGCGCTCGAGAAGACGGGCGCAACGCGGGCCGACCTCTCCCGGCGCTTCGGCCGTCTGGTCGCGGATCTCGTCTGCGCAGTGACCGAGGATGACCAGGTCAAGGGTTATGCGCGGCGCAAGGCGGCGCTGCGCGAACAGGTCACGCACGCGGGCCACGACGCGCTCGTGCTGTTCGCCGCCGACAAGCTCTCGAAGGTCCGTGAGCTCCGGCTCGCGCCGGCGACCGAGACTCCGGTCAGACGCCGGCGACTCCGTCACTACCGCCATTGCCTCGGGTTGCTCCAGGAGCAACTGCCGGCATGCACACTGGTCACCGCGCTGGGGCTCGAACTCGCGGCGCTCCCCGACCAGTCCGCTCGCAAGCGCACGCCCGCCAAGACCCGCTGACCGGTCGGAGCTCAGCGCCGGACGCAGTTCGTCCACACATCTCACACACAGGAGGCGACCGATGAGTTGCACCGATGCCGCACCGGCAGCTCCGCAGCCGGGCAGCCTGCGCGCCCTATTGCCGCGCGTACTGATCGTCCTGACGGCCACCACGGGGATCATCGACGCGGTCAGCTACCTCGGGCTCGGCCACGTGTTCAGCGCCAACATGACCGGCAACGTCGTGCTGCTCGGCTTCGGGATCGCGGGCACCGCGGGGCTGCCGACGATCGCGCCGCTGATCTCGGCGCTCGCGTTCATGGCCGGTTCGGTCGCCGGCGGCAGGCTCGCGGTTGCAAGCGGCGAGCGCCGGCGGCGGCAGGTGATCACCGCGATCATGGCCGAGGTCGCGCTGGTGGCGATCGCGGCCACCTTCGCAGCGGCCGTCGCGGTCGAGCCCAATCACGCCACCGGCGACACCGTGATCGCGCTGCTCGCGCTCGCGATGGGGATGCGCAACGCGACCGTACGAGGGCTCGGCGTACCCGACCTGACGACCACCGTCCTGACGCTGACCCTGACCGCGCTGTCGGCCGAATCCCCACTCGGCGGCGGATCGGGCAAGGGGACGACCCGCCGCGCCGCGGCGGTCGTGGCGATGCTGATGGGCGCGATCGTCGGCGCGTTGGCGGTGAAGAGCAGCCTCGTGTTACCGCTGGTCCTGGCCGCGCTGCTGGCGCTGGCTGCGCTGATCGGCTACCTCCGATACAGCTGACGGCGATCAGGCGTGCGCGGTTGCGCTCCGGGCTCCGCGCGCTCCCACGAATCCGCGCGCTCGCGGGGCGACCGGTCGCCCGACGGCCGGAGCGTCGACTCGACCGCCGTATATCGAACTCCGACCCGCGCGCTGTCAGCAGCCCGAGTCCGCGGTCAGCGGCGAGGCGTTGCACCTCGGTCAGCAGCGCGGTCTTGCCGATTCCGGCGGTACCCTCCACCGCCGCCACCGCCCCTAGCCCGGTGGTCGTCTGATCGAGTAGGCCGTCAACACGGGCCAGCTCAGCCTCGCGCTCAAACAACCCCACAAATGGAGAGGATAGGTCACTACGCCTCAGCGGCCGCCGGGGCGCAGATGCCCGCCTCCAGTGTGAGCGCGGTCTCGATCACGCGCGCGTCGTAGAACGGGAGCACCTGGGTCAGGAACACGCTCGCGACGCCGGCACTGCGGTCGATCCAGAAGTAGCAGTTGAACAGCCCGGCCCAATCGCCGGTGCCGGCGTGACGCAACCCGGGGAGGTCCTCGGCGAACAGGTGGAAGCCGTATCCCCACCCCTGACGGAACGGTGCTGCGGGCACGTCATTGCTGACCTCCGGCTGTGCCGACTTCATCAGCTTGGGCAGCGCGATCCCGTCGAGATGATCCGTGAACGCCAGCTCGACCGTGTCGGGCCGCAGGATCCGTGCACCGTCGAGCTCGCCGCCGCCGAGCAGCGCGGCGGCGAATCGGGCATAGTCGCCGGCCGTCCCGAATGCTCCGTGGCCGCCGGGCCAGAATTCGGGGTTCGAGATCGGGGCCTCGATCGGGTTGGGGGTCAGGCCGCCGTCAGGCGTCCGGCTGTGGATCCCCATCATCCGCGAGCGCTGCTCGTCGGTCGGCGTGAATGTCGTGTCGGTCATTGCGAGCGGTCCGAACACGTGCTCATTCAGGTACGCGGCCAGATCGACGCCGCTGATCGCCTCGATGACCTGTCCCAGCCAATCGGTGTTGATCCCGTAGTTCCACTCGGTGCCGGGGTCGGCGATCAATGGCGCCAACAGTCCCTCGCGCTTGCCGGTGAACGGATCCGGCAGACCGGTCACCGCGTGGTAGCGCAACAGGTCGGCGTTGCAGAACCCATAACCGTGGCCGGCGGTGTGGTTGAGCAGCTGCTTGATGGTCGCCGCGGAGGCGGGCTCGCGCAGACGAGGAGTGTCGCCGTCGAACCCGTCGAGCACCTTGAGCTCCCCCCACTGCGGCAGCACCGAGGCGACCTGCTGGTGCAGCGACAGCTTGCCCTGCTCGATCAGCTGCAGGGCCGCGACGGTCGCAAATGCCTTGGTCATCGACATCAGCCGGAACATCGTGTCGGGCGTCACGGCCGCGTCGCCGCCGACCTCGAGCACTCCGGCGCTGAAAATCTCCGTCGCGCCATCGGGTCCGGTCACCGCCGCCACCGCTCCCGGCACGGCCCCGCTCGCGACCGCTCCCTGCAGAACATCACGGACGCTGCTCGTGCCAATGGTCGCCATCCGCTTGCTCCTGATCCTCGGGGTCGGTCGGGAAGTCCACTCCAGCCGGGCACGCCCCGACTCGACGCCATCATCTCGCCCCGCCACCGCCGGTACAACCCCTAACCGCGGGGCGCGTCGGTGCCCGCGGCCTCAGGCGGCCAGGAGCGCGTCGACCTCTGCGGCGGTCGGCAGCGACGGCTGTGCCCCCGGTCGCGATGCGGCCACTGCGCCGGCGGCACACGCCCACGTCAGGGCATCGGCCCGCTCGCGTCCCTCCAGCAGTGCGATCAGCAGCGCCGCGCAGAAGGCGTCACCGGCTGCGGTGCCGTCGACGGCATCGACCCGGGGCGGCGTGGCACGCGCGACCTCAGCGCCGCCGTCGAGCAGCACCGCTCCCTCGGCGCCCAGCGTCAACGCGACCAGCCCCGGACGGGGCCCGACGAGCTCGTACTCGTAACGGTTCACGACCAGCAGGTCGGGGTCGAGCTCCACCGGGCCGCGGGCCGGCGCCGCGTTGAGGCAGAAGAACGACGCGTCGGCAGCCGCCGCCGCGGTGACGTCATCGGGGACCTCGAGCTGGCACATGACCGCGTCGGCGTCGTGGATCTGCACCGCATCGACCGTCAGTCGCCGGTTGGCGCCCGGCGCGACCACGATCATGTTCTCGCCCTCGGCGTCAACGATGATCATCGCGACGCCGCTCTCGCCGTCATCGCGCACAACGCCGCTGCAGTCGATCCCCTCGCGCTGCAGCGATCCGAGCACCAGATCGTCGCGCCCGATCTGACCGATGAAGCGGACCTCGGCCCCGAGCCGCGCCGCCGCCACCGCCTGATTTGCGCCCTTGCCGCCGGGGATCCGCTCGAAAACAGCATCGGTAACGGTCTCGCCGTGCCGCGGGAGCCGCTCGCACCGGGCCACCAGGTCGACGTTCGCCGAGCCCACGACGGTGATCCTCGGTGCGGTAGCCACGGGGCGGATCCTAAGCGTCCGCCGTCGCGCGGTGGCTCCTCGCGTCGAGGTCAACGGCGGCGGACAGATGAGAGTATGGGAGCCGGTGTCGGCACACAGCTACCCGTGATGGAGATCGAGCTCGAGCCGGTCGATCGCGTGTGGGTCACCGTCCTGGTCGACAACCTCACCGACCCGCTGCTCGTAGACCAGGATCAGGTGACCCGGCTCAACTGGCCACGGGCGCTCAGCGGCCTGCTTCCGCGGGTGGGGTCACGGGTCAGTCCCGAGCAGGGCGTTCCCGATGCGCTGATCGCCGAGCCCGGGTTCTCTGCTTTGGTGCGGATCGAGAAGGACGGACGCGAGCGGACGGTGCTGTTCGACGCCGGCGTGTCGCCGCTGGGGATGGTCGAGAACATGCGGCGGCTCGGGATCTCGCCCGCCGACATCGAGGTGGTTGTGCTCAGCCACGGCCACTGGGACCACGTGACCGGGATCGAGGGGCTCGTCAAGGTGCTCGGCGCCGCGAACCTGCCGGTGATGATCCACCCCGAGTTCTGGAGCCGGCGTCGCGTCCGCTTCCCCGGGCTCGAGCCCGCCGAGCTGCCGTCGACCAGCCGCTCCGCGCTCGAGGGGATGGGCTTCGAGATCGTCGAGGACCGCCGGCCGTCCTTCCTGCTCGACGGAGCGGCGTTGATCACCGGCGAGGTCGACCGCACGACGCCGTTTGAGACCGGCTTTCTGGGCCACGAGGCTCGCGCGGGCGACGGCTGGCGGCCGGATCCGCTGATCCTCGACGATCAGGCGCTGGTGCTGCGGCTGCGCGACCGAGGACTGGTGGTCGTCAGCGGCTGTGGCCACGCGGGGATCGTGAACACGGTCAGGTACGCGCGCCGGCTGACCGGGCAGCAGGCGGTCGCCGCGATCGTCGGCGGCTTTCATCTCAGCGGCCCGATGTTCGAGCCGATCATCGAGCCGACGGTCGACGCGCTCGCCGAGCTCTCGCCGTCAGTGCTCGTGCCGGCCCACTGCACCGGCTGGAGGGCGATTCACCGTCTCGCGGCGAGGTTCCCCGAGGCGTTCGTGCTGAGTACCGTCGGCACCACGATCGAGCTCTAGCGGGACCCACGGTCCCGGTCCGGTCAGACGGCGATCGGCGCCTCGCGAGCCTTCAGCGACGCGCCGATCGAGGCCACGACCACCAGCGCGATGCCGATCAGCTCGCGGCCGCCGAGCGCCTGTCCGAGGAAGATCAGCCCCGCTAGCGCCGCCACCCCCGGCTCGAGGCTCATCAGCACTCCGAACACGCTGGTCGCAATCCGACGCAGCGCCTCCATCTCGAACGAGTACGGGATCGCCGACGACAGGATCCCGACCGCGCCGCCGATCACCAGCGACCGCGGCTGCAGCAGCGCCGAGCCGCCCTGGACAACGCCGAACGGCAGCGCCACCACGCACGCGACCGACATCGCCAGCGCCAGCCCGGTCCCGCGCTCGAATGCCCGGCCGACCCGGGCGTTGAGATGGATGTAGGTGCCCCACAATGCGCCGGCCGCAAGCGCAAGCACGACCCCGAGCGTGTTGAGCGAGTGGCTATCGCCGCGCGTCAGCGCGACGATGCCGGCCACCGCGAGCCCGACCCAGACGAGGTCGAGCCGCCGCCGCGAGCCGGCGACCGCGACGACGAGCGGGCCGACGAACTCGATCGTCACGGCGATCCCGAGCGGGATCCGGTCGATCGCGCTGTAGAAGGCGAGGTTCATCGCCGCGAGCACGACCCCGAAGGCGACGGCGAGCACGAGCTCACGGCGCGTCCGCCCTCGCAGTCGCGGCCGCCAGATCAGCATCAGGACGATCGCCGCCACCGTCAGCCGCAGCAGCACCGCGCCGCCGGGCCCGACGCGCGCAAACAGCTTCGTCGCCAGCGCCGCGCCGATCTGGACCGAGGCGATCGCGCCGAGCACGAGCGCCGGCGAGGGCGCGCGCGAGAGCAGGCCGGCATCGGGCGCCGGTGTGTCGAGCGATGACACTCGCTCGATCGTAGTCGCCGCGGACTCCGCGCCTGCCACCGCCGCGGGACCTTCGGAACGCTTTACGTCTATGCGGCAGCAGGCGTTCCACAGGCCACCTTTGGAACCCCCTCGCGCGCATTATCCGTGTTCAACTTGCATCACCCCGGCCGCGCCGTGCGCGATCACTTACTGTTCGACCTGCGATGGCAACCGGACGATGCCTGTGTGGAGCGGTGACCTACGAGGTCATCGGCCCGCTGCGTGACCTGCTGATCTGTCACTGCGTCGAGTGCCGCCGGTGGCACGGTCACGTGTCGGTGACCACGGCCGCACGCAAGGACGATCTCGTTCTCATCGAGCAGCGCGGCCTGCGCTGGATTGACAGCCCCGAGAGCGACGCCCGCGCGCGGCGTGGCTTCTGCGCCGAGTGCGGCTCGAGCCTGTTCTGGGATCCGCCCGGCTACGAGACGGTCAGCATCGCCGCGGGCACCCTCGACGGGCCGACCGGCCTGAAGGCCACCAGCCACTGGTACGTGTCACAGGCCGGCGACTACTACGAGATCCCCGATGACGGCCTCCCGCGCCACGCGCGCGACGCCGAGGGCGAGCTGATCTGACGTTTTGCGGCCGCCGGCTAGGCCCGGTAGGACCCGACTTCGTGATACATCCGCGTGACGATGTTGGCGCTGCCGTGCAGGCTCCTGAGCGTCTCGCTGACGGCCGGAGACGTTTCCAGTCGCCGGCGATCCTCGACGGTCTTGCTCTCCATGACGGCCGCGATCGACGTCTGGTCAGGGCTCCCGAGCACTCTCGCGGACACGAACCCGGGGTCGCTGGTCAGACCGCTGAACATCTCGTCGAGACTTCGGACGGCAGCGTCCTCGTCTTGCGGATCGATCTCCCAGACATGGATGAGAACCGGACTCTCGTTCATCACGCACCTTTCGCCCGCGCGGTGGTTGTTGGCGGCGCCCATCCTAACCCGACTCGGGTGGCTAGTTCGTGAGCCGAAACTCCTCGGAGAACGTCTCCAGGAGGTCCGCGCCCGGATCCCCGCTGTTGCGGACTACGGGTCGGTGCCGCCGGTCGGGCCCCAGTCGATCGCCTCAAGGAGCCGGCGAAGCTTCTCGCCGCGGCGCGGGTTCACCGCACTGACCCACGCGACCTGCCCGCGCAGGTGGGCCCGTAAGTCGACCGGTCGGCCGGGCTCGTAGCTGCCGGGGCCATCGATGGCGATCCGATGGAGGATCGCCCTGAGCCGGTCGTATTCGGGGCGCGGGACGTTCGGGTGCGCGTTGACAACGACGCCGGTGACGAGCTGGCGCTGCGCCGCGGTGCGGAGGCTCGACTTGTCCTGGTTGATCCGGAAACCCTCCTCGTGGACGATCCGCCCGGCCATCGCGAGCAGGGTCCGGTTGGCGCGATTCGTCAGCCGCGGCCCGGAGAAGACGAGGTCGTCGGCGTAGCGGGTGTAGCTCAGGTTGAACGCCCTCCCCAGCCCGCTCAGCCGGCGATCGAGCGCGAACGCGGCGAGGTTGGCCAGCGCAGGGGATGTAGGAGCTCCCTGGGGCAGATGCGGCGTGGCGAGCTGTCGTCCCAGCCAGAATTGCGGCTGGATGAGATGCGGCTGTTGTGGAGCGTCGATCGCGTTCCAGACCAGCGTCGGAATCGAGTTGCTGCACAGTCCGGTGAGCGTGTGCGCGACGCTGCGGTCGTATCCGACGGTGCGAAAGATTCCGTACACGCGACCTGCCGACACCGACGCGAAGAAGTCGCGCAGATCGATTCGCAGCACGACGGCACGCCCGGTGTGCACGGCCGCGTGCGTGAGCACCGAACGCCCGCGGGTAAAGCCGTGCGAAGCGACGGGCGGTGGCACGTGATCGAGAATCTCGTGCAGCACCCAGCGTTGAATCTCCTTCAGCCTTGCCTTCGGCGCCTCGATCACCCGCGGCAGGCCGCTGCGCCGTGGTACCCAGCGGTAGCGGTAGTTGCGCAGCTGCTCCCGACCGACCGTGCGCTCCAAGCCACGCACATCGGCGAGCCACGCCAACTGCCCCGCGCTCAGCTCGAGCCCCTCCGCCAGCGCCGCGACCGATTCGATCCGAGCGACCGGCCAATCGCCCACCGGCGCCGGCCGGCGCGGTGGCAGGTTTCGAACGACCTGCGGTGGCAGGTGTCGGATGACCTGCGGTGGCCGATCGCCGTCGCGGCCGGGTGCGCGGTCGCGCAGAAAGCCGTCGATGAACCGAACCAGCTCATCCCGGCGGTCCATGGGCGCCACCCGGTCAAACGCCACCGCCGCGAACGCCAGCGCGTCCATCCAATCGGGCCAGCGGTCGAGGCTTCCCGCTCCGCGCTCGGCGAGAGCCTCGGCTCTCCATGATCCGTCGAGGAACGCGTCGGCCAGTTCCTCGGCCAGGGCAAGTCTGCCGTCCGGGTCGTACATGCGGCAATGATCGCGGCGTCGAGCCCCGACCGCTCTCGTCGCGCGTGCCCGGACGTGCCTCCCCTGGGATGCACCCTAGGGCTCGCGATGCATTGAACGACCTACCGTGACATCCCCGGGGATCCCCCGGAGAAGGCGACGCGCCCGCGGGCGCGCCAGCCCAACTCGGTGCTCAACGCCGCACGACGACGCTACCGAACTTGGGATCCGAGGTGTGATGGTCTGCCGGCACGCGCGTAGTGATTGTGAGTCGCATGAATAGGACCGCTCCTCGCACGCTCGTGATCATCGTGTTGGCCGCTGGCCTGATGGCCGCCGCGGCAGCGGCCGTGTCGTCGCTGGCGGCCGCCACGCCTCGTCCGGGCTGGTCGCATCTCACCGAGAGCCGGATCGTGCAGATCGCCGAGCGGGCCGCCGCTGCTGCGGGCGATCGTAGGCCGACGCTGATTCAGCACAGCGCGGGCACGCGCCAGCGCGCCAACGCGATCGCGTCCGGTGATCGCGTCCCTGGCAAGCGATGGTCATATCTGATCGCCGAGCGTGGGTCGTTCGTGCTCAAGTTCGTGTCGGTCCCGCCTGGGGCGCGCGCTCCGCGGGGCGCCGTCCTGACGTTGGTCGTCGACGCGGCCACCGGCACGGTGTCCGATCTTGGGGTCTCGAATCGCTATCCGAATCTGGCGGCGCTCGGCGCGGTCAGCACGGATCTGCGTTAGCTGCCACCGGGCTGTCTGCAGGGGCACCAACCCGCCTGCCGGCCGAGCTCCGGCCCAGGTGCGTATGAGGCGATGCATTCCAACTGAGCCGCTGATCGCGCTCCGCGGGAAGTGTCACAAACGAGGCTGCTGTCCTGTCTTGTGGGGTATAAGCGATGCTAGGCCCAGGAGGTTGATGATGAGAGTGTTTGTGGCAGGTGCGACAGGGGCGATCGGTAGGCAGCTGGTGCCGCGTCTGGTTGCCAGGGGTCATGAGGTCGTCGGGATGACGCGTAGCGAGTCAAAGCAGGCGATGCTCTACGAGCTCGGGGCCGTGCCGGTGATCGCGGACGCGCTCGATCCCGATCAGGTCGCGGAGGCGGTGGCGGAGGCGAGGCCGGAGGTGATCGTTCATGAGCTGACCGCGATCGGAGCGCTTGATATGCGTCATTTCGATCGCGATTTCACGGCCACGAATCGTCTGCGGACCGAGGGGACCGATCATCTGCTCTCGGCCGCGCAGGCGGTCGGCGTGCGGCGGTTTGTGGCCCAGGGGGTAGCGGGCTATGGCATGTACGGGCGCACCGGCGGGCCGGTCAAGAGCGAGGAAGACCCGCTCGACTCCTCGCCCGTGGACACGATGCGCGAGACCCTAGCCGCGATCCGTCATCTCGAGGAGGCGGTCCTCGCGGTGGAGTGGACGGACGGGATCGTGCTGCGCTACGGCGCATTTTACGGGCCGGGCACCTCGTTGGCGCCGGGCGAGGAGCAGTTCGAGCTGATCCGCAAGCGCAAGTTCCCGGTGGTCGGTGATGGTGGTGGCGTGTGGTCGTTCATCCACGTCGCCGACGCGGCGGAGGCGACGGTCTCGGCGGTCGAGCACGGCAGCCGCGGCGTCTACAACGTGGTCGACGACGATCCCGCCCCCGTTGCCGAATGGCTACCGGCCCTGGCTCAGGAGCTCGGCGCCAAGAAGCCGATGCGCGTGCCGCGGTTCATCGGGCGGCTGTTCGCCGGGGAGGCAGGCGTGGTGATGATGACCGACGTGCGCGGCGCGTCGAACGCGAAGGCCAAGCGCGAACTCGGGTGGCGGCCGGCGCACGCGACCTGGCGGCAGGGCTTCGCGACGGCAGCCGGACGACTCACGCGGCCTCCATCAGGCGAGTCCGGGTGGCGGGCGCAGGCCTCAGTGTGAGCGATCGCGAGCGGCTGCTCGACGATCTGCGGCCGGTCGCGTTCGCGATCGCCTACCGGATGCTCGGCAGCGTCTCCGAGGCCGAGGACGTGGTACAGGAGGCGCTGCTGCGTGTCCATCGGGCGCTCGAGACCGGCGAGCAGATCGCGTCGCCGCGCGCGTTCGTCGCCACCGTGACCACGCGGCTGGCGATCAACGAGCTGCACTCCGCGCGCGCCCGCCGCGAGCGGTATGTCGGCGAGTGGCTGCCCGAGCCGATCATCACGGACGGCGACGACGACCCCGCGCGGCGGGCGGAGATGGCCGACTCGCTGTCGATGGCGATGCTGGTGCTGCTGGAGAGCCTGTCCGCCGAGCAGCGCGCGGTGCTGGTGCTTCACGACGTGTTCGATTACGGGTATCCGGAGATCGCGTCGATCGTCGGCAAAAGCGAGGACAACGTGCGCCAGCTCGGCACCCGCGCCCGGCGCCACGTCGAGCAGCGCCGGCCACGGTTTCAGACCACGCGCGAGCAGCGCGACGAGCTGACGCGGCGGTTCTTCGCGGCTGCTGAGCAAGGCGATCTCGCTGGCCTCGAGGCGCTGCTCGCTCACGATGTGCAGCTGACCGGCGATGGTGGCGGCAAGGTTCCGGCGCTCGCGCGGTCGCTCCGCGGCCGCGATCGTGTCGCGCGCACGGTGCTCAACTGGGTCGGCCGGGTCGCGCGCATTCCGGGCGCGTCGTTGCGCCTCGTCGAGGTCAACGGCGGCCCGGGAGCGCTCTATCTCGACGCGCAGCAGCGGCTGATCGGCGTATGCGCACTTGATGTCGCCGGAGGCCAGATCACAAGCATCAATGGGATCGTCAACCCCGACAAGCTGACTCACCTCGGACCAGTCGCCGACTTCACATCGCTACTGAGATCCGTGGGCTGACCTTCGTCGCTCGCGCTGGGCCGCCCTTTAAGCGGATCCTGCGCAAGCTCCTTAGAGCGAGATAGCCACATGTAGAGCGGTCCGCCGGGGCGAGCGACCTTGACGCGCGTCCGGTCCGGCGAAACGATTGTGCTTTGCTGGTCGACGCTCAAACCGACGTTGGCGCTGAAATCGCCAGGCTGCGGTCCTCGATCGCTCGCGCGGAGGCGGTGGTTGACAGGACGCTGAACGACCATCCGTCTGCGTCCGAGGACGACTATCCGCGATGGGGAGGGGCGCAGCACAGTGAGCTGAGCCGGCAGCTCGACGCTCTACGCGCACAGGTGGCGCTGGCACCAGACCGCAGTCAAGATCAGCTCGACCTGCGCGCAGAATTCGCGACGCTGCTGTGTTTCGCCAAGACCCTGCGGACCGATGCGGAGGCCTGGCGGGCGGCATTCAGAGATGGGCTCAAAGAGCTCGAGCGAGAGGAAGCCGCAGCTCGCAAGGAGCGGGAGAGATTGGCCGCTGAGCGTGAGCGCCTTATGCGCCGGCGAGACGCGCTGCAGTCCACGGTTGATCAAACGGCCGGCCGCCTCGCGCAGCAGAGCGGCGGCGACTGTCGCAGAACGCTGCCGGTCGTCAGGCTCGGTGAAGCTCTCACTGTCTGTTCGATCGCTGTCCTCAGTCCGAGGAGATGGTTTCGATTCCAGCAGCATTGGCTTGTGACGCTCGACGACTCCTGTGACGAGGTGCGAGTCAGGCGCAGCTGCTGATGCCTTCGAGCATGAACGATCAGTTGGCGCAACTGAACGACCGCGGCTTCGCCTGGGTCCGATCGGGGATTTCGTCCTGCCTGCTAGCGACGGCCAACCAACGCGTGCCTTTCAGACGCTCCATTTCGATTTTGGGCTGCCGCTGGACCCCAAGCTCGAACGCACGGCGCCTGGGATGACGCTCGCGGCTACGTCGAGGGAAGCCTTGCGCGCATCATCGAAGGCGCAGCGGGAAGCCCACCACGTCTCCCAAGCGTGAAGCGAGAGCCCGGATTGCTGTGTGGCTCCGAGTTCGACAGCCTGCAGTCAGAGCTGTCGTTCTTCGCGCGGCACGGCCTTCGCGTCAGGGACGTCGAGGTCGAGCTGGACTCGCAACCCGGCGAGCTGCTCGTGTTCGACAATCTTGCGCTTGCGCACGGTCGTCGCGGGACGCGTCGACCCGGTGAGCTGCATCAGAGGGTGTACGGGCATCAACGTGTTGGCCGAGCCGCTCAATGCGAGCTGCGCGACCGCGTGCTGAGCGCCTTTGTCACCGCCGGCCCGAGAGCTGCCGACTCGCACGTGGGCCTGCATCAAGCTCCGTGAGCACTTAGCGGCGCTGGCGTGTCTGTCCGACCAAGCCGGCGAGCACCATGGTGATGCCGACGACGAGCCACGGAAGGGGATTGAGGTACTGATCGCAGCCCGCGCTCGAGGCCGTATGCCAGCAGATGGTTCCCGGCCCTTGCCGCTGCACGTAAGCGACCCAGAGCAGCGGAAGGCCCGCGCCGGTGAGGAGGCCGAAGGTTGATCTGTGGTTTCTGTCGCCCACGGTCGCGACGAGCACGCCGAGGAGCAGGGCGGGGGGCGCCGTAAGGATGCCGAGGAAGATGGAGCTGACCGCGAGCGCGCCGACCGCTGCCCAGGCCCAGAACCAGACGCATGTGATCGCGTGCGGAGGGCGCAGTTGGCCTGGGGTCGGTGGCGTCAGCATCACGCCCCGGTCACGGTCCCGGCGAAATGGCGCTGGAGCTCATTGGCATAGGCGCGGCCGACAGAGGTCGCGTGTTCTCCGAGCCATCGGCTGAACGCGATCTGGCCGAGCGGCGGCTCGTGGGATATCAGCAGGCCGGCCATCAGGCCGCGGATCTCGTCGCCCGTGAGAACGACGTCACCGACAAGAAGACCGAGGGCGCGGGCCGCGGCCGCCATCAGCCCCGGGGGTATGCCGACGATCGGCGAGTTCGTGTCGACGGCGGCGCGGACGAGCGCGACGAGATCGCGGAACGGCATCGTCTCGGGCCCGGCCGCGTCGATCACGATGTCGCCGGTTGCGGTGCCGGCGTCCGTGCAGATCCGGGCGAGATCCTGAACGTGAATCGGCTGGACCGGATAGGCGCCGTCGCCGGGTAGGGCGAACGCCGGCATTCGACGCAGGATCCAGGCGATGTTGTTGGCGAGAACGTCGCGCTCGCCGCCGAAGATCCAGGTTGGCCTGACGATCGAGTACGGCATGCCGGACTGGGCGAGCGCGTATTCGACGAGCGCCTTGCCACGGAAATATGGGAGCGGCGATTCCAGCGACGGGTTCGTGATGCTGAGGTGCACGATCCGCTGGACGCCGGCGCGTTTGGCGGCGAAGAACAGCATCCGGGAGCGCTCTATCGCGTTGGCGAAGCTCGTCCGCCCGTGGTCGAAGCGGACCCAGAAGGTGTTGTAGAGCGTGCTCACCCCCGCCAGGCTGCGAGCGAGCGCCGCGGGATCATCGAACCGGTACTCGAGTGCATCAACGCTCGCTTGCAAGGGGTGTGGCCGGTCGGGGTGGTAGGTCAGCGTCCGCACGGCGCGGCCGGAGTCGAGCAGCCGCTCTGCGATCTGCGCTCCCGAGTAGCTGAACGCTCCGGTCACAAGATCGGTAGGTGTGTCGAGGCTCATGACGAGTCCTCCTGGATCGACGGCAGGAAAGTCTCGGCGAGGGCCGCAAGGCGGGTCGCGAGGTCGAGCAGGGATTCCGCGCGGGCATGGTCTCGCTGCATGTGACTGAGCATGTCGACGCCGAAGTAGAGCGAGACGATCCCGAACGCCAGGTCGTCCGCAGACACCAGAGCGAGCAGCGGTGAGTCCGCGAGCAGCTGCTCGAGCTTGTGCTCGACCATCCCGATCCACGGCTCAATCCGCGCTGCCACCTCCGCGCCGAGGAGCGGATCGGAGACGCCCCCGCTGACCATCTCCCCGAGCGCTGTGATGTACCCGCGCTCGAGATCCTCGTCATAGATTGCGCGTGCGAGCCGCCCGAGCTCTGACGCCGTCCGGGCGTTCTCGAACGCCGGCCCGTAATCCGCCAATCGCCGGTCGCTGATCAGGTCAAGCGCTGCGAGCAGCGCGTTCTGGACGCTGCCGAAGTGGTAGAAGATCAGCGCTTGGTTGAAGCCGCCCACGTGAGCGATCGCCCGCGCGCTCGCCCCGGCAAAGCCATTCGCCTTGAGCGTCTCAAGCGCCGCCTCGGCGATCACCAGCCTGGTCCCACTCAGTTCGGCCGCACCATCCGGCGGTTGGCCTCGGTCCGCTCGGGTCGTAGCCCGCGTCATGGCGTCCAATTTAGCAGTCGCTCAAAGCGGTTGCTCAAATATTCGTCACGCGTCAGAACGGCGACTGCGTGAGGCGCCCTAGCCGCGGCTCTCATTTGTGCGGGTGGTGTGGATCTGCCAGCATCATGTGGCTTTGGCTCTGTTCGGGAAACGGGCGGTACCGCTCAGCGAAGAGGAGCTTCAGGCGGCCGCGGTTGACCTTGAGCGCATCCGAGATGGCGGGATCCCGCTGGGGGCGGAGCAGCGCCTGAAGCGGATCGCAGCGGCGAGCTCTCCGTTCTTCACCAGCGATCTGAGTGCCAAGGAGTATGCGATCGCGGAAGCCTCGGGTCTTAAGCCGATCGCACAGATCATGGGCTCCTCAGTCGTCCAGCACGGCTGGCGGAACTACGGCTGGTCCGGCTATGGAGGCGGGATCCAGGAAATGCCGTCGTTCGCCGCGCCCTGGAACCTGTCACGAGAGCGCTCGTTCGATCGCCTGCGTCAGGAGGCGCAGTTCGCCGGCGCCGACGGTGTGATCGGTATCGAGATGACTGCCAATGCTTTCCTCGGGCAGCCGGGCAACGTCGAGTACGCCGTCTTCGGTACCGCGGTCCGCGAAACCACGCTCGCGCCCCATGGCGGCGCCGGGCCGCGGATGTGCGCGCTTTCCGGCCAGGATGTCGACAAGCTGCGTCGCATCGGGGCCGAGACGGTGGGTGTCATCGGACACACCTCGGTCGTGTGCGTGGCGCTGAGTCCAGCAGCCAATCAGATGATGGGCTCGTGGTGGGGCAATCAGGAGATGGTCGAGATCACCCAGGCTGTCTACCTTGCCCGCCAGCTCGCGATGGACGAGGTGCTCTCTCAGGCGCGCGCGGCCGGCGCGAACGAGATGGTCATCTCAACTCTCACCCACACGATCGATCACCACGAGTACGAGGGCGGCGGCTATCGCCGGCATTTCTTCATAGTTTCAATGCACGTGCTCGGCACCGCGATTGCACTCGGCGTTCACGAGCCTCACCCCGCCCCGCTCGGCGCGCCGGTCTTGTCGATCAACCTTGGCGTTTAATCCGGCGCCACCACTCCAGGAGAGCACCTGATGTCGACATACGATCCGACGAGTACCGAAGGCCTCGCCGAACACGCCAGCGAGCGCCTGCAGATGAACGCCCGCGGCCTGTTCACCTCTGACCTGACTGTGAACGAGTACCTGTGCGTAGAGAGGGCCGGCTTTGAGCCGGTCGGCCTCGTGGTCGGGTCCAGCATCTACCACATCGGCTTTCAGCAGTCCAACTGGAAAGCGAGCCAGGAAATGGGCGTCCTCACGCAGGCGATGTACTCCGCCCGTGAACTTGCGATGACGCGGATGGAGGAGGAGGCCGATCAGCTCGGGGCCGATGGCATCGTCGGAGTCCGCCTGGATATCGGGCGCTATGAGTGGGGCGCCGACATGGCGGAGTTCATCGCCATCGGTACCGCGATCAAGCACAAGGGTGGCAAGGTCCACCGCGCCCCGAACGGGCGCCCGTTCACATCCGATCTCAGTGGTCAGGCCTTCTGGACCCTGATGCAGACGGGCAAACGCCCGGTGGGCATGGTGATGGGCAACTGCGTCTACCACGTCGCTCATCGCGGAATGATGCAATCGATGCGCCAGACCGGTCAGAACGTCGAGCTTGAGCAGTACACCCAGGCCCTTTATGACGCGCGCGAACTCGCGATGGAGCGGATGCAGAAAGAGGCCGAGGCGATCGGTGATGGCGTTCTGGGGATCGTGGAGGTCAAGCTGCACGAGAACAACCACGGCTGGGGGAGCCACGTGATCGAATTCTTCGCCCTCGGCACGGCCGTCGTACCCAACGAGCATGCCGATGCCGGCCAGCAGTTGAAGGACATCATGCCGGTCCTTGACATCAACGACTGACACTGCAGTGGACGCGGGTTGAATCCCTAGGAGGACACCATGCCTGGACTTGCCGGCCGCATCTCGACGCTCACCAAGGCGAAGGTTTCGCACATGCTTGATCACGCGGAGGATCCAGCGGAGACGCTTGACTACGCCTACGAGCGCCAGATCGAGGATCTGCAGAACGTCAAGAAGGGGATCGCCGATGTCGTGACGGCCAAGAAGCGGCTGCAGATGCAGGAGCAACAGCTCCATCAGCAGGCGGACAAGCTCGACGGCCAGGCGCGGGAGGCGATGTCCGCCGGGCGCGAGGATCTTGCGCGAACGGCGATCGAACGCAAGCAGATGATCGTCGATGAGACGAGCTCGCTCGATCAGCAGGTGGCAGAACTTGAGTCAGAGCAGGAGAAGCTGACCGCGGCCGAACGGCAGCTTCAGACCAAGATCGAGCAGTTTCGTTCCAAGAAGGAGGTCATCAAGGCGCAGTATTCGGCGGCCGAGGCGCAGGTGCACATCTCTGAGGCTGCGACCGGCGTTGGGGATGAGATGGCCGATGTCGGCGCGGCGATGCAGCGCGCGATCGACAAGACCGACCAGATGCAGGCCCGAGCTTCGGCGGTCGAGGAGCTGCAGGCAGCTGGGACCTTCGACGACCTGACCACGCTGGATCCGGGGCAGGACGACGTCGACCGCCAGCTCGCTCAGCTCGGCACCAAGAGCGCGGTCGATGATGAGTTCGCGAAGCTCAAGGCCGAGGTCGGCTCCGGCGCCCCGCAGTCCGCGCTCCCAGCGGGAGAGTCCGCGACTGCAGCGAAGCCCGATGGGGAACCGGATGCCGCTCCGAGTGACCCCGGCACCTGAGACCGAGCACGTGGCGCGCCCGTGACCGCGCTGAGCAGCACCGTCCCGCGGGCATCGCCTCGGGCGCCGGTGCGGTCGGACTATGGGTAACCGTGTACCGCTGCCCTGCCTTGCTTGGTGACCTTGATGTAGGGCTTGGTGAACGCCCTGGCGAGCGCGAGGCGATGCTTCTGAGTGACTCCCTTCCAAGTGACCGTGGTCGTGATCAGTTTGAGGCCGTCGGTGGCCATCAGCTGCTCGCGGGCGGGGAACCAGTCGGCCTCGAGGCCCATGTTGATCGCCTGGGGTGGTGGCACCGTCCGGTTGGGGACGAACACTTGGGCGGCCTCCTCCGCCGTGCGCTCAAGGATGAAGTACGGCTGATTGCCCGTGTAGTCGTCGGCGAGCAGCTTGATCTCGTGCTTGCCGGTGCCCGTCGTGTATGAGCACTCGGGGTTGCCGCTCGTGCCCCTTGATTGGGCGGTTGCGATCTGCTGGGCCTGGATCGCGAGGAAGCTCGCCATCGCGTCCTTGGCGGCCGTGTAGCAAACCGGGATCGCTGCCGGGTTCGCGTCGTGCTTGGCGGCAGAGGTTGAGCTCGAGCTCGACTTGGAGCTCGATCCGCCACACGCGGCGAGCGCCAGCACGCAGATCACACCGGCGCCCAATTTCGAGATTCGCATTCGGGTTGGGGTCATGGGTGGCTCCTGGCTCTGCGCTGGCGATAGGCGCGGGCTTTGGCGCGTTGTCCGCAGATCTCCATCGAGCACCAGCCGCTCGCCTGGTTGCGGCTGTGGTCGTAGAACGCCCAGCCGCAGTCATGGCCGGGGCACGCCTTCAAGCGCGACCAGCGGCCGTCAAGCTGCGCGACGGCGACGATCGTCCCGATCAGCGCCAGCGCCGAGTCCAGATCCCGGCGCGCCGATCTGAAGTCGGGGCGCGACGATGGGTCCAATTGCACCGCTAGGCCGGCGCCACGCAGCGCCCGATTCATCCTCTCGATCGCGTGCTGGTCGACGTGTTCATGGTTGTTCGCGTACAGCAGCGTGCGCAGTCCTTCGCGGACGTCGAGCACCCGCGAGAGGTCGGCATGTGTCAGCCGTTCCCGGGGGTCGAGCAGCTCGCGGCGGATCAGCCAGTCGGCGAGCCCGGCCGGGGAGGCGAACTCCTCGCGGCTGGTGTCGAGGTTGTGAAAGCTGTTGACGAGCGCCTGCACCAGCCGCAGATCGCCGGGCGCGGGCCTGCGGTCCGCCGGCTGCGGGTCCGGGGGCCGCCGCTCAAGGGCCGGGATCACCTGACTGAGAGCGAGTCCGTCAGAGTCCGTCGGAGAAACGGAGTCGTCAGCACGCGTCACCAGCCAGATGCTAACGATGGTGACGGGATGGTGCGACGCCTGCAGCCGTCTAGCGGCAGGTGTCGCGATCCCGGCGCTTGCTAGAGCGTGGGCTCCACGAGCCGAACGCCGAGCCGGTCGCCGGCGCGCGTCATGAATGCAAGCGGGGCGACGAGCGTCGAGATTGTCCGGCCCCGCAGTTCGCTCTTGCGGCGGCCGAGGCCAGCCCCGATCACACGCATCGCCGCCGCGCTCGCGGGTAGCGGTCTGAAGAACACGGTCATCTCGCTGATCTTTCCGTCCGGCCGGAGATTGAGATGGTCTGCGAAGTTGACCGAGACGCCGCTGAGCCGCATGGTGCCGACGAGCACCGCCGTGTCATCGCCGATCAGCTCGTCGCTGTAGCTGAGGTCCTCCAACGCGCCGAGCAGCACGTCGACGAGCGCCGCGAGCTGGTCGCGGCCGGTGAACGCGAGGCCGTCGGTGAACGGCGAGCGCAGCACGGCGTCCGCGGCGAACGCGTCGAGCACGCCGGCGCGGTCCCGCGCCTCCATCGCGGCGCGGATCGGGAGCTTGATCGGGCTCTGCTGCAGCGCTGACATCGGACACCTCCTGATCGGGATATGTCAGGCTGACATGTTACCTTGACTGGTATGCCGCCCGCAACCCTTTCGCCGCAGGACTACGTCGTGCTCGGGATGGTCGGGCTCGGCAGACGCTCCGGCTACGAGATCAAGCAGGCGGTTGAGCTGTCGATCAGGTTCTTCTGGACGATCTCGCCGGCGCAGATCTACCCGAGTCTCGCCAGGCTCGAGCGAGCCGGGTTGCTACGCGGCCGCGACGAGCCGCACGGCCGGCGCCGGCGGCGGCTCTACGAGCTGACCGGCACTGGCCGGACGATGCTCGCCGACTGGCTTCGTGCCACCGAGCCGATCCCGTTCGAGGTACGTGACATTGGGATGGTAAAGCTGTTCTTCGCGGACGTGCTGACGCCGAGCGAGGCCGCCGAGCTTCTCACCGCGGTCAGGCTGCGCAACGAACAGCGGCTTGCCACGCTGCGCGCGATCCGGCCCGAAGCCGAGGCCGCCGCGCGCGACGGGACCGTCTATCCGCCGCTGACGCTCGAGCTGGGGATCGCCTTCCACCAGGCGATGGTCGAGGTCTGCGAGCGCTTCGAGGGCCGCCTGTCCTAACTGTCACTGGAGCCTGCACGCGTGCCGCGGGTTGCGTTGGGCTGCGGACGTGACACCTCGGCCGGCGCGCGGGAGAATAGCGATCCTCAACCGATGGACAGCCAGCGAAAAGGGGGCCCACCAGTGTCTGATGCGGAGTCAGGGATCGGGGTGACGTTTGAGCCGCCGGGCCCTGGATCGTGGACGATCGACGCGGTCCACTTCCCCCGCCCGGCGACGCGCTACTGGGCCGAGATGCATCCCGAGCCGGCTCTGCGCGGGTACCGCGAGTTCACGCGCTACTACGGGATACCGATCGACGGCCTCCAGTTCGCATATGTCAACGGGTTCGCGTACACGTCCTTCGGGTCGCTACGGGATGAGGAGCTCCCTGAACGCAACCGGCGTGCCGAGGAGGTTTTCGAGCGCAAGCTGTGGCGCGACCAGCTCCGGGACTGGGACCGGACCTTCAAGCCGGAGTCGATCCGCACGCACCGCGAGCTTCAGTCAGTGGATCCCGCCGGGCTCACCGATGGCGAGTTCGTGACCTACCTCACGCGATGCCGCGACCACCACATCGAGATGATCTACCAGCACATGCGCTTCACCGGGGCGGCGACGGTCGTGATCGGAGATCTGCTCGCGCATGCAGCTGATTGGAGTGACGTCCCTGCGGCCGAGCTGCTCGGGTTGATGCGTGGCACCGCGCCCACCTCGGCAGGCGCCTCGAGCGAGCTCGCAGGAATGATCGCGGCGATCAACGCCGACCCGGAAGCCAGGCGGCTGCTGGAGTCAGACGACGAGGCAGGGGAGACGCTGGCCGAGCTGCGGGCACTCTCTGGCGAGACGGGCCAGGCGGTCTCCGGGTATCTCGATCTCGTCGGGTACCGCCTGCTCGACGGTTTCGACATCTCGGGCCGATACGCGCTCGAACTCCCCGAGGCGCTGCTGCGGGCAATTCGCGCCGCTGCCCTCGGCCGGGGGGATGGGGATTCTGAATCGCCAGTCGAGGCGAGGATTGACAAGGTGCGCGCCGAGGTGCCCGACGAGCACCGTGACGAGTTTGACGCGCTGCTGGGCGAGGCCCGCCTCATGTATCGGATCCGCGACGAGCGGGGCGTGTTCAGTGACATCTGGGCATCAGGGATCATGCGCCGGGCCGTAATCGCCGCCGGCCGGCGTGTCGCCGACTCGGATCGCATTCACGACCCCGAGCACTTGATCGACGCGGGCTTTGAGGAGATGAAGGCGCTGGTTTCACGGTCCGGCGGACCGTCTGCCGACGAGCTCGCGCAGCGCTTCGCGTGGCGGACCTCCCACACCGCCAAGCAGGCTCCGCAAACGCTCGGGCCGCCGGCGCCACCTCCACCCGACCCGGCGAGGTTTCCGCCGGCCGCAGCCCGGATGATGAGGGCGAGCGCGATCACCCGGGCCGCGATGCACCGAACCTCCGAGGAGCCTCATGAGGCGCGCCGGCTGCGCGGGCTCGGGGCCAGCGGCGGCGTGTACGAAGGGGCCGCCCGGCGGGTTGCGGGGCCATCGGAGTTTGACCGGATCGTTCAGGGTGACGTGCTTGTGACCGAGTCGACGACCGAGGCCTTCAACATCCTGCTGCCGCTGCTGGGCGCCATCATCACCGACAGCGGGGGGTTGCTCTCCCACTCGGCGATCGTCGCCCGGGAGTACGGCATCCCCGGGGTGGTGGGCACCCGTGACGGCACCGGGCGCATCCCCGACGGAACCCGGGTGCGGGTCGACGGCGACGTGGGCGAGGTCACCCTTCTCGCCTGAGAGCAGGCATCGTCGATTGGGCGAGTCGCGCCGAACAGGCCGGGTTCTCGTCCCTGGGCACGATCGACCGGATCGTCTACCCCAATTACGAGTCGCCGATCTGCCTGGCCGCCGCGGCCGCCGTCACAGAGCGGATCCGGCTCGTCACCGACATCCTGATCATGCCGCTGCGATCCAACGCTGCGCTGTTTGCCAAGCAGGCCGCCACGATCGACAGCCTGTCCGGCGGCCGGCTCGTCCTCGGGCTCGCGGTGGGCGGTCGACCCGATGACTACGAGGTGTCGGAGATCGATTTTCACACGCGCGGCGCCGCGTTCGATCGCCAGCTCGAGCAGATGACCGAGCTCTGGGCCAGCGACGACGTCGGCCCGAGCCCGGCCAACGGCGTGCGGCCGTCACTGCTGATCGGTGGGAACGCGGACCGGGCCTTCGAGCGCGCCGCCAAGTACGCGGACGGCTGGACGTTGGGCGGCGGCACGCCCGACAATCTGGCTGCAGGCAAGGCCAAGATCGAGCAGTACTGGAATGCCGCCGGTCGCGAGGGCAAGCCGCGCTCGGTCGTGCTGTTCTACTTCCAAGGACGCCGACACCGTCAAGCAATACCTGTCGAGCTTCGAGCAGGCGCGAGCCGACGAGGTCATCTGCTTCCCCGCATCAGCCGACCTGTCGCAGGTCGAGCTGTTGGCTGAGGCGGCTGGCCTGTAGCGGCACGACCCGTCGCCTCAGTACGCCTGTTGAATGGCCGCGAGCACCGACACGTCGTCGGCCTCGCCGAGGTAGGCGGCCTGCACGCAGCGCCGGGTGATCGTGTTCTGGACGGCGTCGAGGTTCCGGCCGGCGCTGGAGAAGGAGCCGTACTGATGGAGATACAGCTGCGCGTAGCCGGACTTCTGCCCGGCACTCGCCGCCGCCCACTGTGAGCAGGTGGTCGCGTCGCTGAGCGCGCCGCTGCTCGAGCCGAGCAGCGCCGGGACGACCGTCAGGGCGATCGCCAGCACAGCAACCGCCACCACGACGGCGGCGGCTCGCTTGTGAGCGAGGATCACCGCCGACAGGCCGGGCTCGGCTGTCGGGCCGGAGCCGCCGGTGTCACCGGGCGCGCTGTTTGTGGCCATGGGAATCCCGTCCTAAAGCTGAGCGGCTACGGCAGTCGGCCGCCGAACGATCGAGTACGACGTCGGGCGGCGGGGGTCGAGCTTAATGGTGCAGCGGTACAGGGCGCGGCGCGTCGACCGCCCGAGCCAGGAAGACCCCGGTCTCGGGCGCCGGTGGGTTCTCGTACAGAGAGCGGTCAAAGCCGACGATCGAGAGCCCGAGACGCTCGTAGGCGGCGATCGCGGCGCAGTTCGTGTCCTGGGTCTCCAGCCACAGATGCCTCGCCCCGGTCGCGGCCGCCCAAACCTCGAGCGACTCGAGCATCGCTCGGGCTGCGCCGTGCCGTCGAAACGGCGTATCGACGAACACGTGCAGCACGTCAGCCCGGCGATTCCAGGCCCGATAGACGGCTGAGGCAAAGCCAACGATCTGGCCGTCGGCCGCGGCGACCACGGCGTGATCCCAGGGTTCGGGGCGCTCCGTCATCAGCCGGGCGAGGTCGTAGGTCTTGGTGAACGCCTTGATCGGCTGCGCGGTCCATTGGACTCCAGCGTCTCGGACCGTCAGCAGCGCACGGCTGCCGCATTGGACGCGCGTGTCGATGCGCGCGACGCGACCGCGATCCTCCGCGCGCAGGGGCCGGACGTCCATCGTGTAGATCGTCGCAGGCCGCGAGGCACGTCGTAATCGAGCTAGCGAGACTCGAACTCGCGACCTCCGGTGTGACCTGCGCGGTCGCGTCGTGCGGGTCGGCGGGGGCGGGCGTAGAGTTCGCCTCGACTGGGAAGTCTTTCAGGGGGATTTTGTGGCTGAGTCGGTGGAGCTGGCGACGATCTGGTTGGTCGATCTGGTCGGGTCGACGCGGTTGGCGACGACGGTCGGGCCGGTGCGGGCGGATGAGCTGCGCGACGAGTACTTCGGGCTGTTGCGCGAGGCGATCGAGGCGTCGGGCGGGACGGAGTTCAAGAACACGGGCGATGGCGGGGATGACGCCCGGTTCTGAAAATGGAGCTAGCCGGGCTCGAACCGGCGACCTCCTGGGTGCGATCCAGGCGCTCTCCCAACTGAGCTATAGCCCCGTGCGGCGGCGTGGGGCCGCGCGGTCTGGCTAGTTTAGCCCCGGCACCCCGATCGGTTACGCGCTGATTTGATGAATCAAAGCTTGTCGCCGGCCTCAATCGCGCCGATACGCTCACAGACGGCCCTGTTCTGAGATGAGCTTTCGCGCGCGCCTAACCACGTTCTTCTTGCTGATCGTCGTGGTGCCGATGGCCGCGATGGCGTTCCTGGTGTTTCGCCTGATCGACACGAGCCAGCAGGGAAAGGCGGACGCACGCGCGCAGGGAATCGCAAGCACCGCCGCGAGCGTCTACGTCCAGGCCAGCCGCTCGGCGAGCTTCGACGCTCGGACGCTGGCACGCGCGCTCGAGTCCACGCCGAGGGACCAGCTGCGGGCGCGGGTCGCTGCGCTCGCAAGGCAGGAGGGCCTCGCGCGCGTGACGATCACCTCGGGCCCGGTGATGACCGTCGACATCGGTGACCCGACCGCCGTCGCGCCGGGCGTGGCGATCGTCCGGCAGTCGGGATCCGGGCGGACCCACTCGATCACGGTCTCGTCGCTGACCGCCGCCCAATACGCGACCCAGATCGCCGGTCCGGGCACCGAGGTTGTGGTCGATCAGCGCGGCCGCACGCTCGGCTCGACGCTGCCGGCCGCCAGCGTGCACTCGCTGCCGCAATCGGGCCGGGTCACGATCGCCGGGTCTAGCTACGAGGCGGAGACGCTTGGCCTGAGCGGTTTCGGCCCCCGCCGGGTCGAGGTCACGGTGCTGTCCAACATCTCGGCCAGCGGCGGATCGGCCGCCAAGGACAGGCTCCTGGCGGCCCTGTTCATCGCCGCCTTCCTGGTGCTCGCGTTCTGCTTCGCGCTGCTCGTATCAAAGGCGCTGCAGGCCCAGCTGGCACGCTTCCTGCAGGCCGCCCGGCGCCTGGGAAGTGGCGACTTCTCGTCCCCGATCGAGACCCACGGCAACGACGAGTTCGCCGCCCTGGGGGCCGAGTTCAACAGCATGTCGATGCAACTCAAGAGCCGGATGGACGAACTGGAGCGCGAGCAGTCGCGCGTCCGCCGGTCGGTCCGGCACATCGGTCAGGCGTTCGCCGCCAACCTCGACCGCGACGGGCTGCTCGAGCTGGCGCTTGAGACCGCGGTCGACGCGACCGAGGCTGACCGGGGCCGGATCACGGCCCGCAGGCAGGCCGGCGACCCGCTCACCGAGGCGGGCCATATCGGCAGACTCGACGGGCTCGCGCAGGCAATCCATGACTCCGAGCGCGCCGCATTGACGGGCGACGGGATCGGCGAGACGCAGGCGAACGGACTCAGTATCGCCACCGTCGCTCTCGGACCGATCATGGCCGGCGGGCCGACTCACGGCCTGATCACCGTCTGCAGGGGGCAGGACGGCTTCAACGAGGACGACCTCGAGCTCCTGCGTTCGCTCGCTGCCCGCGCGACGCTGGCGCTCCGCAACGTCAACCTCCACCTCGATGTCCAGCGCCAGGCCGTGACCGACGATCTGACCGAGCTTGCGACCCACGGCCACTTTCAGCAGCTGCTGTCGGCCGAGATGGACGAGGTCCGTCGTTATCACTACCCGGTTGGCCTGGTGATGCTCGATCTCGACGACTTCAAGTCGATCAACGACCTCCACGGCCACCGTCAGGGCGATGTCGTACTGCGCTACGTCGCCAAGGTTCTGCGCGACAACTCCCGCGACGTTGACGTCGCGGCCCGCTACGGTGGCGAGGAGCTGGCGCTGATCCTTCCGCACACCGATCTGGCAGGGACCTACGCGATCGCTGAGCGCACGCGAGAGGAGATCGAGCGGATGGAGATCCCGCTGATCGAGAACAAGGGCAAGCTTCGGATCACCGCCAGCCTCGGGGTCGCGTCATCTGCGCGCGGCAGCAAAGACGACCTGATCGAGGCGGCCGATCAGGCCCTCTACGCAGCCAAGCGCGCGGGCAAGAATCGAACTGTTAAGGCATCCGCAGACGCCACTAACGTTCTCGGTGGCCGGTAGGCTGTGCACCATGGGTCTACTTGATGAAGCTATTCGCGAGCACCTGGACCTCAAGCGTCGCCGGGGTGCCGACCCACTCGAGGTCGAGCGCGCCGAACGCGAGGCGCTAGGGCCCGTCAGGCGGGCACCTGAGACTCCTCCAGACGAGGACTCCGAGGAGGAGGCCTCGACTCCGTTTGCCTACGACCAGGAGAGCGACGAGGACAGCTGGAGCCGTGACCTGAACGACCGAGCGCCGGCGCGGGGCTCCAGGAGCGCCGTCTCCGAGCCGGACGCGGACGAGCCCAATGACCGATTCTCGGAGCCCCAGCCCGGGCCCGAGGATCCGTTCCTTGACGACGAGCCTGAGCTCGACCATGAGCCTGGCGCGGCGGCCACCGAGACGGAGCCTCCGTCCGAGGATCAGGCCGGCGGTGAGACGATCGAGTACGACGTCGAGGGGGCGCTTGGTGCCGAACACGGTCGCGAGGGCGCCAGCGCAGACGAGGATGTGCTCGAGGAGACGCCCGAGTTCCTCCAGGACACGCCGGACCACGACCGGCTGTGGTTCGAGCAGCGCCCGCCAAAGGACTTCGACTTCGACGGCTGACCTGCGGCCTCGGGGCCGCTCGGGTCCCCCGCGCGCTGCGCGCGCGAAATCTGTGGAACTCCGACCCGCTTTTTTGCCATTGACGGGCACCGTATCCTCAGGTTGAGGCATACTCAACTGAGTTAGTGCAGTTTGATCGAGAAAGGGGCCTACCCTGTTCTTTCGGCAGATCCTCTACGGTGACCTCGGGTGCGCCTCATACATGCTTGCCTGCGGCGGGCAGGCGGTCGTCGTCGATCCGCGCTGGGACATCGATGTCTACCTCGAGCTCGCGCGCCAGCAGCGCTATCGGATCACGGCCGTGGTCGAAACGCACAATCACGCCGACCACGTGTCGGGCAGGTTGCGGCTCGTGGAGGCCACCGGCGCGCGTGCCCACCGTCCTGATCGCGACGGCGATCGCGCCGACGCGATCGAGGCCGGCGATGAGATCGTGGTCGGGAAGGTGCGGATCCGCGCTATCCCGACGCCGGGGCACCGGCCGGAGCATCTCTCCTACGAGGTGATCGACACCAAGCGCAGCGAATCCCCGTGGATGCTGCTGACCGGCGACACGCTGCTCATCGGCGACGTGGCCCGCCCCGACCTCGCCTATGAGGCCACCGACGGCGCCGAGGCACTGCACCGCACGCTCGCTCGACTGACTTCGTTTACCGACTACACCGAGGTCTGGCCCGCGCACATCGGCGGCTCGCTATGCGGCGGTGTCGGCCTCAGCGGCAAGCCGAACTCGACCGTCGGCTTTGAGCGGCGCAACAACCCGCTGCTGACGATGGCCCGTGACGATTTCGTCCAGGAGCTGACCGCGAACCTCCCTACCCGTCCGCCCAACGTCGATCGGATCGTCTCGCTCAACCGCCGCGCGCAGTCGGAGTTCGAGCAGGTCGCGGCGACGCCGCCGCTCGGCCTCTCCGAGCTGCGCGAGCTGATCGACGGTCCCACGACGGTGATCGACAGCCGGCTGCCTGAACGCTTCGACGCCGGCCACGTGGCCGGCTCGGTCAACTTGCCGATCGGCTATGCGGGGGCCGGAACACGTGCGGGGTGGACGCTAAATCCCGATCAGGAGCTGGTGGTGATCGCCGATGACGAGCCCGAGGCGCGGGCGATGATCAACGCGCTTCAGGCGGTCGGCTTCTTCGCGCTGCGCGGATACTCGCTCGCCGATCCAGGTTCGTGGGCGCGCGCCGGACTTGCCGTTGAGCAGTCGGATGCGTGGGACCTCGACCGGGTCGCGGCCGGGCTCCGCGTCGATGCGGTCGAGCTGATCGACGTGCGCGAGCTGTCTGAGTGGGTCGATGGCCACGTCCGCGGCTCGCATCACGTGCCGCTGCATCGGCTCAGCGACATCGAGTCGCTGACGTTGCCGCGCAACGGCCGCACGACCGTGGTCGCGTGCGCGGCGGGCGCCCGCGCGGCGTTCGCCGCCAGCCTGCTCCGTCGCGCCGGCCGGCATGACATCGTCCGGGCGGCCGGCGGAGGCGTGCCGGACCTCAGGGAGCGCGGCATCGAGCTCGAGCTGGGCGCCGGCGAGGTGCCCACCTCCGTCGCTACATCCTGAAGACGCCGTACTTGACTTCCGCGAGCGGGGCGTTGGCCGCGGCCGAGAGCGCCAGCCCGAGCACGTCCCGCGTGTCGCGCGGGTCGATCACGCCGTCGTCCCAGAGCCGGGCGGTCGCGTAGTAGGGCTGGCCCTGGCGCTCGTACTGGTCGCGGAGCTGGGCGCCGGTCTCCGCTTGGCCGACCTCGGTCATCACGGTCGCCGCCTGCTCGCCGCCCATCACCGAGATCCGCGCACCCGGCCACATCCACAGCAGCCGCGGCGAGTAGGCGCGGCCGCACATCCCATAGTTGCCGGCCCCGAACGATCCGCCGACGATCACCGTCAGCTTCGGCACCCGTGCGGTCGAGACGGCGGTCACCATCTTCGCGCCGTGCTTGGCGATCCCGCCCGCCTCGTAGTCCCGGCCGACCATGAATCCGGTGATGTTCTGCAGGAACACGAGCGGGATCCGCCGCTGATCGCAGAGCTCGATGAAGTGCGCGCCCTTGAGCGCGCTCTCGGAGAACAGGATCCCGTTGTTGGCGAGGATCCCGACCGGGTGGCCGTGGATGTGCGCAAACCCGGTCACGAGCGTCGTGCCGTAGCGCTCCTTGAACTCGTGCAGCCGCGAGCCGTCGACGATCCTGGCGATGATCTCGCGCGCGTCGTATGGCTTGCGCACGTCGGTCGGGACGGCGCCGAGCAGCGTCGCCGGGTCGACCGCGGGCGGCTGCACCGGCCGTCGCTCCCACGGTGGCGGCGCCTTGGGCGCGAGCGTCGAGACGATCTCGCGCACGATCTCGAGCGCATGACCGTCGTCTTCAGCGAGGTGGTCGGTGACGCCCGAGGTGCGCGAGTGAAGATCGCCGCCGCCCAGCTCCTCGGCCGTCACCTCCTCACCGGTCGCCGCCTTCACCAGCGGAGGCCCGCCGAGGAAGATCGTCCCCTGGTTGCGGACGATCACGTTCTCATCGCTCATCGCGGGCACGTAGGCGCCGCCGGCCGTGCACGAGCCGAGCACGGCGGCGATCTGCGGGATCCGGGCGGCCGACATCGTGGCCTGGTTGAAGAAGATCCGCCCGAAGTGCTCGCGGTCGGGGAACACCTCGTCCTGGCGCGGCAGGAAGGCGCCGCCCGAGTCGACCAGGTAGATGCACGGCAGCCGGTTCTGAAGTGCGACCTCCTGGGCGCGGAGATGCTTCTTGACCGTCATCGGGTAGTAGGTGCCGCCCTTGACCGTCGCGTCGTTGGCGACGATCACACACTCGCGGCCGCTGACCACGCCGATCCCGGTGATGATCCCGGCCCCCGGTGCCTCGTCGTCGTAGAGGCCGTGGGCTGCCATCGGCGACAGCTCCAGAAACGGGGCGCCCGGGTCCAGCAGCCGGTCGACCCGATCTCGCGGGAGCAGCTTGCCGCGGCCGAGGTGGCGCTCGCGCGCCCGCTCCCCGCCACCGAGTGCGGCGTGGTCGATCTGTGATCGCAGGTCGGCGACCAGCGCCTCGTGGGCCTCGGCGTTGGCCCGGAACTCCTCCGAGCCGGGGCTCACCTTCGAGCGAAGGATCATTCCGCCACCTCCACGCGCGCAAGCGGCTGGTCGACCGCGACCCTGTCGCCGACTGCGACGTTGAGCTCCGCCACCAGTCCGTCGACCGGTGCCGACATCACCAGCTCCATCTTCATCGACTCGAGCACGACCAGCGGATCGCCGGTCCGCACGTGATCGCCGACCGACGCCGGGACGAGCAGCACCTGTCCCGGCATCGGGGCGCGCAGGTCACCGTCGGCATGGGCGAGCTGGGCCTCCTCGGCCGTCTCGCGCCGCACCGGCCACGCCCATCCGCCCGAGGCGACCCACAGCACCTCGCCGTCGGACGCATACGACCATTCGCCTCGCTCGCCGGCGATCGTGATCGCGAATCTGCTCGGACCGGTCCGCAGCAGGTCGTACGCGGAGCTGTCGTCGAGCTCGATCTCGACCGGTTCGCCCGACGCGACCGAGAGCCGCCACCACGAGCTTGCCCGCCGGCCCCCCAGACGCCAGCCGTCGACGCGTGCAAACGGGTCGTCGCCCGCGCGTTCTCGCAGCAGCTCGACCGAGATCAGCGCCGCCGCCAGCGCGACGCGCTTGCTGTCCGGGCCTGCCACTTGCTGCAGGCGACCGATCAGGCCTGTGTCCAGCCGGCCCGCACGCACGTCGGGGTTTGAGATCAGCGAACGCAGAAACCCGGTTGTCGTCGTGACGCCGAGGATCGCTGTCTGCGACAGCGCCCGGTCGAGTTCGGCGAGCGCCGTCGCCCGATCGCTGCCGTGGGTGATCACCTTGCCGAGCATCGAGTCAAACGTGGTCTCGATCACGCTCCCGGTCTCGATCGCGTCATCGACGCGCACGCCGCTCGGCCGTCGGTAGCCCAGCACCCGACCCGCAGTCGGCAGGAAATCGCGCGTCGCGTCCTCGGCGTTGATCCTCGCCTCGATCGCGTGACCGTCGAGCTGGATCTGGTCCTGACGCAGTGCGAGCCGCTCGCCGGCCGCGATGCGCAGCTGCTGCTCGACCAGGTCGAGGCCGGTGACCAGCTCGGTGACCGGGTGCTCGACCTGCAGCCGGGCGTTCATCTCCAGGAAGAAGTGCTGGGTGGGATCATCGGCGTCGGCGATGAACTCGACCGTGCCGGCGTTGACGTAGCCCGCCGCCCGGGCCAGCGCGACAGCCTCGCTACCGAGCCTGGCTCGCAGGCCGGCGTCGACCGCCGGCGACGGCGACTCCTCGATCAGCTTCTGGTGGCGGCGCTGCAGCGAGCACTCGCGCTCGCCGAGATGCAGCACGGTCCCGTGCGAGTCGGCCAAGATCTGCACCTCGATGTGCCGCGCGCGGGGGAGGAAGCGCTCGATGAACACGCGGTCGTCGCCGAATCCGCTCTTGGCCTCCCGGCGGGCGGAGTCGAGCGCGGACGTGAGCATGTCGGCGGTCTCGACGACGCGCATCCCGCGCCCGCCGCCGCCCGCTGCCGCCTTGACCAGCAGCGGATATCTCGTGTTCGGCGATCGGGCCTCGGCCTCGTTGTAGGTCGGCACGATCGGCAGGCCGGCCTGCTTCGCGGTTCCCTTCGCGCGCAGCTTGTCACCCATCAGCCTGCTGGCATCGGGCGGCGGCCCGACGAACACGACGTCCGCGGCGACGCACGCCAGCGCGAGCGCCGGGTTCTCAGACAGGAAGCCGTATCCGGGATGCAGCGCCTGGGCGCCGGACCGCCGACATGCTTCGATCACCTGCTCGATCTCGAGGTAGGACGCGATCGGCATCGCCTCGTCGGCCTCACGTACGTGCGGTGCGTGGCGGTCTGCGGGCGCGTAGACGGCGATCGCCCGGATGCCAAGCCGGTGCAGGGTTCGCGTCACGCGGCGCGCGATCTCACCGCGGTTGGCGATCAGCACCCGCTCGAACATCAGTCGTGCCAGTCGACGGGGCCCGCGACGAGCGTGTGGCTGCCGAGCCCGCGGCCGAGATGCCGCTGCAGGGCGCGGGTGCAGGCGATCAGCGCGGGCAGGTCGACGCCGGTCTGCACCCCGATCTCATGCAGCATCGAGACGACGTCTTCGGTGGCGACATTGCCGGTCGCTCCCGGAGGGACCGGGCAGCCGCCAAGCTCACCGAAGCTCGACTCGAACGAGCCGATCCCGGACTCGAGCGCCGCGTACACGTTGGCCAGCCCCTGGCCGCGCGTGTTGTGGAAGTGCGCGGTCAGCTCGACGTCGCCGAGCACTTCGTGCGCGCGCGCGAAGAACTCGCGCACCTGGACCGGATTGGCCATCCCGGTCGTGTCACCGAAGCCGATCTCCTGCGCCCCGGCATCGGCGAGCCGCCTTGCGATCGCGAACACCCGCCCGGGATCGACGTGGCCCTCGTAGGGGCAGCCGAACGACACGCTGATCACGCCCTCGCAGCGCAGACCGGCCCCGCGGGCCCGTTGCAGCACGCGCTCCAGGCCGGTCAGCGACTCCTCGATCGACCGGTTGACGTTCTTTCGATTGTGGGTCTCCGAGGCGGACAGGAAGACGTTGATCTCGTCGAACCGGTCACGGACCGCGAGCGCGTTGTCGAGCCCGCGCTCGTTGGGGATCAGCACGCTGCGGCTGACGCCAGAGGGCACGTCGATCTGCTCGAGCACGGCGGTCGAGTCGGCGAGCTGGGGGATCACGTCGGGACGGACGAAGCTGGTCACCTCGAGCCGCGGCAACCCGGTGCGGGCGAGCGCGTTGATCAGCTCGACCTTGACCTCGGTGGGGACGATCTCGGGCTCGTTCTGAAAGCCGTCGCGAGGCCCGACCTCACGGATCAGTGCCTGCTTGACCAGCGGTGCCGTGGTGCCGGTCATGCGTGCTCCCGGGCTAGGCTCCGAGCGCCCTGGCGATCACCATCTGCTGGACCTCGTCGGTCCCCTCCCCGATCGTCAGGATCTTCGCGTCGCGGTAGAAGCGGCAGACCGGGTACTCCTCGATGAACCCGTAGCCGCCGTGGATCTGAACCGCCTCCTCGGTCGCGCGGACCGCCAGCCGCCCGGTCTTGAGCTTCGCCTGGGCCGCGGTCAGGCCGAAGGGCCGGCCCTCGTCCTTGAGCCAGGCGGACTTGTAGGTCAGCAGCCGGGCCGCCTCGATCTCGGTCGCCAGGTCGGCGAGCTTGGCCTGGATCGTCTGGAACTTCGAGATCGGCTTGCCGAACGCGCGTCGCTCCTTGGCGTAGGCGAGCGCCTCGTCGAGCGCGCCCTGAGCGAGGCCGACGCCCATCGCCGCGACGCCGATTCGCCCGATGTCGAGCACCTCAGAAACTGCTTGAAGCCCTCGCCGCGTGGGCCGAGCAGGTTCTCGGCCGGCACCCGGCAGTCGGTGAACGTCAGCGGCCGAGTGTCGGAGGCGTTCCAGCCCATCTTGCGGTACGGCTCGGCCTGCTCGTAGCCGGGGGTTCCGTTGGGGACGATCAGGTTCGAGATCTCGTCCTCACCGGTGCGAGCGGTGATCGTCACCAGGCCGGAGATTTCGGTGCCGGCGTTGGTGATGAACTGCTTGGCACCGTTGATCACCCAGTGGCCGTCGTCGAGCGCGGCCTTGGTGCGGGTGTTGCCGGCGTCGGAGCCGGCCTCCGGCTCGGTCAGCCCGAACGCGCCGAGCACCGTTCCCGAGCAGAGCCTCGGCAGCCACTCCGCCTTCTGCTCGTCTGAGCCGAACAGATAGATCGGCTGGGTGCCGAGCGAGGTGTGGGCGCAAAGCGTGATCGCGACGCTCGAGTCGGCCCGCGTCAGCTCCTCGACGGCGATCGCGTACTGGAGCGTCGTGCCCCCGGCTCCACCGACGGACTCCGGAAACGGGATTCCCATCCAGCCCAGCTCCGCCATCTTGGCGACGATCTCGTACGGGAACGACTTGGTCCGATCGAGCTCTCCCGCGACCGGTGCGACCTCCGCCTGTGCGAACTCGCGGACGGTGCGTGCAAGCAGCTGAGTGTCGTCGTCAAGGTCGAACAACATGGTCTGTACTATACCGATTGGTCATTCGAAGTCCGAATGGCCGTTCGATAATTATGGCTCCCGATCTACTATTTAACCGATGCCAGGACGTCCGACCCGTCCCGCGCTCCAGGAGCGGTACGACCGCCGGCGCCAGGAGATGGTCTACGCCGCGGCGAAGGTGTTCGCGGAGCGCGGCTATGACCAGACGACGATGCAGGACCTCGCCTCGTCGATGGGTCTGGCCACAGGGGCGCTGTACCACTACTTCGGTGCCAAGGAGCAACTGCTGATCAACATCTGCGACCAGCTGATGGAGCCGCTGCTCAGTCGCGCCCGAGAGATCATGGTCGCGGACGGCGAGCCCGCGGCAAAGCTGCGCGAACTGATCCGTCTCTGGGTCGCGACCGTCATTGAATACCGCAATCACATGCTGGTCTTCCAGCAGGAGCGCCACGCGATCGAGTCAGGCGCTCAGTGGCGCGGGGTTCGCGAAAGCCGCAAGTCCTTCGAGCGGCTGGTCGAGCACGCACTCGAGGAGGCGGGCGCCACGGGCCCGGAGGAGATCGACAAGCGGCTCGCGCTGGTCGCCTTGCTCGGGATGGTCAACCACACCGCCCAGTGGTACCAGCCGCGCGGGCGCTTCAGCCCGGAGGAGATCGCCGACGGCTACCTGGCGCTGCTGCTGGGCCGTTAGAGCCGGGCTCGGCCGCTGAACGCGTGGCCGGTGCTGTCGATCGCGACGCAGCGCGATGCGGTCGGGCACGAGATGGCCACGAGCGAGTTTGCGCCGGCGATCTGCTCGAGCCTCCACTTGGCGCGCGCTTGCGGATCGCCGTGGACTGCGTCACCCCGATTGTCGACGGCGACGCAGCTGCGGGCGCTCATGCACGCGACCCCGTTCAGGCGAGACGCGTCGGCTGTCTGCGTGTGCCGCTCGCGCCCGCGTTGGATGAGCACGCGTGAACGTCAGCTCGCGCCCGCGGGAGTCGACCGCTACGCATCTCGTGCGGGTCAAGCAGGAAAGTGCGGTTAGCGACGCATGCTTGGCAGTCGGCACGCGATCAATCCTTTGGACCGCCGGCCGTCGGTCGAGCGCCACGAGCGATTACCGAGGCGCTAGCCTCCGGACAGCCGCGGGGCCATAGCTCAGTTGGGAGAGCGCCTGCTTTGCAAGCAGGAGGTCGCCGGTTCGATCCCGGCTGGCTCCATCGACGGAAGTGCCTGCTAATCGATAGGTCTCTTCTTCAGGATGGGCTGTCCGCGGGAGTCCGGCCGCGCGTCATGGAAGCGTTTTGGAAGCAGTCGGATCGACGCCTTGCGGACGGCTCGTTGTTCTGATCGGTTCGGCGCGGCCGCCGGCGTGAGTGCGACACCTCAGGCCTTTCCGGCTGTTCCAGCGAGTCCCCTTGTCCCGGAGAGCACCCACTCGGGGGTACCCTCGCCGGAGGCGATGTTGGCAGTACCGCAGCTCCTCGCGAACTGCCGATGCCGTCGCCTCATTTGCTGGCCGGATGAGGCCCTCGACTCGGATCTCGGAGACGAGGACCGCGAACTCCCCCGTGAGGCGCGAGCGCACCCAGCGTCGAACCCGAACACGAGCGGCGCGATCCCATGCCGCTGGTGCACGGCGCGGTGGTCCTGAACCTACGACTCCTTTCGTGGCGAAACGGTCACCCGCTGCCGGCGATCGGCGCGATCGACGCTTCGCCGAAGCACAAGCCCAGCCGCAGCGGTCGGCCGCGACAAGTAAGCAGTCGTGAGAACGCGGCTCAGGCGGATGATCGCGATTAGCCCGACGCAGCTGTCTCGTGAGGCCCTTGGCAGAGTGTCCCTTTCGGTGGATAGGGGGTGTCGCGGTGTCCGGTCGAGCCGTTGAGATCAGCCGACGTGGGCAGGGCTGCTCGCGATCGATGCGGAAGTGTGTCCACATCGGTTCGGGCTGCTATTCCACGACTGGCTCTGGCTGTGGATACGCTTCGGCTTCGTTTGAGTGCTAGGAGCATGGATGGTCTGTCCCGTCTGTCGGGCTCAGAACAAGGAGAGCGCGAAGTTCTGCAAAAAGTGCGGAACGTCGCTGTCTTTGCGTTGCCCGTCATGCGGCGCCAGTCACGAGGCAGAACAAGGCTTCTGTGACGAGTGCGGGACGGCGCTCGCCCCGACATCAACGCGAGCGCCTGCGTCGGCTTCTGTGCCGCCGTCCCCGTCGGTGTCTGAGCGGCGTTTGGTTTCGGTGTTGTTCGCGGACCTGGTGGGGTTTACGACCTTGTCCGAGCGTCGTGATCCAGAGGAGGTCCGGGAGCTGCTGTCCCGTTATTTCGATCAGTGTCGCGTGTTGATCGAGCGCTATGGCGGCACGGTCGAGAAGTTCATCGGGGATGCTGTGATGGCGGTGTGGGGCTCGCCGGTGGCGCGCGAGGATGATCCCGAGCGCGCGGTCAGAGCGGCGCTGGCGCTCACGACGATGGTGACCGCTCTGGGCGCGGAGGCGGGGATGCCGGAGCTGCGTGTTCGGGCCGGGGTGTTGACGGGGAGCGCGGCGGTTGAGATCGGCGCGGAGGGCGAGGGGATGGTGATTGGCGACACGGTCAACACCGCCAGCCGTCTGCAGTCGATCGCTGCTTCGGGGACGGTGCTGGTGGATGATGTGACGCGGCGCGCGTCGGAGGCGGCGATCGCGTATGAGGACGCCGGCACGCATGAGGTCAAGGGACGTGAGGCGCCGGTGCGTGCGTGGAGGGCTTTGCGGGTTGTCGCGGGTGCGGGTGGCGCGCGCCGGAGTGTGGGGTTGGAGGCGCCGCTGGTCGGTCGTGACCGCGAGCTGGCTGTGGTCACCGGTTCGTTTGACGCAAGCGAGCGTCAGGGGCGTGCGCAGATGGTCACCGTTGTGGGTGAGGCCGGCGCCGGGAAGTCGCGGTTGTTATGGGAGTTCTTTAAGTACATCGATGGGATCGAGCGGACGATCCTGTGGCACCAGGGGCGTTGTCTGTCCTACGGAGATGGGGTCGCGTACTGGGCGTTGGCGGAGATGGTGCGTGCGCGAGCCGGGATCGTCGAGGAGGAGGACACCGCGACCGCGCGAGCGAAGCTGCGTTCGACGGTGGAAGAGTATGTGAGTGATGAGCGCGAGCGGCGGCTGGCCGAGCCACGCCTCGCTCACCTGCTTGGCCTGGAGCAGCGGACCGCGAGTGATCGCCACGATCTGTTCTCGGGCTGGCGGTTGTTCTTTGAGAGGCTCGCCGATGATCGTCCGGTGGTGTTGGCGTTCGAGGATCTCCAGCACGCCGACAGCGGGCTGCTTGATTTCATCGACTATCTGCTGGAGTGGTCGGCGCAGTTCCCGCTCTACATCCTCGCGCTCGGCCGCCCGGAGCTCCTAGACGCCCGCCCTGAATGGACCGCGACGATCGCGCTCGATCCGCTCGCGGACACGGCGATGGGCGAGTTACTCGCCGGTCTGGTGCCCGGGTTGCCTGACGAGCTTTTGGCTCGGATCGTCTCGCGTGCGGAGGGGATGCCGTTGTATGCGGTTGAGACTGTCCGGATGCTGCTCGATCGCGGTCTGTTGACCCAGGACGCCAGCCGGTATGTCGTCAGTGGCGATGTTGGAGAGTTGGAGGTTCCCGAGACGTTGCATGCGCTGGCCGCCGCGCGCCTTGACGGTCTCAGCCAGATTCAGCGGTCGGTGTTGCAGGATGCGGCGGTGTTCGGGCAGTCGTTCACGCCGGCGGGGGTCGCGGCGCTCGGTGACGTGGCGAGGACGAGGTCCGCCGTGTCCTAGAGGATCTGGTCGGCAAGCAGATCGTGGGGTTCAACGACGACAAGCTTTCCTCCGAACGCGGCCAATACCACTTCCTGCAGGGATTGCTTCGCACCACGGCGTACGGAACCCTGTCACGGCGGGATCGCAAGAGCCGCCACCTCGCCGCGGCCCGCCAACTCCAGGAAGCGTGGGGCGAGGACGCGCCCGAGCTCGCAGAGGTGCTGGCCGCCCATTTCCTCGACGCGGCCGCGGCGGAGCCCGACGCGGTGGACGCGCCGCAGATCCGTGCGATGGCCTCCGGTACGTTGGCGGACGCGGGGGACCGGGCGTTGTCGCTGGCGTTGGGGCCAGAGGCGCAGCGAGCGTTCGAACACGCCGCCGAATTGGCCGAGCGCGACAGCACGCGTGCGACGCTGCTCGACAAAGCCGGGCACGCGGCCCACATGAACGCGGACTATGTGGCTGCGTGTGAGCGGTTCGAGCGGGCCGTCGAGCTGTTCGAGTCGCTCGGCGATCGCGAGCCGGCGTCACGGTCACTCGCCGGGCTCGCCGAAGCGCTACGCCAAGATGACCGTCTCGACGAGGCGATCCAGATCAGCCGACGGGCGGCCGCCGGCCTCGCCGACGGGAGTGCCGAGAAGGCGGCGGCGCTCGCGGCGCTGTCGCGGCAGCTCGCCTTTCACGGCGATTCAGCCGAGGCAAAGCAAGTGGCCGACGCGGCCCTCACGATCGCCGAGCCGCTGCAGGAATCGTGGACGATAATCCAGGCGTTCCACACCCTGGCGCTGGTCCGAAGGAGACAGCAGGGACGCTTGGAGGAGGCGATCGCGCTCTCCCAGCGCGCACTGGAGCTCGCGCTCAAGCACGAGCTCACCGACCAGGCGCTTCGTAGTTACAACAATCTCGCTGATCTGTCGCTGCAGCAGGACCGGTTCGCCGAAGCGGTCGCGATCGCCGAGCCCGGCCTCACGCTCGCGAAGGAGCGTGGCAACCGAAGATGGGAACAGGCGCTGAGCTTGAACATCACGACCGCCAGGGTCGCAATGGGCGAGTGGGACGGGCTTCCGGAGCTCACTGACGGCGGAGTGCTTGCGCTCAGCGGGATCACACAGATCGGGTACCTGCCGGCGCTCGCCCGCGTCCACGCAGCGCGCGGTGAAACCGACCGGCTCGAGCAGATCCTCACGCTCTCAAGCGAACATGCCGGTACCAGCAACCTCGAGTTCGCCGCCACCCCGGCCGTCGCCAGCGCGATCGCCTTGCGCGCGCTCGGCCGCGACGCCGACGCGCTTCAGGCGGGGCTGCCGGTCGCGACCGGCCCACCCGAGATCGTCAACGAGGACCGACGTGAAGCCTATGTCGAGGCCGGGCTCGCAGCGCTGAGGCTTGGCGACGAGGCCACCGTCAAGCGACTGATCGCGTTCGTTGCCGACATGCCGCCGGTGATGCGCACACCGCTGCTACGAGCCGGCGCGGAACGATTCGCGGGCCTCCTCGCCAAACGACGCGGCGACACCAAGACAGCAGACGAACACCTCGAAGCAGCGACCGGCGCGCTTCGCGCAATCGACGCGCCGTTTGTACTCGCACAGGTCCTGCTCGAACACGCCGACCTGCTGCACGGCGACGGCCGCAACGACGAGGCCGCGACGCTGCTCGGCGAAGCGACGGAAACCTTCACCCAGCTGCGCGCGACACCCTACCTCGACCGGGCAGAAAGGCTCCCCTTTCACCCTTCCGCAAAGCCATGAACTCGACGTTGCGGATGTCGCGAAAGAGACAGCTGCTCAGATCGAACAGCAGTCGTTCAACCGGTCCTGATCTGATCTGTTGAGACGCTCGCTTTTGCTGAGGGCGATGGCCTAAAGCCACCGTCCGAGGGAGGGCATCATGCCGTGAGTTTCATTATTGGACTGCGCCGGTCGCCGCCGCTCACGCGACGTATCCGGGGTACCACCAGGGGCGACCGCCGCGTAACAAGGGTTTGCAGTATCCGCCCGATCCGCCGACCGTCGAGGAGATCATCGCCGTGATGCGCGCCGCCTGCCAGACGCCCGACGGCCTCGGCTCCGGGGTCTCGTGGTGGTCCTCTGGCGCGCAGGGCTGAGAATCAGCGAGGCGCTCGCGTCGACCGAGAGCGATCTGGCCGCCGCGCGCGGCGCGGTGTTGGTCCGCCGGGGCAAGGGCGGCAAGCGCCGCGAGGTCGGGATGGACCGCTGGGCCTTTGAGCAGCTTCACAGCACGAGCATCGCTGCCAGTCGGGGCGCTGTTCTGCGTGCTGCGCGGACCGACGCAAGGACGCCCGTGCTCAGCCGCGGGCGTCCACGCCCAGCGTCGCAGGGCCGCTGTCCAGGCCGGCGTTCGACGACGGTTTGCGCCGCATCCGCGTAGCCGATGCGTTGTAGTGCCGCCTCAGGTGGCGGGGATTTCGCGGTGATGAGATCGGCATAACCCGACGCCGTGTGGTTGCGTGTTCCTCGTGCCCCGGCTAGAAAGCTTGTGTGGTCGTAACGCGTCCTCGGCTCGGGCGGGCTCGAGGACGCGGGTCCGACAGCGCCGCTACGCATGGCCGTCCGGGGTGCTCACCGCGTCGCGGCCTGCAGAAAGGTCGACGCCGGCTCCTCCGCTTCTCTCTGGCACCGTTCATCTGAGGCGCCCCGTGAACGCCGCGACTAACAGCCGACCTTTCCGGCCGCCAAATCCGCCTCGTGCAGCAACTCTCCAGGTATGGTCGGCATAACCCAGAGGTCGGCATATTGATGCTTGTGCCGACGTCGGCACAACCACCAGCTCCGTCACGCGCACGCCGTCGAGATGTCTCGAGAAGGCGTGCCGCTGCTCGTCATACAACGCCAGCTCGGACACGCGGACCTTGGGATCACCTCGGCGTATCTGCGCGGGATCGATAACACCGAGATCATCCACACCGTGCACGAGCGGCCGGCACCGATGATCCCAGCAACCAACGGACTCCTCATCCCGAGCTAGACACGCTGGCCGCGCCAACCGTTAAGGGAGCACCGCATAGAAACGCGGTGGCCTTATCGATGCAATCGTCCTGACCGCGTTATCGAGCGCCCGGCCGAACGACTGCTGTTCGATCGTTGCGCAAGCCAAGGCATGCGTGGACAATGTCGTCCCGATGCATAGGAGAACGGCGCTTAAGGTGCAAGGTGGGCGCGCTCTTCGCAAGAACAACTGGGCGCCCACAGGCGACGCCGTTTTTCTGGCTGGTACCGCAGTCGCGTTCGAGCGCAGGCGGCCGGGTCCTGGCTATCGGCATCTGCTGCGTAGGTCAGATCTCGAGCGGTTCATTGCTCTCCTCCCCGATTGGGACGAGCTGGCTATCGGCCTTCGCCGTGTTGTGCTGGACGAGGGCGATCCAGAACTTCTTGGATGGCATAACCGGGGCAATGTCGGGCTCCACGCCTGGGACCGAAACCTCTGGACCGACTTCCAGCCTGAGTATCTGAATCGTTGGCTCCTTGACCGACTCGGGGTCGAGGTCCGCTCGGCTAAGGGGCGTGTGAATGTTCGTTGGACCGAGACGACAGCGAAGGCATTTCAGCTGATGGACGTATTTCTCCACGAGCTTGGCCACCACCACGACCGCATGACCACCCGATCTCGCAGCCAGGCGGCGCGCGGAGAGAGGTACGCCGAAACGTACGCCAACCGTTATGCCGAGCGGATATGGGACGCATACCAGGCTGAGTTCGGCTGGTAAGCAGCCTCCCCGCTCCGCTGTCGCACAGATAAGGGCTAATCGCGATCATCCGCGTGAGCCGCGCGCTCACGACTGCTTCGTGCCGGCCGACCGCTGCGGCTGGGCTTGTGCTTCGGCGACCGAGCGCCCGTCTCGCGCCAGGTCCGGCCGGCCCGGCGCGTCACCGTTGGATCGTCGCCGAGGCGCTCGGTGGCGAACGGCTGGCGTGGACGACGGATGCGATCGTGAAGGCAGGACCGCACTCCACGAGGTGTCGGCGCGTGCGCGCCTCGCGTAAGGAGCGTCAATCCCACCGTTGTGGTACCAAGCCTGGCCAGATTCGCGAGCGTGCCAAGCTCGATTCGGTGCGGGTGCCGGGACCATGTGTTGGGCCGGTGGCAGAACCGTGCCGCCGAGGCTTGGCGGGCAGCTGGTCAGGTGCAGCGGTCGCTTGATGGGTCGATGAGGTATTTCGTCCCGGTGCCGCGGCGGGCGCAGACGGCGAGGACCTCGGGCTCCAGGACGTCACGCAACCCGATGGTCTGCGTATACCCCGAAGCGAACATCGTCGTGGCCTCGGCCAGAACGCGGGCGCGCATCCGGCCGATCGCCTCGCCGCCCAGCCGGGCCAGCGCGTTGGTCAGGAGGTATCCGCCGACGCTCCAAGTCAGTCCAAACTTGCGGTCAATGACGGTGGGCGAGAAGTCGAGCGAGCCGTAGATGTAGACCTGCTTGAGCACCCTCGTTCCGTACGGCGTGTACGACGCCAGCGGCGGCTGCGCGCGTTCCATCGCCGTCAGGATGTCGCCGGCCAGCGAGCCGCCACCGATCGCATCGAACGCCAGGGTTGCGCCGGTTTCGCCGATCGCCTCCGTGAGCCGGTCGGCGAAGTCAGGCTGTGAGGAGTCGACCACATGGACCGCGCCGAGCTCGCGCAGCACCCCTGCCTGCTCGGCGCGGCGCACGATATTGACCAGGCCGATGCCGTCGGCGGCGCAGATCCGCACCAGCATCTGCCCGAGGTTGGAGGCGGCCGCCGTGTGAACGAGCGCGTTGTGGTCCTCGACGCGCATCGTCTCGACCATCGATAGCGCGGTCAGCGGGTTGATGAATAGCGCAGCGCCCTCCGCGGTGCTGACATTGTCGGGCAGTTCGACGACCGCTGCCGCGTCAGCGACGCGATAGTCAGCCCACATCGACCCGCCGAACAGCGCGACGCGACTGCCGATCAGCGTGGCCGCTGCCGGGCCCGCCGCGACGACGGTGCCGGCGCCCTCGTTGCCGAGAGGCAGCGGCTTGTCCAGCCGATCGCGGTACAACGGGAGCGCGGGCGCTGGGATAGTCCCCACGAGATCCGGCCCGTCGGGCCGCAGCGTGCCAGGGGCGACCGCACCCAACAGCACGCCGAGATCCGACGGGTTGATCGGCGACGCTTCAACGGCCACGACCACCTCGCTGACGCCTGGATCCGGAACCTCGCGCTCGGCGAGTTCCAGCCTCAGCTCGCCGTTGGACGAGATCGTGGATCGCAGGCTGCGGCCACGGGCGGGAGTTGCGTCGGGAACCGTCATGAGGAGCCTTTCGAGTCGGAGATCTCAGCCTACCGAGCGAGAGCACACACGCTGGAGCGCTCAGGCCGACACCGGTAGCCACAGAAGGCCAGGACGCCGCCACCCGCCACCATCGAGCCGAGATCTACGCCCGATCGTGCCAGCCGGGCTGACCTACGCATCGAGGAAGACCGGCCGTTGGGCCGTTCCATTCGTCGCCTAACCAGTAGCGCGCCGACGGCAGGCGCACGAAGGCGATTGCGATCGTCGGCCTGGCCTGCGGGCCGCAGATGAAAGAGATCGTCGACAACGTGCGCTTCAGGCGCAACTCGGGGGCGCTCGACGGATCCTGACGAGCTTTAGCGCTGCTCAGTGGTAGCCCAGCGCCGGGAAGTTTGACTCGTTGCCGCGGCCGTCCGGCGTCACATCCAGCACATTCCAGATTGGCCAGATCGAGTCGACGTGGCGGGCATCCAGACGCTCGTCTCGGGGCGCGTACATGAGCTCCGAGGACCAGGTATGACGGAACTGGTCGGCGTCGCGGACGAACACGCTCAGGATCGGCATCTGCTCGCCTTCTGGGGTCTCCGCGTGGTAGTCGCGGTTGTAGGCGTTGTTTCGAGAGGACAGAAGCCCGTAGATGGCGCCAGCCACGCTCGCGCGCGAAGTTGCGGATCCGGTCTGGGTCTGACTTCGCGACCACGGCAAGGTTCAGCCGCCGGATGAGATGAGGAGCCGCGCCGTCGAGCGAGTCCAGGATCGA
>CAVSQH010000005.1:0-87428 GCA_963730075.1 uncultured Solirubrobacterales bacterium | reverse complement strand
CCGCCGGCGACCGAGCTGTAGGCGGTCGAGGTGCTGTTGTCGAAGCCGCCGGTGACCGCGGTGAAATTCGCACCGGGCGGTGTTCATGCGCCCGCCGGTGACGCTGGCCAGAACCGCGTTGGCCGTACTTCGGTAGCCGAACAGCACCGCCTCGGCGGCGTTATCGGTGTTGGTGGCGCCGGCGATGATCGACCCGTAACTGGTGTAGGCCTGGCCGCGGCCGAGGATGACGATTGTGCGAGCCGGTCTGGCGCCGCTGCCCTCGTCATAGCCGATCACCGACGTCACACCCCGTCGGGGTCGCGTCGTCGTATCCGATCCCGACACGATCTGCAGATTCATGGCGGAGAACTGCACCGCGGGCTACCGCCAGGCCCGGAGGCGACATAGGTTCGCGCCAGCACTGCCGTAGAGCCGCAGAGCAGGACGGCGTCGCCGCTGTGCCGCCCGACACCACCGGCTTTGCGGACGTACCGGCACAGCACTCCCACCCGGGCGTCGCTGCTGACCCCGGTGAGACCGCGATCGATCGAACTCGACAGGACCGCTGTCACCGGCACCTACCAGGCGCAAAGTGGCATCGCTGACCCTTTCCAGGCTGAAACTGGCTTCCGATCAGCCCAGTCGATGATCCGGCGCGCGGAGATCGAGTTTCGACGCTTCAGTTGACATCAGGGTTCACCTCGTCGGAGGTCGTTGGGCAGAACGCTCCGGATTCCGATCGCCAACCGAACATCGTCCACGTTCCGCGGCGTACATCTGCCACCTGGCATATCTGCCGCGTCTTCCCGGCCAACTGTCGCATGGGGCATGTCCCGGCGAGTGCGGCCCGATCCGGCTCGTCTTGCAACCGCGCTGGTTGCAACGGGATTGAGCCGGGTTACGGTTGGCCGCGAGCGCTCGACGCGCTGCCTCGCCGGCGAGCTCGGAGCGGCTTGCCATGTTGAGCTTGGCGAAATGTGGGGAGGTGCACCTTCACCGTCCCGCGCCGAGATGAACATCGTTCCCCGATCTGGGGATGGTCAGGCCCTCGGCCACGAGGTCCACGACGCGCAGCTCGGTTGGGGTGAGGCTCTCCCACCGACGGCTCGGGACGTTGTACGTTTCACCGCGGGCGTGGCGGACCCACGTCACGGCCTGGCTGGCGAAGAGCTGCGTCCGGCCTCGTATGCCGCGTCGAAGCCGCTATCGCCGAGCTGCTCGTAGCGCGCGCTCAGTTCGGATCTGCGCTCGATGTCGTGCCGGTGGCCGGGCCAGGCCGAGTTCATCGCGTGCTCGGTCCGCGGCTCCGAGTATCCGCGCAGCCTCCTCGTGGCCCTCGAGGGACGCGGCGATGTCACCAGCACGTCGAGCGCCTGGGGCACGTAACGCCAGGCGCCGGACTCCAGCAGGCCGCGATCGCCTGATGCAGCAGATCGGCCGGTCCCGGCTCGCCGCGCGCGACGGCGAGCCGGGCGCAGTCCTTCGCGACGCCGACCAAGCCGGCACCTGAATCCGCTCCGCGATCTCGAGTGTTGTTGGCCGCGTCTCGGCTCCAGTCAGATCGCCCGAGATCCGCGAGGACGTCCGTCAGCGCGGCGGTGGCCCATCCGAGCGTCCAGCCGAAGTCGGCCCCGCTGGCGACGATCCGCTCCAACGCGGAGCGGGCGGTGGCAAGATCGCCCAGCGCAGCCCGCGCCTCGGCGAGGAACGTCCCGTTGTAGGGAGAGCGAACTTGGCGCCGGCGGCGATCATCCGTGCCCGGCTCGCCTCGAGGCGCGCGACGGCGGCGGCCGGGTCCCCTCTGCGGTACTCAATTCCGCCGATCAGCGCGTCCGCGATGCCCTCGGTGGCGGGCTCACCGACCTGGACGAGAGGCGCCGAGCGCTCGCTCGGCGCACTCCCGCGCACGATCGAAGTCGAGCAGCCCAGAACGGCGTCATGGTCTTGGAGATCCAGTACCACGCGCGAGCCTCGTGGAAGTCGAGCCGCTCGATCAGCGGCAGCGCTTCCGCGAGCGCCGCCTCGCCGTCGTCTAGATGACAGCAGACGATCTGCGACCGACCCATGTCCACTTGACATACATCGTGTTCCAGTGATCGCCGGCGGCCCGAGACAGGCGGCAGGCCTCCTCCTGGCCTTGACGGGCGCCGACCGGATCGGGAAACAGCCGGAGGAAGCGCGACAGCGCCGATCGCGCGTTCAAGCGCCGCCTGATCTCCCGACCTCCTCGGCGATCGCCCTCGCCTCCTCGTGACACGCGAGCGCCTCTGGAAATCACCGAGGAAGGCCACCAGAATGAACGCGCATCCCCAGAGCGCCATCGCGCGCAGCGACGACGGTCCGGACCGCCGGCGTCCAGTGCCCGGGTCGCAGCCGCGCTCGGCGGCGCGGAACAGACCGCGCAGGCGCCGACCACAAGGTGAGCGCGACGCTGAGGCGCAGCGCGCGCTCGCCGTCCGTCCCTACTCGCGCGCTCGAGCGCGGCAGTCAGGTTGGCCGCCTCGCCGTCGAGGACCTCCAGCCATTCTCGCTGGCGGGGGCCGTGGAGTTGCGAGCGATCGTCTCGGCGACTTCGAGCATCGCGTCGCGGTGGCGGTCCCGCAGCTGCCCGGCCTCGCCGGCGTCCAGCAGCCGCTCCAGCGCGTACTGCCGCACCGTCTCAAGCAGCCGGTAACGCACGGCACCGCTGCGCTCCTCGGCCACGACCAGCGACTTGTCCACGAGTGAGGCGAGCAGATCGAGGATCGCCACACGTTCGAGCTTCTCGTCGGCGCACACCGCCTCTGACAGGTCGAGCGTGAACCCTCCCGCGAACACTGACAGCCTCCAGAGCAGGACCCGCTCGTCATCGCTGAGCAGCTCGTGGCTCCAGTCGACCGACGCCCGTAGTGTCTGATGCCGCGGCAGCACCGTTCGCGTCCCGCCGGTCAGTAGATGGAAGCGATCTCCGAGGCCGGCAGCGATCTGCTCGACCGACATTATCCGCACCCGCGCGGCAGCCAGCTCGATCGCCAGCGGCAGCCCGTCGAGTTCGTGGCAGATCTGGGCCACCGCCGGCGCGTTGTCATTGGTGACGGCGAAGTTCGAGCGCGCCTTGCGCGCACGCTCGATAAATAGCCGCACGGCGTCGGACTGCCCCACCGCCGCGACCGAGTCGCGCCGGGGCTCGGGCGGAGGCAGCGATAGTGGCGGAACCCGCCAGTCGGTCTCGCCCGCCACGCCCAGCTGAGTGCGGCTCGTCGCGATCACGACCAGCTCATGGCACGCGTGCAGCAGCCCCTCTGCAATCTCGGCGCATCCGGCCAGCAAGTGCTCGCAGTTGTCGATCACGACCAGCGCCCGCGACGAGGCAAGCTAGTTAGCACACGCGTCGAGCACGCTCACGCCCGGCAGCGGCCGCACCCCGAGTACGCCGGCCAGCGCTTCGCCGACCAGCTGCGGATCGCTGACCGGCGCCAAATCAACCCACCACACCCCGTCCACAAAGCCGTCGAGCAGATCGGCCGCCAGCTGCAACGCCAACCTGGTCTTCCCGGCCCCCCCGGCGCCCGTCAGCGTGAGCAACCGCGTCTCGGCCAGCGCCTCGCGCAACTCCCGAAGCTCGGCGGTCCGACCAACGAAGGTGGTCAGCTGATCGGGCAGGTTGTTGGCGAACGCGTCGAGCGATCGCAACGAACCGACATCGCCCCCGAAGTCAGGATGCACGAGCACGAACACGTTCTCGGGGCGGCCCAAATCACGCAGGCGATGCACGCCGCAGTCCACCAGCTCGACACCGGCGGGCAGCCGGTCGACGACGAGGTCGCGCGTCGTACGCGACAAGACCGTCTGCCCACCCCGGGCAATCGAACGCAGCCGCGCGCATCGCGACAACGCAAGGCCGAAGTAGTCCCTCATCGCGCAACTGCGCGTCCGCGGTGTGCAGCGCGATCCGCACCCGCAAATCGAGCCCATCCGGCCACACGAGCGAGCGCAGCTCGAGCTGGGCCTGCAGCGCCGCCGCCACCGCGTCCGACGCCCGCGAGAACGCACCCACCACGCTGTCGCCCTCTCCCTGCTCGATCGGGCGAACCCCGTCATGCTCGACGATCGCCCGGTCCAGGGCCGCATACGACTGCGCCACCGCGCTCGCCATCGCCTGAGGAACCCGCGACCACAAAGGAGTCGACCCTTCTATATCGGTCAGCATGAACGTCACCGTCCCCGCCGGCACGCGAAACCGCGACGTCTCCTCGATCCCGGAGCCCAACAACGACTCACCCCACATCAGCGGTGTCTCGCTCCATGTCATGCGCCCAACCTAGGAGCGACGAGCAGAACATACATCTGCCATCTGGCATATCTGCCAGGACGTGACGCCACAAGTACGCATCGTCCCACCTCACGGTGCGACCGGGAAAATTCTGTTGGGGGTCCCGGCCGGACAAGCAATCCCAGGGCACGACCGCGAATCTAACGCCAGGACCCAATCCGCACTGCGCGTCATCCCCAGCCACGACCGTCACCCCCACCGCGGAGAGTGCCCCTTTCACGAGTCTGCAGGACTCTCGCTCAGGTCTAATCCGCGGCACGGGACGCCCGGATTGCGTCGAAAGCGGAAGCCTAGGGACCGGGGGCGTTGCTGCTCCCCGCCGTCCGAGGTTCGTCGGCTGGAGCGATTGCGAGTCGTGGCATCTCCTGCCGAGCCAGCGCCGGCGATCTTTCGGTTCAAGCGATTGCAGTAAAACGACGGAAGTCGCGAAATAGGCGCGTCCGCGCAATTTCGCGGAAATCGCCGGAGCAAGCTATACGCTAAGGGGGTGCTTACGCACCGACCTTGCGGCTTGAACGGCCGCCAAAGCGACCGAACGGCTCGTCCCGCCAGGGGCGGGTCGCTGCGCTGGGCCAGGAGGCACGCACCATGAGCGGTCACGGAAGCCGCCCGCCGGGGCGCACACGGCGCCGGCGCCAGGCTCATCCGCGCCAAGCCGAGCAGAAGGTCAAGCTGACGATCGAGGAGAAGGAGCAGCTGCGCGCGCGGGCCGGCGAGCTGGGCGTGTCGGTCCCGCGGCTGATGGTGGAGGCGGCCTTGTCGGGCGTGGAGACGCCAGCGGAGCGCCGTGCGTGGATTGCCGAGCTGTTTGAGCTACGACGCTTGGCGGCGACGGTGGCCAATAACGTCAACCAGCTCGCCAAGATCGCCAACATCTCCGGGGAGCTTCCGGAGCGGGATCACCTAACTCGCATCTTCGGGGAGATCGACCGGCTATTGGCGCAGATGAGGCAGTGGACGGGCGCGCGGCGATGATCTGGACGATCTTCCTAGGACTATTGCATCATCGCGATCTCACGTAGCGCTGTCGGGCTCGTCTTGACGCCACCGGCCTTCTGGCCATCGGGCGCGGATCTCGGCCGGGACTAGCCGCCAGACGCTTTCGGCGGCAATCCGATATTGGCCGCCAATCGCGATCGCGCTGAGCTCGCCGCGCTCGATCGCTGCGACGACAGCGCTTCGCCCGATCGAAAGCAGGTTTGAGACCTGGGTCACGCTGAGGACCTCCGGCCACTCATTGGGGCGATGTAGCGAAAGGGCAGTTCTGGCCAACTTGTCTCCGTTCTTGGTGCTCGGGCAGCCGGGCCCGCCGACCTTGGCCCAGATTATCGCTGAAGTAGATGATTTGCGTGATTTGCATCTGTTACAGATGATGCGCTAAACTCTTGGATCTCGTGTTTTCGAGTCTTGGCGCCATGCAGCGACCTTATCTAGATCGAGCGATCGAAGCGCATCTCGATGTGCTGCTCGCATCGCCTGTCCACGATCGCGCTCAGCCGCAAGCCCGCGCTGCCGGCGGCCTCCCTCTGATCCATCAGGGAAAGCCGACTGGTGACCGATCACCGACCTAGCGTCTCGACGGCCGCTTGGCGGGGCTCCGGTGCTCCGTCAGCTGGCCAGCGCCTGTCGCGCGAGCCGATGGAGACAAGCGTTCACGCTGAATCCAGCGCTCGGGACGGCGCCGCGCCCGTGGCCAATCACCCGAGAGCCGAAGCCGCCGCGACCGAGCGGCTGCTCACTGCGCGCACCGTCGCCGATCAGTTTGGCGTCAGCACGGAAACCGTCCTGCGCTGGGCCCGGCTCGGTGAGCTGCCATCGATCCAACTCTCAAATCGGGCAATTCGGTTCGTGAAGTCCGAGATCGAGGAGTGGATGCGATCACGCGCAAGGGCAACGCGACGAAACGGCGCACATCCCGCCTGACCCGCATCGGCGGCGAGCAGAATTGGCATCCGCTCTCCCAACAAGAAGGGGTAACTGATGCCAGCAGAGCAACGCGGCGAGGCGATCCGTCTCCGGTCCGGGTGGTGGGTGCTCCGTTACCGCGACGCCAGCGGCCGCCGCCAGCGGGTCCGCACATCCGAGGGCAGGATCGCGCGCTTCAAAACGAAGACGGCAGCGCTCAACCAGTATCGCGACGTGATCGCTCCGCAGCTGCGCGGCGAGCGCCCAGTCACTGTGTACACACTCGGCGAGTTCGTGCCGATCTTCCTCGAGCGCCATGCGATCGGCGTGCGCGAGCGCACGATCTCCACTCTGCGCGATCGCCTACGCCACCCGATCACCGCCTTCGGTGACCAGTCCCTAGCGGAGCTGGAACACATGACCGACGAGATCGCGGCCTGGCAGGTCCATCTGCCTTCGCGAGCCCGCCACGGGATCGTCCAAGCTTTCCGCCAATGCCTCGATGCCGCAGTCCGCTGGGGCCACATGCATGTGAACCCCGCGAAAGCCGCTGGACCCAATCCCAAGACGCCGCGGCGCACGATCCGGCCATACAGCCGTCAAGAACTCGACGCGATCGCTGCTGAACTGGCGCCCGAGTACCAGCCACTGCCGCAGCTCGTGTCAGCCACCGGTCTGCGCCCGGAGGAATGGCTGGTGCTGGAGCGCGGAGACATCGACCGTCGCAACCGGCTGCTCAACGTTCGCCGAACGCTTTCCAGCGGCAAGGTCGTCGAGCTGGCCAAGACCGACCGCAGCCGTCGACAGGTCCCCCTGACCCGCCGCGCCCTCGCCGCGCTCGACCAGATCGCGCCGCAGGTAATAACGCCGCTGCTGTTCACAGCCCCCGCGGGTGGACTGATCAACCTCGACAACTTCCGCCGCCGCGAATGGGCGCCGGCGATCGAGGCGAGCGGCGTCGCACAACCGGCCAGGATCTACGACATGCGCGCGACCTACGCCAGTGAGTCGATCGCCGCCGGCGTCGGGAGCGACGAGCTCGCTCGTGTGATGGGCACGAGCGTGGCGATGATCGAGGAGCACTACGGGGTCCTGCTCGGCGGCGCTGTCGCCGCAATCGCGGCCCGCCAGGACGCGTACGACGCCGACCAGGACCGGGCCATAACGCGTCCCTCCGACGGGCTGCACTAAGACGTTTGGTCCGGGATTGGTCGCCTGGAAGGCGTGCTGCTCCTGAGACCAAAAAGCCGAACCGCCGTAAACACTGACGATTCGACGAGCGCGCCCGGAGAGATTCGAACTCCCGACCTTCGGTTCCGTAGACCGACGCTCTATCCAGCTGAGCTACGGGCGCTTGCGCGCCGATTCTAGCTTCAGACCGCGGAGGGATCGGGGTCGACGCCCGGCGGCGTCGCATAGCGCGCGACCGTGAACGCGATCAGAGTAGGAACCTGCGCCGCATAGACGATCAGCGACAGGGTCAGGATCACGAGCGAGCCGCCGTTGATGTGATCCTTGAGGAACGCGTACTCGATCATCCCGGCCGTGATCGCGTAGGCGAGCAGCGCCCACTTGGCGACGTAGAAGAACTTGTCCCAGGCAAAGTCCTTGACGCGCGTCAGCGAGATGAGGTTGACGGTCAGAACGATGGCCGAGGCGATCAGCAGCGCGATCGCCGGGCCGAGCGGGACGTGCTCGGGCAGATGGGACGCCAGATAGATGCCGCCGATCACGATCAGCGCCAGCGAGACCATCCCCATCTGAGTGAAGGGAGGGTACTTGCGGCCGTCGGTCATGAGGCGAGCTTGGTCATGATCACCAGCGTCGCGATCTGCAGCACGCCGAGCACGCCGGCGCAGTAGATAAAGCGCTTCATCAAGTGCTCGATCACGGCCGGATTAGGACGGCGCTTCTTGAGCTCGAACAAGACAGCGATGTTCGCCGGCTCTAGCAGGCCGAGCGCCAGCACCGCCATCACGCCGACGACGATGTAGCTGGCCACTACCCAGCCGTGATTCGGGCTCTGGCTGAACACGTTGCCGGTCTGGACGCCGAGCTGCCACCCGGCCGCCAGCGTCAGCGTCACGACCGTCGGCATGATCAGCACCATCTTCGGCATCAGCCTGGTCGTGAACTCGATCCGCGCCGGGATCGACATGCGGCCGATGATCGGCCCGAGGATCAGCCCGAGGAACAGATCGATGATCGTCCACGCGGCGCCACCGGCGACATGCAGGAACGTGAGCGGCCACAGTTTGTTGGACGCGATCGCCGCGACCAGCGCCACGATCGCGATCGCAACCACGATCAGTCCCTTGCGCGGCACGATTTCGAACTCGAGCGGCTGTGGTGGTCCTAGGGCCTCTGCCGGCGGTGCCCCGGCCGGCGCAGGCGGTGCGGTGATCTCGGCCATCCGGAATCACATCGTAAAGGGTGGTTCGGGCGGGCCACGACGGGCGGGCGTGGGGCACCACTCCGAACAGAACCCAGCGTCCGGCGCCACAGGGCGGCCGGTCATCGTCAGGCGGCATGGACCCCGTGGGCGCCGCGCCGCCACGCGCGCGAGTCGGCCCCGGCAAGCGCGCGTTTGTCCATACTCGCGCCGTGGACTCACGCCGCAGCTCCCGTTCCGCTCTCCGATGGCCGACGACAGCGGCCGCCGTCCTCGCGGCGATCGCTGCGCTCGGCGCCTTGCTCCCGGCCGGCTCGCTGGGCGCCCGGCCGGCGACCAAGCGGCCCGCGGCGGTTCCGAAACTGATCTGGGGCCCGGTTCAGCTCCCCGACGGCCAGTCCGCCTTCCCCGTCTATCACCGGCTCGGAGTCAAGGTCTTCCAGATCGACCTCAACTGGGCCCAGACAGCCCCCACGAAGCCGGCCGATCCGTCCAGTGCCGGCGACCCGGCCTATCAGTGGCCGGCCCAACTCAATGTCGCATTGCGCCAGGCGCGCCGCTACGGGATCAAGGTCTGCCTGTTGGTCCAGGGCACACCGGCCTGGGCCAACGGGGGTCGCTCGACCATCTGGGCGCCCGATCACGCCAGCGACTACGGCAACTTCCTGACCGCCGCGTCGCGCCGCTATCCGTCAGTGCATCTGTGGATGATCTGGGGCGAGCCGAACCGGGGCGGCAGCTTCGAGCCGATGCCGGCGAACTCGCGCGTCGGCCCGCGGCGTTACGCGTTGCTGCTGAACTCTGCCTACCGCGCGCTCAAGCGGACCTCGCGAGCGAACACTGTGATCGGTGGTGACACGTGGAGTTTCGGCACGGTGCAGCCGGCCGAGTTCGTGAACTGGATGCGCCTGCCGAACGGGAAGCCCCCGCCGCTGGACTACTACGGGCATAACCCGTTCTCGATCCGCTTCCCGAATCTCAAGGAGCGGCCCTACTACCGGGGCGGCCGCGACATCAACGACATCGACACGCTCGAGGCGCAGCTGCGCACCACCTACCACCGCGAGGTCAAGCTGTGGCTGTCGGAGTTCACGATCTCCTCCGATCACAAGAACCGGGCGTTCGACTTCGCCGTCTCTCGTCAGCAGCAGGCGAGGTGGCTCACCGCCGCCTACCGGCTGGTGAACTCCGTCAACTACGTGGCGGGCCTCGGATGGTTCAACCTGGTTGATGAGCCCCCGCTACCTGAGAACGCGAACCTGACCAACGGGCTGCTGACCTACACGCTCAAACCCAAGCCCGCCTTCCACGCCTACCAACGTGCCCGCTGAAAAGAGAGCGCCTCGGCGTTGCGCGGCTGACGAGTGGCGAGCGGCTGGCTGACCGAAGCGTCGAGACGACCAGAACGGCTTATTCTTGATCATATGAACAGGGGGCAGGCCGACGAGGGCCTTGCACCTCGGCCCGAGGGCCAGGTGGGATCGCAGTCGCGTGACCGATGGGAAGATCTGGTCCTCCCGCAGCGCGAGAAGAAGGTGCTCCGCTCGGCGGTTGCCGAGCTCGACGCGCGCCGCGCCGCGGAGCCCGGGCCCACACTCGGTTCCAGCCCAGGGCTGACGCTGCTGCTCGCGGGCGAGGCCGGCACCGGTAAAACGATGGCCGCCCAGCTCATCGCCGCAGACCTCGGTGTCGGGATCGTCAGGGTGGACCTGCTCGGCGTCTCATCGCAGGAGCCGGTTGAGGCGGCAAACCAGATCGACCATGCGTTCGCCGAGGCCGAGAAGTCCCGTGCGGTTCTGGTGTTCGACCGAGCCGACGCGTTGCTCGACGCCTCGTTGCCGGCAAAGCGCCCGCGCCAGAAGCGCGCGCGGGCTAACGAGCCGTCGCTGGAACTGGCCAAGCTCGTCGAGCGCAGCCATGGTGCACCGGGAGCGGTCGTGTTCACGTCGCGGCTGTCGCCGAGGCTCGCCGGCTCGCTCCGTGACGGGATGGACTTCGTGGTCGAGTTCCCGTTTCCGTGGAGCGACGCGCGCAAGGAGATCTGGCGCCAGCAGCTTCCGGCCGACGCCGAGGTCACCGACGAGGATCTTGAGTACCTGGCGGCCTCGTTCATGGACTCGGGCGCGACAATCCGCGACTGCTGCGTCGCCGCGACAGCAGCCGCGGCGAAGGAGGGCGTCCCGGTCGGGATGATCCATATCGGCCGGGCGCTGGATCGTGAGTACCGGACGCGTCTGACAAGCCCGCGCGCGACTGACGCGCTCGCGAAGCTGCTCGGGGCCGGCGCAGCAGGAGCCGCCGCGGCAGGTGCGGCGGCGCAGAAGAGTGCGGCTCGCGCCCCAGCAAAGCCAGCTGCCGCCAAGGTCGCTCCGGCGGCGCCGAAGCCGGTGCCCGAACCGCCCAAGACCCCGCAGGTCGCGCCCAGGAGCGCGCCGGCAGCGCCGAAGATCGTGCCCGCGCCGGCAGCGAGCACCCCGGCGGTCGAGCCCGCGCCCGCCAAGCCGCCGGCTGAGCCGGCGCAGCGCCGGCCCGCTGCGCTCACGCCCTACAAACCGGCCACCGAGCCCACCCCCCGCGAGGGAGCCACCGAGCCCGCGCCCCGCGAACCCGACGCCGACCCCGCGCCCACCGAACCCGACGCCGAGCCCACGCCCCGCGAGCCCGCCGCGGACCCGGCCCTTGCGCCGACCGAGACGATAGAGGCCCGGATCGCGGCGGCCCTCGGACACTCAACGGCTGCGCCCCCGAGCTCCAAGCCCGGCTCGGCGTCCGCCGCCGACGACTCGGCACCGACCGAGCCGGCGCTCGTCCCCGCCAAGCCCGACCGGACACCGGAGAAGCCGTTCTCCCTGCCGCCCAAGAAGACACCTCCGCGCCCACGGGCGCAGCCGGCGCTCGTCACAGCTCCAATCCGCGACCGGGTCCCGCCGCGATCCAGCCTTTCCCCGGTGGCGGCGGCGCTCGCGCTCGCCGGCATTCTGATCGCGGCGGTCCTCGGGTTCGCGATCGCCCGCTCGACTGGCGGGACCGCTTCGTCCACAGCGCCCGAGAAGAGCATCTCGGCCGGTCCGGTTCAGGTCACGCTCCCGTCGACCTGGCACGCGCAGAGCGTTCCCGCTACCCAGTCGCGCGGCCTCGCTGACGCGATCGCCGTCGGCCCGACGGCGCCGGCGCATGGACTCCTGGTGATCGGGACCAGCAACGCTGACAACCGCTATCTGCTCTCACAGCCGCTGCGCATCGCGGTCTCCGACAAGTCCCCGGCGAACGTCGTCACGCTCGGCGGACTGAACTTCAACCTGTACCCGAACATATCGGTCGGATCGGTGTATGCCCTGCCGACGACGGCCGGAACGGTGTTCGCCGTCTGCCTCACTGGCGGCGCGCCGGCTGGTTTCAGCCACGGTTGCGAACGGGTTCTCTCGACGCTCACGTTGACCTCGGGCCGCGTTCTCCCGCCCGGCCAGGACGCCACCTATACGTCGGCCGTCAACCAGGCGATGAGCAAGCTCAATACGGTGCGCTCGAAGGCCAGCTCGCAGCTGCGCCACGCGCGCACCGCTCATGCGCAGGCCGTCGCCGCCAACGAGCTGGCCGCGGCGCATACTGCCGCCGCTTCGGCTCTCAGCCGCCTCACGGGCGCCGGCCCGGCGACCGCGGCAAACTCGGCGGTGGTCGCCGCCTTGCGCGCGACCGCAGGCGCCTACACAGCGCTGGGCCGCGCTGCCGCCGCCAACGACGACGCCGCGTACGGCCAGGCGAGCAGCGCCATCACGCGCGCTGATCACTCGCTGCAGTCAGCTCTCGCCCGGCTCGGAAACCTCGGGTACCAGGTCGGCTGACGGCCCCCGCGCGCTCAGCCGCCGCCAGGCTCAACCGCCGCCGCTGACGGTTCCGGTACCGCTGCTGCTCGTCGTTGTCGTCGTGCTGCTCGATGTCGTTGTCGTCGTGCTGCTGGACGTCGTCGTCGTGCTGCTGCTCGACGTGTTCGTGTTCTTGTGGTGGCCACCGGAGGAGGATTTGGTGTTCGAGGCCGGCGTGGTTGCGGTCGGCGTCGTGGTATGCGTCTTGTGCCTCGGCGGCTTGGACTTCGGCTTGGGAGGCGGCTTGGGCTTGGGTTTGAGCTTCATCGCCGGAGGCGCCTGGACCGAGACGAACCCGACCACCTTGAGTGGTGTCGGCCGGACGCTCACCGCCGTCACGTGATGTGACGGCGTCGCCGATTGCGCTTTGGTCGCCGTCCCGATTGCGAACGCGATCGCGAACGCCCCAAGCGCGAGCAGGCCTGCGATCAGCAACAGCCGCCGCTGCCCAGCGTCGTCGGGCGCCAACCGATCGACCAATGATCTACCTGACCGCATGCTCGCCTTCCTCTTCGTGCCGCCCCGACGTCCGCAGATCATAGGGCGCGGCCGCACGGCGAGTGAACGCGCTGCGGTTCCTGCGCCTACCTGCGGCATGGAACGCGGTTGACGCTACCCTTCGCCGCTCTTCGTGATTGTGGATCGGGTCAGAGATGGGGGGAGGGCGGGTGCAGCGAACCGGTTTGATTCGACGGACGACGGTGGCGACGCTGTCGACACTGGGGCTCGGCCTCGGCGTCCTCGCCCCCGCAGCCGGAGCGGCCGGGCCGACCTACGTCGTGCCCACCGGCAGCACCACCACGCTGCTGGTGATGCCGCATCCGGCGGTCACCAACCAGACGGTGATGCTGACCGCGGTCGTCACCTCGAGCTCGAGCCTGGTGCCGCCGGCTGGGACGGTCACCTTCTTCCACGGCGTCAACCCGCTCGGCGGCTGTGCCAACGAGCCGGTCGTGACGGCAAGCCAGACGACCACGGTCACGTGCCAGGCATCGTTTGTCGCCGTGAGCTCCCCCGAGCATCTGAAAGCCGTGTTCTCGCCGGTCAGCGGGTCCGGCATGGCCGGATCCAGCGATCAGGCGACGCTCAACGTCGAGCGAGCCCCGACCGGGATCGGTCTCCTCTTATCGGCGCCCTCGGTGACCGTGGGCAAGAAGGTCAAATACACGGCCACGCCTGAGGCGCTCGCGGGGTCGGTCGCCCCCACGGGAGGGGTCGAGTTCCTTGACGGCGGTAAGGCGGTGGGGTCGTGCGGCAACCGGCCGCTGGAGGGAGGCACGGCGACCTGCAGCGTGAGCTACAGCACGACCGGCCAGCACACCATCACGGCCGTCTATGAGGGCGATTCGAACTTCTCGCCCAGCCCCGCCTCGGCGTCGCAGTCCGTGCAGGTGCTGGCGCGCGGCACGATCGTCACGCTGACGGAGTGGAAGTTCGCCTTCACGCCCAAGTACACCAAGATCCTCGCGCTCAATGTGGAGGAGCCGCCGGTCGGCGCGACGATCGTCGTCAAGTGCCACGGCGATGGTTGCCCGTTCGCCCGTCGTTCCACGCCCGTGCTGCGCTGCAACTCGACAAAGAAGCACAACTGCAAGTCGCGGTCTCCGGCGACCGTCGGCCTCGGGCACGCCTTCCACAGGCGCAAGCTGCACGTCGGAACAGGCGTGATCGTCCAGATCGTTCGCCCCGGTTGGATCGGCAAGTACTACCGGTTCACGATGCGCTCTGGCAAAGGGCCGAAGATCCAGATCTCGTGCCTTGCTCCCGGGCAGACGGTTCCCGGCCGGGGCTGCTGAAGCGCCGCTCGGTACCCCCGCGGGCGCCGGGTTCTGATCGACGCCGCGGGCTCCGTGCCCGAGGTTGCGGACCGATAACGGAGAGGGCGGGATTCGAACCCGCGAAGGAGTGTTAACCCCTTACTCGCTTAGCAGGCGAGTGCCTTCAGCCACTCGGCCACCTCTCCCACGGGATTGGCGCCAGTGTAAACGAGCGCCCTGGGCCCGCGAGCAGCCGACAGTGGGTGGGCTTGCGACCGGCCGGCGGCGGACCGGCGTTCGCCCGTTGGCGAGGCGCGCCGCCGGCGTGCGGCGCCCAGCGGACGCGGCTAGCATCGAGCGGCACTCCCGGAGGGGTGGCAGAGCGGTTGAATGCGCTGGTCTTGAAAACCAGTGTCCGGCAACCCCGGACCGCGGGTTCGAATCCCGCCCCCTCCGCTGCGCAGCTAGACCTTGTTGGTCGGCGCGGTGCCGAAGACGTGATCCCAGAACGGGGCGCTGACGCCGTACCCGCGCTCGTGGTTCTGGAAGTGGTGGCGCATGTGGAGCTCGCGGAGCCTGCGGCCGAGCGCCGTCTTCGGGCGGTGATGGTGCACGTGGTAGTGCAGCATGTCGTAGGCGAGATAGCCGCCCAGGAAGCCGGCGCCGAACGGCATGAAGGCTGGACTGCCGAGCACGGCGTAGAAGCCGAGCACGAACAGGGCGGCGAGCGGGATGCTCAGCGACGGCGGCATCACGAGCCGCATCGGGTCGTTCGGGTGGTCGTGGTGGACGCCATGAATGATCCAGTGCAGGCGCGCGCCGATCCCCTTCTCGGGCTCGAAGTGGAACACGATCCGGTGCAGCCAGTACTCGGTCAGCGTCCAGAACAGGTAGCCGCCGAGCACCCACACGATCGTCAGCCAGCCCGAGCCGTGAACGAGCCCCTCGATCAGCAGAATCGCGATCACCGGGCCGAACAGGATTGGCGGCACGGCCGGGTGCACGCGTGAGAGCTTGTCGAGCAGGTCGGAGTCGAACATGCGCGGCGAGGCGCGCAGCGCGTCGCTACGGCTGAGGCCCTCCAGTTCTTCAGGTCTGGTCGCCATAGACCGTCAAGTTTAGCTCGGGACCGGTTCGCCAGCCAGAGCCGTCGCAACTCGCGGTGGCATGCTGTTCTGTGATGGCGCATCAGCGCGCGCCCCGCTGGTGGACGATGCGGCGGGCTCAGAATCTCAAGCCCGCCACGTATCGCTGTCCGCTCTGCGGGCGCCATCTGCCGTCGCTCAGCGAGCATATGCTGCTGTTTCCCGAGGGCCGCTCAGAGGGGCGGCGCCACGCCCACTCGGAGTGCGTGATCGCCGCTCGCAAGGCGGGACGGCTGCCGACGCGTGAGGAGTGGCAACGCACCCAGCCGCGACCGCCCAGCCTGCTGGCACGCGCGCGAGCGCGGTTGGGCAGAGACAGCGGATAGGGGCTGAGCAGGCACAGCGGATAGGGTCTGGTCCGTGGCGGGCAGCCTGCGACTCGGACTGAACACCGGTTACTGGGCCGGCGGCCCGCCGCCGGGTGCGGCCGAGTCGATCAAGGAGGCCGAGCAGCTGGGCTTTGACTCCGTCTGGACGGCCGAGGCCTACGGCTCCGATGCGCTGATGCCGCTCGCCTGGTGGGGCGCGGCGACCGATCAGATCAAACTCGGGACCGCGATCGTGCAGATCTCGGCGCGGACGCCGGCGGCGACGGCGATGGCAGCGATGACGCTCGACCATCTCTCCGGGGGGCGCCTGATCCTCGGGCTCGGCGTGTCCGGCCCGCAGGTCGTCGAAGGGTGGTACGGCCAGTCGTTCGCCAAACCGCTGGCCCGGATGCGCGAGTACATCGGGATTCTGCGCGACATTTGGGCGCGCGAGGGCCCGGTCACCAACGACGGTCCGCACTACCCGCTGCCACCTCCGGACGGGACCGGGCTCGGCAAGCCGCTGAAGGCGAGCATCCACCCACTGCGGTCCGATATCCCGATCTACCTCGCCGCAGAGGGCCCGAAGAACATCGCGCTTGCCGGGGAGCTGTGCGAGGGGTGGCTGGCGCTGTTCTACTCGCCCTACCACGACGACTTCTACCGCGAGGCGCTCGACGAGGGGCTCGCGCGCCCGACGGCGCGCACGATCTGGGGCAAGTTCGAGGTCGCCGCGACCGTGCCGCTGATCGTGACCGATGACATCGAGAGCGCGGCCGACGCCGTGCGGCCGATGTACGCGCTCTACTTCGGTGGCATGGGGGCGCGCGGGACCAACTTCCACGCCAACGTCGCGATCCGGATGGGATACGAGGCCGAGGTCGCCAAGATCCAGGAGCTGTACCTCGGCGGCCACAAGCAGGAGGCGGCCGCGGCCGTGCCGACCCGGCTCGTCGAGCAGCTGACCCTGATCGGACCCAAGGAGAAGATCCGCCATGACCTCGAGGCGTGGCGGGAGTCGATCGTCACGACGCTGCTCGTGGGCGGCGATGCGGCGACGCTGCGAACGGCGGCCGAGCTCGTTCTGGGGTAGCTGAGTCGCCCAACGAGCCGGCGCGGGCCGGGAAGCGGGCGCGTCCGCTCCCCGGCCCGGAGTCCAGCGCGGTACTACACCGGCGCTGGCGCCGATTGGCCGGCGCCGGATGCGATTTCCGGCACCCCGTTCGGGTACCCGAGCGATGGCACGTCGGAGGGGTAGACCTCGTGGCCGTGCTCGGCCGTGTCCCCGATCTCCAGGTTCTCGTCGGACATCCGCAACGGCACGAACAAGCCGACCAGCTTGAGCAGCACGAAGGTGCCGAACGCCGACCAGACGATCACGAACAAGCCGGCGAACAGCTGCCACTTGAGCAGGTTCCAGTTGCCGTGGATCGCGCCGGTGGCCGAGATGCTGGCGGTCTTGCCCTGACCCGGGTAGATGATCATGTTCGGATCGGCGAAGATGCCGGTCAGCAGACCGCCCGCGAGTCCGGCGACGCCGTGGGTGTAGATCACGCCCAGGGTGTCGTCGACGTTGCGGAACGGTCGCAGCCGGCTCATGTAGTTGAGCGCGAAGTAGACGATCGTCGACGCGATTACGCCGATCGCCATCGCGCCCCAGCCGTTGACGAAACCGGCCGCCGGGGTGATCGCCACCAGCCCGACGATCATCCCATTGACGCCCGAGATCAGACCCGGCTTGCGTCCCGTGAGGTAGTCCCAGCCGACCCAGATCAGGAACGCGACCGCGGTACAGAGGTTGGTGTTGAGGATCGCAGCCGAGGCAGATGCGCCCGCGAAGTACGGATCACCTCCATTGAAGCCGTTCCAGCCGAGCCACAGCAATCCGGCGCCGACCGCCACCATCGCGACGTTGTTGGGCGCGTCGATCTCGCGGTCGCGTTGCAACCTTGGCCCGATCACGGCTGCCGCGACGAAGCCCGAGACGCCGGCCGACAGGTGGATCACGTAACCGCCCGAATAGTCGACTGCGCCGTGCTGGGCGAAGAAGCCGCCGCCCCAGATGCAGAACGCGTCGACCGTGTAGACGATCGAGGACCACAGCGCGACGAACGGGATCCAGGCCTTGAAGTTGATCCGCCCGAGCACCGAGCCGAGCATCAGGATCGGCGTGATCGCGGCGAACACGAACTGGAAGTAGGCGAGCGTCGCTTGCGGGAACCGGAAACTCGGTCCGGTTGTTGCTAACGGAACCGTGGCCTGACCCTGCTCGGCCGAATGGCTCAGGATCGTGCCCGGCTTACCGATGAAATTCCCGAAGAAACCTGAGCCCGAGATGCCGTGAAACGGCGACCCGAAGCCCATCTTGAACGCCCACAGCACCCACACTATGAGCACGACGGCGAACGCGGCGAAGGTCAGCATCATGCTGTTGATCGACCAGCGCTTCTGCATCACGCCGCCGTAGAGCACGACGAGTCCGGGAACGCTCATCAGGCCGACGAGCGTTGCCGCCGTCATCTGCCAAGCGTTGTCTCCGGGGCTGAGCCAGGCTGGATATGGCAGCCACATTAGGTTCTTCCGTCTCCTTTTCGGTCGGGGCGGCAACGAGAAATGCCCTCAGCGGGCCTGACACGGTCAGTTTCGCCCCCGTCTCGCCAGCGACACATGGCCTGGCGTCCAGCAAACGAAAACGGGTACTGGACATAGGGATAAACAGGCTCGCGAGAGTCCCGCAACGTGCGGAAATCCGGGCCCGAGCGCGAGTGGGCGAACGTCTCGCGCGCTGGTGTCGTCGCGGGGGCTAGAACCCGATTGCCGTCTCGCGCGGCAGCACGAGCACCGAGCTGCGCGCCGAGTCAAGGCGTGACCTCGCCGCGCCACTGAGCGCGATCCGACCCGGCGTCGCATTCGCCGCCGAGCCGACCACGATCAGGTCGAGCTGGTCCGTGTCGGCCGATACCACAGACGCGCCCAGTGACCGCGCGAGCTCGCCGGCCGTCCGCTGGGCCGCGTCGTCATCCTCGGACGGGGAGACGGCGACGGTACGGATCGCCGCCCGGCCGGAGGCGCGCAGCCCCGCCGCGGCGACCGCCACCGCCACCGACCCACCCTGGAGCAGCTGTTGCGCAGAGCTTCCCGGCTCGACCCGTCCCGGCGGGGTGCGGTAATCCGATCCGAACACGATCAGGCCGGCCTCGAGCTCCTCGGCGAGCCGGCCCAGACCGGCGCCCGTGGACGGGTCGACGACCACGTGCTGGGGGATGTCGGGATCCTCCAGCCACGTCGCGCCCTGCTGGAGACGCCGCTCCGCATCGTGCTGGGCGATCTCCTCGCGTCTGGGGTCGTACTCGTGCGAGTGACGGACGTAGGCCAGCGACAGCGACGCGTCGCCGGCGGCAATCAGCTGGCCGAGCGCCAGCGCGTCGTCGTCGTTGACGGTCCCGTCATAGGACACGATCACGCCCAGGGGCATGTCGCAATCCTCGAGCACTCAGGGCCGAGCGGCATTAGCCATCTGGACAATGATCGTCGCGGCGGCCCTATCCAGGTGGCATCGGCCAAACTGAGGCCGCCCGCGGGCAGTTGTGCCACGATCGAAGCCGTGGAGAAACCGGCTTGCGAGTAGGGCGAGTGGCCATCTGGCTGCCCGTTTTGGCGCTGGTCCTCCACCATCAGTTCCACGGGTCGCTGCTCGACTACCTCGGCCTCGCGATCGCTGTCGCCGCGAGCTGGATCCGGGTCCCCGGCCCAGGCGAGCCGGTGCTGATCGCGGCGGGAGTCGTGGCCGCCAAGCACCACCTGGACATCGTCACCGTCGTGGTTGTCGCGTGGGCCGCGGCGACGAGCGGGGGCGTGGTCGGCTGGTTGCTCGGCCGGCGTGCTGGGCGCGCGGTCGTGATCGGACGGGACCGTTCCGAACGCTGCGGATGGGAGCGCTCAGCCGGGGCGAGCGGGTGTTCGCGAGCCACCCGGTGATCGCGATCATCCTCACTCCGTCCTGGGTCGCCGGGATCCATCGTCCCCGCGGGATCGTGTACCAGCCGATCAACGCCTTGGCGGCGGCCGTCTGGGCCGTCGGGATCGGGTTTGGCGCCTACCTGATCGGCCCCGATGTGGTCGATCTAGCCGACGACTTCGGGCTTGTCAGCGCGGTCGTCGTCGCCTTCGGGGTCGCGATCGGAGTCGTGCTCGAAGTCCGTCATCAGCGCCGCCGCCGCGACCGGGGACTCGGCCTCGAGCGCCAGCCGGCGACCGAGGCAGCCGCCCCGGCGGGGGGCCCTACAGACCCGTATGAGCCCAGTTGATCTGCATCAGCGGCGCGGCCGGCTGGCCGACGTTGAACTGGATCCGGGCGTGGGGCTCGAGCGGGATGTCGCGCACATCCTTCGTCCACACCTTGCCGTTGTAGAACGCCGTGATCCTGCCGTGGACGCCACCGACCTGGTTGGCGCTCAGCGGCTGGTGCCACTCGTCGAAGAAGTCACCGAGCGTGTAGATCTTCTGGGTCGGCGACTCGATGTGGATGACGCCGTCCGACGTATGCGTGTGTAGCCAGTAGAAGCACTGGCCGCCGGTCGCGACCGGGCCCTCGGTGGTCTGCTCCACCTGCGAGCCCGGGATTCCGATGCCGGCCGGAAGCGAGTAGAGCCGTCCGTTGACGAACACCGCCAGGTGGGCATGGATGTGGTAGGCCAGCTGCTCCACTGGCGCGCAGTGGATCCCGTCGACGGGGCCGGTCTGGGTGGTGTCGGCCGGGGCGATGCAAGGTCCGACCTCGACCGGAATCCCCTCGTAGCTGAGCCCGGTCGGCGAGCGCAGCTCGCACACGGCCGCGGCCGAGGCTGCCTGGCTCGACGTCGAAGTGGACGTCGACGTCGAGCTCGACGTCGACGTCGTGCTGGTCCCGGCCGAGCTGCTCTGACTGGTCGAACTGCTGGTCGACGAGCTGCTGCCGCACGCTGCGAGCGCAACGGCGACGAGCAGCGCTGCCAGCGCCGTCGTGATCTCTAGTCGCATCGGAAGCAACCGTAGCTTGATCGCCCGCGGGATTGCGTTGATAACTTGCACGGCATGGCTGAGCAAGCACCGCTGGGCGGCCTGCCGATGACCACGGCGCTCGAGATCCCGGGCCTTGTGATCACCGAGAACCTCGGTGTCTGCTACGGCCTGGTGGTCCGGAGCATGGGGTTCGTCGGCGGTGTCGGAGCGGCTTTCAAGGGTCTTCGCCGAGGGGAGATCAGCCAGTACACCCAGCTGCTCGAGGACTCGCGTCGCCACGCGATCGACCGGATGGTGGACAACGCCCGGTTGCTCGGCGGCGAGGCCGTCGTCGCGGTCCGGTTTGACTCGTCCGAGATCGGCCAGCAGTTCACCGAGATCTTTGCCTACGGCACCGCCGTCAAGGTGCGACAGGCCGCCTGACCCGAGCCCGAGCGTGCTGCTCACCGATTCAGACCGCGAGCAGCTGTTCGAGCTGCTCAACCGGCATGCGGCCGTGGGGACCTTGACGCTTGCCGAACTGGAGCGGCGGGTCGAGGTACTGAACGACGCGAGAACTCGCGAGCAGGCGGCAGAGGTGACGGCGGACCTGCCGCCTTTGCCCGGGGACCCGCCCCCGGGGCGGGCCCGTTGGGGCCGCGGCCATGGCGATGCCGACAGGCCGGCACCCAGCTGGCGGCCGACCGGCGAACGGTTCCGCGACCCGAAGACCAACCGGGTCATGCGCGTCTGGGAAGACGCCGGGGGAGCCAGGCATTACGTGCCGGACGCCGAGCAGCTGTGAGTCGTTTTCGGCGGTCGGTCGCTAGCTGCGACCGCCGCCGAAGATTCGCAGCATGAACAGGAAGACGTTGAAGATGTCGAGGAAGATCGACGCCGCGATCATCACCGAGCTGGCCGCGTCGGCGCGGCGCAGGCGGTTGAAGTCAAAGACCGTGAAGCCGGCGAAGATCCCCAGCCCGAGGATCGTGTAGATCAGGTTCCCGTTCGGGATGTTGATGAAGATCAGCAGGACGCCGAACAGGATCAGCGCGAGCAGCGCCCAGAAGAGCACCCGAATCCAGGACGAGAGGTCGCGCCGCGTCGCGTAGCCGTACGCCCCGAGGCCGCCGACGAACGCCGCCGTCGCCCCGGCCGACTGCCACAGCACCGCCGGATCGGACTTGGCGTAGACCGCGATCAAAGGCCCGCATGCCATCCCGATCAGCAGCCCGAGTCCGAACAGCATCAGGATCGCGAGCTGCTCGCGGTCCCTGCGGGCCGCGACATTGAGACCGATGATGCACCCGATCGCGCCGATGAACAGCAGCCAGGTCGCGCCGCCGCTGAGATCGCGCCCGATGTAGGCGCCAAGTGCCGCGCAACCGACCGTCAGCGCGACGAGACCCATCGTCTGCGCGAACACGCCGCGCGCCTGATCGCGCGACAGAACGCCGTGCCGCCCACCAAGTGTGTACTCCCGATCCAGTGACATGCCAGGAAATGTAGCTCAGCGGCGGGCGAGAGGCCGCGCTTTTGCGATCAATGGCGCGCGAGCAGCCGCTGCACGTCGTAGTCGAGCGTCGCCTCGGTCTCGTACTGGCCGGGGTGGACCTCGACCACGTGGCCGGTTCTGTCCACGAACACGGTCGTCGGCATCGCCTCGATTCCCGCCAGCCAGCTCAGGTTTGACGATGAGCTCTGATAGCTGGGATAGCTGACCGGGTGAGCGGCCAGGAACGAGCGCGCGCTCGAGGCGCTGTCGTTGGTATCGACGCCGAGGAAGGCGACGTGGCGCCCGTAGCGGGCGGCTGCGGCGCCGAACAGCGGGAACTCGCTGCGGCACGGCGGACACCACGAGGCCCACGCGTTGATCACGACCGGGTAGCCGCGAAGTGACTTCAGCCTCGCCGCAAGCGCGCTGTCGGACCCGAGCAGCTGTCCGGCCTGCCCGTGGATCGCCGCGAGCGACCGCGGCGATCCGGCGAGCTCGGTCTTCGCGGCGGCGCGGGACGGAGCGGCGGTGGCAGCTGCGCTGCTTGCCGGGATGTTGCGGTCCATCAGGTAGTAGAGGTCGTCGATCACGTCGGTCGCGGTCCACGCGAACTGCGGGTGAGCGAGGTTGTGGCGGCCCTGGTCATTGAGGAGTCCGGCGAGCGCGGCGGGCAGCCGGCCGGTGACCTGCGGCATCCCGTTGTCGGCGATCCGCTCCCGGCCTCCCGGGTCGAGCAGGAACAGCGCGTCGGTGTGCTGGACGTCGAACGTCTCTGGCTTGTGGGTCAGCCAGTCGATGTCGGGCGGGTTTCCCTGCGGGACACGGTCGTAGGCGACCCCGAAGAACTTCCACAGCCGATGGACCTCGACCTTGGTCCCGGTCAGCTGGATGAAGTTGACGTGGGTGAGCCGTTCGTATGCCCGCAGTCGAGCGGGCGAGTCCCGCCACGGGTCGACGGTCGCCGTCGCGACCACGACCCGCTTTGCCAGGCCGGCCTGCGCAAGCCGGTTCTCGACCTCCTCGAGCACACCGGTCGTCATCGGGCAGACCTCGTGGCAGAGCGTCATCGACGGCGCCAGGATCACCCACTTGCCGCGCCAAGCGTCCAGTGACATCGGACGGCCGTCGGACGAGACCAGATGCATCGCCGGCACCTGCCGCGGCTTGGCGAACGCCGTGCCCGCCGCCAGCGGCGCCGGAACCGACCCCTTGGGAGCGCTGGCGTTCGAGGAGTGGCGAACGGCCGCGAGCACCGACACGGCCGCGAACAGCAGCGCCATCGCGATCGCCGCGATTGTCAGCACTCGGCGAAGGTCAACCAGCTTCAACGCGCTGTGAGGTTACGCCCCGCCGGTCGTGGCGAATCGCGATACTGGGATCCGTGTCGCACCTCACCGCCAGGCGGCGCACGCGTCCCGCTGACGAGTCCAGGCCGCCGCTGCCACGCTCCGCGTGGACCCGGCTGGCCGCCTGCACGGCCGCCGCCGCATTGCTGCAGCTCGACGGCACGCTGATCACGGTCGCGCTGCCGTCGGTCGCACGCGGCCTCGGCGTGCAGGGGAGTTCGACGTCCGCGGTGCTGAGCGCCTACTTCGCCGCCTACGCGATCGTGCTGCTGCCCGCCGGCGAGCTGGTGGACAGATTCGGCGCTCGGCGGCTGGCACTCGGTGGCCTGCTTCTGTTCGCGATCGGCGCCCTCGCGGGAGCGCTTGTCACGAGCTTCGGCGAGCTGATCGGCGCTCGGGTCATACAGGGCGCCGGCGCCGGGCTCGTCAGTCCGGCCGCGCTCGCCGGCGCGGTGAGCGGCTTTCCGCCCGAGCGACGCGGCTCGGCGCTCGGAATCTGGGGAGCCAGCGCCGGGATGTCGAATCTGCTCGGGCCGCTGATCGGCGGCTTGCTGACGGTCGCCTTCGGCTGGCGCGCGTGCTGGTGGGCGCTCGTGCCGCTGGCTGCGGTGGTCGCGGTCGGGATCGCGCGAGTGATGCCGCGGCTCGTCGGCGGCGAGTCGGCAGGGGGTCACCCGGGGATGAACCGGGTCGTGCTCGCGGCGACGCTGATCGCCGCGCTGACATTCGCGGTCATGATCGGGGCGTTCTACATCGCCGAGCAGTATCTGCAGCGAGTCGCCGGGTTCTCGGCGCTCGGGGCGTCGGGAGCACTGGTGCTGGTCGCCCTGCTGGTCGGCGTGGCCGCGCCGCTGGCGGGCAAGCTGGTCGATCGTTACGGAGAGCAGTTCCCGGCCGTGCTCGGCTTCGCGAGTGCCGGCGCGGGACTCCTGATCCTCGGAATCCCGGGCGTGCCGCTCGACGATCTGGTCACCGTGCTGCCGCTCGTGCCGGTCGGGATCGGGCTCGGGATGTTGTTCGTGCCGACCTCCCGCGCGGCGCTCAACGCCACGCCGCAGGCGTCGCACGGCCGGACTTCAGCGGTCCTCTCGGTCGGGCGTCTGGTCGGTGCCGCGATCGGGGCCGGCCTGGCCGGGATCGCACTGACGGGCACGCTGACGGCATCGACGGTCCATTCGACGCTGTTGTTCGGGGCGGCGCTGTGCCTGGTGATCGGGATCCCGGCGTCGACCTTCCTCGGTCGTGGCATCGCGCGCGGCGCGACCGAGCCGGCCTAGTCGCAGCCGGTAGCTTTCTCGTCGGCGGGAACGCGGTCGGCGACGTTTGCCCAGCAGCAGCCGCCGACCGAGCTCGGGCGATGCCAGGCAGCGTACCCTCACTGTCATCAGCGTTATCTCGACCTTGAGGGATGTACATGCGCCGCACCCAGAAACTCGACGAGCCCACGGACCTCTACGACCACGAGGTCAAGCTCCTTGACGGGACGGAGCTCGACCTCGGCTCGCTGCGGGGCAAGCCGACGCTGATCGTCAACACCGCCAGCAAGTGTGGCTACACGCCACAGTACGAGGGGCTGCAGGCGCTCTATGAGCGCTACCGGGACCGCGGGCTCCAGGTCCTTGGCTCGCCGTCGGCTGACTTCGCCAACCAGGAGTTCGACGACGCCGACGAGATCGCCTCGTTCTGCAGCACGACATATGGCGTCACCTTCCCGCTGACCGAGCGCACCTCGGTCCGGGCGGATCCGTCTCCGCTGTGGAGCGATCTATCCCGGCAGCCGGGATCGGGGCCTCCGGGATGGAACTTCACCAAGTATCTCGTCGGCGCCGACGGCAAGCTGATCGCCCGCTTCTCGACGAAGATGCCGCCTGAGGATCCTCAGATCGTCAAGGCAATCGAGTCGGCGCTGCCGGACTGAGCCGCGTCTGAGCCCGACGCCCGGGGTTACGGCCCGGGGAGCGTGGGCGGCGCGCTTCGATAGACCGGCGGCGTCCGTGACAGTCGGATCGGGTTGCGCGTCAGCCTGACCGTCTCGCCGTCCGGCCCCGGTACCGAGACGATCGGCTCAAGCCCCAGCGACTCGGCAAGCTCGAACGCTCCGCGCAGGTCATTTACGACGCCCGCCGGCACCCGCACCGCGGTCAACTCGGCCGCCCATTCGGCCGCCGGCCGCGTCGCGAGCAGGCGGATCAGCTCGCCGCGCAGCAGCTCGCGGTTTGCGACCCGAGCGCCGTTGCCGGCAAAACGCTCATCGGTCGCTAGCTCGGGCGCGCCGAGCACCTCGCATAGGGCGCTGAACTGGCGCTCGTTGCCAACCGCGATCACGATCTCCCCGTCGTCGGTCGCGTACAGCTCGTACGGGGAGATGCTCGGGTGTGCGTTGCCCAGCCGGCCGGGAACGACGTCCGCGATCGTGTAGGCAGAAGCCTGGTTGACGAGTCCGGCGAGCAGCGCCGACAGGAGGTTGACCTCGACCAGCTGGCCCTCGCCGGTCGCGTCGCGGTGGCGCAGCGCGGCGAGGATCCCGACCGTCGCGAACAGCCCCGCCAGGATGTCAACGAGCGCCACCCCGACCTTCTGCGGTTCCCCGTCCGGCGAGCCGGTGATGCTCATCAGCCCCCCGAGCGCCTGGACGAGCAGGTCGTACCCAGGGAGCTCAGCGCCGGGGCCCGAGCCAAAGCCGGTGATCGAGCAGTAGATAAGCTCGGGCCGCTCCGGCGCGAGCCGTTGGTAGCCGAGTCCGAGCCGGTCCATGACGCCAGGCCGGAAGTTCTCGACGATCACGTCTGCCGCGCCGGCCAGTGACAGGGCGCGCTCGAGGTCGTCGGGCGCCTGCAGGTCGAGCGCGACGCTCTGCTTGTTGCGGTTGACTGACTCGAAGTAGGTCGCCATCCCGCGCTCGTCAAACGGCGGCCCCCAGCTCCGCGTCTCGTCACCTGTGCCCGGACGCTCGACTTTGATCACGGTCGCGCCGAGGTCACCGAGCATCATCGTCGCGAACGGCCCCGCGAGCACGCGCGAGAAGTCGAGGATCGTCAGCTTTCCGAGTGCCGAGTCAGAAGCGGTGTCGCCCACGGCCTGCATCATTCACGAGATCACCGCTGAGCGCACGATCGCCGACGTGTTGCCGTGACCGCGCCCGCCGGCCGAGGTCGGGGTTCTTCCCGCTGCCGCCGGCGATTATCCTCGGCGCTGTGAGCGACAGGTACGTCCATACCTGCATCCGCGTACGTGACATCGAGCGATCAGTGGAGTTCTACGGCTGGCTCGGGTTCGAGCACCGCGGCCGGCTCAACTTCGAGTCCGCCTACAACGTCTACCTCGGCCTCACAGGCGACGGAGACGTTCTCGAGCTGACCGTCAACGTCGGACGCGACGAGCCCTACGATCTCGGCGACGGTTATAACCACATTGCGCTGGTGATCGACGACCTCGACGGGCTGCTCGAGTCGCTCGCCGCCCACGGGGTGACACCCGAGAAGCCGCCCTACGCACCCGGCGGGCGCGAGGAGTACCGGATCTGTTTCATCGAGGATCCTGACGGCTACCGGATCGAGCTGATCGACGCGTCTTTTCCGACGCCGCAGGACCCGCCTCATCCCTCAACGCTCGCCTGATGGGAGCAATCGCCTGAGGAGTAGTGTGGCCGCTACCTGCAAGCGGCCAGCGACGTAGGAGGGAGAGATGTACGAACGCAACGGCCAGCGGTACTTCGTCGTCGACGAACACTGCCACTTCTGGGACGCGAGCCCGGCGAACTGGGTCAAGGGGGCCGAGCAGTACGCCAAGGGCTGGATCGAGTGCTTCCACGCCTATCACGGACTCGGGCCGCCCGAGACCCAATGGCCGCTGGACAAGTTTCAGAAGTACTCCGAGGAGGACTTCGTCTCCGACGTGTTCGAGGACGCGGGCGCCGACGTGGCGATCCTGCAGTCGACCTACCTCAAGGAGTGGTACACGACCGGCTTCAACACGGCGGCCGAGAACGCCAAGCTGGCCGAAAAGTATCCCGGCAAGGTGATCGTCAACGGCCGCTGGGACCCGCGTGAGGGCGAGGCCGGGCTGCGCGAGCTCGAGGAGGACGCCAGGCGCTACAACCTCAAGGGCGTCAAGCTCTACACCGCAGAGTGGTACAAGGGCTCGCGCGGCTGGACGCTCGCCGACGAGGAGTGCAAGCCCTTCTACGAGAAGTGCAAGGAGCTTGGGATCAAGAACGTCCACGTCCACAAGGGCCCGACGATCTGGCCGCTGGACAAGGACGCGTTCGACCCCAAGGACGTCGACGTCGCGGCGACCGGCAACCCCGAGCTCAACTTCGTCGTCGAGCACGTGGGGCTGCCGCGGATCGAGGACTTCTGTTTCATGGCCACTCAGGAGCCCAACGTGTACGCCGGCCTCGCCGTCGTGCTCGGCGGCCTGATGTACGCACGGCCTCGCTTCTTCGCCAAGGTGATGGGCGAGCTGCTCTTCTGGGTCGGCGAGGACAAGATCCTGTTCGGGTCCGACTATGCGATCTGGGAGCCCAAATGGCAGATCGATGGGTTCCTCGGCTTCGACTACCCCGACGAGCAGTACTCCGACTACCCGAGGCTGACCGACGCGACGCGGCGCAAGATCCTGGGCCTGAACGCCGCCAAGCTGTACGGGATCGAGGTACCCGCCGATCTGCGGCTGCCCGACGAAGCGGGGACCCCGGGCGCGCAGGAGGACGCACAGCTGGTTGAGTCGGCATGAGCGCAGTCGCATCGGAGGTCAGCCACGCCGGCAGCGGTCTGCGCGATCGGGTGCTCGCCGCGCTCGCGACGGTTTATGACCCCGAGCTCGACGAGCCGGTCACCTCGCTGCGGTTCGTCAGCTCATGCGAGGTTGGCGACGGGGGGAGTGTGAGCATCGTGCTGCGGTTGCCGACGCCTCAGTGTGCGCCGAACTTCGCGTTCCTGATGGCGGCCGATGCGCGGCGGGCGGTGCTCAGGCTGCCCGGCGTGCGAGCGGTATCGGTCCGCCTCGAGGACCACTACACGGGTGACGAGATCAATAGCGCGCTCGCTCGTGGCGCCGGCTTCACGGCCGCGTTCCCGGGCGAGACCGATGACGACGACCTCGAGTCGCTGCGCGAGCTGTTCACCCGCAAGGCGTTGATCGCGCGTCAGGCGGCGGTCTGCGAGGCGATGCTCGCGGACGGCGCGAGCGCCGAACAGATCGCGGCGCTGACCGTCGCCGAGCTTCCCGAGACGGCGGTCGCCCGGCGGTGCGTCGAGCTCCGCCTGGCGCTCGGGCTCCAGAGCGGCCCGGAATCGCCGGCGTTTGTGCTCGCGACCGGCGAGGCCCTGACCGCGGATCAGCTCCACCGCTGGTTGCGGATGGGCCGGCTCGTGCGGACGGGCCTCGAGGCCAATGGCGGCATCTGCCGCGCGTTACTGCAGGCGCGCCACGGGCTGGCGCCAGATCCAGAGGAGGTGCAGGGATGAAGGCGGCGAGGCTGCACGCCTACCACGAGGCGCTCAAGCTCGACAGCATCGACGAGCCCAAGGTCGACGGGCCGCTCGACGTGATCGTCAGGATCGGCGCCGCCGGCCTATGCCGGACCGACCTCCACATCCAGGAGGGCCAGTGGGCGGAAAAGTCGGGCGTCGCGCTGCCGTACACGCCCGGGCACGAGAACGCCGGCTGGGTCCATGAGGTTGGCTCGGCGGTCACCAACGTCGAGGTGGGGGACACGGTGATCGTCCACCCGCTGATCACGTGCGGGCAGTGCGCGGCGTGCCGGCGCGGCGACGACATGATGTGCGCCTCGAGCGCGTTTCCCGGGATCAACACCGAAGGCGGCTTCGCCGACCTGCTGAAGACGTCGGCGCGGTCGGTTGTCAAGCTCGATCCGAGCCTCGAGCCGAAGGACATCGCGGCGCTCGCGGACGCCGGGCTGACTGCGATCCACGCGGTCAAGAAGGCGATCCCGGTGCTCGGTGCGGGGACCACGGCGGTCGTGATCGGCGCCGGCGGGCTGGGACACATCGGGATCCAGTGCCTGAAGGCGTACACGCCGGCTGAGATCATCGTGATCGACCCGTCCGAGCCGGCGCTCGCCCTGGCCGGCGAGATCGGGGCCGACCACACGGTGAAGGTCGACGGCGGGCAGGTCGACAAGGTCAGGGAGATGACCGACGGCGTCGGCGCCGAGGCGATCATCGACTTCGTCGGCGAGAAGGGCGCGATCGAGGACGGGATCGAGATGGTCCGTGACGGCGGCTTCTACTACGTGATCGGCTACGGGGAGAACATCAACGTCCCGACGATCGACGTGATCTCGCGCGAGATCTCGTTCATCGGCAACCTCGTCGGGAGCTACACCGACCTTCAGGACCTGATGACGCTGACGGCCCAGGGCAAGGTCGCACTCCACACGTCGACCTATCCGCTCGAGGCGATCAACGACGCGATGGCCGACCTCGACGGCGGGCGCCTGCAGGGCCGGGGGATCCTGATTCCGGCCGGCGGCTGACGCGACGCGCGTGGCCGCGGGGGCTACCCGCCCTCGATTCCCTTCGCGCGCAGCTGTTCCCGCGCGGCCTCGGTCTTCTCCAGCCCGTCGATCCCCATCGCCCTCATCACCGCCGGGGTCTTGGAGAACTGCACGTCGCGGTAGTCGACGATCTCGAGCAGGTTGCCCGACGGGTCACGAACCCGCAGCGAGCCGTCCCGCGACACCTGCTCGCCGGCCGCCAGCAGCTCCGCCCGCAGCGCCTCCTTGTCATCGACGACCAGCCCCACATGCCGGCTGCGGTCAGGCGTCTCGGGGCCTCCCTCGCTGAGTGCGAGGAACTGGTCTCCGAGGTCGATCCACGCCATCGAACCGCGGCGGCCTCGCAGCTCGAAGCTGAAGAACCGCTCGTACCACGCCAACGACTGGTCGAGGTCATGGACTTCGAACGCGATGTGATTGACGCCGATCGCTCGAACGGGCATCAGCTCAGCTCACCGCATCCAGCAGCTGCTCCACCGCGCCCCGAGCGAGCTCGCGCACCTCCTCGTCGGTGCGGTCCTGGATCGGGTGTGTGACCAGGACCCGTCGCAGCTGGGGCTGGCCGAGCAGCGTCGACTGCTCGTCGGCCGCCGACTGAAACGCGCTTGATGCAGCGAGCACCGCCGGCGTCCCGAGCGCCTCGAGCTCGATCACGTCCCGCAGACCGCAGGACACGCACGATCCTCAATCGGCGAGCGCTTCGATCACCGCGTCGCAGCGATCGGCGATCTCGCGCCGCAGGTCGATCGGCGCCGGCTTGGTGAACGTCGGCTTGGCCTCGCGCAGAACCTCGATTCCCTGCTTGCGCAGCAGGACCTCGAGTTCGTCAAGGAACACGTCACCGCGGGGCTTGCGGATATCGAGCAACGCGACGGTCGCGGGCGCGCCCGACCGGTTGGCCAGCGGCCTCCCCTGGGGATCGCGCTCGGCGGTCGGGTCGAGGATCGTCAGCGCCATGGCTCAACGCTACCGGTTTGAGGACTCGAGCCCACCTCGCCCGAGACCCAACCACCGACGACCATCGAGAACAGGCCCGCCTCGCCACCCGCGTAGGCGAGCAGGATTCGATCCGGGGCGGCGAACTTCGGCACCGCCGTCGAAGAATCACTCACCCATTCAGGCGCCAGCCCCTCGGCGATCCCCCCGAAGCCGCGGACGAGCTCGCCCGCCGGTCGGTGACTGAGCCGGTGAAGCTCCTCCTGGAGGCGGTCGCGCGGCCACCCGGCCTCGCGGAAGATGCGGCCGTGCTCTGGCCCGACGACGAGCATCGCGTCCCAGGCCAGGCGCTGTCGCGGCGAGGCGACGTGCTCGAGCCCGACGGCCAGCGATGCCGCGAGCGCCTCGGGCTCACGCGCAAGCTGGTCGAGTACGAGCCGCGGTGCCTCGCCCGCGAACAACGTCACGCCGGTCTCGTCAGCCGCCAGCCCGGCCTGCGCGTGGGCCAGGCCGGGCCATGGCGCACTACCATCGAGGCGCTCGGCAAACGCGAACCCGACCTTCCCGGGCTGGCCATGGGCGGCGCGATCCTCGCGGCCCGGCCGCCCGCCGCCGACGTTTCGGATCACCAGCGCCAGCGCCCGGCCGATCGTCGAGTTGGCGCGGTTTCCCTGGCCGAGCGCGTTGACCTCACAGTTCATCCCAGCGCGCTGCGAGTACGGGCCGCTGACCACGATCACCGGTCCGGCCGGCGCGGTCGTCGCGATCAATCCGTGCAGCGCGAACCCGTCACGGCAGGCCGCCTCGACGGCCGCCAGCACGATCGGGAGCTCGGGCCCGGCGCAGCCCGCCATGACCGCGTTAATCGCGACCTTCTCGACCGTCGCCTGCCCGCCATACGGCGGCACCGGTCCGACCAGGTCCTGGGGATCGCGGGTGGTGTGGGTGAGCATCGCGACCACCCGCTCGGCGGTCGGCGGCACGACCGGCAGGCCGTCGGTCAGGCCGCGCTGGTGGAGCGCCTCGAACTCGTCCTCGAGCCCGCCGAGCTCGAGCTCGCGGGACCGGATCGCGCCCGACGAGCGCGCCCGCCGCGCCGCGAGCCAAGCGGCGACCTCGGGATCGCGGGTCCGCGAAGCGCATCCAGGCCGCATCGTGGGCAGCCCACCGAGCTCGATGCCAAATCCGGCCCGCTCAAACAGCGCCGCGACGCGATCGCGGTCCAGTCCGACCACTCGGTCACGCTCGGCCCCGCCATCGAGCAGGAAGACGGCCGGAACCGCGTCGGGGTCAAACCGCTCGGAGAGCTCGAGATCGGTGTCCAGTTCGGGCACCCGCGACAGCGACAGCCGCCGCGCCTGCTCGGCCGTCTCCTGCTCGCTGGACTGCGAGACGATCCGCACGCCGGCGGCGTCGAGCGCTGGCAGCAGCTGGTCGCATACCGGGCAGTCGTGCTTGACGATCGCGAGCAGCTCGAGCGGCATGCGCCGATCGTATCTCCGCGCGCCCTAAACTCGTTCCCATGACCGTGCTCGACAACGTCCCGGTCAGCTACCAGGAGTGGCGGAGGGCATATGGGCTGGCGCCCGAGCGCGACGCGCCGTTCACAACGCTGTCCGGCGAGCAGATCAAGCCGCTGTACACCGAGCGCGATCTCCCCGAGGATCCCGCCTCGATCGGCCTTCCCGGCCAGTATCCATTCACGCGCGGCGTCTACCCGTCGATGTACCGCGGCCGGCTGTGGACGATGCGCCAGTTCGCCGGCTTCGGCACGGCGGCGGAAACCAACGAGCGGTTCCGCTACCTGCTCGACCACGGTCAGACCGGCCTCAGCACCGCGTTCGACATGCCGTCGCTGATGGGGCACGACTCCGATCATCCGCGCTCACTCGGCGAAGTGGGACGCGAGGGCGTCGCGGTCGACACGGTCTCAGACATGGAGACGTTGTTTGCCGGCATACCGCTTGACCAGGTGACCGTGTCGATGACGATCAACGCGCCGGCGGCGATCATGCTCGCGTTCTACGTCGTCGCGGCCGAGCGCCAGGGGATCGCGCCCGATCGGCTCGGCGGCACGATCCAGACCGACATCCTCAAGGAGTACATCGCGCAGAAGGAGTGGTGCTTTCCGGTCGACCCGGCGATGCGCCTGGTCACCGACATGGTCCAGTGGTGCGCGGAGCACATGCCGCGGTGGCACCCGATCAGCATCAGCGGCTACCACATCCGGGAGGCCGGCTCGACGGCGGCCCAGGAGCTCGCGTTCACGCTCAAGGACGGACTGACGTATGTCGAGCACGCGCTCGCGCGCGGTCTCGATGTTGATGACTTCGCTCCCCGGCTGAGCTTCTTCTTCAACGCGCAGATCGACTTCTTCGAGGAGATCGCCAAGTACCGCGCGGCACGCCGGATCTGGGCGCGCGAGCTCAAGAACACCTTCGGAGCGCGCAAGCCGGAGTCGTGGCGGATGCGGTTTCACACCCAGACCGCCGGCGTGTCGCTGACTGCCCAGCAGCCGCTGAACAACATCGTCCGGACCGCGATCGAGGCGCTCGCCGGCGTGCTCGGCGGCACTCAGTCGCTGCACACCAACTCCTACGACGAGGCGCTCGCGCTTCCGACCGAGGAAGCGGTCCGGATCGCGCTTCGCACGCAGCAGATCATCGCCGAGGAGACCGGCGTGGCAAACACGATCGATCCGCTCGGCGGGGCCTACTTCGTCGAATCGCTGACCGACCGGATCGAAGCGCAGGCGTATGAGTACTTCGGCAAGATCGACGAGCTCGGCGGGATGGTCGAGGCCGTCAAGGCAGGCTTCCCCCAGCGCGAGATCGCCGACGCCGCGTTCGACCTCCAGCAGGAGATCGACTCCGGCCGCCGGACCGTGGTCGGAGTCAACCGATTCACCGAGGGCGGGAGCCAGGAGACCAAGCTCCTGCGGATCGATCCCGCGCTGGAGCGCGAGCAGGTGCAGCGGGTGCAGGCCACCCGCGCGGGCCGTGACCAGGGCGCGGTCGATGGCGTCCTGACGGCGATCGGCGCCGCGGCCGCGACCGACGCCAACCTGATGCCGCTGCTGCTCGATGCCGCCAGGGTCCAGGTCTCCGAGGGCGAGATCGTCGCGGCGCTCCAGGCCGTCTGGGGCGATTACCGCGAGCTGCCGGCCTTCTAGGCGCGCGCCGGCCGGCGGTCTCTGTTCGGTGGGTTAGCACCCCGTAAGCGCACTCTCACGCCGGTCTTACGGCCGGCTTTTTTCGTCGGCCCACAATCGCTGCGATGAGAGAAGGCGCCCAAAGCCGCTTGCTACCGGCGTCGTGACCGCCGCTCCGGGTGCAGCTCGATGAGCCTGCTGCCACGGCTGCTGGTCGGGGTCGACGGCCACCGCGTCGACCTCCGTACCCATCTCGGGATCGTGAGCGGGGCCGTGGATCTGCGCAGCTGGTCACCCGAACGGCTGATCGACGAGATCGACCGAGCCGGTCTGCGCGGCCGTGGCGGGGCCGCGTTCCCGGTTGCCAAGAAGATGCGGGCCGTCGGTGCTCGCGGTGGCCAGCGGGTGGTCGTCGCAAACGGGACCGAAGGGGAGCCGGCGAGCAACAAGGATCGGCTGCTGCTGACCGAGACTCCGCATCTGGTGCTCGACGGCGTCGCGGCCGCGGCCCGCGGCGTCGGAGCCGGCACGGCGATCGTCGCCTTTTCGGAGGGCGACGACGAGCTCACCGGGTCGTTGATCGAGGCCGTCGACGAGCGCCGTCGGGCGCGGGTGAAGGGGGATCCACGCTTTGAGCTGGCCGAGGTCGAGCACCGCTTCGTGGCCGGCCACGAGTCGGCGCTCGTGAACGCGCTCTCCGGCCGCGAGGCGAAGCCGAGCTTCGGATCGCGCCCGTTTGAGCGTGGCGTCAAGCGGCGTCCGACGCTGATGCAGAACGTCGAGACGCTCGCGCAGATCGCGCTGATCGTCCGCCACGGGGCCATGTGGTTCAGGGAGACCGGGACCGTGCAAGACCCCGGGTCGGCCCTGGTCACGCTGTCGGGGGCCGTGGCCGCTCCGGGCGTCTACGAGATCGAGCACGGGGCGCCGCTGGCCGATCTGCTCCTCGCCGCCGGCCTGACCGATCGCCTCGCCGCGGTTCTGATCGGCGGCTATTTCGGCACCTGGTTCGGCTCGGCTGCGGTCGATCGCCTGACGCTGGCGCCGGCGGAGCTGGTCGAGCATGGCGGCAGCCTCGGCGCCGGCGTGATCGTCGCGTTTGGCGAGGACTCCTGCCCCGTGGCCGAGACCGCCCGCATCGCGGAGTACTTCGCGCTGCAGTCCGCGGGCCAGTGCGGCCCATGCGTCCACGGTCTCAGTGCGATCGCCCAGACCATTGCGGAGGTTGCGAGCGGGACGGCGAGGGCCGGCGCCGGGAGTGACCTGACGCGTTGGACGCGGTCGATCGCCGGACGAGGCGCGTGCCAGATGCCCGACGGCGCGACCCGGTTTGTCTCAAGCGCCCTGCGCGTATTCGCCGCTTCGTTCGAGGACCACATGCGGCACGGCGCCTGTGATCGTTGCCAGGCCGAGCCGGTGCTGCCGGTCCCCTACGCGACGGTCGGCGTGTGATCGACGGTGAAGCTGCGCGTGAACCCGATCCAGTGCGTCGCACACGGCCTGTGCGCCGAACTGCTGCCCGAACGCGTGACACTCGACGAGTGGGGCTACCCGATCATCGAGTCCGAGCGGCTCGGCCCCGAGCTCGAGGCGCACGCTCGACGCGCGGCCAACGCGTGTCCGACGCTGGCGCTGGCGCTCGAGCGCGAGCGGACGTAGACGCCCCAACGGGCTACACCTTGTGATACCGGGCGTCGACGATCGAGTAGAGCCCGAAGCCGAGCAGGCCCGCGGCGACGATTCCCAGCAGCAGCGGCCCGTCCGTGCTGTGGGACAGCTTCTGGAGCGCGCCGTCGAGGCCGATAGCGCTGCGCGGTGAGTAGTTGAGCGCCGCCGTGATCAGCCCGTAGCCGACCAGTCCGAACACGACCGCCCGCGCGAGGTGGCCGAACACTCCGAGCACGGCGAAGCTGCGCTGAGCCGACGCGCTCATCCTCGCGGTCTCGCACTCCTCGAGGAAGTCCTGCGACAACCCGCGATAGGCCTGTATGAGCCCGACGACGATCACGGCCGCACCGCTCACGGCGACGATCGCGGTCCCTCCCGGCCATCCCAGCACGCCCGCGGTCTCGCTCTTGGGGCTGCTCGAACCGCCGCTCGAGCCGCTCCCGACGAGGATCCGCACGGCCGTGTAGCACAGCCCGCCGTATGCGATCCCACTCGCGAGCGCGGCGAGCCGGCGCGCGGTCTCGTGCTCCTGGGTCTCGCGGGAGCCGAACGCCGCCGTGAACAGCCGCCAGATCGCGTAGGCGGCCAGCCCGATCGCGACGACGATCAGCAAAACCTCGCCGAGCGGCTGGTGGGCGATCGTCGCAAGCGCACCGCTCTGGCTCGTGGTCTTGCCGCCGACGCCGAGCGCCAGCTCGAGCGCCAAGAAGCCGACCAGGCCGTAGACGACCCCGCGCGTCGCGATGCCCGCGCGGGCGAACCACTCAAAGCCGGGCTGCCGGGCGACGCCCCGAGCCTCGTCGGGCACGTCGCGCCGGCGCTCAGTTGTCGAACTGGCACTCACGGTGTGGCCGCTCGCCTCGCCGGATCCGCCGTCGAACTGGTCAGCGGGTCTCGCGATCGGTCGCGCGGTCGCCAACGGGTGCCTGCTCCCGGGACGCCTCGCCGTTGGCACCGACGGGCTCGCGGTCGGCGGCCGCGGCGTCCTGGTCCTCGTCCGGGACGGCTGAGGTTCCCTCGAAGTTCTCCCGCTCGTCGTCGGAGATCAGATCCTGGTCGGCGAGGCCGTGTTCGTGCATCTGGGCATGCTGCTCGCGAAGGTCGGCTTCGGCACGCTCCTTGGCCGCTTCCTGCTCCGCAATCCGCGCCCGCTGTTCGGCTACATCGGCCCTCTGGTTGAGATGCTCGGCAGCCTGGCGATGCTGGCCGGCTGCTTGCTCGCGGCGCTCGCCGAGCTCGCGCTCGCGGGCACGGAGACGGGCTCGTTCGCGCATCCGCGGCAACGTGACGGCGAGCAGGATCAGTACGACAACGACGACAATGATCAGAACAATGAGACCAGTGGACATCAGCACCTCCAGTGGATGAGAACGCGGTCTGCCTGCGCTGTGGCGCCCGCCGGCTTCCTGCGGTGCGCCACGCCGATATGGACAAACTCTTGATTGCGCTCTACCCGCTCGGCGGCGGATTCACGCACCCCCCGCCCGCGGCGCCGCTCACACGGGAGCGTGGATGAACGGACCCGGGGCGGGCGACGACGCACCGCTGGCCGGCGACGAGTTGATCACCGACCCGGAGGTGGTCATGGACCGCCAGGTGCAACTGCCGGCACCGCCCGAGCGGGTCTGGCCGTGGATCGTGCAGCTCGGCAAGGGGCGCGCGGGCTGGTACCTCAGTCGCCGGCTGGAGTGGTTGACGCCGCGTCGCAACCGCGCCCTGCGGGTCATCGATCCGGCCTACCAGAACGTCGCGGTCGGCGACCGTGTGGACGACTTCGGGCGCGGCGGCTGGTTCGAGGCCCGTGTCGTCGACCCGCCGAACGCGCTCGTCTGGTGGTCAGAACGGGAACGGGATCTGCAGCTGACCTGGGCGCTGGTGCTCGAGCCGTCCGGTGCCGACGGAAGCAATCTCCGCGTCCGGCTGCGGTTCAACCGCAGGATCGGCGGCCAGGCCCCGGCGCTGGTCAAGTGGGGGGCCGAGCTGTTTGACCGGTTCACGATCTCGATCATGATCGCGGGGCTTCGAGAGCGGCTGGCCGATGCCGACCGGCAGCCGGCTGCGGACTAAAAGCGCCGGCACGCTTTGCGGACCGGCTCGCGACGCGAGCGGCGGGTCAGCCGAGGTCGAGCGCCCGACGCGGCTTCGGCCCCCACGGAAACGCTCGCAGCTCGGTCAGGAACGCGCTCGCGAGCGCCGTCCAGTCGCCGCGGGTGAACGCGAAGATCGCGCGGATCGGGCGCGGCGATGCCGGTCTTGCCAGATCCGTGAGCGCGGCCGGGACGATGTGCTCGGGTACCAGTGCGGGCCCGATCCCGGCGGCGGCGAACAGCGGCGCCGCCAGGACCTGGCTCGTTCGCACCGCGACGCGCGGCGTGAACCCGGCCACGCCGCAGCAGTAGTCGACGACCTCGGCGAGCCCGTGGCCGAACGCGAAGTGGACCCAGCGCCGGTCGGCAAGACGCGTCAGGGGCACGGCTCGCTCGTGCAGCAGCGGGTCCTCGGCCGGCAGCACGACGACGAACTCCTCCCACCCCAACCGCTGCACGCGGCCGGGCCAGCTCGAGGGCAGCGAGCCGACGGCGATGTCACCCGCCCCGTCGCGGACCGCCTCCTCGAGTCCGCGCCGGTGCGGGAACTCGAGCAGGCTCACCTCGATCCCCGGGTGGTCCTGCTGCCAGGCGTGCAGCACCGAGGGGAGGATTCCCGCGGCCGCCGAGGTGGCGGCGGCAACCTCGAGCTGTCCGGCCTCGAGCCCGAGCGCTGCCCGCGCCGCGCGCCGACCGCGCTCGGCGTGACGCAACACGGCGCGAGCCTCACCGAGCAGGCTCTGACCGGCGGGTGTGAGGCGGACTCCACGCGGCAGCCGCTCGAGCAACGGGCCGCCGAGCTCACGCTCCAGCGCGCCGATCTGCTGCGACAGCGAGGGCTGGGAGACGAACAGCTGCTCGGCGGCGCCGGTGAACGAGCCATGGTCGACGATCGCGACGAAATATTCGAGCTGCCGGAGGTTCATAAGGATAAGTATTGCCTATGGCAAGGCGTAGGAATAGGTATGCACACTTATAAGATTCGCCGCTATCTTGAATCCCAGGACCGGTAGTGAAGGCTCAACCCAGAGAAGGCACACAGTCATGAATGACAGCCCGCAGCACCCTGACCACAACCACGACCGCCGCCGTCATCTCGAGCTGGCGCTCGAGCTTGCGGCCGAGCTGTCGGAGGCCCGCCGTCGCGGCGCGAGCCACGCCTCGTTGACGGCGCGTGCACACCACGTCGGCGACCTCTCGGTCCTGGCGCTGGCCCTGCGCGACTAGCGCCGATCAGCGCTCCGGCGGCTCGCGGCCCAGCTTGGTCTCGAGCTCGTCGATCAGATCCGAGACGCGCTTGGGCACGTGCCTCTCGGCCGATCCGAGCTGGTCTGACAGCTCCGAGACGGCGTCGGAGAGGATCTTCGAGAAGCTGTCATCGGTCTTGATGTAGCCCAACTCTTCGTCGGTAGGGCGCTTGCCGGGCTGGTCATCGAGCGCCTCGCGCGCGGCCTCGCGTGCCTTTTCGCGGGCGCGGTCGCGGTCGCGCGCAGCCTTGGCCGCGCGGGCCCGCTCGGCCCGGTCCGCGGCGAGCTCGCGCTCCATCTCGGCCAGCCGAGCGTCGACTCCGGGATCCGGACGTGTCGTCGTCGATGGTCCGTCGGGGGGACCGCGCCGGCCCTCCCGCAGCCGTCTGATCGTGGCGTAGGCCTCTTGGACCTCCTCGAACCGCTGCGTTGATTCGGCCGAGCCGCCGTTGTGATCCGGGTGGTGCAGCTGCACAGCGCGCCGGTACGCGGCTCTCAGCTCCGGATCGGAAACGCCCGGCGAGACGCCCAACGTCTTGTACGGATCCGGAGCGCCGACGGCCATCGTGCCAATAGCGTAGTCACAGCTGCCCGGATCGGAAGCCCCTACTGGCGTCGGGGGTCTACGCGACCGGCCCGGTGCTGGCGCCGGGGGTCGAGGGCGAGCTGCCATTGTCGCCCGGGTCATCGGGCGCCCTGATCCACTCGCTGATCTGGCCACCCTGGATCAGGAAGTTCGTCCGCGCGGTCTCGCCGACCCCGCCACCGCAGGTGCTGCCGCCCGGACCGGACCGGCCGGTGAGCCGGAACAGCGCATTGACGTACTTCCCGCGCTGGTCAGCGGAGATGAACTTGGCCCCGCACGGCAAGGTCTCGTTGGCGGCCACCGCCTGGGAGAGCGAGTGGATCACGATCACCGAGAATCCACCGCCCGCGCTGGGACCATTGACGAGTTCGCTCGGGTCTCTGAACAGGATCGCGGCGGCGTGCACGTTGCCGGTGCGCAGCGCGTTGGCCCAAGAGGTGATCACGCGGACCGCGGCCGCGCTCGGGGTTACCCCGGTCGGCGCGGGCGTCGGGATCGTCGACAGCTTCGGAAGCCGTGTATGTGAGGCGGGCGCATGTGTCACAGCCGCCTGCGTAGACGAAGCGCCGTGCGAGCCCGAGCCGCACGCCGACGCGAGCAGCGCCGCGGACGCCAGGACCGGCATCACGGCAAGGCGAACTTGCGCCATCGACTGATGATCGCAGGTGACGATCGCCGGCTTCGCATCTTCCCCGCTTGCATCTTCCCCCTTGCATCTTCCCCGCCCGCGGGACAATGGATCCCGATGCCGGACCGCGAGCCACTTACGCCCGACCAGATCACAGCTGCCGTGATCGCGAGTTTCGATCGCTGCTCGGACGCACGCCTTCGTGGGCTGATGCAGGGACTCGAGGCGGCCGTCACCCGTGGCGGCCGGCCCACATCCACATGATCGTCAGCGCCGACGGCCACCGGATGCTCACGACCCACATCTTCGATCGCGACAGCGAGTACCTGCACTCCGACGCGGCGTTCGCCGTCAAGCCGTCGCTGCTGCGCGAGTTCGTCGCGCACGCTGCCGGGGACCCCGAGACGCCGGCGGGAGTGCAGGGCGAATGGTTCTCGGTCGAGAACGACATCGTGCTCGCGCCCGATCGCTATCGGTCGCCCGGCGCCGCCTGAGGCCACCCGAAACCTGCCGGGAGGTCCGCCCCGGCGACGGTGCACGCGGCGCTCGCCACCGCGACCGCCGCCTGCGCGCCCTCGGCCACGAGGTCGACGTCGGCCGCGTGCCGGCGCGAGTAGGAATTCCGGGCCCACCAGGCCAGCAGGCCTGCCACGAAGCCGTCGCCGGCGCCGACCGTATCCACCACGTCGACCTCCGCCACGGGGACCGTCCGCCCGTGATCGGGCGTGATGACCGTGACCGGCGACGCGCCGGCTGTCACGATGACCGCGGCGGGTCCCGCGTCGAGCAGCTTTCGCGCGGCCGCGCCAGCGCTGGCGCCGGGTACGAGCACCGCGAGATCCTCGACGCTGCACTTGACGATGTCGGCGCGCGCCAGGAACCGTTCCACGGCAGCCGGATACGAAGCCGGGTCGGCGAGCGCCGATGGCCTGCAGTTGGGGTCGACGAGAACGAGCGAGTCCTGCGGTGCCGACTCGACCAGTCCGACCAGCGTCGACGCCGTCGGCTCGACGATCAGCGCGAGACCCCCGAGAGCGAGCCCCACGGCGCCATCGAGCACACCCGAAGGGATCTGGCTGCGCTCGAGCATCGCCGCCGACGTCCCCTCGAGGTGGAAGCGGTACTCGGCCGCTCCGGCCTCGTCGAGCTCGGCGATCGCGAGCGTGGTCGGGGCCGCGGTCGGTTGCGCGATCGCGAGGCCGACTCCGGCTCGCTCGAGCTCGGCCCGCAGCCGCCGCCCGAAAGCATCGTCTCCGAGCCGCCCGACGAACTGGCACCGCGCCCCCAGACGCCCGGCCATCCGCGCGACGTTGAACGGGCCGCCGCCGGGAAATGCCGCCACCGACCCCGACCGATCGACGACGAGATCGATCAGGGCCTCGCCGGCGATGGTGATCATGCGAGCCGCGAGGCGCGGCCGGTCCAGCGCCTCCGGCTCGCCGGAGGCCGACTGCGACTCAGCCGCCGGTCCACTCGGGCGGCCGCTTGTCGAGGAACGCGCAGATTCCCTCCTGCGCGTCGGCGGCCATCGCGTTCATCGTCATCACCGACTTGGTCAGGTCATACGCGCGGTGCTCGTCGAGCTCGATCTGCTCGTAGAAGGCCTCCTTGCCGATCGCGACCGTCAGTGGGCTTGACTGGTCGACCGCCGCCACCAGCGCAGCGACGGCCTGGTCGAGCTCGTCCTCGGGGACGACCCGGTTGATGAGGCCCCACTCGTGAGCGGTCGCGGCGCTGATCGGCTCGCCGGTCAGCAGCATCTCGAGCGCCCGCTTGCGGCCGATCGCGCGGGAGAGCGGCACCATCGGCGTCGAGCAGAAGAGCCCGATCTTGACGCCGGGGGTCGCGAACCTGGCTGTCTCGGCGGCGACCGCGAGGTCGCACGCGGCGACCAGCTGGCACCCGGCCGCGGTCGCGATCCCGCGGACTTTGGCGATCACCGGCTGAGGCAGCTTGTGGATCTTCTCCATCAGCTCGGTGCAGACGTCGAACACCCGCTGGTAGTAGGGCACGTCACGACCGACCAGCTCGGACAGGTCGTGGCCGGCAGAGAAGGCAGCGCCGGCGCCCTCGAGCACTATCGCCCGGACGTCGCGGCGCTCGCCGAGCGCGCCGAGCACCGCGAGCAGCTCCTGCATCAGGTCGAGCGACAGCGCGTTGCGTTTCTCGGGACGGTTGAGGGTCACACGCGCCGCGGCACCCGTGTCATCGAGGGTGACGAATCGCAGCTCGGCGCCGGTCACAACAGTTGCCATCGCAAGACCAAGCGTAACGCGGTCGGCGTAAGCGTTGGGCATCTTCATCGCATAGCGACGAAGATCGCCAACGCTGCGGCTCAGGAGCGCCGTCGACCGGCCGTCAATCGCGCTCGTGGACCATCCCGGCGGGGACGTCGACCGCCGGCCCCGTCAGCCCACTCGACTCGGCGATCGCGAGCTCGGCGCTGACGGGCTCGGGCTCGCTGTCCTCGGCGCGATAGTAGTACTTGCCGCCGCGCATCCACGAGGCGACCGCGGCCACTAAGCAGCAGCCGGCGGCGAAGTAGAACACCGTGTGGATGCCATTGGCGAACGGGTGCGAGACGAGCGTTGGGAAGAAGGTGTGGCCGGTCAGGTAGGCGGCCGTCGAGTGCGGCAGGTGGCCGAGCACTCCAGGCAGCAGCGTGCCGATCGGGTTGTAACCGAGGAACGACGCGAACAGGCTTCCGACCGGCGGCAGGTGCGAGACGCGCGTCGCGGCCGCGTGGGGCACCCCGTTGGAGGCCAGGCCGTGGTACAGCACTCCCGGCAGGGTCGACGACAGTCCGACGATGATCAGGCTGAAGAACACGCCGATCGAGAGCACGGTCGCGGAGTTCTGGAAGGTGGCAGCCATCCCGGCGCCAGAGCCGCGCTGATCGGGCGGCAGGCTGTTCATGATCCCGGTCAGGTTCGGCGCCGCGAACAGGCCCATCGCTGCCCCGATCAGGAAGATCACGAGCCCGAACTCCCAGTAGTCGAAGTCGACGGGCAGCGCGACCAGCAGCAGGAAGCCGATCGCCGACAGGATCATGCCCCCGGTCGTGAACGGTCGCGCGCCGAAGTGGTCGGCGAGCCGGCCCGAAATCGGCCCGGCGATCAGGAACCCGGCCGATAGGGGCAGCATGTAGATCCCGGCCCACAGCGGGGTGTCGGCGAAGCTGTAGCCGTGCTGTGGCAGCCAGATTCCCTGCAGCCACAGGATCAGCATGAACATCAGTCCGCCGCGGGCCAGAGCGGAGAGGAACGTGGCCACGCTGCCGCCGCTGAAGGCGCGGATCTTGAACAGGTGCAGCTGGAACATCGGCGCCTGTACGCGGCGCTCGATGAACACAAACGCCGTCAGCAGCACGATCCCGCCGACCAACGCGGCGATCACCCCTGGCGCCGTCCAGCCCATCGTGTGGCCGCCGTAGGGGAGGATCCCATAGGTGATGCCGGCCAGCACCGCGATCAGGCCGGCGCCGAATGTGATGTTGCCGGGCCAGTCGATCTTGGCCGGGCTGCGAACCCCTCGGTCCTCGAGCTTGAGGTAGGCCCAGGCGGTGCCGAACAGGCCGAACGGCACCGAGACCAGGAACACCAGCCGCCACGAGATCGGAGCCAGCACCCCGCCCAGCACCAGGCCGATGAACGAGCCGGCGATCGCCGCCACCATGTTGATCCCGAGCGCCAGGCCACGTTGCTCGGCGGGGAATGCGTCGGTCAGGATCGCGGACGAGTTGGCCATCAGGAAGGCGGCGCCGATTCCCTGGACGATCCGCATCACGATCATCCACAGCGCTCCGGCGCTGCCCTGCATCCAGGTGACCGAGAGCAGGATCGACCCGGCCGTGAAGACCGCGAAGCCGAGGTTGTACATCCGCACGCGGCCGAACATGTCACCGACCCGGCCGAGGCTGACGACCATCACCGCCATCACGACCATGAACCCGAGCAGCATCCAGAGCAGGTAGCTCGTGTTCGACGGGATCAGCGGGTTGAGGTGAATGCCGCGGAAGATCGCCGGCAGCGCGATGATCACGATCGACTGGTTGATGACCGCCATCAAGATGCCGAGCGTCGTGTTCGAGAGCGCGATCCACTTGTAGTTGTCGGATGGCGCTTGGGCGGCTGCGCCGTTGAAGCGACTCGGGTCGGTCATGCGTCGCGCTCCGTGAGCCGGTCGATCAGGTCATCGAGAATCTCGACCGATCTCGCGAGCGTGTCCACATCCTCGTCGCAGAGCATCGTCATCTCGGCGTGCAGCATCGCGCGGTACTCGGCCCGCAGCTGCTCGAGCGCCTCGGCGCCTGCGCTCGTGAGGCTCACCAGCACCGCGCGGCCGTCACTTGGATCGGCGACTCGCTCGACCCAGCCGCGCTCGGCCATCCGGTTGACGAGCAGCGTGATCGCGGGCTGGGTCACGCGCTCGATGCAGGCGATCTCGGTGATCCGGCGCGTCCCCTCCGAGAGGATCCGCAGGACGCCGATCTCGGTGCGAGACACGCAGATCGTGGTGCGGGTCAGGAACAGTTTCGACAGGGCGGCGGCTCGTTGCGGGAGCGCCTCTGCGATCTCGTCCAGCTGCCTACTACGAATATCTGTGTCGCTCAGCCCCGTACCAGCTCCACTGCGCTCCATTGGTGCCTTATATTAGTGGCTAATGCATGATCGGCGTCGGCAGCCTCGCCTCGCGGACCTCGCTCCTGTGCACGCGCGATCTGAGCCCACCGGTGGTGGAAGTGCGACGGCGCCCGAGCGGAGCGAGACCGCCGAGGAGCGTCTCGCCGGACTGGCATATAGCGCTTGGCTGCTTGACCCGGAGCGGTCCCGAATCGAGTTCGAGACTCCGTTCTACTGGGGCTTTGGCACCGTGAAAGGCCGCTTCAGCCGCTATCTCGGGATCCTCGACCTCGGCCGGCTGCCGGCGATCGAGCTGACGATCGAAGCCGGCAGCCTGACGACCGGCAACGCCCACCGTGACCGGCGCCTGAGGTCGCCGGACTTCTTCGACGTCGAGCGACACCCATATGTGCGGTTCGTCTCTGATCTCGTCCGGCTGGACGGGGACTCGCTCGCCGTTCATGGCGGTCTGTCGGCGCGCGGTCGCGAGATCGAGCTCGAACTCGAGCCGACGGTCGTACGGACCGACGCGGGCTACGAGCTATCGGCGGTGACCTATGCGATGCACCGGGGACTGGGCATCACCTGGAACCCGGTCGGGATCACGCGTCCTTACAGCAAGCTGGTGGTTGCCGGCGAGCTCATCTGTGAGCCTCGAGAGTCGCAGGGATCGCACAAGCGCGCGACTCCGGCCCGTCGCGGATGGTGTGACCGAGCCGGCCGCGCCGGCGGGTGGTGCCCCTCGAGATGAATTCGAGCCGCCGCGGGTACTCGCTGTCGGATCTGGCCGGCCGCCGCCGCGCAGTTGCCGAGGTCGCCCGGCGGACGCTCGGCGAGGTCGCCGACGGGCGGCTCTCCGAGCTTCCGGTGACGGTCCGCTTCTGGGACGGGAGCTCGCTCGCGGGCCGCGATGGGCCGGTGCTCGTGGCGCGCGACCGGCGCGCGGTCTCACACATCCTTCACGAACCCGGCCAGCTCGGACTGGCGCGCGCCTGGGTCGACGGTTCGCTGACCGTGCAGGGTCAGCTCGACGAGGTGCTCTCCAAACGGCACGAGATGGCGGACGTCACCCTCTCCGGACGTGACCGGCTCCGTCTCGCGCTCGCAGCCCTCCGAGCCGCCGGCCCACGCACCCTGCGAAAGCCGCCGATTCCGTCGATCGAGGCTGCAGTCAGCGGACGGCGCCATTCGCTGGCCCGCGACCGCTCGGCGGTCCGCCACCACTACGACGTCTCGAATGACTTCTACCGCCTCGTGTTGGGGCCGACGATGGTCTATTCGTGCGCCTACTTCTCGACGGCCGACGACACGCTTGAGCAGGCCCAGGAGCGCAAGCTCGACCTGATCTGCCGCAAGCTCGCGCTCGCCCGCGATGATCGGTTGCTCGACGTGGGGTGTGGCTGGGGCTCGCTGGTGCTCCACGCCGCGGCCAACTACGGGGTGCAGGCGGTCGGCGTGACGCTCTCCGAGCCGCAGGCGGCGCTCGCCCGAGAGCGGGTCCGCGAGCAGGGACTCCAGGACCGCATCGAGATCCGGGTCGCCGACTACCGAGAGCTGGCCGACGAGCCGTTCGACAAGATCGCGAGCGTCGGCATGTACGAGCATGTCGGCCGCGACCAGCTGCAGCACTACGCTGACACGATCACCACGCTGCTGCGCCCGGGCGGGCTGTTCCTCAATCACGGGATCGCGCGGCTGCACTCCGAACCGCCGAGCGCGGACACGTTCATCTCGCGCTACGTGTTCCCCGACGGCGAGCTTCACCCGGTGACTGACCTCTTGATCGCGCTGCAGCGGGCGGGACTTGAGGCCCGCGACGTCGAGTCGCTCCGCGACCACTATCCGTTGACCCTGCGCCGGTGGGTGAGCAACCTGCTCGCGCATCGCTCTCAGGCTCTCGGGCTCGTCGGGTCCGAGCGGGTCCGGGCCTGGCAGCTATATATGATCGGCTCCGCCCAGGGATTCGAGGATCGAGAGATCACCGTCTATCAGGTCCTGAGCACCAGGGGTGGGGCGCCCAACGGACTGCCACTGGACCGATCCGAGCTGCTCGCGACTCGGTCAGCCGTTCCAAATCCAGCCGACTGAATCGAGGATCATGAGCGAATCGCTGACGGCAGAGACTCTCCGCATCACCGGACACGGCGGCGTCGAGATCGAGGCCTACCTCGCGCGACCGTCCACCGATGGCACCCGGGGCGGCGTCGTGGTGATCCACCACATGCCCGGTTATGACCGTGCCACCAAGGAGATCGTGAGACGGTTCGCCGAGCTCGGCTACGACGCGATCTGTCCGAACCTCTACTGGCGCGAAGCTCCCGGTGCGGCGCCCGACGATGCCGCCGCGACCGCTCGCGCACAGGGCGGAGTTCCCGACGAGCGGTTGATCGGAGACGTGGGTGCAAGCGCCGAGCATCTGCGATCGCTGCCCACCTCAAACGGCAAGGTGGGGGTGATCGGGTATTGCTCCGGCGGGCGCCAGTCGGTGCTGGCGGCGTGCAACCTCGATCTCAACGCGGCGGTGGACTGCTACGGGGCGTTCGTGACCGGCACTCCGCCGGACGGCTTCCCACTGAAGGTCACCAACCTCGTCGATCAGCTGCCCAACCTCCGAGCGCCGCTGCTGGGCCTGTTCGGCAAAGAGGACCAGTTCCCGAGCCCCGAGCAGGTCGCCGAGCTCGACGAGATCCTGACCGCCGACCACAAGCCGCACGAGTTCCACAGCTACGACGACGCCGGCCATGCGTTCTTCTCGGTTGACCGCCCCGCGTATCGGGTGGCGGCCGCAAACGACGGCTGGGAGCGGATCGAGGCTTTCTACGCGCAGTACCTGGGAGGCTGAACATGTGCACTTACGCGACCGTCAAGACCACGATCGAGGGCAGCGCAAAGGGACCCGGCAGCAGCTGGTTCCACGTCACCGACGGCGTCGTCTACTTCGACCACCCGGTACACGCGATGGCGGAACACACGCTCAACATCGACTTCACGGATCCCGCCAAGGGCCCCTCGGCTCGCGTCGCCGTCGAGCTGACGGCGGCCTCGGCCCGTGAGCTGGTGACGGCGATCGAGGCAGCCCTGCGGTCGGCGCCGGCCGAGCTGGCGGCCGACTAATAAGAGCCGTTGTCAGCCGTGCCGCGCGCTCGGCGACCCTCCACAACCACGGAGCGGCGGCCCGCACGCGGCCGCCGCTCCTGGCTGTGCTCCGCGGCCCGGGAGTAAAGCGGTCACCGGCGAGGTGCCGCTTCGCCGCGGTCGGGGCAGCAGTTACGAGGTCAGCTCGACCTCATCCCAGACCGCGCCGGCGCTCGAGATCCGCAGCTCGGCCCTACGGACGACCATGCCGGGCATGACGGGCGCGCACGGCTGCCCGTCCTCGCCCTGGTCGTCTCCCTGGCCACCGTCGTCGCCGCTGTTGTCGCCACCGCCGGGGCCCTGGTCCTCGGCCTGCATGTCGATCTCCGGCTCGGCCATCTCACACTCGATGTTGGTGTCGGCCGTGACGGCCCCGCTGACCGTGGATCCATCGGTCAGGGTGATCGTCAGCACGCCACCGGTGAATGACGCGACCGTTCCGGCGTTGCCCTGCTCGGGCTGGTCACCCCTGTTGCTCGACGAGCGGCTGCCGAAGTGCTCACGCCGGACGCGGTCGTGGTGGCGGCGGTGGCGCCGGTGGTGACGTTCGGCGCGCTTGTGGTGCAGCTCGGTGCGCTTGTGGTGCTCGCTCCCATGCGCCACCGCGAGTACCGGCACCGCGACGAGCACCGCACAGCTTGCGACAACAACCAACAGTATTCGCCTCATCGAAGTCCTCCTTGCCCGCGGCCGGTGACCGGCGGCGAAACCTTGTTTTGGGTCTGTATAGGAGGAAGAGACCGGCGTGAGCAAAAGGTCACGCGACTTTTTCGCCTCGTTGGTCAGCTGGGGCCTGAGGTCGGGGACCCGCCCCCGTCGCTGGTGACTGTCTGAGGCGGACTGGGTCCGGGGCCGTCGTCCGACCCCGAGCTCGTCGAACCCGATCCGTCGGAGCCTGGGACGCTGGTCGCGCGCGAGCCGTCCGAGCCCGAACTGGTCCCGCTCGACCCGTCCGACCCCGAGCTGGTCGAGCCTGAGCTGGTCGACCCCGAGCTGGTCGAGCCCGAGGACGGCGGACCACCAGGGCTCGAGCCGCTGGTCGCGCTCCCGCCGCCGTCAGTCGTACCGCTGGGGCCGCCGCCATCGTGGCTCGGCTCGGTCGCCTGGCTTGGCCCGCTGGGGCCCGGGCCGCCGCCGCTGCGCACGCCGCCGATGTCCCCGCTGCCCGCGCTGCCGTCGCCTCGTCCGCCGTCGCTGGTGGCCGGCCCACCGGAGCTCCGGCCCGAGCGCCGCCCCGAGCCGTCTGAGTCCGAACCGGAGTCGCGACCACCCGTGCGATCGAGCCGGACGTCGATCAAACGCGGTCTGCGTGCGTCGACCACCGGCGTGGCGCGCGCCGGGCGGACCGACGCATCGTCGCGGTGGCCGCCGCGCGGGTGTTCTGTAACACGTCCCGAGTGCTCGTCGCGATGCTGCGAGCCGGTGGAGACACCGATCGTCGCGGCACCGGTCGCGACCACTCCCGACGCAATCAGGGCGCCGAGCTTGACGGCGAGGCCACCGGCCGACGCACCACCGGCCGCTGCGCTGGCGGCGAGCGATGCATCCGATGTCGCCGCGGCCCCCGAGCCCCAGCCGGCGAACATCTGCGCCAGCGGATACGGAGTGACGGCGGTGATCGCGGTTCGAACCGTGACGCGGGCCCGGTGCACCAGCTGGCGCACGGCGCCCTCCGAGAGCCCCATCGTCCTGGCGATGTCAGCGCGGCTCGAACCGCGCAGCGCGGTCGCCACCAGCGCCTCGCGCTGTCGCGTTGGCAGTTCGCTCAGCTCCGAGAGGGCGGCCCGAGCGAGCGCCCGCCGCTGGACCAGGTCCTCGAGCGGCTCTCCGCAGGCGGCCGCGTCATCGAGCGGGAGGTCGGGCACCGGGCGGGCTCTGATCGCCTCGTGTCGGACGATCTGGTGCAGCCAACCGCGTAGATGGCCGACGTGAGCGCCCGATCGCAGCGCAGCGAACGCGCTCAGAAAGCCCTGCTGAACGATGTCCTCGGCACGGCCGTCGGAGTCGTACCGCCGAGCGAACCGCTGCAGTTCGGGGCGATAGCGCTCGACGATCACCGCGAACGCGCGCTCGTGCCCCGCCCGCGCGAGGGTCACCAGCCGCTCGTCCGATTGCGAGCTCAGAAACAGGTCCGAGAGCCGGGGCCCCACGACCCTCCAGACGCCGGGCTCGCCCGGAACTTCCCCGCGCACTACGCAGCCGGAAGCGGCTCGAGCGGCGAACGAGCGCACACGACCTCGGTCACCGCCACTCCGAGCGCGCGGATCTTCTCCGGTAGGCCGTCGCGCTGCCAGCCCGAGATGTCCGACGGGAGCATCGAGATGATCACCTCGTCGAAACCGAGCAGCTTGAGCGCGTCCCGGACGGCCTGTAGCGGCTCGTGTGGCCCGACGATCCCCACGACCTCAGCGCCCACTGCGACCGAGAGCAGCGGCACCGCGGTCGACAGCCGCCGCTCGGCATCGCGATCGCCTGGCTCACGCGACCCGTTGACGAGCCGCAGTCGCCGGGGCGCGGCCGGGACCATCAGCGTGAAGCTGCAGGCACCGTCGCTCGCGCGGGACGCGACCGCCTCGCGCAACTCGACGCTGTCGGCCGTCTGACGGGCGACGATCAGAACGCGTGCACGGGTGAACGCTGGCAATCAGGTCCTCTTCTGCTGCACCGGTGGTATTAACCGCTACAGACGCCCGAACGATGCGATTACTTCCCGCCTCCGGTAGCGGGCGAGAGCGAGGGTCCGGCCGGCGCCGGGTATGGCGATCGCGCTACATGCGGGCGGCGCGCGCGAACGGTGACTCGAGCAGCGAGTAATGCGGGCCGGTCACGTGGTCGACCCAGTTGCGGGCCAGCATGACCGCCCGAGCCGGCCAGAAGACACCGGTCGGAGGCGCGCCGGGCCGGCACTGGCCGCCGCTTCCGCCCGGGTTGGAGAACCACAGCAGACCATCGAGGCCGGCGTAGTTGGTCTGCTGAGCGATGTCGTTGTCGAGGCTGAGCGGACCGAGGCCTCGTCCCGGGGGATTGCAGAGCACCTCGTTGCCGTGTCCGAACCGAACCTTCGGGCGCAGCGGACCGCGGCCGTTGGAGCCGGTGTTGACGATGAAGTGCGTCCCGCCGAGCATCCGCGAGATCGCCTGGCCGTAATGGACCTCGGTCGTGGTCCAGTCAAAGTGGGTCGAGTTCAGGAAGAACCCCTGAGCGTGCTTGACCCCCGCGCCCCGCAGCAGGCGCGCCATGTGGCGTGCCGGGACGGCATCGGCGGCGCCGCCGTCGAGGTAGACGAGCACATGGGGATCGGCCTCGAGCACGGAGATCGCGTACTTGAGCTCGGCGTCTCGGATGGCCAACTGCCGGTGGTTGAGGCATGGGGCTGCGATCAGCGAGTCGAGCTCGAGAAAGAAAACGACGTGGAAGTTGCCGATTCCGGCGGCCACCTGCTGGATGAACCGGTCATAGCGAGCCTTCATCGCGGGCGTCGCCGTGTAGCCGCAATGGTCATGGATCAGGCTGTAGGTCGACAGCATGACCGTCGTGCCCGGTTGCTCGAGCTGTGAGTTCTGCAGATAGTGGGCGACCCGGCCGCGCACCTGACCGCCGATGTTCCACATGTAGAACCGGTGTGCGCCGGGCTCGTTGGCGAGGTCGCCGAGCAGCGCGGACCAAGCGGGCTTGGTGTGCGCGTAGTGACGCATCGCCTTTGCGGCTCCGGTGTCCGGATCGATGAAGAACTTCGTCCCCGCGATCAGGTTGCCGTAGTAGGGGCCGGGAACGCCAAGCGGGTTGGCGGGATCCCGGGTCTCCAGCGTGTCGTCACGGCGGATCGTGATCATCGAGTTGTGGTTGCGGCCGAGCTTGTCCGGCCACGATCCGTACAGGTAGGCGAGCGCGTGCACGGGTGAGCCGTTGATCCCCTGGTCGATGATCCGGACGTTGAAGCTGTAGCTGCTCTGTCCCGGCTGCATCGTGATGTAGGTGTTGCCGATCGCATCGAAATCGATCCCGTTGCGTGCGTCCTGCTGCTTGACCCCGTAGCCGACGTGCTCGGCTTGGCTGAGATCGCCCGTGCGCTCGATCGTGATCGTCAGGTATCCCTGAGCCTCATTCGCCGTATAGGCCGGCTGATCGAGCTCGACCCGACCGGGAGCCCTCGCGATGACGGCATCGGCAGCGCTGGTGGCGGGAAGAACGAGTGCTGCGGCGATCGTCACAAACGCGACGAAAAACTTGATTGCGCGGGAGGCTGCGCTCACTGATCTGTGCGGTGCGAGCACGTTAATCACCGTTGATTTGATCGGCGTCAACCGTCCCGGCCCTGATCGGCCGTGGACCGTGCTGGACGAACGGTCACCCGAACCTTGATAAACGTTCGTCGGGTGATTGGACCCCAACAACACGTGGCCCGAGCCGACAGCCGGGCGAAGCTCTACCCAGAGGCTGCATATGCCCGAGTCTGTTGATCCTCGTCACCTCCTGCTGATCGGGGCCGGCCCCGGCGTCGGCGCCGGCGTCGTCCGGCGCTTCGGCCGCGAAGGCTTCCGCAGCACACTCATCTCCCGTGGCGAAACGCTAGAGCAACTCGCCCCTGAGCTGCGTAGCGACGGGCTTGAGATCGAGGCGGTGGGCGCAGACATCGAAGATCTGGACGGCTACCGCGCGACGCTCGAGCGGATTTTCCGGGCGCCAGGCGCCCCCGGCGTCGCGGTGTACAACGCTGCCCTGCCGGATCCTGGCGAGATCCTCGACACGACGGTCGGACGGCTCCGGACCGCATATGACGTCGATGTCCTCGGCGCCGTCGTCGCGGCGCAGGTCGCCGTACCCGTCCTGCGGACCGCCGGCAGCGGCACACTGCTCTTCACCAGCGGCGGCTTCGCCGACCATCCCGTGCCCGCGCTGGCGAGCCTCTCTATGGGGAAGGCCGCCCTGCGCTCGGCGGCGACCCTGATCGCCGCCGGCGTCCGGGAGGACGGCATCCATGCCGCAACCATCACGATCGCCGGCTCGGTCGTGCGTGGGACGGCGTTCGATCCGGACAACATCGCAGAACTCTTCTGGACCGCCCACGCCGACCCGACCGCCGCCTGGCAGACCGAGTATCGATTCACAGGCGCGTAACCGGTCCACGACACCGCGACACGACAGACCGTGATCCCGGCCCGAGCGCCTCGTAATCCTCGCGCTTTGCACCTACGACCAGCTCAGGATGCGTGTGAACCGAACGGACTCTGATCGACTGGCCGGAGCCTGCGCGCGACGGCTCCCGTGCGGCGAGCAAGCGGGGTGACGGGTGGGCCAGGTTGTCCTGTTCTCGCTGCTGGCGGCGTTGAATCCGACGCTGGTGGCGGCGACCACGGTGATGCTGCTGCTGCCGCATCCGTCGCGATTGATGCTCGGCTACTACCTCGGCGCGATGATGACCAGCAACGCGCTTGGGCTGGTGATCGTCTTCTCGCTCGAGGGCTCGAGCACGACCAGCACGACCGAGAACACGCTCAGCCCGGTGGCCGATCTCGTGCTCGGGGGGATTCTGGTCGCGCTCGCGCTCGCGCTGGCGACCGGGCGCGACAAGCGCTTCTCTGAGCGCCGCGCGCAACGCAAACAGGACAAGCAGGACAACGAACCGCCGAGGTGGCAGCGGGCGCTGAGCGGCGGCTCGGCTCGGACCACGTTCGTCGTCGGCGCCCTGCTCACGCTCCCTGGCGCGTCATACCTCGCCGGCCTGCATCACATCGACGAGCTCAACTACGCGACCGTCCCGACCGTACTGCTCGTGGTCGGCTTCAACGTGGTGATGATGATCCTGCTGGAGGCGCCGCTGGCCGCGTTTCTCGTCGCTCCTGATTGGACCCCCGGCGCGATTGACAGGGCCAAGGCGTGGGTCAGCCGCCACGCGAGGAGCTTTGGGATCTACGGACTGGGCGGAGTCGGCGGGTTGCTCGTCTGCAAGGCGATCGTCGAACTGCTGTGAGCCCCTCAGCCAGAGCCACCCGATCGCTTGTCGGCGCCGAGCCGATCGAGCTCCTGCTTGACGGATTCGAGCTGGCGCCCAAGCTCGTCGAGCTTGACGAGCACCGGGTCTGGGCCCGACGCGCGTTCGGCCTGCGCACGCGCGACAAAGCCGCTCGTGACGATCGCGGTCACGACCGCGAGCAGGGACAGGCCGCCGAGCATCAGGACGCCGGCGATCAACTTGCCGGAGGTCTGGTCCGGCACGATGTCGCCGTAGCCGACCGTGGTGACGGTTTCAACTGCCCACCACATGCCGAGCCAGACGCAGTGGAACGTCTTCGGTGTCCACGAGCCGCTCCAGCACCCCGAACACGATCACCGCAGCGGCCCAGAATGCGCCGATCAGGTACGCGGCGTCGCGCGGGCGCAGACCCCGGCGCTCGATCCGTTTCTCCATCCACCGCTCCGGCCGCCAGCCCGATTGCTGATCCATCCAGCCTCATTTCGCCACACGCCAGTGGCTCCCTGCGCGGGGGGCAGATCGCTCCGCTGCATATAGCTGGGACGACGGTTACAGCATCTGTGCACGAACGGCAGCGAGATACCGGCATCATGCTGGCAATGGCGTCAGGGCAACCGGACCCAAGCCTCGCTGAAACGCAGAGTCCTGCGCCGGATCCAGACCACGGTGACGATGATCGAGACGGCTCACGGCCCCGCCCAAGGGGTCGTATCGCCACCCTGTCGGCGCGCATTCGGTCACTGATCCAGGCAATCGAGACCAACGACGAGGACAAGATCGCGGAGGCGATCCTTCGCCTCAGCCGGTCACGACGCATATTTGCGCCGCTGGCATTCGCGGTCGGCGCCTTCGCGCTGTTGTTTGACGGACTGCGGCTGCTGGTCTCCAACTGGCGGCTAACGCTCGTGCAGATCATTCCGGCGATGTGGATCTGGCTGGCGATGTACGACCTCAAGATCCACGTCCTGCATGGCAAGTCATTCCACGGGTTGCGAGGCACGGTCCTGATTCCGATCTGCTCAGCGATCATCGCGCTCACACTGCTGAGCTTCTTCCTCAACGCGGTGTTCGCGATGGCGATCGCCCGGCCCGGGCGGCCTGAGATCAGGCCGGCGTTCGCACAGGCACGGCGGCACCTGATACCGATCTTCGTCTCGGGCTTCGTGATCGGCGCGGCGCTTGCGTTCGCGACCATGTTCTCGCCTCGCCTCGGGCGCGGCTGGTTCACGATCTCGCTCGGGATCGTGGTCGGCGTGATGATGGTCTCCTACGTCGCGTTGCCCGCTCGGCTGATCGGGATCAAGCCGAATCAGTCACCGCGCGAGAAGATCACGACCTCGGTCGTCGGAGGAGCGCTGGGGGCGACCGTCTGCACCCCGCCGTACCTGCTCGGCCGGATCGGGATCCTGATGCTCGGCTCGAGCGTCCTGTTCATCCCCGGGATCATTGTGTTCGCGATCGGGATCACGCTCCAGGCGGGGGCGACCGGCGCCGTCCGCGCGATCAAGATGAGCACCAAGCTGACGCTGACCGGTCAGCCGCGGGAGGCGCCGTCGGCGGGCGCGTGATCGATCCCCCGCGCGGAGTCGGGCGGAGCTCTCAGCCGCGCAATGAGCGATTAGCCCGCGTAACGCTCGGCGACCGGACCGACCGCCATGCACCAGCTAGCCGATGGGCACGAAACCGATTTCAGCCCGACGGGGCCCCGGCGCAGCACCGTCTGAGTCCAGCTCGACCCATTCCACCGCGCCGCCAGCGGTCCGATGTCGCCGTTGCTCGCGACGTACTGACCGACGGCCGCGCACGCGCGCGCTGACGCGCACGAGATCCCGTACAGCCAGTCGCGCGCCGGGGTCGGCGTCGCCGTCGAGCGGGTGAGACCGGGCGCCAGCGCCAATGCCCCGGTCGACCAGCTGCCGCCCGACCAGGCGCCGGCGACCGCGCGGTCGACCCCGGCCACCGGCTGCCCGTTCTCAGCCTCCTGAAATTGGGCGCTGCCGACCGCGGCGCAGCTGCGAGCCCCCGTGCAGTCGACCCCCAGCAGGCCGGCCCCAGATGCGCCCGGCACAACCAGCATCGTCTGCACCTTCCACTGCGATCCGTCCAGGCGCTCGATCACCGGCTCGCCCGGAGCATTTCCGGTCCCGTTTGCGACCACATTGCCAACCGCGAAGCAGAGCCGCGCCCCGGGGCAGGCGATCGACTTCAGGTCGCCGTGCGCGCTGCGGTAGCCGGTCGGCGTCGGTGGCTTCGGTGCACCGCTGAGCAACCAATGCGAGCCGTTGAAGTGCTCGATCAGTGGCCGCCAGTTCTGGATCGGCCCGGTCGTCGACTCGCCGACGGCGACGCACCACCGCTGTGAGCGGCACGCGATCCCAGACAGGACGCTGAAGCGCGCGCCGGCGGGCTCGGCCGGGCGCGATGCCACCGACCACCGCGCTCCGTTCCACCGTTGTGCCTGCGCGACGCTGTTCGAGCTGCCGACCGCCTCGCACCAACGCGCGGAGCGGCAGGCAACGGCGTTGAGCCCGCTGTCGGCAGGCAGCTTGACGGTCGACCAGCCGGCGGCGAGCCCGGTCTGGGGCGCGACGGCGAGCGCCGCCACCGCCAGGAACATGAGTGCTCCGGCGCGTCTGGCGATCACTCTCATCATCTGATCAACACCTGTTCGCCGCCATTAGTCGCACTTCTCGGCCGGCCAGGGCCGCGATGTGGCGACTCAGCGGGTCGAGAGCACGATCTTGCCGAATCGGTCCGGGCTGCTGTCGAGCCGAGCGACCGCATCGTCGATCCGCTCGAGCGCGAACACCGAGTCGATCACCGGCGTCCACGATGCCGTTGCAACGTGCTCGATCATCGCGGCGTACTCCTCGTGGCTTCCCATCGTCGTGCCGACGATCGAGCGCCATTGCCAGTAGACGTCGCTCAGGTTGACGGTCGCCTCGGGGGCGCCGGTGTCGCCGAAGTTGACCAGCACCCCACCCCGGCCCAGCGCCTTCAGACAGCCGTCCCAGGCCGCGCCGCCGAAGCTGTCGATCGCCGCGTCGAGACCGCCGCCGGCGGCGGCCCGGATCTGCTGCGGCCACTCGAGATCGTGGTACAGGACGCCGGCCTTCGCCCCGAGCGCGACCGCTCGCTCGATCTTCGCGTTGGTCGACGAGGTCACGTAGACGTCGGCTCCGACGGCGGCGGCGATCTGGATCGCGCACGTCGCTACGCCGCCGCCGGCTCCGGTGATCAGCACCGAGCGGCCCGGCGCCGCCTTGGCGCAGGTGACCACGGCTCGATACGCCGTCAGCCCCGCCAGACTGACCGACGCCGCCTGCTCCCAGCTCAGCCGCGGGGGCCGCGGCGCGACGTTGCCGGCGTCGATCAGCACCTTCTCGGCGAAGGTCCCGTCGGTCGGCGCGCCGAGGATGTCGAACTCGGGTCCGGGGACCTCCATGCCTCGCTCCCAGCCGAGCGTCGGATTGATCACGACCTCGTCGCCGACCGCCACATCGTCGGCTGCGGTCCCGACTGCGGAAACGACGCCCGCGCCGTCAGACCCGAGCGTAACCGGAAGCGGACAAAAGCCGGGCTCGCGGTAGATCCACCAATCCCGGCGGTTGAGTGCCGCGGTGCGAAGATCGACGACCACCTGGCGCGGGCCGGGCTGCGGTTCCGGGATCTCCTGGATCTCGAACGTCGGCGTGTTCCCGAACGCGACCAGCCGCGCGGCCTTCATGGGCTCTTCTCGCTGATCGTCACGACGGTCATCTTCGACGACCGGCGGGGCCCGATCAAGTTCGCCGCCGGGCCCCGGCTAGGTCCGGGCCCCCAGCGGGAGTGCGGTACGGTTGCGGCCAGCCCGCGATGGATCCCCTGAGCGCCCAGGATGTCTCGTTCCTCAACATCGAGGACGAGGTCAGCCACATGCACATCGGCTCGATCCAGATCTTCGAGGGGCCGTCCCCGTCGCGTGAGGAGCTGCTCGCCGGGATCGAGTCAAAGCTCCATCTCGTTCCGCGCTACCGCCAGAAGCTTCGCTTCCCGCCACTGCGGGTCGGGCCCCCGGTGTGGATCGATGACCGCCACTTCAACCTCGACTACCACGTGCGGCGCACGGCCCTCGCTTCTCCCGGCGGCGATTCAGAGCTCCGCGCGCTCGTCGGCCGGGTGATGGCTCAGCAGCTCGACCGCACCAAGCCGCTGTGGGAGATGTGGGTCGCCGAGGGCCTCGACGACGGCCGCTGGGCGATCGTCGCCAAGACACACCACTGCATGGTCGACGGCGTGTCGGGGACCGATCTGCTGGCGGTGCTGCTCGACTCCGAGCGCAAGCCGACCCGTACCCCCGGGCCGCGCTGGACTCCCGACGCCGAGCCATCGACGCGCGCGATGCTTGTCGAGCCGCTGGCGCGGCGAGTCGTCAGTCCGTGGCGATATGTGAGCGCGAGCAGTGACCTGGTCCGAGCGCCGCGCGGCACGATCGAGCTCTTGCTGCAGACGCTCCAGGGCACGGCCGCGATGCGGTCGCTGTTGCGGGCGGCGCCGCCGAGCTCGCTCAACGGATCGATCGGGCCCCACCGGCGCTGGGACTGGGCTCACGTTACGCTTGGAGACGTCAAGGCCGTGCGAGCCGGGCTCGGCGGCACCGTCAACGACGTCGTCCTGGCCGTGATCTCGGGCGGCTTTCGCGAGCTACTGATCTCGCGCAACGAAGATCCGGCGCGGCTGATCGTGCGCAGCCTGGTGCCGGTCTCGGTCCGGCGTCCCAACGAGCGCGGGACGTACAACAACCGCGTTTCGGCGATGTTCGCCGAGCTGCCGATCGGAATCGAGGATCCGGTCTCGAGACTCGAGTCGGTTCAAGCCCAGATGGAGGGGCTCAAGAGCTCCCACGAGGCGGTCGCCGGTGATGTGCTGACGTCGCTGTCGGGCTTTGCGCCAGCGTTGCTGCTCGCGCTCGGCACGCGGCTTGCGTTCCGCCTCCCGCAGCGCAGCCTCAACACCGTCACGACCAACGTCCCCGGACCCCAGAAGCCGCTCTACCTCGCCGGGCGCCGGATGCTCGAGGCGATGCCGTACGTGCCGCTCGCCGGTCAGGTCCGGGTCGGCGTCGCGATTTTCTCCTACAACGGGTCGCTCAACTTCGGCGTCACCGGGGACTACGACACCGCTCCCGACATCCGCGTCCTGTGCGAGGCGATCGAGGACGGGATGACCGAGTTGGTGAAGTTAGCCCAGCCGCCGCGGCCGAAGCCAGCACGCCGCCGCAAACCCGGCACGGTGCCGAGCAGCGCCTCGTCGTAGATGACACCCCCGGGTCTATAGCGCCCGGCAGGCCCTATGGGGCAGCCAGCCCGCTGTTGCGCAGGGCGCTCTGGGTCAGCGTTCGCTCGGGGTCACGCAGCCCCGGGACCGCGAGAAACGCGATCGTCACGATCGCGCTCAGCAACCCGGCCGCGAACAGCGTCGTGTCGGATCCGAGCGCTTCGGCGATCGGCCCGGTGATCGCGAACGAAAGCGGGATCAGCCCGATCGATATCAGCCAGTCAAAGCTCGACACGCGGCCGAGCAGCTCGTTGGGCACCAGCGTCTTGAGCAGCACCCCCCAGATCACGTTGCCGATCGCCGCCATCGCCCCGGCGAACAGCGACACCAGTGCGAACACCCACGCCTGCTGAGCGATCGCAAAGCCGGCCATCATCAGCGACTGGATCGTCCAGGCGAGGAACATCACGGTGATGCAACGGCGGGGCAGGCCGGCCTGGGCGAGCGTCCCCGCCATCAGCACGGCGCCGACACCGCCCGCGGCGCGGATCAGGCCGAACGTTCCGCCTCCGGCGTGCAGCTTGTTCTTGACCAGGAACGGGAGCAGCACCTGATAGGGGCCGTAGAACGCGAACAGCGCCACGCACGCGGCGGCCAACGTCCCCCACAGCCATGCGTTGGCGCGCACGAACCGGAACCCCTCGGCGATCTCGTTGATCGCGCCTCGCGCCGAGCGTGATGCGCTCGCCACTCGTCCCGGCGACGTCCGCATTGCGAGCAGCGTGCAGACCGAGATCAGGAACGTCCCCGCGTCGACGACGAACGCGACCCCGACGCCCGCGAAGGCGACGAGCAGACCGCCGATCGCGGGGCCGATCAGGAGCAGCGCGAGTTGGCGCACGAAATGGTCCAGCGCGCTTGCGGCGGTGAACTCCTCCGGCGGGATCAGGGTCGGCACGATCGCCTCGAACGCAGGGTTGAAGAAAGCCTCGCCGGCGCCATAGATCGCGACCAGCGCGAGCAGCATCCACATTTCGAGGACGCCCGTCAGCACCAGCACGCCGATCATCCCGATCGCGATCGCCTCGGCGAGGTTCGCGACCAGCAACACCCGCCGCCGCTCGAACCGGTCACTGACCGCACCTCCGATCAGCACGAACAGCACCGTCGGGAGCGTCCATGCCACACCGACGATCGACAGCGCCGTCGGCGCGTTCGAGATCGAGTACGCCAGCCAGGCGATCGCGACGAAGTAGATCCCGTCCCCGATCAGCGACACCGTCATCCCGGTCCAAAGCAGCGCGAAGTCGCGCTCCCGCAGCGGCGAGAGCAGCCGCAGACGCGGGCGGGAACCATCCGCCCGAGCCGCTTTCGGGTCAGGTTGTGAGCTCATGTCCGCACGTCCGTACGCAGGCCCCGCACGCCCCAGTATCGCATCGCGACATGCCCTGTTATCGCGTTGTTATCCGTCGATGTCAGCCTGTTGCGCGCGTCAGAACGTTTCGCTCAGGATGAGATATGGAGTGCTTTGACCGGGACCCAGCAGGCTCTTCCGCCTGTGAGGAGGTCGCCTCTCGCTGGCAGAGGCTTTGGACCAGGCTCGCTCGCCGAGATCGGCGCACTGAGGCGTCGGGTAGCGAGCCCGCGTCGCAGAACACCCCAACCGAGGTCCCGACGGCCGTCGACCCGAACGCATCCGAGGCGGTCCATGACCACGGGTTACTACACCGCATGTGAACCTTCTAATAAGCGCTCGTCGCGCAACCGGAAGGTGAGTGTCTGACCATGCCAGTTGTCACCACAGGGGGTACCCGCACGCGTGATCATCTCGCGGGCGCACTGCAGTACGCGGCCTCACTGGGTGCAGTTGCGGCCGACCGCCGGCCACGCCGGGTCACGTCAGGCATTGCTAGTGGCCACCGCGGGGTGTTAGCGTTGCAGGACCGGGGAGTCTGGATGACAAGTCTTCGAATTCTCGGACCGATCGAGGCTTGGGACGGCGAGCGGCGCCTCTCACTTGGTGGTCCGATGCAGGTAAAGCTGTTTGCCTTTCAGATCCTGCAGGGCAATCGCTCCGTATCTAAGAATCTCCTCACCGATGCGGTGTGGGGGTCAGAGTGGCATGACCCGGAAAAAGACAACCGGCTACCGATGGCAGTCCGTCGTCTGCGCGAGGCGCTGGAGCCACTGAACGGTGACAATGGGCCCCTGCTGCGGACGGTCACGGGCGGCTACCTGCTGTCGGTTGCACCTGGCGAGCTGGACGCTGACGTGTTCCACGCAGGTGTTCACGCCGGGATCCAGGCTCTCGAGGACGGCTCCCCCGACGAGGCAGTTCGGCTGCTGAGCGAGGCGGAGGCGCTTTGGCGAGGGCCGGCTCTGGCCGAGGTCGCACACGAGGACTTCGCTCAGGGCGAGGTCCGGCGTCTCGAGGCGCTGAGGGACCGAGCGGTGCTTTCCCGAACGGACGCCAGCCTTCAGCTCGGAAGACACCACGAGGTGATCGCGGAGCTCGAGGGCCTCCTGGCGGAGGATCCCACTCAGGAGCAATTGGCCGGACTGCTGATGCTTGCGCTCTACCGATCTGGTCGCCAGGCCGACGCCCTCGAGCTCTACCGGCGCACAGCCCGCTCATTGATCGACATTGGCCTGACACCGGGGGCGCCACTTCAGGATCTGCAGCAGGAGATCCTCGACCAAACGGCCTCGCGAGGGCCGCACGCTGACAAGACGGCACCTGGCACGGTGCCGCCAGTGCGGGTGCCGATGCCGACTCGCTTGCGCCCGCATGGACCGGCGGTGTTCGCCGGTCGCCGTCAAGAACGCCGGGACCTCGAGCAAGCACTGAGCGAGCTTCCGGACACCGGCCGACAGGTGGTGTTCGTCACCGGCGAGCCCGGCATCGGCAAGACGCGCCTGGTGAGCGAGTTTGCGCGCGTCGCACACGGCTCCGGAGCGCCTGTCCTCGCGGGGCGCTGCGACGACGGTGTGAGTTGGCCGTATCAGCCGTTCGTCGAGGCGTTAGAGCATCTGGTCGCACACGCGCCGCCGGAACTGCTCGACCGCCACATCGAGCGCCACGGCGATTCGATCACAAGGCTGATTCCGGCCCTGGCGGCTCAGCCACGCAAAACCACGCCCGAGCCGAGCGAGTCTGAGCGCTACGTCCTGTTTGAGTCGATCGATGGAATGCTCGCGGCTGCTTCCAAGGGCGCACCGGTGGTGCTCGTGCTGGAGGACCTTCACTGGGCCGACCCGCCAACGGTTCAGCTGCTTCGTTGGATGGTGAACAAGCCACGCAACTGGCCGCTGATGCTCGTGTCCACATGCCGCCTCCAGGGCACGGACAAGGACCATCCCGTGCGCAAGCTGCTTGCGGATCTCCATCGCGAGCCCGACGTGGTCAGGCTGGATCTGATCGGCCTCGGCAGCGAAGACATCGTGGAACTGGTCGGTGGGATGGAGGAAACGCCCGCCGGCGCTGCTGACCCTGACCTGGCGCGCACGCTCGAATCAAACACGAATGGCAATCCGTTTTTTGTCACCGAGCTACTCCGAGACCTCACTGAGAAGGGAGCACTGGTAACAGAAGCCGGTGAGCTGCGGCTCAAGCAAGGCTTTAACGCGACCGCGCACCTCCCGGTGAGCATCAGCGAAACGCTGGAGCAGCGGCTGCGCCGGATGGATGACGAGGTACGGCGCTGTCTCGGCGTCGCGTCGGCGGTCGGCGACGAGTTTGACACCGACCTGGTGTCTGAGATCGCTGGCGCCGAGTCAGTGTCCGCGGCCGTGGCGCGCGGGGTCGACCATGGGGTTCTGATCGAAAATCCGGATCGGCCCGGTCGGTTGCGTTTCGCTCATACACTCATGCGGCGCTACCTGTACGCGCAGCTGGGCTCAGCGAAGCAGACTGACCTACATCGTCAGATCGCGCTCGCGATCGAGCGGCGGCCCGAACAGGGAGAGGGCCAGATCGCTGAGCTCGCAAGGCACTGGGCCGAGACGGTGGACGCGGACCTCGACACTGCACTTCGATACTCGACGCTGGCCGGCGATGACGCGCTGGAGAAGCTCGCCCCGGACGATGCGCGGCGGTGGTACCAGAGCTCGGTTGATCTGCTTGCCCGTCGCCAGGGAGCGCCCGAGGCGCAGCGCTGCGAACTGTTGCTCAAACGAGGACAGGCCGAGCGTCAGGCCGGGAATCGACAGTTCCGCGAAACGCTGCTGGAGGCCGCGGGACTCGCTCAGCGGCTCGGCGATGACGCCAAGCTGGTTCGCGCGGCGCTTGGCAACACGCGAGGCATGCAGAGCGAGACCGGGATCGTCGATGAGGCTCGCATCGCAGTCCTCGACAGCGCTCTCGGGATCGTCGGAAAGGCTGATAGCCCGGAGCGCGCTCGCCTTCTGGCGATGCGCGCCGCGGAGCTCATGTACTCACGGGAGTGGGAGCGCCGGGTCCAGCTGAGTGATGAGGCGCTTGCAATCGCGCAACGGCTCGAGGACGCCGATGCGTTGAGCACCGTCCTCAACATGCGCTTTGTCACTCTGCTGGCCCCCGAGACTCTCGATGAGCGCCGTGAGAACACGGTCGAGGCGGTCGCTGCGGCAGCGCATCAGCGCGATCGACTTGTCCAGTTCTATGCCTATCACTGGCGGGGGTACGCCTGCATCGAGGCGGGCGATGTCGAGGGCGCGCGTTCGTGGTTTGGTCGTGAACAGGCGCTGGCTGACCAGTTCCGTCAGCCGACCACCGTCTGGCTGAAGCTTGCCGATGAGGCGAACCTGGCGATCATCCGGGGTGACCTGGAGCAAGCCGATCAGCTCTCCAAGCGTGCCCTGACGGTCGGTAGCGGCAGCGAACCAGACGCTGAAATCTGCTTTGCCGCTCAGCAAACCTCGATCGCGTTCGAACTGGGGTGTATGGGAGAGCTCGTTCCGCACCTCGAGCAGGCGGTCAACGACAACCCCGGTGTGCCTGGCTTCCGGGCCACCCTGGCACTCGCACTCGTTCAGGCCTCGCGTTTCGATGAGGCACACACGCTGCTCGAGCCGGCAGTGGCGACGAGTTTCAGGGACCTCCCATATGACGTGACCTGGTTGGCTGTCGCTTGCATCTATGCGCAGGTCAGCTGCGAGCTTGGCAACGTCAGGGGCGCCAGGGCCCTGTATCGCATGCTGGAGCCTTGGAGCAGCCAGATCGCCTTTCCCGCGTTTGGCGTCTGGGGGCCAGTCAGCCTGCACCTCGGGTCGTTGGCAATCACGCTCGGCGATCGCGGCTCAGCCAGGCAACACCTCAACCAGGCAGCCCGGGCCGCGATTCGCGCAGGGGCTCAGAACTGGGAAGCGCGTGCCAATACCAAGCTGGACGAGGCGGACGAGTCTGGGCCATGAGCACGCCCGAACGCGGGCACTCAGACGGGCGGACGCGAGTGGCGATCTTGGGAGGCGGCTGCGGCGGACTCGCTGCGGCCTGGGCCCTGACCGGCTCCGCGACGCTGCGCGAGCGCTTCGAGGTGACCGTCTATGAGCGCGGCTGGCAGCTCGGAGGTAAGGGCGCAAGCGGGCGAGCAGGGATCGCGGACGCCAACGCGGGCGGACGGCGCATTCAGGAGCACGGGCTGCACATCTGGTTCGGTTTTTACGAGAACGCGTTTGGGATGCTGCGCGAGGCGTACGCCGAATCGGGCCTTGCGCAAGGAGACGACTGGTGGAAGGTGCCGTTTCAGAAGTGCGATTCGGTGTCTCTGTACGACCAGCGGGACGACGGGACCTGGGTCAGGCGGTCGATCGAGCTGCCACCGAGCCGACCCGAGGACAGAGGGCCACCGACCAAGCCTCGACGCCTCGGGATCGGCCGGCTGATGGCCCGCGCCACGCGCCTGATCGCGACTGGGCTCCGCACGGATCTGAGCACCGCTCCTAGGCGGCGCGGGGCGGTCGCCCGCTCGGATGCCGACTCGAGCATCGACGCGGTCGCTTCGACCCTCGAGCAGATCGCGACCGAGTTCGATCAGGTGCGGACCGCCGCGGTTCCCGGAACCGATTTCCGCGTGCGGGGGCGTGCGCAGGTGATCGGGCTGGACGTCTGGCGTCCGCCGTCCAGGCACGTTTCTGGAGCGCGGTCGCACACACCGCCGCATCGTCTCCCGCCGTCCTTTGCTACGAGCTGACGTCCGAGCCGATCGTGTCCGCGTCCCGGGGGCTTTATCACGGTCAGGTCGGCCAGTTCTGGTTTGCCCAGAGCGTCGCGACCGGAACCGGTCGCATGGCCGACGCGCTCGCCCGCCGGTGGACCCGGCTGCTCGCGAGCGCGGTCCGCTCCGAGGATGACCGGCCCGTCACGATCGGTCTACTCCCCGATACCAGCGGTCCGTTCGGCCCCGCGAACGTCGCCGGTCTGCTGGACATGCTCGTCGTACACGAGTATCCCAACACCGGTCAGCCCCAGGCCGCGATCTCGGTCATTCGCTCGTTTGCCGCGCTCCGCAAGCCGGTCCTCCTTGGCGAGACGTTCATGCTGAACGACGACGGGCCGACTCAGGGCGCGTTTTTGACCGGCGCCGCCCGCTACCTGACGGGCGCATTCGAATTCTTCGATGGCCGCGATCCGAGGACGGTCGACGTCCGCACGGTCTACGACGCCGTCTACCAAGAGGGGCTCGAGCAGTTCCTCTCGGTTCGGCGGGTGATCCTGAACGGGTGAGCGATGTTCTCCGCTATCGGGGGCGTACGGATGCCCGCGACGCCGTTCCCCAAGGCAGTGAGGCTGACCGGTCAGGCGTACGCGAACGGGTGCATGAACGCAACCCGCGCGTCCGACGGCTCGACCGGGAAGCAGAGCGGCGGCTCCTGCGAACGGTGGTCCTCGCAGCGGACCTGTACGCGGTCGGTGTCCGAGTCCCACTCCAGCGTGACGGTCAGACCGTCGTGTGTGCGCTGATCAAGCTCTCGAAGCATGGGTCCATTTATCGGCACGGAATCGAGAACGATTTAGCCCTTTCTTCAGCGGAACGTCGTCCAGATGCCCACGCGTATAGGTTTGTTGCGATGACCGAATTCAGGTCCACCTCCGAGGTGGCTGCGCTCCAGGATGAGGCGGTCGAGCTGCTGCGTGACCTGCTCCGGGTCGACACCTCCAATCCGCCTGGCCGCGAGACGGCGGCAGCCGAGCTGCTGGTGCGCTACCTGGAGCGCAACGGGATCGCCTGTGAACTGGTCGCCCGTGATGCCGAGCGCGCGAACGTCGTGGCGCGCCTCGCGGGCCGCGGCGGCGGGCGATCGCTGATGCTGCTGGGCCACACGGACGTGGTTCCGGCCGAGCCCGCACTGTGGCGTCGACCGCCATTTGACGGCGGCCTTGACGACGAGGGCTTTGTCTGGGGTCGTGGTGCGCTCGACATGAAGAACGAGGTCGCCACCCGCGCCGTCGCGATGGCCGCCCTGGCGCGGTCGGCGGAGCCGCTCGACGGCGATCTGTGGTTCGTGGCCGTCGCCGACGAGGAGGACGGGACCAACGGCGTAGGCATGTCCTGGCTGGTCGACGAGCGGCCCGAGCTTGCGACCGACTACGTGATCAACGAGGGCGCCGGCGAGCGACTCGAGCTCGCCGACGGGCGCACCGTGGTCACGCTCAACGTCGGCGAGAAGGCCGCCACCTCAGTGCGCGTCACCGCTGTGGGCGAGGCGGGTCACTCGAGCATGCCGTACGACGTCGATTACGCGGTTCCGGTCTTGGCGGAGCTGATCGGCCGCTTGACCAGGTTTCGCCCCCGTCGGCGCCTGATGCCGGCGACGCGGGCGATGTTGCACGTGCTGCTGGGCGAGGCCGAGATCGGGGACGACGAGATCGGGGAGGCCGAGCTTGATGAAGCTGTCTCACGGGCAGCGGCACTTCACCCGGCGCTGCAGGGGCTGATCGCTCCTCTGTTCAGCACCACGATCGCTCCCACGAGGCTGCGCGGCTCCGACGCGCTCAACGTGCTGCCGGCGCGCGCGAGCGTCGACTGCGACTGTCGGGTCCTCCCAGGAACGACAGTTGACCAGCTCCGCGACGAGCTCGTCGACGCGCTCGGCAATGACCTGCCCTACGAGCTCGAGTTCGTCGATCCGCTCGTCGGCGGTTCGATCTCACCGCTTGACTCACCGCTCTACGACATCTGCGCACGTTTTCTCGGCCGACACGATCCGGGAACGATCCTGCTGCCGACGATCTGCACGGGCTTCACCGACTCCCATTACGCGAGAAGCTCGTACGGGTCGGTCGCGTACGGGTTCTGGCCGATGCGGCGCACGCCGTTCGAGATCTGGGGCACGACCGTCCACGGTCACGACGAGCGGGTGCACGCCGACGATCTCGGCTACGCGACGATGTTCCACGTCGAGGCATGCAGGGAGCTTCTCTTGAGCGGGCGATAGGCCCGGGGCAGGCCGCCGGCCCTGCCATCGTTCGGTCATGGCCGACGGGCACCTGATTCTCGTCGCGGGCGCGCTGCTTGCCGCCGGCCTGCTCGCTTCGTTTGTCGCGGCGCGGCTGCGCGTTCCGAGCCTGGTGCTGTTCCTTGGGGTCGGGATGCTGATCGGTTCCGACGGGTTCGGGTGGATCGCGTTCAACGACTACCGGCTCGCGCGGACGATCGGCGTGATCGCGCTCGCGCTGATCCTGTTCGAGGGCGGTCTGACGAGCGGCCTGCTCCATCTGCGGCCGGTCCTCGGCGCCGCCGCCACGCTCGCCACCGTGGGCACGGCGCTGACCGCGTTGATCGCCGGAGCTGGCGCGGCGGCGCTGTTCGGCTTTCCGATCAAGCAGGGACTGCTGCTCGGGGCGATTCTCTCCTCGACCGACGGCGCTGCGATCTTCTCGTTGCTACGCGGCTCGACCTTGTCGCGCAAGCTGGCGCAGACGCTCGAGGGGGAGTCGGGGCTCAATGACCCGGTGGCGGTGCTGCTCGTCATCGGCTTCATCGATCTGCTGACCCAGCCCGGATATGGGGCCGGGGACTTCGCCGTTCTGTTCGTGCGGGAGCTTGGGGTCGGCGTGGCGATCGGGCTGCTGGCCGGGGCGGCCGGCGTCTACATACTCCGGCGGGCGCCCCTCTCAACCGCCGGCCTGTACCCGGTCGCGTCGCTGACCGTCGCCGCGATTGCCTACGGTGGCGCCGACACGCTGCACGGCTCAGGTTTCCTGGCGGTGTACCTCGCCGGGCTGCTGCTGGGGTCTGAGACGATTCCGGCCGAGCGGACGGTCGTCAGCTTCCACCAGGGGCTGGGATGGGTCGCGCAGGTGGCGATGTTCCTGACGCTAGGGTTGTTGGTGTTCCCATCGCAGCTGGCGTCGGTGGCGGTCAAGGGGACCGTGCTGGCGCTCGTGCTCGTGTTCGTGGCCAGGCCGATCGCTGTTGCCGCCGCGACGCTGCCGTTCGCCTATCGCTGGCGCGAGCGGGCGCTGCTGGGGTGGGCGGGGCTGCGGGGCGCAGTTCCGGTCGTGCTGGCGACCTTCCCGGTGATCGAGCAAGTGCCCCACAGCCTGGAATTCTTCAACATCGTGTTCTTCGCGGTGCTCGTCTCGACGCTTCTGCAGGGCTCGACGTTCGAGACGGTGGCAGCCCGCTTGCGACTGACGACCACCGAGCCGGCACTACCGCGACCGCTGTCGGACTCCGGCACCATCCGCCAGTTGGGAGCAGAGGTGCTCGAGCATGTGATCGCACCGGACGACGCGATCGCAGGTGTGCGCGTGCGCGACCTCGACCTGCCACGCGATGCCCTCGTCAGCGTCATCGTCCGCGGGGACAGGGCGATCCCGCCGCGCGGCTCGACTCGTCTGCGCCCGGCTGACGAGCTCCACGTGCTGATCAGCGAGGAGTCCGCGCACCGGGTACGCGAGCTGGTCAGCCGCTGGCGGCAAGGGCCGATCGGGCCGCTGGCACGGCCGCCGAGGCCGATCAGCGGCCGGCCGCCGATCTTCTCAGTCTGGTCGTGGACCGAGGATCTGGACGGGGACGTCTCACAACCCAGCGCGATCGGCGGCCAGCAGGTGATCGAGCAGCTGCGGATCCGTCGCGACCAGCCCGGCGGGCTCTGGGTTCTCGCTGATGGCCGCTACGCGGTCACGGGGCCGCTCGCCGCGATCGGATCCCGGCGCGATCTCGGTCGCTGGGCACGCCGCCGAATCGGCACCGTCCCCGATGACGAGCGAGCGTGGCTGCAGAACGTGATCGGGGCGCTTGCCGCCGATGGCGCCCACGAAGCTCATCGACGGCCACGCAGATAGCGGGCCGGTGGAAGCGTTCAACCGGCCGCTTGCGCGACGTCGCGGCCCGCCCCGGCCGCGACGTCGCCTGCGGTGACCACGTCGCCGCCTCCGGCGAGCTTTGCAGCTCGCAGTGCGTCGTCCGCGGCCGAGACCAGCTCCGCGCCGGTCGCCCCACGGCGCCACTGCGCCACGCCGATCGACGCGTCGAGCGTCTCGGGTCCCCCGGTCAGCTTTGCGGTGCGGATCCGTGAGCGCAATCGCTCGGCGAGCGCCTGAGCAGCGCCGCTGTCGGTGTCCGGCAGCACGACTATGAACTCATCACCGCCATACCGTCCGACGGTGTCTCCGCTCCGGACAGCTGCGCCGAGGATCGCCGCGACCTTGCGCCCCATCGCGATCGGTTTACGGGTCGTGCGCCCGGACTCGACCACGCGACCGGCGAACCCGGACAGCATATCCGTCGGCGACCTGCCGTCCTCGCTCACGGCGCTCCGGTATGCGCTGAGCACCTCGAGCTGCTCGAGCGGCGGGTCCGAGGCGACCAGCAGGCCGGTCAGAGCTTCCGTCCTGACGGCGGCGTCACGCGTGATCAGATCCAGCTGATCGCCACCCGCCAGCTCGAGGACAGGAGCACTCTGGAGTGCCCGCTGCGGCTCAGCCTGCTCAGACCGCTTCTTGTTCACTGATCTACCTGACGCATGCACGGTCCCGGTCCAAGGGATCACACCGACGTCTTTCTGTGGCGAACCAGATCTGACGGCCGCCATGCGACCGCGAATGCGTCCCGGGTCTCTGCGTACAACCCCTACACCGCCAATGGCCGCGCCTGGGATCGTGTCAACATCATACGCCGAGGCGCGGGGCGCGCAACACGGCTGGACTTCCTCGACACCTCACTCAGGCTCGATGACTTCGACCGCGCCGAATCCCGGAAGTGGCCCGTCGACGAAGAACATCTCGACCGTTATGTCGGGGTCGACATGCGCCTGGGAGAGAAACGCGACGACCTTGCGGCCGGTGAGCAGTTCGATCGTCTCCCTGTATCGCTCCGCCATCACGCTCTGGAACTCCTCTCGCATCGCGATGACCCGTCCTGGCTGGCCGCTGTCCATGATCGTCTGCTCCAGCGCGGTGAAGCCGCTACCTCGCATGACGACCAGGATCACGTCGTCGAGGGCGTACGTCTTGGCCTTCATCGGCCCGCGACCGTAGTGCTCGCGCAGGATCGCGACGATGCTGGTGGAGATCTGCGCCAGCAGCCTCCCGCCCCCCAGCGGCTGCTGTCCTTCCTCGGCCGATTGACTGTCCATCCAGTCGCTCCTTTGTCCGGCAGGACCCGCGAGGTCCTGGCCGTCCAGTCATGTCTTCTGACCTGGTCCTGAGGGCTGCGAGCCCGTCGGACCCTGCCTGCGAGAGAGGCCTACTACTGAGTCAGACGCGGTCCAGTGACTCGAGTCGTCGCACCATCCTCGAGCACGCAGACGACCAGGACGAAGTCTTTTGGGTACGTCGATCCGGGGGTATGATCTCGCTACGACCTCACGGCTGTGGCTACAGGCCCGCCCACGGTTGTAAGTAGTTACGCGGAACGAACCCGGCGGTCGCACGGCGGCCGACCTCTCCGGTCCGTCTAACAGACGCCGTTATCCGTTGGACCGGGCCCGTTTATGCGTAATCCCACATCTGCGAACTCCAAGCGCGTAACCCAGGTTCACCCGTGGCAGCCCCTCCGGGGGGCACTCAGCGCTGCGTCGCTTGGTCCGATAACAAGTGACGCCGCAGTCGCGAGGGGTGCTCTGACCGGGTTCGACGGCCGTGTGCTCGAATCGAGGCACACGGCTGGCGAGCCCATCATCGCGGAAGCGGCGACCCGCGACGTCGCGGCGGAGGCCGGATGAACGCCTCCACAGTCGGTCGGGCGAATTCCGCCCCCGCGATCTCGCTTCGGATTCGCGGCGGCGCCGGCGCGCCGCTCCGTGCCCGGAGGTCGGTCCTGTCACAGCTCGACGGGCAGCTGACCGAAACGAGAACGGCAGACCTCGCGCTCATCGTCAGCGAGCTGGTCACCAACAGCGTGCTCCATGCGAACGTCAGCGCTGACCAGACCCTGACCGTCGAGTGCGCCGCGCTCGCGGATCGGCTGCGAATCACTGTCACCGACCCAGGTTCGTGCCTCGAGCCCCGCCGTCGGCCGCCGGATCATCACGCCCCAGGCGGGTATGGGCTGATGATCGTCGAGGAGCTGTGCACCGCGTGGGGGGTGGTGCAGAGCCGCGTCGGCGCGACCAGCGTGTGGTGCGAGCTCCCGCTTGACACCCCCCACAGCGATCATCGCGCGAGAGCTCATCGGCTCGGTGACCCCGGCCGGAAGGCTCCGTAACAAGCCGCTCCCGACTTTTCTCCGGCACCGAGGCTGAGGCTGGGCGCCGGAGGGTATATTCCGCCGCGAAGGGGGGTGACGCGCCAGATTCTGGCTTGTCGCACCGGCCTTCCCGAGCCTGATGTCCGTTTCCGTGCAGCCACAGCCCGAAGTCTCGCCTACGTCGGAGGTCGCCGACGTCCGCCTGGAGGACGTGACCAAGGCGTTCGGTGATGTGATCGCTGTCGACGAGCTCACGTTGACGATTCGCCATGGCGAGTTCTTCAGCCTGCTGGGCCCGTCGGGTTGCGGGAAGACGACGACGCTCGGGATGATCGGCGGCTTCGAGACTCCGACCAGCGGTCAGGTCTTCCTCGGCGACCAGAACGTCAGCAAGGTCCCCGCCTACAGACGGGACGTCAACACCGTCTTTCAGTCCTACGCCCTCTTTCCCCATCTTGATGTCTTCGAGAACATCGCCTTCGGCCTGAAGCGAAAGCGCCTCCCGAAAAGCGAGATCGGCGACCGCGTGTCCGGCGCGCTGGCGCTCGTCGACCTTCCCGGCTTCGAGAAGCGCAAGTCCGCGCAGTTGTCCGGAGGCCAGCAGCAGCGAATTGCCCTCGCTCGCGCGCTCGTCAACGAGCCGCGAATCCTGCTTCTCGACGAGCCGCTCGGGGCCCTGGACCTGAAGTTGCGCAAGCAGATGCAGATCGAGCTCAAGCGCATCCAGCAGGACGTCGGCATCACCTTCTTGTACGTCACCCACGACCAGGAGGAGGCGATGGTCATGTCCGATCGCCTGGCCGTGATGAACCGGGGCAGGATCGAGCAACTCGGGACGCCCGAGGAGGTCTACGAGAGCCCGTCGACGGCATTCGTCGCCGGCTTCCTCGGCGCCTCGAACCTGATCCCGGCGAAGGTAGTCAACCGGGGAGCCGCGACCGGACTGGCCGACCTGGTGCTGGCCGACGGCACCGCCGTGCGGGTGCCCGCCGCCCGTGTCCCGAGCGGCAGTGACGATGACTTGCAGATCGGCGTCCGTCCCGAGAAGCTTCGGCTGCAGCCGGTCACGGCGCCGCTACCTGATGGCCACAACGCGCTCACCGGCCAGGTCATCCTCGGCACCTTCCTGGGCCTCAGTCATCAATACACGGTCCGGGGATCGGCCGAGATCGAGCTGGTTGCCTACGTGCAGAACCTCGGCGCCACGCCTCCGCCGACGCTGGGAGAGACGGTCCGACTCACATGGCTTCCAGAGCACACCTTCGTCGTTTAGCTCACCTCCGAAGGTTCACCGATGGATAGCCCTGACCGTCAACGCGGCGCTCGCGCAGATTCGGAACCCGCGATGATCGAGTCGACGCTGTACCGGGGCTTGACCGAGCCGCGCCACAGCCGCCGCCAGTTTCTGCGGGGCGCGGGCGCCGGCGTCGGTGCTCTCGGCGTCGGAGCGTTGCTCTCCGCGTGCGGGATAAAGGGTACCGAGGCGGTCGCCACAGCCGCCAGCTTCGACTGGGCGGCGTGGTGGAAGCGGCAGAAGCCCACCGGCGTCCTGAACTTCGCCAACTGGCCGCTGTACATCGACACGAGCCACGGCAAGCACCCGTCACTTGAGCAGTTCAGCAAGCAGACCGGCATCAAGGTCAATTACTTCGAGGTCATCGAGGACAACGCGCCGTTCTACGCCAACATCGAGCCGTCCCTGGCGGCCGGAAAGCCGACCGGCTACGACCTGATCGTGATGACCAACGACGACTGGACGGTGTTCGAGCTGGTCAAGCTCAACCGCTGGATCACTCCGCTTGACCGCCGCCGGATGCCGAACTTCTACAGGTACGCCAGCCCTCTGGTCCGCAATTCCGGCTACGACCCAACCAACACCTACACCGCCGCCTGGCAGTCGGGCTTCACCGGCATCGCCTACGACACGACCAAGGTAGATCGCGAGATCAACAGCATCCACGATCTCTGGGACCCTGCCTTCAAGGGGCATGTCGGGATGATGAGTGACAACACCGAGCTCGGATCGGCGGGCCTGCTGGCGGCGGGTATCGACCCCGCGAAGTCGACCCACTCAGACTGGAAGAAGGCCGCCACCCTGCTCACCCAGCAGCGTGACGCGGGACTCGTCAGCCAGTACTACGACCAGAGTTACATCAAGGCTCTGGAGACGGGTGACATCTGGATCACGCAGGCGTGGTCTGGCGACATCTTCCAGGCTAACGCGACCGGCTTTCCCCACCTCAAGTTCGTGGCGCCGAAGGAGGGGGTGATGCTGTGGACGGACACGATGATGATCCCGCTCCACGCGCAGAACCCGGTGTCGGCGATGGAGTGGATCAACTTCTACTACCAGCCGAAGATTGCCGCCGAGGTCGAGGACTGGGTCAACTACATCTGCCCCGTTCCGGCTGCGCAGCAGCTTCTTCGCAAGGAGGACCCGCCGGTCGGCAACAGTCCGCTCGTGTTTCCCAACGAAGCCGAGAGCAGCCTGGTCAGGGGCTACTACAACTACACGACCTACGCCGAGTACAACGCCTGGAACAACGTGTTCAACCCGATCATCGAGTCATGACCTGGAAGCAGCGCCTCGCTCCCTACGCCCTCGGCTTCCCGACCGGGTTCTGGCTGACGTTGTTCTTCGCCGTGCCGCTTATATCGGTCCTGTCGGTAGCCCTGATGACCGGCAACCCCGAGAAGGGCTTCACGCTCACGTGGCACTTCTCGATCTTCTGGGATGCCGTCAAGCAGTACCACACGCAGTTCCTGCGCTCGTTCTACTACGGGACGCTGTCGACGCTGATCGCACTCGTGATCGCCTATCCGATGGCGTACTTCATCGCCTTTCACGGCGGGCGCCACAAGTCGACCTATCTGCTGATCATCCTGTTGCCGTTCTTCGTCTCCTACGTGATCCGCGCGTTCTCGTGGCAGTTCATCCTGTCCGACGACGGGATCTTCCTGACGTTCCTACGGAACATCGGGCTGGTGTCGAAGAATTTCACGATTCTGCATACTCCCTTTGCGGTGGTCGCGGCGTTGACCTACGACGCGATCCCGTACATGGTGCTGCCGCTGTTCGTCGCGCTCGAGAGGATCGACCGGCGTGTGATCACCGCCGCCGGCGACCTGTACGCAAACCCCGCGATGGCATTCATACGGATCGTGCTGCCGCTGACCTCGGCCGGCATCTTCGCCGGCTTCCTGCTCGTGTTCGTAACCAACGTCGGCGACTACGTGGCGGCCGGGATCCTCGGCGGCCCGGGCACGACGATGATCGGCAACGTGATCCAGAACTCCTACCTCCAAGATCAGAACTACCCGCTCGCATCAGCGCTCTCGTCGATCCTGATGGTCATCCTGCTGGTGATCATCTGGGCGTACGCACGGACGTTCGGCACCCAGGCGGTCGAGGAGGCCGTCGCGTGAGCACCGTCGAGGCCCCGATGGCCGCTGGCACGCCCGCCCGCCCGAGGACGAAGGCCCGGCGTCGACGCGAGCGCCGCCCTCGTTCGGCGCTGGTACTCGGCGCGTTCACGTGGCTGGTGATCCTCTACACGCTCATACCGATCATCGTGATGATCATCTTCAGCTTCAACCAGACGCCGAACGGGCGAGTCACCTTTCACTGGTACGGGTCGACCACCCAGTGGTACCTGCACATCTTCCAGATCGGTGACCTGACCACCGCGCTCGTGCATTCGATCGAGGTGGCCTGCGCCTCGACGCTGATCTCGATCCTGATCGGCGTGCCGATGGCGATGGCACTCGCCCGACACCGGTTCTTCGGCCGCGCCGCGGTCGAGTCGGTCGTGTTCGTCGACATCGCCGCGCCGTCGGTCGTCGTCGGCGCATCGCTGCTGGCGCTGTTCTTGACGCTCAACGTCACCCGCGGGCTGGCTACGATCATGATCGCCCACGTCGCCTTCAATGTCGCGTTCGTCGTGGTCGTGGTTCGCGCCCGCATCGTCGGGCTCGACCTATCGATCGAGCGGGCCGCCGCCGACCTCGGCGCCGGCCCCTGGACCACGTTCAGAAAGGTGCTGCTGCCGCTGATGTTCCCCGGCATCATCGCTGCGGCGCTGCTGTGCTTCGCGATGTCGATCGACGACTTCATCATCACCCAGTTCGTCGCGGGCCAGACGCTCACGTTCCCGCTCTGGGTGTACGGCGCGGTGAAGGTCGGGATCCCGCCGCAGGTGTTCGCGATGGGCACGATGATCTTCATGTTCGGCGCCGTCCTGGCGATCGGCAACGTGCTCTTCCAGCGCCGGGCCGAGAAGTCCGCGGCGCCGATTCAGGTCAGCGAGCCGCAGCCGATCACGACCGTCCTCTGACGTCCATTTCGCTCTCGCTGTTGAGGCGGACGGGGAGGCTCTTGAGTTGGCTCGAGAACTGTGAGAGCACCCAGGTCGGTTCGTCTTCGATCGTCATATTCGGGTAGCGCGCGAGGGTTTCCTCGACGAGGATCTTCAGTTCGAGGCGCGCGAGCGCGGTCCCGAGGCAGAAGTGGCGGCCGCCGGCACCGAACGCCTGGTGCTCGGGGTTGCGCAGGACGTCGAAGCGGTCCGGGTCCTCGTAGCGGTCCTCGTCGCGGTTCGAGGACGGATACCACAGGGCGATCTTGTCGCCCTTCTTGATCGGGCAGCCCCTGAGTTCCGTGTCCTTGGTGGCGGTGCGGCGGAAGTGTCCGAACGCGGGAAACATCCGCAGCGCCTCTTCGATCGCGCCGGGCACGAGCGAGGGGTCATCGATCAGTAACTGGCGTTGGTCGGGATTCTCGATCAACGCGCGCATCGTGCTGGTGTAGGTCGCCTTCGTCGAGTCGTTGCCAGCGACCATCAGGAGGAGGAACCCGGCGAAGATCTCCTCGTCGGTCAACTTGTCGCCGTCGATCTCGGCGAACACGAGCACGCTGAGCATGTCCTCGGTCGGGTTCGCGCGCCGGTCGGCGACGAGCTTCATGCACTTCTCGTACAGCGGTGGTATGTCCTCGGCCAGCAGCTGCTCGAGGCCCTTCGGGTTCAGCTCCGGGTCACCAAAGCCGGCCAGGCCGTTGATCGCCTCGGCCCACGGCTTGTCGTCTTCGGGGTCAAGCCCCATGAAGCCGCAGATAACGCGCGCGACGACCGGCTGCGCGAGTTCCGTGACGAGGTCGCACCTCTCCTGCCCGGCAAGCCCGTCCAGAACCCTCGTGGTGACCTCGCGAATCGCCGCCTCGTGCTGCGCGATCGCCTTCGGCGTGAATGCGCGCTGGAACAGGTTCTTGATCCGGTCGTGCTTGGGCGGGTCCATCCCGATGAACATCCCCTGCACGATCTCCACCGGGACCATGTGGTCGCTGATGATGATGTTCGACGCCGAGGAGAACGTCTCCCAATCACGGCTCACCGTGTGCACGTCCTCGGCCTTCGTGACCGACCAGAAGCCAGCGTCCTTGGGCGATTGGGAGATCCCCGTGCTCCAGTGCACCGGACAGCCCTGTCGCAGCTCCCGAAACAGCGCATGAGGTGGACCCTCGCGCCACAGATGCTCGTCTGCGACCTGAACCGCGTCAAGGGATTCGGCTGATGCTTGTGACATTTCGGGCGACCTCATTGGTTGTGCGTGGGCGGGCCAGGAGTTCCCCGGCCCGCCCGCGCAAACGGTGTTCTCGTTGTTCGGTCAGCCGTGGTTTACCGCATCGTGGCGTTGCAGCCGGTGTGCTGGAACCGCTTGGCGTTGGTGTATGTGACGGTGGGCAGGTAGGCGCCCATCGTCGACTTGACCGTCGCCGGCGTGGCGATGTTCTGCACCGCGTGCGGGAACGCCGGATGGGCGGTCGTGGTCAGGTTGCGCACGATGATCAGCGTCGAGCGCGGCCGGGTGTAGCCGTCGCCGGTTGTGCCGAAGTTCATCCACGCGACGCCGCACTTGTCGGTCGCGTTCTTGGGGCGGTCCCCCGGGAGGCTGACCACGATCGTGTAGTCGCGCTTCGCATTGATCGGGATCTCCTCATCGGCGAGGCAAGGCCCGGTCGTCTTACCGCTCGGCAGCCCTTCGTTGTTAGAGATCGACCAGTAGCGCAGCTGCGCGGCGCGCTGCATCCTCGTCTCACCTGCGTACGTGGCAGGGGTGGTCGGAAGCTTGCCGTGCAGCACAGCAATGTTGTGGCCGTGGTGGTTGGGTCCAAACGTCCGATCCAGCCACGTGAACACGTACCCGTTGGCGGGATTCGCCCCGAGGCCCGTCCCCGTCAGGGGTAGGCTCGAGATCAGGCTCGCGTCTGATGTCCCTGCGTAGTACGGCGCCAGCAGCCAGGACGGGGTGAAGTACTTGTACCAGACGGGCGCGGCGACGGCGGGGTGCTCAGGGGACGAGCTCAGCGCCAGCAGCGACTGGATCTTGCTCTCCGGGAACAGCAGTGGGTTGACGTTCGTCAGGTTAAACGCGCCGGGCTTGCTCTGAAGGGCGGTGCATGCGCCTGGACCAGTCGCGGTTGTGCCGTTCGCGGCGACGTAGCTGGCGGCGGGCTCACCAACGCCACCGGAGAAGTCCCGGCCCCGGTCGGGGAGGTACACGCGCTCGACGATCAGCATCGGACCGGCCCCGGGAGCCTGACCGGCGACGCCACCGTACAGCGTGTTCGGTTGCTCGTGGCCGGGCCCCGGATCGGGCTGGTCGACGACGGTGACCGTGAAGGAGCGGTGGGTCGCGTCACGGTTCGCGCCGGGTAGGAACGGGTTGGTTGAGCCCCGATCGGGCTTGATATCTACGTCGTAGAGATGCCCGCGAATCACGCCGAACGTCGAGGACGTCGTGAGCGAGAAGAACCGCGCGTGCGGGAACTGACCGTGCAGCACGATCTTGCCGCCGGCCGGGATCGTGTCGATTGAAACCGGATAGTCGGTGTGCGAGTCCGGCCAGATGATATTCCGCGTCTCCTGCGTGTAGGACGTGCCCCAGAAACAGGTGTGTGACGCCTCGCCGCCCGGCCCCTTGGTCGGGAAATGAACAACGGTGCGAGCGGCTGCCCTTCCCGTCCCGGCGCCGCCCGCGAGCGCCGAGCCTGCCAGCGCGCCGAGCATGATCAACGCGCCCAACAGCACGCCGGTCAGTTTCAAGAACTTCATTGGATATCTCCTCTGCAAAATGGTGGAGCCGGTGAGCCTGTGCCCGACGGCCTCACGAACGTAGGCGGCGCACGCGCGCATCACGAGCGCACCAGGCCCAAATCACCCGGGTGAGAAGACAGGTCGGGTACGCTCAAACGCCGGGATGCCGATGGCCCGTGAGGAAAGGAGATGTCGTTGCTCGGGCAAGTGACCGGGCGCGAGGGTGCCCAGACCCCGGTCGCCGAGGAACTCATCGCAACGAAGCTCGCGCCACCGTCGGTCCGGACGGGATATATCCCTCGCCAGCGACTGATAGACGCGCTCGCCGCAGGCAGCGACCTGCGCCTGACGCTCGTCACCGCACCGACTGGGTACGGCAAGACGATGCTAGTCGCAGCTTGGTGTGCCGAGGTCGCGGCCCGGGAGCAACGCGTCATCTCGTGGCTGTCGCTCGCTGCGACGGAGGACGATCCCGCGCTGCTCACGCGTTATCTGATCAGCGCGCTGCGCCGCGCCGGTGCTGCGATCGGTGAACGCGCCGAGAGGATGCTCCAGGTTCCTGGCGCGAGCCCGACTGCGGGGATGCGCTCGCTGGTGAACGATCTGGCCGCCGTGGAGACCCAGGTGACGTTGGTGCTCGACGACTATCACGTCGTGTCCGAGCCCGCGTGTCACGCGCTCGTCCAGTTCCTGCTCGACCATGCACCCTCATCGCTACACCTGATCGTGTGCACCGGCGCCGACCCACCGATCGCGCTCGGCTCGCTCCGGGCCGTCGGGCAGCTCGCCGAGGTTCGGGCCACGGATCTCCGGTTCACCGATCGCGAGGCTGCCGCGCTGCTCGTCGAGTCGGAGGGGCTGAACCTCGATGCCCAGGCTGTGGAGTCCCTCGCTGCGCGCACCGAGGGGTGGGCTGCCGGTCTGTATCTAGCGGCGCTGTGGTTGCGCGGACGGGGCGGTCCGGGGGCCGACGTCGAGCGGTTCGCCGGTGACAACCGTCATGTTGTCGACTACCTCAGCGAGGTGGTGCTCGACCAGCTCGGCGACGAGACCCGCGAGTTCCTGCTGAGCACCTCAATCGTCGATCGGCTGTGCAGTTCCCTGTGCGAGGCGATTATCAACATGCCGGTTGCGGGCGTGCTCGAGGAGATCGAGCGTTCGAACGTCCTTCTCGTTCCGCTTGATGACACGAGGACTTGGTACCGCTACCACCACCTGTTCGCTGAGATGCTGCGCAGCGAGCTTGGGCGCCGCCATCCCGATCGCGTTGCCGTCCTCCACCGGCGGGCGAGCGCGTGGTACAGGGACCGCGGCCTGATCTCCGATGCCATCGAGCACGCGACATCTGCGGGCGACCACGACGACGCGGCCAACCTGATCTCCGAATACTGGCTTGAGATCGGACGCTGGGGACAGGAAGCGACGCTGCGCAGGTGGTTGCAAGCGTTCGAGCCCGACGAGCTGCAACGTCATCCAGAGCTCGGCGTGATCCGGGCGTTCCTGACCGGCGTCTCCGGCGGTTCGGAGCTCGAGTTCCGCCGCTGGCTCGAGCTGGCCGAACGGGGCATCGCGCACGCGGAGCAAAACCGCAGCCCCGGCGTCGACGCCGTCGCGCTGCGCACGCGCGTCCAGCAGGTGGGCTCGGCGTTCGGCTACCGCAACATCCGCACCGCGGCCGCGACAGCGGCGCGGACGGCTCGGGTCGAATCCGAGGGCGACGGCCCGCTTCGCGTCGTGACGCTCGCGAACCTCGCGTTCCTGCTCTACCTCTCGGGCGACCCCGCCAGGGCACGAAACGTGCTGAGCGAAGCGATCCGCGACCCGCTCGCTCAACGACGACCTTACGGCTTTGTCATCGCGCTGACGACCTCGGCTCTGATCGCCCTCGACGGCGGCGACGTCCAAAACGGCGAGCACGCCGCCGCTCGCGCACTGGAGTTCGCCGCGGCCGCCGGCCTCGCCGACAACCAGGTATCAGCGCTCGCCCACGTCGCGGTCGGGCGCGCGCTTTCCGCCGCGGGCCGACCCAACATCGCACGGATCGAGATCGAACGTGGCGTGCGACTCCTGCTCGGCGGTGTGATGCCCGCTCAGCAGATCTACGCGCTCCTCTGGGCCGCCCCGGCAGCGCATGCAGCCGGCGACCTCCCGAGCGCGCTCGCGTTTACCGAACAAGCCGAAGAACTGCTCGCATCCTTCGACGACGCGGGCACGCTAACAACGCTGCTTCACGACGTCCAGCGCCGCCTGTCGCTCGCCCGCCGACGGCGACACGAGCCCAACTCGGCCGCTCTGACCGAAGCCGAGCTCGCCGTCCTGCGAGCGCTACGTAGCCCACAATCCCAGCGAGCCATCGCGCAGGAACTATCGATCTCGATCAACACCGTCAAGACTCACACCTCAGCGATATACCGCAAGCTCGCTGTCGGCTCCCGAGACGAGGCGATCACCCGCGCCACTGAGCTGGGATTGCTGTAGGAGACGCTGGCCTCGCCGCATCTCCCGAAACTCAGGCTCTGTGGGCGATCCCAGAAGGCTTGTCCCACTTCCCCTAAGCGGTCACGCCCGCTCCGATCGCCTGGGCGCGTTGGAGGTAGGGGGTCGCGCGCAGCCGGGTGAAGATCTCGGTTGCTTCAGCGAGCAGCGGCGCGGCCTCTTCGTCGCGCTTCTCGGCGTGTAGCTGTTCGGCGTGCTCGAGCAGCACCTGGGCGAGCACGAACGGCGCGTCGATCTCACGCAGCTCACGCGTAGCGGCGTCGAGGTGCTCGTCGGCGGTCGTGGTTTCGCCTTGTCTCGCGGCGAGCAGGCCGGCGAACCGCGCGGCGCCGGCGCGGAGGAGCGGTGAGCGCTTCACAGGCGGCATTACCGTGACGAACTCGATCAGCCGCTTGACCGTGTCCTCGTCGCCGAGCGCCAAAGCCGCGAGCCCAGCCTCGACGAACGCCTCGCGACGGAGCTCGTTGACGATCTGGGGTGGGCCGGTCGCGATCGGCAGCGCCGCCTGCAGCGCTTCGGCGCCGCGGCCGAGCGCCCGCAGCGCGATCGCCTGGGCAACGGTGGGTCCGGCAGCGTACTCGACGTTGCTGCTGCCCCCAAGCTTGCTTGACATCGTCAGGATTCGCTGCAGTCCGCCCGTCTCGCCCCGGGCCGCCTGGACGCGGGCGAGGATCGGCAGATAGACGAGCTGTATGACGACGCGCCCGGCCAGCGGCCCGTCGTCGGTCAGCTCGGGCAGCCCCTCCCAGCGTCCCATGGCGACGTTGGCGCTCGCGATCAGCGCGCTCAGCCCCTGCTCCCTTTCCCGGTTCCCTCGGGCCTTGGCGAGCGCGAGGCCCGGCTCGGCTAAGGCGACCGCGTCGGCGAACCGGTCGCGCTGCAACGGCAGGTTGGCGAGGTTGTTGTAGCTGCGCAGCGCCCGGTCGGTGAGGTCGTGCTCGAGCGCCAGTGACAGCGACCGCTCCATGAGCGCGATCGCCTCGTGGAAGCGTCCCTGATTCTCGCGGACGAAGGCAATCGTGTTAAACGCTTGGATGACGGTCCGCGGTTCGTCGAGCAGCTCGGCGATCGTGAGCGCCGCGTCGGCCGCGTCCAAAGCCTCGGCCGAATCGCCGTGAAAGACAAGGTTGTTTGACAGCTCCGCGAGCGCTGCCGCCTTCTCCGCGGTGCCGTCGGCGAGACCCGCCACCGCCCGCCGGCTGACCTCGACCGCCTCGTCGAGACGGTCGTTTTGAAACAGAGCCCTCGCGAGCCCCGCCAGCGAGCGCGACGCGGCCTCGCGATCCCCGAGCGCCTCGAACAGGCCGACCGCCCGCTCGAACCGCTCACAGGCAGTCTCATAGTCCGTGTTTATATGGGCTGCGTGCCCCGCCTTATCGAGCAGCGTCGCGCGGGTCGCGTCGTCGGCGGCCAGCTCCGCGGCGTGCTCGAACGCTCGCTGCGCCTCGGGTCCGAGCGCCAGCGACAACGCCCGCTCACCCGCGTCCGCCAATGTCTCGCACGCCATCGCGCGGATCTGCGGAGCGTCAGCCGCGTCGGGCTCGGCGTCGGCCGCGTCAAGGAAATGAGCGGCGAGCACCTCCGCCAACTCCGGCGCCTCGTCACCCCACGCCTCCTGCAGATGCCTCGCGACCGCCAAATGGCGGCTCTTGCGATCGCGCCGCGACAGCGTCCCATACGCCGTGCTCCGCAGCAGCCCCTGCAAAAAGTGAAACTGGCCGCGCTCAGACGAGAGCCGATCGTCGTTGAAAGCAACGATCTGCTTCGCTACGAGATCCTGGAGGATCCGTCCGATCTCCTCCTCGCTCCGGGTGCCGAGCGCCGCGACCCCAGCCGGCGTGAACGAGTTGCCATACACCGTCGCGTCCTGGACGACCGACCGTTCGGCGATCGTCAAGCCGTCGAGGCGAGCCGCCGCAAGCGCATGCAGAGTCTCGGGCACCTCCAGCTCGCCGATCTCGCCGGTCACGACATAACGGTTGCCGTCCTGCGCGAGCAGACCGCGATCGAGCAGCATCCGCACCGTCTCAACGGCGTACAACGGCATCCCCTCGGCGCGAGCGAGGATCTTCGCTACGAGCTCGTCCGGGAGACCAGGCACCAACCCCGCCAGCAGCTCACCCATCGCTTCGTCATTCAACGACGCCAGCGTGATCGTGGCCGTCCAACTCGGACGGGCGGTCAAAAGCTCTGGGCGTCCGAGCGCGAGGATGAAAAACGGAAACTCGGCCGACCACTCAAGCAGGTAGTCGATGAAGTCCAACAGACCGCTGTCGGCCCACTGCAGATCCTCAAACGCCAACACCACCGGCTGTTTCTCGGCCAGCCGCTCAAAAAACAACCGCCAACCATTGAAAAGGTCACCGCGATCGGCCGCGGTTCGCTGCTCAAGACCGAGCAGCTGCGCCAGGCGCGGCTCGACCAGCCGCCGCTCACGCTCATCGCTCACATACTCCGCAACCGTTGCGCTGAGCTTCCGGCGCGCCGAGACGGCGTCCTCCTCCTCCCGTATGCCGGCGCGCGCACGGACCATCTCCGCCAACGCCCAAAACGCAACCCCCTCGCCGTAGGAGAGACAACGGCCCTGATGCCACCACCGGACCTCCTCGATCCCGTCCAGATACTTAAAGAACTCCCACAGCAGGCGCGACTTCCCCGACCCCGCGTCACCGACCACGGCCACCAGCTGCGCACGACGCGCGTGCGCGCTGCGCTCGCCCGCCTCAATGATCGCCTGCAGCTCACGGTCACGACCCACCAACGGTGCTTCGAGCCCCGCACCACGGTTCGCGCCGCCGGCACCCGCCACAACCCGCAAAGCCCTCCACGCACGCACCGGCGCCTCACGTCCCTTGACCTCATGCGTGCCGGCGTCCTCATACGCGATCGCCGCCTCCGAAGCGCGCCGCGTCACATCATCCACCAGGACCGTCCCCGAAGCAGCGATCGACTGCAGACGGCTGGCGGTGTTGACCGTGTCGCCAATCACCATCCCCTCGCCCTCCGCGCCGATCTCAACCGCCGCGCTCCCCGTCAACACCCCGGCCCGAACACGCAGCTCCGGCATCCCCGCCTCCGCGCCCAGGAACGCTGCACTAGCCTCGTCTCCGTCGGCCTGCGCGGTCATCGTGTTGACCCCGAACGTCATGATCCCGAAGTGCTGCCGCACTGGCCGGAACGGGGTCGTCCCCGGCACCTCGGCGATCTCTTCAAGTTGCGCAACGGAAAATGTCGCCATAGGAGTCCTTTCTCGGATGGACGTCGGTCGGCTGCATTCCGCCATCAACCAAGCATTCGTGTCCAGCCTAACGCCGGGCGGGGCTGCTCTGCCGGGCTGCTGCTTCATCAAGGAAGCAGCAGCCGGATGGCTCTACCGCTCCGCGATTGGATCGGGCTAATCGCGTCAGCGGGCGCCTTCTCCGTTTCGATCAACTCGACAGCGACATTGTTCGGATGGGTTGGCGTGATGGCCCCGGAAATCATTGACGGTATGCAAGTCGATCTGCGATCGCGCCTGCCGGACCAGTCGTCAAGTGTCTTCGCGGGATAGCGCTTTAGATCCACAGAACGAAGCGCTCAGGTTCGGTTCATGTCGATGCTTAGTCTCGCGACATGAGTCCGGCTGGCAGTGGCCCGAAGTCCTATAGGCCTCTGGGCCTGGGCCCGCGGGTAATAGTGGGCCTGACCACCGCGGTCTTCGTGGCGGCGTGCCTGATCGGCCTTCTTGCGGCGACCGGCGGCGTCGCATCGGCTCGCCCCGCGCCCGTCGTGAGGCCGTTTCACGAGGGCCATGGACCATCCAACCCCAGGCCCTCCCGTTCAGCGTTTACGCAAGGCGCTAATAGCGATCGCGCGCTAGTCCCGCAACGCTTGCCCAGACGAGTGACCTGCGCCTAGAGCTCGACTATTGGATCGCCGACGCGGATCACGCCACCCACGAGGATGTCGGCATTGATCCCTGCCCGGTGAGTGAGCTTCTTGATGATCCCCGGCCGTGTCATCTCCTGCAGATGCCGACACGGCTCGCAGAGCTCCACGCCGAGGCACTCGACCTCGCCGACCCGGAAGCGTTTGCCAACGAGGCTGTTCACATCCACGTCGCGCACAGTCACCTGCCGGCGAGTCTCTCCCGGCATTAGTCCAACGTCCTCGACGACCTCAGCGGAAACGAGCGTCAGCGCTTGGCCTGACGCGGCTCCGTCGGTATGGAAATGACGGTCGCCTTCGAGCCCCTTGCCGGCAACTGCTCGTACTGACTCGACCGTCCACAGTTCCGGCTTACGAAGGGCACCGAGATGGATCGCCTCCACAGGCATTGCCTGATCATGCACCAACCGCGGTTTGGAGCATTTGCCCACGGGTCATTCCGGACCACTGCCCCAGAAGCGGGGCCTCTCCCCAGACGAGTGCTTTTCGATCAAAGCCGCAGAGAGTTCGCTGTTGGTTTAGTGAGCTACTCGCCGCGGCGCAAGTGCATGCGTTGCCGAGCGGTTCGCAGCGGTTTGGTGATGCGCCAGCTGAGCGTTGTTTCATACTCGTGACGGAGCTGACGCTCGAGTTCGGCTGCGCGAGCCGCATGGATGTCCAGCTCTCGTTGGACCTGGCGCAGATTGTGTCTGAGTGCTGCAAATTCGCGAGGATCGACCGACGGCCTCTCGAGGTCGTCCGGCGTCAGTTCAACACCGCGCTTTCGCAGCAACACCCACGTGAAGTTGTGAACGAGAGGCAACCGCGCAACGATCTCAAACGCTCGACCCCAGTGCTCGTCCACCCACCAGTCGGACATAAGCACCATCGGCCCGCCATCCTCCCAAGCCTGATTGTGGCGAAGAACATTCATTCCGACCTGGTCCTCGTTCCATCGCTCACCAGCGATGAACTCGGAGTTCCACCGGCCGTGATACGTGGCGATCAGAAACCCGTCCGGCTTAAGAAGGCGGTGGAGCTCTAGCAGCCAAGACATCGAGGTCTCCCCCGGCAGATGCGTGAACACCGAGATCGCCCAGATCAGATCAAACGACGCCGGTTCCAAGCCCAACGGCGGACCCGCGGCCGACCTCCACGCATGCAGCGGTGGACACAATGCCCCGTCCATCCACTCGATGCTGGGCGCGTCAATATCCGTGCCCCAGAACTCGCCCTCCTCCGCCTCCGTGAGGAAGTGCCTGAGAGTGCGCCCCGAACCGCAACCGAAATCCAGGACACGCTTGCCGACGAACGACCAATCGTCAGGCAGAAGTCGAAGCAACGCGGACTTCGTCTCCGCGCCCATCTGCTCGTACACCCTGGTCGGATCGCTCCAGCTGCGCACAGCGAACACACGTTGCATCAGTTCAAGAGGCGGATAGGGTCGCCCGGCAGAGGCAGTCACGCTCGACAAACTACCGGGCACGCGCCCCGACAAGATCGACCCCCGCCCGGGACTCAGGCTCCCGCAGTGGGCTACAAGCGACGGCGCTTCGCGCCGGCCGTGATCGTGCGCAGGCCGGCGCGCTCGAGACGGCTGCTTTTCGAGGCATGAAACTGCTCGTGTGAGGCTCTGTCCGGGTTGGCTCGTAGGTTCGGTTGATCCGGGACAGGGGCCTCATATTGGGAGAACGTAGTCGGGTAGGCCGTAATTTGATCGATGGGCTTCGAGCCCAGGCTTTTCGTTCGGCCGCCCCTGCGACTTGCCTGGATTGAGCTGCGAGCTCGTATCGGTCTGTGTCGTTGTCCCGCTGGTTCTCCCGCTGACTGTCAACCGAGTTGATGGAGGTGAGAGGTGGCGTTGTTGAGGTGGGTGGGTCGTGCGATCGGTCTGGATGTCCATCGTGACTTTTGCGTGGGTCGCGATCTGCGAGGACGGTGTCGTTCGCTCGGCGGGTCGTGTGCCGAGCACGCCCGAGGGTCTGCTAACGCTGGCTGAGAGCCTGCTGTCAACTGACCGGGTGGC
>CAVSQH010000004.1:0-326290 GCA_963730075.1 uncultured Solirubrobacterales bacterium | reverse complement strand
CAGGAACCTCCCAAATCACGAAGGGAGAGCCATCTGGCCTCGCCAGATCTGATGCCTGCACGCACTGCTGCTCTGAATCTCCAGTCCGCCAGAGCGGCAGCGAGCCCCTCGCTGCCCCGGTGGCGACAAAGGGGCACTGGCTCTGACACGACTGGACGCGTGCATCACGCTCGCATCTGGGCAGAAGCGAGTGCCCGGCAGCTGGGCGGAAACACGCACTGCAGCGTGCCGTGACGAGATGCGTCCATTCGTGGCGAGGGAGCATCCACCCATGTCGCGAGCGACGGCTACGCGAGGGTGAGAGCGAGCGTTAGCTGGAGGAGCGGCTGGGCAGGTGGGCTCTCGGCCCTCGGCCAACAACCGGTGAGGCCGTTTCTTATTGTGGTTGCTCGTTGCGGCGCCGCTCGGGTGGGTGTCGGCTGTGGCGTGCTCGTGGTGATAGAACTGGGCGTTGGACGGCGCTAGTGGCGAGTTGCCGGCGATCAGGTCGGCAGCCTTCTCGGCGAGCATCACCACTGGCGCGTAGATGTTTCCGTTGGTCACGTATGGCATCGCCGACGCATCGACGACTCGCAATCGCTCGAGGCCGTGGACGGTCATGCTGGTGGGGTCAAGGACCGCGTCCGGGCCGGTGCCCATCTTGCAAGTGCAGGATGGGTGAAGCGCGGTCTCGCCGTCGCTGGCGACCCAATCTAGGACCTGCTCTGCGGTTTCGACCGACGGGCCGGGGGAGATCTCGCCCGCGTTGAAGGGGTCAAATGCCTGTTGGTCGAGGATCTTGCGCGCGCAGCGGACCGCCTCGACCCACTCGCGTCGGTCCTGGTCTGTCGATAGGTAGTTGAAACGGAGCGCCGGGTGCGATCGCGGGTCGGAGGAGAGCAGCTTGACCGATCCGCGCGCGTCGGAGTACATCGGGCCGACGTGCACCTGGTAGCCGTGTCCCTGCGGCGCTGACCCGTCATAGCGGATCGCGATCGGCAGGAAGTGGAACATCAGGTTCGGGTATGCGGCCTGATCGTTGCTGCGGATAAAGCCGCCGGATTCGAAATGGTTGGTCGCACCCGGTCCGCTACGGAACAGAAGCCATTGCAGCCCCACGCTCGGCCGATTTCGCCACTTCAGAGCCGGCGCCACCGAGACGGGCAGCTTTGACGCGAACTGCACGTACACCTCGAGGTGGTCCTGAAGGTTCTCGCCCACCCCGAGCAGATCATGCAGCACTTTCACGCCGACCGTGCCAAGCTCGCGCGCGTTGCCGACTCCCGACAGCTGCAGCAGCTGCGGGGAGTTGACCGCACCGCCGCAGAGGATCACCTCTCCCGCTAGGACCCGTCTCGGTCTTGCGTCCTTGGGCCACTTCGACGCCGACGGCCCGGTGGCCTTCGAATAGGACGCGGTTAACGAATGCGCGACAGCGCACCTCAAGGTTTGAGCGGCCGCGCACAGGATGCAGGTAGGCGCCCGCCGCACTGAGGCGATGCCCCCGGAAGATCGTTCGGTCAAACGCCGCAAAGCCCTCCTGGCGAAACCCGTTGACATCTTCGGTGAGCGGGTAGCCCGCCTGCCGCACGGCCTTAAAGAACGCCTGGCACAGAGGGTTTATCGCCGGGCCGCGCTCGAGCTTCTGCGGACCGTCGCTACCGCGCCACTCATCGGCGCCCGCTGAGACAGGTCTCCATCCGCTTGAAGTACGGCAGGCAGTGCGCATAGTCCCAGCTGCCCATGCCGCTGTCAGCACCCCAACGCTCGTAGTCCAGCGGGTTACCCCGCTGAAAGATCATTCCGTTGATGCTGCTAGACCCGCCGAGCACCTTGCCCCGCGCGTGGTAGATCCGCCTCCCACCCATATACGGCTCCGGCTCGGACTCGTACTTCCAATCATAGAAACGGTTGCCGATCGGAAACGACAACGCCGCCGGCATGTGGATGAACAGGTCCCAGGGATAGTCCGGGCGTCCCGCCTCGAGCACGAGCACCCGGGTCGACGAATCCTCGCTGAGCCGGTTGCCGAGCACGCACCCAGCCGAACCGCCGCCGACAATGATGTAGTCGTAGCTCATGGGCGCATCGCAGTGATCAGTCTGCGACACCACGCCGCGCAGGCCATCCGTGCGAGCGCGCTCATTGGAGCGGACAACTACCGACCACTCCCAGCCAGGCCACGGTCACGTGACCCAGCCCGAGTCTCGGCGCTCTCGCAAGTCCGATCGCGACGTTGGCGGTCCGCGCCGACTGCTGCTTTTCAGCGCGTGCTTGCAGCCGAACGGATTCAAGCTAGCGATCTGGCCGGCCCTGCGGTCCGCGCGGATGGAGGCAGCGAGGCGCCACCGGACCAAAACTTGTTGTGGCGCATGCGCGCGCCGTAGACCAGCGGTAGCGGCACGCCAGGACCGGCCGGTTGATCTCGTTGGTCGCCTGCCAAGTTCATGCCGACGAGCCTGTGTCGCCGCGTCGCTCGCGCTGGCGGCGTAGTTCCTTGCGGGCGACCGATAGCTTGTGCACCTCGTCGGGGCCGTCAGCGAGCCGCAGGCTGCGCAGCCCCGCGTACATGTATGCGAGGGGAAAGTCGTCGGATACCCCGCCGCCGCCGTGTACCTGGATCGCTCGGTCGATGACCTTCAGGCAGACGTTGGGGACGGCGAACTTGATGCCGGCGATTTCAATCCGGGCGTGCTGGTTGCCGACGGTGTCCATCAGCCAGGCGGTCTTCATCACGAGCAGGCGCGCCATCTCCAACTCGATCCGCGACTCGGCGATCCAGTCGCGGATGTTCGCGTAGTGGGAGACGGCGTGCCCGAAGGTCTCGCGGTGATCGGCACGCTCGCACATCAGTTCGAGCGCCCGCTCGCCCGCGCCGATCGCGCGCATGCAGTGGTGGATCCGCCCAGGACCGAGCCGCGCCTGGGCGATCGCAAACCCCATCCCCTCGCCGGCCAAGATGGCGCTCGCCGGAACGCGCACGTCCTCGAACGTCAGAACGCCGTGACCCTCCGGCTCGGTGTAGCCGAAGATCGTCGTGCTGCGCTCGACGGTCACTCCGGGAGCGTCAAGCGGGCAGAGGATCATCGACTGCTGCTGGTAGGTCGGCGCCGACGGATCGGTCTTGCCCATGACCACCAGGATCCGGCAGTTGGGGTGCAGCGCCCCGGTCGTCCACCACTTGCGCCCATTGAGCACGTACTCGTCGCCGTCGCGCTCAATACGCATGCCAATGTTGGTCGCGTCCGATGAGGCGACATCGGGCTCGGTCATCGCAAACCCGGAGCGGATCTCGCCGTCGAGCAGCGGCCGCAGCCAGCGGTCCTTCTGCTCCTCGCTGCCGAAGTCATGCAACACCTCCATGTTGCCGGTGTCCGGCGCACTGCAGTTGCACGCCTCCGCGGCGATCTTGGTTCGGCCCATGATCTCCGCAAGCGGCGCGTACTCGAGATTGGTGAGCCCCGCGCCGTGCTCAGCGTCGGGCAGGAACAGGTTCCACAGCCCGCGCCGCCGCGCCTCGGCCTTCAGCTGCTCCATCACGGGCGGATGGGCGTGCCGCGACCCGGCCGCGGCCAATTCCTGGGGATACACCTCCTCGGCTGGATACACGCGCTCGTCCATGAACGCCATCAGCCGCTGCTGGAAGTCCTTGGCTCGCTGCGACGACTCGAAGTTCATTGGATGCTCCTCCGGGATGTTCTCGTGAACTGCACGATCAACGGCGCCGAGACCAACGCAGCTCCTCTCCTAGCACCGCATCATCGCTGACCGGGTTGCGAGCAGCTGTGCGCGGCTGTCCGGGTCGAGATCGCTGCGGCAGCGCCAAGGGGTAGCGTGATCGGCATGGGCTCTCCCGGCCGCACCGAGCACTACGTCCTCCGGATCAACGCTCAGGCGGTAACTTCATGCCGCGTCGCGGCCCAACGCGTGCGAGCTTTCGCCCATCGCGCGCTTGCGCCACCCCCTTTCACGCGCCAAAGCCTGGGCCTCGGGTCCGTCAAGCGACGTTCCGATCGTCCGGACCGGGCCTGGCCCAGCGCCGCGCCCGACGATCGAGACCGCCCAACGGGCTCGCCCGGGACGCGACTGACCGAGATCGCCGGCTCCTGCATCCACGAATCAGCGGCCACGTCACGGGCGGGAATAGGCCCTGTTCTAGCTCCCGCTCCGGGTCGGCGGCCGGCCGAAGCAGCAGTGCCGGTCTCGTGATCAGAAAGGCGACAAAGCAGGTGTCGTGGATCGGGGCTCAGGCACTCAGTCGCGACGTGCCTCCTTTCCTCGCGAAGCGAGGGTGTGTCCCATCGCGGCGGGATGCTCGCCGCCGCGCGAAGGCAGGTTGAGCGCCGAGTGCACGCCGCGCCGTGTCGCGGTCATCCCCGCGGCGCCGCCTGCGTGGTGGGCGTGTTAGGCCGTCGGGTGATCGTCGCTCATCGGTAGAGGCCGTGTGTCCGTCTCGAAGAGGCCGGTCTGATGGGCTAGCACGATGGCTTGGACGCGGTCGTGAAGCCCCAGCTTGTGGAGGATGTGGGTGACGTGGGTCTTGACGGTCGTCTCGCTGATGTAGAGCTGTTGCCCGATCTCCGCGTTGGAGAGTCCGTCGGCGATGAGGCGAAGCGTTTCTTGCTCACGGGCGGTGAGTTCGTCGAATTCTTTCGGCGGCTGGGGTTGCGGCGCGCGCGCGAATTGTTTGATCACGCGTTTCGTGATTCCCGGTGACAGGAGGGCGTCTCCGGCTGCGACGACGCGGACCGCGGCGATCAGTTGTTCGGGCGGGTCGTCTTTGAGGACGAACCCGCTCGCGCCCGCTCGTAGTGCTTCGTAGACGTATTCGTCGAGTCCGAAGGTGGTCAGTATGAGAATGCGCGCGCTGCTGTCCGCGGCGAGGATGCGCCGTGTCGCCTCCAGGCCGTCGAGCTCGGGCATGCGGATGTCCATCAGGATCACGCTCGGGTCAAAGCGTGCTGCTTTGGCGACTGCATCGAGCCCGTTGATCGCCTCGGCAACGACGTCGATGTCTCGTTCGTCGGCGAGCAGCATCCGAAAGCCGGCGCGGACCATTGACTGGTCGTCGGCGATGAGGACGCGGATTCTCACGACCGTTCGTGCGCGACCGGAAGGCGCGTGCTGAGGACGAAGCCGCGGCCATTCACCGTGCCCGCGCTCATCTCGCCGCCATAGAGGTTGACTCGTTCGCGGACCCCGATCAGCCCGTGCCCGAGTCCGTCGTTGGTCTCGGCTCCCTGACCGTCGTCGCACACGTCGATCCGGATTTCGTCGCGCGCGTAGTGCACGGTGACTTCGGCGTGGCTGGCCGCGGCGTGCTTGACCGTGTTGGTGAGGCCTTCTTGGACGATCCGATAGGCGGAGAGGTCGATCCCTCGAGGCAACGGGAAGGGCTCACCGTCGATCCGGATCCGGACTGGCAGGCCGGTGCGCTCGATCCTCTTCACAAGCGCGTCGAGCCCGTCGAGGCCCGGCTGGGGCGTCAGCTCGACGTCGTCGCTATCGCGGCGCATCACGGCGAGCAGGCGGCGCATCTCCGCCAGTGCGGCCCGCCCGGTCTGCTCGACACCCATCAGGACTTCCCGATCCTCCCCACGCGTGTCGCGGAGCTTGTGCCTGACGGCGCCGACTTGAAGCACCATGACGCTGACGGCGTGCGCGACGATGTCGTGCAGCTCGCGAGCGATTCGCGCGCGCTCCTCGGAGACGGCGATCCGCATGGCCACCTCCCGATCCCGCTCGGCTTCGCTCGCGCGGACTAGCGCCGCCTCGGCCTCCTCGGCACGCTCGCGCAGAGCGAAGCCTGCAACCCAGCAGATCCCGAACAAGATCGGGATGAACACGAGTTGGCTGGCCGGGTGTCCAGGGATGTTGTGAACGATGATCACCTCGGCAACGAGCACGATGACCAGCCCGATCCGAGCCCGTGCGCCGTTGTGCAGGTTCCCGAGCAGGAATGCGGCTGCCATCCCCAAGACGAACGTGCTGGTCGTAAACGCGACCAGCCGCCCGTCGACGAACGTCACCGCGGCCGCGATCAGCCAGAACACCAGTGGCGCGCCAAACGAGAAGCGCCGGCGCGCGAACAGCGGGACCACCAGCACCGCGAGTGCCGGCACCGTGAACCACAACGTTGTCCGCGGCGCGTCCGGCGCGTCTCGTCGGACGAGGACTTCCACGATCCCGTCGACCGCCAGAAGGATGATCGGCACCTCGAACCAGTACGTCCGCGCGAGATCACGAATCCGAGTCACATGCTGAAGCTATCTGACCCACACGCCGCCCGCCTCCTACCTGAGGAGGAGAAGAAATCGTACGCAGGGATGAGTCCCAATCCGGCCTGCTGACGATGTGGCGTCCTGCGTCTGCCCGTAGGTTGGCGGCATCACAACGACGCCGCACTTTCACCCAGCCGAAGAAGGGACCTCCATGTTCAAATCCACCCTCGCACCCCCTAGGGCCGCCGTCCGCGCTCCCGCGGTCGCGCTTCGCGATGTTCGCAAGGTCCACGGCCGCGGCGACGGCGAGGTCGTGGCGCTTAATGGCGTCACCGTCGGCCTAGCGGCTGGGTCGTTCACGGCCATCATGGGCCCCTCGGGCTCGGGCAAGAGCACGTTCCTGAATGTGGCGGCGGGGCTCGACCGGCCCAACTCCGGCACAGTGACGCTGGGCGAGATCGAGCTGGGGAAACTCAGCGAGCGGCGCCTGACGGTTCTGCGACGCGAGCGGATCGGCTTCGTCTTTCAGGCGTTCAACCTGATGCCCTCGCTGACCGTGGCCCAGAACATCGGTCTGCCGCTGCGCCTCGATCGTCGCCGCGTACGGCGCTCCACGGTGCGTGAAGTGGCGGCGCGAGTAGGGCTTGAGAAGCGCCTGCGCCACCGTCCCTCACAGCTCTCTGGCGGACAGCAGCAGCGGGTCGCGATCGCGCGGGCGCTGGTCACGGCTCCGGAGGTGGTGTTCGCGGATGAGCCGACAGGAGCGCTCGACACTCGTAACGGACGTGAGGTGCTCGCCTTACTGCGGGAGGTGGTCGACCGGGATGGCCACACGGTGGTGATGGTCACCCATGACCCTGTAGCGGCGGCGCACGCCGACCGCGTGATCCTGCTCGCCGATGGTCGACTCGCGGGCACGCTCGACGCTCCCAGCGCCGACGAAGTCGCCGAGCAGCTCGCCCATCTGGGGGACTGAATCATGCTACGTCTCGCCATCTTCAGTGCTCGCGGGCGCCTCGGCACATTCACCGGTGCGCTAATCGCGTTCGTCGCGGCATCCGTGCTCGCGATGGCCTGGGGCATGCAGCTCGAGTCGATGCTGCGCACACATCCGCCTGTCGAGCGCTACGCCGCTGCAGCGGCCGTCGTGACCGGGCAACAGAAGGTCGGCGCCGACCACGACGTGCTGCTCACCGAGCGCGCCAGGGTGAACTCCGCGCTCGTCACCCGGCTGGCGGCAGTCCGCGGGGTTCGCGCGGCGATCGGCGACGTGTCGGTGCCCGCCCGGCTCGGCAAGCGGACCGCGGTTGCCCATGGTTGGAGCAGCGCCGCGTTGACCCCGTACCGGCTGAGCGCCGGACGCCCGCCCACCCGGCCCGACGAGGTCGTCACCGGCTATCCGACCGCGCTCGGCACGCGAGTGCCCCTCGCGTCGAGCGGGCCGACCCGCACCGTCACGGTCGTCGGCGTCGCCCGCCCCCGCCACCCCGTCTCCCAGCAGAGCGCCATCTTCCTGACCGACGCGGAGGCGACCAGGCTGGCCGGCCATCCCGGGCGCGTCGACGCGATCGGCGTGCTCGCGGGTCCCGGCTTCGACATCACGCGCTTGCGCGGCGCCGCTGGCGGCGCCCAGGTGCTCGCCGGGGACGCGCGCGGCCAGGCCGAGTACCCAGAGCTCCAGAGGACGCGCACCACACTGATACCCGTCATGGCAGCGTTCGGCGGGCTCGCGTTGTTCATCGCGATGTTCGTCGTAGCCAGCACGCTGGGCCTCTCGATCCAGCAGCGCGAGCGTGAGATCGCGCTGCTGCGAGCAGTGGCCGCGACACCCGGTCAGATCCGCCGCATGATCGCCTGGGAGGCGGCGATCGTCGCCCTGATCGGCTCCGCGGCGGGAATCTGGCCAGGGGTTCTGCTCGGTCGGACGCTCGCACATGCGCTCGTGCGCCACGGCATCGCCCCGCAGAACTTCGCCCTCCACACGGACTGGCTGCCCGCGGCCGCAGTAGTCGGCTGCGCGGTCACGACGGCTCTGCTCGCGGTGCTGGCCGCGGGGCGGCGCGCCGCCCGGGTGCCACCGACCCTCGCGCTGACCGACGCCGCGGTCGAGCCGCGGTTGCTGGGGCCCGGTCGGATCATCGGTGGACTGGTGGCGCTCGCCGGCGCGGTCCCGCTCTTCACCGTCGCGACCACCACCAGCACGCCCGAGACAGCCGCGGCGACGTCAGAAATGTCCGCGATCCTTCTCGTGCTGGCGGTCGGCTTCCTCGGACCGATCGTGGCCTACGCGGCCGCTCGGCTGCTGGCGCCGGCGCTGGGGGCGCTCTCTCCCGTCGGTGGCTTCCTCGCCTCCGCCAATCTGGGGGCCGCCAGCCGCCGCTTCGCCTCCGCCAGCACGCCGCTGGTGCTCACCGTCGCGATGAGCTGCACCCTTCTGTTCAGCACCACCACCATCGAGCACGCCATCAGCCAGCAAAGGCACGCCGGGCTGACGGGCCAGCTCGCCCTCACCAGCGCCGGTCCGGGAATCCCGGCCGCTGCGCTAAACGACGTGCGCGCCACGCCTGGAGTGCGCTCGGCGGTCGCGCTGACGGCCACGACGCTCGGCCCGAGCTTGCACGCCGGTGACACAATCCCCGCCCAGATCGTTGCCGGAGGCCAGGGCGGCGGGCTCGACGTCGGCGTGACCGCCGGGTCCCTGACCGCGCTGCATGGCGACGCGATCGCGCTCGGGCGCCACCGCGCCGACGCCGCCCACGCCCATGTCGGCGACCGCGTTCAGATCATGCTCGGCGATGGCACCCGCACCAGCGCCGAGGTCGTCGCGACCTACAGCCGCGACCTGGCCTTCGGCGACGCGCTGCTTGCCCCCGGGCTCGCCGCCGGCCACCAGACCAGCCCGCTCCTGGGGAGCATTTTCGTGCAAGCCGACCACCCCGCCGCGGTCACTCAGCGCCTCGAGGCGCTTGCTGGGCGTTACCCGGGACTGCGGGTCAGTGACCGCGCGTCACTGGCCACCGCGACAGACGCCGACCGCGAGATGAACCGTTGGTTTGGCCCCCAGTTCGTCGCCGAGATCTTCGTCTTCACCTCAATCGCCGTGGTCAACACGCTGATCATGATCGCGCTCGGGCGCCGACGCGAGCTCGGGCTCCTGCAACTCGTCGGAGCGACCCGCCCCCAGGTCCGTTCGATGGCGCGCTGGGAAGCCGCCCTCGTCATCACAATCGGCCTCGGCATCGGCCTGGCGATCGCCGCCACCGCGCTCCTGCCACTCAGCCACGCCCTCAACGGCGGCCTACCGTATGTCCCCACGAGACCGTTCGCGGCGATCCTCGGCATCTCGGCGCTGCTGGCCCTCCTGGCCCTGACGCTACCGACCCGGCGAGCGCTGCGCACCGGCCCGGTCGAAGCGATCGGAATCGGTGAGTAGACGGCCTCAGAGCGATCGGCCTAGCTCTTCGCCAACCCCTCTGGACCAAGGACTACTACTCACTCTCCGAGCGATCAGCCGCTGACCCGACGGCGCCACGGCGGTTGCCGTTGGCGTCAACTGGGACCTGACGTGCCAGCGGTCGGACCACCCGTCGCCTGCTGTCTCCCGTGTAAGCAACGCTCCGCTCCCCGTTGGCCATCCACCGGTAGCGTTGGTCGGTGTTCGACCACGTCGGTGTCCACAACTCGGACCCCGCGGCCTCCGAGCGGCTTCTATCGCACCGTGCTGAGAGTGCTGGGCGTCGAGCCGAGCTACGCGGGCGCCGACATCGTCGGGTGGGGCGACTGGTGGATCGGGCCGACCGACCGAGAGCACCCGGTGACCCGCGGGCTGCACGTCGGCTTTCTGCGCCCGTGACCGCACGCCGGGCTGCGCCTGACGCACGACGAGCCCGGCTGCGTGCAGCTGTCCGGCCCGGACTACAGCTTCTCGCTCGTCCGGGACGAACGGCCCGCCGACCGAGCACGTTCACCTCGCGTTCCACGCGCGCGAGGACGCGACGGTGCACGCATTCCACGCCGCCGCGCTCGCGGCGGGCTACCAGAACCACGGCGCGCCGGAGCGCGCGGTCTACCACCCGGGCTACTACGGCGCGTTCGTGCTGGACCCCGACGGGCACAACATCGAGGTCGTCAACCACAACCAGGGCTGAGTTGTGGCACCCACGCCAGCGCGTCGCCGCGAAGACCTCCGCGAACAGGAACGCAGGACAGGCCGGCCGCGACCGAAAGAGAACGCGCTTGTCGCCAAAAACCGCGCGTCGGTGCCTGCACACTCGGTGCTAGCGCCCGGGCCGATCCAGAAATCCAGCCGAAGTCCGCCGCGCTTCTGGACCCACGAAGGCGGCCACGTCAGCGGCAACAGCAGGGCGCTCGTCGACTGCTGCTCTGAGCCTGTGGCCGACCAGAGCGACAGTGGCGGCCTCGTAGCCGCGTGGGCGACAAGCCAGCACCGGGATCGATCTGGGACCTCGGGCGCGTGGCGCTCGGATTCACGCGGACGCGCAGGCGCGGCGGGCCGGGCCCGTTTGGGGGCGCCTGCGTATGCAGGGGTTGTCAGCTCTGCGGACCCGGTCGCTCCTCTTGTACGGGCGTAGCGGGGAGGCGTCTGTGCGTTCGAGAGGCTCGTTGCGGAAGCGGGTCTGCGCGCCGACGCCCGGGGCTTGGCCAGCTCGAGCGCTCGCGGTGGTTTAGGCGAGGCCGTGTTGGTAGGCGTAGCGGACGGCTTGGGCGCGGTCGCGGGCGCCGGTCTTGTAGAAGATCCGGTTGATGTGGGTTTTGACGGTCGCGTTGCTGAGGACGAGCTTGTCGGCGATCTCGTTGTTTGAGTGGCCGGCGGCGATCAGCTTGAGCACCTCGACCTCGCGTGGCGTGAGCTCGTCGGGGAGATTGGCCCCCGACGCTGGTGCCGGTTCGCTGGCGGGTGTCGGCGGGGTCTGTTCGAGGACGGCGGTGACGAGTCGTTGCTGGACGGCGGGGTCGAGGTGGGTGTGGCCGGCGCTCAGCGCCCTGATCGCGTGTTCGATTTCCTCGGCGGTGGCGTCCTTGGTCAGGTAGCCGCGCGCGCCGGCTTGCAGCGCGGGGAACAGGAACTCGTCGTCGGCGTAGGTGGTTAGGACCAAGACTTGGGTTTCGGGGAGCGCGGCGAGGATCTCGCGGGTCGCTTCGGCGCCCTCGAGGCGGGGCATTCGCAGGTCCATCAGCACGATGTCGGGCCGCTCGGAGCGGGCGCGCTCGACCGCCTCGACGCCGTCGGCCGCGGTCGCGACGATCTCGACGTCGTCGATCAGCCCGAGCAGCATCGCCAGTCCGTCGCGGACGACGGGCTGGTCGTCTGCGATTAGGACGCGGATCGTCATCCGGGTACCTCGATCTCGACCCGCCAGCCCTCGGTGGTCGGGCCGGCCGACATCGTGCCCCCCGCCCGCTCGATCCGTTCCCGCAGTCCCTGCAGTCCGCGGCCACCGCCCATCCGCTGGCGCGGTGGGGTGGCCGAGACGGCGTTGTCGACCGACAGCCTGGTGCTGTCAGGCTCGTAGCGCACAGTGACGGTTGTGCACGCGCTCGGCGCGTACCGCGCGACGTTGGTCAGCGCTTCCTGCGCCCCGCGGTAAAGCGCGAGGCTCAGATCGGCCGGGAGCGTCCGGGCCGAGCCCTCGATCCGCAAGGTGACGTCGAGGTTCATGTCGGCTTTGTAGATGTCGATCAGCGCTGGAAGCTCGGTTAGGGTGGGTAGTGGGTCTCCGCGCAGCGTGCCGACGGCTTGGCGGGCGTTGGCGAGGCCGGCTTTGACGAGCTCGCTGGCGCGGTCGATCGCCTCGCTCAGCCGCGGCGGGGCGTGGTCGCGGTCGGCGAGTTTGCGCGCCCCTTGCAGCTGGATCGCGGCGCCCGACAGCGAGTGCGCGAGCACATCATGCAGCTCGCTCGCGATCCGGCCGCGCTCGGCGAGTCGCCGCCGCGCGGGCCTGCTCATCGCGCGCGTCCTCGAGCTCGGCCAACAGCAGCTCGGTCTGGTCCTGGCTCTCCCGAGACCGCTTCAGGAACTCGGCAACGACCCCGAGTAGCACCGTCACCAACACCTCGGCGGCGACCGCCGACGACGAGCTCCCGGCGATCGCCGTGACGACTGCGAGCGCGACGGTCACCGCACCAGCGAGCGCGACACCGGCCTTTAGCGGCAGCCGGGTGATCGCGAAGAACACCGCGACGCCGGCTGCGACGCCGGTGGCTCCCTTGAGCTGAAGCCCGCCGATCGCGACCCCGGCGGCGCCCATGACCGCGATCACGGCTGCCTGCTGCTTGAGGCTGCGCTCGGGAAAGCTGTCGCGGACCGCGACCAAGAGCGCGCCGGCGAACACACACAGCGCGAGCGTCACCGCCAATCCCTTGCCGTGCAATCCAGGCACCGGGTGGCTGTTGGCGCTGCCGAGCACGACCACGAGGATCACCGCCCACCCGAGCGGGCGCAGCGGCCGTCGCTGGCGATGCAGGCGCTCCTGAGCACGCGCCCTAGCCTCCGCAACCCGCTCGCTCTCCGGCGCTGAGCCTAGCTCTGATTCGGTCACCGCGATGCGGACGATAGAACGCGATCCGGCCCGCCACAGGCGGGCCGGAGAGTGCGGTCTGCGAAGGTCGCGGGTCACGCCGCGGCGGGGATCGCGACGCCCGACTGCATCGCGCGACGGCCACGGAGCTGGACGATCGCGATCCGGGTGCCGACCTCGAGCAGCGCCATCAACACCAACGCCACCGGCCACGCGCCGACGCCGATCTGATGCGCGATGCTGAAGCTCGCGACCGCGTGGTGCGCGCCGTGAGACAGCGCGAACGCGAACACCATCCGCGAGCCGATCCCCGCGATCAACAGCGCCCCGGCGATCCACCCCACCCGCGCGACCGCGAGACCATTCTCGCCCGCACGGACATGGGTAGCAAAGCCGCTGGCGACACCCAGCGTCAGGCCGACGGCCCCCAGCGCGAAGATCAGCACCAGATCGTTGCCGGCGGTCGGGATCGAGCGCACATACAAATGCGAGACATAGGCGATGATCGCCAACGCGATGATCACGCTACGACGATCAAGCTCGCGCTCGCGAGCCTGACGAAAGACGATCAGCACAAACACTGCATTGATGAGGTAATCAGTAATGGTCATAGGCAGCATGATCTGCCCCAGGCGCCCGCTTGTCGTCGGCCCGCGGGTTGAACCACAGGTTGATCTCAGACCTCAACCCACGGGTTGACCAGACGACCACAAGTCCGGGCATCCGGGTGGAGTCGGCGCGCTCGCTACCGCGTGGATCGAGTTCCAACAACGACCTGGACGACACCTCGTCCCTTCTGCAAAGTCTCCGCCGGAGGTCCTCAGGACCCTTGCGCTCAACGCGCCGGTGCTGCCGCGTTCGCGACGAGCGTCTACATCGGTAGACGTGCTCGGGCGATCGCGTCAGTTCTTCAGTGGTGCGTGCTGGTGCTGGCGCGAATCTCGGGTCTTTTGCCTCGCGGGCGGACGGCCCTGCCTTCGTGGCCGCGCGGGTATTCGCGGCGCTCGGGTGGCTGTGTATATCCGACACCGGGAGCCGTTGGCCGTGCTCCGGACGTCGTGATCGTGACTCCTTCGAATCGTGGGCGGCAGCGCCGTCATCGGTCTGGCGCGGCCGCTCCGATGCGAACAGCCGAGGCGATCCTGGCTAACGCTCGCCCGATTGTGGTCGCCGGATCCGAACGCGATCTGCCGGGAGCGGCGCCATTGGTTGTGCGGAGTTCCGCGCGTTCCGAGACCCGGGCCCGGAGCGATCAACATGCTCGTCGCATCAATCGAGCAGGACCGCGCCGACGTCCGGACCCGAGTCCTCGCTTGCCCGACTAGGTCCCCGAACGACAGAAGAGATCCGAACTAGGCGATGCTGCAGAAGTGAACGGCCGCAAACCCAGCTGACGCTCGACGCGAGCGAAAGACACAGAGTCGCTCGGAGCCGAAGCGTGCCCGCAGTATCGCGGCTCGGGCTCAACGGTTGCTATCCGCACGGTAGCTCGACGCGCACCAGCGTGCCGCTTCCGCTCGGACTGTCCAGCAGCAGTCGACCATCGAGCGCGGCAACGCGATCCGCGAGCCCGCGGAGGCCGCTGCCGGCGTCGATTGAGGCTCCGCCGCTGCCGTCGTCGTGGACCTCGAGTGCCAGGATCGAGTTGCGCCGGTGGACCGTGACGTTCACGTGTGAGGCGTCCGCGTGCTTCATCACGTTAGTCAGGGCCTCCGACACGACGAAGTATGCAGCCGATTCGACCGACGGGTCCATCCGGCCGATCGTGGCGCATTGGAGCGTGACGGGCACCTGCGACCGGCTCGCGAGCGCCCGCAAAACGGGAAGCAGCCCCCGTTCGGTCAGGAGCGCCGGATGCAGTCCGCGAGCCAGCGAGCGCAGCTCCGCGGCCCCGGCGCTGAGCTCGTCAACAGCTTGATCGAGCGTGCTCAGGAGGGTTGGATCGGTGCCTGCGCCTAGCTGCCTGACCGCCGCACGCAGCTGCATCTCGACCAGCGTCAGTCGTTGTTGAGCCCCGTCGTGTAGGTCGCGTTCGAGTCGCCTGCGGGCCTCATACGCGGCTTGCACGATCCGTGCCCGGGACGCGCGCACCTCCTCCAGCTGAACCTCTAGCTCCGCACGCAGCGCGTCGTTCTCAGCGGCCAGGCGACGTGCCTCTTCGAGGCTCTGACGAAGCGCCTGTTCGCCCAGCACTCGATCGGTGACGTCCTGACCGGTCCCGAACATGCGGACCGGCCGTCCATCGGACATGACGACCCGGCCTCGCCCCTGATGCCAGCGCAACCTCCCATCGGGGAGCACGACCCGATGGGTGGTGACATAGGGCTTGGCCTCCCGGTAGCAGCGGTCCACGGCCTCCTCGAGGATGTGCCGGTCGTCCGGGTGCACGAGCTCGAGGAAGCTGGCGTAGCTCATGGGCATCGATTGGGGCGCCAGGCCGTGGATGCGGTACATCTCATCCGACCAACTGACCACGTCCGCGTCGATGTCCCAGCTCCAGGAGCCCAGCTGTGAGGTCGCCTCCACCTCGTTTAGGCGCTCCATCGGATCACGCCCCGGATACGCCGTCTCCGCGGTGGATACGGCGGTCAGGACGATCAGGGAGAAACCGTCAACACCTGGCAGCGAGGCGCTCGTGCGACGCAACGACACCCCCGTGGCACGAGCGACGAAGGACGCGCGAACCGCATCCTCGGTGTCGCTGCGCTCCGGGTCCGGCTCAGACCAGGCCGCGCTCTGGCCGATGACGAGCTCATCGCCAAGCAGCCGGTGCGCGAGCGCGTTGGCGTACCGGACGCACCCCGCCCGGTCGACGATCAGCGCTGCTTCCGGCAGCGCCTCGAACGCCGCGCGCAGCGAGGCCTCGGGCAGCGCCGCCGGTTCTGCGGCCGGCCCCGGTGATCGCTCACCCGGTGCGCTTCCATGGGTGCGGCCCGTATCCAACCGCTGAATTCTCCCTGCCTGTGCCCACTGCTTGCAACCTAGCGACCACCTACACGCAGAGACCGGGCCGCGCTGGGCGGCCCGGTCATGTATTGCGTCTGATGCGTGTGCTGCTTACGCGGCGGCCGGAACCGGCTCCGGAGCTGGCAGCGAGTGGTGCTCGATCCTGGGCAGCCAGTCCAGCCAGTTCGGCAGGTACCAGTTCCAGTCGCCCAGCAGCTTCATGCTCGCGGGGAGCAGAACGCCGCGGACGATGGTCGCGTCGATCAGGACGGCGGTCGCCAGCCCGATGCCCATCTCCTTCATGTCGAGGATCGGGAGCGTGGCGAAGATCGAGAACACCCCGACCATCACGAGCGCGGCGCTGGTGACCGTTCCCGCCGTGGTCCTGATCCCGTGCGCGACGGCGTCGTCGGTGCTCATGCCGCGGTCATACGCCTCCCGGATGCGGCTGAGGATGAACACGTGGTAGTCCATCGACAGCCCGAACAGGATCACGAACATGAACAGCGGCAGCCAGGGAGCGACCGAACCGTTGGAGGTGAAGTTGAGCAGGTTCTTGCCCCACCCGAACTGGAACACGGCCACGACCACGCCGTAGGCGGCGGCGACCGACAGCAGGTTCAGGACGACTGCCTTGGCGGCGATCACGAGTGAGCGGAACGACGCCAGCAGCAGCAGGAACCCGAGCGTGAGCACGAAGCCGAACACGAGCGGCAGCGAGCTCTTCATCATCTCGTTCCAGTCGTACGAACCGGCCGTGTTGCCCGTGACTGCGTACGTGACGCCGTGCAGCTTGCCGATCGTCGCCGGCAGCAGCTGGCCGCGCAGCGTGAGCAGCGCCTTGGTCGAGGTGCCGTCGGTGCCGCTGCCGGGCAGCGGGACCGTGACGCGACCGACCGTGTGCGAGGCGTTTGAGTCCACGCTGATCGCGCCGTAACCCTGGTGCGTCGCGGCGGCCGCGGCCTGCAGCTGACCCACCGCGCGCTTGAACGGCGGCGAGGCGGTGTCGGTCCTGACGGCGACCACGGCCGGCTGAGACTGCCCCGGGAACGCAGCCTGGAGGCGGTCGAGCGTCTCGACTGTTGGGGCGTTTCGAGGCATCGTCTGGATGCTCGACGAAGCCGTGTGGATCTGCAGCGTGGGGATCGCCAGCGTGACCAGCAGAGCCACGGCGAGCGTCGCCGAAATCGCCGGCCGACGGAGCACTGGGGTCAGCACCTTGCCCCAGATGCGTCCCTCGCCGACCGGACGGCGGAGACGGCTCAGGAGCGGGATGCGGCCCTTCTCGACGCGGTCGCCGAGCTTGGAGAGCACCGCGGGCAGGACGGTCAGCGAGCCGATCATCGCGACGGCAACGACGATCATCGTCGCGATGCCCATCGAGATGAACGTCTTGTCGCCTGACAACAGCATCCCGGCCATTGCGATCATGACGGTCGCGCCGGAGATCAGAACCGACCGCCCTGATGTCGCGGCCGCCGCCTCCAGCGCGGCGCGCTCGCCGCGGCCGCCCGCGCGCTCCTCACGCTCGCGGCGCAAGTAGAACAGCGTGTAGTCAACGCCGACGGCCAGGCCGACCAACATCACCACGGCCTGGACGTTGGGGTCCATCGGCGTGATGTGGCTGACGATGTCGGTCAGGCCGATCGTCGCGATCACGGACTGCAGTCCGAGCATCAGCGGGATCCAGGCCGCCAAAAGCGACCCGAACACCAGCGCCAGGATCAGCAGTGTCAGCGGGACGGACCGCTCTCCCGCCTGCCCGAGTTGCGAGTTGAACAGCTTGTCGAGCGCCTTGGAGGAGCTCACCGCGCCGGCCTCGCCGACGTAGAAGTCTGGGTGCCGGGCGCCCACGGACGCGACCGCTGAGGTCAGCGGATCGATCTGCTTCTCAGCTGCCTTCAGCTTTCCGCTCATGTCCCATTCGACGAGCGCCGTGTGCGCGTCGCGAGAGACCTGGTCGCGGTTGGCCTGCCCGCTGGGGAAGCGGAGGTTGTGGACGTTCTGCATTGGCGCCACCGTGTGCGCCACGTCGGCGATCGCCGCTCGGAAGGCAGGCGCGGAGACCGTCAGATGTCTGTTCTGTACAACGACGATCTCGGTCAGCCGGCTCGACTGCGTGAAGCCGGCCTGTTTGAGGATCTGATCGGCGTGCGCCGACTGGCCGGCGTCGTTGCTGCTGTTCTGGTCGATCGTCCGCTGGCCGACGGCCGTGCCGATCACGATCGCCGCGATCACGAACGCGAGCCAGCCGAAGATGGCCGTCTTGCGATGGCTCGCGCTCCAGCGACCCATTCGGGCCGCGAGATTGCGAGCGGGGTTGAGGGTTGGACGTTGCATGACGTGACCTCCGTTAGACAGTGTCTGATGCACTTCGCCAGAGTCCCACCGGATCGAGGCCTTGTCGGTGTGGCGTCCTGGCGTCTATGCGTGCGGGCCGCCCTCGCCCGGCGGGGGGTTACCCGTACCGCCGAACGGCAGCTAGGCGGCGAGGAGGTCGGCGTCGAGGGGAGCGGACAGCGAGGCCTCGAGCCGTCGGAGCGCGGAGCCTAGGGCGCCCGCATTGAGAAGCGCTCCGACGGCGGCCCGCAGCACCTGGGCGGTCAGGCCGCGCTGGGGTCTGATGCCCACCTGCGCGTCGACCCTCATCCCGGCCTCACGCTGCTCAAACCAGTATGTAACATCGAGCGAGACAGGACCGCGCGCAACCAGTTCCAGACGCTTTCGATCCGCACACCGGACCTCGACCTCGAACGTCGTTCTGATGCCCGCGATCGAGCCGCTGACGCGCTCCCGGCTGCCAGCCCGCAAGCGTGTCCCGGCGGGGCCGTCGACCTCGAAGCTGACCGGAGCCCATTGCGCGATCACCGCGGAATCCGTCAGCGCGCGGAGCACCTCGTCCGGATCGCTCCCAAGATCGATGCTGGCGGTCCACACATCCCCCTGCGGCGAGAGACCGGTGTTCGTCCGGAGGAGCATCATGCGCTGGAGTGTCCCGCTGGGTTACGTGGTCGAGCCATGGAGCGTCCGTGGGTTAACGCGGTGCGGCTACCCGCACCTGAGCCCAGGCCCTCAGGCTCTCAGGAACGTGAGCACAGCCAACACCCGCCGATGATCGTCCCCAGCGGGGGGAAGACTCAGCTTGCTGAAGATGCTCGTGACGTGCTTCTCGACCGCTCGCTCGGTGATAACCAGACGTACTGCGATCGCGTGGTTTGAGCGACCTTCTGCCATCAGCTCGAGTACCTCGCGCTCGCGCTCGGTGAGCTCCTCGAGCGGATCGTCCTCACGGTGGCGTCGCAGGAGCTGGCTGACCACCTGTGGATCGATGACGGAGCCGCCAGCGGCGATCCGATGCACTGCGTCAAGCAGCGCACTGACATCGGTGATCCGTCCCTTCAGAAGGTATCCGACGCCCTCGGGGGAATCGCCGATGAGCTCAATCGCGTACTCCTCCTCGATGTACTGCGACAGCACAAGCACCCCTGTCTGCGGCTGCTCAGCCCTGATCGCGAGCGCGGCCCGAAGACCATCATCGGTGTTGTCAGGGGGCATTCGCACGTCGATGATCGCGATGTCGGGCTTGTGGGCACGAGCCTTACGCAGCAGGTCAGGCGCATCTCCCGCCTGTGCAACCACTTCACAGCCTCCCTCCTCGAGCAAGCGGGCCAGACCCTCGCGCAGCAGCACCGAGTCCTCGGCTACGAGCACGCGAAGCGCCCCGGTCGGCTCCTCGACGGAGCTCGCCTCCGAGGTCCGCTTATCGGGGATCGGGTCAGGCATCCAGGAGGGCGCGGAGGCTCTCGCCGGAGAGATCTGCTTTGGCGACGAAGCCGCTTGCGCCAGACGCTCTGACCAACGGTCCGAAGTCGTCGCCGTCGCGGCTGGAAACCAGGACCACCGCCGGTGCTCCCTCAGTCCGGGTCACGCGGCTGGCCACCTCGAATCCATCGATATCGGGAAGCTGAACATCAAGCACGATCAGGTCGGGTGCGAGTGTCGCGCTCTGTTCGAGCGCCGATCCTCCGTCTGACGCCTCCCCCACGACCTCGAATCCTTCGGATTCGAGCAACATCCTGGCGCTCGCCCGGAATGTCGCGTGGTCGTCGACGATCAGGACGGTAGTGGCCATGCCCCAACCATTGTGACGAACATCAAGCTCGGTTCTCCTTGAGTTGAAATACGCAATGCAGGAACTCTCGCGCCCGCGCTCCTGTGCGTCTATACGGGGCCCTCGCATCAGATGGTGCGGGTAGCCGTATCTAGCCGCCAGCTCGCGACCGCGCCGCGCAGCGTGGCCAGCGACACCAGACCCGGTATCGCGGGGAGCCATACCGCGAGGGCGCGATAGGCCAGGACCGCGGCGATCGTCGGGGCTGCGGGCGATCCGAGAGCGATCAGGGAGCCCGCCAGGCCGCCGCTGAGAATGCCCGGCAGCGGGATCACGTTGAACAACGTTCCCAGGAAGTAGGCCAGCACGACCCCATCGAGCGGCAGCGTTACTCCGAAGGCATGCAACATTGTCACCAGCACGCCGATGTCAAAGGCCCAGTAGGCCACGGCCCCCAATAGCGCAGCGTGGGGCCGGCGCAGTTCGTGCCAGCCGCGCCGCAGCGAGGCGCGAAAGACCGGAAGCTGCGCGACCGCCAACCGAGCGATAGAGGCCAGGCGGCCCGGACGTCGACCGGCCCGATCCAGTGCCCGGGATACCGACGCAGGCGCAGCAAATAGAATCATGATCGCGAGGAGGATCGCGATGGCAATCGCAGCCCCCAACATGCCGATCGCACCTCCATCGGTCACACGAACCCGACCGAACGCTACGTCAGCGCCGCCAGCAAGCAGCGCGCAGAGGTAGACGCCGTAAAGCAGGAGAAGGAAGGCGAGTAGTCGCCCAGTGAGCTCGCTGGTACGGACGCCACGAGCGCGCAGCGCCCACACGGTCACCGCCGCACCACCGAGGCCGGCAGTCGGCAGCAGCCTCGTCGCGGCGGCGCCACCAAGCGTCATGTCGTAGGAGTCCTTCAGCCGCAGTCCTGGATCCGCGCGGGCGACTACACGATGGAACAGCATTACGTAACCGGCGATCGAGGCCGCCTCGAGCGCGGCGGCGACAACGACGAGCTGCCAGCCGACGTGTAGCGCCCGGTCGACCGTATGTACGAATTGACCCCGACGCGCGAACAGCAGGAGCACCAATACCCCAGCGCCCGCGAGCGCGAGGACACGCGCTAGCCGAACGCGGTTGCGGGGGGACAGGCTCACCCCGGGGTCGATCTCGCGAATCAGCGAGTGCAGTCCGGCGCGCGGCTCTGCGGGATTCGGCGGAAGCAGCATGAACGAACCGTGGCAGCGCGGACAACGGGCGACCATGGGGCTGGCATGTGGCCAGCGGTTCGGCTACCCGTAGCCGGGAACTGAGCGGCTCCGCTCCGCGCGGGTCGGACTTCGGCACGGTCACGTGTCGGCGTCGATCGCCGAGATGGCCGCGGCGGTGCGGACCCCGAGCGCCGCTCTGGGCTGCGCGGCCTCGCAGATCGCGTGGCCGCCGTGGACGGCCGCCTCGAGATCGACAGCGCGCCAGGCCGTGGAGCCTCGATCCGGACAGCGCGGCCATTGGCGCCGCGCCGTACGGCTAGCCGCACCCACTTCCCGAGCTGGCCGAACGCAAATACGCCTGGCCGCCACACCGACACACGCGCGAGCTCGTGGGACCGTACGCCGTGCTCAAGACGCCCCTAGGAAGCAAGGAGGAACAAGCATGCACGGCACATCTATCTACGGCGCGCTGATCGACGCGCGCATGGCGGAGCTGCAGCGCGACGCGCCGCGGGTCGTCACCCCGCGCCTCGCCCATGCGAACAGCAACAAAATCCGTCGTTGGACGGCGGCACTGGCCACATGCCTCAAGCCGTCGACCCGCACCATTCCCGTCGAACGGCACGCGATATGAAGTTCCTGCCAGCCGTAATCAGCTGGTCGGTAGCCGGGCTCGTAGTACCGTGCCGCGGCCGGGCGGGCTGTCAACGGTCAGTGTTCCGTTGACCGCCGCGATGCGGTCACGAAGGCCCTGAAGCCCGGAGCCGGGGCGGAGGTCTGCGCCACCCGTGCCGTCGTCGCCGACTTCGACGCCAACACAGTTCGTGGCCTGCTTTACCTCGACCCAGGCACGGGTCGCGTGTGCGTATTTCGCAACGTTGGTGAGCGCTTCCGAGACCGTGAAGTACGCAGCGGCCTCGACCGGGGCGGCGAGCCGCGACTCGTGAAGCGCGACGCGTAATTCGACCGGCACCGCGGCGTGCCCGACGAGGGTCCTCAACGCTTGCTCAAGTCCTCGGCTGGTCAGCACCGCCGGATGCACGCCATGAGCTAGGTCACGCAACTCGGCGAGCCCGATACACAGTTCCGTGTGGGCAGTCTCCAATTCACTTCGCGCAAGCTCAGGCAGCTCGCTGTAGACGGCCAACCAACGCCGCAGTTGGAGGGCCACCGATACGAATCGCTGCTGGGCGCCGTCGTGGAGGTTCCGCTCGATCTCGCACCGAGCTCGATCGGCCGCCTCCAGAATCCGAGCGCGTGACGCTCGCACCTCGGACAGCTGCGCCTCGACGACCTCTCGCTCGTGCAGCGCTTGCTCAGCGGCGCGTCGAACCGTGATGTCGAAGATCGCCCCATCGAGCCAACGCCGACCGTCACCAGACTCCTGGGCCTGACCGCGTTCGAGTACCCAGCGCACATCACCATCGCGGCGTTGAATCCGGTACTCAAGGGTGTACGGCCGGCGGACGTTCACGGCCTCCATGACCGAGCGTTCAACTTGCTCCCGATCGTCGGGATGGATCACGCTCGCAAATGTCCGCGCCGAGCTGTCGATGAAATCGCTCGCCGGATACCCCGAGATCTCCCCGATTTCATCGCTCAGCCACTCCATCGTCCAGTTCGGATCCCAAGCACAGCGATACAAGGCACCCGGGATGTTGCTGACCAGCGACTGCAGAAGCGCCTGGCTCGCTCGCAAATGTGCGGCGCGGAATCCGGCCACGACCCGCGCCATGAGCACCTCCGGCTCGAACGGCACCCTGATCACGTCATCAACCCCAGCGTCAAGCGCCTCGCGCAGCTCTCCCGGCGAATCGAGCGCCGCAGCCCCGACGATGTAGGCCACGGCAAGCTCGCGCTGGCCGCGAAGTGCGGCCGTCAGTGCAGCCGTCCAGGACGCGCGCGCGATCACAACCGTCGCACCGTGATCGGTCAGCGCTCGCAATGCAGCGGGGATGTCCGCGACGTGCTCGAGCCGAACCCCGGCGCGAGTCAGTGCAGCCCACGACTGGTCGCCCAGCTCCCCCAAGCCCAGCAACACCACACTTTCGCCCTGCGCGGCCACGCGCTCCAGCGCGCTCGAGGGCTGCCTGCCGCCCTCGACAGCACACCCCAGCGAACCGCTGGGTAGCCGGACGGTGCCCCGGCTGCCAGTCATGGCCAAGCCACACTACACCCACGGGGAGCTCCCAGCCACCCGCGCCGGCGAGACGGTGCGGATAACCGCACCCTTTGCGCAAGCCGTCCGAACCCCAAGACGCCTGGCTCCCACACCGACATGGCCACGGCCTCGTGCGACTCTGCTCTGATCACCGAGACCAGATCCTCGGAGAAGCTAAGGAAAAACCAGATGACCGCAACAGCATTCACCGAGCGCCGGGAGCTCGCCCACCGCACCAGCGACGGGATCGAGGTCAGTCTGTTCTGGACCAAGCCTTCGAACCGGATCACCGTCGCGGTTCTCGACTCGCACTCCGACGAAGCCCTCGAGTTCGAGGTCGACGGCAGCGCCGCGCTCGACGCGTTCAACCACCCATACGCGTACGCCGCCACCCGTTACGTCCGCAAACTCGCCACCACGCGCATACCGCCTGACGGGCTGACGGTCGGAAGTGACCGGTAATCGCAACCCGCCATCACCGCTGCCCCCACAGCCACGAGCAGCCCAGGGAGCCACCACGCACAGCCCTGCTCTGTGAAGCCTGCTGGTCCACGCCCGGGTCGAGGACGCGGGGGTGGACGAAAGCGTTACTCGCGTTCAAGATCCAATTCGGAGACCGACGACCCGACTGAACCCATCAACCTGCTGTCACAGAAAGTCCGACGCCCTCAATCGTGTCGTCGTAGGCGTTAGCGTGAAGCTTCAACATCTTCCGGAAGTCCCGTGCCCGATACCGGTCCCCTTGTTTGTGACCGGTCGTTTCGTTTCGTGGCTGACATTGTTCTGAGATGGGCGGATCATGACGGCTCGGGGTGGGACTAGCGTGATGAGGCTCGAGCTCGAGGATGGACGGTGTCTGGAGGTTTTCGACGCCGGGCCGGCGGATGCTGAGCTGCTGATCATGAATCACGGCACGCCGGGATCGGGAATGCTCTACCGGGGTTGGGTTGAGCGATGCGCGAACCACGGGATCCGGCTGGCGAGCTACAGCCGGCCGGGTTACGGCGGCTCGACGCGGCTTGAGGGACGGTCAATTGCGAACTGCGCCTCGGACGTCGCTGCGGTCGCCGACGCACTTGGCACCGACCAGTTCTACGTCGAGGGGCACTCGGGCGGCGGTGCCCCCGCGCTTGCGTGCGCGGCCCTGTTGCCCGACCGCGTGCGAGCTGCCGCGACAATCGCGGGCGCGGCCCCCAAGGACGCTGACGGGTTTGACTGGTGGGCGGGCAACGCAGACGAGAACCTCGAGGAGTTCCGCGCCGCCGAGCTTGGTGGCGAGGCTCTTCGCAGATTGCTCGAGGACTGGCGCGACGAGATGCTCAAGCCGAGCGGGCAAGACATTGACGAGTCCCTCGCATCACTCGGATCGTTGGTCTCAGCGACCGACCGAGCGGTCGTAACGCCAGAGCTGTCCGCGTTTAACGCCGCGCGCCGGCAGCATTCGATCGGCGCAAGCGTCTGGGGCTGGTTCGATGACGATCTGAGCGAAATGAAGCCGTGGGGCTTCGACATCGGCTCGATCAACGTGCCGGTCTCGATCTGGCACGGCGAAGATGACAAGTTCGTTCCACGGTCGCACGCCGAGTGGCTGATGGCAAACGTGCCCGCAGCGACGACGCACATGCTTCCCGGCGAGGGGCACTGGTCGATCAAGGAACGGCGATTTGACGATGTGCTTGACGCCCTCATCGACGCTGCCCGCCTGTGACGGGACGCGCGGGAGGGACGTGACGGTGCGCTGACCAATCTCCTCGAGGGCAGCGCGGTCCGCGAACGGGGGCGCCTCGTCGATTCCTTGCTCGTGAGAGAACCGATCCAGCAAGACCAGCTCGCTCGGTGATAGCGGCTGCCTCGCGGACCCACGCTGGCTCGCGGTCCACACCACTGATCGTCACCTCGCTCGATCATACGTCGCGGTGTAGCGGGCACCGAGCCGCGCTCTCCAGTTACATCGGACCTGCCAGCAGGCCGCGTTCCCGGGCTGACAAGCCCGGCCTCGTAAGCGAGGATGACCGCCTGGACGCGACTGTTGAGCTGGAGTTTGCTGAGGATGCTGCTGACGTGGGTCTTGATCGTGCTCTCCTCCAAGAACAGCGCGGTGGCGATCTCGGCGTTGCTCTTGCCTTGGGCGATCAGGAGTAAGACGTCACGCTCTCGCGCACTGAGGGGGTCCAGCGCCGAGGCGACTTCGGGATTGGGGGCTACGGCCGCGAATTCGCGGATCAACCGGCCGGTGACCTCGGGGGCGATCAGCCCGAATCCGCTGGCGACCGCGTGAATCGCGTCGATCAGGACCTCAGGGCGCGCGTCTTTGAGCAGGAACCCGGCGGCGCCGGCACGGAGTGCGGCAAAGACGTATTCGTCCAGGTCGAACGTGGTGATCACGATCACCTTGACTGGGTGCTCGGCGTCGAGCCCGGTAAGGACGCTAGTGGCCTCCAGCCCGTCCATCCCGGGCATGCGAATGTCCATCAGCACGACATCGGGCTGACGTCGGGCGACCAGCGCGATCGCTTCGCGTCCGTCCTGGGCCTCGCCGACGATTTCGAAGCCGGGCTCGTCCTCTAGCAGCGCGCGAAAGCCGCTGCGCACCACGGCCTGGTCGTCGACGATCAGAATCCGCGGACTCACGCCAGGTCCGCGCCGCGCACCGGGAGTGTGGCCCGCACGCGCCAGCCGCCGCCGCTCTGAGGCCCGGCTTGCAGGGTTCCGCCGAGCTGCTCGGCGCGCTCGCGCATCCCTGGCAGTCCGTTGCCTTGTTCGTCGCGATGAGCGTTCGCCGTCGCCTTCCCGTCGTCGCGGACTGTCACGGTAAGCGCATCGGGCTGCTGCTCGATCGTGACCTGCGCGGTCGTCGGGCCGGCGTGCTTGACGACGTTGTTGAGTGCTTCCTGCACGATCCGGTAGGCGGCCGTCTGCAGCGATGCTGGGAGTGAACGGCCCGGATGGTCGCGGCGCAGCTCGATGCGGACGTCGGGGGTGCGGACGCGTGCAATCAGGTCCCCGATGTCATCGATGCCTGGGGCGGGACGGAGATCGGTGAGGGCGTCGGCGGAGCGGATGATTCCGACGGCCTGGCGGGTCTCTGCCAGAGCATCGCTCGCGAGCTGATCGATCTCGGTGAGGGCGTCGGTCGTGCGTGCCGGATCGCTGCGCACGCGCCGCAGGCCGGCTCTGGCTTGGAGCGCGATGCCGGCCAGGTAATGGCCGACGATGTCATGGACGTCGCGCGCCAAGCGCACGCGTTCCTGAGCGACCGCGCGTTGCCGGTCCGCGTCACGAAGCCGCTCGATTTCCTGGGCGCGCGCTTGCCAACGCTCGGCATACAGGCGCCGGCTGCGCATCACGTCACCGGCGAACAGCGCCAGCAACGGACCGGAGGCATCGACGATCAACGCTTGCACGCCGATGAACGATCCTCCAGCGATTGACGAGATGGTGATCAGCGCTACCAGCGTGAAGCCGCCGAGCGCGACGGTGCGTCGACGGTCGGTGAAATAGGCGGCCGAGGCGAGCGCCACAAACGCCCCTACGGACGTCAACGCCAGCGCGTATCCGCGCGTCGACCCGATCAGCGAGGCGCACACCGCGATCACGGCAACTGTCAGCGGTGCCTGACGGCGCCAGAGCAGAGGAATCATCGTCAGCAGAACAAACGCGACGGCCAACGCGTCGCTGCCGCGCGAGACGCCCGCGGCGGCGTCGACGGGCTGAAGCCACAGAACCAATAGCGAGGCCAGCGTCAGCCCCGCGATGCCCGCCGTGTCGGCAGGTACCCGCACGGCGCTCAGCAACCGCTGTGGAAACGATCTCAGTGGCGTACTCACACGCGCGACCGTACCGCCATTCCCGCACGGCGGCCTCCGTCTAAAGAGGGAATCAGGACCCTACGCGCGACCGATGACGTGCCTTCCGATCGCACCTAACTTACGCGTCATCGAAGCATCCACCACTCACATGAAAGACAAGCACATGACTTCCTCCAAGCAGCAAACGATTCGGACCCTCGCACGGCTCCTCCCCGGCGGGACCCTGGCGGTGATCGGCAGCTTGCTCGCCCTCAGCGGCGGAGGTCTGCTCGCCGCGTTCGGGACCGACGGGAGCCTCGCCTCCGGGCCGCATCTGCTGTCGACACCGACGAGCGCGATCGTCTCCTCGATCGCGAGCATCAAGCACACCTCCGGCGTCGCCTCGGTGATCGGCCAGCCGACGCTGCGGCTCTCGGCCTCCCCAGTTCAGGGCACCGGCCGAGTGTTTGTCGGCATCGGCCGGGCAGCCGACGTCAATCGATACCTCGCCGGCGTAGCCACCGAGCGCGTCACCGACCTCAACGTCGACCCATACTCGATGACCGGGACCCGCCACAGCGGACGGCTGAACGCCGCGCCTCCCACCGCGCAGCGGATCTGGGTAGCCCACGCCAGCTCCACCCGCACGGCGGCGCAGATCAACTGGAAGATCCGCGACGGCCAGTACCGAGTCGTGATCATGAACACCAACGGCCACGGCGGATTCGCCTCGACCAGCGCAATCGGAATCACGATCCCGAACATCGCGATCTACTCCGTCGCGGGACTACTCCTCGGGCTCCTAATGGCCGGCGGCGGCACCACGCTGCTGATCCGGACTACACGTCAACCCCGAACCACCGCTAAAGCGCCCAGCCCGACAGCGAGCCCAGCAGCAGCGCCCAGTCTCTAAAGCCACCACGCAGTGCGCGAGGGCGCGGTCACTACGACTGCGCCCTCACCCGTCCTAGGCCACCCGCGTTCTCGCAGCCGGAACCACCTCAGTACCGCGGGCCGAACGAGCAGGGGTCACGCACGGGACGGCGCCTTCCCTGCTCCTCGCCCGCCAGGACCAAGGGCCACCTGGCAATCGCTGCGGACGGGGGGTTTCCCCAGGCACACAGGCCCCTGTGTGAGCTGCATCCGCACTGGCGAGAAGCGAGCGAGCAGTCGATCATAAGCTTACTGCTGGATTCTCGAACATCCGGCCACGAGGGCGGTGGTCCTAGCGCGAGGTCGCACTTCTCCTTCGAGCCACTCGCGTCGCGAAGCAGAAGCACGTCATGCGTGCCCGCAGGGGCGACATTGCAGCAGTAACGGTCGAACGCCGAGGGCGGGCGGGACAGCCCCTTCCCGATTGCTGACGAACAAGGTCTGCCTGCTCCTATTAGCCCGCATCGACACTCCCATCACGCCGCGGGAAACGGGCTTGAATCTGACTTGGGGACCGTGGGATGATCCTGGTCGGGATGAGGGGCCGCGATCGTGTCAGGCGGAAGTTGGTTGTCTGGTGCGCGATCGCGGTGGGGTTGGCTGTCATGGTCGTGCTGAGTGGTGGGGCGTCGGGCAGCCACGGTGGTGTGGCCCGCGCTGCAACTGTGTCGCGGGTTTATGTGCGCGCTTCGAACTTCAGTCGTTGGACGCGGCTTCGTTCATCGACATTGGCGCGGTGCGAGGTGTCTGCTGCCCGGATCGGCCGGTTCGTGTACGTAGTGGACGGGTTCCTCGCGCCTTCTTCTAGCAATTCGCTACCGACGACGGGCGTGCTTGAGCGGTACGACATCCGCCGTAATCGCTGGCGTAGGATGGCCCCGCTGCCGGTTGCGATGAACCACGCTGTCGCGGTCGCCTACAACGGCAGTCTGTATGTGGATGGCGGGTGGCCAGCCCAGGTCGAGTTCAATGCGACTGCCAACTTTTGGCGATTTGACCCGCGCAGCAACCGCTGGACAGTCATGCCGCCGTCCCCGACTGCTCGGGCCGCCAACGCCGCAGCCGTCATCGGCGATCGCCTGTACGTGGCGGGCGGGGCTAACAACAGCGGGTCGTTGCGATCGCTTGAGATCTACAACTTCCGTCAGCGGCGCTGGTCACACGGTCCTGACTTCCTCGGCCCGCCGCGCAACCACGCCCGCGGGGTGGCATCGGGGGGCTTCTTCTATGTGGTCGGCGGACGTAAGGGTGGACAGGTTCTGGCCGACCCAAGCGCGGCCGTGAGCTACGCCGATGTGGATCGCTACGACCCGCGCCACCACCGTTGGCGCCGGATGCGTCCGATGCTCCAGCCGCGCAGCGGCTTTGGGGCCGTGGCCCTGGCCGATGGGCGGATCGTTGTGTTCGGCGGCGAGAATTGGCCCAACAACGTTCCCGGCGCCCACGTGATCGGAACCGCGGAGCTGTTCACACCGAAGACCGGACGGTGGCGTCGACTGCCGAACATGCTCACGCCGGTGCACGCCCCGGGCGGCGCAGCGTTAGGAGACCGCGTGTACTCCTTTGAGGGCAGCGCGCAGCCGATGGCCAAAGCTCCGACGCGACTGGTCCAAGAGCTCGAGATTCCGTGACCCAGTGCGCCGGACGCCGTAGCCAGCCCGGATGAGCGTCTGTAGCTAAGCCACGCGCGTTTAGATCGCACGCGGCCTGCAGACGGTCGGTGCCTATCCCGCGAGGTAAGGCGCGATCACGGTGCAATCGGGTGCGCCTGTCAGGTTTGGTTGGTCTCCGGACAGCGCGATCGCTGAAACCGAGATCGTGTTCCCGTCGGCGTCGAGGATGAACGTGACCTGGCCGCGACCAGACCCGTGCTCGAGCACCGGACCGTTGACCGCCTTGGTGTGACGTTCAGACCGCTCGCGGTCAGCACCTGTGTGAACGTCCCGTCCGGATTGGGGCCGCGGTGAGAAGACCGCATGTCCCGCGTCGTAGTCGAGCTCGCACGGCTCTCCCATTGTCCGCGGTGAATGTCTGGATCATGCGGCCGTTGTCGTAGGTCCCGCCGTTCGAGAGCGAGCCGAAGTTGTCCTCGCTCGTGAACGTTGTGATGCCGCTGAAGCCGCACAGCGTGTCGGGGAAGCTGATCGTGCCGCGGAAGTGCTGTGACGCGGCCGCCTCTCCTGCCCCGGTGGCGATGACGCATACCGCCGAGGCGATGGCGCCTAGGATCAAGGAACGTGGTCTGAACATTGCTTACCTCCAAGTGGGTTAGGGTTGGATGGCACGACTTCGGCCGGAGCTATGGGCGCAGCGCGAGGAACTGCTCGAGGCCGGCTTGGTAGACAGCGTCGTAGATTGTGTTTGGGGTGATCGTCCGCGGGTCGCGTCCGTCGAAGAACTCAAAGGCGCCGGCGAGATCGGGGGCGGCGCCGGTGAGGAACGCCCCTTGGGTGGCGGCGTCGTCTGAGAGCAGCGATGTCTCGCCGAGCAGCACCGGCTCGTGGTAGGCCGCGAAGCTGTGGATCAGGTCGATCGCTTGTGGTGCTTGGCCGGTGGTGGGGTAATCGTGCACGGTGAGCATGTCGAGCAGGTCGGCGATGTTGTTGGGCGCGAACGGGCCGTTGGTGAGCGGGAGCAGCCCGATCGTGACCGGGCGGTCGTCTTGTGAGCGGACCGCGGCGGCGAGCAGCGCGGTCCATGAGCGCGCGAGCTGTGTACGGCCCGGGGGCCTGTTTGGGTCGCGATGCTCTGGACGAAGTACCAATGGCCGATCTGTCCGTAGTAGTGGCCGGGGGTCGGCGAGATGATCGGCTCGGAAGTGAGCTCGTAGCAGAGCACGGCGGGAGAGCTGTGGGCGGTGTGGGCGACGGCTTTCCAGAACCGTGCCTGTACCTGCCAGCGCTGCTGCCGGGTCATCCGGTCATACCAGGCGGGTGCTTGTGACGGCTGCCAGACCAGGTCGCCGGTGATGTCGAGGTAGATCCCGTCGGTCTGGGCCAGCGCGAGCAGGCGCCGCAGCGCGATCAGGGTCCGTTGCCGCGGCTGGGTGGGTGTCGCCATCACCTGCCCGAGCTGCAGGTAGATCCGCATGGTGTTAGCGCCGATCCGGCGTGCCGTCCTCAGCTCGGTGCTGAGCACCACGAAATTCCTCGTCGGTCGGGTTGTTGAAGTAGTCGATCACCGGCTCGTGATCGCCGACTCCCCAGTTCATCCCCCACGCGCGCCACGGCCTGGCGCCGGCGTACAGACGGTCGCCGCGCACCGTTATCTGAGGCATCGCGGCGCTCGCCGTGGCGCAGATCGTCAACATCCACCATGAGCACTCCCACGGCTGTCAGCGCCCAACGTGAGCGCGGTGGTTTGCGCACGCCGGGGCAAAGCCCAGGCGGAATCCCGACGGCCATTGCTGCTCCTCTCGCGCCCGGTCCTCGGGTGCGGTCGGACGATCTGCTCGTGTCGGATCGCGCTTTGCGGCGGCGGGTGGCGATCTGTGCGCCACTTCAGGCCGGTGCGATCTGTTCGGCCGCCAGCTTGCGTCCGGCGGATTACGGGCTGTGTGACGGCCGCCTTACAGGCCGCGGTTACGCGGATTTGCGCCGCTCGTGTGCGGGGCGGATAATCGCGGCCGTGACGGGGAGTGAGGTACCGGGGGGCGTTCGGTTCTGTGTGCTGGGACCGCTGGCGGTGCTTCGCGACGGTGCACCGGTTCGTCTCGGGGGTGAGCGTCAGCGCGCGCTGCTGGCACTCCTGCTGATGCACGCAAACGAGCCGGTGAGCGTCGATCGGCTCGTCGCGCGCGCTATTCGGCGAGACGTCGCTCTGAGAGTGCAGTCAACGCGGTGCGCGTCGGGGTGTCGCGACTGCGAGCGGCGATCGAGCAGGATCAGCCCGGCGCGATCGTGCGCACCACCCCGGGCGGGTATCTGCTGGCAGCCGCCGACGACGAGCTTGATCTCGCGGTATTCGAGCGCTCGCTGCGCGAGGCGCGCGCGCTGCGCGCCGACCACCCGGCACGCGCGGCCGCCCTGTTGCGCGAGGCGCTGGCGCTGTGGCGCGGACCGCCGCTCGCTGACCTCGCATCGTTGGACTGCCTTCAGGATCAGATCCGCCGGCTCGAGCAGCTGCGGCTGCTGGCGGTGATCGAGCGGATCGACGCCGATCTGGCGCTCGGCGGCGGCGCCGACCTGATCGCCGAGCTCGAGCAGCTCACTGCCGCCGAGCCGCTGCATGAACGGCTGCGCGGCCAACTGATGCTCGCGCTCTATCGCGCCGGCCGCCAGGCCGACGCGCTCGCGGTCTACCGCGACACAAGCGAGCTGCTGCGCGAGCAGCTCGGCCTAGAGCCCAGCCACGCGCTGCGCGAGCTTGAGCGCGCGATACTCCAGCACGGCCCATCTCTTGAGCCGGACGCTTCGGCACGGCGAGTGTCCGCTCGCCTGCCGTCGCTGATGAATTCGACGATCGGACGTGAGCGGGAGACGGAAGCGATCGCTGGTCTCCTGCGCCGCGCGGACGTGCGGCTTGTGACGCTGGTCGGGGCCGGCGGCGTCGGCAAGACGCGCCTTGCGCTGGTTGTCGCGAGCGCGATCGAGCCGCAGTTCCGCGACGGAGCGTGCTGGATCGACCTGTCCGGCGTCGGCCGGGCCGAGGATGTCGGCATCACGCTCTCGCAGGCGCTTGCGGTCGCGCCGGTCGCGGGCGAGAACATCCGCGACGCACTCTGCCAAGCGCTCTCTGGGCGGCGAATGCTGTTGGTGATCGACAATTTCGAACACGTACTCGACGCAGCGTCCCTCGTCGGCGAGTTGCTCGCCGAGTGTCCGGGACTGACCGTGCTCGCGACGAGCAGGGAGGCGCTTGAGCTCAGATCCGAGCACCGGATCGTGGTTGAGCCGCTGTCGGTGCCGGATCGGCCAGAGCGGGCCACCGTAGCCGAGGTGGAAAGGACCGCCGCGACGGCGATGTTTATCGCGGCCGCTCGGCGCCACGACTCTAGCTTCACGGTTCGGGCCGGTACCGCTTCGGCGGTAGCGCGGTTGTGCGCCAGGCTCGACGGTCTGCCGCTGGCCCTAGAGCTCGCGGCGGCGCGAACTCCATCGCTCACGATCGGCGAGCTCGCGACGCGACTGGATCATGAGCTAAGCGTCCTTGGGACTGGTTCGCGCGACGCGCCGGCCAGGCAGCGGACGCTGCACGCGACGATCGAATGGAGCTACGGGCTGCTCGATCAAGCGCAGCAGATCGCGTTCTCGCGCTTTGGCGTGTTCGTAGGCGGCGCGACGCTGGAGGCCGCCGAGGCCGTGACAGGCGCCAAGTTCGACACGATCGAGGCTCTGATCGCCAAGAGCCTGCTGACCCGCCGGCTGACCAGCGGCTCCTCGCGACTGACCATGCTTGAGACGATCCGCGAGTACGCGCTCGAGCGGCTGGCAGAAGATCCCGAGCAGCAGGCCATCCGCGATCGCCATTTCGAGCACTACCTGCAGGTGATCGAGCGTGAGAAACCAAAGCTGTGGAGACCTAAGGAGGACGAGGCCCTAGCAGTGCTGGATCGCGAGATCGGAAACCTCCGGGCTGCCTTGCAATGGGGTCTCGAGGGAGCGCCACCACTTGCCGTGCGGCTTGTGGGCCTGCTCGCGGATTACTGGTGGCTTCGCCAGGACCCGGATGCCTTGAGCTGGGTCGATGCCACGCTGCGGGCTTGCGCTAATCAGGCCGCTCCCAAGGACCTCGCCTACGCTCAGCTGACACGCGGATTCTTGCTGGGGCAGCGCGGAGAGCCAGCCGGACGGGGAGAGGCGGCGACTGCGGCGCTCGAGCTCTACCGTGAGCTCGGTGACCACGCCGGCATCGCGACCGCGTTGAACGAGCTCGCGAACAGCGCGATGAAACTCGGCGACCTGCAGAAGGAGCGCGCGTACGCTGAGGCCGCCTGCGCTCACGCTCGAAAGTCGGGAGACGATGCGACGCTCGGCATGACGCTCGCCAAGCTGGCTCGCGCGCTTCCTCCAGACGAGCGCCGACCGGTACTCGAGCAGGCCCGTGACCTACTCCAGCGGGTCGGGAACTATCGGCAACTTGCACACGCGTACGGGAACGCCGCGTATGCCGCGCTGGTCGAAGGTCGGCCTGGCGAGGCGCTGAGCCTCCTCGAAGTCGCCGCGCCGGCAGCCGAGAAGCTCGGCGACGTTCAGCCGCTCGTGATCATCTGCGGCAACCTCGGCTTAGCCCACCTTTTCCTAGGTGACCTGGCGCGGGCACGGGAGAAATTCCTCCAGGAGGTGGAGCTTGGCGCCCAGCTGGCGTTCCGATATGGCGTTGAGGAAGGTCTGGCTGGACTTGCCGCCATCACAGCCGCAGAAGGCTTCTGCGAGCAGGCCGCGATACTCATCGGCGCGGCACGCGGTCTCGGCCGCTGGGAACCCGGCGACCAACAGATCCTCAACCGGCTCGAGCGCGAGTACCTCACCCCCGCGCGAGCACGGCTCGGCCCCGGCGTCTGGCTACGGGCAGAGCACAAGGGCGCGGCAATGTCCTACGAGGAGGCGATTGCCTACGCCCGGCATGGACGAGACCTCGAGGCGCCCCCGGCCCACAGCAGCAGGTGACAGTCCAGAGCGTCGCGGCGCCGAACGGGCCTGGCCACGCTTGTAACGCTAGGCAGTGGCCGCGGCGGTTAGCAACGCTGCAGTCGCGCGCGCGGCTTGCGCAACACGCGACAACCGAGGTCAGGCTGTCACTGCTGGATCCACGAACGACCAGGCGTGGTGTCGCGCCGCGGAGGCCGCGCGATCGATGCCGCATTCGGTCCACGCGACCGAGAAGCAGAAGCGAGGCAATCGAGTGGTCGCGGCTGGTGTCTCGGGACTGGAGCATTGGCGGCGGTGCGTCTTGGATTGGCCCGGGACGCGAGTCAGCGAGGGGAGCCGGTCATGTCTTCAGGTTCGACGATTCAGGTCAATGCGGCGGGGCGTCGACGGTCACCAGCGACGATCCCTGGGTATCTCGCGGGTCGCGCGCCTCGCAACAAGGGCATGCAGTATCCGCCTGACCCGCCGCGTCCGGAGGAGATCGTGCTGGTGATGCGCCAGGCCAGCCAGGATCGCCACGGGCTCCGGGTCAGGGCGTTGGTCGCCGTCCTATGGCGTGGTGGGCTGCGGATCTCTGAGGCGTTGGCGCTCAACGAGACCGACATCGACGAGCGGCGCGGGTCGCTTTTGATCCGCCATGGCAAGGGTGACAAACGGCGCGAGGCAGGAATGGACCAGTTCGGGTTCGAACAGCTCACCGCCTGGTTAGCGCACCGCGTGCTGTTGCCGCCCGGGCCGCTGTTGTGTGTCATCGACGGGGCAACCCGCGGCCGGCGCTGGTCTGCGACCGCAGCGCGAGCCGAGTTGCGCCAGCTCGCCGTCGACGCTGGCGTGCGGCGGCGATTCGCTCCGCATCAGCTGCGGCACGCGCACGCGGTCGAGCTCGCGCGCGAAGGGGTCGCGATCAACATCATCCAGCGCCAGCTCGGGCATACCGACCTGGGGACCACCAGCACGTATCTTCAGGGGATCGATCCCAGCGAGATCATCGACGCCGTCCGCTCACGCCGCCAGCCGACAATCTCCGCCACCGCCGGACTGACCCTCTGACCACCAACCACGACGATTAGCCGCCCGTCGTCCCCGGCGGGCGGCCCCGTCGACCCGCTCGCCTGGACTGCCGCTCTCTACGCCGTTGGCCCGGAAGGGGCAGCGGCCCGCGTGCCCCTCGATCGGCGACATTGCGGCAGTGTGCCGGCACTCTTTCGGGGGCCCGCGTGCCGGGGTCTTCGTGCCGCTCGATCGTCAGGGTCGTGCCACGTACGGCCTGCCAGGATGGCGCCGATCCTCGCCGTGGTCTCGTCCGCCAGCGAGGTGGCCTGACCCTGGCTGGATAGCCAGTCCATCGAGTCGTGGGGGCCTGCGATCAAACCGTCAGGGGAGATCGTGTGGTGGCAGATCGTGCCGATGACTTCCTTCGGTGGGTTCGTTTCGGGGTCACGACAGTCGCAGAGCCTTGGATTCATCGCCGACGCGGTGGCGCGCGCCAACCTTTGGGGTGAAGTCTCGGGGGTCGCCACGATGCGGGGGCAGTGAGCGTCGCCGGAGGCTTGTCGCGTGTTGAGCTTGATTCCCGCTCCTTGCTCGCGGCGGGCCAGTGAGCGCCTGCGGGAGTCTGACGCGTGCGGGCACCGTGCGCGTGTAAGGTTGGGTGCGGGACGGCTACGAGGATCGGTGGGGTGTGATCGTGTTTGGTTGCTGGCCTGGGTTGCGACGGGCTGCGGGTGTGTGGATGGTGGGCCTGTTCGGGCTGGCGCTGGCGCCGGTGGCCGCGCAAGCGTCGTCCTCGAGCGCCTACGTGGTCAACGTGAGGACGAATGGGGCGGATGGCGTCTCGCAGTACACCGTCGGCGCCGCGGGCGCGCTGTCGCTGATGGCGACCCCGACGGTCGCCGGGGGCGACGGACCGATCGGGATCGCGCTCAGTCCCGACGCCAAGAGCGTGTACGCCACCAACGAGCTCACGGCTGGCGCGGGCGGGGTCTCGCAGTACACGGTCGGGGCCGGCGGGGCGTTGTCGCCGATGGCGACCCCGACCGTCACCGCGGTCAACACACCGGTCGCGATCGCGGTCAGCCCGGATGGCAAGAGCGCGTACGTCGCCAACAACGGAACGGATGGAGCGGGTGGGGTCTCGCAGTACACGGTCGGGGCCGGTGGCGCGCTGTCGCCGATGGCGACCCCGACCGTCGCGGCCGGTAACGGGCCGCTCGGGATCGCGGTCAGCCCCGACGGCAAGAGCGTCTACGTCACCAACTCGACTGGGGCGGCCGGGGTTTCGCAGTACATCGTCGGCGCCGACGGCGCGCTGACGCCGATGGCCACCCCGGCCGTAGCTGCCGGCGTCGAACCGACCGCGATCGCGGTCAGCCCGGACGGCAACACTGTTTACGTCACCAACGGGGGCTCGACTGGCACGGGCGGGGTCTCGCAGTACACCGTCGGCACCGACGGCGCGCTGACGCCGATGGCGACACCGACCGTCGCGGCCGGTAACGGACCGGATGGGATCGCGGTCAGCCCGGACGGCAACAGCGTTTACGTGACCAACATCGGCTCGACTGGCCCGGGCGGGGTCTCGCAGTACACCGTCGGCACCGACGGCGCGCTGACGCCGATGGCGACCCCGACCGTCGCCACCGGCAGCGGGCCGTTCGGGATTGCGGTCACCCCGAGTGGCGAGAGCGTCTACGTTGCCAATCAGAACACCAATGGGCCGGGCGGGGTCTCGCAGTACACCGTCGGTGCCGGCGGCGCGCTGACAGCGATGGCGACCCCGACGGCGGCCGCCGGCAACACGCCGGCGGGCATCGCGGTGTTGCCAGATCAGGGGCCGGTGGCGGCGTTCTCGGCCACAACCGGGCAGGCCGGCAGCCCAACATCGTTCGACGCCTCGGCGTCGAGCGATCCCGATGGGACGGTCGCGCTGTACACGTGGAGCTTCGGCGACGGCGCCACCGACACGACGATGTCGCCGCTGGTCACCCACGTTTACGCCAACGGGGGGACCTTCACCGCGAGACTGACCGTGACCGACGACGCGGGTTGCTCGGCCGTGCTGGTGTTCACCGGGCAGACCGCGTCGTGCAACGGGGGACCCCAGGCGCAGACGACCCACCCGCTGACGATTGCCGCCGCACCACCACCACCACCACCGCCGCCACCGGTGAAGATCGGGGCGCCGTCGGCGCAGATCACCTCGCCAGCAAACGGGGCGCGTTACGCGCAAGGGCAGGTGGTCGGTGCCGGCTACAGCTGCCGCGAGGGGACCGGCGGCCCAGGGGTCGCGTCGTGCGCGGGACCAGTCCCCAACGGCCAGGCGATCAACACCAGCACCACCGGGCAACACAGCTTCACGGTCACCGCCGCCTCAAAGGACGGGCAGACCAGCAGCGCGACGGCCAGCTACGCGGTGATCTCGGCGAACAACCACTTCACCCTCTCCCACGTCAAGATCCAGCGCGGCGGCACGGTCACCTTCCAGGTCAAGGTCCCCGGCCCAGGCGCGGTCAACGTGCTCGAGAACGCCCGGGCCAGCAAGCACGCCCGCCGATTCGTGTTCGCGAGCCAGCGTAAGACCGCGCGCAAAGCCAGCACCCTGAAGGTCCGGCTGTCGCCCAACAAGCGCGGGAAACAGTTGGTCCGCAAGCGCACCAGCACGGTCCTGATCAAGCTGTCGGTGACCTACACGCCCTCCGGCGGCGTGCACCGCACCACCAAACGCAGCCTGCACCTCCACAAATGATCATCGCTGCCCCCGAGCCCGCGTCCGCTTTACGTGGGCAACGGCCCAGTCACCGTCGCGTTGCCAAGTCGAACTAGGAGCTGCACAAGAGTTTCAGGCCTCGAGAGCCGAGATCACAGGCTCGGCGGGTCGTGACCGCTCGCTCGCTTCACGCCACATCATCGGCAACCCCATCGAGCGACTCATGAAAAAGACCGGCGAGATCATCGTGGTCGAGCCGGCCATTAAGCCACTCGGACAGAGGGGCGGCTACGCGATTGGACATCTGCCGGTCGTTGCATTCGAGACCGCGGACACACTCAAACTCTGGGTACAAGCAATGCGCAAGAACGGCGTCAGCGCCTCGACCGAGGCGAAAGCATGGAAGGTCCTCTCCTCGGCGCTCTCTTGGGCAGTTGAGGACGATGCGTGGCCACTGTCAACAAATGGCTGTCTCACTATGCAGCGGCGCCGTGGGATGAGTCGGGCGTCTCGGCGTGCCGGGACTGGCTCCACCCGGCAGGCGTCTCCGGGCAAGCGGCGCGACGATCTCCCGTCGTGGGCGTTGTCGCCGCTCGCAGTCGAACGGATCCGCCTCGTGATGTTGGAGAGGTTTGAACAGCGGTCCCCGCTGCTCGGCTCCGCGACGCTACGGTCGTTTCGGTGCAGTACGGCCTCGGCATGCGTAACCAGGAGATCTGGGCACTCACTCTCGGTGATGTCGTCGTGCCGCCGCGCAACCGTCCGTGAGGTCCTGAGCTACGGTGCGCTCGACGCTGGGAAGACCGAGGGCGCCACCGGGCCCGTCCCGTCGTCCGCTGATCGACGCGCTCCTGGCCGATGACCTCACCGCATGGAAGGCGGCTCTAGGAGCGCATGGATACCCCACGGCCAGTGATGACTTCCTCCTGCGCGGTGATCTGGCCGGTCATGGCGCACCAGACGGCCACATGACCGGGAACCAGGCGCACAAGTGGCCCGCCAAATACTTCACCCCAGCGGTCCGCAAAGTTGCGAGCGGTGGCCGGACGAGCACGGGACATCGTCGGCGCCACTCCGTACTCGCTGCGGCGTGGAATGATCTCGCTGCGTGTCCGCGCTGGCGAGGACCGACAGGCGATCGCCAGACACTGCGGTACCAGTGTCGAGATGCTGGAGCGCAGCTACTCGTTTGCGATCCAGGACCTCGAAGACGAGGGCCCCAAACCGGCTGAGGACGAGCGACTCCATGCCCGACAGCTCGCTCTCGCCGGTCAGCCTCGTCAGCTATGGGTCGCTTGAGCGATGCTGCAGTTCGGGCGCCGAACGTCGGCTGTCCCCAACGAGCACCGCGAGCCTCGGCTACGCTTTCCCGAGCAGCGGCCAGCCTGGATTTTGCAGCCTCAGCGCAGCCCGAAACGGTGCGACCACGGCCAGCAATCCAGGAAACTCCCTGCAAACGCCGACGTAGCTCAGCTGGTAGAGCACTTCACTCGTAATGAAGGGGTCCCCGGTTCGAGTCCGGGCGTCGGCTTAGCCCTGATCTGCAGGTATTCCCTGAGACGCGCAGGCCATCGTCAGAAAGCGCCGTGGAACACCTACGGAACACGGCAGGTGGCAGTGGCAGTTTTTGCTGGGCCGTCCCGGAAGGTCATGGAACGCTTGCGCGCTGGTACGGGCGCCAGGCGCCGATTGTCTCTCGGTCCGGCGAGCTCGGCGGACGACCGTCTGGACTACGACCGCGCTGACCTGGGTCTGATGTCAGGCCCGTGGGTCGCCCGCCAGCCACCCCGTGAGGTGATCGATCACTTCACGTGCGTCGTCCTCGATGCCGTGGATGAATGTCGATTTGCGCCGCCTCAGCACGGGTAGCCCGAGGGCGTACAAGCCGGGGCTGTCGACGATGCCGCCGTCGTGACGGAGTTGGCCCTTGGCGTCGACGACGGGCACATCGAGCCATCGGTAGTCCGGCCGAAACCCCGTGGTCCACACGATCGTGCGCATTTCGCCGCTCCGGAGATCAAGCCGTAACCGGGGTGATCGGGGCGCCTCGGTCGGTGCGAAGCGGATCGGAGCGCCGAGATCAGCATCCAATCCCTCGCTCGGAGCCCACTCATCGAACGCGTCTAGCAGGCGCTCCATCTTCAGGTCCGCGAGCGAGCAGACGTTGCGCAGGCCGCCGGAAAACAGGGCCTCGCCGTCACGGATGGCCGCCAAGCGGCCGACCAGCTCTACATCCATCGCAATCAGCGCGTCGAGATCGAGCGTCGTTCGCTCGGGCGTCCCGACGAGCTGCGGCGACGGTAGACGCCGCGCCCGCGTCAGATCCTCGACCTCGTCATGGCGCTGGTCCCAGACGCCAGATGCTTCCATCCACCACAGGACATCGCGGCCGCGATACGTACGCGGCAATCGCACGTGCTCCCCGACCGAGACGACCACGGGGCGGCCCGATCGCCTCAGCTCGGCGGCCAGCTGCACGCCGGTCGCCGACGCCCCCACGACGAGCACGCCGCCGTCGGGGAGCTGGTCTGGGCCGCGGTATTGAAACGGCGTGACTTGCTCGACGCTCGGCGGCATCGCTTGCGCGAACTCCGGCACCGCCGGCTGGTTGCAGGCTCCGCTGGCGAGGATCACCGCGCGGCAGCGGATCTCGCCGTTGCTCGTCGTGATCTGGTAGCCGTCATCGGCACGCCGCACGGCGGTGACGTTCGTGTCGATCCGCACGCAAGCGCGAGCAGGCGCGGCGAAGCGATCGATCAGCTCGACCACCTCGGCGCTCGTCATGTAGCCGTCGGGATCTGCGCCGTCATACGGCAGGCCCGGAAGCCGGCTCAGCCAGTTGGGAGTGAGCAGCCTCAGTGAGTCCCAGCGCTCCCGCCGCCAGGAATTGCCCACCTCGCCGCGCTCGAGCACGACGTGGTCGATCGACTGTTGACTGAGGAAGTGGCTGGCGGCGAGACCGGCGTGCCCGGCGCCGATGACGACAGTGGTGAAGCGGTCGATGGCGAGGCCCTCACACGACCTCGACGGTGACCTCCGTCGGGTTGGCGAGGGCATCGAACACCGCGGAGCGCTTCTGGGACTGGGCGACGAGCGCCTCGATCTCCTGCCTGGACGCGTCCGCGTCGATCGTGAACGTCACGTTGATGTCCTTGAAGCCGTTGCGAACGTCGCTATCGACGCCGAGGAACCCGCGAATGTCATGGGTGCCCTCCACGGTCGACTCAACCGAGCGCAACTGAATCCCGCGATTCTGCGCAATCGCCGCCACGCCCGCACTCAGGCAGCCAGCCAACCCCACGAGCAGATACTCGATCGGCGTGATCCCGTTGTCCTCGGCGGCGAAGATCTCCGGGTGATCGGTGTCGAACTCACTCTCGGTCTTGTGGCTCTGTTCCTCACCGAGGCCAAGGAAGTTCTGAACCGTCGTCGTGCTGTGGACGCCGTTGCGCCACTTGGACGACGCACGCCAGGTGAACTGGGCCGCATCGGGTGACTCGGCCAGAACTCCGCGCGCATCCAATAGCGCCTGAACGTTGACTCCGTTGTCGATCGTCGTCATCTTGCTTTGGTCCCTCTTCGCTTAGCCTAGTTTCTAGATGCTAATGATTGACATTATCAAGATCCCCGGACCAGCGAGATGACCGCGCCTACGGTGCGAGCGTCGAGGGTCGCGGCCGGCTCAGTAGGACACGTAGAGACTCGCTATCTGGACCTGCCCACGCCGGTCCGGCTGGACTGCGGACGGGACTTGCATCCGGTCCGCGTGGCATACGAGACCTACGGCGCGCTCTCGCCCCGGCGTGACAATGTGATCATGGTCTGCCACGCCCTCAGCGGTGACGCCCACGCAGCCGGCTTTTCGAAGGCGGCAGCGGGCCAGAGCACCCGGGACGGCTTCGCGGCCGACGATCGCGATGGGACGGCCGGCAAGGGACTCGGCTGGTGGGACGGGATGATCGGCCCCGGCAAGGCGTTCGACACCGACCGTTACTTCGTCATCTCCACCAACCTGCTCGGTGGTTGCCGTGGCACCACCGGACCCTCATCGCTCGACCCGGCAACCGGCAAACCGTACGGTTCCGATTTCCCCGTGATCACCGTGGCGGACATGGTGAGAACGGAGCGTGCCTTCCTCGACGAGCTCGGGATCGAGCGGCTCGCGGCGGTGGCAGGCGGTTCACTGGGGGGGATGCAGGCGTTCGAGTGGGCGATCAGATTTCCCGACCAGGTGGACGCCGTCGTCGCGATCGCCAGCACGCACGCGCTGCACCCGCAGGGCCTCGCCTGGAATGCGATCGCGCGGGACGCGATCATGGGTGACTCGGCATGGCAGGGCGGTCATTACCACGGCACCGAAGACGCACCGAACGCCGGCATGGGCATCGCGCGGATGATCGGCCACATCACGTACCTTTCGGCGCCGGCGCTGGAAGACAAGTTCGGTCGACGGCTTCAGTTGGCCGACGACATCCGCTACACGGTCACGGAGCCCGAGTTCGAGGTCGAGAGCTACCTGCGCCACCAGGCCGACTCGTTCGTGAGGCGGTTCGACGCCAACACCTACGTCTATACGTCGCGGGCCCTGACCTATTTCGATCTCGCGCGTGAGCACGGCGGCGGATCGCTGACTCGTGCTTTCGAGGGCGTTTCGGCGCGGACGCTGCTGATCGCGTTCAGCTCGGACTGGCTGTACCCGCCGTCGGCATCGCGAGAGATCGAAGACGCGCTTCGGACACTCGGCGCGCCCGTCGAGTGCCACGTGATTGACGCGCCGTACGGCCACGACTGCTTTCTGCTCGAGGAAGCGCGCCAGACGCCGATCATCCGTCGCTTCCTCCAGGGGACTCCGTGACCGGCGAGTCCGCCCGATCCGAGGAGGAGCATCCGTTCGGATTCGAAACGCGCCAGCTCCATGCAGGGCAACGGCCCGACCCGAACACGGGCGCTCGCGCCGTGCCGATCTTTCAGACGACCAGCTACGTGTTCGAAGATCCGGAATCGGCTGCGGCCTATTTCAACCTGCGCGAGTACGGCAACACGTACTCGCGGATCATGAACCCAACCGTCGCCGTGTTCGAAGAGCGCGTGGCCAATCTCGAGGGCGGCGCCGGCGCGGTTGCATTCGCCAGCGGAATCGCCGCCCAGGCAGCCGCCCTGTTCACTCTGCTGGAGCCGGGCGACCATGTCGTGTCGTCCTCGGCGCTGTACGGCGGGACCGTGAACCAGTTCAAGCACGTGCTGCGAAAGTCAAGCGTGGAGCTGACGTGGGTCGATCCCGACGATCTCGACGCGTGGCGCGACTCGGTCCGCCCGAACACGAAGGCGTTCTTCGGCGAGACGATCGGCAACCCCGCCGGCAACGTGCTGGACATCGAGGCCCTGGCGACGATCGCGCATCAGCACGAGCTGCCGCTGATCGTGGACAACACCTTCGCGACGCCGTACCTGTGCCGGCCGATCGAATGGGGTGCTGACATCGTGATCCACTCGGCGACCAAGTTCATCGGTGGCCATGGGACGAGCATCGGTGGCGTCGTCGTCGAGGCGGGGACGTTCGACTGGTCGAACGGACGCTTTCCGGTGATCGCAGATCCGTCGCCGGCCTACCACGGGCTGGAGTTCCACGAGACGTTCGGGACCTACGGTTATGTGATGAAGCTGCGGGCCGAGACGCTACGCGATCTCGGCGCCGCGCTCGCGCCGTTCAACGCCTTTCTGTTCCTGCAGGGGCTCGAGACGCTGTCGCTGCGGATGCAGCGCCACGTTGACAACGCGCGCGCAGTCGCGGCGTTCCTCGAATCGCACGAGCTGGCCTCCAATATCACCTACCCCGGCCTGCCCGCAAGCCGATACAGGTCGCGGGTGGAGAAGTACCTGCCGCGCGGCGCCGGCGCGGTGTTCTCGTTTGACTGTGCCCGCGGGCGAAGCGGCGGACAGGAACTGATCCGCGGCGTCACGCTCTGGTCTCACCTCGCGAACGTCGGCGACGCGAAGAGCCTGATCATCCACCCTGCCAGCACGACGCACCGCCAACTCAGCGACGCCGAATTGACCGCGGCCGGGGTCGGGCCCGGAACGATCAGGCTGTCGGTTGGCACCGAGTCGGTCGACGATCTGATCTGGGATCTCGAACAGGGACTCGCCCGCGTCAGATGACAAAGCTCGAGCGTTATCAAGACCCGCTCACGATCCAGCGCGTTCTGCACACCGCACGCACGATCGCGATCGTCGGACTTTCCGGCAACGAGCTGCGCGCCAGCAACTTCGTTGGCTTCTACCTCAAGCGCCACGGCTACCGCGTGATCCCGGTGAATCCCCGCGAGACCGAGGTTCTCGGAGAGATGAGCTGGCCGAGCCTGCTAGAATTCCCCGAGCCGGTGGACATCGTGAACGTCTTCCGCGCGCCCGATGCGCTGCCAGCGATCGCTCGCGAGGCTGTCGAGATACAGGCCAGCGTGCTCTGGTGTCAGTTCGGCGTGATCAACGAGGAGGGGGCGCGGATCGCCGAGCAGGGCGGCCTGACGGTCGTCATGGACCGCTGCCTGAAGGTCGAGCATGCGCGTTACGCGGGCCGGATGCACTGGTTCGGTTTGAACACGGGACGGATCACGTCCGTCCGCACCGGCCTTCAGTAGCAATCGCCTCAGCCGGCTAGTAGTGCTTTGTTAGGTGTCACTCGTCGTGGCGGTCGAGGGTGAGTGCGAGTCGGTCGACCTTGATGGGTCGGTCGCAGGTTCGGCAGCGGCCGGTCCAGCACTTGAAGAGCGGCTGCAGCAGCAGCACGGCCCTCGGGAGTGTCAGGCCGGCCGCGGGCGAAAAGGGTTCAGCCGCTCGAGCGTGAGGAACCCGTGGGCGGCGGTCACCATCGCGGTGTGGTGATACCAGCCAAGCCACGAGCGGCCTTCGTAATGGTCCAGGCCGAGCTCGCCTTTGAGCTGCTTGTAGTCGAGCTCGACCTTCCAGCGCATGCGCGCGAGCCGGGTGAGCCGCTCGGGCTCGGTGTCGGCGGGGAGGTTTGAGATCCAGTAGTCGGTCGGCTGCTCGTGATCCTCGGGCCATTCGGCGATCAACCATTCCTCGCGTGGGGGGACCTCGGAGCCCTCGCGCCACCCGATCCATGCTTCGCTCTCGCGCCAGCCGTGGCCGGCGTGAACGCGAGCGAAGATGAACCGGGAGGTGACCGGCTCGCGGTCAGATCCGTCGCGGAACGTGACCGTCTGCGCGGCTTCTGCGCCCAAGCGGCCGATCATCTCGCCGATCGATTCGGGCTGGCGATCCGGCCGCGGCCGCACCGGCGCGCGACTCGCGCCGGGCTTCTTGGCAGGCACCGTGAACGTGGTGCCCTGCGCGAACACCTTCGCCTTGGGACCGATCGCGAGCACGTACTCGCAGCCGGCCTCATCGAGGCGATCACGCAGCCAGCTGTTCTCACCGTAGGCGTGGTCACCCAGCACCGGTGCGATCGGAACCTCCCAGCGTGCGGCGCGCTCGACCAGCTCGACCCCGAGCTCCGGCTTGGTCTTAAACTCGACCTGCGAGGGAATCTTCGCCTTGCGGCGCCGCTGCTGATCCGCACACCAGTCCTCCGGCAGATACAGCGCCCACCCCAACGGCACCGTCCCCCGCGTCCCAACCGCGTGCACCGACACGCCGATCTGACAGTTACCCGTCTTGCCCAACGTCCCCGAGTACTGACGCTTGACACCCGGCGAGTCTTTGCCGTCCTTCGGGAACCCCGTGTCATCAAGCACCCACGCCTCAACACCAATCACCGGCGCCACCCGCTCGGCGACCGCCTTGACCACGAGCGCCGGACCCCACGGGCTATCGGCCAAGAACTGCTGCATCGACTGATAGTCGGCCTCCTCGCCCAACCGGGCAACGAGCGGCTCAAGCGACTTGCGCGCCCCGTCCTCGATCAACCCCCGCAAATACAAGCCGCCATTGACCCGCTGCACCGGCCGGTTCATCGCCTCCGCCAACACCTCGCCCGCGAACGCCTCCAGCCGCTCGCGCACCACCGACGGCCGATCAACATCGCGCTCGACCTGCGAACCCGCAACAGTCACAACCACCATCATGACCTCCTCGCGATCGACGGCAACCGCGAACAGGATTCGCCGCAAATAGCGAGAACTCCTACCTCAAAGCTAACAAAGCACTACTAGGCGGCCTGGACGCGGCAGAAGCACGATGACTGGATCGGAATGTCCGCCCGGGCCAGGGCGCGATCGAGCTGCGGCTTGACCTGTCCGGCCTCGCCCACGCGTCCCAATCGCATCAGGCACTCGTGATATCCGTGCAGGCTCCAGACGTTGTTCGGGTGCTGACAGGCTCGGGGGAGCGTGTGGTCGAACCCGAGGTCCGCGGCGTACACGTCGCAAGCGAGCTCGACCTCGCCCTGCTCGAGCAGCAAGGCCCCGTAGGCGTGGCGGGCCGGCTGCATCCAGCCCCAGGGCTCGTCGTAGGGCAGGTTGTCGTCGAGCTCGATTGCGCGCCGCAGGTGGCCCCAGGCACGGTCGTAGCTTTCCTTGCGGTACTCGATCTCCCCGTCGAGCATCGCGGCGGCGACCGCCAGGATGTCGACCGCGGTGTTGTTGAACAGGTAGCGCGTATCGGGCACCCGCGCCACCGCCGCGGTGAACCGCTCGCGCTCGCGCTCGGCCTCGCGTACCTGGGATGAGGCGGCGAACGCGACGGCCTTGGCGTAGTGGGCCAGGGCTGTGGTGACGCAATACAGCTCGGGGTCCGCGGGAAGCGGCTCGGCGAGGATCTCCTCCCAGAGGCCGAATCGCACGAGCACGTGGAAGCGCATCGGGACGAAGCTCTCGAGCCAGTCGGCCATCGGCGGAACCTCCACGCGCAGAAGCTCCTCGGGCAGCGAGGCCGCCAGCGCTTCGGCCGCTACCAGGGCAGTCGCCCGGCGGCCCGCGAACATCGCCCCGTAGATCCTGAAGTGGTGGTCATGGGACCTATAGAGCGCATAGAAGTTGACCCGTCCCGCGCGCGCTACGTGGCGGTCGTCGGCCGCGATCGCCCGCTCGCTTTCGGCGATCACGCGCTCGTAATCACCAAGCAGCACGTCGATGTGGGTGGGCATGTGGAGCAGGTGACCGGCGTCCGGGACGACCGAACGCAGTGCGTCAGCCGCCTCGAGCGCCGTCTCGGGCGTGGGCGACATCTCCATCAGGTGGATGTAGAAATGCAAGCAGCCCGGGATGGTCCATCGCGCCCGGCCGCTGTCAGCGCCGACTCGAGCACCCGCTTGGCCTCGAGCGTGTGCGCCCCCTCAGCGGGCCGACCGCTCGGCAGATCCCACAACGACCATGCGGTGACGTTCAAGAGCGCGTCGGCGAACAGCGCGGCCGCGTCGAGGTCATCTGGATGCTTGCGCGTACACCGCGCGCATCGCCTCGGCATAAGCCGGCCGTCCAGGCGCCGAGATCCGTCGCCGGTTCTCGGGCTTGGGTAGCGCTCGGCGAGAGCGCCGATCAGGTCGCGCTCGACCGGCGGCGCGGCCTCGGCCAGTTCCGCGGCACGCTGCACGGCCGCGTAGGCGCGACCGAGCGAGGCGCGCAGATCGACATCGTCGAAGGCGTCCCACTGCTTGTTGTAGTTCGGGCCTGCGGCGTAGGCGAGGCCCCAGTGCGCCAGCGCGAATCGGTCGTCGGCAGCGATCGCCCGCTCGAAGCAGCCGATCGCCTCCTCGTGGTTGAACGCGTAGCACCACACAAGCCCACGGTCGAACCACACTTGTGCATCGATCGAGGATGTGGAGGCGCTGCGCCCGTAGGTCCCCAGATCGAACGGATAGGCGCTGGGCGAACGGTCGGCATTGCTAGAAATGTCGATCAAGCGAGTTAAGTTATCCATCGGTCGAGGACCATGGCGCGCGCGGGTCGGCTCTCTTTGTCCTTGTCGTCCCGAGCCTCTTGTGGTAAAAGCGCGTCTTCGCGTTGGCGCACTGCGGGAGGGCGTGTGGGACCGGTGTGGGTTGACTTCTCGTTCAGGCTGGTGCCCCGGTCGTGCTGAGGGTCGTGATCCGCGCGCGATTACGGTCGCGACACCTCTTGCGCTGGGCCGGGCTAGTGGTAGTCGGGGTGTTGGTCGTGGCCGGGCGCGCCGACGCGACCTCTCTGACGCCGAGCGCGGCGTTCTACTGGAATCTGCCTGCACTGCCGGGAGATCCGACCAACCAGCAGGGAGCGATTGCGGCCAGTCCAGACGGGAACCTGATCTATGTGGCGGACAAATACGCCAACGCAATCGAGGAGTACGCATCGGACGGGACCCTCAAGCATCTGATCAGGTTCAAGCAGCCGACGGCCCCGACGGGGGTGACGACCGACCTGTCCGGCGACGTGTTCTTCGTCTACGAGGCGACGGGCACCGTGGCGAAGTTCACGGCAAACCTCAAACTGCTGTCCAGCTGGAAGGTTCCATTCGCGAAGTCGATCGCGGCCGATCGCGCGGGAAACCTGTTCGTGTTGACCAACTTCCTCAACGCCGTAGGCGAGTACAACACCAATGGCAAGAGCATCGGAGGTTTCGCCGCGGTTTTCCCTGGACAGTATTTTGGCTTCGCCGGCTACGACCCGCCGGACAAGACGGTCGCGACGGAGATCGCGGTGGACAGATCAGGACGCCCGATCGTCGTCGGCGAATCCGATCAACCGCTTTCCAACCCCGAGCCGGACTGTCATTCCGTGATCGACGAGCCGTACCCGTACGGCGTCGATCACCACCCTTACTTCGACCCGTTGGTGAGTGGAGAGGCCGTCCGGTTCACTTCCTCGGGGGCGGTCGTCGATTACGGCTGGTTGAGCGAGTCCGATGTCGACTGCTATCACGGCTGGGTCAATGATGGTTACAACCCCGGGGGAGTCGCGGTCGATCCTAACGGCGGGGGTGTATACGCCACGACCGAGACCCACCTCGCCGTCGAACGTCTGGATCCGAGCCTCAACAACCCCGCTGCGTACGGCGGTCAGCCACCGAGCAGTGAAGGGAATCTGCCGCTTCCGTTCTACCCGCAGGCGACGACGATCGCGGGCAACCCTCCGCTGAGCGTCGCGTTCGACTGTCACTCCAATCTCTATGTGCTGACGAATTCGAATGCTCGCGCGGTCGTGAAGTACATCAACCAGGACCATGTGCCGCCGTCGGCATGTTCGCCGCTCCTTCAACGCGCGTCGATCCGGCCGGGGATCACGGTCTTTGCGAAGTTCGCAACCAAGGGCGGCGGCAAGGCGTCTGTCCTGATCGGCTGTCATGTCAAGCTCTGCGTAGGGACTGCGTCACTGAAGATCGCCTCCGCCGTATGCAGAGGCTGCGTAGCGAGCTTTCCACGCCACTTCCGCATCCACCCAGGCGTCCAACAGACGCTCAGCTTGCGACTGAACAAGCGCGGGCGCACGCTCTTGGCCGAGCGTCCCGGCGTCGCGATCAAGATCTTCGGCAAGCTCAAGAACGGCCACACGACGACCGCGGCAGCGCGGCTCCGTGAGCCCGCCTCGCTCACGGACGTCTGCAGCGTCCCGCCCTCGGTTGCCGGAGAGGCGTCGATCAGCGGCACCCTGATGCCACCTCGGGGGCACCAGAAGGTCACCGTCGAGTACGTCCCGCCGGCGGCCCCGGGCGTGTTTCTGCCTGCTGTCCAGCGGACCGTTTTGACTGACGGCGCCGGGCGATTCAGCGACCACTATCAACTCGGCGAGGCAGGAAGGTGGATCGTTGCCGCGAGCTGGAGCGGGGACAGAACGCATCAACCGGCCGCGGCGCCGCCCTGTGGCGGCACGGTGCAAAGCGCACCAACGCATCTGACGGTCACGTGCCCGTCGGCCGCGGCTGCCGGCGTCTCGAGCCCGTTCTCCGGCGCGCTATCAGGCGCCCCCGCGGACTCGCTGCTCGCGGTACTTCACATCGCGCCGTCGGGAGCCGTGAGCACGGATGACGTGATCAGTGGCGGCGGCGGTGCGTTCACCGACGTGTTCGCCCCCGATCAGCCTGGCGCCTGGGAGGCGGAAGCGCACTACAACGGCGACGCCAACCACGCGCCTGCTGCCGCGAGCTGCCGGTTCACCGTCGCGCGGCCGCCGAGCACACTTTCGCTCCGATGCACCGCTGACCACAACAAGAGATTCATCTCCTGCACCGGTCGGCTGACCTCAGAAGGCGCAGGGCTCGGCCATGCGCAAGTCAAGCTCGGCTACAAGCCGCCGTCGGGGTCAGCCACCGCCCACACGGCGACCACAGCCGAGGACGGCACCTTCAGCGACGAGCTGAACGCCCCCGCCGGGTCGCTGCTCACCTCCGGAACGTGGACGATCCAGGGCCAATACCCAGGCGACAGCGCCCACGCCCCCGCCTCAAGCACCGCTCGTGTGACGGTCTAGCGTGACGCTCCGATCGAGGTTGAAGGCGACGGCGTGAGGCGAGGGTCACCGGCGACACGGGCGCGCCGGTGACCCCTTCGGGGAGCGACGGCTCAGGCGGCTTCCTCAAGCTCGATCGCCTCAGGGAGAGCCGTCACGTCAGCCTGCGTTGCCTGGGTCGACAGCACCGTCACCGCCAACCCAATCGCCACGATTACGAGCGCCGCGGCGATGGTGAAGGCCAGGTGAAACCCACTCGTGAGCGAGCTGGCGAGCGAGCCCCCATCGTGGCGCACGGTGCTCGTGCGGCTGGCCGATAGGGTGGCGAGGACGGCCAGTCCTAGCGCGCCTCCCACCTGCTGGGTGGTGTTGACCAAGCCGGAGGCCAGGCCGGAGTCCTCGGGCGTGGCGGCGGACATGGCCAGCGTCATCAGCGACGGAAACGAGATTCCCGCGCCGATCCCGAACAGCACCATCGTTGGCAGCAGGTCAGGCAGGTATCGAGCATGAACCGGGCTGGACCGTAGGAGCAGAAGCCCGATCGCCACCAGTACCAGCCCCGGTATGAGCGTCTGTTTGGGGCCAAAGCGCTCCATCAGCCGCGCAGCGAAGCCCAGCGACATCACGGCGATGCCGAGCGCCACCGGAAGAAAGGCCAGGCCGACCTGGATCGCGTCGTACCCCAACACCCGCTGCATATAGAGCGCGCCGAGAAAGAACATCCCAAACAGTCCGGCCACCATCAGCACCTGGACCAGGTTGGCGCCGGTCACCGTTCGTGAGCGGAACACTCGCAGTGGCATGAGCGGGCTCGCGGCTGTCCTCTCCCGGACAATGAATCCAGCGAGCAGTGCCACCGCCGCCGCGCCGAAGCCGATCGTGTGGACCGACCCCCACGCATAGTGGCTGGCCTCGACGATCGTGTAAACCGCGAGCATCAGCGCGCTCACCAATAGGACCGCGCCGGGAACGTCGGCTCCGCGGTCCAGCCCGATTCCGCGGTCGTCGGGCAGCAGCCGGACGGCGAAGAAGGCGGTGGCGATCCCGATCGGGAGGTTGACGAAGAAGATCCAGTGCCAGTTGATCTCCTGCGTGATCACGCCGCCGAGCAGCAGGCCGAGCGCGCCGCCGGCCGAGGCGACGAAGCTGTACACGCTGATCGCCTTGCCTTGTTCATGTGGCTTGGGGAACATGGTCACGATCATCCCGAGGATCACGGCGGCGGTCATCGCGCCACCGATGCCCTGAATGAAGCGGGCGCCGATCAGCAGCCCTTGGCTCTGCGAGATTCCGCACAGCATCGAGGCGGTGGTGAACAGCGCTATGCCAGAGAGAAAGATCCGCCGGCGCCCAATCAGGTCACCGAGACGTCCGACAAGCAGCAGCAAGCCGCCGAAAGCGATCAGGTACGCATTCACGACCCACGCCAGGCTCGACTGCGAGAAGTGCAGATCGTTCTGGATCGAGGGCAACGCCACGTTCACGATCGTCTGGTCGAGGATGATCATCAGAAAGCCTGCGCACAGCGCCACCAGGGCAATCCAGCGGCTGCGATCCGCGCCGGGTAGTTGGGTGACCGAGGCTTCGTGGTCGTAAGAGGTCATCGACAATCTCCCATTCGTCGCTTCGAGAAAGGACTCTACCAGATCGTCTATTACGGGACGATCTCGGTGTAGACGTTTACGCCGCCTGCGCCGTGACGGATTGCGACTCACTTCGTACTGTCCGAGCGAAATCACCGTTCGTGCGCGCGCGTCGCGCAGTTCTCAGAATCGACTAAGCCCCGCGTCCGCACATCGGCAGATCACCGCGCGTTCTTGCGCTCGGGGCCTTAGCTACGAGCGGAGTGGCCCTTACGCGCGCCGTCGTACGGCGTGCTCACACGCGACCGGCTCTGAGAGCCGACCGCACGCAAGGGTGCCGAGGGCCCGCAGGAACGCGTCGCGATCGGTGGCGCTGAGGTCCGAGAGCACATCCTCACGCACCCGGTCCATGATCGCCTCGGCCTCGCGCACCTTGCGTCTGCCCGCCGGCGTCACGGCAATCACGCGGACACGGCGGTCGCCCGGCGAGGAGCGCCGCTCGGCCAGGCCGGCGGTCTCCAGCTCGTCCAGCGTGACCACCATCGTCGTCTTGTCCAGCCCTACCGCTCGTGCCACGTCGCTCTGGGTGTACTCACCTGTCATCGCGGTAGCAAGCACGCTGTGAGCGCGCGGGGACATCCCCTTCTTCTCCAGCGCCGCGGTCAGCTCCGTAGTCAGCGCGTGGCTCGCCCGGCTCAGCAGCCAGCAGAGGTCCGACGTCAGCGGTGCCGGCGGGGTGGTTGTAGCCATCACGGACAATATTAGTCCGCGGCGGGATGATCTCAAACTAGACGGTCTCGCCGTAGCTCCGAGTAGCCGGCGTCGTCGACGGCTGTCCCCTCGACGGCCTCCTGTTCGTTGACGAGAGAACCAAACCAAGGAGGCAAAGATGGGCCGCGTGATCATTATCGAGTTCGTGTCCATAGACGGGGTCATGCAGGATCCGGACGGAAGAGAGGGTTTTGACCGCGGAGGATGGGCGTTTCGCTATGGGCCCGAGGCCGTCGCCGGCGACAAGTTCAAGCTCGGCGAACTGCTCGACACCGGCGTGATGCTCCTGGGCCGCAAGACCTGGCAACTGTTCGCCCAGATCTGGCCGTCGCGCGATGACGCGTTCTCGGCCAAGATGAACGCGATTCCCAAACTCGTGGCATCGCGGACACTCACGCGCGTCGACGAATGGCAGAACTCAAGCCTGCTCGGACGCGACCTCCTCGCCGAGGTAGCCTCGCGAAAGGCGACCCAGGATCTGATCGTCGTCGGCAGTGCGAGCGTCGCCAAGACGTTGATCGCGCACCACCTCGTCGACGAGTTCCGGCTGCTGGTCTTCCCGCTGGTGATCGGAACCGGCACGCGCCTGTTCGAGGACGGCACGCCGGTCGACCTGCAGCTCATCTCAACCGAGCAGGCCGGAGCAGCCGCCCGGCTCACCTATCAACGAGCGAGCGCCGCGTAGAACACGCGCCGAGACGATGCGGCTCGGCGCTCCATTGAGTGGGTGGGGTGGGGACGCTGCGGGAGCCCCCCACCCACGTTGACGATCAGCAGTAGGTCGCCACGATCAGGCCGGTGCCGTGGTGCGTCGGGTCGTCCGCATAGCCCGGCTTCGTCTTGATCACGACGATGTGGACGGTGTTGCCGGCGATCGTGCTGCCGTTCTTGGTCACCTTGCTGGTCACGAGCGTGCCCATGTAGGAGGGGACGCCGGTCGTGGGCGGCGGGCTGTCGGCGACGAGCCGAAGCCGTGGCTCAGCCCTCGACGATCGGCCGCAATTCGATGACGCCGTAGCGGGCGATCGGATGCTTGGCAGACACCTCGATCGCTTCTTCGAGATCCGCGCACTGAAGCAGATTGAAGCCCGAGGCGGGAGCGGTCATCTCCACACGGGGACCGTCGTCGAGCTCGATCGCACCCTGTCGCACGCGGACGTTCGTAGTCGCACCGACATCCGCGAGCACCTCCCCCTGCAAACGCACGCCACGCTGCTCCATCTCCGACACCCAGGCCTGAACCTGGAGCCCGATCGTTCCGCGGTCCTCGGGACTGAACGCGATCGACTCATCGCGGCAGACCAACATCAGAAACCTCATCTCTGCTCCTGACTGTGTTCAGTGGGCGGCGAGGTGGATGACACCGACGCTTTCAAGTCCGTCGAGCATCAGTTGGACAGCGAGCGCCGCGAGCAGGAAGCCGAAGATCTTCTCGGTCACGAGCATGCGGCTCTCATCGAGATGATCGCTCACACGGTTCGCCCAACGGAACACCGCCACGTCGAGGACGAGGACGACGACGAGCAGGCCGAGCACCATGGCGAATACCGCCGACGGAATCCGCCTCGGCCGAGAGAGTCACCAGCGTCACGATGCCAGCGGGGTTGAGCAGGTACGGGACGGCCAGAGGGAACACTGCGATCCGGAGTGGATCGCGTCCCTTGATTGCCTCGCTCTCTTGTGGATCGGCAGATCCGAGAACCATCGTGACCGCGATGATCACGAGGATGATGCCGCCGGCGATCGACAGCGACCCAGTCGAGAAATGGAGCAGTCTCGCTAACAACTTCGCCGAGGCCGATCAGGAGCACCGCGACCACGCCGGCGGTGGTGAGCATCTTGCGCACCATCAGCCGCTTGGTCGGCACGTCAATCGCGGCGGTGACCTCCAGGAACGGCACGAGCGCGATCTTCGGCCCGACGCCGATGAGCAGCAGCAGGAAGGTGTCGATCACCAGGTAGATATCGATCGACGTGTGATCCATCACTGCTCCTCGCCTCGCTGTGAGCGGCGCATGCAGATAGCACCAAGGACCGATTTGCCCGGCGACCATATCGACCGCCGAGCACCAACCCCAGCTCCAGCGACTCTCCAGGTGGCGCCACACGTGGGCATTTTTCGAGACTCATCAGTTCCGAAAGTCTGCTACGGTGTCGCAAATCGCGGCCATCGGTCTCATACGAACCCCTCTGGGATGCGGACGAACGGTGGAGTGAGTGTCGAGCGACGGTGCACCTCGGCGAGCGATCGGGAGGCCCAAAGACGGCCGCGCCGATCGGGCGATCGTGTCCGCGACGCTGCAACTGATGGCCGAGGGGGGAGTGCGCGATCTCCGAATGGATGATGTGGCTGATCGAGCGGGCGTCGGGAAGGCGACGATCTACCGTCGCTACCCGTCGAAGAACGCGCTGATCAGTGCTGCCGTCGCCACGCTGGTGAGCGAGATCGCGATCCCCGATACCGGCTCGACGCGCGCCGACTTGCTCGCCCTGATGGAGCAGGCATTAGAGCTCTACAGCGGTCCGCTCGCCCGCAGGTTGATGCCCTCGCTCGTGGAGGAGGCGCACCGCAACCCGGAGCTGGCCAAAACGGTGCGCGACGAGTTCTTGACCGGGCGGCGAGCGGCGCTGAGCGCCGTCCTGGAGCGCGGCATCAGGCGCGGAGACCTGAGTCGCAGTCTCGATCTCGACCTCGCGCTCGATGTGTTGGCCGGAGCCTTGTTCTATCGCCTGCTGGTCACCGGCGGGCCGATCGACCAACGTCTTGCCGAAGGCGTCGTCGAGCTGATTCTGCGCGGCTTCGCGCCTCGTCAAAGGGCGCCGCCGCCGGCGCCAACCGAAAGGAGAGAAGGAGCGGATGAAGATCCACGCCCTTACCACCGGAGCGGTGCGTGTCAAGCACAGCTTTCTGTTCCCCAGCTCGGGTGTGCGACGTCAGCTGGATCTGTTCATGCCGGGCCCGTTCTCCGATCCGCTCCCGATCCACTGCTGGGCGATCGAACACGAGGGGGTTCTGCGACTCGTCGACAGCGGCGAGACCGCAGCGGCACGAAACGTTCCATTCGCCCGCATGGAGGTCACGCGCGAGCAGGAACTCCCAGCCGCCATGGCCACGGCAGGTCTGAACCTCGACGATGTCTCGGAGGTCGTGCTCACACACGCCCACGGCGACCACATCGACGGCCTCGTCCACGTACGCGGGCGCGTTCTGATCAACGAGACCGAGCTGCGGTTCCTCCGGTCGCCGACGGCGCGAGTGATGCGCGGCGTCCTGCGTCAACCGCTCCCGCCCGGGTTCGCGCCCGAGCCCTTCGTGCTCGACGGCGGCCCGTTCGGAGCGTTTGCTCGAAGTCGCAAGCTCAGCGATGACGGGCGAATCGTGGCCGTCGAGACCCCGGGGCACACGCCCGGCCACGTGTCCGTGATCTGCGTCGACGATTCGGGCCGGCACGTGATGCTCGCTGGCGACGTCACCGACTCACTCGAACAGCTCCACGCACGACGCGCGGACGCGATCGGACCGGATCCCAAGGTCCACATCGCAACGCTCGACACGATTCTGACCCACTGCGCGCAGCACCCGACGGTCTACCTGCCCTCGCACGACCCAGACTCGGCAGCCCGGTTCGCAGCAGCGACAACGGTGCAGCCCGACCAATCGATTGCCGCACAGGACGCCGCGCCGCCGCTGCCGCGGACCTAACGGCGGTCGACACGACTTCGCACCGAGAGGGCACTGCGCGAAACCCCCACATTCCGGCCTCAGGTTGCGCTACGTGCTCGAGCTCGGCGAACTCTCACCACACGTCGGGCGACATACGCGAGCAGTAGCACCCCGACCGCGACCGCGAGGTATGTGTCATACCGGGTCGCGGCGTTGTAGATGGTGTCGATGTGACTGCCCGAGAGGTAGCCGACGCTGGTCCAGACGAGGACCCACAGCGCGGCGCCGATCGCGTTGAAGATCAGAAATCTCAACCAGTGCATGCCGCTTGTCCCGGCGATGATGCCGTTGGCCTGGCGCAGGCCCTCGATGAACCGCGCGACGATGATGATCTTGCCCCCGTGGCGGTCGAAGAACCGGGTCGTCTTGTCCACGCGCTCGGGCGTGAGGAACACGTAGCGGCCGTAACGTTCGACCAAGCGGCGGCCGCCGAAGTGGCCGATAGCAAACCCGATGTTGTCGCCGAGCAGGGCCCCGACGAACCCGAGCAGCGCGACGAGCCCGATGCTGAGGCGGCCAGCGCCGGCGTACACGGCGCCGAGGATCAGGATCGTCTCGCCCGGCACCGGCACCCCGAAGTCCTCGACGAGGACGAATCCGCCGACCGCCAGGTACCCGTACTGATTGAGGGTCGGCTCGAGGCTGTGCAGGACGCCTGGTAGCTGCTGCGTCGCCTGGCTCATCAGGCTTTGCTTCGGGCTGCTTGCGGCTCCTCCTGGGTCGCGCCCTGGCCCTCGGCGGTGCGCATCGGAATGCCGGCGGCGCCGTAGGCGTCGGATGCATCGAGCGTCTCTGATTTGAGCAGCGCGTGGGCGAGGTTGTCGAGCTGCTCGCGATGCTCGGAGATCAGCTGGGTGGCGTCGGCGTGCGCCTCGTCGACGAGGCGGTGCAGCTCCTCGTCGACTAGCCACTGGGTCTGCGGTGAGGTCTCGCTCGTGCCCGGGAATATTGATCCCTGTCCTCCGTTGGGGATCCACGTGATCGGTCCGAGCTTGTCGCTCATCCCCCACCTACCGACCATCTCGCGCGCAATCTGGGTGAGCTGCTCGAGATCTGACTCGGCGCCGGTACTGATCTCCCCGTAGACGACCTCCTCGGCGACGCGGCCGCCAAGCGAGACCTTGATCTTCGCCTCGAGTTCCTCCCTCGAATAGGAGACCCGGTCTGAGTCTGGCGTCGAGAGGGTGACGCCCAGAGCCATTCCACGCGGAATTATCGACACCTTCCGGACAGGATCCGCTCCGGGGGTGAGCATCCCGACGAGCGCGTGACCTGACTCGTGGTACGCCGTACGCTCGCGGTCCGTGGCGCTCAAGAGGATTCCCCGAGGAGCGCCAAGCAGGATCTTCTCCAACGAGTCGGTGAAGTCCGCCATCACGACCTCGTCATGGCCACGTCGTGCGGCCAGCAGGGCCGCCTCGTTGCACAGGTTGGCCAGATCGGCGCCGACCATCCCGGGGGTTGTCGCCGCCAACGCGTCGAGGTCGACGTCGTCGGCAAGCGGCATCGATCGCGTGTGAACGTGCAGGATCTGGACGCGTCCGGTGCGGTCTGGCGGCAGCACCGCGACCCGACGGTCAAAGCGCCCGGGGCGAAGCAGCGCCGGGTCCAGGATCTCGGGACGGTTTGTCGCCCCGAGCACGACCACGGCCTCCGTCGACTCGAATCCGTCCATCTCGGTCAGGATCTGATCCAGAGTCTGCTCACGCTCGTCGTTGGCGCCGGTGATGCCGGCTGAGCCCTGGCGCGAGCGGCCGATCGCATCCAGCTCATCGATGAAGATGATCGACGGGGCGGCCGCCTTGGCCTTCGCGAACAGATCGCGGACGCGCGCCGCGCCAACTCCGACGATCGCCTCGATGAACTCCGACGCCGCGATCGAGAAGAACGCGGCGTGGGCCTCGCCAGCCACCGCTCGAGCGAGCAGCGTCTTTCCGGTGCCGGGCGCACCGAACAGGAGCACCCCATGAGGCATTCGCCCGCCGAGGCGCACGTACCGATCCGGTGTCTTGAGAAAATCGACGATCTCGGTCAGCTCGGCCTTCGCCTCGTCGATCCCGGCAACGTCATCGAACGTCACGCGAATCCGCTCGGGATCAACCCGGCGGGCCTGCGAGCGGCCGAAGTTGCCCAACCCGCCGAGGCCTCCGGCACCGGCCCGGGCGCGGCTCGCAAGAAGCCAGAACAGCCCGATGAGCAACAGCGTCGGGCCGAAACCGAGCAGTATCTCGCCCAGCAGCGAGGCGCCGGGGTTGGGGTTCTTCGCGTTAACCTGGACGTTGTTCGCGCGCAGCTGAGCGGTGAGCGAGGCGTTGTTCCAGAAGCTTGGGACCTGGGTCGAGAACAGCGTCGTCGGCGTGGCCTTCGCATCGTTCGGGGGGTAGCGAACCTTGGCCGTGAACGTGCCCTGGATCGTGTCCGCCTTGGAGGAGATCGACTTCACCCGGCCCGCCTGCAACTGCTCGACGAAGTACGGACTGAACGGGACCGTCACCCGCGGCTGCCCCGATGACTGCATCACGAGCAAGGTAAGCCAGTTGAGCGCGAGCAGACCGATGAACACCAGCCAAAACCAGCGCAGCCGGTGAGGGGGGGGCGGCTTGGGTTCCTCGGGCGTCCCCCGTCCATCGGGGGCGGGCGCTACTCGCCACCCTCCCTTATCTCGAGGCATCGGCGGCGGCGCGGCGTTGTCAGCGCGGTGGAATGCCATCTACCGCACCCAGATTGGCATGTCCGAGATCCAGTTGCAGTCCCCGTCGATCTATGGGTGCGCTCAGGCGACAAGCTGCTGGCCGCCGTCGATGTCGTATGTCGCGCCGGTAAGCGCCGTGTTGGCCATGATGTGAACGGCGAGGGCGGCGACGTCAGCAGGCACGACCACACGACCGATCGGAAGCGTCCTGCGGAGCTCCTGCCGCGCTCGTCGAGGCCATCGCCTAGCAGCGCTGCCGACAACGGTGTGTCGACGTGGATTCAGGGCGCGGCGAGGCCGGCTGTATCGCCGGACTCGTCGTCCACCGACGGCGCCCGTTGATCTGCTTGCAACGCGCAGCGCGACTGAGCGCGCAACGAGGCGACGCCGGCTGCGATCGCGTCGGGGGAGGACGGATGGTTTGCCCACAGGGACCAGTACGGGATCGTGCTGCTGTTCGGCCCTGCGGTCGCACGGTCAAGTTTGATCCTGACGGGCAGCGGGACCGCGTCCCCGATGACGACGGCCTCTCCGACGTCGAGCGTCGGCAGCAGGGCGGCCACACCGGCAAACGCTCCTGGGACGAGTTGCACGATCGCCTCGTGGTCCTGGTCGTTGCTCAGCCTCAGGATCACGAAGTTGTTGCACTGGCTCAGCACGGTCTTGTTGAGCTCGCTCGGGCGCTGGCTGACGACGGCGAGGCAGACGCCGTACTTGCGGCCCTCTTTTGCGATGGTCTCGAACCGGCGCCTCGCCGCCAAATCGATCGCCGACGCGGCCTCTCCCTCGCGCAGGTAGACGTGTGCCTCGTCGCAGACCAGGCAGACCGGCGTTCGCAGGTCCGGCTCGGTCCAGAACTGGATGTCGTAGATCAGCCGCGCGAGCAGTCCGGCGACCAGCGGCATGAGCGACGTCGGCACCTCTGAGATGTCGATCGCCTTGATGCCGGGGGCTTGAGCCGAGGCCTGCAGAAGCTTCATTGCCGTGCGCGGGAGCCAGTCACCGCTCTGGGCGCTCTCTGGCGGCTGGAACACGAACGCGTACCGGGGATCGGCCTGGCGTGCCTCTAGGCGGGTGATCAGGCCGCGCAGCTTGCCAGTGTAGGGACCGGGCACGACCTTGCCGCTCGGCTGAAGCACGATCTGCTCGACCTCGTCACGCTCCGCCCAATGGATTAGCTCCTCGAGCCGGTACGGGACCGGTGAGTCGACGGTCGCGGTCGCCATCGCGTCGTAGCTGCCGGCCAGCCCCAGAGAGGAACGCTTCAGAGCCTCGATTCGATGAATCAGCCACAGACGCTGATCCGCGGAGTGCGGATCATCCTCGTTGAGGACGATCATCGCCAGTTCCTCGATCTCAAACAGCCAGTACGGAAGATGGAGCACATCGTCGGCGTCGTCCTGCGGTCCGTCCGCCGCGCCGACGAGCCGGAGCCTTGTGGCCATGCCGGCATCGGCGAGCGGGCCATATTCTCCGTGCAGATCGAGCACGACCAGGTTGGCGCTCTGCAGCTGCGCGGCTCGCTCCATCAGGAGCGCGACTGCCCAACTCTTGCCCGCCCCGCTGTTCCCGAGGATCGCCAGGTGTCGCTGAAAGAGGCGGTTCCCGTCTGCCACGGCCTTCGCACCCTGCTCGTCTCCGTAGCGGCCGATGATCAAGCGCTCCTGAGGTGACACGCCGTCGGCGACGCTGCCCATGAACTGGCTCAGACGCTCGCCTTCGACGAGAAAGCATCGGGCTCGGATGCGGGGTTGATGCGCTGCCCCAAGGCGGAACGTTCCGCCGCCGCCCGCCGAGGGATAGAACGCACCGACGGGCATGATGTGGGCGATCACTCGATCGAGGTTGTCCGAGCAGGTCAGCCGATCAATGATTCCCATCAGGAATCCATCGCCCGCGTGAAGCGCAACCAGCGCTGAGACGCTTGCCCGTTCGATGGCCTCGTCGTCGGCCAGGGTGACAAGGAGTCGCCCGGCGTCGACGCTCGTGACATGCCCCAGCACACGCCCCGTGTCCAGCGAGAGCGAGGCGGATGCATCTCGCAGATACGCGCGGTCGCCGCGCGCGTGCAGGCCATCCTGGGAGCGGTCCGTCGGCTCATCGGCCAAGCTGAGTTCCGCCACCACGTTTGACAGATCGACGTCCCGACTCGCGAGGGCTTCGTAATCGGACATGCTCGGGTTCATCGGCGACCGGAGCGCGCCCCATTAGGAAATCCGGTCAAAATCGACACAAACCTGCCGTCGCCCCCAAAATGACCGATGAGGGCGTCGTGCGGCGACGCGACCGGACCGCCGGCGCCGCCGCGTCAGAGCTCCGCGTTGCGCGTTACCGGGCGGGTAGCCCGGTTGGGCGGGGTTATGCTCGCGGGGTGTCGCCCTGCGCTGGGCGGGCGCGGTTGTCGGGAGGGCGTTCTGATGCGGGTTGCGTTTGGTGGGGTTGTGGTGGTGGTTGGGGCGTTTGGGGGTCTGTGTTCGTCGGCGTTTGGGGCGGTGACGCCGGGGTGGGAGTGTGTTCCGACGACGGCTGGTCAGGCGGTGGTGTCTGGGGGGACGGGCGCGAGCCCGTCTTGTGGTTCGGGGGCGACGGCGGTGTTGGCGCCGACGTTCGTGTCGTCGGGGGTTGGTGGTAGGCCGACGGTGGAGTTCTCGGCGGTCAATCTGCAGGTGGTGTCCGGGTCGGGGTCCACGAGCGGGGCGGTCAACGGTGAGGGCAACGTTGTCGTGGGTTATGCGGAGAATGCGGGTGGTTATCCGCGGACGGGGTCAAATGATCTGGTGGTGGGGGCTGATAATGGCCGGTCGGGTTACGGCGAGCTGGTCGGCGGTACATCGGATCGCGCCAGCGGCGCGTATTCGACCGTGTTTGGTGATGACAATCTCGCCTCGGGCGCTGACTCCTCGGTGGCCGGCGGTGAGAATGGCGTGGCCTCGGGAGCGTCGGCGTCGGTCGGCGGCGGCAACCACGACTCCGCCTCGGGTTCAAACGGCTCGTGGGCCTCGGGCGGCTATAAGAACGTGTCCGACGGGAGCTCGACAGCGGTCAGCGGCGGCGCGTACAACGTCGCCGGCGGCGCCAACGCCTCGATCACCGGCGGCGCGTTCAACACCGCGGCGGGCACCTACGGCGTGATCGCGGGCGGCTGTTCGAACCTCGTCGGTTCCGGCAGCGCCAGTGTGAACGCGGACTGCACAGACGCCAAAGGCTTCGTGGGGGATTTCGCGAGTGTGACCGGCGGCGACGGCAACCACGCCAGCGCGATCGACTCCGCGGTCACGGGAGGCGCGTTCAACACCGCGGCCTCGGGCTCAGGCGCCGTGACGGGTGGGTGCTCGAACCTCGCCGGTGGGGGAACCGTCAACTTCAACGTCGATTGCAACGACACGAGCTTTGGCACGGACTTCGCCTCGGTGACCGGCGGCACAGGCAATCAGGCGGACGCACTCGACGGGTCAGTCACCGGCGGCGAGGAGAACGTTGCCGGGGGCACCGAGAGCTCCGTCAGCGGCGGCGCGCTCAACGTCGCCGGCGGCGGGCTAACCGCAATCCTGGGCGGTCTTGGGGAGAACCTGTCCACCTTCGAAGACAGCCAGGCGGGCTCGACCGTGTTCAGCCCCTGACGGTACGCAGAATCGTCCACCGTGAGACGCGTGTTGCTGGTCGGATTGATGTGCGTGCCGGCGATCGCGGCGAGTCCGGCAGGCGCCTGGACTCCGGCGGGCGCTGCGCGTCCGGCGCGTGCGGGGCGTCCCTCGCTCGCGCCGGCGGTATCGGGCCGGCTCGATGCTCGGATCGACTTCAGCCGTGCCTTTGACCGAACCCTGTTATCGCACCCGGCGGTGCTCGTGCGCGGCGTGGCGCCCGATGGCGCGAACGGAGTCAACGCCGAGTGGGAGCACGGACAGGGTCCCGGGATGTTCATCGAGGAGCAGCGCCATGGCGAGGAGGCGATCATCGCCGGGGTCGTCCATCACAGCCCGCGGCTGTGGCGGCTCGGCGTGCGCGAGTTCGCGTGGGGGTTTGCCCACCAGGGGCCGCGGGGGAACTTCCCGGACACCCAGGATCCGTTTCACTCGACTTCGTTCTTTGTCGAGGGCGTTGCGCACCTGGTCCTGGTCCTGCGTGGCGCCGCGATCAATGGGGTCGCCGTTCCGCGGGCGCTGTTGGGCGAGGTCAACTCGTTCGTGCCGCGGTTGCACCGGGCGGCCAGGTGGATGGCCAGCCCAGGCGTGTGGCGCGCGGGGCTGGCCGGCGACGCGCCATACACCCACCGCCGGTTTCTGGTCGCATCGGCGCTCGGCCTGACGGCGGTGCTGACGGGTGACCGGTTGCTGGCCGGTCGTGCGCGCGAGGCGCTTGAGCTCGGGCTCAGGGCCCAACGCGGCGACGGGGTGTTCCCGGAGCTGGGCGGGTTTGACTCCTCCTATCAGGCGCGCGGGATCGTGTACGCCGAGCATTACCTGGCCTGGGTGCCGCATGCGCCGAGCTCGCTCGGCCCGGCGATCGCCCGCGGGCTGGCCTGGGAGCGGACGGGGATCCTGCCGTCAGGCGAGGTGAGCATCGTCGGCAACACGCGCGCCAACGGCGTCATGTACGACCACAACGGGGCCAAGCTGGTCGTCTACCCGATGGTCACCGACGCGCTGGCCTGGTGGGGGCTGGCCCGCCACGTCCCGGCCGACGTCCGGGTCGCGGCGCGGGTGTCGGCGTGGGGTGACGCCCACCCCGCCGAGGTCGGCATCTGAGCCGGTCCGGGTTGGCGTCGCGGCGGGTCGTGCGTCAACATACGCGGCGTTCACTGACGACTGGGGTGCATGGAGAGGCGGAACGTGTCCGGTCGATGTCTTCGACGTTGGCTTGGCCTCGGTGGTGGTCATTCGCTGCCCGCGACGGACCTCCCGCGCGCGGCAGCCGCAGCAGGTCAGCTCTGGTTTAGCGACAGTGGCATCCCGTTTGGGAGGCAGCGTTTGATCGCCGCCTGGAAGGCCGGCGCGTTTTGATCGATCTGAGGCGGGAGGTTGAAAGCCCCGCTTGTGGCCGGGTCGGGCATCGACGGCACGCCGTGAGCTCGCACGCAGGCGGCGAACTTCACCAACTGCGCGTGCTGGGCGGCGCTGACCGGCTGGTTGCCAGGCCCCCGGCCGCCGGGCGGGAGCAGCTTCTGGCACGCCCGCTGGGCCGAGTTGAACGCGGGCGACTGCGCCACCGACGCCGACACACCCTGGCTGACGCCGACGCCGAGCGCCGAGCGCTTCACGGTCGGGTCCCGGAACCCTGGAACTCCGTTCGCGCGCATGCAGCGCGCGAACGCCACTTGCCTCGCGAGCGCGTGGCTCACGAACTGCTTGGCCGACTGCGTCGCGGTCGGCGAGTTCGATCCGCATGCGGCGAGCGCGACCGCCGCCGCGACCGAAACGCTCGCCACCGTCGCGCGGCGCCGGGCCGCTGCGCTTGTGCGATCCATGTCGTCTCCTTGAGTCGCTGTGCAGTGGCTTGTACGCGTGAGCCGGTTTCGGCAACGTATCGCGCCGTTGATACCGCGCTGAAACCGGCGATCATTACTGTGGGTCGACGATGCGAGTGCTGGTGATCGAGGACGACAGGGAGCTGGCCGAGACGGTCGCCGCCGGGCTGCGCAACGCGCGGATCGCGGTCGACGTCGCGCTCGACGGCACCGCCGGGCTTCGGCGGGCACGGGTCAACGAGTACGACGTCGTCCTGCTTGACCGCGACCTGCCGGGGATCCATGGCGACGATGTCTGCTCGGAGCTCGTCAGCGGCGATTGCCGAAGTCGGGTGCTGATGCTGACCGCCGCTGCGAGCACGGCCGACCTGATCGAAGGGCTTGGGCTGGGGGCCGACGACTACCTCGGCAAGCCGTTTGACTTCGGCGAGCTGGTCGCGCGCGTGGTCGCGTTAGCACGCCGCGCTCAACCTTCGCTGCCGCCCCAGCTGCGCCACGGCGACCTGATCCTCGACACGGCCGAGCGGCGCGCCTCGCGCGGTGATCGCCCGCTGGTGCTGACGCCGAAGGAGTTCGGCGTGCTCGAGCTGCTGCTGGGCTCGCAAGGAAGGTGTGTGTCCGCCGAGGAGTTACTCGCGCGCGTGTGGGACGAGGAGGCGGACCCATTCACGAACGCCGTCAAGGTCACGATCAGCCGCCTGCGGGCGAAGCTCGGCGAGCCGCCGGTGATCGAGACGGTCGCGAAGTACGGGTATCGGATCTGATGGCCGCGACGACCGCTGAAGCTCGCCTTGGCTGGCGGTCGCGGCTGCCGCGGCGGACCGTTCGGATGCAGCTGACGGCGCTCTACGGGCTGGTGCTGACGCTGTCCGGCGCGGCCGCGCTCGGGATCACGATCGCGCTCGCCTTCGGCCTGCGCGCCACGTCGGTCCAGTCGGTCACCGGGGCGGTTCGCTCAAACCAGTTCGCACGTGACTTCGTCGCGATCGTCGTCGGAGGTGGGATTGCGCTCGCCGTTGTGGCGGTCGCTTCAGTGTGGGTCGCCTGGCTGGTCGCGGGACGCGTGCTGAGTCCGTTGCGGTCGATCACCTCGGCGGCTCGGGACATCTCCGCGACGAGCCTCGACCGCCGGCTGGCGCTCGATGGTCCCGATGACGAGCTCAAGGAGCTTGGCGACACATTCGACGGGCTGCTCGAACGCCTTGAGGCGTCCTTTTCGGCCCAGCGCCAGTTCGTCGCCAACGCGTCCCACGAGCTGCGTACGCCGCTCGCGCGGCTGAAGACCCTGACCCAGGTCGCGCTGTCGGATCCGAGCGCCGACGTCGCCTCGCTGCGGGCCACCCACGAGCGCGTGCTCGCGTCCGAGCAGCAGCTTGAGCAGTTGATCGAAGCTCTGCTGGCGCTCGCCGAGGGCGAGCAGACGTCTAGCCGGCGCACACAAGTCGATCTGGGCATCGTCGCCGCGCGAGCGCTCGACGGCCACGCGGGGGCGCTCGAGGGCAGCGGGCTGCGGGTTCAAGCGGCGCTCGAGTCGAACGTCGTAACTGGCGACGCGCGGCTGCTCGAGCGACTGGTGGACAACCTGGTTGACAACGCGATCCGCCACAACGAGCAGCGCGGCTGGATCGAGATCAGCACGGGTGGTGGCGTCCTCTCGGTCGCCAATGGCGGCCGGGCGATCTCGGCCGCGGAACTCGAGCTGATCAGGCAGCCGTTCGGCCGCGGTGCCGGTGAGCGCCCGGGCAGCGCCGACGGCCACGGGCTGGGGCTGTCGATCGTGCAGGCGATCGCCGCCGCGCACGGTGCCGTGATTTCGGTCAGCGCGCCCGGCGACGGCGGCCTCCGCGTCGAGCTGCGGTTCGCGGCGGGGTCCCCGTCCGATCGGAGCGTTGTCGACTGATCCGAGCGGCTCTCGCGTTCGGGCGATGAGTCCGCCGTTGCCAGTCGGTCCTAATGTATGACCGACGACCGGTGGGCGACGACGATCGATGACCGAACGGCTCAAGGAGGTAACAGATGACCGAGCCCAGGATTGGAACCCGTGAGGAATGGCAGGCGGCCCGCGCTGAGCTTGCAAAGCTCGAGGCCGAACATGCGGAGCTCAGTCGGAAGGTCACCGAGCGCCGCCGCCGGCTTCCATGGGTGCCGGTCGCGAAGGAGTACCGGTTCGACACTGACGCAGGAAAGAAGACGCTTGCCGAGCTGTTCGACGGACGCTCGCAACTGCTCGCCTACAACATCATGTTCGGGCCCGACTACACGCTCGGAGCGTGCCCCGGCTGCACGAACCTGGGCGATGAGCTCGACGCGACGCGCGTGCATCTCAATCACCGCGACGTGACTTTGATCTGCTTCTCACGCGCCCCGATCGACCGGCTGACCGCCTACAAGGAGCGGATGGGCTGGCAGTTCCCGTACGTCTCGACCTACGAGACCGAGTTCCCATTCGATTTCGGGCTCGCGCTGACGCCCGAGCAGGCGCAGCAGATCCCCGAGATCCGCAACACGGTCGACGACCCTCCCGAGTGGCTGCAGGAGTGGGGGCGGCAGGTCGGAGCCAAGCTCGAGGACGGGCTGCGCGAGGGGCCGGGGTTCATCGCGTTCGCGCGCGACAACGGGACCGTGTACCACACCTACACGGTGACGGCGCCCGATCCTTTTGTGGCGCCGTACCACTCGTTCCTGCTCAGTCGCACGCCGAAGGCCGGGTCCGAGGAGCCGCGCGCGTGGCGTAAGGACGAGTACCCGGACTGACCCGGCGCCAGCGCCGGCGTCAGCCCGTCGGAACGATCAGCACCGCGCAGCGCGCACGGTGCGTCACGGTGTTCGGAACCGACCCCAGGACACGGCGCGTCCCGGTCATACCCCGGTTGCCGACGACGATCATCTCGGCGTCTTGCTCTGCCGCGATCTTCAGCAGCGCGTCTGCCGGATCCCCCGGCCACACGTGGGACTCGGTCGCGACTCCGTAGCGTGCCAGCCGCTGGCGCGCGCGATCGGCGTACTGCTCGCCTCGGGCTCGCATGCCCTCATCGGCGAAACAGGTGACGATGTGGACTTTTTGATCGAGCGCCTGAGCGATCTCGCCGGCGCGGTCCACGGCGCGCTCGGCCCGGTCGGATCCATCGGTTCCGACGACGATTGGTCCCACTGTTGTCATCTCCTCCTCGTGACCAACCGTACCCGGGGCGAGCCGGCTGTTCAACCGCCGCCACGAGCGGGCGCGGTCGCGACGATCGCCTCGCGCGCCGTGCCGCAGGCCCACTGAGGACGAGACGTACCCAGCCGGGACCGCGCGTCAGTCGGCGGGCCAGATGAACTCGTCGACCGCGCGGCACGCGCGGGCAGGTGGCTGCGCGAGCTCGGCGGAGGGCGGGATGCACGCCGGCGCCGCGCGTCCGATCGCGACCATCGTGCTCACCTCCCAGTGGTCGGGGACGGCGAACTCGGCCGCCATCTGCTCGCGATCAAAGGCCCGGAACTGGCGCGATGAGAGCCCAAGCGCCTGGGCTTGCACGGTCAGATGAGCGACGGCCTGCCCGAGGTCGTAGAGCGAGAACTCCGAGTACTCCCAGTCGGTGTCCTCGACGAAGCGGTGCGCCAGGTTCGCGATCAGCAGGCTGGCCGTCGGCGCCCACCCTGCCGAGCTGCCGGCGAGGTGGCGGACGAGCCGCTCGTATGTCGCGTCGCCGCGGCGCCCGACGATGAACGCCCACGGTTGCGAGTTGCCCGCGGACGGTGCCCAGCGTGCCGCTTCGAGCAGCACCTCGACCTCGTCATCGGTGATGTCGTAGTAGGCGTCAAAGCTCCTCGGGCTCCAGCGGCTCGCCAGCAACGGGTTCAGCGACGGCCGCTCGGGCATCGCTCAGAGCCCTTCGATCAGCCTCAGCAGGTCGTCCTTCCGGTATCCCTCTCGGCGGGCGACCTCGATCAGCTCGCGTGCCTTGCTGAGCACGACGCTCTTGGGGGCCGCGTCGCCCGTCACTCGGACCCCGCGGCCGCGGCGAAACTCGAGTAGGCCCTCGTCGCGCAGCAGCCGCAGGGCCCGGAGGACCGTGTTGGTGTTCACTCCCAGCACCGCGGCCAGGTCCCGGGCCGGCGGCAGCCGGTCGCCCGGCCGCGCCTCACCGTCCGCGATCGCGTGGCGAATCTCGGCGGCGACCTGGTCATGAAGGAGCGCGGGGTCGTCCCGGTCGATCGTGACTTCGAGCATCGTGCTAGTCACGATAGTACCAACGGCCGTGCGCAACCAGAGTGACCGCGGCGCGCGGCGCGCGCGAAACCGCCGCGGCTAGGGCTGGCTTGACTCGGCGGCCGGCCGCGCCCGCGATTCGAGCGCCTGCAGGAACGCTGGGACCTGCTGCTTGGCTGCACCGCGAATCCGGACCTGCCCCTCGGGCAGGCCGAGCACGAACTCCTTCTTGTCGCGCGAGACGATCTCGAGTCCCTCGTACTGGACCGATACGTGCTCACGCGGGGCGCCGCCGCCGCCGGTGCTGATCAGGATCAGCCGCTGGTTTGTGCACGCGAGCACGACGTTGATTGACTTCTTGAGCTCGTTGAGGGCGTGGCCTGCGCCGAGCACGGTCCCTGGTACGAACTTTGGCTTGTACTGGTACTCGGGGTTGAGTCCGACGCACGGAGCCAGCAGCGACTCGTCGGGCTCAGAGAGCTCCGCCAGCTGGTCAAGCGCCTTGCCGAACCGGCCCCAGCCGAACGGCAACGTCTTCTTCGCCTGCTCTATCTCCTCCGCCGTGATCGCCACGGCTCCCCAGTTCGCCGTCTCGCTCTGCGACCGACGGGCGCAGAAGTACCAGCCGCCGTGGCCGATGTCAACCGCCGGCTTGACAGCGGCGGCCAGCGACATACGCTTGCGGCGATGTCGGACCGGGTGCGCCTGAACCTTCCAAGTGAGCTCTCGGCGCTGGGACCGATCATGGCGGTCTCCGAGCAGTTCTGTCGTGCCGCCGGCGCAAGTGACGAGGAGCGCGATCTGATCACGGCCGCGACGAGCCGGCTGGTGGAGTTCGTGCTGCGCCACTGCTACCCGGACGACCGCGGCGGCGAGATCGAGGTCGGCTACGAGCTCCTCGGATCGGCGGTCCACGTGCGAGTACACGATTGGGGGCGGCCGCTGGCATCGTTCGGCGGCACCCTGGGGTCGCCGCCGGCCGAGCTCGCCGAGCTGTCGGAGAGCGTCGAGGATCTCCGCCTGGTGAACCTCGGCCGGGACGGCAAGCGCCTCGGCTTCACAGTCCCGATCGCCGCGGCCGCGCCGTCCATGCCGGTGGCCCCGGACGCGACGACGTCGCCGGTGGCGCCGGCGGCCCCCGATGTACGGGACCAGATCCAGATCCGCGACCTCCGAGCCGGTGAGGAGCAAGCGGTCTCGGAGCTTCTGTACGGCAACTACGCATTGACCTACCCACACCCCGACTTCTACCGTCCGCGGTGGCTCGCGGAGCAGGTCGCCAACGGCACGGTGCTCTCGTCGGTGGCGGTGCTCGCGGACGAGATCATCGGCCATCACGCGATCCTCGAGCCCACCCCCGACGCGGCGTCGGCCGAGACCGGGGTCGCGGTGGTGCACTCCGCCTATCGGGGGCTGGGGGTGTTCGGGCGGTTGTTCGAGCACACGCTGGCGAGAGCGACCGCCAGCGGGCTGTCGGCGATCTACGGTCGAGCCGTGACCGTGCACCCCTACAGTCAGCGCTCCGAGCTGGCCCACGGGTATCGGGAGAGCGCGCTGATGCTCGGCGCCGTCGGCCCCGAGATGACCATGTCGGGGCTGAGCACTTCCGGCGGCCGCACGGCGCACCTACTGTCGGTTCGGGTGCTGCGTCCGTCGCCGCGCGCAATCGGGATCCCACGGCGCTACGCGGACAGCGTGCGCGCGACATACGAGCACCTCGGCCTCGACCTGAGCCCGCAGCAGCCCGAGTCCGGGCCTGACGCGCTCAGCTCGAGCGAGGACGGCGACGCCCGGACGGCGATGATCCGGATCGCGGGGTGGGGCAACGGTGCAGGTGACGCCCTGGTGCACGCGATCCGACAGCTCGACGAGCGCCATCAGGACGTGATCTATGCAGACGTGGACCTACACGGCGTGTCAGATCTGGACGCCGTCGTCGCGCGGCTCAACGAACTGTTCTTCTTCTACGCCGGGCTGGTCCCGTTCGGCGCCGCCGGCCACGACCACCTGCGGCTGCAGCGGATCAACTCCGACAACGTCGAGACCGAGGCGATCGTGTGCGACTCGCCGTTCGCGGGTCGCCTGCTCGGGTGGGTCGCCGACGATCGCGCGCTGGTCGACCGCTGACCGGCCGGTAGGAGCCCTAATGGATCGAGACCGGCCGGGTGACGATCGTCTGCGTGCGTGCGCCCGCGCGCGAGTAGCGGATCCGGAGCCTGACTCGAACCGACGCGTGCGGGTGGCGGAGTCTCGCGGCCGCGGCCGAGCCCAGGCGCAGAACGAGCTTCGCGGTCGCGGCGTGGTGCAGGCGGCGGCTGACGGCGATCAGGCCGCGGCCTGAGACGCGCAGCCTTCCGGCCGCCGGGACCGCGACCGACAGCCGCACGGTGTGGCCCCTGACCCGTAGGCTGGTCACCCTAGCCGCCGGTCGGCACGGAGTGTTCAACTTGACCGTCAGGTTCTTGCCGGCGCCGCTGTGTGACCGAAATGCGGCGAGCGCTCTCTGCGTGCCACGACAGAGGCCGGCGTGGCCGGTGACCACCAGCACGCCGCGCCGGCCGCCGGTGATCTGCAGCTCGAAGCGCGACAGCGGCGCATCGGGGACAGTCGGGAAGGTCGTCACCAGCCGGCTGTCGGAGTCGACCGATGTCTGCGCGCGCAGGTCGAGCGCGACCTGGCCGCGGAGCGTGACCAGCAGCGCGGGCAGCGTGCGGACCTGCTCGTCCTGGGGGGTCGTACGGATCCCCTGGACGAGGTACACCGGGCCGCTGAGCGGCTGGTCGAGGACCGGGGTATCGACCGTCGCCGTGCCGATCTGGGTCGTCGCCGGACAGGCATCGACGGCGCTTGCGGCTACCGCGCAGACGTGCTCGGAGTTGCGCGGATCGAGCGCGAGCGATAACGGCAGCGTCACCGACGCTGAGCTCACGTTTGCCTGCCCGGGCGTCGAGCTGACCGTCGCGGTCAGCGCCGGGTGCGCGCCCGGGGCCGTCTGGCCCTTGCCGGTGAGCGATATCTGCATCGTCGGCGCAAACCTCAGCGCGCCGCATCCGGTCACCGAAAATGGACTCAGCGCTGTGGCTGCCGTGCCGTCGGTCGAGGTGACGGTCGCGACCGTGGCGGCCGGACCGCAGCCGGTCGGGTTAAGCGTGAATCCCGTGCGGTCGATCGTCACCGCGACCCGTCGGATGCGCAATGGCACCCCGCCAACCACCTGGGGCAGCGGATCGGAGGCGATTGTCAGCTGCGCGGTCGCCGGGTTGACCTCGATCGCCGCCCTGACGACGACGGTGCCGAGGTCAAATGGGCCGGCGATCGCGGGGATCACGATCGAGAGCCCGAACGGCGCGCCGGCATAGGGGCCGGTGAGAAAGACGCCGCCCGACTGCGTGATCGCGTCGCTGCCGGCACCGGCGAGCACCGACGCCGTGCCGATCCGAGTGGTCGCCGGACACGTGCCCGCGGCGGCCTGCGCTTCGGGGCACCGCGCCACCCGCGAGATCAGTCCGAGCAGGCCGGGCGGGAGTTGGGCCGAGATCTTGCCGAGGTACTGCTGACGATCGGCACGGCTGAACGCGAACGTCAGCGGGCTGTCAAACGCGCCGGCGAGATTCGTGTTTGGCGTCACCGCGAGCATAGGGGCGAACGGGATCGGGTTCGGACAAGCTCCGCCACTGCCGTTGGAATCGACTGTGAAGGTGCTGATCGGCGTCGCGGCGGCGTTGCCCGACCACGGAGTCAGCGAGCTGGTCGTGGTCGCGTGACCGCACGCGAGCGGGTTCGCGATCGGAGCGGCGGGGCCGCCGTTGAACCTCAGCTTGAAGTCGCTGAACGGGACCTCGGGCTGGTTGGAGAACGAGGTCGTGAGCTGGCCGGTCAGCGGGTTGGCGTTGACCCTCCCGATTAGTTTCTGGGTGACTCCCTGGGCGGCGGCGGTCGCGTACACGTACAGGTCGGCGAGTCCGTCGCTCGCCGGGCATGGGGCAAGCGCCGAGGCGCCGTCGCAGCCGAGAAACACCGACCCAGTCAGCGGACTTGCGAGCAGCGGCGTGTCGATCTCGACCGTCGCGACCTTCGATTCCGCGGGACACGTCGGCGCGGCGTCCGCGCCGCGGCCGAACTGTGCCGGGCTGCAGGCCTGAAGACCGGTCGCTGCAGACGGGTCGAGCGTCATGCCGGGCGGCAGCGTGACCGTCGCGCCCTGCAGCTGCGAGCTCGCCAGCGTGGCCGGGTCCGTGCTCTGGGCCACGTGGAGGTCGACCGACAGGCCGGTCGGCGCATCGTCCTGGGTCGTCGTTGGGGTGACGGTCAGCGACGGGCTGAAGGGGACGCCGGCGCAGCCTGTCGCCGGGACCGGGGTTGTGCGGGTCGCCTGCGCCTGCTCGCCCTCATAGGAGTCGACGGTCAGCCTCGTCGCCTGGCCGGCCGCCACGCAGCCGCTCGGCAGCGTTATGAACGGCTGGCCGCTGAGGGTGTGGGTCGTCCCGCTCGCGGGCGGAGTGCAGGTGCCGATCACGGTGCTGAGGCAGGACCACCCACGCTGGGGAGCATGGGCGCTGTCGCCTGGCACCCCCCAGAAGATGAGCGTCGAGCTGACCAGCGTCGCGGTCGACGGGACCGCGATCGTGAAGAACAACCCGTCGTCGGTGGCCGAGCGGATGCCGCCGATGATGTCGGTCCGGCCCGCGACCGTGTTGAACGCGAAGTCGCTGACCTGGCCCGCGGACGGCACGACGTTGTAGACCGACGCGCCGAGGTAGGTCGTGATCCCGGCGAGCGACACCGTCAACTTGACGATCCCGAGCTGGGTATCCGACGGGCAGAGCGGGAACTGCGCGTTGGTGCACTGGGGGATCCCCTGCGGGTTCGAAATCAGCCCCGGCGGCAGATCGACGCGGACCGACTTCGTGATGCTGGCGGAGGTGTCGAGCGTGAAGTCGGTCACGCCCTCGAACGGGTGCCCCCCTGCCTGGGTGTAGTAGCTGGTGTCGCTCGGGCCGCTGTAGTCGTTGGAATAGACCCCGGCCGTCCAGCTGGAGACGCCGTAGGCGGCGGCGTGCGCTGCGGGCGCGAGCAGCGCGATCAACGCTCCGGTCAGCAAGGCAATTAGGAAGCTCCGCTTGCGCATCTGGTCTCCGGTCCCTCGGCTGGGCTCAATACACACAATACCGGAGTGGCGGGTGCATGCGCCACTGGGAACAGGTGCTCGCCCGGTCTCAGCCCGGCGGGCCCAGTCCAGACCGTGCCTGCGCGACGATCTGCTCCTGGCCGGCGCCGGGGTTCCCAGCATCGGCGCGCCCGTCAGAGCGAGCTCGGCGCGGGCAACCGTCAATACTTCGCGTCGATGGACAGCACGCGCGTGATCAGACAGCTGCGCGAACTCGACGCCCGCAGCGGTGGGCAGCGAGTCGCATGGAGCGATGTCTGGAGCGCCGAGCGAGAGCGCGTCGGTCGCGAGTTCGCCGACGAGGTGCCGGCGGCGAGGATCGATCGCGACCAGGCGGGCAACATCTGGTTCGAGCTCGCCGGCGAGCTGCCCGGCACGGTCGTGATCGGGAGCCACCTCGACTGCGTGCCCGATGGAGGGTGGCTCGACGGCTGCCTGGGCGTGCTGGCGGCACTCGAGATCGCGCGGGGGATCGCGGCCGAGGCCCCGCGCGGTCGCCGGACGCTGCGCGTCGTCGACTGGGCCGACGAGGAGGGTGCGCTCACCGGGCACTCGCTGCTCGGATCGTCGGCGGCGGCCGGCTCGCTCGACCTGGAGCTAGTCGCGACGCTCGTCACGACGGACGGGGTCGCATTCGTTGACCTGCTGCGCGCCAGCGGGGTCGATCCCGCTCGGATGGACGCGGCGCGGTCGCGGCTGGACGGCGTGGATGCGTACCTCGAGCTTCACATCGAGCAGGGTCCGGTCCTCGAAGCGGCCGGACGCGCATGCTCGGCCGTCTCGGGATGCCTCGGGGTCCGCCGAGCCCAGGTGACGTTCAGCGGCACCGCGGCGCACGCCGGGGCGACGCCGATGGCGATGCGCCATGACCCTGCACTCGCCGCGGCGAACTTCCTGCTCGGCGCGCGCGAGGCCGCGATCGCCGCGGACGGGCTGGCGACGGTCGGGACGCTGCAGGCGCGGCCCGGGACGCCGACCGCGGTCCCGGCCACCGTGCAGCTGATGGTCGACGTGCGCCATCGCGAGCTGCACGCGCTTGCTGGGCTCGACCGTCGGCTGGCCTCGATCGCCGGGCGGGCGGCCGACGACGCCGGTTGCTCTGTCACCTACGAGCCGACCTTCTACCTGGACCCGATCGCCTTCGACCCGAGCCTGGTCGTCCGGGCGGCGGCGTTGACCGGCGGCGAGCCGCTGATCTCGGGCCCACTCCACGACGCGGCGGCCGTTGCCGGGGCGGGTGTGCCGGCGGCGATGATGTTCGTCCGCACTCGCGGTGGCATCAGCCACTCGAGGGCCGAAGACGCAAGCGAGGACGACCTCGCGGTCGCCTGCGAGGCGTTCGGAGCGCTCGTCGCCGAGGTCGTGCGCGAGCGCGCCTGACGTCAGACCCGACCACTGTCCGGCCCCCACCGAGCGGCGGGGGCCGGAAGCGCGAAGGACCGCGGCGCCGCCAAGCCGCCGATCAGCGGCGGGCGGCCTTCCTGCGGGGCGGAAGAGCGGCGGGGCACGGCGGAGCGGCCTGGGGTACCGGAGCGGTCTGGGGCGTGGCCGAGGCACTGCCCAGGGGACCGTCCTTCGGTGGACGGGCGCCGTGGAGCATGGCAGCCACACAGGCCATCGCCCTCCCAGGAGATGGACGGGTCCACGTGCGACCGTGAGCCGCCGGGCCTCCCGGGCCGGGGACCTGGGGCTGCGCGACCGTGCCGGTGCCTGTTCCGCCGCTGCCCGTGGTGCCTGTTTCGCCGCTGCCCGTGGTGCCTGTTCCGCCCCGGGGGCCGGGGCTGCCGGGCGGAGGCAGCTTGACCGCGCGGCAGGCGCCCGGCGAGGCTGGAGGAGGTGGCAGGCACGCAGGCGCCACCCCGCGCACGGCGCGCGCCGCGGTGACATGGATCGAGCGGCCCGTCCGCCAGGTTGCGAGAACCAGGATCTTGCCGGCGGGGATCTTGCGCGGGTCAAACCGTGCCTGGACCCCCCGCGGCACCAGAATCGGGCGTTGAGCCGTCCCGTGCGCATGCCAGGCCTTCATCAGCGCTGGGGGCAGCTTCGCGTCGGCGGGGCATCCGACTCGTACCTGTACGAGCTTCGCCGGGAGGCCGGCGCCGGCCAGCTTCGCGTTCGCGTCCCGGATCGCGCTGAACGTGCGCAACGCGACCGTGACGGTCCCGTCATGATTGCGGGTGACCGCGAACGCGGGCGAGCTGCCTGCGGCGCTCAGCATCAGGGCGACAGCGGTACCGATCCCGACCAGGCCGGCGGTCGTGCCGGCGAGCACGCGAGGCCGCGCCCGCCGGCTGTGCCTTTGCCGCCGGTCTGGGGATCTGCGCCAGGTCGCCCCCGTGCTCTCGCACCAGGTCACGCCACAGGCGATCCTTGAACTTGCTCATGGTTGTGGCTCCTTTCTCAGCCGGCTCCGCGCTCGCGACAGCCGCTTGCGCAACACGACCCCGGACACGCCGAGCGTGGTCGCGGCCTCCTTCGGCGTCAGGCCCGACAAATCGACGAGCTCGATCGCCGCTCGCTCGAGCTCGGGAAGCCGCGAGCACCGCTCGATCAGCTCCCGGCCGGTTTGCTCGGCGTCGATCCTGCCGGTCAGCTCGTCGATCTCATCGCGCTCCAGCGCCCTGTGTCCGGCCAACCGTGCGACCGCGGCACGGCCGTTGGCGGTCTGGGCGCAATGGCGCGCGTACACGTGGGCCGCGATCCCGAACAGCCAGGCGCGCGGCGACCCTTTGCCCGGATCGAAGCTTGCGAACGTTCCGGCTGCGCGCACGAACGTCTCCGAGGTGAGATCCGCGACCACCTGCGGCTCGGCGCATCGCCTGGCGTAATACGCCATCACCACGTCTGCGTTGTCGCGGTAGAGCTGCTCGAACTCGGCCAGCGCCGAGCCCCGCCCCGGGGCGGGCTTGATCGCGCTCGCGCTCGCGCCCGAACAGGCTCTGACGAGCGTGGCTTTTGCGCTGGCTGTCGTGCTCATCTATCGCTAGTTGCCAAATTCGCTCGGGGCTGTGACATCGGCCGAACTCCGACCGCCCGCCGCCATGCAGTCGCGTCGGAGCAGCAGCACGACGGCACGCGTTTTCTAGGCGGTCGCGGGTAACGCCGCCGTAACGGCGTTACGTCGTCGTTAGTCGCCCCGCCCGGCGCGCGGCGAGTTCGTCTGGTTGCTCGTCGAGCTGGGTAAGCAGTAACGAGTGGCCTCCTACTCGGTCAACGACGCTGGCGTTGCGCGTGCGCGCGAACTGATTGCCAAGCGCCAGTACGTGCTCGACAGTGAGTGGGGCCAGGTTCAGCCGCGGGCCGCCGCCGAGACCGCCTATCTCGAGCGCCACGGCTGGGATCGCTACGCCCAGTGGTTCCTTGGGCTGACCGACGGCGCCGCCGAGCAGACCAAGGGCCGGTACGCGTTCGTGTTCGGCGACTTTCGCCGGATCCACCGCTCGGGGATCATCGCCTGCCACTATCGCGCCGCCGAGTGGCGTCACAAGTCGATCGAGCTCGCCGCCCACGACCTCCTGCAGCTGATCGACGAGCAGGCCGCGTACTGAGCACGCATCGGTTCACGTGAGCTGCAGGCGCATCTCGTGTTGGCGTACCACGATCCGCGCGCCGAGCGTCGCGAGCGCCCGTGACGGCGGCTCGTCTTCGGCGACGTTCGCCAGTCGCAGCTCGCGGCCGGCGGCGGTAGCCAGCAGCGCATCGGCAGCCGACGAGTCGTCGAGCGCCGTGACCTGGAGCACCGCGACCGGAGCTGAATCGTCGCGGTAGATGACCGCGGCTGCCTCCCCATCACTGCGCTCGTGCATGAGGGCCCGTAGCCGGCCACCGGCGCGCTCGATGTTGGCGAGCGTCCGATCGGCGCGCTGCCAGGGCTCGCGGGTGCGCCGGTGAGCGGCGATCCAGGAGCGGGCCTCGCCGATCTCCGCCGGGCGGCCGCCGTCCCGGCTGCGACCGCCGCCCACCAGCGACCAGACGATCAGATCCCGCACGACCTCGAAGCCGAGCTTGACGTACAGCGCCTCCGCGGCGCGGTTGGCGTCGATCACCTCCAGCCAGGTCTCGCGACAGCCCGCTGCGGCCGCCGCCTCGAGCGCCGCTCTCAGCGCCGACTCGCCCAGCCCGCGCCGCCGGTGAGCCGGTGCGGTCCCCATGCCGCCGATCCAGCTGGCGTCCCTGCGGCGGGCGATCAACGCGAACGCTGCGGGTTCTCCGACGAGAACCACGCGCGAGCAGCGCAGGTCGATGTCGAACTCACGCACGTGATCTGCAAGCGCCGCCGCGTCGAACCTGAGCGGCACGAAGTAGTCCGAGTAGGCGCGCGTGAACAGCTCGGCGAGCGCGGCCGGCGCAACTTGTTCGGCGGCCACGATCGATGGCCGTGTCATTGCGTTAGGGTCATCTCATGACGGACTACACGATCCGCAAGCTCGAAGAGGTTCCGGACGCTTTCGGGGGTCAGTATCCCGGCTCGATGCGTTTCTTGACCGAGGATCTCGGCAACCAGCAGATCGCGTTCACACACCGTGTCATGCCGCCCAAGAGCGGCGGCAAGGGCTCGTACGGGCACCGGCACAAGACCCAGGAGGAGATCTACTACGTGGCCACCGGGGCGGTGGAGTTCAAACTCGGTGACGACGTGGTGAGCGTCGACGCAGGGACCGCCGTTCGGGTCGCGCCCGAGACGGTTCGATCGGTGTGGAACGACGGGCCGGGCGATGCCGAGCTGATCATCTGCTCGGTAAGGCTCGACGATCCGCGCGCTGACGGGGAGCTGGTCGAGGGCTTCTGGCCCGAGTGAGCGGGGGGTGTCAGTCGATCGCCGGAATTCTGGGCCCCGCTCTGCTCGCGGCGCGTTTGGCGAGCTCTGAACGGTTGCGGACGTTGAGCTTGCCGTAGACGTGCGAGAGATGGACCTTGACCGTGCCGCGGGCGATGAACATCCGTTGCGCGATCTCTGGGTTCGTCAATCCTTCGGCTGCCAACTCGACGACCTGAAGTTCCGTGGGGGTGAGCGATTCCCAGCCGCCGGGAGGACGCTTGCGAGCGCCGCGCGCGCGACGCAGCCACGCGACCGCCTCGTCGGTGCTTAGCTCGTGGCCTGCCGCGTACGCTTGTCCGTACGCGTCGTCGCCGAGAGCGGAGCGCAGGTGCTCTGCGAGCGCATCGATGGTGGCCTGCTCGCGTTCCCAACGTACGATTCCGAGGTCATCGAGAGCGCGCTGCGCTGCGCCGACGATCCGTGTGGACTCCTGGAAGCTCTCAACCGAAGCGGCCACGAGGGCGAGGACGTCCAGCACGGGTGCGATCAGCCGGCGGTACCGTTCTGCGACCGCGGTCGCGAGCGCTTCGTGCGCGAGGCGCTCGGCATCGGCGCCCTCACCGCCGGCCAGTGATACGGACGCCAGCTGTGTCCGTGCTGCGGCCCCGTACATCGGGTTGCCGAGCTTGACGTCGGCGATCTCGATCAAGGCTCGGGCATGTTCGCCGCCGTCGTCGAACTCCCCAAGCGACAGCTCGATGCGGACGAGCAGCGTCAGCGCGATGACGGTGCCATACGGGCCGCCGCTTGCTCCGCTCAAGATGTACTCCGACAGCATCGCGCGCGTCTGCTCCAAATCGCCGGCCGCGGCCTGCGCGGTGAACGTCGCTAGCTGCAGCCACGGGATCGCGAGCCCGGCACCGGCGGCGATCGAGCGCTCCATCACCGCGCCGAGCTCCACGAGTACCTCACTCGCCTCGCCCCGGTCGCATCGCGTGAGCGTCCGCGAGGCGTGGGTGGCCCCGGAGCTCACCGGCTCCCCGACCGCGTCCGCACGCTCGATCGCGCGCGCGAACAACTCGAGCGCCTCGTCGTCGCGGCCCTCCAGCTGCCGCACAGAGCCGAGACCCCACCAGTGCCAGGCCTCGCACTCGGCGTATCCGCTGCGCTCGAGGACCGCGAACGCCTCCTGCCACACGCCGCCGCGTCCAGGTCCGCCTGCATCACCAGCGTGCTGGCGAGGATCTGAGTGGCGTCGACGAAGCACCAGTCGTCGCCGCTCTCGAGCGCGAGTTCCCGGGCCTGTTCGAGACCCGGGCGCGCGCCAGCTGGGTCGGGGAACATGTAAACGGTGCCGAGCACGTCGAGAGCGCGGGCGGCCGTCGAGATGTCGCCGACCTCGTTCGCGCGCTCGAGCGCCTCGCTCGCGCTTGCGATCGCCTCGTCGTAGCGGCCCCCGTAGACGAGCAGGTAGCCGCGCGCCCAAAGCACGCGTGCTCGCAATCCGTTGTCGCTCCGACCCGGGCGCGTCGAGCGCGCGCACATAAGCGGTGTCGGCGAGTGCGAACCTGCCCCGGAGCTTCCACCAGAAGGTCAGCGCGAGACAGAGCCGCAGCGCGAGCTCGCCGTCGTTCTCGACGGCACGATCGATCGCGAGCGCGAAGTTCGCGGCTTCGAGGTCGAGAACGTCCAGCCACGACGCCTGCTCGGCGACGTGGAGCTGTCGGCGCGATTCGCTCGGCGAGCGCCAGGTAGACGTCGAGGTGGCGGTCGCGCAGTTCGTCGTGCTCGCCGGCCTCGCGGAGACGATCGAGCGCGTACTGGCGCACGGTCTCGAGCAGCCGGTAGCGCATCGCTGGTGCCGCGCTCGTCGACGGTCACCAGCGACTTGTCGACGAGCGCGGCTGAGCAGGTCGAGGATCGCGAGCCGCTCGAGGCCGTCGTCCGCGCAGACCTGCTCGACGGCGTCGAGCGTCCATCCGCCGGCGAACACCGGCGAGCCGGCGCAACAGAGTCCGCTCGTCGTCGCTGAGCAGCTCGTGGCTCCAGTCGACCGAGGCGCGCAGGGTCTGCTGGCGCGGCATCGCCGAGCGCGCTCCGCCCGTCAGCAGGCGGAACCGGTCGCCGAGGCCGGCCGCGATCTGCTCGACGCCGAGCACCCGAACGCGCGCCGCGGCGAGCTCGATCGCGAGCGGGATGCCATCGAGGTCGTGACAGATCTGGGCGATCGCCGGCGCGCTCTCGCCGTCGACGGTGAAGTTCGGGCGCACCTGCGTGGCGCGCTCGATGAACAGACGCACGGCGTCGGACTGAGCGAGCGCCTCCACCGGCTCGGTGCCGATCTCGCGCGGCAGCGACAGCGACGGCACCCGCCAGACGGTCTCCCCGGGTACTCCGAGCGGTGCGCGGCTGGTGGCGAGCACGGTCAGCTCCGGACAGCCGCGCAACAGCGCCTCGGCGGTCGCGCGCGCAGTCATCGAGCAGGTGCTCGCAGTTGTCGAGCACGACCAGCGCCCGCGCCGTCGTCGAGGTGGGCGATCGCGGCGTCGCAGCGAGGACTGGCCCGGGAGCGGCCTCACGCCGACGCGTCTGCGCGATCGCCTGAGCGAGCGCATCGCCGTCGGCGAGCGGTGCCAGCTCGACCCACCAGACGCCGTCGCCGAAAGCGCTCGAGCGTGTCGGCGCCTGCCTGCGCCGCGAGCCGCGTCTTGCCGCAGCCACCCGCGCCGGTGAGCGTCAGCAGTCGGGTCTCCCCGAGCGATCGCTCGATCAGCTGCTCGAGCTCGCGTTCGCGTCCGACGAAGCTCGTCAGCTGGTCCGGAAGGTTGTTCGGCACGCGGTCAAGTGACCGCAGCGGCTCGCGCGTCGCGGGCAGGTCCGGATGAGCGAGCGCGAACACGTGCTCCGGCCGACCCAGGTCGCGGAGCCGATGCGAGCCGAGGTCGACCAGCGTGGCGCCCTCGGGCAACCCGCTCGACGACCAGGTCGTGGACCGCGCGCGAGAGGAGCGTCTGTCCGCCGTGCGCGATCCCCCGCAGCCGCGCGCAGCGACTCAATGCGACGCCGAAGTAGTTGCCCTCGTCGCGCAGCTGTGCCTCCGCAGTGTGCAGCGCGATCCGGACCGTCAGCTCGATGTCTCCCGGCCACGCGTGCCGCGAGAGCGCCCGCTGAGCCTCGAGCGCCGCCCGCACCGCGTCCGAGGCTCGGGCGAACGCTGCCAGGACGCTGTCGCCCTCGCCCTGCTCGCCGGGTCGTGCGCCGCCGTACTGAGCCGATCGCCTCTGACAGTAACGCGTAGTGCATCGGCACCGCCTGCGCCATCGCCTCGGGATTCGCCTCCCACAGCCGCGTCGATCCCTCGATGTCGGTCATCAGAAAGGTGACCGTGCCCGCCGGCAACGCGAGCGTCGTCTCGACCGCCTCTTCCAAACCCGCTCCCCAGAACATCGGCCGCCCAAGTGCCAGGCCGTGCGGGAATCGTGCCACGGTCGAGTCGGATTGTCGATGGGACGCGAGCTGAGTCACACGGGATCGCGCACAAAGCTAGGGAGCCGGCGGCTGGACTACATCTGCCAGATGGCATAGATCCGTCCGATCGGCTGGCCAGAGACGTAGGCGTGTCGGACCCGCGGCACCGCGCAAACGACGAGACCGCAGCGCGGCAGTCGCCTGAGCGCGCTCAGTCGCCCCTGGCCGGATCACCCGCCGGCAGGACGTCACACGCCCAGTCGGTCCGCTTCCAGTCGGGAACCGGGGGCTCGTGGTCGGCGCGCGGAACGAACCGGGAGCGCTCGACCAGCGCCATCCGGTGGATGTAGCGCGGGCAGTTGGGAAACACCTGGGTCGCGCGAACGCGGACGATGAACTGCGCGCCCGGGTAGTCGGAGGCGAGTTGATCGGTCTCGTCGATGCTCGCGGTTCCGTTGAGGCGTAGGCGGGAGGGGCGCTTGGCCGTGAAGTCGATGAACAGCATCCCGATGTGCGGGTTCTCGAGCATGTTGCCCATCGACAGGTACATCCCGTTGCCGTCGTAGTTCGGAAACGCGAGCGTCTGCTCGTCGAGGACCCGGACGAACCCCTGGTCGCCGCCCTTGTAGGAGCACTGGGGCCGCCCCTCGGCGTCGGCCGTCGCAAGGAAGAACATGTCCATCCGCTCGATGAATGCGCGATCGTCATCGTCGATCGTGGTGCGGGACAGCAGCCGCTCGTCGAGACGGTCGGCCAGCCGACGGGTGTCGAACCGGTCCTGGAGCCGACGTGACCCTTCGTGGTACGGCGAGCTCATCCCGACAAGAGCGTAACGCGTGCGCTGGCGGCGGCCAACGCGCCGACCGTCACTGCGAGGCGGGCGCCGGCGCCGGTTGCGCGATGCCGACGATCATCGGACGCAGGTAGGGCATCGTGTGCTTGAGCGTGTCGTGCTGGACGCGGGTGACATCGAAGTCCGCGGCGCGGATCGCGTCGAGCGTCGCTCGGTTGCAGTGACAGCCGTGGCCGACGAACCCGTTGATCGGCTGGATCCGGTCCTGGCGGCGCGCCATCGCCGGGTCGTCGGACCGGACGTGCTCGATGAACAGCATCCGGCCACCGGGGCGCAGGACACGGTGGATCTCGGCCAGCGCCCGCGGCTGGCTGGCGACGGTGCAGAGCACGAACGTCGAGACGACCGTGTCAAACGAGGCGTCGTCGAACGGCAGTCCCTCGGCGGACGCGCTGACGAGCCTCGCGTCCGGGCGGGATGCGTCGATCCGGCGCTGAAGTCGGCGAGCCATCGGCGGCGCGGGCTCGGTGATCGTGACCGTGCGAGCGTCCGGGCCGTAGTAGGGGACGTTGACGCCGGTCCCGCCACCGATCTCGAGCACGTCCCCGGCGGCGTCGGTGAGCAGCGCGGTGCGGTGCGCGCCTACCCCGGCGCGCTCGGTTTTGGCCGACATGCGGTCATATAGCGCCGCGAAGATGTTGCCCCACAGGCTCAAGACGGCTGATGCTCCCAGTTTCGCCGGCCGGGTGTCCCGCGAGCAGAGCCCCGTTCGTCTAGAGGTCGACAACATCACTCGGGCACCGGAGGTGACCAATGTCGGATGTCGTAGTCAAACGGGTCGAGGAGTTCGACTCACCCAACAACGGCGGCTTTTGCCGCGCGCGGGCGAGCCTTGGCGTGACCGCGTTCGGGATCCAGGTGGAGAACTTCCCACCGCATTTCGAGCACTTCCCCGAGCACGACCACTCCGACGACGGCCAGGAAGAGGTCTACACCGTGCTGTCGGGCTCGGCGACGCTCCACGCCGAGGGGCAGGATTACCACCTCGAGCCAGGCGTGTTCGCGCGCGTGGGGCCGGGCGTCACCCGCAAGATCACCACCGGTGACGAGCCGTTGCGGCTGCTCGCGATCGGCGCCACGCCGGGCGCTCCGTACTCGGCGCCCGCGTTCACCGAGGAGGGGGCCGCGCTTCCCGGATAGGGAGCCGCGCTGCCGGGTAGGGAGGCCGTAACTTGAGATCCTTGGAGCGTGTTCCACTCGCTCCAGGCAGCCCAGGATCGCGGCGGTGAGCACGCGACTGTTCGCGGCGACGGTTGATGCCGTGATCTTCCTGCCGGTGGTATTCGGCGCTGGCGGCTACGCGGTGCACGTTGTGACCAGCCGCCGGCGCCGAGCTGGACGCTCGGCCGACGACGGCGACGAGTTTCAGCGGTGGTTAAGCACGCCGCAGCTGGCGTGGGGCTTTCGGGTATTCGGCCTGGTGTCGGAGGTCGCGATGCGCAACAGCCGCAGCCCCGGGGCGCGGATCGTCGGCATCCGGCGCGCGGACGCGCGCACGGGCGGCCCCGTCACGGTCCGCAGCGCGCTGATCCGTTACACCTTCGCGCGGACGGCAGCCGTGGTGACTAGCAGCTGACAAGAGCCGCTGGCAAGGACCAGTCCGCGCGGCTCGCGGCGATCAAGCCGCGGCTGGACGACATCGAGCGCGCCAGCCGCGGCGATCCGGAGGCGGCACAGGAGGCGACGATGAAGCTGTATCGCGACCATCGGATCAACCCGCTGGACGCGTGCGGGTGGACGCTTGCGCATCTGATCGTGATGACCGCGCCGGCGCTGTTCTCAGAGCGCAAGCAGACGCTTCCCGACCGGATCGCCGGGATCATCACGGTCGAGGTCTGACCGGAGCCACCGGCCCATTGGGCCGATGACTGCTAGCTTCGGCGCCGTGCCAGACACGGGGGTCGGCCAACGCGACGGAGGGGCGAAGGAGGGGACGGCGAAGGCCGGCGGCGCGGCGGGGATCGTCCTGATCACGTCTGGCGGCCGGGCAGTTCGTGATGGCGCTCGACACGACGGTCATGAACACGGCGATCGCGACCGTCGCCAAGGACGTTGGAACCACGGTGACCGGGATTCAGACCGCGATCACGCTCTACACGCTGGTGATGGCGTCGCTGATGATCACGGGCGGGAAGGTCGGCCAGATGATCGGGCGCAAGCGGGCGTTTGCGATCGGGTGCATCATCTACGCCTGCGGTTCGCTGACCACCGCGCTGTCACAGAATCTGACGGTGTTGATGATCGGCTGGTCGGGCCTGGAAGGGCTGGGGCGCGGTGCTGATCATGCCGGCGATCGTGGCGCTGGTCGCGTCGAACTTCGGCAAGCCCGACCGTCCGCGCGCGTATGGGCTTGTCGCTGCTGCGGGCGCGATCGCGGCGGCGCTGGGGCCGCTGGTCGGCGGCGTGTTTACGACCTACGCGTCGTGGCGGTGGGTGTTCGCCGGGGAGGTGGTGATCGTGCTGGTGATCCTCTTGCTGACTCGCCGCATGAACGACACGCCGGCGGAGGAAGGCGCCCGGCTCGACCTGGTGGGCACGGCCCTGTCCGCGCTCGGGCTCGGGACGATCGTGCTCGGGATTCTCAAGGCCGGGACGTGGGGGCTCGTGCAGCCGAAGCCGGACGCTCCCGAATGGTTCGGGCTTTCCCCGGTGATCTGGCTGATCTTCGCCGGTGCCGTGGTGCTGGTCCTGTTCGTGTGGTGGGAGAGCCGGCGTATCGAGCGCGGCGAGGGTGCGCTGATCGACCCGGCGATGCTGCGCAACCTCCAGCTGCGCAGCGGGGTCATGTCATTCCTGTTCATGTTCCTCATCCAAGCGGGGATCTTCTTCACCGTTCCGCTGTTCCTGTCGGTCGCGCTCGGGATCTCGGCGGTCGAAACCGGCGTCCGGCTGCTGCCGCTGTCGCTGTCCCTGCTCCTGTTCGCGGTCGGCGTCCCCAAGCTACGCCCGAACGCGTCACCCCGGCGCGTCGTCCGGCTCGGATTCATCATGCTGTTCGCCGGCCTCGTGCTTCTGGTCGCCTTGCTCGACGTCGGCGTCGGCCCGGAGATCGTCACCTGGCCGTTGCTGCTCGCCGGGTCCGGGCTCGGGATGATGGCCTCCCAGCTCGGCGCCGTGACGGTCTCATCGGTACCCGACGAGAAAAGCGGCGAGGTCGGCGGCCTCCAGAACACCGGCACCCAGCTCGGCGCGTCGATCGGCACGGCACTCGCCGGCGCGGTGCTGATCTCCGCGATGACCGCGTCGTTCTTCACCGGTATCGAGAACAACCCCAAAGTTCCCGACAGCGTCGTATCGCAGGCGCACACCCAGCTCGCAGGCGGCGTGCCGTTCATATCAGAGGCCGACGCCAAGGCCGCGCTGAAAAAGGCGAACGTGCCCCCCGCGACCGCCGACGAGATCGTCAAGCAGAACCAAAAGAGCCAGATCGACGGACTGCGCGCCGCCGAGGCCATCCTCGCGCTCCTCGCGCTCATCGCGCTCCCGTTCACCAGAGGCATCCCGACCGTCCAACCCGGCGCCCAAGCCAAGCCCAGACCATCCCCGGCATAGCCGACGCGGCGCGTTCGTGGTCATCTCGGATCGTCGGTCGAAGGGGTTGGTTGACACCCGTTCCGCTGCCGGGTGACCCTGGGTTACATTTGCGGCGCTTCGGCTGGAAGTGCTCGACTGAGGAGGGGATCGAGAGTGCAGACGTCGTGCAGGTTTCGACGGCCGCTGCTGTGCTCACTGCTCGCCCTCGCACTGGGGCTGGCCACGCCTGCAGCGGCGCCGGCCGCCGTCAAGTTCACCCGTGTTGCGTCGATTCCCGGCACCGGTGGTCCGGTGTACGTCCACGGCGTCGCGAAGATCCCCCTCTCCGGGGCGGGCGGCCGGCCGAAGCTGAACGTGACCGCGCCGACGTATCAGGTGTTCTCCGAGAGCGTGAAGCTCTAGCCGGCGCTGGACGATCCCGCGCACCCGCTGTCAGCGTCCGGGGCGGCGGCGACACTTGGCGCATGCGATCACTCGGGCCACCGCCGCTCGCGGGCGGCGATCTGCGGGCCCGCGGGCGGGCCGCACCGGCACCTTTGCGCGTCGCTGCGATCGCGCTCGTGACCGCCGGGCTGGTCGCGGCGATCGGCGGCAGCGAGGCATTCTGGGTGTGCGTTCCCGCTCTGATGCTGGCGATCGCTGCCAGTCGCACGCGCGCGGGCGCGGTGATCGGCGCAGCGATCGTGACGGCCGCCGCGGCGGCGCCGGTGGTCGCGGTCTCGCACGCCGGCTCGCTCCCGCCGCTCGCACTGGCGCTGCTGGTCCCGGCCGCGAGCGCCGCGGTGCTGATCGTCGTGCGCGAACGGCTGGAGCACGACCGGGACGTACTGCGCAGCCACGCCCTGCGTGATCCGCTGACTGGGATCGCGAATCGGCGGTCGCTGCTGATCCGCGCCGATTACGAGATCGCACGCCACGTTCGCGCACGGAGCTGCTTCGCCGTCGTGATGCTCGACCTCGATGGGCTCAAGCCGCTCAATGACCGCTACGGGCACGCGGCCGGAGACGACCTGCTGCGCGAGGTTGCGATCGCTATCAAGCGGGCCCTGCGCGCCCCCGACACGGTCGCTCGGATCGGCGGCGATGAGTTCTGCGTGCTGGCGCCGGAGACCGACGAGCCCGGCACCCACCGGCTCGCCTCAAGGATCTCCACGGCGATCGACGGCGTCAGCGCCGGTTCGGCAGGGATACGCGCCAGCCTCGGGATCGCGGTCTTTCCCCAGGACGGCCGCTCGGTGAGCGACTTGCTGCATGTGGCAGACGAGCGACTGCTCGCAGCCAAGCGCGGACGCAAGCGCGACCGCGTCACGCGCCGCGCCGCCTGACGCTCGCATCGCCTTAGGGCTCCTCAGACGAGTAGTCGAACGTCGCCTCGTACGCGCACCGACCGCGAACCGAGAACGCGAGCGGGTCGGCCTCGACGTCGAGCAGCTCGGCGAGCAGTTCGCGGCCGAGCCGATCGTGCCCTGGGATCACGCAGGTCACCGTCTCGGGCGTGCCGACCGGGCCGTTGATCCGGACCTCGACCTTGCCCGCCACCCTGAACCACCCACGGCCTGGCGTGTGGTCGATCTCGACCTGCGCTACCTGGACCGCCGCGAACGCCGTCGGCTTGAAGGCCCATGGGAATTGTCTGCCCGGGGTGCCTCCGAGCCGGCCGGTGAAGATGTCGGCGATCAGCGCGCGCTGGCGCTCGTCACCCCGGGCGTCGACGAACAACACGAACGTCCACGGCGAGCCGGGCTCGTCGTCGTGGTAGCGGCTCGCGAGCACGACCCGCATCCCGGCCAGCTCGACATCGCCGCTACCGCCCTGCTCGATGATCCACGACAGGGCGCCGAGGCATTCGCCGTAGCTCGATCGTCCGCCGGCCCGCCCGTCGACCCGCCTGCACGGACAGATCGCCTCGCAGTTGCAGGCCTCGATGTAACTGCCGGAGATCCGCCAGGGCAATGCCTCCATCGCCGCGATTGTCGCCGCCGCGATCGCGCTGGGTCAACCGCCGGCGCCGCCGCGTGCCCGTTCGCCGACCGGAACCATCCGCTGGGCGCCGTCGAGCGTGAATCCCGGGAGGCCGAATCGCGACGCGAGCAGCCCGGGGACCTGCGCGCGCGTGATCTCGGTGACGGTGCGGCCCGCGGGCGTGTGTTCGGTCAGCGCCAGGCCGCCCCAGTCGGTGACCCACGCCCGGGTTGCATCGGGGTTCTGGAGCGCGACGATCAGCCCCGTAACGAACGGCGAGTGGGGATGGGTCGACGTGTACCAGTTGCTCGTCTCGAGGTCGACGAATGGGACCGTCTCGGGGACGAAGCCGTACTGGTCGGACCACTGATCGCCGTCGGCCTCCTGGAGGACCAGCTCCGGCCCCTCCTCGATGACCCGGAAGCGCCAGCCGGCCTGCTCGTGCGGGCCTCCGACGCCGAACGGGATCGGCTCGGTGAGCGTGCCGACTCCGAACCCGACGTCGGCGTGCCATTCGGCGCCCTCGATCCGGACCCGGAGGATCAGGTGGCTGCGAGGGCGGGGACCGGTCGCCCGCGCCCCCGTCCGGACCCGCCCGAGGATCAGGTCGACCTCGGCGCCCAACGCCTCGAGCGCCATCTTCAGCACCAGGTTCTGCTCAAAGCAGTAGCCGCCACGGCGATCTGTGATCAGCTTGCGGACGAGCGCCTGCTCGTCGAGCGAGACCGGCACCCCACGCTGGGGGTCGAGGTTCTCGAACGGGATCGAGCGGACGTGTGCGCGGTGCAGCTCGACCAGCCCCGGACGGCCGCGCACCCCGACCCGCTCGAGGTAAGCGTCGAGGTCGAACACCGGGCCGACTGTATCGCGCACCACGCGCGCCACCGTGGCCTACGCTTGCCCCGATGGCCGCCCGACCGGGGAGTGGATGAGATGGTGCCGCTGCGGCTGGTGGGCGTGGTGCTGTCAGTCGGTCTCGCGGACTCGATGAACCCGAGCACGGTCGGCCCCGCTCTTTATCTCGCGACAGGGCCCCGACGCGCGCTAAAGGTGGCGCAGTTCACATTCGGCATCCTGGCGGTGAACCTGGCCGGTGGCCTCGTGCTGCTGATCGGTCCCGGGCGGGCGCTGGTCGGGCTGGTGCCCAACCCGCAGGGGACCGCGCGCCACCTGATCGAGCTCGGCGCCGGGCTGCTCCTGCTCGGCGCCGCGGTGGCGCTCTGGAGCGGGCGCCGGGCGCTGGCGCGGCGCGAGCTGCCGATGCGCGAGGGCGGCGGCAGCTCGGCGCTGATCGCGGGGGCGTCGATCGCAGCCGTCGAGCTTCCGACCGCGATTCCCTATTTCGCGACGATCGCGGCGATCGTCGCCTCGAGCGCGAGCGTCGCCGGCGAGGTCGGGCTGGTGGTGGCCTACAACGTCGCATTCATCCTGCCGTTGCTGGCGATCATCGTCGTGCTGCTGGTCGCCGGTGACCGCGCCGACCCGATGCTGACCAAGGGTGGCGCATGGCTGCAGCGACGTTGGCCGATCGTGCTCGCGGGCCTGCTGCTGCTGGTCGGAGGCGGCCTGGTCGTGATCGGTGGCGCCGGCCTTGTCAAGCAGTGACCGCTGGCCGAAGCCGCAACTCGTGCTGGACCGGGCCGAGCCACCGAGAACCGGGTACCCTGGAGACATCGCATAGAAGCGTTTGGGGCAGTCGAGGGGGTGCACGGGCATCATGCGTTGAGAACGGAACAAGACAGCGGCGAAGCCATCGGAGGCAGCTTGGACCTGAGTCTGGGTCCGCTTCTGGGGCAGGTGTCGGGCCTTGATCGTGACGGGATCGAGGTGCAGGTGTTCGACACCGCGGCGGTCGGACTTGTGACGGTGTTCGACGTCGTCGCGATCGACACCGGCGGGGAGTTCATGATCGGGCTGGTCGACGCGGTGACGATGCGTGCTCAGGCCGCGGGCACCGATGACGCCGCATCGACAGACAGTGCTGCGCTCGCTGACATCAGGCTCAAGTCAATCGGATCGTTTCGCCTAGAGGAGCCAACCGGCGGGTCGTTTACCCGGGGGGTGCTGGCGTACCCGAGCATCGGCGCGGCTTGCCACCTGATCGAAGGGGAACGCCTGAACCGGTTCCTGGCGGTCCTCGCCGAAGGTGTCGATCCGGACGAGCGTCTCGTGCTTGGGCACTACGTCGGCGCTCATGATGCGGTCGCGATCGCCGACGGAAACCGCCTGTTCCAACGGCATGTGGCGCTACTCGGAAGCACGGGCGCCGGGAAGAGCTGGGCCGTTTCGCTGATGCTCGAGCGTGCCGCTCGATTGCGCCACGCCAATCTCATCGTGTTCGATATGCACGGCGAATACGCGCCGCTGACCGAGCCTCACGGCGACGCGCCGCCAGTCGCTCGTGGGCTTCGACTTGCCGGACCGGCCGATCTCGGACAGCCGAGCGACGGCCTCCTGTATCTGCCGTATTGGTTGCTGCGCAGAGACGAGCTGATGACACTCGTCCTGAATCCGAGCGACCCGCACGGCCCCGAGCAGGTGCTGCGGTTCACCGAACATGTTCAGACGCTCAAGCAGATCGCCCTGATCGAAGCCGGCCGTGACGAGGCTGTGACGAAGTTCACGGTCGACTCGCCGATTCCGTACAGGCTCGACAGCCTGATCCAGATGCTGGCCAATGACAATACGGAGAAGATCCCCCAGCATCCGAGCAACCGCATGGATCCTGGGCCTTTCTTCGGCCAGATGACCGGCCTCATCAACCGTCTGGAAGTCCGGAGGTCGGACCCGCGTTACGGCTTCATCTTCTCGCCACCGGATCAGACGCTCAGCTACAGCTGGCTCACGGACACGGCAGCGATGCTGCTGCAGTCCGGGAGCGGTGAGACAGGGATCAAGATCATCGATCTGTCAGAGGTGCCCCGGACCGTGCTCCCGATCGTGGTTGGTGTGCTCGCGCGATTCGTGTTCGATGTCCAGTTTTGGATCAATCCCGCGGCGCGCGTGCCGATCACGCTCGTCTGCGATGAGGCCCATCTCTACCTGCCCGCCGGCGAGGAGCGGCTTCCAAACCACCAGGCGGCGCTCGCCGCATTCGAGTCGATTGCCAAGGAGGGCCGCAAGTACGGCCTCGGACTGCTGATCGCGAGTCAGCGGCCCACGGACGTCAGCGCGACCGTCCTCAGTCAATGCAACAACTTCATCGTCATGCGGATCACCGATGATCGCGATCAAGCGATGATCGAGCGTCTGCTGCCCGAATCGGTCCCCGGGATCAAGGGAGTTCTGCCCGTCCTCGATGTTGGAGAGGGCGTGGTGATCGGCGACGCGACCGTGCTCACGAGCCGAGTCAAGTTCGATCCGCCACAGGTCAAACCGTCCAGTGCGACCCAGCGGTACTGGACGATGTGGAGCGAGCAGCCGTCCAGCAGGGATGCAATTGACACGGGCGTTGAGGCGCTTCGTAACCAGCAGCGGGGCGAGTTCTAGCCGCTTGGCCAGACCCCACCGTCCCGGAGCGCCGGGGATCAGACCGGCCGACCGCTATCGTTTGCAATCGGGGACCAGGGGCATGACCGTCACGACGCAGCCGGATTTCGAAGACACGGGGAACTTCCCGCCGCTGCTGGTCGAGGCCCTCTGGGGCCTCGAACTCGCTGGGCTGCTGGCCGCCTCCAGCCTGCGGCCGCCGCGCCGCCGGCGCGACGCGCCGCCGGTTCTCCTGATCCCGGGGTTCCTGGCGGGGGACGCGTCGCTGTTCGTGCTCAGATCGTGGCTGCGGATGCGCGGCCACGCCGTCACGATGAGCGGCATCCGCGTCAACGTCGACTGCGGCGAGCGGTCGGTCTCGCGCCTGCAGGAGCACGTGCGCGAATTCGCTTCGAGATCGGACGGACCGGTGATCGTGATCGGGCAGAGCCGGGGCGGGATGCTGGCGCGGTGTCTCGCCGTCCGCGAACCCGACTGCGTGGCCGGCCTGGTGACGCTCGGCTCGCCGGTGCTCGACCAGCTGGCGGTCTCGGCGCCGGTGCTGAGGATGGTCCGTTCGGTCGCGCTGCTGTCAAACCTCGGGATCCCGGGCACGTTCTCGAAGATGTGCGCCGACGGGCCGTGCTGCTCGACCTTCCGGCGCGACCTGGCCGCAACGCTGCCGCCCTCCGTGAAGGCCACCTCGATCTACTCGCGCACCGACGGGATCGTCGATTGGCGTGCATGCCTCGATCCCGATGCCGAGCACGTCGAGGTGACATCGAGCCATTGCGGAATGGCGGTCAACGCGGCCGTCTACCGGGTCCTGGATCGCGTGCTGGACGGGCGCGGAGGGGACTGACGACGGCCGAGTCCGGCGCGCCGATCGGCCGGCTCTACGATCGGATCGGGAGCTCCTACAGCGCGGGCCGGCGGACCGACCCGCGGATCGCCGGCAGGATCTGGGAGGCGCTCGGCGAAGCACGGACGGTGATCAACGTCGGTGCCGGCACGGGCTCCTACGAGCCTGGCGACCGGACCGTCGTTGCCGTCGAGCCGTCCGCCGTGATGCGGGCCCAGCGTCCGAGCGGCGCGGCGCCATGTGTGGCGGCCGAGGCCGAGGCGTTGCCGTTCGATGACGGATCCTTTGACGCAGCGATGGCGGTGCTCTCAGATCACCACTGGCACGACCCGATTGCCGGCCTGCGGGAGATGGCGCGTGTGGCGAGGCGCGTGGTCGTGTTCCAGTGGGACAGCGAGCTGTTGCGCAGCTTCTGGCTGGTTCGCGACTACCTGCCCGAGTTCGCACAGCTCGGCTGCGGGCAGCCGACGCTCTCGCAACGGGCGGCCGCGATCGGCGCCGCTGTCACGCCCGTGCCGATCCCCTGGGATTGCGCCGACGGCTTCTTCGGCGCCTATTGGCGCCGGCCCGCTGCGTATCTCGAGGAGCCGGTGCGACGCGCCACGTCGGTGTGGGCGCGACTCGGGACCGAGATCGAGCGACGCGCGGTGCTCGCTCTGACGGCGGACCTGGAGGCGAGCGTCTGGCAGGAGCGCAACGCCGATCTGGTCGCGCTCGACGAGGCCGAACTCGGCGCGCGGCTGCTCGTCAGCGGCCCCGGGCCTCGCCGGCGGGCTCGATCAGTAGTTGCCTGAGATCAGGTCCCAGGCGCGGTGGAGCTTGGCGTGCAGGTGGCCCGGGGGAGCCTGGCTGGGGTCGGCCTCCATCACGGCTGGGTTCGCGCCCGGCTTCGGCAGCGCCGCGCACGAGGCCGCGTCGAGCTTGACGGTCACCGCCCGCTCGTGGATCCGGCCGACGTAGTCGGCGTCGACGAACCGGTGGCCCTCGGACATCGTGGCGCCTTCGCCGGCGATCACGATCCCATCGAACAGGTCCTCCTCAGGGACCGCCAGCACGTGCGTGACGGTGCCGATCTCCACGCCGTCCGAGCTGTAGACGGGCGTGCTTGGCTTGAGCACCTCGTATGAGATCGGCTCCCCAGCATCCATGCGCGCGAGCATACTGAGCCCCCGGCGCCTCATGGGGCCGGCGAGCCGATGTTGACCCCCAGCGCGGCGCCGAGCGCCGTGCGGCGGACGTGAAGGAGCGCGTTCTTGGTCACCACCGCGGTATCTGGGCCCGGGGTGATGATCAGCAGCGCTGCCACGCCGGCGAACGCTGGCACGTTCGCGTCCATTTCAACATGGTCTCAGGCCGTCAAGGGTCGCGTCGGGGCGCGCCTCAGTTAGCCACGCCCAGACCAGCGCATTTCGTGGAAGACCCGCGCGACGGGCTTGGATCTTCCACGGAACGTGCGCTGAGCGGGATAAACGTGGAAAATCTCGGGGCGGGGGGCGCGATTTTCCACAACTGGCTCGGCTGCCCGGGCCATTAGCGGGCACGGCGCTGTCCGGGAGCCGTGCTCAGCGCCGCCGAGCCGGACGGAGTCACCGCGACTCGAAGATCGACCTCATGTTCGCGACCGGCCCGAGATGGGCGAGCTTCTCCGGGTTGACGATCGAGCGCACCGCCTCGATCTGACCGTCGAGGACCTCGAGCACCCAGACGCCGATCACCCGGCCCTGACCGTCGAGCAGCAGCGCTCCGGCCGTCCCGTTGACCTCGGCGGGCCGGATCGACGCGCCGGGGACGCGAGCGCCGACCTTGACCCAGTTGAGCAGCGTGCGCGCGACTCGCTTGCGCCCGTGGAGCGGGCGCGCGAGCGCGGGGACCTTGCCGCCGCCGTCTCCGGTCAATACCACGTCGCGCGCGAGCAACGCCTCGAGCCCTTCCAGATCGCCGTCCTGGACGGCGGCGAAGAAACGGTGCGCTAGCTGGTCGCGCTGCTCGCGCGAAGCCTCGAACCGGGGCCGTCCCTGCTCGACGTGGCGCCGGGCCCGGACGGCTAGCTGGCGCACGTTGTCCTGTTTGCGGCCGACGATCTCCGCGATCTCGTCGTAGCCGTAGTCGAAGACGTCACGGAGCAGCAGCACCGCGCGCTGCTCGGGCGAAAGGCTCTCGAGCAGCACCAGCATCGCCATCGACAGCGAGTCGGCCATCTCGGCGTGCTGGGCGGGGTCGTCGGGATCCTCGGTGATCACCGGCTCGGGGAGCCACTCACCGACGTACCGTTCGCGGCGCACCCGGGCCGAGCGCAGCTCGTCGATCGCCAGTCGCGTGGTCACGGTCGCGATGTAGGCGCGCGGCGACTCGATCTGCTCGCCGGCCTCGATCGCACGGTGGACTCTGAGCAGCGCCTCCTGGACGATGTCCTCGGCCTCGGCGACGCTGCCGAGCATCCGGTAGGCGATCGCGAACGAGGCCGGGCGCAGCTCGGCGAGCAGCTGATCGCTCATCTGTGGATCATTCATCCCGCGAACCCGCGTCGCCAACTCGCGTGCTGCGGTGACCAGCCGAGCTGCGTCTTGGCCTTCGCGTTGGAAGCACCACGAACCTCGGTCATCATCACCGCTCCGGCCTCGCCGGCCAGCATCCGGCCCAGGAACTTCGGCACTCGCATGGGGTTGGGCGCCCCGATCGCCTTTGCCAGCCCCGGCAGCCATTCGGACACCGGTGCCGGGTCGTCGTCGACGACGTTGTAGATCCCGCGCTCGCCGTGCTCGAGCGCGGCGACGGTCGCATCGGCCGCATCGGCGACGTGGATGAACGACCACACGCCACCGCCGTCGCCGACGACCGGGAACCTGCGCTTTTGGAGCATCTCGAACTGCTCGCCGCCCGGCGCCAGCGAGGTGTCGGGACCGTAGAGGGCCCCGTAGCGCAGCACGATGCCTTCGGTCCAGTCGGCGCCGATCACAGCTTCCTCGAGGTGACGGATCGCTCGAAGCGACTCGCACCATCTCCTTTGCGGGCGTCGGATCCAGCGGGTCATCCTCGGTCTTGACCGCGCCACCGGTACGCGCGTATGGCCAGCTCGTGTAGCTCTGTGCGATGAAGCGGCGCACGCCCACCGCCCGCCCGGCCGACAGCAGGTGGTCGGTGCCCTCGGTGCGCAGCCGATTGGTGAGCGCGAAATCACGATCGAAGTGGCGCGTGTCGATCGTCGAGATCGCGCTCAGCTCGTGGATGATCACGTCGGGCCGGCTGCGCGCGACCGCCTGCGCGACCTGGTCGGGATCGAGCGCGTCGGCGACCACGGGGGTTGCGCCGAGCTCGTGCACGTCCTGTCGCTTGGACTCGCCGCGCGTCATCCCGGTCACCTGATGGCCGGCGCCGACCAGCCGCGGGACGAGCTGCTTGCCGATCGTTCCGGTCGCTCCTGCGATGAAGATCTTCATTTCAGCTCCTTTGATCGAGACTGAAATGATTGACGGGAGACCTTCGGGGCGTGTGACAGCCCGTTCCGCGCTCGCGCTCGACCTGAGACACTGCGCGCCGTGGTCCTGTATGACCGTATCGGCCCCGGTTACGTCGAGCGTCGGCGCGCAGATCCTCGGATTGCCGGGGCGATCGAGGCCGCGCTCGGCAATGCCGCCACCGTCGTCAACGTCGGTGCCGGTGCCGGCTCCTACGAGCCCGACGATCGCAACGTGCTCGCCGTCGAGCCGTCGGCGAAGATGCGCGCCCAGCGGCCCGCCGGTGCGGCGCCGTGTCTCGACGGGCGAGCCGAGGCGCTGCCGCTGGCCGACGCCAGCTTCGACGCCGCGATGGCGATCTACACCGACTTCCATTGGGCCGATCCCGGAGCCGGGATCGCGGAGCTGACCCGGGTCAGCCGCGATGTGGTGGTCGTGTTGACCGTCGACCGTGCGGTCGCTGAGCGGTTCTGGCTGATTCGCGACTACCTCCCTGGCGGCAACCAGCTGTTCCGCGATCTCTCGCAGCTGGTGGCGGTGTTCCCCGGTCGCTGCGAGGTGACGCCGGTTCCGATCCCGCATGACTGCACCGACGGCTTCATCCATGCCTTCTGGCGTCGCCCGCGAGAGCTGCTCGATGACAGCCTCCGCTCGACGATGGCGGTCTTCGATCAACTGTCCCAGGAGACGGTGCGGGTGGCGATCGAGCGCCTGCGCGCGGACCTCGAGAGCGGCGTCTGGCGTGAGCGCAACAGCGCGCTGTGCGACCTCGAGGAACTCGACCTCGGCCACCGGCTCGTCGTCTGGGGCGACCCGGCTCGGCGCGCGGATCCGTCAGCGCCGACCTTGGTGTAGACGATCGCGCTGTCGGCCACGCAGCACGAGCCGCGGTAGTTGTGTGGCGCCACTGCGCCGGCGATCGGGCGCAAGCGCGGGTCGGCGGCGAGCAGCGCTCCCCACTGCGCGGCCCGCCGGCGGACGAGCTCTGACCAGGGGGCGGCCCAGGCCTTCTCGCCCTCGGTCAAGGGTCGCGCATACAGCAGCCGCTGGCCCGGTCTGAGGCCGGCGACCAACGCCGCCTCCATCGCGCGGGGATTGGCGTCCCTCAGACGCGAGTAGGCATTCACCCAGTCCATGTAGCTGGGGTCCTTCACGGGCCCGATCAGCGACGCGTATCGCAGCCCGCCCGGGAGGTAGTACCAGGCCAGCGGCGCCTGCTCGGGCTCGCCGGCCAGCACCAGGTCACCCGGTCGCATGTATGGCGCCAGCTCGCCCGCGACATCACGCACGTTGCTCTTGTACTTGGGCGAGAACGAGGCCGGGTCGGCGACGAACGCCAGTGATAGCACGACCGCGATCAACCCCATGATCCCCGCCCGCGCCGACGTGAACGCTCCGAGCAGGATCAGCGGCGCCACGAACGGCGCGAAGTAACGGGTGACCCAGGTGACCGCGACTAGCGAGAAGATCTTGGCCACCAGCACGCCGATGAACGGGACGATGATCAGCGCCCAGATCGCGGTCGCCTCGGGCCGGCGGCGCGCATCGCGCCCGATCAGGGGCAACACTCCGACGGCGGCCGAGATCGCCAGCGCGACGACGACCCGGTCGCCGCCCAGCAGGTTGCTCGGGAATGTCGCTCCAGTGAAGTCCGCGAAGTCCCACGGGCTCGTCCCGTGCGAGATTTGATACAGCAGGTTCGGGACCCACGGCACGAACAGCAACAACGCGACGCCGAACGCGATCGCACCGTCGCGTAGCACCCCGCGGCGGTCCTGGGCGGCTCGGTAGATCGGGATCAATGCCACCGCGGCGCCGGCCCAGAAGAAGATCGCCCAGAAGCTCGTGTATACCAGCAGCGCCAGCGAGATCGTGAGCACGATCAGGTACGCGCGCCTGCGGTAGACGAATGCGTGCAGGAAGGCGGCGATCGCGACCAACCCGATCAGCGCCAGCAGCTCGTAGGCCTGCGTTTCCTGCGCGTACTCGGTCAGGAACGCGCTGAACGCGAATAGCGTCGCGGCGTAGATCCCGGCCCGTCGGCCCGCCAGGCTCCATCCGGCCCACATCCCCAGCGGGATCGAGGCCAGGCCGAGCAGCAGCGAGAACACGTGGGTCGTTCGCTCACCGGAGCCAAATAGGTTGATCCAGATATGGAGAATGAAGTAGTAGAGCGGGGTGGACCCCTGCTGGCGCAGGATCCCCGGGATCGCGCTCAGCGGGTGCGACGCGACGCCGACCGCGATCGCCTCGTCGGACCAGAACTGCCCGCTGATGTACCGCGTTCTGATCACGACCGAGATCGCGGTCAGGACCAGGAGCACGCCGCCGGTGCTGACCCAGACCGGGAGCCGGTCAAACCGTTTCGGCGCATGGAAGTCGCGCACCTGCGGAGCCTGCAGGAGCCAGGGCATCCGGCGGGGGGCGCGGTGGCGAGGAGTGGTCGTGGCCATGCGCGCCTCAGGCTACCTAGTGGCGCGGGGGCGCTTTGCCACCTCGATCAGGCAATCCGCGCGGGGAACTCGCCAAACCCTAAAATCGGACCGGGTTTGTGCTAAATAAACTGATTGAGCGAGCAACATTCGTCGCGTTCGCGCCCGATCCGACATGCTATGCAGTAACAGTGCGGAAGGCGCTTGACCCCAGGCCGAACAGGAGAACGAAATGGCATTGAAGATTGGATCGACTGCGCCGGATTTCGAGGCGGAGTCCTCGGAGGGCACGATCAGGTTTCACGATTGGATGGGTGATTCGTGGGCGGTGTTGTTCTCGCACCCGAAGAACTTCACTCCGGTCTGCACGACGGAGCTTGGCTACATGGCGAAGATCAAGCCTGAGTTTGATCGCCGTAACGTGAAGATCATCGGGATCTCGGTCGACCCGGTCGCCGATCACGCGCGGTGGGCGTCTGACATCGAGGAGACCCAGGGCACGGCTCCGAACTATCCGATCATCGGTGACGCGGACTTCAATGTCTCAAAGCTGTACGGGATGCTCGATGACGAGGTCGAGGGCGACCCGCACGATCGCACGCCGGCTGACAATCAGACGGTCCGTAACGTGTTCGTGATCGGGCCCGATAAGAAGATCAAGCTGATCCTGGTCTACCCGATGACCACCGGACGCAACTTCGATGAGGTCCTGCGGGTGATCGACTCGCTGCAGCTGACCGCCAGCCACAAGGTCTCGACGCCGGTCAACTGGAAGCAGGGCGAGGACGTGATCATCGCCGGCTCGGTCTCAGACGAGCAGGCCAAGGAGATCTGGCCCGACGGCTGGGACTCCCCCAAGCCCTACATCCGCATCGTTCCAGCACCGCAGTCCTAAGACGCGCGCTTCGGGCGCCGGTCGTTACGGCTCGCGCCCGATTCGCTGTTCGCTCGCGTCAGGCGTCCCGGCGCCTTGCCCTCCCAGGCGTCGGCGAGCAGCTCGGAGAGGAGCTTCCGGTCGGCGTGGGCGAGCGTGACCCGCACGGCCGCCAGCCGCTTTCCCCACCGCACGTCGCCGCAGACCTCGGGGCGAGCCTCCGTCACGGTGCGGATCCCCGGCTCGTCGAGCATCACGTTCATGTGCCCCGGCTCGCGCAGGGTTGCGAAGATCTTGCCGGCGACCCGGAACGACGGTCGCCCGTGATGGTCCTGCTCGACCGCCTCGGGCAGAGCGAGCGCCAGCTCGCGCGCGTCGTCCTCGGTCACGCGACCCGCTCGTCGTCACGCCGCAGGGCATCCGTGAACCGCTTCGGCACGGCGGCCTCCTCGCCGCGCTCGTAGAGCGTGATCACGACCAGCTCGTCCCCGTCCGGCCGGCATACATAGACGAGGTCCGGACGCGCGAGGTCGCCGACCAGGACGGCCCCGCGCCCGCCAGGCTCAGAGCCGCCCGCGTCGAAGGCGAGCGCGACCCGCGAGGCGACCTCGGTCTTGGGATCCAGAGTCCCGCGGACGCGCTGGCGAAAGCGCTCGGCGGCGTGATCGGTGACGGCGACCAGCATCCCGGCGCTGACATTAGCGACTGGTGTGCGGTGGTCCGCGCCCGATCAACGCAGGAAGACGGCAAAGAAGTCGCGATCGTCGGGAGAGAGGTAGCGGGTGTCGGGGCGATCCATTCCCGGCAGCAGGCTGCTCGGACGGCCGGCGTCCGCAGCGGCGTAGGAGTTGAACGTCACCCAGTAGGAGTTGATGTCAAGCTCCATCGCCCGAATTGCCCCCGCCCGGATCAGGATCTCCGCGAGCGAGCCGACCGTCTGGTCGTTGGCGGCCGCGTAGATGAGATCGCCTGCAGCGTTGACCCCCAGCCCGGAACGCCACACGCGGATCGCGTTGCCGAGCGTCGCGCCCCACTGCGGGCCGTCGTTGAGATTGGGGTTCGGCTGTCCGCCGGCGACGATCAACGGCAGGTTCTGGCGCGCGTATCTGATGTCGGGCGGCACCTGCGGACCACCCTGCCAGGTCTGGACATCGACCCGTCCGTCGGTGTATTCGACGAACGTCGCGGCTCCGGGCTGCATCGGGGCGTAGGTCTTGCCGTCGAGCGCGAAGCCGCCGTGTGAGTCCTCGAGCTTGAAGCCACTGTTGAACGTTGCGAGCAGCCGCGAGCGCTGCGAGAGTGGCACCTCCATCGGCCCGCGGGGGAGCGAGACAGACGGCTCGAGGCGTCCCGGGTAAAGGACGATCGACGTGCGGCGCGGATCTATCCACGCGACGCCGGCGACCATCTGGGGGTACAGCGGATCGCTGCGGAACTGCGCGATCTGGACGGGCGGCGCCGACCCGCTCCAGGTTTCGGTCGGCACCCAGATTCCCTCGCCCGGCAGCGCCGGTGCGATCACCGGAGCGATGTCCGTGGGATGGGTCTGCGCCGTCACCCGCGCGCGCAGCGGCAACGAGCGCAGTGCCGGGCCGCCGGTCGAGGGCGCGTTGACCGAGTAGTAGATGTTCTCGATCTCGGAAGCGATCGTGGCGGCACCGTGGTCCCGGAGCCACTCGAACGAGCGGATCGTGAAGCTCGAGTTCGACGGACCCGCCATCGTCGTCCAATAGGAGATCGCGACCGGCACCAGACACGTGCACAGGGCGATCGTCGTCGCTCTGCGCACCCGCCGCCATGGGGTGAGGCGGGGTGGCAGCGGTCGGATCGTGCGAGCTGAGTAACTGTGTATCGGCACTCCCGAGATCGGTTTCGCGGCCACGAACGCGCGTCCTGCGCCGGTCGGCTGACGCTTGAGAGAAGTCTCATCGCTGATCCGGCAGGCGATCGCGACGGACGGCAGAACGTGTTCGGTAGTGCTGAGTGCCGATCCAGCGCCGTGGGCCCAAGTCGCGGCAGAACACGACCAACGCCTAGCGGCGGAACAAGCTGCTGCCACCGGCTCGGCCCGTCATCAGGCGAGTCAAGCGTCTCGGGCCGCTCGTTTTGATCCGCGCCGCACCGTCGGCGCGCCGTCTGCCGCACCCGGTCTGGCTGCCTGGATCCGCGCGGTGCGCATCCGACAGTGGCCGAAGAACCTGTTGGTCTTCAGCGCCCCGGCGGCAGCCGGGGCCCTGTGGCTCCCGGGGGTGCTCGGCCGTGTCGCGCTCGCGGCATCTGCGTTCTGCCTGCTGTCGAGCGGCGCCTACCTGCTCAACGACCTGCGCGACGCCGCCGAGGACCGGCGCCACCCAGTCAAGCGCCACCGTCCGATTGCCGCGCGTGTGATCTCGCCGGGCAACGCGTTTGCGGTAGCGGTCGCTGCCATTGCGGCCGGCCTTGGCCTGTCGGCGACGCTGGGTACGAGTTCGCTGGCTGTCGCGGTCGCCTACGCGCTACTCAACTTCGCCTACACGACCTGGCTGCGCAGCATCGCGATCATCGACCTGGCGGCGGTCGCGGGAGCGTTCGTGCTGCGCGCCGGGGCCGGCGCGATCGCCGCCGGCGTGCCGGTCTCGCGCTGGCTATTCGTAGTGGTGTCGTTCTCGGCCCTGTTCGTCGCAGCCGGCAAGCGTTACGCCGATTTCCTGGATCCGGCGTCGCGCCGGTCACGGAGGGTGCTGCGCGACTACAACGCTGACTTTCTACGTATGGTGATCGGCTGCGCGTGTGCCGTCGCCCTCGGCGCCTACTGCCTGTGGGCGTTTGCAGCCGCACCTGCCGGCGCGATGACGTGGCGCGAGGCGACGATCATCCCGTTCACGATCGCGCTGCTGCGTTACGGACTGCTGGTTACCGGTGGACGTGGGGGCGCCCCCGAGGAGGCTCTGCTCGAGGACCGGTTCATGCAGCTGATCGGCCTGGCGTGGCTGCTGACGTTCGCGCTCGGGCTGTCATGAGCGCCGCGCGTGCACGAACGGCTGAAAAGCACGCGCCGCGGGTGGCGCCGGGGCGCTCCCGTGAGGTGATCCGCGCCGAGCGCCGCCGGCGAGAGCGTCATTTCCGCCTGCGGCGACGTGATCTCGCGGTCGACACGGCGATCGCGCTCGCCCTGACGGCGGTGCTGATCAGCGTGACCGCCGGGCTCGGTGTGCTGGCATTGCTGGAGGTTCCGATCGCGCTGGTCGTGGTCAGTTCGGTGATCATCGAGCGCAGTCGCGGGCGGGGGAGGCTCCGCGGGCGCGGGCGCTCCTAGCCTGAGCGTGAAGGTGCGCCGCCGCGAGCGACGCAGGACCGGATCCTGACGACTCGGCTAGTGGTCGTGGTGGTGGTGAAAGGCGCTCGCGCTCGATGTCCAGGCGGCGAAGTGCGGGATCATCACGATCGCGAGCACCAGGCCGCCGACGATCGCACCGGCGAGCACGATTCCGCGGGCGGCGCGGCCGTCGTCGAGTCCGGGGACGCGGCTTCGTAGGTCACGGGAGACGCGCGATGCGGCCGGCATCCCCGGCAGGTGACCGAGGACGTGCAGGCCGGTGAACACGAGCCAGACGATGAACGTGACCTTGTGGATCTCGGCCAGCGGCTCGCGGTGAGCCGGGCTGGTGAACAGCAGCGGCACGCCGGTCGCGAACACTCCGACGGTGGTCAATACGACGATCGGCGCGATCAGCCGCAGCCATGTCTCAGGGACCCCCTTGCGCCGATACGTCGGATCGTTGAAGTAGTAGAGGATGAATCGGTACCCGGTGCTTCCCATCTTCAGCGCGACCGGGCCGATCAGCACCAGCCCGAGGAACAGGTGAAGCCAGATCAGCTGACCGATCCTGACGATCGTCAGGCCGAGCGCCGCCAGCAGGATGAGCAGCAGGGCGCCCGTCAGGGCGGTCAGCTGCTCGTTGCCCTCCGGGCCACCGCGCAGCCGGGCGCGCAGCTTGAGTCGTCGTTCGCGCCGGCGGTCGGCTGTTGCTGTGCGCTCAGCGGGGATCGAGGGCGGGTTGATCGCCATTGCAGGCGATTCTCGGAACCGCTTCTAAAGCGTGTTTTTCGCCTTGATGAGAGAGTTATCGCGCGAATCTGACACTGGGCTTATGTCCGGATGGTGCACGCGGACAAGGGGCCGGCGCGTGGGTGCTGACGCGACGCACGCGGCAGCGCTCGGCGCGACCCGTTGCGGCCGCCGCGCTGAAGTTAGTTGGGCCGGTGAGCGAGCTGGTTCGCGAACCGCGACATCCCAGCCAGCAGCGGCGAGCACAGCTTGACGGTGATGATCAGCTCGATCGTCAACGCCGGGAGCGTGACCCACACGTCGGGCAGCGCCACCGGCCCCGGCGCGAGGCCGGCGATCATCGGCAGGAACCAGAGCCCCGACAGCTTTGGTGACATGAGCGCGATCGGGACATAGAGCAGCACCAGGTAGTGCGCCCACGAGACGGGCGAGATGACCAGGCTCGCGATCACGAACAGGCCGAACACGCGGTGCTGGTTGTCGGGGAGGCGCCAAAGCTTGGCTGCCAGCGAGATCAGCGCGATCCCGCAGAAGAGCGCGACCAGCTGGGCAGATGCGGCCGGGATACCGAGCGAGATCATGAACGCGACCAGTGAGCATCCCCGCCCCTGTCCGATCGTCGCGACGTTGAGCAGCATGCTCGGGTATCGAGTCAGGTCGGCGAAGCCGATCGTCGCCCACGCGGCCGCTGTGGCGGCGATCCCGATCCCGAGCGCCAGCGCGAACGCGCGGAAGCGCTTGGTCACGATCAGCCACACGCCGAGCGGCCACGGGAAGAGCTTTGCGGCCACGACGGCCGCGACCGCGACCGCGGGCTGCCAGAGGCGGTCTCGGTAGCGCCAGGCGAGCGCACAGCCGAGCAGCATCAAGGGGCTGACGTTGCCGACCCACGTGCCGAACACCGCCGGCCAGGAGATACATGCGACCGCGATCGCGCGCCAGTCGCGAACGCCGAGCAGTCGCAGGCCGAAGACGATGGCGGCCAGCGAGATCAGCATGAAGAGAATGCCCGCCATCCACATCGGCAACAGGCTCAGCGGCGAGGCAGCGACCAGCAGCGTCGCCGGGTAGCGGGGCGAGGTGACGGCCGCAAAGGTGCCACCGGCCCGCAAGACCGACGCCTGGGCGGCGAGCGACTGCGGGTCGTACGGGCTCACGCCGTGGAGGATCCGGTAACCGGCGAGGTAGAGGTCGCCGTTGAAATCAAGCTGGAACGTGACCGCACCGCGAACGGTCGCCAGCAGCAGCACCAGCGACAACGTGGTCAGCCCGACCGCGGGCAGGATCGCGAGCATCCCGCGCCAGCCGAGTTTCTCGCGGCGGCTCTGCGCGGCCACGATCTGACTCCAGATCGCCTGCGAGGACCGCCCGTCGATCGACGCCGCGCTCAACGCCGGCGCCAGCGCCTATGTCGTCAAGAGCATCAACGCGACCGATATCGCCGCGGTTCTCCGTCAGGCGGCAAGCGGCAGCGTCTTCCACGCGACCTCGACGCCCGCGCCGCGGGCCGACGAGGTCAACACCGAACCGCCGATGCCCGAGCTGACCGAGCGTGAACGGGCGATCCTCGAAGCCGTGGCCACCGGCAAGACGACCGCAGTCATCAGCCGTGAGCTGTGGGTCTCAGAGCACACGGTCAAGTTCCACCTGACCAACATCTACCGCAAGCTCGGCGTGCAAAATCGCGCCGGCGCAGTGCGCTACGCGCTCCAGAACGGGCTCGTAGCCACCGTCGCGTAGACGCCGTCCGTCAGCGCCGCGAGCCTTCTTCAGTCCGCGCCCCGCGGTTCGCCCGCGGTCGCCGCGGCCGGCGCCTCGGCTTCGGTGTCCGGCCCGTGAGGTCTGTCCTGCAGCCACGGAGGAATCCGCGCCGAGATCCTCGTCGGTCCGCGGGGCCGGCTATCGATGCTGGTCAGGCCGCCGAGCATCCTGACGCGCTCGTGCATCCCCACGAGCCCCAGATGCCCGCCGCGGGCCGCGCGGACGAGTTCCTCTTCAGGCTCGAACCCTCTCCCGTCGTCGGTGATCACGACCTCGGCGCCGGCGGCGCCTGCCGCCAGGGTGACGGTCACGTTGCGAGCGTCGCTGTGCTCGCGGATGTTGTTGAGCGCCTCGCGCACCAGCGCCAGCAGTGTGATCTGCTGTGAGTCGGTTAGTGGCGAGAAATCGCCCTGCATCTCTATCTCGGGCTCAATGCCGGTGCGGGCCATGAAGTCGTCGGCGGCTTGGGCCACCGCGTCGGGGAGGGCCCCGGTGTACAGCGTTGGCGACTCGACCGAGCTCGAGATCCGGCGCAGGTCACCGGCGAGTGCCACCAGCCGCGCCTGGAGATCGTCGAGCGCCGACAGCAGCCGGTAGTTGCTCGGGTTATCGCGGGTCGCGTTTCCGAGCTGGGCGCGGAACAGCCGCAGGTCCTCGGCGAGCAGGATCACGTCCTGTTGAGGTCCATCGTGTAGATCGAAGCGAAGGCGCTTGAGCCTGCGTTCGGCCGAGGCGGTCGCAGCGCCGTCGGCACCGACGGTCGCGGCGGCACGGTCGCTGAACTCGAGCAGCGTCACCAGGGTCGCAGCCGCGGCACCGACCAGCGCGCTGAGCCGGTCCGAGCCCGCGTTGTCCCCCTGTGCGACCAGCGCTGCGCCCGAGCCGCCGTAGATCGCAAGCCCGATGCCACGCAGGTCCGGCTCCTGCTGGACGTCGGGGTCGCCGCTCTCCAGCAGGCGGCGCGCGAGCGTCCGCGGCGGTCCGATCGGCGCGTCGAACTCGCCCGCATGCGCAAGGTGCGCGACGGTTCCGCCTGGTCCTAGCGTCCACAGCGACACCGACCGCAGGCCGGTGAACGCGAGCAGCAGCTCGAGCAGCAGTTCGAGCGCCGTGGGGGTCGGGAGGCGCAGCAGTTCCGGCGCCTGCAGCGTCTCGCGGGTCAACGCGAGTCGCGGGATCCCGCCGCTGGCTTCGACCTCGTCGATCAGCCGCGCGATAACCGCCCCCTCGATGTCGTGCTCGAGCGTGATCGCGACCAGCAGGTCGGCCGCGAAGCCGAGCAGCGCAACCGATTGGGCGCGGTCCGGCGGCCCCGCTGCCTGCCGGGCGGCAATCGCCCGTTCGCGCGCCCGGTCGAGCGCGTCCTCGGGAACCTGATTCCCGATGGTCCGCTCGACCACCTCTCGCAGTTGGATGAATTCGCTGTCTCTGGTGCGCTCTGTGTCCGCCATCGCGATTGCCGGGTTAGAACGCGCTCCGGCCCCGGCTGTACGTTACAGCGGCTCGCTGACGCGGTCGCGCGTGAACCGCTGCGAGCGGCCTGGTTCTGCGCCGGGGCCTGGGGTTCGGTCGGCCCGCTCGAGCCGCTCGCCGAGCCTGCCGTAGCGACGTCCGGTGTCCGGAGTCCGCGCCGCACGAGCGACCACCTCGCGCGTCCCGACGATCACGGTCGCCTGCTGGGCCCGCGTGACCGCCGTGTAGAGCATCTCGCGTCGCAGGAAGAAAGCCCCGGCGGCCGGGTGGGCGACGATCACCGACACCGGCAGCTCGATCCCCTGGCCCCGGTGCACCGAGCAGGCGTACGCAAGCCGGAGCTGATCGGCCTCCTCGGGCGCGAGCCGGAAGAGCGAATCCTCGCCCGCAAGCAACAGCGCGGCATGATCGCCGTCGCTTCCCGAGACCTCGTCGAGCAGCCGCAGCAAGGTGCCGTTCATCAGCCCGAGCTCATGCAGGTTTCGCCCAGTCATCATCAGCTTGTCGCCGATCCGCAGACGCCCCCCGCGAACCGGCTGCCCGTCGGGGTTGAGCGCTTCGCGCAACGCCTGGTTGATCGCGTCGATCCCGAGCTCGCCCCGGTAGACGGGCGCGAACACCTGGATGTCGCGAATCGGGTCGACGTCATAGTGGGCCGGAAGTCGCTCCGAGACGAGCGACACGATCTCCTGCAACGCCGCCTGCGCCGAGGCCCGCTCGATGAGGAACAGGTCCCGGCGCATCGACTGCGATTGCCCGAACTCTGGCAGCTCGCCGCGCCGGATCGCGTGCGCCCCCTGCACGATCATGCTGTCGGCCGCCTGGCGGAAGATGTGTGTCAGTCGCGTAGTCGGCACCATCTGCGACACGACAAGCTCGGCGAACGGCTTGCCGGCCCCGACCGGCGCCAGCTGGTCGGCATCGCCGACGAGAACGACATGCGTCTGGTCGCCGACCGCACGAAGCAGCGTCACCAACAGCTCAAGGTTGGCCATCGAGGTCTCGTCGACGATCAACAGGTCGCAGGCGAGCGGGTCCTGCTCGTCGTGGGTCGGGCCCTCGCCCGGGACCCAGCCGAGCGCCGAGTGGACCGTGCGGGCCCGAAGCCCGCTTGCTTCCGACATCCTGACGGCGGCGCGGCCGGTCGGCGCCACCAGCATCACGCGCGCGTGACGGTGGACCGCGGCCTTGGCGATCGACTTGATCGACGCGGTCTTGCCGGTTCCAGGCCCACCGGTGATCACCGACAGCCGACGTTCAAGCGAGGTCTGCACCGCGTGGCACTGCTCGGCGGTCAGCTCCTCCGAAACAGCCTGGCCGCGTGCATCCGTCTGCAGACGCTCGTTTGGCGCCGCGGTGAGCAGCTCCTGCACGCGTGCTGCGAGCTCGGCCTCGAGCTCGGCGGTGCCGGTTCGATAGATCCATTCGCCCTCACGAACGATGTTCGCCGACTCGATCAGTCCCTCGATCGCATCGCTCGACGCGGGCTGTCCGAGCAGCTCGTCGGCAGCGGCCAGCAGCTCGTCGACCGGCATGCACGTGCTCCCGTTTCGCTCTGCGGTCGCGAGCACGTGCACGATCGCCGCCCGCTCGCGTTGGCTTTCCCACTCGGCACGGCGTGAATCGCCGTCCGACGGCGCCCGTCCGCCTCCGCCGCTCCGCGCCCGAACGCGCGTCGTCACGAACGCAATTCGGTCGGCGATCGAGAACCCGACTCCGAACACGCTCGTCAGCTCGTACGGGTTGCTGGCGACGAGCTCGTACGCGCCGACCCCGTAGTGGTCGTGGATCCGCGGCGCAAGGTAGGCCAGACCATGCGGTGCCAGCAGGAGATGGAGGCGCCGTGTGACTCGGATCGACTCCCACGACTCGGCGGCCTCGCGTGCCCGGCCGCCGCGCAGCCCGACCTGCTCGAACGCTGCGACCGGATCGCCGTCGATTGCGTCGAACACCTGGGCTGCCCCGTAGGTGCCGATCAGCCGAGCGGCACGCTTGGCGCCGACGTGCTTGACCTTGACCAGGTAGCCGAGCAGCGCTTCGGGATCCTGCGGGGTCAACGGCTCGGCCTGGGAGACCTTGACCTGGCGGCCGTAGCGGCTGTCGGTCACCCAGGCGCCCAACACGTGGACGCGCTCGCCCCGCTCCAGATGCACCAGCGGCCCCACCAGCGCAAGTGGCGTGCCGTCGGCGGTGACGGCGTCGAGCACCGCCCAGCCGCTGGCCTCGTTGGCGTAGCGGACGTGGCGGATCGTGACCTCGTCGTCGAAGCTCTCGGTGATCACGCTGTCGGGGCTGAGGTCCATCGTCGCCATCTCACGTTAGACGCGCCGGCCGCGCCCGCTGATAATCGTTGCGCAACCGCCACACGTCCCCCGTGCGCACGACGGCGACGGGGGACTTCTCAGGAGATCCTGAAGCCGACGGAGACGGTCCTGCCCTTGAGCGGACCGAGCTTGGGCGTCGCGCGGAGCTCATAGCTCGAGCGGGCCAGCCTATGGCCCTTCATCCGCCCGCTGAACTGCAGGACGTTGGCGCCCTTGAGATCTGAATGCGCGAAGGTGCCGATCAGGTGATCGACCGTGCACGGCTTGGAATGCCGCTGGCGGATCCCGAACGGGTTCAGAGGCTTGCAACGACTGTGGCCGAGGCGGTACCCAGGCTCGAGACCGATGACCTTGAAGGTGGTGGCCGCCGGTTGGGAGTCGAAGTAGGTGATCGGGGCGCCACGCTTGGTCGAGATCGGCCCGGCGTGCGGCTTGGCGTGCGACGACTTCGGCTGGATCCTCAGGTGGGTGATGCGTGGACGCTGATAGGAGTCCGATGAGCCGAACGAAACCGCATACTCCTTGCCCTGGGAGGCGTAGACAGCCCAGCCCTGGCCGCCGGAGCTCACGGCGCTGGCGATCGAATCGACGCCGACGGCGCCCTTCTCGCTGACGATCGTCCTCGGCCCCGCCCAGGCGATATAGGCGGTCCCGCTCCCGTCAACCGTGACCGCCGCCTGAGACGGAAGGCTCGCGACGTTGGCGCCGATCAGGACCGGCTTGCCGAGCGCCGCGGCGGAGCCGGTGAAGGCCAGCGCGAGCGCGCAGGTCACGGCGGCTGCCGCCGCCAATCTGAAGATGGTCCGGTCCGTTGCCCGCCTCGGTTTTCGATGGGGCTCGGCGGCTCCTGCTCAGCCGCGCTCTGCGCGGCGGACCGCGGCGCGGATTCCCTCGCTCCCGACCAGTTGCTGAAAGCTGGCGACGATCGGGCGGACCGCCGCCACGCCGATCCTGCCCTGGGTGCCGATCGGCTGCACGCGAGCCTCGGATGCCAGCGCCGCGCGGCCGCCGGCCGAGGGCTCGGTCCAATGCGCGAAGGCCACCCGCGCCGTGCCGCGCTCGGACCAGTTGCAGAACTCCTCGGCGGATCGCAGCTCGGGGTAGTCCCGGCGCAGGGTCCAGATCCGTCCGACCAAGCCCGAGACGAGCAGGTGCTCCCCCTCTTCGAGCACCACGAACGGCGGTTCGCGGAACAGAGCGTCGTAGCTCAGGTCGCGAGCGAGCCCCGGGATCCGCAGTCGCAGCAACCGGCCGAGCATCGCGGTCTCCGACAGCGAGACCTCGCGCGCCGCGCGCCACAGCTCATCGGTCGAGGCCGAGCTCTCGCGACGGTGCACCACCCGCACGGCCGGGTCCGGAAGCCAATCGTCGAGCTGCGGCCTCACTTTGGCTGCAGGTTGCATCAGTTCCTTTGTAGCGAACGGTTTCAGCGATCATCTCACCGTGATCCACCATCTGCTGGCGCCGGTCACCCCCGACGCCGCGGCCGCGCTGACGCTGGCGCGGACGATTCCGGCCGCGCCCGGGGTGGCGCTCACGTTCGACGACGGTCCGCACCCCGAGGGCACCCCGGTGATCCTCGAACTGCTCGCGCGCGCGGGCGCCGGGCGACCTTCTTCGTCGTCGGCGAGCAGGTGCGCCGGCGGCCCGCGCTGCTGGCCGAGATCCGGCCGCAGGGCCACCAGGTCGCGCTGCACGGCGACCGCCACCGGCTGCAGCTGCGGCTCAGCGCGATGCGGTGCGCGACGACCTGCAGCGGGCCGTTGCGGCGATCGAGGACGCGATCGGTGTCACCGCTCTGGCACCGGCCGCCGTACGGGATCTACAGCTCGGCGGGCTTGCGGCCGCGCGCGCGGCCGGGCTGCGGCCGCTGCTGTGGTCACGGTGGGGGAAGGACTGGCGACGGTTTACGACCCCCGCGCGGATCGTTTCGCGCCGGTTACGGGACTGCTACCGGGAGACGTGATCCTCCTGCACGACGCCGACTTCTATAGCTCGCGCAACTCGCATCGCCGGACCGCGGCGGCGCTCGAGATGATCCTGACGGAGCTACAGCGACGGAAACTCGGTACCGTCCTGCCTGTCTGACAGGCTTGCCAGAGCGCACACACGACTGGCACGATTCGGAGCATGGCGCGGACGGACGCGGTCGGCCGGCCGAGCAGTCGTGTCGCCTGCGTGCCCGGGGTGACAAAAATGACATCAGCAGCATCATCCGCTTCCCAACAGAGCGTGCCTGACTTCACGCGGTTTGCGATCGGGTTCGATCACGTGATCGGCCCGGCTGCACGCGCTGATCGACGAGGTGCTCGACTCCAACCGCTGGGCCGAGGCCGATGAACGCCCGCTTCGAGCAGCGTGGGAGGCCTGCAACGAGCTCCCGGCGGTCGCGCTGTCGAGCTGGGCCGGCGGCGCGCTGGCGGCGCTGCACTTCGCGGCGTGGTCAGGGCGAGACCGTGCTGTGCCCGTCGAACACGTTCATGGCGACGCCGATGGCCGCGATTCGCGCCGGCGCGGAGGTGCAGTTCGTCGACTGCAACCGCGACGATCTCTGCATGTCGTTCGCCGACTTCGAGCGCGCCGCCGAGCGGCACCAGCCGCGCGCCGCGTTCATCGTCCACATCGGCGGTCACATCGCGTTCGAGACCGAGCGGATCGCCGACTACTGCTCCGAGCACGGGATCTTCCTGATCGAGGACTGCGCCCACGCCCACGGCGCCAGCTGGAACGGACGCCGGCCGGGCTCGTAGGGCGACGCCGGCGTCTACTCGCTGTACGCGACCAAGACGATCTCGACCGGCGAGGGCGGCGTGCTCGTCTCTCAGCGTCCCGAGCTGATCGAGCACGCGCGCCACTACCGCAACTACGGCAAGCCGAGCTACGAGGTCGACGGGCTCAACTTCCGCATGAGCGAGTTCACCGCGGCCCTCGGCCTGATGCAGATCGAGCGGCTGCCGGAGATCGTGGAATGGAAGAACGAGGTCGCACGGGCCGAACTCGATCCGGTCCACCCGAGCCGCCTCGAGCTTCCCGACGGGATGGTCTCCGGTCTCTACAAGTACATCGTGTTCGACTGGCTCGAGCGGTCGACCGGCCGCGTCTACGACGAGCCGTGCCACCGGATCCTGGGACACGAGGTCGAACTACCCAACAGCGACTGGGTGGCGCGCAATCATTCCTGTGTTCCGCTGTATTACCGGCGCGACGGCGAGTAGCTTGCGACCGACCGGCCAAATACCGAAAAACTAGACATGCGCGTTCTCGTCACAGGTGGCTCCGGGTTCATCGGCTCGCACGTCGTCGACAAGCTCCGCGAGCGCGGACACGAGCCGGTGATCTACGACCTGCGGCCTTCGCCGTGGCACGAGCCCGGCTCGGTCGACACGGTGCTCGGCTCGATCACCGACCGCGAGGCGCTCGAGCGCGCGCTGCACAGCTGTGACGCGGTCGCCCACCTGGCGGCCGTGGCCGACGTCAACGACGTCCATGCCGCGCCGGAGGACGCCGAGCGGGTCAACGCCCGCGGCACCGTCGCGGTGCTCGAGGCGGCGCGGCGCGCCGGCGTCAAGCGGATCGTCTACGCATCGACGATCTGGGTCTACTCCGACTGCGAGCCCGAGGAGGTCGACGAGGAGACGCTGCTGCCGCCGCCGAGCCATCTCTACACGAGCACCAAGCTCGCCGGCGAGCTGTACTGCAAGGCCTACCAGGAGCTGTACGGGATCGACTACACGATCCTGCGGTTCGGGATCCCCTACGGACCGCGTGCCCGCGAGGCGGCGGTGATCCCGGCGTTCGTCAACAAGGCGCTGGCCGGCGAGCCGCTGACGCTCGCCGGCGACGGCAGCCAGTCGCGCAAGTTCGTCTACGTCGAGGACCTGGCCGACGGCGTCGCGCTCGGCCTCGAGGACGTTGCCGTCAACCGCGTCTACAACCTCGCCTGCGACGAGTCGGTCACGATCAAGCAGATCGCCGAGACGATCAAGGAGCTGATCGGCGACGTCGAGATCGTCCACACGCCGGCTCGTCCCGGCGACTTCGGCGGCAAGATCGTATCCAGCGAACGGGCCGAGCGCGAGCTCGGCTGGACCGCGGCGACCCCGTTCTCCGAGGGCGTGCGCAAGTACATCGACTGGCGTCAGCGAGCAGGCCGAGCACCGCAGTCCAAGGAGGAGGCCGAGGCGGTCATCCCCGCCGGTGAGCCCGACGCCGAGTCAAAGCCACGCCAGGTGCTGATCATCTCCGCCGACATCGGCGAGGGGCACGATCTGCCGGCGCGCGCGGTCGCGCGCGAATTCCGCGACGAGGACCCCGACGCCCAGATCTCGATCGTCAACGGCCTGCCCGCGATGGGCCCGGTCCTGACCAAGATCCTGCGCGAGAACTCGGCCTTCATGTTCCACTGGCTGCCGTGGCTGTTCGACCTCCAGTACACGCTGTTCATGAAGTTCGCGCCGACCCGCTGGCTGGCGCGCAAGCTGCTGACGCTGATCGGCCGCCGCGGGCTGATGCGGCTGATCCGCGCCCACGACCCCGACGTGATCGTCTCGACCTACCCAGGCGTGACCGCCGTGCTCGGCGAGATGCGACGCAAGGGCAAGCTGAACGTGCCCTGCTACTCGTCGATCACCGATCTCGCCGGGCCTTCAGTTCTGGGCCCACCCGGGGATCGACCTGCACTTCATCACGCACCCCGAGTCGGCCGAGGAGGTCGAGCGGATCGCCGGGCCTGGCAGCGTGCGCTGGGCCAAGCCGCCGACCTCGCCGGCGTTCCTGGCCGCGCGTTCGCGGGCCGACGCGCGCCGCGCGCTCGGCGCTGCCCGCAGCCGGCAAGCCGTGATCGCGATCTCCGGCGGCGGCTGGGGGGTCGGCGATCTGGTCGGCGCGACCGAGCCGGCGCTCGAGGTTCACGGACGCGACCGTTCTGTGCCTGTGCGGTCGCAACGAGAAGGTCCGCGCGCGACGGTCGACGCGAAGCTCGGCGACGAACCGCGGCTGCGGATCATCGGCTTCACCGAGCGGATGGGCGACGTGCTGGCGGCGGCCGACGTGCTCGATGCACTCGACCGCCGGGCTGACCGTGCTCGAGGCGATCATCCGCGGCTGCCCGGTCGATCTCCTACGGCTTCGGCTACGGGCACGTGCGCGCTTCCAACGAGGCGCTGGAGCGGTTCGAGCTGGCGCAGGTGGCGCACAGCGACGAGCGGATCTGGCGCCGACGATCCAGCACGCGCTCGACCATCGTCCCGAGCCCGACGGCTCGGTTCGCGCGGCGGCCGCCAACCGCCGCGCTGATCCTCGCCGACGAGCCGCCGCGTACAGCCGCTGCCGGTCTGGCGGCTGCGCACGTTGAAGGCGTCGCGCACCGCGATCGCCGCTCGTCGTCGCCGTCGCCGTGACGCTGACGACCGGGGCCTCGTATTCGGTCGTGTCGCACTTCGCCCACATCCGCCCGACGACCGCGGTGGCCACCGATCGCCCCGAGGTCGGCGTGCTCGTCGACGCGCCGGCCAACGAGATTCCCGCCGATCGCGTCGATCCTCTCCAACTACGGCATGCATGCGTCGTTCGAGCGTCGACCAGGCATCGTCGCCGGTCGAGGAGACGGTCGTTCGACGATGGCGACCAGGCGCTGCCGCGGCTGCCCAAGAGCGGGCTCGTCCGGTGGCTCGGCACGCGCGGCGAGCTGGCGCACCTGATCGGGTCCGATGGGCGACGATCAGCGCCACTTCCTGTACGCGTCCAGCGGCCCGAGCCTCGGCCAATGGCTGTTCGCCCACGATGCCGGCGGCCGGCTGGTGGCGGGCGCGGTCCGCTCCAGGACCGCGACGACTCGCTCGGTCAGCTGCACCCCGGCGAGGTCGTCGAGTTCTCGGTCACGAGTCCGAGTCAGTTCGAGCCGCTGCTCGCCAAGCTGCTCGACCGGCCTGCGCGAGGATCACCTCGACGCGGTCCCGGTCGGGCGCCTGCTCCACGACGCCGGCCAGACGACCTGACAGTCTGTCGCGGGCAACGCTCGAGTTCGACGACGTCCAGCGCGCCGCGGCGCGCCTGGGCGGCGTCGCCCACCGAACGCCCGGTGCTGACCTCGCGGACGCTCGATCAGCTCGTCGGCGCGCGCCTGCGCCTGAAGGTCGAGACCTTTCAGCGCGGGGGCGCGTTCAAGTTCCGCGGCGCCTACAACGCGATCTCGTCGCTGGCGCCCGACGCGTTGAGGCGCGGCGTCTGCACCGCCTCGCTCGGGCAACCACGCCCAGGCCGTGACGCTGGCGGCCTCGCTGTGCGGGACCCGGGCCGTGATCCTGATGCCGGCCGACGCGCCGGCGCTGAAGCGGGCCGCGACCGAGGGCTACGGGGCCGAGGTCGATCACCTTCGACCGCTACGCGCGACGACCGTGAGCAGCTGCGTCCGCGAGCTCGCGGCAGAGCGCGTGACCTGACGCTCGTGCACCCGTACGACAACCCGTTCGTGATGGCCGGCCAGGGAACGGTGGCGCTCGAGCTGCTCGCGCAGGCGGGCGGGGAGCTCGATGCGCTGGTGGTGCCGGTCGGCGGGGGCGGGCTGATCTCCGGCACGCGCGACGGCGGTCAAGGCGCTGTGTCCGGCGATCCGGGTGATCGGCGTCGAACCTGAGGCCAGCGACGACGTCGCACGGTCGCTGGCGAGCGGCCGGCGTGAGCGGGTGACGGTCGGGCGGACGATCGCCGACGGTCAGCAGACGGCGATCGCCCGGCGAGCTGACCTGGCCCGTGATCCAGCGCCGCGTCGATCAGGTCGTGACGGTGTCCGACGCCGAGATCGTCGCGGCGATGCGGCTCCTGTTCGAGCGTCTGCAAGCTGGTCGCCGAGCCGAGCGGCGCGTGCGCGCTGGCGGCATTGCTCGCCGGTGTCGTGGGGCTCGAGGGGATGCGCGTCGGCGTGGTCATCTCCGGCGGCAACATCGGGGCCGCAGGCGTTCGGAGCGCTGGTTGCCTGAGGCGCGGGCGGGTGCTACCAGTGCACGCCGCGCGTCGCCTGCGCGAACGCCCGCTGCTCGGCCTCGCTGCGCTGGCTGGGCTCGCCGCCCTCGGGGAACAGCTGGTAGGCCCGGTTGACGATCAGGTCCTGGGCCCCGGGAGCGACCGCGTAGGTGAGTTGGCCGATGTTCCCGAGCGTCGTCGCGACCTTCTTCGGCCGCTTGCGGATCGCCTCGGTGATCATCGACGCGGCCTCCTCGGGGCTGAGCGTCGGGAACCGGTCATAGATCTTGGTCGGGGCGATCATCGGCGTCCGGACAAGTGGCATGTAGACGGTCGTGATGTGGACGCCGTCACCGATGATCTCGGGGCCGATCGAGCGCGAGAATGCGTCGAGCGCCGCCTTCGACGCGAGGTAGGCAGCGAACCGGGGCGTGTTCATCTGCAGTCCGATCGTCGAGATGTTGACGATGTGACCGCTGTCGCGTTCGCGCATGATCGGCAGCAGCGCCAAGATCAGCTTGACCGGCGCGAAGTAGTTGAGCTGCATCGTGCGCTGGTAGTCGTGGAACCGGTCATACGAGCGGTTGACCGACCGCCTGATCGACTTGCCCGCGTTGTTGACGAGGACGTCGACATACCCGTGCTGGTCGATCACCTCCTTCGCCATCCGGTCGATGTCATCGGGGTCCGAGAGATCGCACGGATGGACGTACCCCGTTCCACCGGCGTCCTGCACGCGCTCGGCGACCACCTGCAGCTTGTCGCGGGTGCGCGCGACCAGCAGCACAGTCCCGTGCGCGCGTCCCAGCTCGAGCGCCGCCGCCTCACCGATCCCGGAGGAGGCTCCGGTGATCAGAACGATCCTGCCCCTGACTGCGTCCGACAGCGACTGGGCGAGGATCCCGCCGGCGCCCGGAATGCGCTGGCCGAAGGCGCGCACCGTACGGGCGCTGGAGACGGCGAGATCGGTGAGGTTGGGTAGCTCGGGTGGCATTGCTACATGTCCGCCAGGACCTGGTTGGCCATATTCTGCTCGCCCGCCTCGTTGGGTGCAGCGGGAAGGCCGCGAACGAACTCTCCTCCGCTTAGAGACCGCGAGCATATATCCCGTCAGTCGCCGGTGTTGTCGCGAGTCTCGGATGCCCGATCGGAGCGGGTTGAGGTACGGGTTGAGGTCGTCCGGCAGTTATGCGAACATATGTTCGTAATGATCGTCTGTGTCCTGCTTCCTCGATTTTCGCTTACGACCGCCGTCGGCGATCGAAGCGAGCTGCTCCAGGCGCCGACGGCGCTCGCGCCCGAGCCGGGAGGTACGCAGCAGGTGGGGGAGGTGTCACTGGCAGCCGAGGCGTTCGGGATCCACCCTGGGATGCGGCTCGGTGAAGCGCTGGCCCGCTGTCCGCGGCTGGTGCTGATCGCTCCCGATCCGGCCGGGGTTGCCGACGGGTGGGAGAGGTTGCTGGTGCGATTGGAGTCGGTCGGTGCGGGGGTCGAGCCCGAAAAACCGGGACTGGTCTGCTTTGATGCGCGCGGGTTGTTGGCGCTGCACGGGGGGATTGACGGCCTGCTGTCCGCCGTTCGCCGGGCGCTGCGCGTTCCGGCGCGGTTCGGGGTCGCCCCGTCTCGCTTCGCTGCGGTTGCGGCGGCGGCAAGGGCGCGATCGCGACGTCCGGAGATCGTCGGTGTCCCTTCGTCGGCGAAGGACTCAGAGCGAGCACGCGCCTATCTCGCACCGCTGCCGGTTGCGTTGCTGCGGGCGAGGGTCGTGCTCGCGGATCTGCCCGAGGCGCTCGAGCGGCTCGGGGTGGGAACACTCGGTGAGCTCGCCTCGTTACCGGCGGCTTCACTCGCTGATCGCTTTGGGAGGGCGGGGCTGCTCGCCCATGAGCTCGCGAACGGACGCGACAGCGCGCTCAGCCCACGGCCGGCGAGCGAGTACTTGCGCGAGGTGCTCGAGTTACCCGAGGCAGCTTCGGGCTCGCAGCTTCAGCGCGGCCTCGATCTGCTGATCGATCGCCTGCTCGCCAGGCGAGAGAGACGTGGGCGGACGATTCGCTCAGTCGTCATCTCGGCGGTGTTGGTCGAGCAGGGCGGTACGTGGCGCGAGCAGATCGTGTTCCGGGAGGCGCTCTCGGATGCGGTCCGAATGCGTTTAGTCCTGGTGCCAAAGCTGGCGCTGATGCCCGCCCCGGCGGAGGTGCTCAGGCTCGCGGTGCAGCGCTTTGGCCCACTCGCGAGCGATCAGCGCGCGCTGCTCGAAGATCCGTCAGCAGCACGGGCCGCCAGGCTGCGCGAGGCTATCCGTCAGGCGCGGGCGGTCGCCGGGCCCGATGCGGCGATGCGGGTGCTCGAGGTCGACCCCGAGTCGCGCTTTCCGGAGCGGCGAGCGGTCCTGACCCCATTCGAGGGTTGATGTGCTTGAAGTGTGGACAGCTATCAGGGTCTGCCGCGCGATGCACGATGCACGCGGTGAGATGGGCTGCTGGGAGCCGCATTGAGCGGGCCCCGTCGCCTGTCGGTCCCGCGCCGGGTCGCGGTCGATGCCGCCGAGGACGGGCGTCCGCTGGTGATCGACAGTCGTGATGTCGACTCGGTGCGCGAGTCGTGGCTGATCGAGGATCGATGGTGGACCGAGAAGCCGTTGCGCCGCCGGTACTGGGAGATCGTCACCACCTGCGGGCGCAACGAGGTCGTGTTCCACGACCTGATCAGTGAACGTTGGTGGCGCCAGCGCTAGGACCGTTGGGCATCTTCCTCGCATAGCGACGAAGATGCCCAACGCTTGACCGGCGCGGCGCCATCGCATCGTGACAACCCATAACGTACGGCCATGCCACCGGGGCAAGATGAGCCGGGTAGACGAGATCGGGGCGCCCGCAGCCAGCGCGCTGCCGCTCGACTTCCAGCTCGCCAATGACCTCGTCCGGCTGCGGGGCATGACCGCCGCCGACGCCCGGGTGGTCAATCAGGCGTCGGTAGACCCCGAGATCGCGCTCTTTACCCGCTTTGACCAACCACGCGACGTGCGCGACACGAGCGCCTGGATTGAGTCCCAGCCGACGCTGCGCAGGCGCGGCCAGGCGATCGACTTCGGGATCCTCCCGGTCGGCGGGGTGGTGTTGATCGGCTCGATCGGGATCTCGCAGATCCAGGTCGAGGATCGCCGTGCGCAGATCGAATGCTGGATCGGCTCCCGGTCGCGCGGTCGCGGATTTGCGACCGCCGCACTGCGATTGCTCAGCGACTGGGCGATGGGACCGCCGCTGGACCTCGTCCGGCTCGAGCTCGCGATCGATGCCAGGAATATCGCCGCGGGCCGCGCTGCCGAGCGCGCCGGCTACGAGCTCGACGCGGTGCTGCGGTCATACACGACGTCAAGGGCCGGCGATGGGACGTCGCCGTGTACTCGCTGCTCGCCCCGCTTCAGTGACGCCCGGCGGGCGAGATTAGACTGGGTTGGGCGATGACCGAGCGTGTCGAGACTCCGAGCACCGAGCCCGCCGCCACTGCGGCGAGCCGCGCCCCGCTCGACCCCGGCCGGGTCGCGATCGGCACCTGGAGCGGCGGACGGTTCATGCACTTCGGAGCCCCGCTCGACGACGAGCGCCTGCAGGCGCTGATCACTCCCGATGACCGCGTCGACACGATCCTGACCGCCGACGTCTACGGCGCCGGCCAGGCCGACGAGCTGCTTGGCCGCGCGATCGCCGGCCGCCCGCGCGATGAGATGTGCATCGTCGGCGCCGTCGGCCACGACTTCTACGAGGGCGAGCGCAACGGCCCCAAGGGCTTTCCCCGGTTCACCGATCGCAACCTCCGCGGCCCGGACGGCTACGGCGACTACCTGAGGATGGCGACCGAACGCAGCCTCGAGCGCTGCGGGATTGACAGCTTCGACCTGCTGCTGCTTCACAACCCCGACCGGATCGGCTACACCAGCGAGACGGTCTGGGACGCGATGGCCGGGCTGCGCGACTCGGGCCTGACGCGGCTGATCGGGGTCGCACCCGGACCGGCGAACGGGTTCACGCTCGATGTGATCGGCTGCCTCGAGCGCTTCGGCCCGATGATCGATTGGGCGATGATCATCCTCAACCCGCTCGAGCCGTGGCCGGGCGAGCTGGTGATGAACGCGGCCGAGGCCCAGGACGTCAAGCTGATCACGCGGGTGGTGGACTACGGCGGTCTGTTCTTCGGCGATCTGCGCCCCGGCCAGGAGCTGGCGCGCGGCGACCACCGCGGCTTCAGGCCCGCCGGATGGGTCGAGGCGGGCTGCACGCGGATCGATGCGATGCGGCCGATCGCGCGGCGCGCCGGGCTGACGATGATCCAGCTCGCGTGCAAGTGGAACCTCGCGCACGCGCCGGTCAGCTGCGTCGCGCCGACCCTGATCCAGGAGGTCGGCCCCGACGCACGCACGATCGAATCCAAGCGCGAAGAGCTGGCCGCGCTCCCGGCCGAGCCGATCCTGAGCGACCAGGAGCTTGCGCAGATCAGGTCGATCGGCGACAACACCGGCTGCATGGCCCTCAAGGGCGCGAGTCCCGAGTACGCCGGCGACGAGCAGCCCGACCGGTGGACGATCGACGAGCACCTGCGTGACGTCGCGCGCCGGTGGCGGATCGAGCCTGATCGCGACCTCGCTCAGAGCGCTGCCCAATGACCGTCGCGCTGACCGGCCACTGCAACTGCGGCGCCGTCCGCTATGAGATCAGCGAACCGCTCCTGTCGGCCGGCTACTGCCACTGCACCCGCTGCCAGCGCAGGACGGGCACGGCGGCGTCGGCGAACGCGCGCGCCGCCCCGGGATCGTTCCGGGTCGTGGCCGGCGAGGACCGGCTGCGCGCCTGGAGGCCGCCCGACGGTGCCGAGAAGTGGTTCTGCAGCGACTGCGGCTCGGCGCTGTTCAGCCGCACCGCCGATGACCAGATCGGGGTCCGGCTCGGGACGCTCGACTCTGACCCCGGGATCCGGCCGAGCGCCCACACGTTCGTCGCCTACGCCGCCGGCTGGGAGCCGATCCCCGACGACGGACTGCCCCGCTATCCGGAGCAGCGGCCGCCGGGCTGAGCCGGCTGCTCCGCTATCCGGAACTGCCGCCGCCCGGTTGAGCGGGCGCGGCCACCAGCAGCCCGGATGAGCTCGCGAGCGGAGATTCCTCGCTCTTTCCCGAGCGTCTACCTGGCACCGGCCACGCGTACAGCGCGGCGACCGTGATCACCTCGATCGCCACGTAAGGAAGGATCCGCCAGACATCGCCGTGGGTGAGATCAGACGGCGCCAGGTACCCGAGCAGCGGCACCAGCCAGAGGGGGGAGAAGGTCAGCGAAACGAGTGCGATCGGGACGAACAGGAGCGCCAGGTAGTGCGGCCAGACGACCGGCGATGAGGCGAGCGACGCGACGACCGCGAGCCCAAACGCCCGGCGCTCGCCGCCGGGACGGCGGAGCAGGATCAGGGCCAGGCCGAGCAGGGCTGCCGTAATCACAAGCGCGCCGACGTCCGAGATCGTGCGCGAGACGCCGAACGCCAGTCCAAGGCTGACGTAGGACACGCCGGCGGCGCCCTCGACTGCAGAGACGTCGTTGACCATTCGTGGGTATGCACCGATTCCGGCAAAGCCGATCACGGCCCACGCGAGCAGGCCGGCAACCACGATCAGCGCCGCTGCGACGGCTGCGGTGCGAAACCGTTTCGTGATCAGCAGGAAGGCACCGAGAGGCCTCAGAAACAGCTTCAGCGCGATCACCGAGGCAACGGCCGCAGCCGATACGGCGACATATCACGTCGCCACCGCCACGCGATCGCGATCCCCAGGATCAGGTAGCCGGTCAGCTGGCCCAGCGAGAGCGAATTGACAATCGGATAGCTGAGGAACGCGGCTCCGTAGCAGCGCCAATCGCGCACGCCAAGCAGACGCAGGCCACCGACCGCGGCCACGACCGAGCCCGCCGTGAACAGGAGGGCGGCGAGCCGGTACGGGAGCAGCGCCAGCGGGACGGTCACGAGCAATGCGGGGGCCGGGTACACCGGCACGGCAAAGATGTGTGACGGAGTCTGTCCGGCCCGGCTCAGCGCAGCGAGATGTTCAAGGAACCGAGCTCGGTATGGATCGCGGCCGTGAAGGATCGCGCGTCCGGCTTCGTACAGGTCACCGTGGAAGTCGTATAGGAAGGTGCGCTCGCCGAGCGTCGATCCGAGTGTGTACACGACCAGTGCGGCCGGCAGAACACCGAAGATGACGATCGCGCCGACGCGTCGTAGCGCAACTTTTGATCTCTGCAGATCGAGCCCCGTGACGCCCCCAGTCTATTGGCGATCCGGCGTCAGCCGTCTCAGCCAGGCGAACCCTCGAGCAAGCTCGCCTGGAGCCACTCGCACGCAACCGAAAGGTCCTCCACACCCATTGCGGCGGCGACGTTGAGCCACATCCCGTGGCGGAAGAAGTCATCGATCCGCTCGGGCTCAGCGCCGGAGAGCTGCTGCACGCGCGCGACGAGTTGGGCGTACAGGTCCCGGACCCGTTCCCTGATCGTCTCGTCGTCGCAGGCGGCATACGACTGGAGCTGGAGCATCAGGTAGTCGCGCTCCGTTGCGAGCAGCTCGACATATGCATCCCCCATTGCCTTGAGCAGGTCGGTGTCGGGCGGGGCCGTCTCGGGGTCGAACTCCACGGCGACTCGTTCGAACCTCGCCTGTATCTGCTCGAAGCCGCGCTGCACCGCGGCCAGGAACAGCTCGCGCTTGCTCCCGAACAGGCTGAACACGTATGGCTGGGCGACGCCAACGCGCCGCGCGATCCGGTCGACCGGCGTGCCGTGCAGACCGCCGTGCGCGAACTCGTGCACGGCCGCGTCCACCAGCGCGTCCCGGCGCTCAGCGGCCGGGACGCGCCGACGGACGGCGTCCTTGGAGGTGAGGGTCGAGTCAGTTGCCATCGAGCTTGCCTCCGATCCTATGCCACGCTCAGGCAGCTGCCGATGCGAGTTGCTGACCCTGGCGACGGTCGCGGGCGGCGCTCGCCTCCGCCTCGGCCTGCTCGTGGGCGGCGGCGCGAGTGCTGAATGGCAGTGCCAGCGCGACCAGCGCGCCGATTGCCAGCACGCCGGCGCCGACCCAGACCGCCGGGACCAGGCCGCTGACGAACGCCTGCGGCGAGATGTAGCCGCCGTGGCTGGTGAACACTGTCGCCAGGACCGACACGCCCAGCACGCCACCGAGCTCGCGGATCGCATTGGTCGCTCCCGAGGCCTGGCCGGCCTGGTCGGTCCTGACTGAGGAGAGGACCGCGTTGGCGGCCGGCGCGAACACCAGCGCCATGCCGATGCCACCGAGGATGAACGGACCGATCAGGCTCGAGTAGGTCTGCGTGACGCTCGCCTCGGCGGCGATCCAGCCGAGCGCGATCGCCTGCAGCCCGAGCCCCGCCGCCATGAACAGCCGGCTTCCGTAGCGCTCGGAGAAGAAGCCCGCCAGCGGCGAGACGATCATCGTCGCGCCGGTCCACACCAGCAGCTTGACCCCGGCCTGCAGCGGCGAGTTGTGGAGCACGTCCTGGAGGAACTGGCTCAGGAAGAAGATCGAGCCGAACATCCCGAAGTACATCGCCAGCGAGACGACGTTGGTGACCGCGAAGCCGCGCTTTGCGAAGAAGCTCATTGGCAGCATCGGCCGCTTGGTCCGCAGCTCCTGGACGATGAACGCGATCACGAGGAGCGAGCCGGCGGTCAGCGAGACGACCACCTCGGTGTTCGTCCAGCCGAGTGACTGAGACCGCACGAGCCCGAAGATGAGCCCGAACAGTCCGGTCGAGCCGAGCGCCAGGCCGGGGAGATCGAGGTGGGCGTTAGGTCCGTGGCTCTCGCTCAGCCGCATGCGGGCGAGTGGCACCAGTGCCAGGCCGATCGGCACGTTGATCCAGAAGATCCAGTGCCACGAGGCGGCCTGGATCACGGCGCCGCCGACCAGCGGTCCGAGCGCGACGGCGATCCCGCTGATCGCAGACCAGACGCCCAGCGCCACACCGCGGCGCTCGGGCGGGAACGCATCGGCAAGAAGCGTCAGCGTCAACGGCGTCGCGATCGCGGCGCCGACACCCTGCGCGGCGCGCGCGGCGATCAGAAGCCCCGTCGACGGGGCGAGCGCTGCGGCAGCGGACGACGCGGTGAACAGCGCGATTCCGGCCATGAACATCCGCCGGCGGCCGAACCGGTCTCCGAGCGCCGCGCCGGTCAGCAACAGCACCGCGTACGAGAGGACATACGCGTTGACGGTCCACTCGAGCGACTGGATCGAAGCGCCGAGATCGCGGTGGATGCTCGGCAGCGCGACGTTAACGACCAGGTTGTCCAGCACCACCATGAACAGCCCGACCGAAACGATTATCAAAGTCCATACCCGCTGTGATTTCGTCATCACGCCTCCAAATGATTAGTGACTGCTAAGTTCGTGCGGCACAGATTAGCAGCCACTAATAATTTGTCAAGAGGCGTTCGGGATCGATGCCCGACGGGGCGCGTGAAACCGGCGCAGAGGCGCGTGAAAGCGACGCCCTCGGGGCGCTCGATCCTCGTGGTCAGCTCGGGGGCTCGGACTTCCCGCGGTCAGCCCGAGCCGTCGAGCCTCCTGCGATCAGCCCGGGGGTCGAGGCTCCCGCGTTCAGCTCGGGTGCTCGAGCCTCGCCTCGTCGATGACCGGCTGAAACAGCTCGACCGGGTTACCCGAGGGATCCTCGACCAGGATCTGCCGACCACCGACCCCCTCGACGATCTCGTTGCGGAAGCTGGCCCCGCCGGCGCGTAGTGCGTCGGCGACCGAGTCGAGGTCCTCGACCTCGAGCTGGAACCGGTTCCAGCCGCCGGGCGCCGGCAGCGCACCGTCGGGCATCGCCTGGCCGCCGCCGGGACCGCCGCCGGGGGCGGTGAGCAGCAGCCTCAGGTCACCGCGCGAGAGCATCGCGAACGTCGGCGCCGGATGCATGACCTCCTGAAACCCCAGCTGCGAGCAGTAGAACTCGATCGCGGAGTCGACGTCATTGACGAAGTAGCGGACGCTGACGGTGGCCATTCGTGTCTCCCGGAGTCGGTTTGTTCTATAGAACGTATGCGTTTCACAGCGATACGTCAACGTTGCGTAGATAATTCTGGCCGTGGGACCGTCCGACCGCACCGATCCGAGAATCCTGCGCTCGCGCGCGGTGATCCTCGAGGCGGCGGTGCAGGAGCTGGCGGCGGTCGGGTACGGAGGTGTGACGATCGAGGCGGTCGCCGCCCGCGCCGGGGTCGGCAAGTCGACGATCTACCGGCACTGGCCCGACAAGCTCGGGCTGGTCGCCGATGCGTTTGAGACCTTCCACGAGCGGATGGTCCCCGACCTCGGCGACCGTTCCGCGCGCGAGTGCATCGAGCTGCTGCTCGGCCACGTCGCCGAGGTGGTCGTCGACTCGACCTTCTCGCGCTGCATTCCGGCGATGATCGAGGGCTCCGAACGCGATCCTCGGGTGCGTGACTTCTTCCACGCCTACTCCGCCGAGCGCCGGCAGTCGGTGGTCGATCTGATCGGTCGCGGGATCGAGGAGGGCGAATTCGATCCGGGCATCGACCCGGAGCTCGCGACCGCGACGCTGCTCGGGACGATCTTCTACCGGCGGCTGATGACCGGGGAGCCGTTCGATCCGCAGCGCGCGGGAGAGCTCGTCGCGCTGGTGCTGGGGATCCCGAAGTAGCGTCCACGGCATATGCGAACATGTGTTCGTATATGTACACCGAGCTCCACTGCCACTCGGCGTTCTCGTTCCTGGACGGCGCCTCGCTCCCCGACGAGCTCGTGCCGAGCGCGCTGGGGCAGGGATACGAGGCAGTCGCGCTGACCGATCACAACACCGTCTCGGGCTCGATGGAGTTCGCGGTCTCTGCCCAGGCGCTCGGCCTGCGCCCGATCCACGGCACAGAGCTGGACCTCGATGACGGACGGCATCTGACGCTGCTGGTCTCGGACTCCCGTGGCTGGTCGAACCTGTGCCGGCTCTTGACGAGCGCGCACGCGCACACGCGTGACGGACGTCCGGGCGCCCCGCCGGCGGAGCCGTCGACACCGCTGGACACCGTCCTTCACCACTCCGAGGGATTGGTCTGCCTGAGCGGCTGCGCTCTCCACGGTGTCGATGACGAGCCGACGCTGCGGCAGCTGCGCGAGGCGTTCGGGCCCGAGCGGCTGCGGATCGAGCTCCAGCGGCCGTTCCTGCGCGATGATCGCGCCCGCAACCGCCGGCTGGCATCGCTCGCCAAGCGCCTCGGCCTGGCGTGCGTGGCGACCGGCGATGTCCACGCGCATGCGCGCGAGCGCGCGCCACTTCAGGATGCGTTCGTCGCAGTCCGGCTGCACACCACGCTCGACGCGTCCGAGCCCGAGCGGCGGGGCAATTTCAGCCATGTGCTCGCCTCGCCGGCGGCGATGGAGGCGCGCTTCGCCGAGTACCCAGAGGCGGTGAGGGAGACGGAGCGCCTGGCCGACGAGCTGCGGTTCGACCTTCGCAGTGACCTCGGCTACCGCTACCCCGGGGCCGAGGACGAGCGAGCGATGCGCAAGCTGGCCGAGCTGTGCTCGGCGCGGATGCTCGACAGCTACGAGGACGTCGACGCCGGCATTCGCGAGCGGGCGCAGGCGCGCCTACAGGAGGAGATGCGGATCATCGAGTCGCTGCACCTGCCGGGGTTCTTCCTGCTCCATCACGAGATGCTCGAGCTCGCCCGCGAGGTCGCGATCGAGGTGCGGGGCACTGAGGGCGCCAGGGCGCTGCTGCCCCCCGGCCGCGGCCGCGGGTCGAGCGTCTCCTCGATCGTCTGCTACCTGACCGGGCTCTCGCACGTCGACCCGATCGCCAACGAGCTCCTGATCGGGCGGTTCCTCAACGACGAGCTGACCTCGCTGCCCGACATCGACCTCGACTTCCCGCGGGACATCCGCGAGAAGCTGATCCCGCGCGTGCATGAGCGCTTTGGGCACGATCGCTCGGCGCTGGTTGCTGCCTTCCCCACCTATCGAGCGCGGGGCGCGATCCGCGAGCTCGGCAAGGCGCTCGGGCTGCCGCCGGGGGAGATCGAGCGGGTCGCGAGGGGAAGTGAGGGGTGGAGCGCGCGCGAGGTCGGCAAGGACATCGAGAGCACCGGTCGTCGCGGGCCGACCGGACGGTGGGCGTGGCTTGCCCGGCTCGCGGCCGAGGCCCACGGTCTCCCGCGCCACCTGTCGCAGCACTCGGGCGGGATGATCGTCGCCACCAGGCCGCTGATCGACTGCTGCCCGATCGTCCCCGCGGCGATGGAGGGCCGCCAGATCGTCCAGTGGGACAAGGATTCCTGCGCCGACGCCGGGTTTCTGAAGATTGACCTGCTGGGGCTCGGGATGCTGTCCGCGGTCGAGCGGACGGTCGAGCTGATCGCGCGCACTCGGGGCGAGCAGATCGATCTCTCCCGCATCCCATATGACGACCCCGCCACCTACGAGTGCATCCAGAACGCTGACACGACCGGCGTGTTTCAGATCGAGAGCCGCGCGCAGATGCAGTCGCTGCGCCGCACCCGGCCCGAGAACCTCAAGGACCTGACGGTCCAGGTCGCGATCGTCCGGCCCGGCCCGATCCAGGGCGGTGCCGTCAACCCGTACATCGAGCGTCGCCAGCGGCTGCGGGCCGACCCCGACTACCAGGTACCGTACGATCACCCGTCGCTCGAGCCGGTGCTCTCCGAGACGCTGGGGACGATCATCTTCCAGGACCAGGTGCTCGAGGTCTCGATCGCCTTCGCGGGCTTCACCCCGGGCGAGGCAGAGGGGTTGCGAAGAGCGATGAGCCGCAAGCGCTCGGAGGCGGCGATTCAGGCCTACCACGAGCGCTTCGTGCAGGGTGCCCAGGACAAGCACGGCGTCGATCAGCAGACGGCCGAGCGCGTGTTCGAGATGGTCAAGGGCTTCTCGGGCTTCGGCTTTCCCAAGGCCCACGGGGCGGCGTTCGGGCTGCTCGCATACCAGTCGACTTGGCTGCGAGTCCACTACACGCCCGAGCTGCTCTGCTCGCTGCTAAACGAGCAGCCGATGGGCTTCTACCCGCCAGATGCGCTGGTCCACGAGGCCCAGCGGCGGGGGATCGACGTGCTGGCCCCGGACGTCAACGAGAGCGGGCTCGAGTGTGACGTCGAGCTGGCCGGCCACGCTGCCGAGCTCGCCGGCGCGCCGCGGGGACGCGTTCGGGTCGGCCTCGGGTACATCCGCGGGGTCCGTGCAGACGAAGTCGCCGAACTGGTCGCCGCCCGCGAGCGCAACGGCCGCTTCAGGAATCTCTCCGATCTCGCCTCGCGTGCGGGATCGAGCTCATCCGCGCTCGAGCTGCTCGCCTGGTCGGGGGCCTGTGACTGCCTCGCGCAGGGGGCGGGGTCACCGAGGCGGATCGCGCTCTGGCAGCTCGGCGTGATGACACCGGGCCGGCGCGTTCCCGGCGGCACCCAGCTCGCGCTCCCGCTCGACCTGCCGGCGCCGCCGCGGCTGCGCAAGCTGTCGGAGTGGGAGTCGATGCTCGCCGACTACGGCACCACCGGCATGACCGTCACCACGCACCCGCTGGCACTGCTGCGTGACCGCCTGCCGGCAGGGGCGGTGACCAGCCGCGACCTCGAGACGCTCGAGCACGGAGGCCGGGTCACCGTCGGAGGGCTGGTCGTCGCCCGCCAGCGGCCCGGCACCGCCAGCGGCGTGGTGTTCATCCTGCTCGAGGACGAGCACGGGACGATCAACCTGATCGTGCCCCCGAAGATCTATGAGCGCCATCGGCTGACCGTCAGGACAGAGCCGCTGATGCTGGCGGCCGGCAAGCTCGAACGCTTCGCGGCAGCCGGCGGAGCGATCAACGTGCTCGTCGATCAGGTCGGCTCTATCGACGCCCCCGATCAGATCCTGGCCGACATCAAGGACTTCTCGATGCTCGACGAGGCGGTCAGGCACGGCCTGGCCGAGCAGCAGGCTGCCAACGGCAATGCCGGCGTGGCGCGCGACGAAGCAGGCGGTGGCAACGAGGCGGAGGACTTCAGAGCGGTCGCGCCGCCGGTGATGAGCTTTGCGGCGGGCCGGCGGCGCTGAGCGGACGGCGGCGGCCTGCCGGCAAGCCCGACTGCTGCGCTGGCGACAGGTCCGGGTGCGGCTCGGTCCGCTCAGTCCACGCCCCCGGCTGTGCAAGCCGGGGACCGCAAACCTGTACGGCTGCCAACCGTAGCTTGAAAACCTGCGCCGAGCCCAGTTATTCGCCTACGGCTGCCAACCGTGCTCTGAAAACCTGCGCCGAGCCCAGTTATTCGCCTACGGCTGCCAGCCGTGCCCTGAAAACCTGCGCCGAGCCCAAGTTATCCGCGTACGGCCAGACGCCGTGGGCGAGAGACCGCGTGGCAAGCCCGGACGCCCAAGGTCCGGGCGCGCTCCCCCGCGCGACCGACTCCCGCGCGCGCCGCGCACGTGCTCCCCGCGCGCCTCGCGGCGCCGGCCGGCGCCGCCCGCGCCTCGGGCACATCCTCCCGCTTGGAACGGTAAGGTGCCGCTCGCATGCTCGCCGTACTCCTGTTCGTTCTCTTCTGGGTGGTGCTGGGGGTTGGCTTCTTCCTGTTCGCCGTGCGCGGAGGGAGAAGCGCCCGTGCCAAGCTGGCCGGCCGGGGAGGCAACCGGATGGTCGGGATCATGTTCACGTTCGTTCTGGTGGTGTTCGGGGTCGGGCTGCCCGCGACGCTGCTGATCGGCAACCACAACCGGGCCAATGGGCAGGTCGGCGGGATCACGCTGACCTCCAATCAGAAGGCGGGCCGGGAGTTGTTCGGCCAACACTGCGGGGTCTGCCACACGCTGGCTGCCGCCAATGCGGTCGGTAAGGTCGGGCCGAACCTGGACACGATCAAGCCGTCGGCGAGCCTCGTCCTGCATACGATCAACAACGGCTGTCTGCCGAACGCTCCCAACGGATCGCCGGAACAGTGCCTCGGCCAGGGCGTCATGCCCGCCAACGTCGTGACCGGGCGCAACGCCGAGCAGGTCGCGGACTTCGTTTCCCGCATCGCGGGCAACGAATAACGCCCGCGGGGGCCGATCCACGCCCGCGCGGCCGATCCCGCCCGGATTAAGTTCCGCAACAAGCGCGATCTCTGGCGGGGCCGACCGATCCGGCTGCGCGGTCGTCCGAGACCATTGGTAGAGTCGCCGACTCGAAATCGCTGAATTCCCATTCCGCCCACGCCCCAAGAGCGCGGGAGGGAAGTGGGGGAACCAGGTTGTTGGGGCTAATCGCGCCCGCGCGTAGCGTCGCTCTTTCGATGCGAGCCCGTCAGCTAACCCCGCAAGCATCAGAAAGAGACCGATCATATGCCCCGATCAGGCGTAGCCGTACCCAGGGATGAGTCCGCTCGCCGCCGATCCGCACCAGACCTCGGATTCGACTACGACTCGTGGGATGACCACTTCGAGTCATCCTCGACTCCCAGCGGACGCCGGACGGTGACGATCACCGGCCGCGGCGTCGAGGCCTACGAGACCAGGAATGGCACCAGGCCCTCCGCCGCGCAGCGTCACAACCAGCTCCCGCGCTACGAGCGCGCCGGCTTCCGTCCTGATCGCGCCGCCATGTGGGCGGTGTTCCTCGGCGTGATCCTGCTGCTCGTCGCAGCCGCCAGCGCGCACGCAGCGGTTCTCTAGGCCGACCGGCGCACAGCGCGCCTGCGGCCCGCGCTCCAAGCACGCGAGCGTCATGAGCCAACTTCCCTCGCGGCGCGTGATCCCGCGTTTACTCCGCCGCGTACAAGGTGAACAGGGCATTAACGCCTTGTGCTGCGTGATTTCCACGGATACACTTATGAACTGTAAGCAAATGTCAAAACTAAAGGGCGGGGCTGTTCAAACCTCTGCCGTCCCTTGAGACCTTTCGGGGGTCAAGTAATGAAGACTCCAATGAGCAGATTCCAGATTCACGACGATCTGACGGCGCCCGAGGGGTCCGTGGCCGTTCTGCGCGGCGCGTTGTCCTCGGGCGGGCAGCTCCCCAACTTCCTCGGCGTACTCGCGGGTTCGCCGGCGGCGTTGCGGGCCTACGCGCGGTTCCGTTCGGAGCTGCGCCACGGGCGGCTGACGTTGCCGACGCTCGAGCGGATCGCGCTCGCGGTCGCCGAGCACTACCAGTCCGAGCCGGGCATCGCGATGCACTCGCGGACCGCGCGCGGCGCAGGTCTGGCGATCGACGAGGTGGCGCTCGCGCGGCAGTTCGACTCAAACGACGAGCGAGAGGCGGCGCTGTTGCGCTATCTCCAGGCGCTGCTCGAGGGCGGCGGCCGTCCACCGATGCACCTCCATGAGGAGGCTCGCGAGGCCGGCTGGGATGACGAGGAGATCCTCGAGGCGATCGCCGCGGTGTCGCTCGAGGGCTTCACGGCGATGGTCAATGTCGCCGGCGAGATCCCAGTCGACGGGTCGAGCGAAGCATCCCGGGCACTAGAGGCCGCCTGACGTCGTAAGCTCCATTGCCAGTCATGGCCGCTCGTGAGCAGACCGGCACGGCCTATGGGACGCGAAGTAACTGCTGCCCTCTCTATCACGAGGCGGTCGAGTTGGTCGGCAGGCGGTGGACGGGCGCGATCCTGCAGGTCCTGATGGACGGTCCACTGCGCTTCTCCGAGATCGCTCAGTCGATCCCGGAGCTGTCCGATCGCCTGCTGTCCGAGCGAATGAAGGAGCTCGAGGCCCGAGGGATGGTGCGTCGCACCGTCATCTCGGGCCCGCCTGTACGGGTGCAGTACGAGCTTTCGACGATGGGCCACGAGCTCGAGCCGGCGCTGGCCGCGCTGCAGAACTGGGCGCGGCGCTGGCTTGGCGATCACCCGGTAACGGGCGCCAAGTTCTAGCCCGGCTCAGCGCAGCGTGGCAGAGTGCCGCACGCCGCCGGCCGTCCAGGTCAATCGCGAGCCGTGCAGCCGGAGCGAGCCGAGGGCGATCGTCGCCCCGCTCGCGAGCACCCGCGTGCCCGCCCCCGCCGTTTCGGCCACCTGCGCGAACAGGTGATTCAAGACGACCGAGTGGACGCTCGCGATCCACGCCGCGTGCCCACGACGATCGACGACGATCGAGCCCACCTCCGGAAAAGCCTCTGGCACTCGGGGCCCCGGGGCCACCCCGTGGCGCGACAACCGCTTGCCGTCCGAGACGCGGCGCACGACCACCACCGCGGTGGCAGTGTCGACGCCGCAGCGCTCGACCGCGTAGGCGACGACTCCTCCGGCTGCAGCCGCAGGACCTACGCGGGCAGCGGCAATGCAGCGGCGCGCGTCGCCGAGCCGATACGCCCGGCCGCTCGCGCGCGAGCACGCATAGACCGAGCCGCCCTGCGCGTACACGCGAGCACCGTCGCTCGAGGCGAGCGTGTGCGCGGCGGGGGGCCCGCACGTCGCCGCGCGGTCGCCGACAGATGTGGCGGCGCCGGACGAGCCGCAGGCCGCGAGCCCGATCACGCCCACGATCAGACTTAGCCAACGGGCCATTGCTCCACGGTACTTGACAAGTAACGTTCCGCAGCCATGACCGACCGGCCCCTGACCGCAGACGACGTGATCTCGATCGTCGCCGAGCGCGACATCCGCTTCATCCGGCTGTGGTTCACCGATGTCCTCGGCCAGCTGAAGTCGTTCTCGATGAACGTCACGGAGCTCACCGACGCGTTCGAGGGCGGGATGGGATTCGATGGCTCCTCGATCACCGGCTTCAACGCGATCGAGGAGTCCGACATGATCGCGATGCCCGATCCGAGCACGTTCATCGTGCTCCCGTGGCGGCCCAACGTGGCCGGCGTGGCGCGGATGTTCTGCGACATCCTGACCCCCGAGCGCACCCCGTACGAGGGCGACCCGCGCCATGTGCTGCGGCGTGCGATCCAGCGGGCAGAACGGATGGGGTTCGATCATTTCTACATCGGGCCGGAGCTCGAGTACTTCTATTTCCGCGACTCGAAGTCGACCGAGGTGCTCGACGAGGGCGGGTACTTCGACCTAACTACGCTCGACGCGGGATCTGATCTCAGGCGCGAGACGGTGCTGGCGCTCGAGCAGCTCGGGATCCACACCGAGTACACCCACCACGAGGTCGGGCCCAGCCAGCACGAGATCGACATGCGCTACGCCGACGCGCTGAAGATGGCCGACGACTGCATGACCTACCGGATCACGGTCAAGGAGTACGCGATGAAGTACGGGCTCCACGCGACCTTCATGCCCAAGCCGCTGTTCGGCAAGAACGGCTCCGGGATGCATACGCACCAGTCGCTGTTCCGCGGCGAGCAGAACGCGTTCTTCGACGCCAATGACCCCTACTACCTGTCAGATGTCGGCAAGGCGTTCATCGCTGGCCAGTTGCACCACGCACGCGAGATCTGCTCGATCTTCGCCCAGTGGGTGAACTCCTACAAGCGGCTGGTGCCAGGCTATGAGGCGCCGGTGTACGTGGCCTGGTCGCGGCGCAACCGCTCGGCGCTGGTGCGGGTGCCGCTGTATCACCCCGGCCGCGAGCGCGCGACGCGGATGGAGCTGCGCTGCCCCGACCCGGCCTGCAACCCGTACCTGACGTTCGCGGTCCTGTTGCAGGCGGGGCTGGAGGGGATCGATCACGGCTACGAGCTGCCCGACCCGATGGAGAAGAACCTCTACCACCTGTCACCGGAGGACCGCCGCCGGCTCGGGATCGAGCAGCTGCCCGAGACGCTCGGCGAGGCGATCGAGCTGACCGCCGAGTCCGAGCTCGTGCTGCGCACGCTCGGCGAGCACATGTTCAACCGCTACATCGAGATCAAGCGCCGCGAGTGGGACGAGTACCGGGTCCAGGTCACGCCCTGGGAGCTCGACCGGTATCTACCAGTTCTATAGGGAAGGCCAGGCCGCATGCGGCCTGGCCCCCGGCGCGCATGCGCGCCGGGCGGGTCCGCGCATGCGCGGACCCGTACATCACAACGCGGCTTCGAGCTCGTCCGCAGTCGTGACGGGCGCCTGGCAGACGAAGTGCTCGCACACGTACGCGGCCGCCCGCCCGTCAACCGGACCACGGTCGGCGAGCAGCGGCACGTCGTCTGACGCGCCGCCGGCGAGCACCAGGTGGGGGCGGTAGGCGCGGCGCACCACCGCCAGCAGGTCGTCGGGCTCGGGGCCGACGATCGCCACCTCGCGCACCCGCGCGAGGTAGAAGTCAAACGCCTGCAGGACATGGCCGAAGGCGAGCGGGTGACGGCCGGCGATCGGCGCCAGCAGGCGCAGCAGCCCGAGCGCGTGGCGCTCGTAGTCGCCGTTGCCCGACAGCAGCGCGAGCCGCAGCAGGCCGTAGGCGGCGGCCGAGCCCGCGGCCGGGATCGGCGAGTCCTCGAGATCCTTGCGGCGGGCGAAGCCCTGGTACTGGTCGACCGCCGTGGTGAAGAAGCCGCCGTGCTCGCCGTCGGCGAAGCGCTCGATCATCGCGTCGGCCAGTGCGACCGCCTCGTGGTACCAGCGGGGCTCGAAGGTCGCCTCATACAGCGCCGTCAGCGCCTGGACCAGGTAGGCGTGGTCCTCGAGCATGCCGAAGATCTTGTCGGTGCGCAGCAGCCGGCCGTCGGGGTCACGGCGCTGGGAGAGCAGGTACTGTGCGCACTCGGTCGCGGCGGTCACATACAGCTGATGGCCCAGCGCCGCGCCGGCCTCGGCGAGCGCCGAGATCATCAGCGCGTTCCAGGACGTCAGGCGCTTGTCATCGAGCCCGGGCCGGACCCGCTCGGCGCGCGCGCCGAATAGCTTGCAGCGGATCTCGGGCAGCGACTCGGGCTCGGGGCCGCGACCCTCGAGCACGTTGGTCGCGCCCTCGAAGTTGCCCGACTCGCTGGCGCCGAAGTAGGCGATCGCCTCGTCGGCGAGCGAGCCGAGGGCGTCCCGTAGCTCGCCGAGCCTCCACACGTAGAACTTGCCCTCGACCCCTTCGGAGTCGGCGTCGAGCGCCGAGTAGAAGCCGCCTTCGTCGTCGCGCATCTCGCGCAGCGCCCAGTCGAGCGTCTCGGTGCAGACCCGCCGTAGCAGCGGATCGCCCGACACCTGCCAGCCATGCAGGTAGCCCCGCGCGAGCAGCGCGTTGTCGTACAGCATCTTCTCGAAGTGCGGCACCGTCCAGGTCCCGTCAACCGAGTAGCGGGCGAAGCCGCCGCCGACCTGGTCATAGATCCCGCCGCGGGCCATGCAGCGCAGCGTGTGCAGCGCCATCTCGTGCTCGCCGCGCATCAGCAGGAACTCGACCACCGACGACATCGGGAACTTGGGCGCGCCGCCGAAGCCGCCGTTGCGGGAGTCATAGGAGCCGCGCAGGCCGTTGCCCGCGTCAACCAGCAGTTGCTCGGTGATCGGCTCGTCGGAGGCTCGCATCCGGGTGCTGGCGCCAAGCGACGCGAGCACCTCGGCCCCCGACCGGCGCACCTCCTCGCGGCGATCGTTCCACGCCGCCGCGACCGCCTCCAGTACAGCCCTCCAGCTCGGCAGCCCGTGACGGGACTCGGGCGGGTAATACGTCCCGACATAGAACGGCGCCTGCTCGGGCGTCAGGAACGCGTTCAGCGGCCAGCCGCCGTGGCCGGTGATCGCCTGGCAGGCCTCCATGCAGACCGCGTCGACGTCGGGGCGCTCCTCGCGATCGACCTTGATGCAGACGAAGCTCTCGTTCATCAGCGCGGCGATCGCCGGATCCTCGAATGACTCGCGCTCCATCACATGGCACCAGTGACAGGCCGAGTAGCCGATCGAGACCAGCAGCGGGCGCTGGCGCTCGCGGGCTTCGGCCAGTGCCTCGTCACCCCAGGCGTGCCAGTCGACGGGGTTGTCCTTGTGCTGGAGCAGATACGGCGAGGTTTCGTGGGCGAGGCGGTTGGGCACGAGATAGGGAGGCTACCCCGGCCGGGATCGCTCAATAGGCTTGGCGGAGGTGCACTGAAGAAACAGGGAAGGAGACGGGTTGAGCCAGAGTCGCGAGCCGGTGACCGCCCCCGATGCCCCGGAGGCCATCGGCCCATATGTACATGCAGTCAAAGCTGGTGGCCTGCTGTTCTGCTCGGGTCAGATCCCGTTGGACCCAAGGAGCGGTGAGACGGTCGGAAGCACGCCGGCGGATCAGGCCGGGCGCTGCCTGGAGAACCTCGCGGCGGTCTGCCAGGCGGCCGGCACGAGCCTCGGCGACGCGGTCAAGGTGACGATCTACATGACGGACATGTCAGCGTTCGCGTCGGTCAACGAGGTGTACGCGTCGTTCTTTGAGTCGAGCCCGCCGGCGCGCGTCGCGGTCGGCGTGTCGGCCCTGCCGCGCGGCGTTCAGGTCGAGATGGACGCGGTGGTAGCCCTTGGCGGATGACAGGACGCTCGGCGTTGCTGACGCGGCCGCACTGACGGCCGACGACGTGCAGCGCGCGGCCGCGGCCGGGGACGGCGTGATCCGCGAGACGCCGGTCCTGAGCTCGCAGACGCTGGCCGAGCGGACTGGCGCGACCATCGCGCTGAAGGCCGAGAACCTGCAGCGCACCGGCTCCTTCAAGCTCCGGGGCGCGCTGGCCAAGATCGCGTCGCTCACCGACAGCGAGTGCGCACACGGAGTCGTCGCGGGGACTGCCGGCAACCACGGCCAGGCGGTCGCGTTCGCCGCCCGGGCCCGCGGCGTGCACTGCGAGGTGTTCATGCCCGAGTCGGCGGCGATCGCAAAGGCCGAGGCGGCCGGAGCGCTCGGGGCTGCCGTGCGGCTGGTGGGCGCGACGGTCGACGAGTCGCTCGCGGCCGCCCGGGATCGCGCGGCGACCGGCGGGCTGGCGTTCATCCACCCGTTCGACGACCCGCACGTGATCGCCGGGCAGGGCGGCGTCGGGCTCGAGTTGCTCGCGCAGGTGCCGAACATGGCACGGGTGCTGGTCCCGGTCGGGGGCGGCGGGCTGGTCAGTGGCGTGGCGCTCGCGATCAAGTCACGGCGCCCCGAGGTCGAGGTGATCGGGGTCCAGGTCGACACGTGCGCCCCGTTCCCTGGATCGCTGGCGGCGGGCGAGCCGATCGCGGTCGACTCGGCGCTGACGATCGCCGACGGGATCGCGGTGAAGCGGCCGGGAGTGCTGACGCTGGCGATGATCGGGCGGCTCGTCGACCGGATCGTGGTCGTCGGCGAGGACGATGTCGCCGAGGCGATGGTGTTCCTGCTCGAGCGCGCGAAACTGGTCGTCGAGGGGGCGGGCGCGGTGGGCGTGGCGGCGCTGCTCGGGGGCCACGTCGACGGGTCGGGGGCAGGGTCGACGGCGATCGTGCTGTCGGGCGGCAACGTCGACCCGGGGCTGCTGGCCCAGATCGCGCGGCGCCACGAGAGCCAGGCCGGACGGCGGCTGGTGCTGCTCGCGCGGCTGCCGGACCGTCCTGGGTCACTGGCGCTGCTGCTGTCGCTGCTCGGGCGGCTGGGTGCCAACCTGCTCGATGTCGAGCACATCCGCGAGGGCTTTGACCTCCACGTGCGCGAGTCAGCGGTGCAGCTGGTGCTCGAGACGCGCGGCCCCGAGCACGCCGGCGAGGTGGTGGCGTCGGTCCGCGCGGCGGGCTACGCCGAGCCGCGTGCGGTGCGGTAGCTGCGGGCCTGATCGACGAACGCGGCGATCACCGGGCTGCGCTCGTCGGCCTCGGGATGCCACTGAACGCCGAGCACGAACGTCCTGGCGGGCGCCTCGATCGCCTCGGGCAGCTCGTCGAGCGTCGACTGCCCGGTGACCACCAGGCCGTCGCCGATCGTGTCGACGGCCTGATGATGGTGGGACTTGGTCCCGTGCAGCTCCTCGCCCGCGGCCAGCGCGGCGCGCGAGCCGGGCTCGAGAGCGACGTCGTGGTCGGAGCCGTCGAAGCTGCCGGGTATGCGCCGGTGCTCCTCGTGACCGAGCGTGTCGGGAATGTGCTGCTGGAGCGTGCCGCCGAGCGCGACGTTGAGCAGCTGCATGCCGCGGCAGATTCCGAGCACGGGCATGTCGAGCTCGATCGCGCGGCGGGCGAGCGCGATCTCGAACTCATCGCGCTCGGGGACCGTGATCTTGGTCGCCGGGTGGCGGTCGGCGCCGTAGGCGGCCGGGTCGACGTCGTGGCCGCCGGCGAGGATCAGCCCATCGAGCTTGTCGAGGATCTCGTCCGGGTCGTCGACGACCTCGGGGTCGGGCGGGATCATCAGCGCCAGCGCACCGGCGCGCTGGATCGCGTTCACGTAGGCGATCGGCAGCAGCGCCGCCTGCTGGTCCCAGACGCCCCATGCGGCGCTGATGCGCGCCGCGCAGATTCCGATCGCGGGACGGTCATGCGGCATCTCGAGGTTGAGGCTAGCGGCCGGTTTCCCGCAACAGGGCCCGCCGGAGCTTGCCGCTGGCGGTCTTCGGCAGATCGGGCGCGAAGTCGACGATCCGCGGATACTTGTACGGCGCGGTCTCGGCCTTGACGTGATCCTGGAGCTCGCGGGCGAGCTCGTCGCCCTCGGTATATCCGTCGCGGAGCACGACCACCGCGCGCACGACCGCGCCGCGCTCGTCGTCGGGCGCCGAGACGACCGCCGCCTCGGCGACCGCGGGGTGCGAGACGAGCGCCGACTCGACCTCGAACGGGCCGATCCGGTAGCCGGCCGAGATGATCAGGTCGTCGGACCGGCCCTCGAAGTACAGGTAGCCGTCCTCGTCCTCGGTGACCCGGTCGCCGGTGCGCCACGGCTCGTGCTCGGGCGCGGCCGAGCCGCCGAGGTAGCCGACGAAGAACGTCGGGTCGGTCTTGGGGTCGGTGAGGACCAGCTCGCCGTCGATCGGCTTGCAGTGCGACACCTGGGAGCGGCCTACCCATCGAGCCCGGGCGGACGGCGGCTCCGAACGGCATCCCGGTCAGCTGGCCGGTCTCGGTCTGGCCGTAGCCGTCGCGGATCTCGAGCCCGGTGCCCTCGCGGAAGGCTCGCAGCACCTCGGGGTTGAGCGCCTCGCCGGCGGCGACCAGCCCGCGCAGGCTGTCGATCGGCGGCGAGGTCCGCGCGCTTGGCGATCACGCGGTACTCGGTCGGCGCCATGCAGAGCACGTTCACGCTCCTCCGCGGCGAGGATCTCGAGCCGCTCGAACGGATCGAAGCGAGCATCGTGCAGCAGCGCCGCGGCGCCGCCGATCCACGGCGCGATGAACACGTTGCGGGCCGACTTCGACCAGCCGCTGGCGGCCGTGCACCAGACCAGATCGCCCTCGCGAGCGTCGAGCCACTGCGAGGACTGAAGGCGCTGGCCCGGCAGGTAGCGCTGGCCGTGGACGACTCCCTTGGCCTCGCCGGTGGTGCCGCTCGTGAACGTGATCAGGCACGGGTCGGTCGGTTGCAGCTCGACAGCGGGCGCGGGCGGCGCGTCGAACAGCGATGGGTCGGGGATCAGGGCGGTGTCGCAGCTCGGGCGCGGCGGCGCTGAGCTCGGCAGCGTTACGCTCGTCGGCGACGATCAGCTTCGGGTCGGCAGCCTGCAGCCGCAGACGCAGGTCCTTGGCCCGCAGCTGTTCGTTGCACGGCAGCACGACGGCGCCGATCCGGAAGCAGGCGACCATCGTCAGCACCCACTCGGGCCGGTTGCCGATCAGCGTCATGACCACGTCACCGCGTTTTGCACCGCGTCGCTGGAGGGTCGTCGCCAGCCGGGCCGCGCGGTCTGCGAGCTCGCCGAAGGTCCATTCGCGGCGGTCGCCTTGGCGCGTGAGCTCGACCAGCGCGCGGCGGCCGGGCGGTTGCTTGTCGAGGACGTCGCGGGCGAAGTTCATCGGCGTGGCATGTTCCCAGGTCGGGTGTTTTGACAGGCCGTCGGCGCGAGTTATAGGCTGCAGTGCTGGTAGGGGCTCTGGGAGGCAGGGCTTGTGCGGGTACTGCCTGGGATCGCCCCGTTGTCATATGCGTCCGACGGCGCGATCGAACAGGGTGGGTGGTCATGCGGCGGCTGTTGCTGGTGGGATTGGCGGTTGTGTTGTCCGGGCTCGGCGGAGCCGCGTCCGCGAACGCCGCGACCTTCACGGTCACGACGACCGCCGACTCGAGCGACGGGGCGTGCACGGCGAGCCTCTGTTCGCTGCGGGACGCCGTTGAGGCGGCCGACAGCACCGGCGGCTCGAGCACGATCACGCTGCCCGCCGGCAACTACAAGCTCGACGATCCCGACTTCAGGCATCCCCTTTGACCCGCACGACGGGCGATCTCGACATCGACAATGATGCGAACGTGACGATCGACGGGGCCGGGGAGGGGTCAACGACCGTCAACGCGAACGATCAGCGACCGCGGGTTCACCGTTCAGGAGGGCGCCGGCCTGTCGCTGTCGGGCCTGACGATCGCCAACGGGCAGCCGCAGACGGACGTCGGGCTCGGGTGCGGGATCTGTGGAGGTGGGATATGGAACATGGGGGCGCTCGCCCTCTCACACGTGACGGTCACTTCCAGCAACGGAAACCAGGTCGGCGGCGCGATCTACTCCCGCGGCACGAGCACCCTGTCGGTGACCGACTCGACGTTCACGTCCGACAGTGCCGAACTCGGGGGCGCGATTCTGACGATCGCAAAGTCCACGAACATCACCGGCTCGACGTTCTCCTCGAACGTGGCCTTCAGGCAGGGTGGTGCGATCCAGACCGAGACAGGGCCGGTCAACATCGACTCGAGCACCTTCTCGGGCAACGTCAGTGGGCAGTCAGCAGGCGCGATCGAGGAGCTCAGCAACTCGTCGATGACCATCAATGGCAGCACGTTCACGAACAACAGCTCGACCTCGGTCGCGGGCGCGGTCGATGACATCGACAGCTCCGACGACGTCGGTGACCAACAGCCGCTTTGTGGGCAATAACGCCGATTCCAGCGGCGCGCTCGACGTTCTCGCCGCCGGCGGCGAGGTGACGCTCAGCGGGGACGAGTTCGATGACAACACCGCCTCGGTCAACGCGGTAGGCGCCGTCTTCCAGGTCGACTCGTTCACCGTCAGGGACTCCTCGTTCGTCGGCAACCACGGTGCGTTCGGCGCGGTCTTCCAGCTCAGCAACGGGAAGATCTCGATGTCGAACGACACGATGACCCACAATTCGTCGCCGGGGTTGGGAGGCGCGCTGCTCTTCAACGCGGCGGAACCCTTGCCCGTGAGCCTGACCAACGACACGATCGCCGACAACTCGGCAGCCCCCGGTGGTGGCGGTGGCATCTACAACACGTCACAGATGGCGGCGGGGTCCGGGGCGACCGGGGTCCATAACACGATCATCGCCGGCAACACCGGCGGCGATTGCGGCGACTCCGGCTCCTCGTCTCAGGTACCCACAGCAGTGGACGCGGGGTTCAACCTCGACAGCGACGGCACCTGCTTCAGCGGTCTTGCCGCGAGCGACAAGGTGGGCGTCAATCCGCTGCTCGGGGCGCCGGCCGACAACGGCGGCTCGGTGCTGACCGATGCTCTGCAGGTCGGCAGTCCGGCGATCGACGGCGGTTCAGACACCGGCTGCCCCGCCACCGACGCGCGCGGTGTCACTCGCCCGCAGGGTGCGTCGTGCGACATCGGCGCGTACGAATTCGAGGCCGCCCGGCTGGCGCTGAGCAAATCGGCTCCGGGGACCGCGACGACTGGGGTGCCGTTCACATACACGTTGAAGACGACCGACGGCGGCCCGGGCCTGTCGACCGGTACAACCGTCGTCGACCAGCTGCCGGCTCACTCGACGCTGTTCGGTGCGACCCCGTCGCAGGGCAGCTGCTCGGCGACCGGGTCACCGGCCAAGATCACCTGCTCGCTCGGGAAGGTCGCCGCGGGTTCGTCCGCGACCGTGACGATCGTCGCGGCTGTCTCGCAGCCCGGGACCGTGACCAACACGGCGTCGGCGAGCAACGACGAGGGCGGGGCGGTCAGCGCTTCGGCGAGCACCGAGGTGGTGGCTCCAGTTGCTCCCGCGGGCGCCGGCCCGCCTTCGGCCACGACCGGGTCCGTCAGCGCGATCGGCAAGCACCGCAGCAGGCTCCACGGCCACGTGGACAGCGGCGGGCAACCGACTGCGTACTTCTTCAAGTACGGCAAGCGTAGGCCGCTGGGGAACATCACCCCGGTCCGGCACGTGGCCTCGAGCGCGGGCGTATCGGCGCTTGCGTCGCACCTGGCGCGGGGGACCGTGTATCGGTATCGGCTTGTGGCCGTCAACGACAGCGGAACCTCGATGGGCAAGCTGCGCAAGTTCAAGACTCGCGGTCGGCGCGTTCGCGCGCCGCACACGGTCCGCCACGCCAAGGTGTCGGCGCGGTTGAAGTGCACGCGCACGAAGGCGGGCCGATGCTGGTCGAGCTGAGCTAGCCGGGAGGGCGCCGAAACGGCATTGGTAGGCTGAATCGCGATGGGTCTGATGACCGGAACCGGTCCGCTCGGCAAGACACCGGCGGGAAGCTTCAACTTCGAGCCGCCGCCGCCCGGGCGGGCGGTCTACATGGAGCCGACGCCGAAACGGATCCGGGTCGAGGTCGGGGGCGTGGTGATCGCCGACAGCCGCCGCGCGATGCTGCTGCAAGAGTCGGGGCTGCAGCCGGTCTACTACTTCCCGCCCGAGGACGTGCGCGACGAGTTCCTTGAGCCCTCCGACCGCCACACCCACTGCCCGAAGAAGGGCGATGCCTCCTACCACACGATCAGGGCCGGCGGCGACGTGGTCGAGAACGGCGCCTGGTATTACCCCGAGCCACTCGAGGGAGCGCCCGCTGCTCTGAGGGGCGCGATCGCGTTCTACTTCAAGCGGATGGGACGGTGGTTCGAGGAGAGCGAGGAGATCGGGGTGCACCCGCACGACCCCTACCACCGGATTGACGTGCTCGCGACCGATCGCCGGATCCGGGTGTCGTTGGAGGGCGAGCTGCTGGCGCAGACCGACCGCGCGATCGCGCTGTTTGAGTCCAACCTGCCGGCGCGGTGGTACATGCCTGTGCAGGACGTGGTGGTTTCGCTTGAGCCCTCCGACACGGTCACCCGCTGCCCGTACAAGGGGACCGCGAGCTACTACTCGGTAGCGGGCGAGCACGGCAAGGACCTCGTCTGGTACTACGCCGAGCCGTTCGCCGAGGTGGGCCGGATCAAGGGGCTGGTGTGCTTCTACAACGAGCGCGTCGACATCGAGCTCGACGGCGAGCTCCAGGAGCGCCCCGAGTCACCCTTCAGCCGACCGCCGGTGACCGCCGCGCGCAGCTAGCCGCCGGGCCAGGATCTGGCGCAGGCGCGCCGCCTCCTCGCGCGGGCGCCCGGTCATCCGCTCCCATGTGATCCGGACGGTGACGAGGTCGGCGGCGAGCGTGTCGGCGTCGCGATCGCGGTCGCTTTCAAAGGACGTTCGGTCGCGGTGGAACTGCCAGCCGTCGAGCTCGACGATCACGCCGTGGTCGGGGAACAAGGCGTCGACCTCGTGGCCGCAAACTGTGGTGTTGACCTGGGGGCGGGGAAGGCCGTGCTCGTTGCAGAAGTCGAGGAAGGCGTCCTCGAATTCGGAGCGGGTGGGGCCGCCCTGGTCGTTGTCGACGAACGGCTGCACGAGCTTGGCGCCGCGGTGTCGGGGGTTGCGGGCGATCACGTCCGCCAGCTGGGCGCGGGTCAGGTAGGGGGAGCGCAGCGCGTCGTTGACGGCGCGGGTCAGCTGCTTGCGCGGGAGCTTCGGGGCGCAGTCGAGCAGCGTGCGGGTGAGGCTGGTGACGCGGATGCCGTGGTGGATACGGATGTCTTTGTTCGTGAGCGTTTTCGCCGTGTGAACGACGACCTTTGAGGGGCGGCGATCGGTCGGCGCGATGACGTTGGGCCGGTCTGGCCACCGCCGAGCGAAGCCCCACAGCGCGAGCGCCGAGCCGTGGCTGAGTGCCGCGCCGTCGCCGCAGGCGAGGACCGCCGCGGCGGCGTGTTCGATCGGGGTCGTGGCGGGCGTGCCGACGGCGTAGACGCCGGGGTGTTCAGGGTGCAGCCAGCCTCCGCGAACGCCGCGCTTGATCGCGTCCGAGTTGAGACCGAGGGCGAGCAGCTGGTTCCGCCTCACGTTCCGGTGCTGCCTTCGGGCCAGCGATACGACTTCATTGGGGATCTTGGGCGCTATACGCACAAAATGCCCAACGCACGCCGGCGGCGTGAGCAAACGGCACACAGTTTTGACATGCTCGGGGACGTGGCCATAGCCAGCCGCTACGCGGAGACGACCGACGAGCAGCGCGCGATCTGCGAGATGGTGCGGCAGTTCGCCGACGAGCAGATCCTCCCCAACGCCGAGCACTACGACCACGAGGACGAGTTCCCCGAGCCGATCGTCGAGCAGATGAAGGAGCTCGGGCTGTTCGGGGTCACGATCCCCGAGGAGTACGGGGGGATGGGGCTCGACCTGACGACCTACGCGATGATCGTCGAGGAGCTCTCGCGGGGCTGGATCAGCATCTCCGGGATCGTCAACACCCACTTCATCGGCTCCTACCTGCTGATGAAGTTCGGCACCGAGGAGCAGCGCCAGAAGTACCTGCCGCGGATGGCGACCGGCGAGCTGAGAGCGGCCTTCTCGCTGTCCGAGCCCGAGGTGGGATCGGACGTGGCGGCGATCAAGACGTCGGCGAAGAAGACGACAGACGGCGGCTACGAGATCAACGGCACCAAGATGTGGGTCACCAACGGGCTCCGGGCCGGGCTCGTGTTCACGCTCGTCCGCACCGACCCCGAGGCCGAGCCCAAGCACCGCGGGCTGACCTGCTTCATCGCCTGCAAGGAGCCGGGCGTGGCCGAGAACACGGGGCCATACCACGGCTTCAACGTCCCGCCGCAGATCAAGAAGATGGGCTACAAGGGCGTCGAGTCGACCGAGCTGGTTTTCGACGGCTACCAGACCCCCGCCGACAGCATCCTCGGCGGCGAGGACGCGGGGCTCAACAAGGGCTTTCCGCAGATGATGGACGCGCTCGAGGTCGGCCGGGTCAACGTGGCGGCAAGAGGCGTGGGCATCGCGCAACGCGCGCTCGAGCTGGCGCTGAAGTACAGCCAGGAGCGAAGGACGTTCGGCAAGCCGATCGCCCAGCACCAGGCGATCCAGTTCAAGCTCGCTGACATGGGCACCCAGGTCGAGGCCGCCCGGCTGATGACGATGCGGGCCGCACGGCTCAAGGACGCCGGCGACCGCTCCGATCTCGAGGCGGGGATGGCGAAGCTGTTCGCTTCGGAAGCGGGCCGGTTCTGCGTCGAGGAGTGCCTGCGGATCCACGGCGGCTACGGCTACTCGAAGGAGTACGAGATCGAGCGGCTGTATCGCGACGCGCCACTGCTGCTGATCGGCGAGGGAACGTCAGAGATCCAGCGGATGGTGATCGGGCGCAAGCTGCTCGAGCGCCACAAGATCTAGCGCCGAGTGGCCTCCACCGACCCCAAGTCACTGATCGAGACCGCCGTCAAGCGGTTCCTCGAGGAGGTGCCGTCTTTACAGCCGCTGACGGTGGTGGTCGGGCTCGAGCTCTACGGACGTGGCGATGTCCAGCTGTACCGGATCGAGCTTCCGGGTCCGAAAGTCACCAAGGACATCGCCGCCGACGCCAAGATCACGCTCTCGATCCCGCGGGCGAAGTTCAATGAGCTCGCGACCAAGGGCCACATCGGCGACTGGGAGGACGCGTTCGCGACCGGCGAGGCGAAGGCGACCGGCATCGACCAGTACCTGAAGCTGATCGCGAACGTGGTCGCCAAGCAGCAGGAGCGGTCGCGGACCCGCCGCGCGCGGCACTGACCAGTAACCATGCCTAGCTGGGAGGACGTAGTCGAGATCGGTTCCCGCTTTCCGGGGCTCGAGACCGCGACGTCGTATGGAACCCCGTCGCTGAAGGTAAGGGGCAAGTTCGTCTGCCGGATGCGGACCAACCCCGACGCGCTCGTGATCCGCGTCACCCATCTGGGCGAGCGCGAGGCGCTGCTCCAAAGCGACCCGGAGACGTTCTTCACGACGCCCCATTACGACGGCTACCCCGCCGTGCTGATCCACCTCGACAAGGTCGACCCGATCGAACTCGCCGAGCTGGTCGAGGACGCGTGGCGGCTGCAGGCGCCCAAGCGGCTGGTCGCTCAGTACGACGACACGATCGCCGGGCGCTAGCGCGAATCCGCGAGCGCCTCGGCGGCGCTCAGCTGCTCTTCGACCAGCGACAGCCCGGCGTCCCAGAACCCTGGGTCGGCCAGGTCGATCCCGACGATCGACGCCAGCTCCTCGGGGCTGCGCGAGCCGCCCGCGGCGAGCAGCTCGAGATAGCTCGGGGCAAACGACTCGCCGATGTCGGTGTAACGCTTGTACACCGACAGCGCCAGCAGCTGACCGTAGGCGTACGCGTAGACGTAGCCGGGGGTGTTGATGAAGTGCGGGATGTAGGACCACCAGCTGCGGTAGCCGTCGGTGATCTCGAGCGAGTCGCCGAACAGCTCGGCCTGGGACTCAAACCACGACTCGTTGAGCCGATCGACCGACAGCTCGCCCTCGGCTCGCCGGCGGGTGTGGACGAGATGTTCGAAGCGGTTGAGCGCCATCTGGCGAAAGACGGTCGCGACCGCTCCGTCGACTCGCTCGGCGAGCAGCGACAGCCGGGCGTCGTCGTCGGGCGCAGCGTCGAGTAGCCGCCCGAACACGAGCGCCTCGCCGAACACAGACGCGGTCTCGGCGAGCGTCAACGGTGTCGACTGCTGGAAGATCCCCTGCGGCTGGGCCAGCGCCGCGTGCAGCCCGTGCCCGAGCTCGTGGGCCATCGTCAGCACGTCGCGCCGGCGGGCGGTGAAGTTGAGCATCACGAACGGGTGCACGCTCGGGACGGTGTAAGCGCAGAAGGCTCCGCCACGCTTGTGGGGGCGGACCGGCGCGTCGATCCACTGCTCGTCGAAGAAGCGGCGCGTGATCCGGCCGGCCTCGGGCGAAAACCCCTCATAGGTGTCGAGCACCAGGTCGCGCGCGTCGCCGAACGAGAACGTGAGCTCCTCCGGCAGCACCGGAGCTGCACGGTCGTAGTCGGCCAGCCGGTCGAGACCGAGCAGCCGCGCTTTGAGCTTGTACCAGCGCTGCGGAATGTCGTAGCGGCCGCGGACCGCCTTGATCAGCGCCAGCACCGACTCGTCCGTCGCTTCGTTGGCGAGGTTGCGGCTCGCGAGCCAGTGGGGGTAGGAGCGCAGGCGGTCGTCGACCGCCTTGTCGTGCAGGAGCGTGTTGTAGATGAACGCGCGGGTGCGCAGATCAGGCGCGAGCGTCTGCGACACCGCTTCGGCCGCCGCCCGGCGGACGTCGCGCTCAGGTGACTGAAGCCGGCTGAGCGCGACCTCCAGCGATAGCTCCTCGCCGTCGAGCGAGACGCGCAGCGCGGCGACCTGCTCGCCGAACAGCCGGCTCCACGCGCTCTGGCTGGCGATCGCCTTCTCGGCGAGGATCTTCTCCTCGGGCTCGGTCAGGAGGTGGGGGCGGTACCGGCGGGCGCTGCGGAGGTGGTGAGCGCAGAACTCGAGCTCGTCACCGGCGAGCAGCTGCTCGGCGCGATCGTCGGGCAGCTCGGCCCATTCGAGCTCGAAGAACAGCAGCTTGGTCTCGATCTCGGTCGCGCGCTCCTGGACGCGCTGGAGCAGCGCGCCGCGCTCGGGGTCGGCGGTGTCGGTCGAAAACCGCAGCGAGGCGTAGGAGCCGCCGCGGCCGACCAGCTCGCTGATCGCGCCGAGCTCGTGCATCGCGGCGGCGAGACCGGCCGAATCGAGCTCGCCCAGCTTGCCGGCGTACGTGGCCGCGAACTCGGTCGCGCGTCGCGCGGCCTCTTCGAGCTGGCGGTGAACACCCTCGTCGGCCTCGCCGTCGACGAGCGGACCGAGGTCCCACTCGGTCTCAAGCAGCTCGGGATCGGCGAGCAGTTCAGTCGTGGTTCCCATCGGCAACAGGTTAGTGCCGCAGGCCGGAAGCGAGCCTCGGCAGGCTGGCGTGGCGCAACGACAGCGACTAGGGTGCCCGACCCAGTGGAGCAAGCGCTCAGATCCGTGGTTCGCCCGGTGCGCCTGCTGGCGGCGGGCGGGACGATCGCGATGAGCGGCGAGCGCGCAGTCCCGGCGCTCGGAGCCGACCAGCTGCTCGCCGCGCTGCCGCAGCTGGCGGCTGTCCCGCAGCTGCACTCCGAGAACGTGCTGTCGCTCCCGGGGCCGCAGATCTCGCTGCCTCAGGCGCTGACGCTCGCCCGCCGCGCTCGCGCGGCGGCGGCGGACGGTGACGGGGTCGTGATCACGACCGGGACCGACACGCTCGAGGAGCTCGCGGTCCTGTGCGCGCTGCTGCACGGCGGCGACGCGCCGATCGTGCTGACCGGCGCCAACAGGCCGGCGGGCAACCCCGGCGCCGACGGCCCGGCCAACCTGCTCGATGCGATCGCCGTCGCGGGCGCGGCGCAGTCCGCCGGACTCGGCACCGTGGTCGCCTTCGGTGGCGAGGTCCATGCGGCGATGACCGTGCGCAAGGTCGACAGCACCGGGCCGGCCGCGTTCGGCTCGCCGACCGCCGGGCCGATCGGGCGGATCGTCGAGGGGCGGGTCTGGCTGCACGCGCGGCCGCTGGCGACGCCCTTGCTGGATCCATCGACGCTCGACCATCGGGTCGCGATCGTGACCGCGGCGCTCGGCGACGACGGGACCGCGCTGCGGGCGGCGGCGAGCAGTAGCGACGGCGTGGTCGTGGTCGCGTTCGGGGCCGGCCATTTGACGCCGGGGATGACGAGCGCGCTGACCGAGACCGCGCAGACCACCCCGGCGCTGCTCACCTGTCGCCCCGATCGTTCGCAGATGCTGTTCTCGACCTACGGGTTCGACGGCGCCGAGGCCGACCTGCGCGCGAGTGGCGCGGTGAGTGTGCCGTTCCTGTCGGCGGTCGCGGCGCGGATCGCGCTGCTCTGCTGCCTCGGGGCGGGGCTGGACGCCGAGCGGATCGCCGCGGCGCTGGCTCCGTGGGACGCTGCGGTGTCACCGATCTGACTCCGAGTAGCGGGGCGCCAGGGCTCGGTGTAGCTTGTCCTCCCAAGGGCATGTGTGGGAGCGTGCCCACCGAGCGGACAGGGGTGATGCCGAATGCTGGGTCCTGTGGGCGCGCGGTGTCGGGCGATCGGTGTGCTCGGCGCGACGGTCGGGACGTTTGTGTTGTGGGCGGCTGCGACGGCGCCTCCGGCAGCGGCGCAGCCGAGCTGCACGCAGTTGGGCAGCACGGTGACGTGCACCTTCGGCTTCACGGGTGACGTACAGACCTGGACGGTCCCCCCTGATGTGACCACGGCCACATTTGACGTGCAGGGCGCGCAAGGGGGCGTCGGCGCCGGAGTGGACGTGTCTGGGGGAGGGGGCGAGGCCACGGCCGATCTGGCGGTGTCTCCCGGTGCGACGGTAGCGCTCGTCGTCGGACGCCAAGGCGGCACACCAGCGCCCTGCACTGGTCCCGGCGGCGGTGGGTTCAACGGTGTTGGGGGGCGGCCTGCTCGACACAGGCTTTGGCTGCATCGATGGCGGCGGCGGAGGCGGCGGGGCCTCCGATGTACGCATCGGTGGTAGCGACCTGACGGACCGCGCGCTCGTGGCCGGCGGCGGCGGCGGGACGCCGGCCGGGACCGGTTGCGGGAACGGCGGGGGCGGCGGCGGCCTGACCGGCGGGGACGCGACCCAGGGGATCAACCAGTGCGGCACTGCGCAGGGCAGCGGCGGTGACCAGACCGGCGCGAGCGGCAGCGGCCAGCTCGGCCTCGGCAGCGTCGGGCACGACTGGGGGCGGCGGGGGCGGTGGCGGCTACTTCGGTGGCGCCGGCAGCGGATTCCTCGGCGGCGGGGGCGGCGGCAGCGGCTTTGGTCCCGACGGGACAATGTTCCAGACGGGCGTTCACCGGGGCGATGGTGTGATCACCGTGAGCTACACGGCGCCGACGGCGTCGATCACGACCCCGGCCGACGGCGCCACGTACACGCGTGGCCCCAGATCGTGAACTCCAGCTTCAGCTGCGCCGATATCAGCGGCGGGCCGGGGATCCAATCGTGCGTGGATCAGAACGGCAACCCGTCCGGGGCGGCGTTTGACACCTCGACCACGGGCTCCCACACGTTCACGGTGACGGCGACCAACAAGGACGGCCTGTCCGGGACGGCGAGCGTCACCTACACGGTCACACCGTCGGCCGGCGACCTGGCGGCCGTGCTCGTCACCGACAGCGGCGGCGTTGGGCCAGGACGCGCGCTGGCTGACACGGCAGCCGCGATTCAGACAGCGGTCAGCGCGGGCCAGGTCTCGACCGCGTGTGCGGACATCACTGACTACCTCGGTCTGGTCAAGGCCCAGACGGGAAAGAAGCTCACCCAGAGCGCGGCGACGACTCTGACAACCGACGCCAACAACCTCGCCGCGACGCTCGGCTGCTAATCCGCTTGCAACCAGCGGGGAGGGCCAGGAGCCGATCTGGCTACGCTAGTCGCACGTCCGTACGGACCAAACGCGACCATGAAGGTTCTGACCGTCTCTGTCCTCGCTGTCGCCGGCGCGCTCGCGGTAGCAGGCTGCGGCGGCGGGTCGCACGCCAACAACCCCAATCTAGACAAGGTGCCGCTCACGCCCGGCACCCGGGTGGTGCGCAATGTCCGCCGCTGCGACCGGGGCGCCAACCCTTACTGCGCGGTCCAGCTGGTCGCGGTCAATGAGCACGCCGGCAGCTCGACGGCGCTGCTCGCCAGCGAGCGTCAGCATCTGAAGGCGCTCGGCTGGACGCTGACCGAGGCCGACACCGGCGACGAGACCGCCGCCGACTCACCGGGCCACAGGTTGCGGCTGATCTACTCGACCGCGGCGCTCGACCTTAAGGACACCGACCTCGGGTGGATTCAGCGCGCGCCGGTGATCTCCAGGGCGCTGTCAAAGGTCATGTTCGATCGCCAGCCGGCGATCTCACTGATGCTTCAGACGGGTTCCGCGTGACCAGCAGCCGCCGGTCCTGCCCGACGTAGAGCGAGCTGTCGCCGGCGAGCAGATCGCGCAGGTCGTCGCCGACCAGCTCGCGCCGCCAGCCGGTGAGCGTCCGGACGTCGGGCTCGGGCTCGCCACGGCGGGCCGCGGCGATGACCAGCTCGAGCTCGGCCCGTGAGGCGATCAGCTCGTAGGCGAGCCCGGCCTCTAGCGCGCGGGCCCGGAGCAGCGCCTCGGCGAGCGCGATCAGCGGCGCATCGCCGGGCTCGGAGCGGCCCCGCGCCTCGTCGCGCGGGATCGGCGGCGCCTCGCGCCCGCGGGCGATCACGTCGAGGATCGCCTGGCCACGTCGCTTTATGGTCGGCGGGTGCAGGCCGCGGATCTGCTCCAGTCCGGCGAGCGTCGACGGGTGGCGCTTGGCGAGCTCGACCAGCGCCGGGTCGGCGACGATCGACCCGACCGGGCGATCCAGGTCAGACGCTGTGTGCTCACGCCACGCCGCGAGCTCGCGCGCGACCGCGCGGGCGCGGGGGTCGAGCTGCCCGATCCGGGGCAGGCGCTCCCAGGCCGTGTTCGGGTCGCGCTCGTCGGTGGCCGACTCGAGCCGGCGACACTCCTCGCGGGCCCAGCCGAGCCGGCCACTGCCGGTCAGCCGCCGCTGGATCTCGTCTGCGAGCTCGAGCAGATGGGCGACGTCCTCCGCCGCGTAGCCGAGCTGTTCGGCGGTCAGCGGCCGCGCGTCCCAGCGCGTGTAGCTGGCGGTCTTGCCGACCCGGCGCCCGAGGATCGAGCCGAGCAGGTTGCCGTAGCCGGCCTGCGCGCTGCCGCCTGCGAAGCCCGCCGCGATCTGCGTGTCGAAGATGTTGTTGCACTCGGTGTGCCAGGCGCGGCGCAGGATCGCGACGTCCTGGCGGCCAGCGTGCAGGACGACCTCAAGGCCCGGGTCTCCGAGCAGCACCGCGAGCGGCTGCACGTCGACGTCCGCTGAGCGAGTCGATCAGGTAGATCAGCGGATCGCCGCCGGAGTCGGGGTTGTCGACCGCGATCTGGACCAGGCACAGCTGCGCCCGGTAGCGGCCCTCGGACATGAACTCCGTGTCGATCCCGAGTCGGCCGCGCGCCCGCGCGTGGTCCGCGGCTTGCGAAATCTCGCGAGCTGTCGCCAGCCCCCCAACGTCCATGCGCGGACCCTACACCGCGCGCGCTCCGCTGCCGCCGCTGATCTGGTAAACCGACCGCGCTGGTAGGATTTAGATCCGATGATCTTCTCCTCCAAGGCCGAGTACGGCGTCCGCCTGATGATCGAGCTCGGGCGCCAGTCACCCGAGCACCCGACGAGCTTGAAGGCGATCGCCGACGCCGAGGGCCTGCCGCTGGCCTACCTCGAGCAGGTCGTCGCGCGGCTGCGCAAGGCCGGGCTCGTCATGAGCGCCCGCGGCGCCCACGGCGGCTACTGGCTGTCCCGGCCGGCCGAGGAGATCCCGATGGACGAGGTCGTCCAGGCGCTCGAGGGCTCGATCGCGCCGATGGAGTGCTTCGTCCACGACCACACCGAGCGGGTGCTGTGCTCGCACGAGCCCGACGCGGGTCGCGGCTGCGCGACCAAGCTGCTGTGGACGCGCGTGCAGGGCGGGATCATCCGCTCGCTGCAGACGACGACGCTCGCCGAGCTGGTCGAGTTCTCGCAGCGGCGCGCGACCCCGAGACGGTGACGCCCGCATCCCGGCGCGCGCCGCTGCCGCCGCCGCCTAACGACCCGCGAAAGCAATGTGATGCACGACCTAGAAATCCGAAACCTCCACGTCCGCGCCGGCGACAAGGAGATCCTGCGCGGCGTCGATCTGTTCGTCGGCAAGGGCGAGATCCACGCCCTGATGGGACCCAACGGATCGGGCAAGTCGACGCTCGCCAACGCGATCATGGGCCACCCCGGGCTCGAGGTGACCGAGGGCCAGATCTTCTGGCGACGGCGAGGACATCACCGAGGCCGATCCCGACGAGCGCGCGCGGATGGGCCTGTTCATGGCCTTCCAGTACCCGGTCTCGATCCCCGGCGTGACCGTCACCAAGTACCTGCGCACGGTGATGAACGCCCACCGCGACGCCGCGCGGCGAGGACGCCGATCTCGCTGCAAGGAGTTCCGCCAGACGGTCGAGGCGGCGATGGAGCTGATCAACGTGCCGCGCGAGTTCTCGACCCGGTACCTCAACGAGGGCTTCTCGGGCGGCGAGAAGAAGCGGATGGAGATCCTCCAGCTCGCGCTGCAGCAGCCGCAGCTGGCGATCCTCGACGAGACCGACTCGGGGCTCGACATCGACGCGCTGCGGGTCGTCTCCCACGGGCGTCAACTCGGTCGCTGGGCCCGACCTGGGCGTGCTGATCATCACCCACTACCAGCGGATCCTGCACCTGGTGCAGCCGAGCCACGTCCACGTCATGTTCCACGGGCGGATCGTCCACGAGGGCGGCCCGCGAGCTGGTCGAGGAGCTCGAGGCCAAGGGCTACGGCTGGATCACCGACGAGCTCGAAGAGGCGGTCGCCTAGGTGTCGACCGCGGCGGTCATCCCGGACGTCGCGCGCGAGTTCCCGGTCCTGCGCGCGGGAGTTCGACGGGCATCCGCTCTGCTACCTGGACTCGGCCGCGACCTCGCAGACGCCGCAGCCGGTGATCGACGCGATGACCGCTACTACACCGACTCGCGCGCGTCGGTCCATCGCGGCGTCTATCCGCTGGCGGTCGAGGCGACCGACCTCTACGAGGGCGCGCGGCAGCGGATCGCCGGCTGGCTGCGCGGCACCCCGAGGAGACGATCTTCACCGCCAACGCGACCGCGGCGATCAACCTGGTCGCCTACACGTGGGGCCGGCAGAACGTGCGGCGCGGTGACCTGGTCGTGCGTGACCGAGATGGAGCACCACTCGAACATCGTGCCGTGGCAGCTCCTGTGCCAGGACGCGCGAGGCGAGCTCGCCTACGTGCCGCGTGATCGACGACGGCCAGCTCGATCTCGAGGCGCTCGACGCGCCTGCTCGCAGCGCGGGCCGAAGCTGGTCGCGGTCGTCCACGTCTCGAACGTGCTCGGCACGATCAACCCGGTCGCCGAGATCGTCGCGCGCGCCCACGACGCCGGCGCGGTCGGTGCTGATCGACGGCGCCCAGGCGGTGCCGCAGATCCCGGTCGACCTCGCCGCGATCGATGCAGACTTCTACGCCTGGACCGGCCACAAGGCCTACGGGCCGACCGGGATCGGCGTGCTTCACGGCCGCCGCGAGCTGCTCGAGGAGATGCCGCCGTTCATCGGCGGCGGACACATGATCCGGACCGTCGCCGCGAACGAGTCGACCTGGACCGACCTGCCGTGGAAGTTCGAGGCCGGCACGTCGCAGATCGCCGAGGCGATCGGACTCGGCGCCGCGGTCGACTGGATCGACGGCGATCGGGATCGAGCGGATCCGCGCGCACGAGCTCGAGCTGGTGGCCGACGCGCTGGCGCGGCTCGGCGAGGTGCCCGGGCTGACGATCCATGGTCCGCCCGACCCCGCCGACCGCGGCGCGCTGATCTCGTTCGCGCTCGACGGAGTCCACCCCCACGACGTCGGCGAGATCCTCGGCCGCGAGGGCGTCTGCGTCCGCGACCGGCCACCACTGCGCCCAGCCGCTGATGCGCCGGCTCGGCGCCACGGCGACCACTCGGGCGTCGTTCGCGGTCCACAACACGACGGCCGACATCGAGCGTCTGATCGACGGCACTGGACACCGTCGCGCGCGGTGCTCCAGCTTTAGTTCATGGACGATCTCTACCGCGAGAACATCCTCGAGCACTACAAGCGCCCGCACAACTGGAGTCCGCCCGAGCCCGAGCTCGAGCGCGTCGACCTCGAATTCCACGATCTGAACCCGCTGTGCGGCGACGAGCTGACGGTCAAGCTCGAGGTCGACGACGACGAGCGGGTCGCCGGCGTGCGCTTCGAGGGCCACGGCTGCGCGATCTCGCAGGCGGCCGCGTCGATGGCCTCCGACGAGATCAAGGGGATGAAGGTCGCCGATCTGCTGAGCCTCGACCGCTCGTTCGTCCTCGATCTGCTCGGGATCGACATCTCCGCGACGCGGATGAAGTGCGCGCTGCTGTCGCTGAAGGTGCTCAAGAGCGCCTCGCTCGGCCAGGCTGTCGGGTGGGAGCCCGAGACGCCCCAGAGCGGCTCGGCGGTGGCGCCAGACCGGCTCGGTTGACCGCCGTCACGAGGCCCCGTCTGGGCCTTCGCCGCCCCGCATCCAAATCCGATCAGTACGCTAGGATTTGATGCGTGCCGCAAGTCATCGAAGTGTGCCCTCTGACTGAGCTTCCGCCGGGCGAGAAGCGCCTGGTGGAGTGGGAGGATCTCGAGATCGGCGTGTTCAACTGCGCCGGGACCGTGTACGCGATCGAGGATCGCTGCTCGCATGACGACGGCCCGCTCGTCGAGGGCGAGTTCGACCAGGAGACGTGCACGGTCGAGTGTCCGCGCCACGGCTCGCTGTTCGACCTTGCCGACCGGCAAGCCGAAGACTTTGCCCGCATACGTCCCGGTGGACACTTTTTCCGTGATCATCGAGAACGACACGATCAAGCTGGAGGTGGAGTAGTGGCTACTCCCGACACCGTGAACCCCGCCGTGCCTGTCGAGACCGAGAACGAGCAGCTGCGCGGGATCAACGCCGACTACACCGAGCGCTACGGGTTCCACGACGCCGAGAACTACCTCTACAAGGCGCCCAAGGGCCTGACGCCGCGAGATCGTGGCGAAGATCTCGGAGTTCAAGTCAGAGCCGCAGTGGATGCGCGACTTCCGGATCAAGGCGCTCGATCACTTCCTCGCGCGGCCGATGCCGACCTGGGGCTCGCCGATGCTGGCCGAGGTCGACTTCGACGACATCCACTACTTCGTGCGCGCATCCGAGCGCGCCGAGCGGTCCTGGGACGACGTGCCCGAGGACGTCAAGAAGACCTTCGACCGGCTCGGGATTCCCGAGGCGGAGCGCAAGTTCCTGTCCGGAGTCGGAGCTCAGTACGAGTCCGAGGTCGTGTACCACCAGGTCAACGAGAGCCTGGAGAAGCAGGGCGTGATCTTCCTGGACATGGACTCGGCGCTACGCGACCACGAGGAACTGGTGCGCGAGTACTTCGCCACGATCATCCCGCCCAACGACAACAAGCTGGCTGCGCTCAACAGCGCCGTCTGGTCGGGCGGATCGTTCGTCTACGTGCCGCCGGGCGTGCACGTCGAGATGCCGCTGCAGGCCTACTTCCGGATCAACACCGAGTCGATGGGCCAGTTCGAGCGGACGCTGATCATCGCCGACGAGGGCTCGTACGTGCACTACGTCGAGGGCTGCACGGCGCCGACGTACAGCTCATCCTCGCTGCACTCGGCCGTCGTCGAGCTGATCGCCAAGCCCGGGGCGCGGATCCGGTACACGACCGTGCAGAACTGGTCGACCAACGTGTTCAACCTGGTCACCAAGCGCGCCGTCGCCGAGACCGACGCGACCGTGGAGTGGGTCGACTGCAACCTTGGTTCGAAGCTGACGATGAAGTACCCGAGCGTCTACCTGATGGGCGAGCGCGCCCACGGGGAGATCCTCTCGATCGCGTTCGCCGGCAAGGACCAGCACCAGGACGCGGGCGGCAAGATCATCCACGCGGCGCCGAACACGACCTCGAACATCTTCGCCAAGTCGATCTCCAAGGACGGCGGCCGCGGCTCCTACCGCGGCCTGCTCGAGATCGCCAAGGGCGCGCACGGCGCCCGGTCGAAGGTCGTCTGTGACGCGCTGCTGCTCGACGAGCACTCGCGCTCTGACACATACCCGACGATCAGGATCTCCGAGGACGACGTCAACGTCGGTCACGAAGCGACCGTCTCGAAGGTCGGCGACGACCAGCTGTTCTACCTGATGTCGCACGGGATCTCCGAGGAGGAGGCCTCGAAGCTGATCGTCAACGGGTTCATCGAGCCGATCACCAAGGAGCTGCCGATGGAGTACGCGGTCGAGATGAACCGCCTGATCGAGCTCCAGATGGAGGGCTCAATTGGCTAGCGGCGCAAGCACCGCTTCGGCGGAGCCCGAGTTCCTGGCGGCGCGCCGTGAGCGCGCCGTCGCTTTGAGTGCGACGCTCGAGCTGCCGCAGTTCAAAGGCCGGCCGGGCTGGGAGTTCACCGACATCAGCGCGCTGGACCTCGCGACGCTCGAGCCCGCGGCCGCCGGCGCCGCGCCCGATCTCGCGCCCGAGCCGATGTTCGAGCCCGACGCGGTCGCCGAGCTGCGTCAGGTCGACGCCGGCGAGGCGACTCTGACCGGTGAGCTGCCCGACGGCGTGATCGTGACCTCGCTCGAGCGCGCCGCGGCCGAGCATCCCGAGCTGGTCGCGCGACACCTCGGCTCGGTGGTCGACGACTCGGGGACTTGTTCGTGGCCCGCAACGAGGCCGGCTTCCGCGGCGGCGCGTTCATCTACGTGCCCCAGGGGACCGCGCTCCAGCGCCCGATTCTGCTGACCGCGATCCACGGCCAGAGCGGCACCGAGCTCCATCGCCGCACCGTGATCGTGCTCGAGTCCGGCGCCGAGGCCGAGGTCTGGGAGCAGGCCCTGTCGGGCTCGCCCGACAACGAGGGCGTCTTCAACACCGTCGTCGAGCTGATCGTCGGCGACAACTCACGGCTGCGGTTCGTCTCCGGGCAGGACATCTCCGAGCGCAGCTGGATCTTCGGTACCCACCGCGCCGAGGTCGGCCGCGACGCGACGCTCGACTGGGTCGCGCTCGGGTTCGGCTCGGCCGGCGGCCACGTGCGGATGGAGACCCGCCTGGGCGGCCCCGGCGCCGACGCGCGCGTCACCGGCGCCTACGCCACCCACGGCCGACAGCACATCGACTTCGACACCACCCAGGAGCACGCGGCGCCCAACACGACTTCGGACCTCGCGTTCCGGGGCGTGCTGCAGGGCCGCTCGAGCGCGGTCTGGAAGGGCAACATCATCGTCGACCCGGGCGCCCAGAAGACCGATGCGTTCCAGGAATCACGCAACCTGTTGCTCTCAAAGCGCGCCCACGCCGACGCGATCCCGGGACTCGAGATCCAGGCCAACGACGTGCGCTGCACTCATGCCGCGGCGGTCGCGCAGGTCGATCCCGAGCAGCTGTTCTACCTGCGCAGCCACGGGCTGCGCGACGAGGTCGCCAAGCGGTTGGTGATCGAGGGCTTCCTCGCGGCGCTCGTCGAGCGGTTCGAGCAGGGGCCGGTGCGGGAGCTGCTCGGCGCCGTGCTCGATCGGCGGCTGAGCAAGGTGCTCGCGTAGTTACAACGTCGGGCGACGTTACGATGCGCAGCGATGGCGCGCACAGCCGCCCAACTGATTCCGCTCGGCTACGGGAAGTTCGTTCGCGCTGACCGGATCTTCGCGCTGGTACCGCTCGAGGGCCCAAGCCGCGGAGACGGGCGGCGTACGCTGGTCCACGTCGAGGGGATCGCCGAGCCGCTGATCGCGTCCCGCTCAGAGGCCGCGATCGCGCATGACCTCGCGGTCGCGCTCGGCCAGGAGACCCCGCGCGGCCGCCACGAGAGCGGGCGGATCCCGGGCCAGGACCCGCTCTTCTAGCCGACTACTCGTACGCCAGCGCCTGCAGCGGCTGCAGCCTCGCCGCGCGCCGGGCCGGGAAGATCGCGGCCAGCACGCCGACGATCCACGACGCGATCAGGAAGATGATCAGGTTCCCGACCGGGATCACGAACGCGATCGAACTGACCCTCGCGGCCAGCAGAGCGCCGAACGCGATCCCGAGTGCGATCCCCAGCACCGAGCCGATCAGCGCCGTGATCACGCTCTCGTGGCGGATCATGCGCCGGATCTGACGACGGCTCGTGCCAACGGCACGCAACATACCGATTTCGCGTGTGCGCTCGAACACCGACAGCACCAGCGTGTTGACGATCCCGAACAGGCTGACGATGATCGACAGCGCGAGCAGGACGTAGAGAATGTTCAGGATCTGGGTCAGACCCGAGATCTGGTTGTCGATGAACTTCTGGCGCGTCTGGACCTTGGCGTCTGGGAACGCCTTCAGGGTCCGATTCAGCGCGGCCTCGTTGGCGGCGCTCTCGCCGCCGCTCATCTTCACCAACGTGTAGAGGTTCTGCGGCTCCTGGTAGTAGCGGTCCCAGGTCGTGTCGGACATCGTCACGGTCCCGAATGCCGAGCCGCCGCTGGGAGGCTTGAAGATCCCCTTGACCACAAGCGGGATGTGTCCACCGGTCGGCGTCGTAACCATCATCGCCGAGCCGATCGTGAGATGGTGAGAGCTCGCGTAGGAGTTGTCGATGAACGCGCCGTTGGCGCCGAGCGTCGCGAACACGGCCTGCGATCCGTGCGTCCAGTTGAGCTTGACGACCGCCGCCGTACCCGGGTTGACCGCGGTCAGCTGCTCGTTTGACCCGAACACCCGCCCCTGGCCGGCGCGGACGTTGCCGACCGCGACCACGCCCGGTGTCCGGGCGGCCGCGTTCCCCACCGAGGTCGAGATCGGCGAGAAGTTGTTCTGCGCGGTGACCGCGTAGTCGCCGGTGAACTGCTCGTTCACGGCGCCCTTGAAGTTGGAGATGATCCCGGCAGACAGCATCGCGACCAGCGTCACGAGCGCGAGGCCGATCATCAGTGCGGACGCCGTTGATGCCGTGCGCTGCGGATTGCGTCGGGCGTTGTCGCGCGCCAGACGGCCGATCGCGCCGGCGACCTTGGTCGCGGGCCACCCGAGCCAGGTCGCCAGCCAGGGCACGATCCGCGCCGACAGCAGCGCGACGCCGATGAACACGAGCACCGCGCCGGCGCCCATCAGCGCCAGCACCGGGCCGGTGCCGCTGACGACGAACAGTCCGACGATTATCGCGATGAACCCGAGCGCGACCGCGGCCGCCGAGCCCGGGTTGCGGTACTTGGCAAGGCGGCCCTCGGGCAGCGTCGCCCCCTCGCGGACGGCGGCGATCGGCTCGACCCGCGTCGCTCGGACCGCCGGACGCAGGCTGGCGAGCATCGTCACGATCACGCCAACCAGGATCGCGAGGACGATCGTTCTCGGCTTGACCACCGTCCCAGTGTTGGGCAGCGTCAGGCCGGCGGCGTTGAACAGCGCGAACAGCCCCTGGGCGAGCCCCAGCCCGACCAAGAGCCCGATCACCGAAGCGACCAGCCCGACGACGAACGACTCAACCAGGATCGCCCGCCGGACCTGGCGCCGCGACGCGCCGAGCGTCCGCAGCGTGCCGAACTCGCGCGTCCGCTGGGCGATCGTGATCGAGAGCGAGTTGGCGATCACGAAGCTGCCGACGAACAGCGCCACGCCCGCGAACACGAGCAGGAACGTCTTCAGGAACGACAGGAAGCTGTTGATCGACGCCGAATCCTGCTGAGCTTGCTGGGCGCCGGTCCGGACCTGGGTGTGGGGCGGAAGGATCGGCCGGATCTGCGCGACGAGCTGCTTGGGACTGACGCCGGACTTGGCGCTGGCGCGGATCTCGTCGAGCTGTCCGACCCGGCCGAGCAGCCGCTGTGCGGTCGGGAGTGCAAGTCCCGCGAGTGTCGCGCCGCCCAGCGACGAGGCCGAGCCGAACTTGACCAGCCCCGAGATCCGCAGCGGTACTACGTGGCCGGTGCCCTGCACGCCGATCACCTGGCCGGCGTGAAGGTTCTTCTTGGACGCGGTGTTGGTATCGATCACGACGCCGGTCGGTCCCGGCCAGCTTCCGCTGACCAGCTTGAGCGAGCTGAACTGAGGCTTGGAGGGATTGACGCTGAAGCCTAGGTTCGGTGCCCCGCCCGAGGAGATCACCTTGCCGTTGACGACCACCTGCAGGCTGCCGGAGACGTCCCCGATCGCCTGCTTGACGTCCGGCAGCGCCTGGACGCGCGTGAGCAGCGTCTGCGAGAACGGCGGCACGGTCGTGCCGTTGCCGGCGGCGCCCCCGTTGCCCGAGGAGTCGATCGCGTTACGGCCCGTGACGGTCGCGTCAGTGCCGCTGTAGATCGTCTGGAAGATCGAGTTGAAGGCGCCGGTGATCGAGTCGGTCAGCACGAACGTGCCGGTGACCAGGGCGACCCCGAGCACGATCGCGAGCGCGGTGAGCGCCGAACGCAGCTTGCGTGTCGCGAGGCCCCTGAGCGCTACCTGCAGCACTCTTAGCCGCCGAGTCCCTTCATCGCATCAACGATCTCGCCCTCGGTCGAGCGCGCCATGTCCTTGACGATCTGGCCATCGGAGAGGAACAAAATCCGGTCGGCGATCGATGCCGCGCGGGGATCGTGGGTCACCATCACGACCGTCTGCCCGACCGTGTCGACCGAGCGCCGCAGCAGCTGCAGGATCTCGTCACCGGCGTGGGAGTCGAGGTTCCCGGTCGGCTCGTCGGCGAACAGGACCGTCGGCCGGCTGAGCAGCGCACGCGCGATCGCGACCCGCTGCTGCTGGCCGCCCGACAGCTCAGCCGGGCGATGGGTCAGCCGGTCACGGAGGCCCGTCTCGTCGATCACCGTGTCGAACCACTGCTCGTCGGGCTCGCGGCCGGCGATCGACATCGGCAGCATGATGTTCTCGCGGGCGTCGAGCATCGGCAGCAGGTTGAAGAACTGAAACACGAACCCGATGTGGTCGCGGCGCAGGCGGGTGAGCTCGTTGTCGCCGAGCTGCGTGATCTCGGTCCCGTCCAGTCGCACCTGACCGGATGTCGGCTTGTCGAGTCCCGCGAGGATGTGCATCAGCGTCGACTTGCCCGACCCCGAGGGACCCATCACAGCGGTCAGCTTGCCGCGCTCGATGTCGACCGAGACATCATTGAGCGCGGTGACCGCGGTGTCGCCCTCGCCGTACCGCCGCGTGACCTCGGACGCGGACACGACCGGACCCACTGCCACGTCAGTTTGCAGCGCTGCCTCCTGCACGTCTCCGAAAGTAGCGAGTTTTGAGATTGAAGATCGGTTAAGGAAGACTTGCGCCGATGCGGCAGATCGCCCTCTTGCGCGGGATCAACCTCGGGTCTACGCGGCGCGTGCCGATGGCTGCGCTGCGCGAGCTGCTCGGCGACGCCGGCTATGAGGAGGTCCAAACGTACGTGCAGAGCGGCAATATCGTGCTCGAGAGCGGCGAGGATCCGCGCAAGCTCGAGCGCAGCCTCCGGAAGCTGGTCTCCGATGAATTTGGGTTCGAGGTGCCGGTGATCGTCCGTACCCGCGATCAGCTGGCGCGGGTCGTCAAGCGCAACCCGCTGCGCGACGTGGCGGACAACAACAAGCGCTATCAGGTCAGCTTCCTGACCGGAAAGCTCGACCGTAAGACCGCTGACACGTTGAAGGCGCTGGTGGTCGAGCCCGAGGCGCTGGTGATCAACGGCACCGAGGTCTACGCCTGGCACCCGGAGGGCGTGGCGCGTTCGAAGTTGTGGAACACGCTCGCATCCAAGGGGCTCGGTGTCGGGGCGACGGCGCGCAACTGGACGACCGTCGAGACGCTTCTGACGATGGCGGACGAGTAGGCCGATGCGCTCGTACTCGGTCCTCGACGTTTTCACGGACGTGCCGCTGGAGGGCAACCCGCTCGCAGTGTTCGATGACGGCGACGGGCTCAGCACCGAGCTGATGCAGCGCGTCGCGGGCGAGCTGAATCTGTCCGAGACGGTGTTCCTGTTCGAGCCCGACGCCGACAGTGACGGTGACGCGCACGCGCGCGTGCGGATCTTCACGCCGTCGACCGAGCTTCCGTTCGCCGGCCACCCAATACTCGGGACCGCGTTCGTGCTCGGCGAGCGTCGCCGGCTCGAGGAGGTGCGTCTGGCGACCGGCTCGGGCCTGGTCTCGGTGACCATGGAGCGGATCGGTGAGCGGATCACGTCGGGCGAGATGAGGCAGCCGCTTCCGACCTGGGAGCCGCTTGGCTGCGCGGATGCCGTCCTCGCCGCGCTCGGCGTGCACCGTTCGGCGCTGCCGGTCGAGGTGTACGACAACGGACCGCGGTTCGCCTACGTCGCGCTCGACAGCGACGACGAGGTCGCGGCGCTGGCCCCCGATATCGGCGCGCTCGCGCCGCTCGGCGGCTTCGGGGTCAGCTGCTTTGCGAGCTCGGGCGCCCGGGCGCATGTGCGGATGTTCGGGCCGGCGCTCGGCGTGGCCGAGGATCCGGCGACCGGTTCCGCCGCCGGGCCGCTCGCGGTCCATCTCGCGCGCCACGGGCGGATCCGGTTCGGCGAGCGGATCGAGATCCGGCAGGGGGTCGAGATCGGGCGCCCGTCGCTGCTGTACGCGGTCGCCGAGGGCTCCAGTGAGCGGTTGGAGGCGGTTCGAGTCGCCGGGAGTGCGGTCGTCGTGGCCCGGGGCGAGTACCAGCTCGACCCGGTTTGAGCCACCGCGGCGGCGGTGGGATACTCGAGGCCAACCGAATACCTCATCACTGGCAGGAGGTGGTGACATGTCAGAGCCGGCCCACGTGCTCGTCGTCGCTCATCAGACGGCAGCGACTCCCGCTCTGCTCGACGCGGTGCGCGAGCGCGCCCGTACCGGTCCCGTGACGTTCCATCTCGTCGTCCCGCGCCAAGCGCACGGGATGCACAAGGTGGTCGATCCTCAGGACACCGGGAACGACGAAGCCAACGAGGTGCTGGCGGCTGCGTTGCCGAAACTGACCGAGGCGGCCGGCGGGGAGGTGACCGGGAGCCTGGGCGACTCCGAGCCGCTGATGGCGATCCAGGACGCGGTCAACCTCGGCGACTACGACGAGATCATCATCTCGACCCTGCCCCGGCGGGTGTCGCGGTGGCTGCGGCTCGACCTCGTGTCCAAGACGCGCGGCCTCGGACTGCCGGTCACGCACGTCGACGCCGACAGGGTGCACGCGCAGGTGGGCTGACAACGGCTCCCGGGTGCGGCCGGTATAGGCTGCGCTCCCAGTGAAGCTCGCAACGTTCCAGGCGCCCGGCCGCGACGGTCCGCTCACGGGCGAGGTGGTCGGCGATCGCGTGGTCGCGTTCGCCGGCCGGATCGGGGTCGTCGACGTGCTCGCCGGCGCCGCGGCGGCTGCCGGCGACGATTCGTGGGCACTGGATGAGGTGCGGCTGCTGGCGCCGATCCCGGAGCCTGGGACGGTGTACGCGATCGGGCTCAACTACGCCAGGCACGTCGCCGAGAGCGGCGCCACCGCTCCCGAGAGCCCGATCGTGTTCGTCAAGGTCCGGGGCGCTGTCGCCCCGCCGGGCGGTCCGGTGCGCTGCCCGGACGTGGTCGAGCGGCTCGACTACGAGGGCGAGCTGACGATCGTGATCGGAGCTCGCGGCGAGATCGGCGGCTATTGCATCGCCGATGACGTCAGCGCCCGCGATCTGCAGGGCCGCGAGCCGCAGTGGACCCGCGCCAAGGGCGCCGACACGTTCTGCCCGTTCGGCCCGTGGGTGACCACCGCCGACGAGATACCCGACGCCGGCGACCTGCGGCTGCGCACGTGGGTCAACGGCGAGCTGCGCCAGGACAGCAGCACCTCAGATCTGATCTTCGGCTGCGACGACGCTGGTCGACTTCATCGCGCAGACATGCACGCTACGACCAGGTGACCTGATCCTCACCGGAACACCCGAGGGCGTCGGGATGGCGATGGACCCGCCCCGGTTCCTGGGCTCAGGCGATCGGGTACGCATCGCGATCGACGGGCTCGGCGAGATCGAGCATCCCGTCCAGTAGTCCGTCGCGGATCCCGCCGCGCGCCGGCGACCTAGCTTTCGAGTGTGGCGTTGACCGTGATCTGAACGCCCTGCAGTGCCCGGGAGATCGGGCAGTTGGCCCCGGCATCGGCGGCAGCCTGCTCGAATCCGGCCTGGTCGATGCCCGGCACGCGGCCGGCCACGGTCAACTCAGAGGTGGTGACGGTCGGTGCGCCGTCGACGAGGTCGAGCGTCACCTTGACGGTGACGTCGAGATGTTCGGGGGCCGTTCCCGCTTCGGTCAGTCCATGCGCGAGCGCCATCGAGAAGCACGACGAGTGCGCAGCGGCGATCAGCTCCTCGGGGCTGGTCTTGCCGTCCGAGCGCTCGGTTCGCGACGCCCAGGTGACCGCGAGGTCGTTGAGCGCGCCGCTGGCGCCGTTGAGCGTGCCGATCCCGTGGGCGAGGTCACCATCCCAGCCGGTGGTCGCGGATCGCTCAGCCATTGCCATGTGCATGTCCTCCCTGCGGTCTGCGGTCCCTGCGGTTGATGGTCCTGCGGTGGGGTGCCGGCGTCAGTGGTGGGCGTCAGTGGTGCCGGCGTCAGTGGTGCTGGCGTCAGTGGTGCTCGATCACGCGGTCGATCAGCCCGTACTCGACGGCCTCGTCGGCCTCGAAGAACCGGTCGCGCTCCATGTCTGAGTGGACCTGCTCGATTGCCTGCCCGGTGTGGTGGGCGTAGATCTCGTCGATCCGCTGCCGGACGTTGAGGATCTCCCGCGCGTGGATCTCGATGTCCGTCGACTGGCCCTCGAAACCGGCCGACGGCTGGTGGATCAGCAGCCGGCTGTTGGGCAGCGAGAAGCGCTTGCCCTTCGCGCCGCCGGTCAGCAGCAGCGAGCCCATCGACATCGCGATCCCGACGCAGATCGTCTGGATCTCGGGCTTGATGAACTGCATCGTGTCGTAGATCGCGAGGCCAGAGTAGATCGAGCCGCCCGGGCAGTTGACGTAGATCGAGATGTCCTTGTCGGGGTCCTGGGACTCCAGGTGCAGCAGTTGCGCCACGATCAGGTTGGCGATCGTGGTCGTCGATCGGCGTGCCGAGGAAGATGATCCGCTCGTTGAGCAGGCGGCTGTAGATGTCGAACTCACGCTCGCCGCGCGCGGTGCGCTCGATGACCATCGGGACTAGAGGCATGCGGGACACCCTAGAACATGCGCGTGCCTTAGCTCTGGGTGTGCGTGTTCTAGCTCTGCGGGACGATCACGGCGGTGCCCTCGAAGGCGCCGCTCGGAGGTCTGCGAGCGCCTGCTCGGCCTGCTCGAGTGGGTAGGTCGTGATCGTCGTGCGGACCGGGACCCGGGCCGCGAGCTCGATCATCTCGTGGCCGTCCTGGCGGGTCAGGTTGGCGACCGATCGGATCTGGCGCTCGTGCCAGAGGTCCTCGTACGGAAACGAGGGGATGTCGGTCATGTGGATCCCGGCGCGAGACGACTGCCTCCGGGCGCGAGCGCCTTCAGCGCCGGCCGGGACGAGCGGGCCGGCGGGGGCGAAGATGATCGCGGCGTCGAGCTGCTCGGGCGGCTGCTCGTCGCTGCCGCCGGCCCAGGTGGCGCCGAGGGACTCGGGCGAACTCCTGGGTTCTCGTGTCGCCGGCGCGCGTGAACGCGAACACCTCGCGGCCCTGGTGGACGGCGACCTGGCAGATCATGTGGGCGGCCGATCCGAAGCCGTACAGCCCGAGCCGGTGCGCGTCGCCGGTGAAGCGCAGCGCGCGGTAGCCGATCAGCCCGCCGCACAGCAGCGGCGCGACCTGCCTCGTCGGAGAGCCGTCGGGCAGCAGGTCAAGGCAGAAGCGCTCGTCGGCGACCGTCAGCTCCGCGTAGCCGCCGTCGATGTCGCGGCCGGTGAAGCGGGCGTTCACGCACAGGTTCTCGCGGCCGCTGGTGCAGTACGCGGCAGGTGCCGTCGGTCCATCCGAGCCACGGCACGCCGACGCGGCGGCCGTCGTCGGTGCGGCCGACGATCTGGTGGCCGAGCACACCGGCAGCTTCGTCGCCTCGATCTCGTGGTCGCGCAGGTGCAGGTCGGTCCGGCAGACGGCGCAGGCCGTGACCGTGAGCAGCAGCTGGCCGGTCCTGCGGCGTCGGGGTCCGGGGACGGTCGCCGCCCGCAGCGGCTCGCCTGGCGGTCCAGAAGCATGGCGCGCATGTTGCGGTGGATTCTTGCGCCACCGGCTAGCGTTGGGTACGGCCGATGGTCCCGCTCAACGTCCCCAACGTCCTGACCGTCGATCCGGATCCTGCTCGTTCCGGTGCTGGTCGTGGCGCTGCTCGTCGAAGACCGGCGGCGGCGACCTGCTGGCCGCGATCGTGTTCGCGGTCGCCTCGCTGACCGACGCCATCGACGGCTATCTGGCGCGGTCGCGCAACTCGGTGACGACGTTCGGCAAGCTGATGGACCCGATCGCCGACAAGCTGCTGATCATCGCGGCGCTGGTCGCGCTCGTGTCGCTCGGCCGGCTCGAGGCGTGGGTCGCGATGGTGATCATCGCGCGCGAGTTCGCGGTCACCGTGCTGCGAGTCGCGGCCGGCAGCCAGCAGGGGGTCGTGATCTCGGCGAGCGCGCTCGGGCAAGGTCAAGACCGCCTTCCAGGTCGCGATGGTGATGCTGCTGATCGCCGTCCGATCGGCCAGCCCGTGGTGGGTCGACGCGCTCGATCTACGTCACGGTGGTCGTCACCGTGCTGTCGGGCGCCGACTACTTCTTCGGGCTGCGGCGAACGCTGGACGAGGCCGCGCGGTCACGCTCAGGCGCCGGGTCTGCGTCGCGGAGCGTCGAGCGGACCTGACGGCTCGCTGGGGGGCTACGGCGTCGCCGCGAGCCAGGCGCTGAGGCTCGTGTGGGCCGGGACCGGGACGCCGGTCTCGAGCTCGCGGCGGATCTCGCCGAGCGTGCCGAACCGCTCGGCGACGACGTTGTGCTGGTGGATCGTCTCGAGGTTGACCTGGCGGGCGGAGACGAACGCGCGGTCGTCGAGCGCGGGGAAGCGGGCGACGACGCCGCTGATCATCTCGCGCACGCAGTCCTCGACGAACCGCGGGCGGCGGTGAGCCTTCTCGACGACGTGCGCCTCGTCGGAGCGCTTCATCAGCTCGTAGATCTCCGACGACATCGACTGCTCGACGATCTCGAGCAGCGTCGCGGCGTCGATCTCGTCGTCGCAGAGCTCGGTGCAGCCGATGTGCAGCGTGCCGAGGCCGCGCTGGTTGTGGGTGGCGACCGGGACCGCCTCGAGGATCTGCTCGATCTCGGTCTCGTCGAAGCCCTCGTCCTCGAGCCGCTCGCGCGCGGTGCCCGCGACCAGCTCCTGCGCGCACGGGCAGGCGGTCATGCCCTGGGCGGTGACGCCGATCAGCCGGCGCGTGCCGAGCTCGGTCGCGAGCGCGACGCCGTGCAGCGTGTACAGCTCCTGCGTCTGGATGCCCGACACCGGAGCGGGCTTGTGCTCGGGGAAGCGGGCCTCGACCGTGACCTCGGCGCGGCGCGCGCCCTGGCGGTCGCGGACCAGCTGGGCGATGTGCTCGGCCAGCGTCTCGGCCTTGAACGTCGACTCGCCGAGCACGACCTCGCCGATCGCCTCGTTGACGACCTCCTCGAAGCGCGACATGTGCGCGCCCTTCTGGTCTGGGCCGAGTTCGACCACGCACTCGAACCGCGCCGAGAACAGCTGCTCGGTGCCGTTCTGGCGCAGCCGGATCACCTTCTCGACGTCGGTCACGCCGACGCGCGAGAGGCTCAGCGCGACCGTCGGGGCTGCGAGCTTGGACGTCGGTCTGCAGGGTGGGGGGGCTTTGGATGTCGGTCATCGTCTCCGGAGTTCGCCGCCGGGCGAGGCCGCCGGCCGTCGGGCGGACACGCGTTGCATTGTCTGTAGCTACGTAAGAGTAGAGGGGTCGCCTGGGCGTCTCGGCGGCTGCTTTGGCCGACTTGGTGGGGAAGGATCGGAATCGGCCGGAATTGTGGTATCAATCCGCGGTCGTATCAGGAGTCACGAGAGGGAGATGGACGGTGAACCGGGATCGTCTCCAGTGGGCGAAAGAAGGAGCTCAGGGGCTGTGAGCGTTGACGAGATCGTTCTGCTGAGCGACGAGGCGCCGATCGCGGAGCTCGAAGAGCTGCGACCGTTGATCGCCGAAGGGCAGGAGCGGGGCTTTCTGACGTTCGCGCAGATCGCGGCATGCCTCGAGGAGGTCGAGGTCACCAAGGAGCAGGTCCAGGAGCTGCACGCGTACCTGGACGAGCACGGGATCGAGGTCGTCGACCCCGACGGCCGGCCGGCCAAGTCCGAGGGAGGCAGCGTCGAGGCAAGCGCCCAGAGCGCCGCCGACGCCCGAGACCGAGCAGCCCAAGAAGGTCGAGGTCGACCTGACGGTCGAGCCGACCCTCGACTCGCTGCGGCTCTACCTGCGCTCGATCGGACGCGTGAACCTGCTGACCGCCGAGCAGGAGGTCCAGCTCGCGCGGCGGATCGAGCGCGGCGACATGCGCGCCAAGCAGCAGATGATCGAGGCCAACCTGCGGCTGGTCGTCTCGATCGCCAAGTCCTATCTCGGACGCGGCCTGACGTTCCTGGACCTGATCCAGGAGGGCTCGATGGGGCTGATCCGCGCGGTCGAGAAGTTCGACTACCGCCGCGGCTACAAGTTCTCCACCTACGCCACCTGGTGGATCCGCCAGGCGGTCACGCGCGCGATCGCCGACAAGGGCCGCACGATCCGGATCCCGGTCCACATGGTCGAGAAGCTCAACAAGGTCGTCCACGTCGAGCGCCAGCTGGTCCAGCAGCTGGGCCGCGAGCCGACCCCGGACGAGATCGCCGCCGAGCTCGAGACGACCGTGCGCGAGGTGCGCGACGTCCTGCGGATGGCCCAGCAGCCGATCTCGCTCGAGAAGCCGATCGGCGAGGAGGACGACTCCGAGCTGGGCGACTTCGTCGAGGACCAGACGGCCGAGTCCCCGTTCGAGACTGGCGTCCGAGCACCTGCGGCGCGAGAACCTGCGCCGGGCGCTGGCGGCGCTGCCCGAGCGCGAGCGCGAGGTGATCGAGATGCGGTTCGGGCTGACCGGCGAGCGTCCGTACACGCTCGAGGAGGTCGGCCGGGCGTTCAACGTGACCCGCGAGCGGATCCGCCAGATCGAGAACCACACGCTGAAGAAGCTCGAGGCGCTGCCCGAGGCGCAGCGGCTGCGCGACGCGTCGTAGGGGTTCGCTGGGCCTCACAAGGGCAGATTCGTTGTCGCGCTCTGTACCCACGGCGGAAACCAGAGCTGGAACGGCATCATCAAGCGCCTTGACGCGACGCGTTGCGATCGTGTGTTCGTACACGTGGGTGACCGACGACGTTGGTTTATTCCGGCCGCCGCCCTGGGCGGAGGCGTCTCGATCACGCTCGGCGGTCGCAAGTACGCGGAGTACGAGATCGAGCCCGGCGAACCGCTCGAGCCCAGATTCCCGTCGCTAGACTCAGCGCCGCCCTGGCGGGATTCCCGAGCGGTCAAAGGGGATGCGCTGTAAACGCATTGGCTCTGCCTTCCCAGGTTCGAATCCTGGTCCCGCCATTAGCTGATTGCGAGGCCGGTCGAGGCGGACCGGTCGGCTCCTTCTCGTGCAGGTTTTCATGCACGGCCGCCGGTGCCCGGCCGGGCCGCGATCGCCGTGTTACCGTGACCGCGCTCTCGGACTGAGCAGGAGAAACGGTGCTGTGGTCGCCCGGCTGCCGCGCCTCTTCAGCGACACATGTCAAGCGCAACAACGCCACCCAAGCGTGCTGCCGGCGTCGTCTTGGCGGCGGCGCTTGTGGTCGTGGTTGCGGTGCTCCTGACGCGCGAGTCGCTGGTCGCTCGCGCGGCGACCCCGGATCAGTTGCGCCAGCAGATCAGCGCTGGCCAGGGTCGCGTCTCGGCTTTGTCTGGGTCGGTGAGCGCAGCCAGCGGACAGGCCGATCGGCTGGGTGCAAAGGCGGCGGGCCTCGAGGCCAAGATCTCTCGGTTGCAGACCAATCTCGACGCCAACCGAACGAAGCTTCTGCGGCTGCGTTCCGAGCTGAACGCCGCCCGGACGCGGCTGGGGGCGCTCGAGGCCCAGGAGGCACGCTCTGAGCGCGTGCTCACCAGCCAGCTGATCGGTAGCTACGAGGCCAACAGCCCCGACATCGTCACCGTCGTGCTCGAGGCGACGGGCTTCAGCGACCTGCTCGAGCAGCTCTCGTTCGAGCAGCGGATCGGCAAGCAGGACGCGCACATCGTCGGACAGGTCAAGGCCGCCCGCCGCGCCGTCGCTTCGCAGGCGACCCAGCTCGGAAAGCTGTCGGTGCGCCAGCAGCGGCTCACGACCGCGATCCTGCTCGAGCGTAATGATGTCGCGCGCGCGAGACTTGCGCTGCTCTCCCAGCAGCTCGCCGCCCAGCATGCGCGCTCGGCCAAGGCACGTCAGCTGTCGGCCGCTCGCGACCGGCTCGCTTCGTTGCAGTCTCAGCTCCGTAAGGCGGAGGCGGCCGAGCAGCCGTCTTCGTCGTCCGGGGGGTCGCCCGGCTCCTCCGGCGCCGCGGCGCCGCGCTCGAGCAGCGGCAGCTTCACGTTCCCGATGCCGAAGGCCGACGTGGCGCCGCCGGCGACCTGGTCGCTCGATCAGGGCGTCGACATCTCGGCGCCGGGCGGCACCCCGGAGTTCGCCGTCTGCTCAGGGACGGTCGTGCTGCACGGGATCGGCGGCTTCGGTCCGTCCGCGCCGGTGCTTCACTGCGACAGCCCGCTTGCCGGCTACGACTACGTCTACTACGGCCACGCCGGTCCGGGCAACTGGGTGCCGGTCGGGACGCACGTCAGCCAGGGTCAGGTCATCTCCCAGGTCGGCTACGGGATCGTCGGCATCTCGACCGGCCCGCACCTCGAGATCGGGTTCGCGGACTCGAGCGGCTCGCCGATCGGCGGCTCGAGCGCATCAACGATGATGTCACTGCTCCAGAGCTCCTACTGAGGGTGGCCGGAGCATTCGTTGGTCCGCTTGGCTGCAGTACGCTGGCGGCAGCGCCCTCTTAGCTCAGCTGGTAGAGCACTTCCATGGTAAGGAAGGGGTCGACGGTTCGAGTCCGTCAGAGGGCTTGAGAAAAGCCCCGCAAAAGCCGTGCTTTTCGCCTAACGGTGGCGCCGCGGAGCGCGACTGGCATGTTTCCTGAATCTCGCCCGCGGGTTAGCTGATCGAGAGCGCTCACGCTGCGCGCTGGTCTGTGTTCGGTGAACCTTGGCTCGCGAACGAGTGGGCCTCTCCTGCTCGGCGGCGGACCGCCCGTCGCCGTCGGGATCAAGCCGAGCCAGCTCCCGGACAGCGGCAAAACGCGCTTGCGGTGCATCGGACCGTCCACCACCAAGGGTTATGTCGTCGCGGCGCTCGGAACGGGTGGGGTCATGATTGGAAGCGAGCCTGAGCGCCAACGGTCGGGGCGCCGGGTCAGCGTTCACGTGCGTCAGGACTCAGCGCTTGAGGGTCCTCGGCGCAGACCCGAGAGCGCTCTCGGGGTCGTCGCGTAGCTGTTCGACGTCGCCGAGGTTCTGCAGCTTTCGGATTGCCTGGTTCTCGATTTGGCGGATCCGCTCGCGTGTGACGCCGAATCTGCGCGCGATCTCGACCAGCGTGCGCGGGTGCTGGTCGCCGAGTCCGTAGCGAAGCTCAAGGATCCTGCGTTCTCGGTAGCCGAGGTTCTCAAGCGCGTCTCGTAGGGCTTCATTGGTCAGGATCTCGACCGCGCGCTTGTATGGAGACTCGGCTTGCTCGTCGGTGATGAACAGGCCGAACTCGGACCCGTCTTCGTCTCCGACGGGCTTCTCGAGCGAGATCGGAGCTCGCGCGGAGTGTTTGATGGCTTCGACTCCCGCGGCCTGACGCCGGTTACCTCTGCGACCTCGTCGACGGTGGGCTCACGGCCTAGCGCCGTGGCAAGGTCGCGCTCGGCTCGGGAGATCTTGTTGAGCTTGTCGACGATGTGGACGGGGATCCGGATCGTGCGCGACTTGTCTGCGAGCGCGCGCGCGACCGCCTGACGGATCCACCAGGTCGCGTAGGTCGAGAACTTGTAGCCCCGCCGGTAGTCGAACTTCTCCGCGGCGCGGACAAGACCGATCGTGCCCTCCTGGATCAGGTCGAGAAACGGCAGCCCATGATTGCGGTAGTTCTTCGCGATCGAAACGACCAGCCGTAGGTTGGACTCGACCATCTTCCGCTTGGCGTCCATGTCACCGCGCTCGATCCGCCTGGCGAGGTCGACCTCCTCCTGTGCTGTCAGCAGCCGCGCCTTGCCGATGTCCCTCAGAAACAACTGCAGCGAGTCGGTGGTCATGTCCGGCTTGAGGTCGAGCACAGCCTTTGTCTTGATGCGCTGACCTTGCTTATCGGGCGCGCGCTCGACCGCCAGCGCCATGCCGGTCGCCGGGTCGATGTCCTCGACGAGTTCTATCTCGGACGTCTCCAGGAATCCGTGCAACTCCTCGATGTCGCCCTCGTCGAGGTCGAGCACAGCCGTCGCGTTCTCGATCTCGACGAATGTGAGCACGCCGACCCGCTGCCCGCGCGTGATCAGGCCTTTGATCTCTTCGAGCTCCTGCAGTTCTGCTGCTGACATCGGACCGATACCCCATCCACGGCCTGGCGCTAACGGCAGCGCAAGCACGCGGCTTGGACCCAGGTTCAATTGACAAGGCGAGGCGACCGTGCCCGAGGGTAAACCTCATAGGTACGGCACCGGCCGGCAGTGAACACCAGTAACCAAACGCCTCTTGCCTGGTGGCGCGGATCGCGCCGTTGGTGGCATGCACGCTCGGGGCTGAGAATCCTGGCCGCAGGCCAGATCGTGCTCGACTCTACTCCCTCTGCGGGCGGTTGGCTTCAACAGCGGACATCGGCCCGCTGCCCGGACGAGAGGCCAAGCGATTAGGCGCCGGCCAGCTTTCGGGCGAAACGGATCGTCGGGACGGTCACGCCGGGCCGGCTGCGTGGTGGCGAACCAGTCGCCGGGCCCGGGCACCCCGCCCACCGGTCCGCCGTCGCCAGAGCTGGCCCGGCTTGTCAGCCTGTCGTGGGCTGCTCGAACGCAGGCTGTGATGGTGGAGGTTGCTGGGTTGTGAGAGGCTTCGCGGCCTCTCGAGGCCGACACGAACGCAGCCTCCCCCGCGAAGGAAGGAACTCCATGACGAAGGCATCGTCGCCGGTCGCCTTGATTACGGGAGGTGGCACCGGCATCGGCCGCGCGACCGCGCTCCGTCTGGCCCAAGAGGGACACGCCGTGGTACTCGCCGGACGGCGGCCGGAGCCGCTCACCGACGCAGCTCGCGAAGTCGAGGCGGCCGGCGGATCGGCGACCTGGATCTCAGGCGATGTCTCAAGCCCCGCCAGCGCCGATCAAGCGGCGGACGCCGCGATCAGCGCGTACGGTCGCCTCGATGTTCTCGTCTGCAACCACGGTGTCGGGGATTCGCTCCCGCGGGGGAGGACACGCTTCAGGCGTGGGATCGGACGCTGCAGATCAACCTGACGGGAGCCTTCCTGATCGCACGGGCCGCGCTGCCGCATTTGCTCGAGCGCCGGGGATCGGTGGTGACGGTCAGCTCGACCGGCCGCTGGCTTGCCGGTCCGGGGTGGGCGTCGTATTGCACCTCCAAGGCCGGGCTGATCATGCTGACGCGCTGTCTGGCGAACGACTACGGCCCCCGCGGCATCCGGGCCAACTGCGTCTGCCCCGGATGGGTCCGAACGCCGATGGGCGAGACCGACATGGCTGCCCTCGCCGAGGCGTGGGGACTCTCGACCGACGATGCCTATTGGCTGTGCAGCCGCGACACACCGTTGCGGCGCCCTGCCGTTCCTGAGGAGATCGCCGACGTGATCGCCTTCCTCGCCTCTCCACGCGCTGCGTACGTGACCGGTGCGGTGATTCCCGTGGATGGTGGCACGAGCGCAGTGGACGCGTCGTCCGCTCCCTTCCACGGGCCAGACGAGCGCCTGCGCGCGTTGCTCCACGCTTCCTGACGCTCCGTCTGGTCAACCAGAGCGGTCTGTCTGGAGGGCCGCGCAGACGCCTGCCTTGGCCACGGAGGACACGTTGGCCAGGGCCGGCCGGACGACCGCTTCGCCACGTGCGCACGCGCCCGGGCCGACGCTGGCGTGCCCTCCGGGCCGGGGGCGGCAGCCCTTCGGGCGAGTGTGAAGCTTGGTCAGCTCAGGCGGTCGCGCGCTATCGGCCTGGTGCTGCATCGAACCAAGTGCCGGCCAGCGGCATGAACGGGACGACACGGGTCTCTCGCTGCCCAGCCCGTGCTCGACCTGTCTGCCCGCGATGGGTGGAACTGAGGACCTGCGACCATTGCAGCCGTGCCGAGCGCGCTGATGCTTGCGACCTTGACCGACCGTCGCGACTTTGGCGATGACTGGCTGTTGGAGCGCAAGTTCGATGGCGAGCGTTGCGTCGCGCACAAGGACGGTCGTGACGTGGGGCTGGAGTCGCGCACGGCCAAGGATCTCACCGGTACGTACCCCGAGGTCCGCAGTGCGGTCGCAGACCAGCGGAGCCTGGAGCTAGTGCTGGATGGTGAGGTTGTTGCGTTCGATGGGGAGCAGACGTCGTTCAGTCGCCTCCAGCGGCGCCTTGGGGTCACGAATCCATCTCCGGCGCTGGTAGCGGCGTATCCCGTGGTGTTCTGCGTCTTTGACCTACTCGAGGTCGACGGCGACGATCTCCGAGGCCGGCCGCTGGTCCAGCGCCGCGCGCGACTGACGGAAGCGGTCCGGTCGGGCGCGGCTTTGCAACTCAGCGAAGCCTGGCGCGATGATTCGCAGGGGCGGTTCGCGCGGGCGTGCGGGTCCGGCTGGGAGGGGCTGATCGCCAAACGCGCGCAGGCGTCGTACGTCGCGGGCCGCTCGAGGGATTGGCTGAAGCTCAAGTGCGTCTGGGAACAGGAGTTGGTGATCGGCGGTTACACCGACCCCGCCGGGAGCAGGACCGACTTCGGCGCATTGCTCGTGGGTTACTACGACGGCGGCCGGCTCCGATTCGCCGGCAGGGTGGGGACCGGGTACACGGCGGCGATGCTCCGCGACCTCGGAGCTCGGCTGCGCGAGCTGAAGACGTCCGAATCGCCGTTCATCGACGCGCGACCGATCCCGCGAGGCACCCACTGGGTTCGGCCCGAGCTGGTCTCCCAGATCGGGTTCGCCGAGTGGACGACTGAAGGTCGCCTGCGGCAGCCCCGCTTTCTCGGTTTGCGCGACGACAAGTGCGCGGCCGACGTCGTCCGCGAGCGGCCCCGGTGAGCAAGGCCCCGGGCGGTGGCCGCGGTCGCGCGCGAGCCGGCATCGACCGGTGGACTCCCGGGCGGGCGCTGCTGCGCGAGGCCGACCCGCCGATGACGGAGCTGGTCGACGCGCAACCCGATCTGGACCCCGACCGTCTCTTCGACGGCCTCCCGAACGACCTTTGGGGAGCGCTTGTGCTGCAGGTGATCGGACAGCAGCTCTCGCTCGCGGCCGCAGCGGCGATACTCACCCGGCTCGAGGCGCTCCACGGCGGGCGGATGCCCACACCGGCGGAGATGCTCGCCACTGACGCAGAGACACTGCGCGGGATCGGGATGTCCTACGCCAAGGCGAGATACCTGCACGATCTCGCCGCGCGGCTCGAAGACGGCCGCCTTGACCTCGGTCGGCTGCGCACCCTCGACGACGACGCGGCCCGGGCCGCGCTCACCGAGGTCAAGGGGGTCGGCCGGTTCACCGCCGACGGAGTGCTGATGCTCTCGCTTCGCCGGCCCGACGTTTGGCCCGCGGCCGACCTCGCGTTTCGCCGCGCGGTCGAGCGGGTTTGGAGGCTCGACCCTCCGGCGTCGGTCGAGGACGTCGACGCGGTCGGTGAACGCTTCCGTCCGTGGCGAACGCTCGCCGCCGCGTACCTCTACTCGAGCGTCGAACCATGAACCGCTGCACCGCTCGGGCTGTCCTGAGCGCCAGAGCGCGCGGGCAAAGCTTCCGCTTCTCCCGGGCATGCATACGCAGAAGTCGAGATGTGGACCTGCTGGTGTCACGAACGACCACGTCGCGTCGAGCTTCATTGGCGGCGAAACCAGAAGCGCGCCACAGGGAGGTTGCAACCGGCTTTGGGCGAATCCGATCGTCCAGCCGTGGAGCCGATCGGGGAGATCCTCACGATCACCCGGTCGCTGGAGCGGTCGCCGGTCGCTGGAACGACGACAATCAGCCAACCGCCTTGTGTGACCTCAACTGAGGTAACACCACTCGAGGAGCCAGACGTGCGCGATCCCGATGCCAGCAAGTTCGTCCCGAAACAGGCCGGCAAGGACGCTTCGCGCCGATCTCGGCGTACCCGATCTCGTGGGACTCGCGGCCACGGCGTTATCCAACACCAGGCGTTTGCGGTCGAGCCGTGGGCGGTTCGCGAGACCGCTCTCGACCTCGAACGGCTGGCCCAGACCGAGTCGGTGTTCGCGCTCGCCAACGGGCACCTCGGCCTGCGCGCGAACCTCGACGAGGGCGAGCCGTTCGGACTGCCCGGTACCTATCTTGCGGGCTTCTACGAGACCCACTCGCTGCCGTACGCAGAGCCGGGGTACGGCGACCCGGAGGACGGTCAGACGGTCGTCAATGTGACCAACGGGAAGATCATCCGCCTAGCGGTCGAGGACGAGCCCTTCGACGTGCGCTCCGGCGAGCTGCGCGAGCACGAACGGGTGCTCGACCTCCGCGCGGGCGTGCTCCGTCGGACCGCCGAATGGGTCTCGCCGACGGGACGCCTGGTTCGGGTCTCGTCGACCCGGATCGTCTCGTTCATGCAACGGTCGGTCGCCGCGATCCAGTACGAGGTTGAGCCGCTCGAGGACGCGGCGCAGGTAGTGGTCCAATCTGAGCTGGTGACCAACGAGACGCTGCCGGTCACCGAGCAGGATCCGCGGGAGGCGGCGACGCTCGCTTCGCCGTTGGCGTCCGACTTCTTCAAGAGTGGGGAGCTGCGCGCAGTGCTGATCCACACGACGAAGGCCAGCGGCCTGAGCGTGGCCGCCCTGATGGATCACCGCGTCGACGGGCCCCCAGATACCCAGACCGCGATCCGAAGCGAACCCGATCTCGCTCGGCTCACGATCACGGCGAGGGCCGCGCCTGGCCGGCCGCTGCGCGTGACGAAGTTCGTGGGCTACGGCTGGTCGGGTGAGCGGACCGTCCCAGCGCTACGCGACCAGGTCGACGCGGCCCTCGCCGGCGCCGTGCAGACCGGCTGGGACGGACTTCTCCAGGAACAGCGCGCGTTTCTCGACGCGTTCTGGGAGGACGCGGACATCGAGATCGACGGCGACGCAGAGCTCCAACAGGCGGTCCGCTTCGCGCTGTTCCACACCGTCCAGGCGGGGGCGCGGGGTGAGCAGCGCGTGATTCCCGCGAAGGGACTGACCGGTCCAGGCTATGACGGCCACACCTTCTGGGACACCGAGGCGTTCGTCCTCCCACTCCTCATGCTCACCTACTCCCAGCGCCGGGCGGTCGCGGACGCGCTGCGCTGGCGGCACAGTACGCTCGGCCTGGCACGCGAGCGCGCGCACTCGCTCGGGCTGCGCGGAGCCGCGTTCCCCTGGCGGACGATCCACGGCGAGGAGTGCTCTGGTTACTGGCCGGCGGGTGCAGCCGCGTTTCACATTAACGCGGCGATCGCCGACGCCGTGCAGCGCTACCAGCTGCTCACCGACGACGAGCCGTTCGCGCGCGAAGCGGGGGTGGAGCTGCTCGTCGAGACCGCGCGGCTGTGGCGCTCGCTCGGCCACCACGATGCCGCGGGTAAGTTCCGGATCGACGGAGTCAGCGGGCCGGACGAGTACGGCGCGATCGCCGACAACAACGTCTACACGAACCTGATGGCCGCGCGGAACCTCCGAGCCGCGGCCGACGCGATCGAGCGCTTCCCGGAGCTGGCATCGCCGCTCGGGGTCGACGACGAGGAGGCCGCCGGCTGGCGCGACGCGTCTGAGGCGATCTTCATCCCCTACGACCAGACGCTCGGCGTCCACCCGCAGGCCGATGGGTTCACCGAGCACGAAGAGTGGGACTTCGAATCGACCCCGCCCGAGAACTACCCGCTTCTGCTGCACTACCACTACTTCGACCTGTATCGCAAGCAGGTCGTCAAACAGGCCGACCTCGTGATGGCACTGTTCTACGCCGGCGAGTACTTCACCGCGGAGGAGAAGGCTCGCGACTTCGCGTTCTACGAACGGCTCACCGTTCGCGACTCATCGCTGTCGGCTTGCATCCAAGCCGCCGTGGCGGCCGAGGTGGGTCACGCGGAGCTCGCCTACGACTATTTCGCCGAAGCCGCCCTACTCGACCTCGATGACTTTCAGCACAACACCCGCGACGGGGTCCATATCGCCTCGCTCGCAGGGGCCTGCACCGCTGCGATCGCCGGCTTCGCCGGCTTGCGAGACAGCGGCGGGATGCTCAGCTTCGTCCCTCGCCTCCCGCAGGCCCTCACTCGCCTGTCACTAAACCTACGCGCCCGTAAGACGACGCGGCTGAGGATCGAGGTCGAGCCGACACACGCCACCTACACCCTGCTAATGGGCGAACGTATCGACATCCAGCATCACGGGAAGCCGATCACGATCGCCGCCGACCAGCCCGTCCGATGCCAGATCCCGGCCGCCAACCCGCTCGAACCCCCAACCCAGCCGCGCGGGCGCGAGCCCCCGCGCCGGCGTCATCCGGCGCGACGCGTGTAGCGGATTTTGGCTGCCTACACAGTTCCTAGGACACTCCCGCCCGGCGCCGAGGCGCGAAGGCCGGGCCTCTCCTTCGGGCTCGAATCGGCAAAGGACGCCGGTCGGGCGCTCCCAATCGAGCGAGTACTCGACGTGCGCGCGCTCTTCTGCGCGATCGGGCGCGGTTAGATGTCGCTGTTGCCGGGGGTGCTCGGTGGTGGGTCGACGAGCTCGAGTGCGCCGAACCCGGCTAGTGGTCCGTCCATCAGGAACATCTCGATTGTGAGGTCGGGTTCGACGTGCGCCTGGCTGAGGAACGCGAGCACTTTGCGGCCGGTCAGCTCCTCGATCATGTCGCTGTAGCGTGCTTTCATCATTCGTTGGAAGTCGCGGCGCATATCGAGCACTCGATTTGGCTCGCCGCCTTCCATCATCGTGCGCTCGATCGCCGTGAACCCGTTTGACAGCACGCAGACGATCAGGTTGTCGAGCACGTAGGTCTTGGCCTTGATTGGGCCGCGCCCATAGTGCTCGCGCATGAACCCGACAATCCGATTGGTGATCTCGGACAGGAGCCGGCCGCCGACGAGCAGCCGATCGGCAGGATCGCCGGGCCCGGCGTCTGTCATAGCCAACCTCGTTGTTCTGTGCTGTCTGCGCTGCTCACTGGTACGAATTCTCAGCCATTGAGCCTGTGCGCGCAATGAGGACGCGCTGCTCACGTCAACGCTGGCTGAGGGTACCCGTGGCGGGTCTGTTTGATGCGCTTGTATTCGGTTGGGATAAGAGTAGGCTCGGGCGCGTTGAGGTTTGGCTGCGCTGCCCGCGGGCGGGGCAGCCAGGCATCAGGGCTGAGTAAGAGAGCGCGCTCGCGGCGGCCGACGGCGGCATGTGGGGGTGTTGCGGCAGCAACGTCCGACCCCACTTCAGGAGTTCCAGTGCCGCGCACACCAAGGCCCGATGTAGGAGAAGTGTTCGCAGCTACGGCGCGCCTGGCCTTGGCGGCGGCTGGCTTCAGGGGCGATTTGGGAACACGGCTCGTTACGGCCACCGGGGGCGCTGGGTCATGACCTGGTCGCGCACCGGTGAGCTTCTGGAGGATCCGGGTCGTGCAGCCGGGACACATCGTCGGGAGTACGGGGCGAGGCCACCGGTCGGTCGCATCCGCCGTTGAATGATGCCGGTGGCTGGAAGCTTGACCTGCTCAGAGACTTTGCTCGCTTTGTCAACTCCGAAGTCGCAGGGGTGCGCGGGCGGGGGGCAACGGGGGCAGCCGCCCGCGGTGGTCGGCTTGTGGGGCCTGGGGGCGGCCCACAAGCAGATCGCGCGACCGCTCGAAGGAGGGTTTGTTGGCCACGCGCTGTATTCGCCTGCGCAGCGCGTGGCCCTCGAACCACCTGGTCCCTGCGCGATGTCAGCCTGAGCCACGCGAAGGTGCGCAGGGCCACCGGCGTCGCCGAGGACTTGCCCGAGATGAGCGTGGGCACCGGTCGGGCGGTCGGCGACGATGCAGTCGCGTGCCGACTTGCGCAATGCAGTGACAACCGGACGTCAAGCGGTCAGGTCTGCCATCCACGAACGCCGCGGTCGCCTCGAGCTTCGTGGCGCCGGCGATCTTAGTTCCGCTTCGGCCGACGCAACGTGGCCACAGCAAGCTCTTTGTACTCCGATCGACGGGATCGAAAAAGGCTATGGCGCGAGCCAGGTCGGGCTTTACCCAGGCACGTACGTGCGGGGGAGGCTCGTGTCCAGGGTCGAGCTTTCCGCGCTTAGCAGGTACGTGGCGCTCGATGGTCAACATGGGCGCCGCGAATCGAAAGCGGGTGCCGAGACCGCCGCGGACCGTTGCCCATCGGGTCACGTGCCTCGATCCGGAGGTGCTGTCTGGGGAGGGCTACTGGTCGGCGGCAGCCGCGTGGGCGACAAAGCGCCCGGGTGGCGATGCGTAACATCCACCTTGATGCAGAAGAGTCATTTGGTTTCGCACGCCGAAGCGGAACACGCGTTGCGGAGGGCGGGTTATCCCCAGGAACAAATCGAGGAACTGCTCCGCCAGCTTCCAGATCCGATCGACACTGAGCGAGACGCCGCGGCATGTTTCAAGCTCGGACTGTCTGTCGGCAGCCTCGTGGATCGGATGGGCGGCAGCCCCTGAGCGCCCGTGGGCCCCGAGTTCAACAAACGTCGCGAATGCCGAGGTCCGCTTTCGCTCGGCCTTCTCCGGCGTGGTCGCACCGCGAGGTAGGTCGCTGTCCGCTTGATCGATGATGAACAGCGGGCCTGGCGCTTCCGTTCCTGAGCAGCAGTTTCCGGCTGACGCGCCAGCGCTCGCGGATGTCCGCCACGGCGACAGGCTATGCAGCGGTCCGGCCGCTGCCGTCAGCGGTACAGCATCGGCGATGGCGGAATCCGGGTGTGGCCGGTGATCTCGGGGATGAGCATCCCGACCTCGTCGATGTAGCACCAGCTCCAGTCCTCGCCCGGCTCGAGCGAGTGGATCAGCGGGTGGCCGCTTGAGTGGTAGTGGGCGGTCGCGTGCCGGTTGGGCGAGTCGTCGCAGCAGCCGACGTGGCCGCATTCCAGGCAGATGCGCAGGTGCAGCCAGACGTCGCCGGTCTTCAGGCACTCCTCGCAGCCGGCGACGCTGTCGGGCAGCTCGGTGACCGTGATCGTGTCGAGGTGGGTGCAGGTGGTCATGCGGGCGTCTCCGTTCGTGGGGTGTCTGGTTGGGTGAGCGGGATCCAGACGTGGAAGGTCGTCCCGCGCTCGCCGGTGTCGAACGTCAGCGAGCCGCCGTGGCGGTCCTCGACGATCCGTCTGGCGGTGTCGAGCCCGAGGCCCGTCCCGCGCCCGACGTCCTTGGTGGTGAAGAACGGATCGAACACGTGGGCGCGAGCCTCCGGCGGGATCCCGGGTCCTGTGTCGGCGATCTCGACGAGGATGCAATCGCCGTCGCGTTTCGTGCTGACCGTGATCGTCCCGCTCTCGCCGACCGCGTCGATCGCGTTGTCGAGCAGGTTCGTCCACACCTGGTTGAGCTCGGAGCCGTAGATCGTCACCGGCGGCAGCGCGCGGTCGTAGTCGCGCTCGATCTCGATCTGCGTGTGCTTGAGCTTGTGGGCGAGCACGGTGAGCGTCGTCTCGAGGCCCTCGTGGACGTCGGCTTGGACGACGCCGCCGCGGTCCATGTACGCGTACGCCTTGACCGCGCTGACCAGCGAGCTCATCCGGTCGGTCGACTCGCGCAGCTCGCTGACGAGATTGTGGGCGGCGATCGCGGCCGCGAGCGAGCGCAGCGCGGCCGGGGTTGCCGGTCCCGCGGCGGCCTGCATCTGTGCGAGCCAGTCGTCGTCGACGCCGGCGATCGCCAGCGGCTCCGCGAGTCGCCACGCATCGGCGATTCCGAGCGCCTCGAGACGGTCGCGCATCTCGTCTTCGGCGTCGGCGGCGTCGAGCGCGGACAGGGCGCTGCGCTCGCTCGCCCGGCGCAGCGCCTGTTCGCGGAGATCGGCGATCCGAGCGGCGCCCTCGCGTTCCAGGCCGGCGTCGACGAACGCCCTCAGCGTCGAGTCCATCACGTCCAGCGCCTCACCGAGCTGCCCGGCCGACCGCCGCGCCGCCGCCGCCGGGTTGTTCAGCTCGTGCGCGAGTCCCGCGGCCATCGTGCCCAGCGAGGCGAGCCGCTCGCGGTTCTGCTCGATCGCGGTGATCCGGCTCATCAGCGGCCTGACCTGGCGCATGATCCGGCGGTGCACCGACGGGTGTGCGAGCGCGAGCCTCCGGAACTCCGGCGCCGGAATCACGGCTCCGCGCACCGGGGTCACCGCGACCATGCGCACGTTGACGCGGAGTCTCGGTGAGGGCCGGCACGGCGCCGATCCAGGTCGGCGCCGTCTGGTGCCCGGCCGGCTCGAGCCGGTCGCCGTCGTGCCGGAACATCTGCAGAGTCCCCTCGAGCAGGCACAAAAGCCCGACGGACTCGGAGTTCTCCTCGAGGACGACATCCCCGACTTCGGCGTCGCGCCGCTCGGCAGCCGCCGCCCACTCGGCGAGCTCGGTGTCGTCGAGGTCGTCGAACAGGTCGACCGGCCGGAGGTCGGCGACGGTGACCGGTGCTGCGTCTGCCGGGCTCATGCCTCGGCCAGGTACTGGTGGACGAGCGACACGGCCATCGACCCCTCGCCGACGGCGCTCGCCACCCGCTTGATCGAGCGCGCGCGGACGTCGCCGGCGACGAACACTCCGGGCACGCTCGTCTCGAGCGGGAACGGGTCCCGCTGAAGCGGCCAGCCGTCGGCCTTGACGTCGAGCCCGGCGAGGATGAAGCCGCGCTCGTCGCGCGCGACGACACCGTCGAGCCAGTCCGTCAGCGGCCTCGCGCCGATGAACACGAAGCACGCGTCGACCTGCTCGACCGATTCGCTGCCGTCCGGGTTGCGAATGCGCAGCGCGCGCAGGCGGCCGTCGCCCTCCGCGGCCACGGCCTCGCTTCGCGTCCGGACCTCGACGTTGTCGAGCGCCTCGATCTGCTCGATCAGGTAGTGCGACATCGACTTCGCCAGCGAGTCGCCGCGGACGAGCATCGTCACGCGTGTTGCGGACGAGGAGAGGTACACGGCCGCCTGGCCGGCGGAGTTGGCGCCGCCGATCACGACGACGTGCTGGTCCTTGCATTCGCGCGCGTCGGTCAGGGCCGCGCCGTAGTAGATGCCCTGTCCGGTCAGCTCGGCGAATCCAGGCGCGTTCAGCTGGCGGTAGGAAACCCCCGAGGCGATCAGAACGGTCGACGCGCTGAGGTTGCCGCCGCCCGACAGCTCGACGATCCGCCCCGAGCCCTCGACGCGCAGGCCGGTGGTGTCCTGGAGGGTGAGGAGCTCGGCGCCCAGACGCCTCGCCTGCGTCGTCGCCCGCTGTGTGAGGTCGGAGCCGCTCAGGCCCGCCGGGAACCCGAGGTAGTTCTCGATCCGGCTCGACTGGCCGGCCTGACCGCCGGGTCCTTCGCGCTCGACCATGATCGTCTTCAGGCCCTCGGACGCGCCGTACACGGCCGCGGCGAGGCCCGCGGGCCCGCCGCCGACGATCACGAGGTCGTAGTGCTCGAGCGCAGGCTGTCCCGCGACCCCGAGCCGCTCGGCCAGCTCGAGCACCGTCGGGCGCTCGAGCACGGTCCCGTCCTCGAGCAGCGCCACCGGCAGCCGGTCGTCGTCGACGCCCGCCACCTTCAGCAGCTGCCGCGCCTCCGCGTCGCGCTCGACGTCAAGCCACCGGGCCGGGACGAGATTGCGCGCGAGGAAGTCGCGCAGCTCGTGCGTGGCGCGCGAGAAGCGGTGCCCGATCAGACGCACCCCGCCCGCCTCGAGCGCAGCGCCGGCCTCCCACGCGCCCAGCAGGTCTCTGACGACCGGGAACAGCTTCTCCTCGGGCGGGTCCCACGGCTTGAGCAGGTAGTAGTCGAGGTCGACCTCGTTGATCGCCTGGATCGCCGCCTCGGTGTCGGCATACGCGGTCAGCAGCACACGCTTGGCCGTGGGCACGAGCTCGCGCGCGCGCACGAGGTAGTCGGTCCCCGACAGGCCCGGCATCCGCTGGTCGGCGACCAGCAGCGCCACCTGCTCGCCGCGGCGGACCAGCTCGCGCAGCACCTCGAGCGCTTCCTCGCCGGAGCCGGCGCGGACGATCCGGTAGCGCTCCCCGAACCCGTGACGCAGGTCGCGGGCGACCGCCGCGAGCACCGTCGGCTCGTCGTCGACGACGAGGATCGCGGGAAGGCGGCGCGCGGGCTCACTCATCGCTTGACCGTAGGTTCTCTCACCCGGGCGAGCGCGCTCAGCAGCGTCGCCGCGTCGTAGCCGCCGCGGTGCACAGCCCCGTCGAGGAACAGCGTCGGCGTGCCCATGACCTCGCCGGACGCGATCCCGCTGCGAATCGTCGCGACTGATGCGCTCGAGCACCGCCTCGCCCTCGAAGTCGGCGTCAAAGCGAGCGAGCTCGAGGCCGAGCTCGCTCGCGTACTCGCGCAGATCCGAATCACCGAGCGCCTTCTGGCGGCGATAGAGGACATCGTGCATCTCCCAGTACCGGCCCTGGCGCGCTGCCGCCTCGGCTGCCCGGGCGGCGGCGAGCGCGTGGGGATGGATCTCGGTCAGCGGAAAGTGGCGAAACGCGAACCGCAGATTGCCGCCGAGCTCGTGCTTCCACCCGTTGGATCTCGCGGTACGCCCGCCGAGAGTAAGGACACTCGTAATCGCCGTACTCGAGGATCACGTGCGCGTCCTCGGGGCCGCGAACATGGTCTACCGCCTCGTCCAACGGCTCGACTTCCGGCTCTCCTCGCTCAGGCACGAGCGCCGTCCTCTCCATCCGCTAGAAAATACGTGAAGAGTTCAATAGCTTATCAGTGCGTGAAGACTTCAAGGATCAGGTACGAGCTCGCGCAGGCCGCGTATACCGTCCACACCGCTCTGGAGCACGAGCTTCACGACACGCTGGCCGAGCTCGACCTGACGATCGCCTTGGCCGACGTCCTCTGGCAGCTCGATCCGGAACTTGGGCCGCTGTCCCGGCGAGAGCTCGCCGAGCGCCTGCACTGCGATCCGTCCAACGTCACATTCCTCGTTGACCGGCTGGAGCGTCGGCGATTCGTCGCGCGCGCTCGCGTCAAGGCAGACCGGCGCGTCAAGGCACTGGCGCTCACCGCCGCCGGAGTCGAGGCCCGAAACCGTCTCATCGCCACGCTCGCCGAGTCCGCGATGTTCGCGCGGCTCACGCGCGCCGAGCAACGACAGCTCGCCGACCTGCTCGGACGCTGCGCGGACGAGAGCCGCGAGCGGGCCATCCTCGGCCACGAGCCCAGCTAACCGCCGTCCCGACGCCCCAGGCGCTAGGTATCGAGCCGCTGCACGGCGAACTCGGGCAGCGTATCGAGCGGCCCCAGCAGGCACTCGTCGTCGGCTGAATAGCTGACCTGCCACCTGCTCAGGCGGGGACACCTGTCGCTAGTCGCGACAGTCAGGAACCGCCCAACAAGACGGCTGCTTCCACGAAAACTGAGCCATCTGGCTGGGCCGGTTCTGGCCTCGCGGCACTTCCCCTCTAGAGCTCCAGTCGGCCGGGGCGGGAGCCAGTGACTGAGTTCCCCGGCGGCGACCAACAGGCGCGTAGCTGATCACTATCTGCCCTCGTCGGTCCGCTCGACGGGTCAACGGTCGTGACAGTCAAGGAGATTCCGTTCAATTCGCAGCGTTCTCGAGAGCAACGAGGCAACGCCCTGGCCGGATCCGACGCGGACACCGTAACGGGCTCGGTGTCGGCGTAGTTCGGTTGCGAGGCCCAGTGCCGGGAGGTGTGTGCTATGGCGTCAGTTCGAAGCCGCCTGCGCGACGCGGCTTTCGAGCAGCTCTTTGAACTTCTCGTGGTCTACCGGGACCTCCTTGGCAGCCTGCCGGCGCGCCAGGATTACAAACAGCTTGCCGATGCCGTGACCCTCGAGGTCGAGTTCGACGTTCATGCGTGAGCTCGACTCGCCCGTCGGATCAACCGTGTATGTCCCGACCGGACGAACCGGGCCGACGGTGCCGCGGAAGGAGGTCTTGCGCGGGGGGTCGTGCTCTGTGATCTCGTATAAGAAGTCTCGCGTCCCTCCGGGAATGTTGCGGCGCTCTACAACTCGCGTACCTACGCGCGTGGGACCGTCAGTCTCGAGAGTTGTGCTCACGAGCGAGCCCTGCCACTCGTTGTGTCGGTCAACGTGTTCGAGGTAGGCGAACACCTCCTCGGCCGGGCGGTTGATCTCGATGCTGTGCTTGATCATGTTTCGATCCTCTCCTCGGGAGTAGTCGTCGGGTTCAGTTGGCCGCGTCGACGGCGAGTGCAGCTTCGGCTGCCGTCTCGGTGAGGTTCACGACCTCGGCCGGGTGGGAGACCATCGCCAAGTGCCCAGCGGGGACTTCGATGGTCGTTGCATTCATGCGGTTGGCGAACATTCGCTCGACGTCAGCCGGGAGCGCCTGATCGTCTTGGGCGACCAGGTACCAGGAGGGCAACGTTTTCCAGGCTGGAACGGTCATCACGTCGTTGAAGGCGCTCACCGCTAGGGGTTGCTGCACGGCGTACAACACCTTTGCCTTGACGGGGTCCACGTCAGCTGCGAAGTGGTTGACGAAGTCGTCCTCTGTCAACCACACGAAGCCCTCATCATCGACGAACTGGTGGGCCAGCGCCGGGGTCGGAGGTCCCTGTGCCAGCAGCCCACCGAGCGATTCCCCTTCGTCGATGCCGAAGGCCGCGATATAGACCAGACCGACAACGTTGGGGGCGTCGTTGCCGAGCGCGGTCATGACCTGGCCGCCGTAGGAATGGCCGGCGATGACGGTCGGTCCGTCCTGGAGAGCCAGCACATGGCGGAGCCTGCCGACGTCATCTGCCAGCGACGTCAGCGGAAACTGGGGTGCCGTGACGTGGTAGCCGTCGGCCTGCAGGCGCTCGATGACCGAGCTCCAACTGGAACCTTCCGCCCAGGCACCGTGAACAAGAACGATGTTCGGCCGAGTGTGCATTTCATTTTGATCCATTGACATCGGGTGCTCCTTCCTAGGGGCGTTTACTTCGGTTTGCATTGATCCTCCGGTGCGTGTGGAGGCAAGCCGCACCGATTCGGACGGCTCGGAACTATGGGTCGATGACCGCTGCATTGAGCGAGCGCGGCGGAGCGCTCTTGTTGCTCCGAGACCACGCTCCGACGCGCACCGGCCTTCAGCTCGTTGCGTTCGCCGCGGCCGTGATCACCTTCGCGACCACGCCGGGATCGGCCACCATCGAGAGATGCCCGGCCCTAACCCTGGTGATGTGTGCGTGAATCCGGTGAGCCATGAACAGCTGAATGGCGGGCGGGATCGCCTTATCGATCGTCCCCAGCACGTACCAGCTCTGGATCGTCTTCCACGCGGGCGTCCCGGAAGGCGCCGTTAGCGCGCTATAGACGGCCGGCGACTGGGTGGCCGCGGGAACCGCGCCCTGCTTCGCCGGGAGCCCGTTGGCAAACGCCTGCTCGAAAACCGAAGGTTTGACGTAGAGCTCGGCGTCACCCTTCTTGGCGCCAGGGAACGGCACGAAGTTGAAGACCTTCGTCGGGCCTGCTCCCAACGCCGACCCGGGCTTTGATGAATCGAGCGCGAGCACGCTTTCGCCCTTGGCCGGCGCGAACGCGTCGACATACACCAGCGCCTTGACGTTGTGATTGCCGGTCGCGGCGTTCGTGATCACGGCGCCGCCGTAGGAGTGCCCCACCAGGACGATCGGGCCTTTGATTGTCTTGAGCAAGTCCGCGATCGTGCCGGCGTCCCCCTTCAGGCTCTGCAGCGGATTGGGCGGAGCGTCGACGGTGTACCCCTCGGTCTGCAGGCGGCCGATCACCCCGCTCCAGGCAGCACTGTTCGCCCACGCTCCGTTGACCAGGACCACCGTGGGCCTCGCCGAGGTGGCCGTTCTCGTTCGCGCCTTCGCCTGGACTGGTGAGTTGGTGAGGGTGATCACGAGTCCGGTGATCAGCGCGAGTGCGATCGTCAGCCAGAGATATGTCACCCGTCGCTCTGCTAGTCGATGCATGGAGTGCTCCTTACTTGTGCAGGGATCCCGCGTCAAGCGCAGGGTCCGGGGTTGTCAGGGTTGAACTGCTGTGGGCGGCCGCGGGTGGTGCGTGCGCGCGGTTGATGGGATCGGTGTTGTGCGCGCGGGCGCCCAGCCTTACTTCGGTCCGCGACCCTCGGGTTGGCTCCGGGGCCGGCGACATGATGTTTGATGGGGTGATCCCGCTAGGGGAAGCGTTGCGGCCGCTCAGTCTTTCTAGTGGATCTCCTGGAAACGTTTGACCGGAAATCGGCCTCGACTGGCGAATGAGGATGCATGTCCTCGAGCCTGGAGGTGGTCATGTGTCCGCCGGAGGTGTTCGTGCGCGAGCTCTCGCCGGAGGAAGGTGCGCGGTTGAAGTCGATCTCCAGACGCGCGAAGTACCAGTCCAAGCGGCAGCGGGCGGTGATCTTGCTGGCGTCGGCGACTGGGATGTCGGCACCGCAGATCGCGGCGGTTGTGCGCACTGATGAGTCGCATGTGCGCAAGGTGATTCACGCGTTCAACGACCGCGGGTTTCCGTCGTTGGACCCTGACTATCGGGGCGGGCGTCCGAAGAAGACCACGCCCGCGCAGCGCGGCCGGATCGTGTCGGTCGCGCGCGCCCGCCCCGACACCCAGGGCGTGGCGTTGACGCGCTGGTCGCTGCCCAAGCTCCAAGCGCACCTGGCCAGGATGGGGATCGACCTCTCGGAGGAGACGCTGCGTCAGACGCTGATCGGCGCGGGCCTCTCGCACCAGCGCACGCGTTCGTGGAAGTGGAGCCCGGACCCGGACTTCCAGGCGAAGGCCGAGCGGGTGCTCGGCCTGTATCGCCAGTGCCCACCGGACGGGGTGGTCGTCTGCTTTGACGAGATCGGACCGATCCAGCTGATCCCCCACCAGGGATCTGGGTGGGCGCCGCGCAAGCTGCCTGAGCGGCTGCGGGCGACCTACAGCAAGAATGGCGGGGTGCGCTACCTGTTCGGCGCCTACGACGTACACGCCGACCGGCTCCACGGCCGGCTGCGACCCCACAAGAGCGGCCAGGAAGCTTCTGCCTTGATCGTCGACGAGGAGCAGCGACCGGCGCGCGAACAATGCACAGGCTGTGCATGGGCACAAGAGCCCGATCGACCAGGGCGACGACGGCAAGCACGACTCGGATGACTGGCCAAATCCCATCGTGGATGCTGGCTCCACCCGCGACCGACGCGGCTTCCCCCTTTGTCGCCACCGGGGCAGCGAGGGGCTCGCTGCCGCTCTGGCGGACTGGAGATTCAGAGCAGCAGTGCGTGCAGGCTAGATCTGGCGAGGCCAGATGGGTCTCCCTTCGTGATTTGGGAGGTTCCTGTCCGGATTTCGTAACGATGGGGTCGTGGTCTCGCACTTAATGAGCGTGGGCACCCCGAAGATCGAGCGGCAGTCGCGCCTAGGCCGCCCACGGGAAGACGAGCCCTTCGAAGTGATCTACCGCGCTCACGTCGGGGCGGTCAGCGCGTTCTTTGCGCGGCGGTCGACCGATCCTCAGACGGTCGCGGACCTGACTTCGGAGACGTTTGTACGGGCGATCGCGTCGATTCAGACCTATCAGGGGCGGGGCAGCATCCGCGCGTGGCTGATCGCGATCGCGCGAGCCGTCTACGCCCGACATCACGCGATCCTCGCTGCCGAGCGCGAGGGGACTCAGCGGCTAGGCGGTCTAGTCGTTTTGCACGAGGACGACATCGATGATCTGCTGGAGCGGATCGACGCGCAGCAGGCCGGCCGCGAGCTGCTTCAGCGCGCGGCGTCAATGCCCGAGCTCGAGCGCGCCGCGATCGAACTGGTCGATCTGGCGGGGCTGCCGCCACGCGATGCCGCACGCACGCTGGGGATCTCACCGGGCGCGATGCGCGTTCGGCTGTTCCGAGCGCGCACCCGTCTACGAAAGGAAGGCCGACCACGATGACCAGCTTTGAAGACACCATCTGGTGCCAGTTGGTCGACGAGCACGAGGCCGATCAGGCCATCGTCTGCATGCCCACGCCACGTCGCAGATCACGCTCGTTGCTGCTCACAACGGGAATGGCGGCGCTGGCGGCAGTCGCGGTCGTCGTCGTGGTCCTGTTGCTCGGCGCGAGCACCAGCGCCCCGCTGGCCTACGCCGTGACCGACAACCACAACGGGACCGTCAGCCTGATGATCCGCCGGTTCGCCGACCCCGGCACCCGCGCGGGCGTCGATCGAGAACTCGCGCGGCTTGGCGTCCGCGCCCGAGTGGTCCCCATCCGCCAAGACTGCCCAGCCGCGCTGAACATGCCATCGCGCTACACGCAGCCGTCGACCCAGCCATGGTCGGAATACCCCATCGAACGCGGCCCGGTCGGCGAGTGGACCGTCGGAATCATCCCCAGCCGCATCCCGCCCGGCCACACGCTCGTCTTCGCCGTTCGGCAACAGAGCAATGGCTGGATGATGGCCGACGCCATCGTCCGCGGACACGGACCAAGCTGCACGCGCCCCACGTTTATGTGGGGAATCACCCACTGATCTTGGGCGCGACGCGAGAATCTCCGCGGTCAGAGCGTCCAGCTCGTGACCCGCGAACTACCGCTCCGTCGCCGACCCGGGTCTGACCGCGGCGCTGCCGCTCTTACTCTCCGCCAGCACGAAGCAGAAGTCAGATCGCCGGCGCCATAAAGCTCGACGCGACCTGGTCGTTCGTGCAAGCGGAAGTGTTAGGCGCCGGTTGATCGGAGCGTGGGTCGATCGCTGAGGACCAAGCGGCTGGTCGAGGTTGTGGGGAGGCAGTCGCGGTTGCCGTGGTGACATGCGGATCGCTCCGAACATCCGTATGGATGGTCTGGGGATGGTACTCTGGCGGCGTATGAGAGACCTCGACAGGAGCGAGAAGGTCACGATCAACGTCGGGCTGATCGACTTGGGTCAGATTGACCTGCTCGTCAGCGAGGGTTTTTTCGCTAACCGCACTGATTTCATTCGGACCGCGATCCGGCGTCAGCTCGAGAGCCGGTCGGGGGCTGTCGAGACAACGGTGGCTCGTCGGGAGTTGGTGCTCGGCGTCGAGCACTACACCCGTGACGCGCTTGAGCAGGTCCGGGATTCTGGTCAGATGGTTGAGTTGCGCGTTCTCGGGTTGGCGAGCATCGCTGATGACGTGTCGCCTGAGCTGGCCCGCGCGACGATCGCGAGGGTCGAGGTCCTGGGCGCTTTTCGAGCGACGCGTGCGGTGAAGGCGGCGCTGGCGTCGCGCACCACGTGATCACCCGCGGCCCACGCGCCCGACCCACCGGTAGCTCCGGTGCGTGCAGCGATCAGTTTCGATGCGGGCCGGCTAACACTCTGAGAGGACGTCTGATGAGCAGCGAGATGAACATCACGATCGGCGAAGCGCTCTGGCTCACGCGTGCCGGGCGGCTTTCTGAAGCGACTGAGGTCTTGCAGCGACGTCTCGCGAGCACGCGTACCGCCGCGCCGGGCGACTCGGCTGTCGCGCGGCCTATCGGCGATCTCGGCCGGCTTCGGTCGCCGGTGCCAGACCGCCGCTCGCTCGGACTGCCAGCAGGACCCGGGCGTTATGCGACCCCCGGGCGCCCCCGTCTCGCCGCGGACCTCAAAGGCGAGCTGCTGGGGTCAGAAGGCGTCCGCCGGGAGGGGGCCCGCGGACGCGTAGGACCGTCTGGTCGCGGGATCGCGGTACGCCCTGGCGCACCGGGCGGTGAGTTTCGTCAAGTCACGCATGCCGGGAGCGCAGGGACGCGTACCTACTACGTCTATGTCCCGACCAGCTATACCGGTCGACCCGTTCCGCTCGTCGTGATGCTCCACGGCGGCAAGCAGGACGCGCCGGACTTCGCGGCCGGCACTCGCATGAACGAGCTCGCCGAGGAGCATTCGTTCCTGGTCGCCTACCCAGAGCAGTCGCGGGAGGCCAACCAAGGCCGTTATTGGAACTGGTTCTGTGCCGCCGACCAGCGGGCTGCCGCGGGCGAGCCCGCGGTCATCGCCGGCATCACCCGCGAGGTCGTAAGCAATCTCGTCGTCGACCCGGCTCGCACTTACATTGCCGGGCTCTCGGCCGGGGGCGCAATGGCCGCGGTCATGGCCGCGACCCACCCCGGCCTGTACGCGGCGGTCGGGGTGCACTCCGGGATCGCATACCGCGCCGCGCACGACGTCGGCTCCGCGTTCACCGCGATGCGGACCGGGGCGCGCCCGCCGCGACCAGCGCAGTTCCGCTGATCGTCATCCATGGTGACCGCGACACGATCGTGGCCCCGGTCAACGCAGACAAGCTGATCGCCGCTCGACTCGCGATCGGCGACGGAACAGGCCAGGATGGGCCGACCACAATCCACCGCGACCGTGCGCACCCCTACACCCGCACCGTCCACCACAACCTCCGTGGGCTCCCCGTAGCGCAGTCCTTGATCGTCCACGGCGGCCGACACGCCTGGTACGGCGGCAGTCCAGCCGGCTCCTACACCGACTCACAACCCCCCGACTCATCCGCCGAGATGATCCACTTCTTCCTCCAACACTAAACAACGTCGCAAACCACCTGACGCGCACACCCGAACGCAATGCCTGCATTGATGGTCGGACGGCCGTGACGCGAGTCTCCCGCTTCTGCCAGCCGCGCGGACCTCCGACAGCAGTCCGCAACGACGTATCCGCGCGACGGCGGACCCGCTCCGCACGGGACGTCGGACTCGAAGCTTCGCCACCCGCGGGATTTGGTTGCTCCGTCACACCTGCGCGTGCCGAGGGAGTGGGATCCGCGGGCGGCGCCGGCGAACATTCACGGTCGCGCGATTGCCATCGTGTGGTGGGAGCGCTCGCTCAGCGTTGGTGCCTGGTCCTGGCTGTGGCTACGGCGGATACGTCGGGCGTGAGCGCCCTATCCTTGCCCGACGCGCGCTGCCGGGGAGTCTCATCGGCGGATGGCACGCGGCATCGCGCAGCGGTAAGCCGCTGTCTGACCGTAGGGGCGCCGGATCTAGCGTTGGGCGGGCTCGGTGGCAGCGTCGAGCTCCTCGCCGCGCTTGACCAGGAACGCGCCGAGCGCGCCCGCGAGCGAGGCGATGACCGTGATCGCATAGATCTCCATCACGACGTCGAGGACCCTCCCTGGGAATGAGATCGGGTTCTGGATACTGGACGAGACCGTCAGCAGCTGCGTCGTGGTCCAGAACAGCGCGCTGCCGAGACTCTCGATCTGAGTCTGCTTCTGCTGGTCCTCAAACAGGAACGCCAGGACGGCGCAGATCATGTCGAAGCCGACCGTCGCCAGAGCGATCGCGACGAGCCGGTCGCGGAGACGAGCGTGGGTCGGCGTGCCAGCACGGAGCACATCGCGCACCTCGGCGGCCATCTCGCCCAGCACACGTAGCGCGTACATCGCCCGCTATTCGCCGCCCACAACGAAGGTCCTATGCGCTGAAGCGCCGCATACCGCCGCCGGTGCGCGACTTGCGTGGACAGCCGCTCGAGTCAGCGCACGCCATGCTGAGCGGGATGTTCGTAGAGCTTGGTCGCTTAGACGCACCGCGCGCTGGGACTCGGGTGAGCCTCGTAGGGCAGACGCGTGTGACCCTCGATAGTCGAGCCGCGAGCACTCCGGCCTTGACAGATCTCGGACCTCTTTGCGCGGCGGCCAAGTCTCGGCGAGGCGACCCGCGATGGTGTCCGCCTGTGCACGAAGGTCGCTGCCCGGCGCGTCCGCCCGGACGTGTGGGCGCTGGGGTGCGCGGGGGCATGGCTCGACGCAGGCGCGTATTGACTTTTCGTCGCCGCGGCGAGCCGTTTCCCGAGGCCCGCTCGCGCTGCCGTGAACCGTAGAGCCGACCCTTGAGGATGGGGAGAGCCACCGGCGGGGATAAACACGGCCGTCTGCTGGGGGGCCCAATGGGATTTGATCGACATGAGCCCGATTCTGGTTCGGGCTCTGCACCGCGCTACCTAGAAGCTAGGTGAGCTTCGCAAGCGCTCGAGCGCGCGCTTGAGGATCCGGGAGACCCCCATCTGGGAGACCCCGATCGCGGTGGCGATCTGGCTTTGCGTCCGATCCTCGAAGAAGTACGGCGCGAGCACTAGGCGCTCCTGCTCGGGCAGCTCGGCGACGGCCTCGGCGATCGTCACCGTTGCGTCGATTAGCTCGAAGCGCTCGTCCTGCACAACGAAGGTGTCCGCTAGCGTGACGCGCTCACCGTTCGCATCGTCAATCGGCGTATCCAGCGATGTCGAGTGGTGTCCCGCCGCAGCCTCGAGCGCGTCTGTCACGTCCTCGACGCCGATCTCGAGGTACTGCGCGAGATGCGATCTGTGTCCGAGTACGGCACTGGATAGACAACGCGGCGATTGACCTGCTCGTCGCCAAACTCAGGACCGGGCGGCGCGATCGGGGACCGGCGGGTAAGAACGACCCGGGCCGAGCCCCGCCCCGGCTCAGCCAGGCAGCAGCACCGGCTAGGAATCCTGCCCGCCGATTGAGTGGCTGGCGGCCGTGAGGCGTATGTTGCTGGCGACGATGGTGAGTGGTGAGCCCGAGGCTGGTGAGCTGCTGGGTGCGTCGTTGCCGCATCTGGTGCCCGAACTGGTCGTGGAGGTCGCGTCGGCGCGGGCGGGCTGTCCGGTCGCGGCGTATGTGCTGGATCTGGATGGGTCGCTGGCTCTGCGTTTGGCTGGTGATGTGGAGCGGTTTCCCGAGCGGATCGGGGCGCCGGTCGGTGTTGGTCCGGAGATCATTCCCGAGGCTTTGGTGCGGTTGCGGGGGCTGGTGATCGATCGCGTCGGGCCGAGCACGCTGTGGCCGTTGGTGGTTCGTGATCGCGTGATGGGCTTTCTGCTGGCTCGCGGTCGGCCGGCGGTCGATCTGGAGCCGTTTGCGGGCCAGGCCGCGTTGGCGCTGGAGTTGGCGTCTGGCTATACGGACGCGTTGCATGCCGTTCGTCGGCGTAAAGACACGCAGCCTGCTGCCGAGATTCAGCAGAATCTGTTGCCGCCGCGGCTGGCTCGGGTGGACCGGGCCGACCTCGCCGGGGGCGTTTTGCCGGGCTATGAGGTCGGCGGTGACTTCTTTGATTACGCCGCCAACGCGGATGGATTGTGGCTGGTCGTCGCTGACGCGACCGGGAAGGGCAACCGGGCCGCGGCGCTGTCGTCGTTGGCGATCGGGGCGTTGCGCGCCGCTCGGCGTGCCGGCGCTGGTCTGCAGGAGGCCGCGCGAGTGGTCGACGAGGCGATCTTGTCGCTCGATACGCACCTGTACCTGACCGCGGTGCTGGGATCCTGGGATCCCCATTCGTATCGGCTGCGCTGGATCAACTGCGGCCATCCCACGCCGCTCCTCGTGCGCGCCGATGGGCGGATCGAAGAGCTCGACGGCGAGCGCACCTATCCGCTGGGCATGCGCTTCGCCGAGCGCGTGTTCCCGGTCCTCAGCGCTGAGATGGGGCCCGGCGACCGCCTCTTGCTGTACTCCGACGGGGTCAGCGAGCGCCGCACCACAGACGGCGGCCGCCTCGGCGAGACGGGCCTGCGCACGGCCCTGGCCCAGCTGGGCACCCGGTCGGCCGCGATGACTGTACGCGGCTTACAAGATACGGTCATTGACGCCTCCCGTGGACCGCTGCGCGACGACGCAACGATGCTGGTGATCGCGCCCCACGACTGACAACCGTCCCGGTCGCAGCCCGGGGCGACGCGGCTAGGCGGTCGTCATCGAGGGTAGCTTCAGATGGTGCGCGAGCAGACACCTGAGCCGCGAACCTTCATGTACGACGACATCGCGGTCCTCACGGTCAGCGGCGAGTTCGATCTCGCGCTGTGCATCAAGCTCACTCCCGAGCTCAATGCCGCCTTGCGCTCCACCGCGCGAGCGGTCGTCATCGATCTCGAGGACGTCTCCATGGTCGATTCCTCGGGTATCGCGCTGCTGCTAAATGCCTTCCGCCATCTAGACCACACCGGGCGCCAGCTCGCGATCGCCTGCCCCATGGGCTCGCCGCGCCGCGCTTTCGAGCTGACAGCCCTCGATCGCCAGCTGCCGATGTACGAGACCCGCCGAGATGCGCTGGCTGCCGTCGCTGTCAGCTGACCGCCAGCCCCGCCAACAGACACGATCCCCGGCTAGGCGCGTCGCCGAAGACCCGGGCACAAGCTTAGGAGTCCTTCGACGATCCAGAGGGTCACGACGGTCGGCGCGCGGCGCACGATCGGATCCGCCAACAAGAGGCGTCCGGATCGAGACCCGCGGCGGCGCCTGCGATGGCCAAGATTCACCGATGTCCGACGCCGTCGAGTCGCTTCTGTGTTCGCGCCGGAATCGATCGTCGCGAGATCAAAGGTCATGACAAGCACCGCTCGCCCGCAGTGTCCACCCGGCCGCATCGAGCCGGAGCACTGGCCGCTCGAGCTCGAACCACACGTGGGTGGTGCCGCGACGGATACCCCAGCGGCTCGACTCCGCATCGACGATGCTCAACCCGAGCCCTCCTGCTCCGGTCTGTTCGAGAACCGGTTCGCGAAGTTCGTGCTCGAAGCCTTCGCCCTCGTCGATGACCTCCACCAACAGGCGATCCTCGAACAACTCTGCTCTGAGCGTGATCCTCCCGCGACCGTGACGCACGGCGTTGGTGACAAGCTCTGAGACCAGCAGCCTGGCGGTAGCCAACGTGCGGCTCGCAAGCGCCGGCCCGAACCAATCCGCGAGCAAGCGGCGAGCAATCCCGGGACCGTTCACGCTCCGCGGCAACACGAACTCAAACGGCGCGCCACTCACAGAGAACTCTTCACAAGACAATCAGGCTACCCCGAGGAGCAGGACCCCACCACACCCCCGGACCGAAGCCAACGCCGACGCCGCTGAAACTGTCTAATGGCTGGCCGCATGGCCGACGCCGGCAAGCCCGAATTCCAAGCAGCGGGTGCGGGCCTGCGGATCACACCCCGCCGAACACACCCGGCGACCGACCAAAGCACCCGAGTGCTCGACCCGGATGGTGCCCAAAGGCCGCAGGGTAAGCAAACGCTCGGCATCGGTGGTCAGCCGGGGCTGGTGGTTGGTCCTCGTCCTTCGCGGAGCCCCGGTGGCGGTCGAGCAACACCCTCCCAACCACGCGGTACCAACCGGCGGGGCGGTGCAAGCAGACACCTGGGAGCGTCCCGAGCTCTCACACTTCTAGCATCTCAGTCGCCGGCGGGGTGGTCACGTCTCGACTCCTGCTTGGGGCATTCGGGCGACCGAACCGGAAGCCTCCGACCTCATCGCCACCTCCAGACAGCATCACACTGAGGTAGCGGAAGTGAGCCGCTGACGGCTCGACCTCCCCTTCGGTTTGAGGTTTGGGTGATCCTCTCGCAACAGCGGGTCCCACGACAAGGGCCAGCGTGGCCGATCGAGCTCTCCAAGCGGTCGGCTTATCGGGAGCTCACCGCCGCGTAGCGCGCGAGCGCTTGGCGCCTGGCGTGGGCGTGGTCGACGATCGGCGGCGGGTAGTCGCGGCCGATCGCGCACCCGGCTCGCCGTTGAATCTCGGTGGGCATCTTCCACGGCTCGGCGAGGTATTCGTCGGGGACCGCGCGGAGTTCGGGTAGGTACTGGTGCACGTAGGTGCCGTGCGGGTCGAAGCGCGCCTGTTGACGTACCGGGTTGTAGATGCGGCGGTACGGTGGTTGGGGGTCCACTCCGACTGAGGCGATCCACTGCCAGTTTCCGTTGTTGCTCGCCTGGTCGCCGTCGAGCAGCAGCCGCATGAACCAGCGCTCTCCCCAGCGCCAGTCGATCCCGAGGTCTTTGGTCAGAAACGACCCTGCGAGAAGCCTCGTTTGGTTGTGCATCCAGCCTTCGCGCAGCAGCTGGCGCATTCCCGCGTCGACCAGCGGATAGCCGGTCCGTCCCTCTCGCCAGGCGTCGAACAGCCGTCGGGTATGGCTGAACGCGAGCTTGCCGCGATAGCGGGGCTGGTGCTCGGCGCGCGTGTTGGCGGGGAAGTGCAGCAGCACGTGCGCGTAGAAGTCCCGCCAGCACAGTTGCCTGCGAAACGCCGCCGGACCCTCACCGGCCGTCGCGAGCTGCTCGAGCTCGCGCGCTGAGACGCAGCCGAGGTGCAGGTAGGGCGACAGTCGCGAGACGCCGTCGCGACCGGGCGTGTGAGAGTCGGTTGCGTAGCGGGCAACGGCGGCTGACATGAACTGCCGCATCCGCTCGCGGCCGGCCCGCTCGCCCCCCGGCATCGGGTCTTCGAGCTCTTGGCGCAGCTTCAGCGCGGCGAGCCCTGGCAGGGTTCCGGCGTCGAGCCCGGGGGCAAGCGGCGGCAGCGACCGCGGCGCGGGCGCGACAGGCCTGCGCCCCGCCGCGCTCCAGGTCTTGTAAAAGGGGGTGAATACGGTGTAGGGCGTGCCGCGGGCAGTCTGGATCGCGCCGAGGTCGTCGGCGACGAACAGCCCCGGATGGACGCGTGTCTTGATTCCGGCCTGGCGCAGGCCGAGCGACACGCGCTCGTCGCGTGCGCGTGCGAACGGCCCGACGTCGGCGCTGAAGTGCACGCACTCGGCGCCGAGCTCGCGGGCGAGCGAGACGAGCACCCGCTCGGGCGCGCCACGGCGGACCACCAGCTGGCTGCCGCGTTCGCGTAGCGAGTGATCGAGATCCTGGAGGCATTCGAGTAGGAACTGCGTCCGCGGCCCCGAGGAGTGGCGCCCGTGCAGGAGGCGGTCGTCGAAGCAGAACGCGGGCACGAGGTGCTCGGCACCGGCCGCCGCAGCGAGCAGCGCTTGCTGGTCGTGAACGCGCAGGTCGCGCCGCAGCCACAGCAGCGAGATCATCCGAGCAATTGAGAGACCGCTTGCCGGCGGAACTCGAAGATCCGCTCGAGGTCCCGGCGGACGAACACCGCGTGGGCGAGCTCCCCGAACCGGCTGAGGGGCAGCGCGTAGCGCACCCGATCGCGCACGATCGTCTGCGCGCCGATCGGCGCGAAGTCGTGCTGGTGGCGCCATAGCCGGTAGGGGCCGCAGACCTGCCGGTCGACGAACGCGCGGCCCGGCTCCCAGAGCTCGATCTCGGAGACCCAGCGCAACGGGACACCATGGACGCGCAAGCGGTACTGAAGCAGGGTTCCCCGCCGCAGCTCGCTCGGCTCCTGACTGACCAGGCCGAAGCTCAGCCACGGTGGAGTGATCCGCTCGAGGTTGTCCGCGCGCGCGAAGAACTCGAACACCTCCGCCAGCGGGCGCGCCACCCGCTGCTCGCGCTCGAGCACGTGAACCTTCATCGGTCGCCGAGCACGTCGCGCTGTCGCTGGGGGGCGTAGAAGTCCGTCGCTGACCGAGATGAGCACTGCAGGGCGGCCGTCGCCTGTTAGCTCGCGTAGCGCCGCCGCAAGCAGTTGCGTCGCCTGCACGCGCGAGTCCCGGATCCTCGCCATCGCCTGCTCGCTGCAGCGCGACGCGACCGGCTCGCGGGGCAGGTGAACGACCGCGTCGGCGCCCGCGAGCGCGGCGGCCGGTGCTCGACGCTCCGGCGGCTCGGTCCCGGCGTGGACCGCGACCTGATCGCCGAGCGCCGCGCGCGCCCGCGCGGGATCGCGCGACAGCGCGACCCTCTCGTCACCGCGCGCTGGCGGCGCGGCGCAGACAGCGCTACCGATCGTGCCCATCGCGCCGGTCAGCACGACGCGCGTCGTCCGCCCAGGCTTCTCATCAGCGACTCGCAGGCGTCGGCGGTCGAGTCGCCGCCCGTCCCGCGTCGAGAGTCGTGAGCCGGGCGGCCGTGCCCGTGCCCGCCGGGACGCGAGACGAAGAGACGTCCGAGCACCGTCACGCGGTCACCAGTTCCGGGTCTTCGGCCACGGCACGGCGGAGCGCCTGGTCGAAGTCGATTGGGGCGATCTCGAACAGTCTCATTCCGGAGGGGTCGGTGACGACCGTCGGCACAGCGAGTCCTTCGATCAACGGTCTCGCCACGCCGGCGTCGACCGGTGTGACGAGCCCGATCCAGAGCGATGAGAGCCACGGGGTGATCAGCGGCACCGGGATCCGTGGCCGGCGGCGGATGTCGAGAACTTCCGCCATTCGATCGAGCATCTCGCCGTAGGTGAGCACGTCGGGGCCGCCGATCTGAACCTCTCTCCCGACCGATTCCTCGACGGTCAGCGCCTCGATCAGGTAGCTCAGCGTGTCGTCGATCGCGATCGGCTGGGTCGCGTTCTGAAGCCACGCTGGTGCGATCATCGCCGGGAGTCGCTGCACGAGGTAGCGCAGGGTGCGGTAGGACTCGCTCTGCGGCCCGACCACCATTCCGGCGCGAAAGTAGGTCAGCGGCGGGCCCTGCTGGCGGAGCGCGAGCGCAGTCTCGTGCCGGCTTCGCAGATGCTGTGAGTGCGGCCGCTCGCCAAGGCCGCCGAGATAGATGATCCGCTCGATCCCCTCTGCCCGTGCCATGCGGGCGAACGCCGAGGCGGCGGCGCGCTCGCTGGCAGCGAAGTCCTTCGGCCCGCCGCGGCCCATCGAGTGGATGAGGTAATACGCCACGTCGACGCCGTCACCAGCGCCGCGCAGCGTTTCCGGACGCAACACATCACCCTCGTGCAGATCGAAGCCTTCGCGCTCGAGCTCGCGGGCGCGGGTCCCGCCGCGGTCGCGCACCAGGCATCGCACCTCGCGTCCCGAGCCTGCCAGCCTGGCGGCGAGGCGAGCGCCGATGAATCCGGTCGCGCCGGTAACAAGCACGTTGCCGCTCATCGCGCGTCACGCCGGACGTCGGTGTCGGCGCGAGCGAGGCGGCCAGCCGCTGCGCCTTGTGTTCCTCAAAGCCGCCTGTCTCGCGTGCCAAGATGCGGCCGGATCGCTCGACGATCAGCACCGCGATGGTGTCGGTGCCGGCAAGCCCGAGGTTGTCTAAGACCTTGTCGACGTTGGTGTAGACGGTGATCGTGCGGGCGCGGGCGGAGGCGCCGGGATCCCGCGCGTCATGCCACCGTCGATGAACCACCGCGCCGGGCCGTACACGGAGGAGAGCACCGGCAATTCGTAGACGGCGACGTCGGCGCGGCGCTGCTCGAGGTCGATCAGCCACGGCAGCCATTGATCGACGACGCGCTGCTGCTCGCGACGGAAGGCAACGACGAGCAAGCTGTGCCGCTTTGCGAGATCGCTGGGCAGCTCGTACTCCTTGCCGTCGAGCGCGCGTCCCGCTAGCGGGCTCAACGTCTGCGGCTGCGAGGGAGCAAGCGTGCGCCGGAGACCAGCGAGAGCCCGATCGCCGACACGAGAGAACGCGAGCGTCAAGAGCGGGTCGGCGATCCTGAGCGGGCCTTTCAGCGCGAGGTCGGCGTCGTAGGTGACGCGCGTGCCCGCGGTGGTCGACTCGAACGTGATCCTGTCCCGCGAGATCACGGTGGCGTTCTCGCCAAGGAAGGTGACGGCATGCGGGGGGTCGTACTCGACGATCCGATAGGTGAGCTCGTTCTTGCGGCCGAGGAACTCGGCGACCAGCCGGAACTCGGTTCCCTCGCCCACCGCTTGACCGTTCAGACGCTCCGCCTCGACCACGCCCGGATCCCACTCCCGCGTTGTCGAGAAATCGCTGAGATAAGCAAATACGTCCTCGCGGGGTTGCTGGATGTCGATCGATGCTCGGTAGTGGGCCATCAAGATTCTCCTTCTGGAATTGAAGTCGACGCGGTCGGAACGGATGCGTCGTGCCAACCGCTGAGCCGTACGCACTCGGCGAGCAGCCGCTCGCGCTCCTGGCGCGTCTCGCGTGTCCGTGGCAGCAGGTGCGTGGGACGCGGTCGGCGGTCGTGCCAGAACCGGCCCGAGCTGCGGCCCGGTTCGGCGGCGGCACCGAGCCAGACGATCGTGTCGGCGCCCTGCGCGGGCGTTCTCAGCAGCGGTCGTGTCACCTTGTAGAAGCGTGGCAGCGAGGATCGCACGCCGGGGGTGTCCGCCCAGCCCGGGTGCATCGAGTGGACCACGACCCCGGTGCCCGCCAACTGCTCTGCCCAGAGCTCGGTGAGGATCACCTCCGCGCGTTTGGTGCGCGCGTACACGGTCGGCCCGTCGAACTGCCCACGCTCGCTTTGGAGGTCATCAACCCTGAGCTTCTGCGTGTACATGCCGCCAGAGGACACGTTGATGATCCGCGCCGGGGCACTTTTCTCAAGCAGTGGGATCAGCAGGTTCGTGAGCAGAAACGGGCCGACGACATTGGTCGCGAGCGTCAGCTCGATCCCGTCGGCCGAGACACAGCGTTCTTGCGGCATCACGCCGGCGTTGTTGACCAGCACATCGAGGCGCGAAGCCTGATCTCCAAAGCGTCCGGCGAACCGGTGGACCGACTCGAGGCTGCTGAGATCGCAGTGACCCACGTGCACGTCGCCGTTACCGGAGCGCTCGGCGATCCTCACGCGCGCCTGCTCGCCGCGCTCCGGGCTGCGGCCAACCAGCCACACGGTGGCGCCGAGGCGCGCAAAGCCCTCAGCGGCGGCGAAGCCGAGCCCCGAGCTGGCACCCGTGATTAGCACCACCTTGCCGTCCATCTGCGGCAGCTCAGACGTGCTCCAGCCGCGACTGCGGATGCGGTAGCCAACGTTCGTGTAGCCACCCACCACGGTGCGATCAAGCACGCTGTCGAGAAGCGAGTTGATCATGCGCTCAGCGAGAGCTCACTCAGCGGGTTCTGGCCAGAGCGCTCTGGGTACCCCCGTGAGGTGATCCGGCAGCGGGGCTTGCTTAGCAGCAGCTGGACGGCGCGGATACGCCGCTCCGCGAATCCGGCTTCGCAGTAGGCGAGGTAGAGCGTCCAGAGCCGGCGGAACCGTTCGTCGTAGCCCAGCTCCGCGAGCGCGGGGGCATGGGCGACGAACGTCTTGCGCCAGCGCCGAAGCGTTTCAACATAGTGCGGCGTCAGGTCCTCGAGGCGCAGCGCCTGCATGTCGGTTTGCCGGGCGACGTTGCGGGTGATGACCTCGAGCGATGGCAGGCAGCCGCCCGGGAAGATGTAGGTGTTGATGAACGACTTCGATGCCTTCTCGACCTCGTAGGCGCGGTCGTCGATCGTGATCGCTTGCAGCATCATCGCGCCGTCCGCGGTTAGCAGCTCTGAGCACTTAGCGAAGAAGGTGCCGATCTGGCGCCAGCCGACCGCCTCGATCATCTCGATCGAGACGAGCTTGTCGTATCGGCCCCGCAGGTCGCGATAGTCCTCCATCAGCACCATGACCCGGTCGTCCAGTCCCGCGCGGGCGACCTGCTCGACGGCGTAATCGTGCTGCTCACGCGAGATCGTGGTGGTGGTCACGTGGCAACCGCGGGTCGCGGCGGCGTAAACCGCGAACGCGCCCCAGCCCGTTCCGATCTCGAGCACGCGATCCTCGGGACCGAGGTCGAGCTGCTCGCAGACACGCTCGAGCTTTGCGAGCTGAGCCTGCTCGAGCGTCATTCCCTCGTGCTCGAAGATCGCGGACGAGTAGCTCATCGTCGGATCGAGCATCCGCGAGAAGAGCTCGTTCCCAAGGTCGTAGTGGGCGGCGATGTCGCGGCGGCGCCGGCGCCTCGTGCTACGACGCAGAAGCGCCCGGGCACGCTGTAGCGGCCAGCGCAGCGGCGCGAGTCAGGAGCGGAGCCTGTCGAGACCGCCGGCGTTGATCGCCGCCAGCCTGATCAACGCCACCAGATCCGGCGAGTCCCAGAGGCCCTGTGGCAAAGGCCTCGGCCATCCCGCGGCTGCCACGAAGCAGCTTCGGCCAAGCCCGCGGCGAATCGATCTGGACCGTCGCGGCTGGTGGCCCGGAGCCATAGACGCGCCGCTCGTCGCCCTCGATGACGATCAGGCTGCCCGTCTCGATCCGTCGCAGCAGGATCGACACGAGCCAGCGAGAGAGCCGGACGCTCATGCCAGTCCTCGCTGCGGGTGGCGATGGACGGGCACGCCCGCGAGCTTCAGCCGCAGCGCGTGTGCGTAGATCAGCATCAGCACCCGCACCGTGGCGAGTGGGTAGCGGACGGTGGTCGCCGCCATCGATGCCCGCGTTAGCTCCCGGCGGCGAAGCGCGAGCGTCGCGTCGAACACGGTGGTGCCCGCGCGGCTCGAGGAGATGTGGACCGACAGCGTGTCGGCGGGCATCGCCGCACGGGCGCGGTAACGATGATCCATGCCCATGAACGGCGACACATGTAGCGCCTTCTCGAACTGAGCGTCGAGCACAGCGGGGCTTCCGGGCTCGCTCGCCAGTACGTAGGCGTGCCGCTCCCTCCAAGGCGTGTTCGTCACCTCCGCGACCAGCGCTTGAAGGCGCTCGCCGCTCGGTTCCATGCAGTAATAGAAGCTGACCGGGTTGAAGCAGTGCCCGAACGAGCGCAGCTGGGTCAGTAGGCGGATCGGCCCTGCGGGCCGCGCGCCGGTCCGGTCGTTGACAAAGTCGCGCACGGCGCGGTCGAGCGGCACGGCGGGATCGCCCAGGTAATCCCGGCGACGAAAGCGGACCAGCCCCGGCCGCCGGGCGATCAGTCGACCGCCAAGCAGTCCCGGGAGCTCCTCGAGGTCGATATAGGCCAGCGACAATCGATGGCTGAACTCGCCCCGGGGGTCGAAGCGCCGGTGGCGAATCGTCCCCTCGTAGATGCAGCTGGCACTCACAGCCTTGCTCCGAAGCGCTCGCCCACGCGTAGGGCGCTGACGACGCCGTCCTCGTGGAATCCCCATCCCCAGTAGGCGCCGCAGAAGTGCGTCCGGTTGCGCCCGCTGATCTCGTTGACCCGCGCCTGCGCCTTGACTCCCTCGGCGGTGTACACCGGGTGCGCATAGGGGATCGTGCGGATCACGTGAGCCGGGTCGATGTCTTCGGTGCGGTTGAGCGTCACGCAGAACTCGCGCTCGGCGCGCAGCGACTGAAGGCGGTTCATGTGATAGGTGACGGTGCTGGCGCGCTTGGGCTCGCCGAGCAGGTGGTAGTTCCAGCTCGCCCAGGCGCGCCGGCGACGGGGCAGCATCCGCACGTCAGTGTGGAGCACCGCCTCGTTGGGCTGATACGGGATCGCGCCCAGGATCTCGTGCTCACGATCGCTGCCGTCGGACAGCAGCGCCAGTGCCTGGTCTGAATGGGTCGCCAGCACCACCTCGTCGAACCGCTCTGCCTCACCGCTTCGCGGCTTGACGAGCACGTGGTCCGGGTAGCGCGTGACGGCATCCACCGGCGTGTGCAGACGCAGCCGTTCGACGAACGGCGCCGTCAACGCTTCCACGTACCGCGCGGATCCCCCGCGGATCGTCTGCCAGCGAGGCCGACCGCGGAACGAGAGCATGCCGTGATGGTCGAAGAACTCCACCAGCAAGCGCGCCGGAAAGGACCACATCTGATGGGGATCGGCCGACCACACCGCCGAGGCCTGAGGGACGATCAGCCGCTCGATGAACGCTCGTGAGAAACGGTGACGCTCGAGCCAATCTCCAAGCGAGAGATCGCCTGCACGATCGCCAAGCAGCTCTCGGGCCGCGCGATTGAACCGAGCGAGATCAGCGATCATGCGGTGAAACGCCGGGGTGAGAACGTGCGCCCGCTTGGCGAACAGGCCATTCGGCGACGCGCTGCTGTACTCGAAGTCCCCCATCCCGTCGCTCACGCTGAAGCTCATCGTCGATCGCTGCACATCGACAGCCAAGCGCTCGAGCAGCCGCTCGAAGTTGGGGTAGTTGCGGTCATTGAAGACGATGAACCCAGTGTCGACTTGATGCGTCTCGTTGGAGGTGTCGACGCGGACCGTGTTCGTGTGCCCGCCCGGATAGGCATTCGCCTCGAACACAGTGACGTCATGCGCTCGGTGCAGCAGATGGGCCACGACAAGGCCCGAGATACCGGCACCCACCACAGCGACTCTCATCTCAGCGAGCATCCCGATCGAACTGGACATACCGCTAGAAGTTCGCGCATCGGGTGAAACTGGATCAGCTGCTGACCCGCCAGGGTTCAGGGACGCCGCCGGGCGCGTTCGGACCTTCTCCATGAGTTCGCTTCCTTAGACAGACCTTGTACAATAACTGGACAGAGATTACTCCGGCAGAAGCCTTCTTGTCAAGAGTTTGTACAAGGTCTGTATAGTCAAGTCTGTGTCCACGGGTCCGGGATCGCTTCGCATCGGAGAATTCGCGCGCCGTGTCGGGGTGAGTCCCGAGTTGCTCCGCGCATGGGAGCATCGGTACGGACTCCTGCGGCCGGTCCGCTCGCCCGGAGGCTTTCGGCTCTATACCGACGAGGACGCCGAGCGGGTCGCCCGGATGCGCCGCGCACTCGATTCGGGGCTGTCCGCAGCCGAGGCCGCTCGCGCCGCGCTCGAGCAAGACCGGCCCGCCGAGGGCCTCCTCCAGGGCGCCCGAGCCCGGCTGCTCGCCGCGATCAGAAGCTATGACGAGGCCGCCGTCCACTCGGCGCTCGACGAGAGCCTCGAAGCGTTCGGGCTAGAAGCAGCGCTCCGCGAACTGATCCTCCCCACCCTTAACCAGCTCGGCCTCGATTGGGATAAGGACACGCTCGGCATCAGCCAGGAGCACTTCGCCAGCAACCTGATCCGTGGCCGGCTGCTTTCGCTCGCCCGGCTGTGGGGACGCGGCGGCGGACCACTCGCGCTGCTCGCGTGCGCGCCCGGGGAGGCCCACGACATCAGCCTGCTCGCCTTCGGCCTCCTGCTGCGCTCGCACGGCTGGCGCATCCTATTCCTCGGCGCCGATACGCCGATCGCAACGTTCGCCCAAACCGCCAAGACAACGCGGCCCGACATCGCCGTCCTCACCAGCTTCGACCCGGCGTTGCTCGAGGCGCAGGCAACCGCACTCCGCCGCCTGGCGCGAACCGTTCCGCTCGCGTTCAGCGGCCCCGGCGCGTCCGATGCCCTCTGCGCCCGCGTCGGTGCGCGACGGCTGGACGGGGATCTCATCGCCGCCGCCAACGCGGTAGCAACGAGCCGCTAAGCAGACCCTCGTCGCCTACGACGGGTGTCTCGGACAGGGTTCCCGATCGCACGAGGATGAGAACCGCTGATCCGTTGAAACCCCGCACTCGAGCAGACGTGCTCTTGCGAGGTCTCCGACATTCGGCCACTACACGCACGCGCCCTCCTTAGCGCGGACGCCAGGGCCGTCAAGCCGCCGGCCCGGCAGGTTGGATGACCTTATGCGTAGGCAGACAGCCGAACCAGACCAAACGATCGCGGGTCTGCTCCAGACGAAATCGAATGCAACCGGCGACTTTCGCGGGTTGCAATCCACTTCTGCAACGTCGCGTGCGACGCGAGGTCGCACATATTGAGAGAACAACGCTGGATTGGAGGCTAGGTCGATGACGTAGAGCGTTGTTTCAGGTCCGTGCTCGATGACCTGTCCCCACCTCGACGTGCGTCGCCCGCAAGGGCGGGGTGCGAAGCTCGGGGTAAAGCCCAAGACGCTGCCGTTGCATCCGGGAGCGACAGGCAAGGGGAAGATCGGACGGGTGAACACGCGTGAACCCTTGGTAGATGCTTCGTAATGCAGAGCTCCGCATAGATGCGACGTCGTGGCGGAGTGCAGGGACGCGCCGCTGTGATGCGGCGAGCGCTGGCCGGTGAGCGACGCCGGTCAGGGCGAGCACCCGGAGTAGAGAGGGCACCCACCCCGATCGCAGCTCGTGCGTGCGAAACACGGAAACCCCGTCGAGGTCCAGTCCGTCTCCGGGCGCACTGGTAAGCCGACCGCAAGGAACGCCCAATCCCTCGGCGGGAACAGGATGACCAAAAAGCCAACGCCGGCAGCGGAAACGCAGCGGGAAACCGGGACACGATGGCCGCGCCCTCCACGCGGCCGTCTCGGATAACCGGCCGGATACGGATCCTTGTGATCCGGCCCGAAAGGGCGCCGACATGGTCAGGTGGACCCCGACGACGACGATGACGACGACGCCCCAACCAATGGACAAACTAGACGCTGCGGCCACGGCCGCGGTGAGTGGACCTGCGGACGACTCGTTCTCTGTTGAGCGAATCGTAGGGCCTTGCGTGATCAGACCTGATGGGCCTGCTCGAGCCGGAGGCGGTGAAAGTCGCAAGTCCGGTTCCTAGGGGGGCGCCAGCGCTGAGAGGCGCTGGGCCTACCCGAGCATTCCGGCCACAACCGTCGGGCTGCTGCTCCGACCCTCGGATCGGCCGAAGGGGAAGTCCGTGGCCAGGCTGCTCAGCCCTGCCTAGCCCTACGGCCCCGCGTTGCCGATGAGGCTGGCGAGGTATGCAAGGAACTCGATGACCTTGTGCCACCACTTGGCCTCGTTCGGCCGTTGCCTATGCGAGTTCGGGGCCAGGTTCATCGCTGCCGACAACTATCGCTGCGACGGACACTGGTCAGCAACACTGCTTTTGATGCAGCGACCGACTTCTTGACAGGGGGCTTCTGGATCGTCGCCGACCCAGCTACGAGGTCGGCCCTCCTGCTTCAGCTGGCCGCCGAGCCGGAGCAGAAGCGAGGCTGCCACCCGAGCCGCCGCCGACATGACCCCGTCTTCGTGGATGCAGCAGCGAGAGCGCCGAGCACCAGATCACAAAAGCCGACCGACTGATTCAGTCAGTCTTGATCGTCGGCGCCGGCAAGCCGACGTTCCGTAGCGTCCGCAACCGAAGGGCTGCATACACACCTTCCGGTGTCGACACCGAACGACAGCTGTGCATCGAAGCAACGTCCTCGGCGAAAGCGTCGTCGTCCACTTCTATGAGATCGTCAACGGACTCGTCACACGGATGACCGTCGAAGCTCCCGAGTCTGGGTCCGATTAGCGCCGGGCAGATTCACTTGGCCAGGAGCTTGCCGACACGCTCGGTGGTTTCGCCGGCCTTCTGGATATCGATTGCGATCTTGCTCAGCTGTTCGCCGGTACGGCCGACGGTGTGACCGGCTTTTGACACGCCGCTTGCGACCGATTCCATGTCGGGCATCTTCGGTGCCTTGATGCGCACCTTCGGCCACGCCACCGGTCCAACATTGATCGTGCGTCGCTTGGGCTTGAGCGCCTTGCCGACCGCAACGCTGCCGGCGATCGCCGCGACGGCCGCCCCCCCGGCGAGCGCGGGCTTGGCCGCCTGTTGAGCGACTCTCCGAGCGATGGTCCCCACCGATCCACTCGAGCGTCGGCGCTGCTCGGATTGTTGCGACGTGGAATTGCTGGATCGTTGAGCGGCGGCCGCGGGGCCGGTGTTGGCACGCCGGCGTGCGGGATTTGCACTAGACCGGTTTGACGCCGCTTTTGGCTCGGACCTCCTTGACGCGGTCGGCTTGGCTTGCTTGGACCGGTTGTTCGTCGGCTGCTTCGCGGCGCTTGGACGCGAAGCCGCGGCCGCCTTTGAGCTGCGTGTAGCGCGTGCTGTGGCGCCAGGCGAACTCCTGCTTGACGACCCGTTGGGACTGGGGCCGTTTCGCCGGGAGCGGGTTGATGAGGAACGTCGGTTGCTCGAGCTCTTAGAGGTTGTTGAGTGTTCAGCCATGAGTCTCCTAGGGTTATTCGATCGTGGAGGGCTAGGGGGTGCGCTCGCTCACCGCGGCTCGCCGGGTCGGCGAGTGAGAGCACCGAGCACAACCTCGACCGGTGATCGCCGCTGAGCCGGCCGAGCGGACGCGCGGATTTCGTGAAGCTCACATTCGATCGCGCTCAGTCGTTGCAACACGCGTCCTCCCTCGACTGCCGTTCCGAGCGCCCCTCGCGCGACGCGGTCGCCAAGCGAGGTACGTCGTCGCAGGCGTATCCCTACCAGCTTGCCGCGTGGTGCCAATCGAATTCCTCCAACGGTGCCGGCGGCCAGTCCCAGTGCGGCCGCACTCGCGACGGCGGCCGGCACTTTCGTCCTGCTCGGCAGCGTCGGCTTGCTCGGGAGGTTCGTCTTGCCCGCTCGCCTGCACGGCAAAGGGACGCTTCTCGTAGGGCCAGAATTCGCCGTCAGTGCAGTCATTTAAGACAGGGCTACCCATTCGCGACACGAATAACTCGGTTTGTCCGTGAGGGCGCCGACGGAAACTGGGCGACCCCTGCGCCGGTTGAAAATTGGGCCACCTCGGCGCGGGGTCGGACTTGTTCGGCCGACTTCTTTGACCTCGGGTGATCAGCAATTGGGCGAGGAGGCAGCAGCGTGGTCGGACATGGAGCAGCAGAAATCAGGCGCGATGCACCGGGTTGACGGTCTGTCGGGCCGGGAGATGAGCCGGCGAAACTGGAGTTGCGCCCCGGGGGCACGGTCGCGAGGCTGTTGACGGCACCGATGCCGCCAAGGTGTTCGCGCAAGTCGGCGGGTTCGAAGGTCGACCCGTTCAGGGATTGGATCTGCGAGCAGCTGGCTGCCGATCGCGATTCAGTCGCAGCGGCTGCGGGAGATCGCGACTACAGGGTTATCAGGTAGGGAAGTCGATCTTTGACGACTACGTCCGCGAACGCCGCCCCAGGTTTGCGTGCGCGGACGTTTCAGTGGACGGCCTATCGCCCTGGTGAGCTGGGCCAGTGCGATCTGTGGGAACCGGGCGAGCAGATCCCGGTCGGTCATGGCCGCGCCGCCGCGGCTGCGTTGTGACGTGCGAGGTGTGCTGGTCGCGCGCGATCGCCGGCACGCCTGTGCTCTGCAATGAGGCGCCCGACATCCTGTTCGGTCTCGCGCGGAAGATGCCGGGGTTATGGAAAGCCTCGATGTATTGGTACACCGCAAGGCTGAGCGCATCGGGTTCTGGCCGGGGTGAGGTTGTCGTCGAGCGGGTAGACACGGGGTGAGGGTCGCGTGGGGCGCGCCCGGGGCGGGACGCGAGATCTTTTCTAATCGGTATCACGACGGAAGGCAGTTTGATGAGCAAGTCAGAACAGAAGGTCGTGCAGTATCTGGGCGAAGCGCGTGCCAGCGAAGTGGGCCTGGTGGGGGTTCTTCGGTCCCAGATCGCGATGACCCCGCGCGGTTCTTACCGCGACGGGCTCGAGAAGCACCTGGATGAGACGCAAGCGCACGCGGATCGCATCCGGGAGCGGTTGGATGAGCTTGGGCAGGGCCGCAACCCCGTGCAGGTGTTTGTTGGCTTCGCTGAGACGCTGATCAGCCAGAGCCTTGCTGTGAGCAAGACGCCGTTTGACCTGCTGCGCGGGTCGGGCGGTGAGGAGAAGGTCCTCAAGAACGCGAAGGACGCGTGTGCGACTGAGGCGCTTGAGATCGCGACCTACACCGCGCTGGAGCGCTTCGCGACCAGCGTCGGGGATGAGCAGACGGCGAAGCTCGCCGCGTCGATCCGCGGCGAGGAGGAGCGCATGCTCGAGCGCATCAGGCGCGAGATCCCCGAGCTCACCGACGCGGTCGTCGGAGCCGACGTCGAGGGCAAGCCGTCCTACGACATCACAACGACGGGTGCGGCAGACGCCACGCGCGATGCCGCGAGCGAGGTCAAGCAAACGGCACGCGCAGCGAAAACGCGTGCCAAGCGCACCGCGCGGCAGGCACGCAAGGTCCCCGGCGTCGCGCAGGTCGAGGGACAGATAAAGGGCGCAGTCGTCTCCGAGCAGGATCTCGCGATCGCGCGCTATGACTCGCTCACTGCGGAGGAGATCCTCGGCAGGCTACGCGAGCTGTCGCAGATCGATCTCGCGAAGGTCGACTCCTACGAGCGCAAGCATGACAACCGCACCACGGTGCTGACCCGCATCAGCACGCTGCGCTGCCAGGAGCCGTGGCCCGGGTATGACGAGCTCACGGTCGCCGAAATCGAAGCAGTGATCGGAGAGGGCGACGAGCAGCGCACGAAAGACGTCGCCGCCTACGAGCGCGCCCACAAGAACCGCGCCGGCGTGCTCCGCAGCGCAGAGCTCGAAACCGCCAACGCCTAACCGACGTCGCCCGCGTGGACGGGGCCAACCAAGCTCCGCGTCCGCTTCACAAAGCAGACCACACGAGAGAACTCGACCGACTCAACCCCTCGATTCAAACCAAGGAGCACTCGGATGACTGACAAGCACGTAGACGAAGGCAAGGGCCGCATCAAGGAAGCCGCCGGCACCCTCACCGGCGACCGCAGCCTCAAGAACAAGGGCAAGGCCGACCAGGCCAAGGCGACAGTTAAAGACAAGGTCGACAAGGCCGCCGACACGCTCAGTCGACGCAACAAGAAGTAGCACGCAATCCCGTGCTCAAGGCACCACAATCGAAGCGTGGGAGGTGACATGCTCACAGTCCTCATCATCATTCTGCTGGTCCTGCTGCTTACGGGCGGATACGGCTTCAGCCGCCGCGGCCGGCGTCGCGTCTAGCGCATCGTTGAACGCCGGTCGCCGCGCGTCTGCACACCTACCGGCGCGCGAGCGACCGGCGCGAACAGACTGCTCCCGCGCGCGTAACGCTCGGCCGGGGCCGGTAGACCAGGACCAACTCGCCCTGACGCCTCGGACGCTTCCGCGACGACCTATCCACCCCGACGAAGGGCACCCGCATGGCGGACAACGCGATCGACGTGTACTTGAACGACCATTTAGCAGGCGCGATGCTAGGTAGCGATCTCGCCAAGCAGATTCAAGCGCGGAACCGCGGAACGGCGCTTGGTCTGCTGATGCAATCACTCGCGCCAGAGATCGAGCAGGATCGCCGGACGCTGATCGAGCTCATGCAGCGGCTGGATAGCTCGAAGAATCCCATCAAGCAGGCCACGGCGTGGATCGCCGAGAAAACCAGCAGAGCAAAGTTCAGCGGCATGACTTCAGGCGACCCCGAGCTCGGCACCTTCATGGCGCTCGAAACTCTCGCGCTCGGAGTGCGAGGCAAAGCATGCATGTGGAAGACGCTCAAGCAAGTAGCCGACCAGCACCCACCACTCGCGTCAGTGAATCTCGACGAGCTCATCGACCGCGCCCGCGCTCAGGAAGACGCGCTGGAACGTGCGCGCCTCGCAGCAGGCGCACGGGCGCTAGCCAACGAGGTCCGCGCGACCGCGTGATCGAGCAGCACGCCCGTTGACAGCAGCCCACGGGCGGCCGCGCGGATACTCGGCGCCTCCGGCGGTCATGGTCTGAGAGTGATCGTCGTGCGGCTCGCGGCGGCCCGCGATCTCATTCGCGGCGGATTGCGGGTGGTGCCCGGCAGTACCGGTGCATGTCGAGCGACCCAGATCGCTTCACCGACGTGGGCTGTCGAGCCTGAGAGCAGTCTCGGGCCATCCTGGTACACGGTTCGCTGACCGCCCAATGACACCCGACCTCTGTGCCGACCATAGCCGCTGCGGTTGGGCCTCCCAACGCGCCCGACCTCGCGAAGCCGGCACGCAGACGCCTCCAGAGCTAGCTCATGTCGATTGCACTCGGCGGAGCAGTCATCCGCACTGAAGGCGCTGGGACTCTCCTGCCTCCCCTTGTAGTTTCGCGTATTGTGGGGCGTCCGCTGAGCGCTTGGTCAGTGAGACGCTCGGAGTGCCCGGCGCGCTTCATCACGATGCCGCTGATGGCAGTCGTAGCCGTCCGATGCTTGATCGCGTTTCGGCGCCTCATGCGACCGTGAGATCGCGACGTTGACAGGAAAGCTAAAACGGTCGATGGCCACCCCTAACGTGCCGGTGTCGATGGTCCCCCAGGTGTCGGCAGCCTCGTCGGATCTCGATTGCCACCGAGATCGGCCATATCAGGCCGTTTTTCGGCTGAGGAAGCCTCGCGGGCAGGGCGCGACGGCCCGGCGTTGCCACCGAAACTCCCGGCGCTTGGTCAGAAGCCGATCGAGTTAGAGCTTTTCCTCCAGCTCAGCGGCCTTTACGTCGTGACGGCCGGCGCTTTGGCCCTCGCGGGCAACCTGCTGCTCGGCTTGCGTGGCGCGGGTGTCAAGCTCCTCGGCGCGGGCGGACTCCTCCTCCGCGACGGCGGCCTGTTCGGTGGCTGCCCGGCGTAGAGCATCGGCTTCCGGAGTGAGTTCTTGAGCCCTGGAGGCATGGGCATCTGCCTCCTGACGGTGTGCGCTGGCTTCCGAAGCCAGCCGCTCGCGCAGAACCTGTCTCTGCTCCCGACGGCGTCGGACAGAGACCCCGACAACGGCCAAAACGATTAGCGCGGCAACGACGATAGCGATGATCACAATGACCGACATATGTACCTCTTTTCGTTTCTCGAGAGCCCACCGTCTCGAAAGATCAGGATCGCGAAGAACCCAGCGCGTAACTACCTGCTGGAGGGATACCCGCACCTAGTCGCCTGTCACACAACACCGGCTTGAGCGCCATCCGCGCCGTAGATGCGAACAGCTCTGCCCTGCGGGAGCGTGTCGCGCGGGCAACAACGCGCCAGCAACGGCGCAACCCGCGCGGGCCGCGGCCTGCTGGTGCCGATCAGGACATGCTGATCAATGAATAGCTCGGCGCCTTCATGATCAATGATCAGCTCGGCGCCTTTAGCTACGCCTGCGAGATCAGGTCGACCCTTCCAGCGAGATGATCAGAACATCACCACTCGGGAGAAAGCCCTCGACGCTCGCCGCAACCCGCCACGAGCCGTTTCGGCTGCTGCTTCGTCGCCCACCCGAGTGCGGCGACTCTACTGCTGCTTAGGGAGCTCGTCGGCCCAGAGCGGAACTATCCGGTCCGGCGTTCGTGCCCGGCGAGACTGCTCCGGATTCGTGAATGCAGGTGTCTCACCCGGGTTCGGGGCGGGCGTGCATGTAGCCAGCCCATTGCGGAAGCCGGGTCTCTTTGCGCGACGCGCCTCGCGAAGGCCCTCGTCACTGATGGTTGGAATGTCGCCGCGCGAATAGTCACCGGATGACAGCGTCCGTGCCGGATCGGGGTTAGCAGGCGGTGGCGTGGGTGTGGAAGGCCGGGGTCTGGGTTGAGTTGGGTCGCAACCTGTCGAGTTGACAGCACGCCCCGCTCGCTCGGCACCACTCGTCCCGACGATACCGCGGGGACGTGAAGCGCGCGCTCGGGTAGCGCGAGCCCTGGAGAACGTCGTTCAGCCTGAAGTCGCGTTCTCGAGATACCGAGCGATCGGCCAGGCACCCTCGGCCGTGTTCGAGATCACCGTCACCGTCACGTGCGCGCTGCGATCGTGCAGCGAACGGAAAGAGACCCCGGCGTCGCAGCCTTCCAGGACGACGGCGTCGGTCGAGGCGTGGAGCCAGAAGCCCAGGCCGTAGCGCATCGACTGTCTTGGCACGACGCTGCGGGGGCGCACCATCTCCGCAACCCACTCGGTCGAGACGATCCGACCGGCTACGAACGCGCGCCACAGAGCGTGAATGTCGGCCGCCGTCGAGTAGATCCCACCGTCTCCGCTGCCCCTCACCGGGAGGTGGAAGACGTTCGTCCTCCACGCGCCGTCGCACTCGACGTAGCCGAGGGCGGTCCGCGCGGGAAGCTCGTCGGAGCGCAGATACTCCGTGTCCATCATTCCGGCAGGCCGACAGACACGCTGCTCAACCAGCTCGTGGAAGGGCACACCGCTCGTCCGTTCGGCGATCAGCGCCAGTACGACGTAGCCGCCGTTGCTGTAGGCGAAGCGCTCGCCGGGCGCGAACTTGCTCGGGTAGCCGTCGAGCACCGCGAGGTAGTCCTCGGTGGTCGCGAGCTCGTGGACCGGGACCGGCATGACGTAATCAGCCACCTCGATTCCGGCCTCCTCGTCGAGGTAGTCGCCGATGCCCGACCGGTGCGCCAGGAGCTGCTCAATCGTCACGCCGTCGTCGATCAGGGCCAAATCCTGGCCGAGCACCGAGCGAGCGAGCGTCGAAAGCTCTAGCACCCCTTCCTCGATCAGGCTCACGACGGCGAGCGCCGTAAAGCCCTTCGCTCCGCTCGCGATCGCGAAGCGCGTGTCGACCTGATTCGGGATCTCGAAGCCGCGATGCGCGAGGCCGTACGCCCTCGCCAGTTCGATCCGCTCGCCTCGGTCGCTCCGAACTACGCCCGAGAACCCTGTCTCGGACGCGATTGCTTCGAGTTCGCGTCCGAAATCAGGCATCGGACGGACGCTAACGGAGTGCGAGGATACCGGCTCTGCCCGGGGTTTCCGCCGGCGTTGCGGCGATCACCGGCCGTTGGGCGGGGCTTGCGGGGGCTCGCCGAGTTTGATCTGCCGGAGCCTGCGGCCGACGTATCCTCGCAGGGGTGCCCGGCTGAGGCTGGCGTTAGATCATCCTCTGCGTGGCGCTCCGACCGCCGTTCGTGTTGGTGGACGGTGCGGTCGGCCCAAATCCGGAACGGCCGGCGGCGGGCCCGATCTCCACGTCGGTCCTCGGAGTCCACGTCGGCGCCAATCACACGGGAGTAGCCATGACGCGAACCGAGAGCCTCGAACTTGTTCTGTTCGGCTGGGTCGACGCCCTCCGCCGCCGCAACCCCGACCGGGTTGCGTATCGCCTGGCCGACGACATCGTGTGGCAGGGGCTGCGCACCGACCTGGTCTGCCGAGATCGCGCCGCGGTTCTCGACAACATCCGCTCTGGCGGTCAGCACCGCGACCGCATCAGTGGTCTCGAGATCGATGTCGTCGATGACGAGCGCGTACTGCTCGCCTTGCGCATGCCTGGAGTGACCGAGCTCTACGGCGAGCCCGTCGCCGGCGAGATCCACAGCGTGTTCACGCTCCGCGGCGATGTCATCGTCCGAATTGACGAGTTCAGGACCAAGGACGAGGCGATCAACTCGGCCAGCGTGTCGATCGCACCCCGGGACGCCGCTAGGGTCCAACCAACATCAACTCCCCAGGCCGCTCGCAGTCCGCTCGCACAGCGGGTCGTGCCGATCCTGAACGTCTCCGACATCCGCGAGAGCTTCGCCTGGTTCGAAAAGCTCGGCTGGCGCAAGGGGTTCGAGTGGCCCCCAGCGCACGGTCTCACCGCGCCCGGATTCGGCTCGGTGGAATCGGGTCGATGCGAGATCTTCCTCTGCCGCGACGGCCAAGGCAGCCGCGGCCGCGGCCTCAACACCCAGACCTTCGGGCCGGAGGGCGACGAGACCGCCGACAAAGGGGCGTGGATATCGATCTGGGTCGATGATCTCGAGGGGCTCTACGAGCGCTGCGTCACCGAGCAACTCGATATCACTCACCCACCGACCGACGAGCCATGGGGCGTCCGCGAATTCCACGTCCGTCACCCAGACGGCCACGTACTCCGCATCAGCACGACGGGGTGATGGCCTCAGCCGTGACGCCCGCCATGGCGCGCAACTGGAGTGCCTGTACCCGCTTCGCCGCTTGAGCGGCTCGCAGGCACGATGACCGTTTCGAGCCCGGCGCCAGCAACAGCAGCTACCCCGGCCAGGGCGAACGCGGCACAGGGGCCACGCCTGCGCCAGCCGATCAGGTCGTGCGACGTGTCTCGAACCTGGAAGAGCGCGTTGGGAAACTCGCGGTGATGACCGGAAAGCGCTCGCGAGCGAGACTCGTTGTGCTGGTTGCGCTGGCGGGGCTCCTGGCGACCGGCTGCGGCGGGGCGGCTCGTCGGCACCCGCCAATCAGTCAACGTGCCGCGTCGGCCGCTTGTCACGCCGGAGGGGTCCCGGCCGAGTGCCTTCGGGCCATCGCGGGTGTCGTCCGGGTGCGCAGCATCGTGCTCACCGCTCGTGTCGCCGAACAGGTGGGGGCGAGTTGTGCCGCCGCCGCGCGGGAGACTCGGATCGAGGTGGTCTGCCCGCCGTTAGTGCCGGCCGGCGGAGTTGTCAGCAATCCGGACCTCTACGGCCCGCAGATCGTCGACAGACGCAGCTATTCCGTGTCGATCAACAACGGGCAGAATCCAGGCCGCATCCACTGGGAGTTCGGCGCCACCGCCGGTCCAGCGACGCGGCTGTGGGTGTTCGACCGGGCAAACTGGGACGCCCGGCCGCCGAAGCATCCAGCTCGTGTGATCGGCCATCGCCGGTATATGGGGTACCGGATCACGCTGTACCGGTTTCCCGACAACGACGGCCAACTCGAGGGACACGACGCCGCGTTCGCCACCCACAACGGCATCTCGTACTTCGTCTCGATCCACGGGCACCGAGACGATCACGCCGACATCGCGATGCTCCTCGCGATCCTGCTTCGATCCAAGTGAGGCCCGCCTGCGCCGAGTCGGCGCGGCCCAGCTGGAACTGCCGGATCTAGAGCCTGACCCGCCTTCGCAGCCGCTCCGCGCCACGACTGCACGTGGCTGGTTCGCCGCCTTGGCTCCCAAAAGCTGCTCTGTTAAGAGTACGACTACCGCATCTGGCCCCGCAGCCAGAGCGCCCATCTCGGTAGCGAGGGAGCCTCCCGCAACACGCCCCCGGCATGGACTGGGAGGAACGCCACCCGAGAGCGCCGAGAAGCGCTGCTGAAATAGAGCGGACGCCATCGCGCTCGACCGCGGGGCCAGGAACTAGTCGTGCTCAGCCAAGCCGTTCCGCGGGAACTTTTCGGGCTTGGCGGCAATCACGCGTCCCGGTCATAGCTGAACCCAGGGAGGCCTTGGTCGGACGCGATCAGCGCGGCCGTAGCCTCGAGCGGATAGCCGAGCAGCAAACCGCAGTGCGCCCACTCGCCAGGGCTCGGCCGCGAACCGAACGCCCAAATCTCGACCGCCTCGAAGTCGATGAACGACGACAACGGCACGGTCGCGAGATGCGCTAGATGCCGTTCGATGTCCGCCAACAGCTCACGCTCAGAACCAAGCCAAGCGCGATAGTCGCTGATCGCCGCGGGAACGTCGACCATCTCGCCGACCGGGGACGGGCCGGCGGCGAGACTGACCGTCCAAAGCTTGACGCCCTCCATGGGGGTCGGCGCGTACGAGCACGGAAGGTCACGGTCGATCGCCCGGAGCGCCCACGCTACTGCGGTGTGCGCGTCGCGAGCTTCAGCGAACCCCACCGGCTTGCGGGCGGACAGCACCCGGTCGACGATCTCGCCGTCAGCTTCCCCGGTCGCGAGCTCCAAGTTACGCTCGTCGTGCAGCGTCGACCGGAATTGGCGGGGGATCGCCGGGCAGCTGTAGCGGACGCTCATCGCCACAGTCTCCTCCAAATCCCGGTACGCCCGAGCGAGCGGCCCACGACAACCTTCTTGGCCGTGAGCGCGACGCGGCGATGGTTACCCGTAGGCCCGGAGCCGCCAGCCCGGAACACTCTTGTAACAAGCGCCATGATGGAAGCGTGGAAGACAGTGAGAACGAGCGGGAGTTCTACCGGCAGATCATCCGTCGCGCCAAGAAGGCTCGTGAGCGCGCCGCCGAGACGCTAAGACTGTCCCGCGTGCGGGATCGTCAAGAACAGGACGCCGCCGCTAAAAAGCGGCGACGGCTTCGACGGAAGGGTTGACCTAGGCCACGTCCGCGATTGAGGGGGCGCTCTTCTGAGTGGTAGGCCCTAACGGCCAGCAGGGAATCGCCTTAACGCCGACAAACGACGGCGGCCCTGCTCCGGGTGAAATCGAACGCCACCGGCGACTTGGGCCGGTTGCTCTCCACTTCTGCAATGTCGCCAATCCGGCATTGAGGCCGATGCTGCTGCTCTCCATGCAAGAGGGCAGCCGGCGCGGGCCGGAGGCGCGGGCTTCTGCGGCGGCGCGCGATCGCATTCGTGTTTTCAGTGCTGCGAAGCTCGTGATCGCGTTGGCGACGACGCGGGCGTGCGCTTTCCGAGCGGCGACCGTCTCAGACTCGCCCTCCGCTCGGATCGCGACACGGTCCAAAGGTTCGAGAAACGGGAACGAGGGGTCGCCGATGGTCGACGACCACGCGCGTATAGAGTCTTGCCGATGCCGAGGCGTCGTGTGGTGGTCGATCATGTCAGCGTCGGCGTGAGCGACCTTTCTCGGAGCCGCGATTTCTACCGTCGCGCGCTGACCCCGCTCGGGTTTGCCGAGATCGGACAGTGGCGAGAGGGTGCCGAGGAGGTCGCGTTCGGGCTCGACGAGGCAGACGACTTCGCGATATCCACTGCTTATCGGACGGGCGCGCCGGTTCATGTCGCCTTCGCGGCGGACCGACGTGAGCAGGTGGATGCTTTCTATGCAGCCGCGCTCGAGGCTGGCGGGCGCGATAACGGACCGCCCGGGCTGCGCCCGGAATACTCAGAGGACTACTACGGCGCGTTCGTGCTCGATCCAGACGGTCACAACATCGAAGCAGTGCAGCGTGGGCGGTGAGGACGACGCGCCCATGGCTCGGACGGCGGAGGCAGCAGAGCCCGTGCGGACCGCCCAAGGGAGATCCCGTCGAGGGCGATCTGGGGCGCATGCTTCCAGCGCCTCCAGGCGCTTCCATGGTCATGCTACGCGGTGCCGCGCGATCGCTTGGGCGACACCTCGATCACGCCGATCGCCGGCGCCGCCCGAGTGCCTCGCCACGAACCCGATCCCCAGGTCGGGCGCCTGGCGGGAGGTTTCTAGCCGGACCCAACCGTTGAGCGGGCGAGGATCGGAGCGATCTCGGTCTGTCAGGCTGTCGACGTGGAGTTGGGACGGATCGGCATCTGGAGCAGCTACCGGCCGTTCGGCATCGAACGCGCAGGCGAGGCGGCCAAGCTCGCCGAGCAGCTGGGGTTTGCCGCGTGGTGGGTGGGCGGGTCTCCCCATGTCCCCGATATCCGCCCGGTCCTAGAGGCGACGGCGTCCCTGGTCGCCGCGACCGGCATTCTCAACGTCTGGATCAACGACCCGGCCGAGACGGCCGCCGCGGACGCGACCCTGCATGCGGAATTCCCGGGGCGGTTCATGCTCGGCATCGGGATCGGTCACCCCGAGGCGACGAGCGAATACCGCCGACCGTTGACGGCGATGCGCGCGTTTCTGGACGGTCTGGATGCCTCGCCGACGCCGTCGCCGGTCGCGGAGCGCTGCCTGGCTGCACTGGGGCCGAAGATGCTTGATCTGGCTGCCGAGCGCACTGCGGGTGCCCACACGTACTTCGTGCCGGTCGAGCACACGCGGTTCGCCCGCGAGCGACTCGGCTCGGGCAAGCTCGTGGCGCCCGAGCTGGCGTGCGTCGTCGACACTGATCCGGCGCGCGCCAAGGCTGTCGCCCGCGACTACGCGAAGCTGTATCTCGGGCTGCGCAATTACACGCAGAACCTGCTCCGCTTCGGCTTCAGCGAGGCCGATATCGCACACGGTGGCTCGGACCGACTAATCGACGCCGTCATCCCACAGGGCAGCGCGCAGCAAATCGCCAAGGTTGTCCGCGCGCACCTCGACGCTGGCGCCGACCACGTTTGCCTGCAGCCGCTCGGCACAGAGGGCATCCCGCGTGAGTCGTGGACTGCCCTCTCGAAGGTCTTGGTCGACTAGCCAAGCACCCGAATCCCGTGGTCGCACCGACCCGCGCTGGGCGGGCACGATCGTCCTCTCGGGTGACCTCGCGGTGGCCGTCGTCAGGGCATGCGGCTGTTCCCTGCCAGCGGCCGGACGTAGCGCTCGACCTGGTCGACCCGCGGGGCTTCCCAAAGGGCACGACGCGATGGCCTGGGTCTACCGACCCACCCGGCCGCGGTACGACCGGACTCTCAGCTTTGTAGCGGCGGTCCGGGTAGCCTGCGGGGGCGATGTCGGATCGCATCGAGCCCATCAGCCCGGCGTATCGGGCTGTGCTGATCGCCTCCACTCCCGGTGTTGTTTGGTGGGGCCGCTTGCAAGTGACCGGCCTCGAGCTGCTGCCGGCGGAGGGGCCGCTGCTGCTGGTCGGCGACCACGACAGCTACTGGGACACGGTGGTGACCGGGATCGCGGCGATGCCCCGCCGGCAGATCAGGGCTTTGGCGAAGTCCTCGATGTGGAAGAACAGGTTGCTTGGCGCGGTCCTGACCGCGATGGGCCAAATCCCGATCCAGCGTGGGTCGGGCGACGGCGGTGCGCTTGACCGCGCGATCGAGGAGCTCCGCAAGGGCGCATGTGTTGGGATCTACCCCGAGGGCACACGCTCGCTCGGCCGAGCGCTGCGGGCCCGTAGTGGCGTCGGCTACCTAGCTCGGGCGGTGCCGGAGGCGACGATCGTCGGGGTCGCGTGCAACGGCACGGTTGCGATCCCGCGGTTCCCCAGAGCACGCCCGGACGTGCGGGTCGAGTTCTTCGCGTTTGATCGACCCGCGATCGCGACCGAGGAGTCACCGCAGCAGTACAGCACCCGGCTGCTCGCTCAGGTCCGTCAGCGTGCACCTATAGAGGTCGCGGGCCGCAAGCGCGCCGCAGCGCTCGTCGGCCGCGTGCCGACTTGGTCTCCGGAGCTGGCGATTACCGGCAAGCCCGGCGGCAAGGGCGCACTGGAGGAGGCGCTCGCCCAGACCGCCCCTGAGCACGACTAGCTTCCTGTCAGCCACAGAGCACAGCGCGAAATCGCGGTTGCGTAGGTCCCCGCATCGCTCGGAGAATGGTCAGGGCAGCGACTGGCAGGCGACCCCGTCGCCGTTGCCGTCAAGGCCTGCGACGTCGTTGGCCGGCGAGCCGCCGTGCGTGTCAAACCATTTCTGAGCGGCCGCGTGCGTGGGGAAATCTGAGCAGTTGACCTCGGACACCGGTTTGTCGGGACCCGAGGCAGACGTGGACCGCGACCGGGCCGGGGTCGGCGACACGGGGGCGCTCGGCGGTGCGGATCCGTGGTGGCTCCTGGCCCACGACACCCAACTGGTCGCGATGATGTGCTGAGCTTCGGCGAGCGACATCTGCCCGTCGCACACCGCACGGTGAAGCGCGTTCTCGACCGTGTCCTTTGGATTGGGCGAGCCACCCGGTTCGGGCCACAGGTTACGGGCGTCGTTCAGTGCTCCACCGAGCTCCAGAGACACCAGATGGTCGTACTCGTATGCGCCCATCGAGCCGCCGTCACCGTAGGCGGCCATGCTCGCCGATTTCTCGGCTTCGGTCACGCTCTCAGACGGGCGGACGGTCTCGGTGTAGCCGCTCACGCAAATCGTGCGGTCAATCGTCGCCTGCGTGACGGCCGGGTTCAGAGCTCCGGGCGTGCAGGCCGGGTCGGGCTCTGAGTACAGGCCGGAGCCGCGGACGTGGCAGGAGCCCGGCGCGGGCTGGGACTGAACGACGGTCGGGCTGGCGTCAGACACCACTAGCGCCCCCGCGGTTGCCCGAGTGTTTGCCCGGTGCTTGGCGGCCGCGTGGTGCTTGGCGGTCGCGTGGTGGCGGTGATGGCGTTTTGTGTGATGTTCGCTGGCCGTTGACGACACGGTTTGAGCGTTCGTGTTCACGGACGCGCTGTGAGAGCTCCGACCACAGGCCGACAGCGCGCCCGCGACGAGGGCCACGGCTGTCAGAGTGAGCAGAGTCCGGCGCATCTCCTATCACGGTAGGGGTGTTCGGCCATCAGAGCCGCGCAGCTCCCCGATGACGCGCCCGCCGGGTGGATGTCAGTGGTAGCGGTCGAAGTCGGCCGGCCAGGGCAGCGGGAACAGGTGCCGGTATGGCCGCGCGTCCGTGATGACCTTGGCGAACGACGGCCGGTGCGCCAATGCGCGGTAGTAGCGCGTCAGCTGCGGGTGCGTGCCTTCATCCCACGGGTGGATCGCGAGGGCGTAAAACAGGCCTGGCGCGGCGGCGCAGTCGGCGATCGTGAAAGCGTCGCCGGCGAGGAACTCGTGCTGCGTGAGCTGTGTTTCGAGCATGCCGTAGGCCATGTCGAGCCGGCCGTGCGCATTGGCGACGGCGCGCTCGTCGAAGCGCTCCTCGATCGTGTCAAAGACGATCTCCTGGACGGCGTCGGAGATGTACTGGTCGCAGAGGCGGTCCCACTTGCGCGCTTCCAGCGACGGCACCAGCTGCGCGCCGGCGACGTGCTCGATGATGATCGAGGTCTCGCCGATGATCTGGTCGCCGTCGCGCAGTACCGGGATCGACGCGGGCGGCCACAGCTCAGCGAGTTCAGCGCGGTCGAAGTCGAGCTGCTCCTCGAGGATGTCGTAGGTCACGCCCTGCTCGTTGAGCGCGATCAGGACCTTCTGGCAGTAGAGCGCGAAGGGGTGCTCGTAGAGCGTGAGCATCGGTCAGTCCCCCTCGCCGCGGCTGTGCATCCGCGCGCGGATCTCGATGCCCCAGTGCTGTGCGTCGGGACAACGCGCTGCCATCTCCTCGGCGCGGTCGGGGGTCGCGACGTCGATGATGCCCTGGCCGAGGCCGTTCCAGGCTTCGTTGTTCTGGTAGATCAGCAGGATGTTGCGCATCGGGATGCTCCTCGTGAGTTGGGGGGCGTTCACCCTAGGGTCGGAGCCCGCGGCGGGTTCTCGACATCTCCGCGCAGCCGTTCGCTCTGGGCCTCCAGGAAACGCCTTGCGCGAGGAGCGACCGCCACCACGCCGCGATCGTGCGCGCGTAATACGTACTAGTTGTCCTCGGTCCAGTCGCGTCGGTGCGGATCCTTGCCGCTCACCAAGTCGACTAGGTGCGTCCAGCGGCTGGGCTTGACACCGGGGTCACGGTCGCGCCACGCCGGCGCTGCCCCGTGTGGCTCGGGCAGCCCGGCAGCCGCCGCCACGCTGATACGCAGGTCTACGCCGCGCTCATGTAATGACGCGACCTGGTCGGCCGCGACGAATCGTCGGCTCCCCTCGACCCCCCGAAACACGATTCCGTGAAAAATGTCTTGCGCCGGAACGGCGACGACGTGGTCGACAGTTCCCACTTGAACGCCGTCAGCGGCATACACCGGGATGCCCTCGTCAAGTACCTGGTAGGCGATCGGAAGTCCCTCGTCCACCCCATGCACCCTAGCCGGTTTGCCGGCGACGATCCGCCAGCAGCCGCAAGCGTTCGCGGCTCAAGCAGCCACCGCGAGAACGAGCAGCGCGACTTCTTTCGCGTGGATGCCTCGGTTCGAGCCGTGGGTTGTCTGCCTCCCGCGCCCTGCATAGTGTGCGACCCGATGGCCTGTCACGGTGACCGAGACGCGGCTTCGCTCAGGCGGCGGGCGGCCTGGGGGCCGGCGCTCTCTCGTCATGTCGGTGTTGGTCGTTGTTGCCTGCCTGCCGCTCGCGACATCTGCAGCTGCCGTTGGAGCTGGCTCGGCCAGGACCCGGATCTACCCTCGGGTACGGCTGCCACCAGCATCAGGGGTTCGCGGTCTGCGCCGCCGCGTACTACATGAACGCCCGCCGCCAACGACTGGAGTCCTTCTACACCACCTCCAGTGCGTTTGTTCTGCCCGGCGGCGTGCGGGGAATGCCAGCTGGCCGCGCGGTGCGGCGCCGATGAAGTCACTGGGGCGCTGAGATAACCGGCTGCCTCCGCGTGTCGCCTACTTCGACTGAGGCAGATCCTGGGAGACCTCGGCGAACAGGGCCATCTGCTGTGCGAGGGCATCCCCGCCAAAGGCGCTCACCACACCGACGTTGTCGACGACCGATCCCGCCCGCGCAACCACGCGCTGAAACTCAGGGCTGGATCTGATCGCGTCAAGCGTGGATCGCTCGCCGTACATCATGAAGAACCCACCGAGATCGCCGCCGTGCGGCTCCATCAGGTAGGCGTCAAACCGCTCGATCTTGCGGTCCTCCTGAAGCTTGCCGTAGTAGGCAACGCTCTCCTGGAAGACCTCCAGCGCGAGCTGCTCGCGCCCACGAGCAACCTGGCCCCAACCAAGAAACAGTGCGTCTCCAGCCATCGCTTTAACCCCCCAAAGACGTTGTGATGATGAACAAGCGATGCTAACAACTGGGCGACGCTCGTGGTAGACGTTTTGAGACCGAACGCCCCGGTCAGCCGCCTTAGCGACCGTTTGGGTTCGTCGAACTCATGATCGTCGACGCCGACAGTCGCGCGGCGGTAGGGTGCGTGCGATGAGAGCGCTCGTTACGGGCGGCGGTCGCGGAATCGGAGCGGGCATCGCGCGGGCGCTCGCGGGCGACGGCTGGGAGGTTGTCGTCGGCGCGCGCAGCCGCGCGCAGGTCGAAAAGGTCGCGGCCGAGATCGGCGGCGAATGGGTGGAGGTCGACGTCGCGGATCGCGGCTCGGTCGAGCGGTTGGTCGCCGACGCGGGCGAGCTCGATCTGCTGGTCGCCAACGCGGGGATCAGCGAGGGTCATGAGCCGCGCCCGTCTTGGGAGATCGACCCGGCCGAGTGGTGGCACGTCTACGAGGTCAACGTTCTCGGCGTGCACCTCTGTTGCCGCGCGGTGATCCCGGGGATGCTCGAGCGCGGCCGCGGTCGGATCGTGATCACCGGGAGCGGTGCGGCCTACCTTCCGGGCGGCGACCGCACCGCCTACCCACCGAGCAAGGCCGCCGTCTGCCGCTACGGCGAGATGCTGGCAAACGAGCTCGCCGGCCGGATCCCCGTCTTCTTTTTCAGCCCCGGCCTGGTTCAGACGGAGTTGACCGGGGGCGCGTTCCCGGATGACGCGCCATGGACGCCGCCGGAGCTCGCTCCGGAGCTCGTCCGCAGGGTCGCCACAGGCGGCTACGACGCGCTGGCCGGCCGCTACCTTCACGCCGAGCACGACGACGTCGACGAGCTGCTCGGCCGGATCGATGAGGTGCGCGACGGCGACCTCAACGCGATTCGTCTCAGAAGGTAACGAGAGCTGGGCTCAAGCTCCGCGCGAGGGTGGCGTTTGCGTAGTTCCCGCTGACTGAGACGTCGAGCGTAGGGGTGTCATGAATCGCCACCTAGGGTTGGTTGTCGCCCTGACCGCCGAAGCCTAATGTCGACGATCATGCTGTTCGCATCGATCGCAACCAGGGCGAATCTGTTCCGCGGTTCGACACGGACCGCCAGACTTGCGCCGGCGGCAGCTCAAACGCTCCACAGACGAAATCGGGGGGAAGGACTATGAGCGCAGCATTCGGCATTCTGTTGTTCGTACTCGTGTACGGAGCCGTCGCGTACGTGATCTACGACGAGCTGACGGGCAAGACGTCCGCCCTTCGCCACTGGCAGGCGCGAAGGGCTCGGCAGCGGGCCGCGGGCGGCTCCACCTCGGTGGCGACTACCAGGCGGAGTCCGTCACCATCGACCCAGCTGTCAGCCCGGAGCCGGTAGACGACCGCCGCACCGAGTGACGTACGGTCGGCTCGCCGCCGGCCGCTTCGTGGTAGGCAGGCAACTTGCCTGACGCGGGTCCGGCGTCTAGTCTCCGGCGTCGAGCGATCCGGAGCGGGGGTGGTGGCGAGTGATTCGTCGGGTGTGGCGGGCACTGCTGGTGTCGTTGTTGGTCGCGGTGGGTGCGCTGGCTGCGATTCCGATTGCGGCACAGGCGACCGTGATCACCGAGTTCCCCTCGAGCGGCGGTCTGGGTTCGGGTCATGACCCGCTCGGTCTCGAATCCGGTGCCGACGGGAATCTCTGGTTCACGGACGGGGGTACCCCGCACGCGATCGGCAGGGTCACGCCATCGGGTGCGGTTCAAGAGTTCACTGTGGGACTGACCAGTCCGGCCACGCCGTTCGATATCACCCAGGGGCCCGACGGGAACATGTGGTTCACCGCGACTGGCCACGCACCCAACAACGCAATCGGTAGGGTGACGCCGTCAGGCGCGATCAAGGAGTTCGGCCCCCCTGCGACCCAGCCGAATATGGCTCCTGCGGAGATCACGGTGGGCCCGGATGGGAACCTGTGGTTCCTCGACGTGGCGACCCCGGCGATCGGCAAGATCACGCCCGCGGGGGTGATCACCGAGTTCACGTCGGGGCTGCTGGCCGGGGCGATGCCGGAGACCCTGACCGCCGGCGCCGACGGAAACATGTGGTTCACCGACAAGGCGAAGGGCGCGATCGGCCGGGTTACGCCGAGCGGGACGATCAAGGAGTTCCCGACCGGCAACGCGATGTCGATGCCGACCGAGAGCACCCTGGGCGCCGACGGGAACGTCTGGTTCAGCGACCCCGGCGTGCCGGCCGTCGGACGTGTCACGCCCGATGGCACGATCACCGAGTTCACGGAGGGCCTGAACGCGAACGCCGACCCGGACCCGATGACGCTCGGTCCAGACGGCAACGTGTGGTTCATCGACCAGAACGCCGCCGATCGGGCGGTCGGCCGGATCACGCCCTCAGGGCTCATCACCGAGTTCGACGCACGGCCTCAGCCAGAACAATCCACAGGACGACATCACGGTCGGGGCCGACGGCAACATCTGGGTCGAGCAGGCGTCGCAGGACGGGATCGCACCCGGAGGGGTGGCGAGAATCACGACCGCCGGCGTGATCACCGAGTTCACGAGCGGCCTGAACCCGGGTCAGGGCGCCGACGGTGATGCCCTGCTCTCAGGCCCGGACGGAAATCTGTGGTTCAGCGATCGCGGCTCGGAAGCGATCGGAAAGATCTCGTTGCAGATCCCTCCGACCGCGACCACCGGCCCCGCCAGCGCCGTCACGAACACGACCGCGACCGTCTCAGGGATGGTCAACCCGCTCGGCGCGCTGACGACCGTCACGTTTCAGTACGGGACGACCTCGGCGCTCGGGTCGACCGCGGCGGCCGGAACGCTGCCGGCCAGGGGCGACCCCTCGAAAGTCACGGCCAACCTGACCGGCCTGACACCGAGGACCGTCATCTTCTACCGCGTCGCCGCGAGCAACGGTTTCGGCGGGACCGTGACCGGCGCCGTGCAGTCGTTGAAGACGACCGGCAGCCCGCCGCCGCCATCGCCGCCGGAGCGGTTGACGACCGCGAGGGTCGGCAATCAGCAGATCCAGTTGGTGACGCCATCGCTGCTCATCTGCACCAGCAAAGCGAAGACCCTGAACGTGGCGCTCCGCTCCGTCGCGATCGCGCACTCGCGCGCCGCCAAGCTTCGCTTCAAGAGCGCCGCCTTCTTCATTGACAAGGGCGTCAGACACACCCGCAAGCGGACGACGCGCCTGCGCAACGGTCACAAGCACACGATCACCGTCGTCGTGTTCACGGCGAATGCCGTCGCGCACCACCTGCCTGCTACGCCCGTCCTCCGGCTCACCGGCCTGAAGTCAGGCGTGCACACGTTGCGAGTGATCGTCTCCTACAAGAAGACGGTGACCGCTCATCGCCATCGCAGAGTGGTCACCGTCACCAAGACGCTGAGCGCGAAGTTCAGGGTCTGCTAGTCCCACCTGCCGGAGCGTCCTCGCGCCGGATATCGTCAGTTGCCCGACGGCGTCGGTGGCACGGGGTAACCGAAGGCGACAAGCTTGACCGGTTCGGCCTCCGCCGGGCGTAGTTCCTTGTTTTGGAGCCGGTCCCGGTAGCCGACGAACAGTTCAGCGATCTTGTCGCCGAGCTCCGACATCTCCTCGGCCGTCAGGTAGGCGACCGAGTCCGACGTGAAGGCTGCCTCCCGCCAGACATACGGGTAGGAGCTCCGTCTCGCCCACCAGTCGCGTAGGCGTGAGTAGGCCTGGTCGGCGAAGATCGATTCCAGGGCTTCGCCGGCGGCCTCGACCTCGGGATCCTCGGCGGCCGTCTGGAAGCGGTTAGAGACCGATGCGATCCGCCACGGACGGCTGCGGCCCTTGCCGCCTCCTGTCTCCTCGACATAGCCATACTTGGCCAGTGTCTGGAGGTGCCACGACATGTTGCCGGGGCTCTCGTCGAGTATCTGGGCGGCGCGCGTGGCGGTCAGCTCACCCTCGCGGCCGAGGACTTCGAGAAGGGCGAGACGAACCGGGTGGGCCAACGCCCGCATCGTGCGCGGATCGGTGATGACCCTCCGTTTGACGGGCGGCTCGGTCCCTCCAGCGTCGTTGGCGGCCTGCTCGTCGCGCTCGGGGGCGCGGTCTGTGGGGCGGCCCCGCTTGGCTGTCAACGGGCCGAGCGGGCGCGTGTGGGGGACAGCGCGAGGCGCAGGCCGACGCTGACCAGAAACCACCCGATGGCTCGCCGTGGGCCAGTCAGATGAGAGCGGCGAATCGCCACCGGAGCCTTCTGGGAGCTGATGCGATCGGCGGCGGTGCGACCCCGGGTGCCGAGTGACCCCATCACGCCCGCACGCCGCAGCTCGGCCACTCTGTCCTGGGCCATCATCTCCGCTAATGATTTGTGCGACACGCGTGCTTCCTCCTAACACAAGGTATCTTGTCACAACAGTACGCGTCACAAGAACTCTTGTCAAGAGCAAGTTCCGATTCTGCTCCGGCTGATACTCAAACGAGCGACTCGCAGAGCGCCGACATGCCGGTGTGTTGCAGCGCGAAGCGATCCAGGTCGAGCGCGTCGGGAAACGTCGAGAGTTTTGCGATGACCGTCCGCGACGGCCGGTGCACGAAGATGCTTTGACCGTTCATTCCGACGGCTGCGTGGACGCCTCGCTCGGCGTCCCAGACCCACCAGTTGTCGTGGTAGAACGCCTCGGCCGTCGGGCCTCCGAGTTGGTTCGGGTCCCCGTACGCGTCGATCAGCTCCGGCTCGCGGACGAGCAGCCGTCGCGACCCAGTCCCCAGGGACGATCGTGCGCCCGGCGAGCGTGCCGTCTTGCAGCCACATGAGGCCGAAGCGCCCGATGTCACGCAGCGTCGCGCAAATGCCCCCCTCGACGATCGGGAAGCCGTTGGCGTCGATGATGATCTCGGCGTCGTTCTCGGCTCCGATCGCGGACCACAGGCTCGCGGATAGCTGCTCCGGGAAAGGCGTGCCGCCTGCGGATGCAAGCACCCAGCCGAGGACATCGTTGGCGAGCGAGCAGTAACCGAATGGCCCACCGTGCTCGTCGGCCAGGGCCAGCGTCCGTGCCCAGGTGGCCGTGTCAGCTGGAATGTCGGTTCGGCTGTGCGCGCGGTAGCCCGAGACGTCAAGGATCGTGTACTCGTCAACGTCAAAGTCCCAGCGAACGCCGACTCGCATGTCAAGCAGGTGTTGAACGGTGCAACCCTCCCAGGCGCTGCCGCGTAGCTGCTCAACGTGATCAGTCACCAAGTCTTCGGGCGCTACCGCACCGCGCTCCCCTAGTGCCCCGCATAGAGCGGCATTGATGGACTTCGAGACCGACATCAGCAGATGGGTGTCCGATGCGGCCATCCCGTTGAAATAGGACTCGCGCAGAACGGACCCGTCCTGGATTACGAGAAACCCGTCGGTATAGGTCTCCTCGAGCATCGTCGTGAGGTCCAGCGACCGCCCCCGGTGCTCGAACTCAAAACCACCGAGATCCCGTTCGGCACGCGGCAGGGCGAGTACCGGGCCTGCCCCGCGGGGAATCCTCGCCGTGCGAGTGAGTTTGGCGACGCGGCGAAATCCAAGCCGGTTGTAAGGAGCATCGAGCCAGTTCGCACTCGTCAACCCAAGCCGCTCGGCCGCGTCCTCATATTGATCGATGTTCACCTCAGGTTCGCCTTACATCACGCCCATCGCCGAGAAGTCCGGGGCCAGGAATCTGGCAGCTCGCTTCCTCAGTCCGGCCGAGACTACGGCGATCGTGCGAAGCGTGCACTCCTCGCATACATGCGAACATCGGGGTTGCCTCTCACGCTGAAATCTGCGACTACCTAGGGAAGCCATGATCGCTCGTCACACCTCTACGGAGAATGACCCATTCCGCCGCGGCGCCGAGTTTGGGCGCGAGCATCGCGAGGCCGTCCACGGGACGGTCGAGGCCTACGGGAGGCTGTTTTCGGCCGTTCATGACTATGGGCGCTCCGAGATCGCTGCGGCCGGCGGAACCGTCTGCACCGTTTTGACCCGTGAGTTCCCGGACCTCGCATCTGAGATCAACGGCATTGCTTCGGGCGCAGGGGTGGACGCCGAGACACTGATGGCGGTAAATGCGCGGACCGAAGTGCTAGCGGGCGCGCCCCGGCCGGAGTGCAGCGCGGTAGGTGTGCTCCCGAGCCGAACCGATGGGGAGACGATCATCGCCCAGAACTGGGACTGGCATCCAGACCTGCGCTCCTCGCTGGTCCTGTGGACCGTTCCCGGCGCAGACGGCAGTTGGTTTACCACGTTCACCGAGGCCGGCATCCTGGCCAAGATCGGGCTGAACAGCGTCGGCGTCGGCGTCTGCATCAACATTCTCGGCTCCTCGGCCGACGGTGGACTCGACGGCGTTCCGATCCACATCCTGCTGCGCTTGTTGCTGCAGAATTGTCAGAGCCTCGAGGACGCGGGCACGCTGTTGTGCCGGACACCGGTTACGGCTTCCACGTGCTTCAACGTCGGGTGGTCCGGCGGTAGCGAGGGCACGGGCGCGATGGCCGCATTCGAGGTGAATCCCGGAGGGGTTGCCCGCGTCGAGCCCGAGAATGGGGTGCTACTCCACACGAACCACTTCCTTGTGGATCCACGCCCAGCCACCGATCGGACACTCCGAGACTGGCCGGACACGGTGGCGAGGCTTAGCGAGATGAAGTCGCGAGCGCCTGCTTCGTCGGGGGCGTTCGATGGGCGGACAATCAAGGCCTTGCTGAGTTCGCACGACGCCGACCCGATCTCGATCTGCTGTCACGACCCTGAGAATCCGAGCTACGCCGACCGGCAGGAGTCGCTTGCGTCGGTCGTAATGCGATTGGACGATTGCTCTCTCGAGATCAGTGACGGCCCGCCGTGCTCGAACCCGTACCAGACAGTCGAGCCGCTGGCAGCGGTGACGATCTGATCGGTGCGCCGTGATCGGCGTGGAATCGGCCGCGCGCTCGACGAACAACCCAACTGGTCGGATGCGTCCTTCGCTGCGGTAGGGCGACGCCACGCGATCTCTATTCAATCTGACGCGAGATGTATGCAGTCCGGTTGCATGCGAGCGGCTGGGCGGGGATTATTCGCGTCGGTGGTGACGCGAAATGGACTCGCGAGGTCTGGGGCGCAGAGCGGTGGTGTGCTACTAGAGCGCGACCGCGAGCTGGGCTTGCTCGACGGGCTGGTGCAGGACGCGTTGGCGGGCAATGCGGCCCTAACGTTGTTCGAGGGGCCGGCCGGGATCGGCAAGAGCAGCCTGCTCGCGAAAGCTCGTGAGAAGGCCGCGGCTGCGGGGTTTCGCGTGGTTGCGGCGAGGGGCAGCGATTTGGAGCGGGAGTTGCCTTACGGCGTCGTTCGGCAGTTGTTTGAGTCGCTGTTGCTGGACCCGGACCGTCGCGAGCGTTGGCTAACCGGCTCCGCAGAACCAGCGGCTCGGGTGTTTACGCCCTCCGACGAGGACGAGTCCGCCAGTCGTGGTTCGTTCGGGGTGTTGCATGGCTTGTTCTGGCTGACGGCCAACGTCGCGGCCGATGGTCCGCTGTGTCTTTCGATCGACGATCTGCAGTGGTGTGACCGGGCGTCGTTGCGTTTCATCGCGTACCTCGAGCGACGGCTCGAGGGACTAAGGGTGCTGGTCGCTACCGCCGCGCGCGTGGACGACGCCGACGCCGAGTCGAGGTTGGTCTTGGACATCGCGCATGATCCCGCCGCGGTCGCGATCCGTCTCTCGGCGCTCAGTGAGGACGGGGCGGTGGAGATGGTCCGCGACCGCTTCGGCCCGGATGCCGAGCCGGCTTTCTGCGCGGCGTGCCATCGCGTTACGGGTGGCAATCCGCTGCTGCTGGGCGAGCTGCTTAAGACGATGCAGGCGGAGGACATCCCGCCCGACGCAGCGCATGCGGACGCGATCCGGGAGGTCGGGCCCCGGGCGGTGTCACGGACGGTTCTGCTGCGGCTTTCCCGTCTACCCCCGGATGCGGTCGAGGTCGCGCGCGCGATCGCGCTGCTGGGCGACGGAGCGAGCCTGCCGGCGACGGCGGCGTTGGCGAGCCTCGATGAGAGCAGGGTGGCTGATGCCACACGCGCGCTGGTGGCCGCCGAGATTCTGCGGCCCGAGGCACCGCTTGGCTTCGTCCACGCGTTGGTGCGCGATGCTGTGTACCACGAGCTGTCGGTGTCCGAACGCGAGCTGCGACACGAGCGCGCGGCCGAGGAACTGGCCGCCCTCGGCGCTGCGCCTGAAGTGGTAGCCAGTCATCTGCTGCTCGTGCCATCGCGCGGTCAGCCCTGGGTAGCCGATGCGCTGCGCGAGGCCGGGCTGCTGGCCATGCGTCGCGGGGACGCCGAGAGCGCGGTGTCGTACCTGCGGCGCGCGCTCGAGGAACGCCCGGCGGGCGAGGATCGCGCGCGGCTGTTGTGGGAGCTCGGATCCGCCGAGGCGCGCGTCGACTCCGCGGCTTCCGCCGAGCGCCTGCGAGAGGTTCAGGATCTTCTTGAGGACCCGCTGCAGCGCGCGCTGGCCGCCGACGTGCTTGCGCGGTCGCTGCTATGGACGCGTCCGGCACAGGAAGCGGTCGCCGTGGCTCAGCGCGCCGTGGCGGAGCTTGGGGAGACGCACACCGATCAGCGGCGGGCGCTCGAGGCGATCGAGCTGTACGCAGTTTTCTTCGGCGGCGCGAAGGTGCCGGACTGCGCTGCGAGGCTGGCGCGCGTGCGCGCCGCGGGTGTCCCTGACCGCCTCGGCGCGAAGATGCTCGCCGCCGTGGCAGCCTGGGATTGGGCGCTCGGGGACGGCTCCGCGCCGGAGTGCTCGGAGTTCGCGCTCGCGGTCCTCGCCGATGGGTCTCTGATCGCCCGAGATCCCGGATTCGGCGCCGCGGTGGCTGGCTCGGTGCTGGCCTTAGCCGATCATGACGAGGCGCTGCGCGTGTGGGAGGAGGCGCTGAGCGCAGCCCGTCGCCTCGGCTCGCAGCCCGGGGTCTGCTCGGTGAACCTGTGGCGCGGCTGGACGTGGCTTCAGCGCGGCGAGCTGGCCGAGGCCGAGGCATCGCTGCGCGAGGCGAGCGAGCAGCTGCAGCAGGGGTTCGGCGACAACGGACCTTCCCTAGCCCACGGTGCGGGCTTTCTCACACGGACGCTGATCGAAAGGGGCGATCGGATCGGCGCTCGAGCGGCACTGGTCAACGGCGGTAACCCGAACCCGGGATCCGATGGCGACGCGCTCGTGCGCCGAAGCGAGATCGAGCTGTTGCTCGCTGAGAACCGATGGGACGAGGCGCTCGCCGCCGCCGATGAGTACCACAGGCGGCTGCGCGGGATCGACAATCCGGCATGGGCGCCGTGGCGCTCGCTGAAGGCGCTCGCGCTCGACGGCCTGGGACGGCACGACGACGCGCTCTCGCTGCTCGAGCAAGAGCTTGAAGCATCGCGGCGGTGGGGCGCCCCCGGGGCGCTCGCCCGGACCCTCCGGCTACTGGGCACGCTCCGCCGCGACGATGGGCGTGACTTGCTGCGGGAAGCGGTGACCGCCGCCGAAGGATCCCCGGCGCGCCTCGAGCACGCAAAGGCTCTGATCGCGCTCGGCTCGGCACTGCGACGGGCCCGCAGCCGTTCTGACGCCCGGGAACCACTCGGCCGCGGTTTTGAGCTCGCGAATCGCTGCGGCGCGCGGAGCTTGGCTGACTTTGCGAAGACGGAGCTCTACGCCGCCGGCGGGCGTCCGCGCCGAGACGCGCTGAGCGGACCAGAATCGCTGACGCCGAGCGAGCGGCGAGTCGCCGATCTCGCCGCGCAAGGGCACAGCAATCGTGACATTGCGCAGACGCTGTACGTCACGCCGAAGACGATCGAGGTCCACCTCACCAGCATCTACCGCAAGCTGGGGATCTCCGCGCGCACCGCTCTAGCCGACGCGCTCGCGGGCCAACCCCCGACTTAGACCGCACGCGACTGGATTTCGAACCCCCAAACTTGGAGCTGCCATGGCGACTATGTTCAGCGGGAGCGTGGATGCTCCCGACTTCGAGCCGTATCCGTTCCCGGAGGAGGACATCCTCGAAGGCAAGCCGGATTCGCGCGTTCACTGGCTGCGCCCCGAGGGGCACGGCTCGCAGCTCGTCGGGATCTTCCGCTCCGAGCCGGCGGTGATCCGCTACGTCTGGGAGGCTGACGAAACGATCCAGGTCATCGAGGGAAGAGTCCGCATCGAGTCTGAGGGTGGTCAGAGCGTGGAACTCGGTGCCGGCGGGATCGCGTCGTTCACCGCCGGGGATCGCGGTACTTGGCACATCCTGGAGCCATTCTGCGAGTTGTTCGTACTGAGCCAGTAGATCCGCCAACCATCGGTCCGTGCTGCGTGAAAGAGTGATCCCTGACGGACGGCAGCGAGAATCCGGCCGGCCGCGACGGGCGCATAGATGAGCTACTACACCTTGTGAGCTGGCAGCGGAGGCTCAATCCGCGGCGTTTCGGTCTGGGCACGGCGAGTGCTGTAGCTGTCGTGCTGCTCGCCCCGGGGACTGTGTCAGCCTCCACGCGCCACAGGTCTCACACGCACCGACGGCCGACGCTCAAACAGCTGATCGCGACTTACATCGCTCGCCGCCCGGGTGCTACGACGGCCGCGGTCTACGACGTCAAGACCGGGCAGCGATGGGCCGTCAACTGGGGAATGCGCAACGACACGGGGTCAATCGTCAAGGTGGACATCTTGGAGACACGGCTTCATCAGACCCATGGCCACCTGTCCGATCACGACCGCCAGCTCGCCAGCGCGATGATCGAGCAGTCGGACAACGATGCCGCTACCGCGTTATGGAACGCAGACGGAGGCGATGCCGGAGTGGGTCGCTACAACGGTGAGGTCGGAATGCGCTGCACGACCCTTGGGCAGAACGGCTACTGGGGCCTGACCCTCACATGCGCGACCGATCAGCTGCGGTTGCTCAAGCGGCTCGCACAGCACAACCGCTTGCTGACTGATCGCTCACGCAGATATCAGCTTTACCTGATGAAGCACGTGATCTCTGGGGAGGCGTGGGGAGTGTCCGCCGGCGTGCCGCGTCGGGGCGTCTCGGTGGCGCTCAAGAACGGATGGCTGCCGTACGGAGATGCGCCGTGGATCGTGAACAGCATCGGCGTCATCCACGGAGACGATCGCTACTACTACATCTCCGTGTTGACGCGCGATCCGACAGAGGGCGACGGCATCGCCACAATCGAGGGGATATCGCGCCTGGTGTGGCGAAAGCTCCCTCGCCATGAGCGGGTCGTCGCACGGCTCTCGGTCTCTTATCTGAGGTGCGGTTGCCCGCTGCCGGGACGGACGATCCCGGCCCGGAGCCCGCGCAGCTAGGTGATGTCGCGCCACGAGTCCCAGGCTGGTGCTGTCGCACCCACGATCTCCAGACCTCTTGTGCAGCCGCGACCCGAAGCGCAAGCTATCGGCATGAACAAGACATCCTTCATCGGCGACAAGCCCATCAACCGCATCGGCCTCGGCGCGATGCAGCTCGCCGGTCCCGGCGTGTTTGGCCCGCCGCGCGATCCGGATGCCGTCCGCGCCGTGCTGCGCCGCGCGATCGAACTCGGCGTCGACCACATCGATACCGCTCAGTACTACGGTCCGGACGTCGTAAACGACCTGATCCGCGAGACCCTGCATCCCTATCCCGAGAACCTGAAGCTCGTCACCAAGGTCGGTGGCCGCCGCGACGATCAGGGCGCCTGGCTCCCGGCCCAGAGTCCCGCCGAGCTGCGCGCCGGCGTCGAGGACAACCTCCGCTCCCTACACGTGGAGCGGATGGACCTCGTCAACCTCCGACTGATGAGCGCCGACGCGCCCGGCGACCTCCTCGCCGAGCAGCTCGGGACGCTCGAGGATCTGCGCAGCGAAGGCAAGCTCGACCTGATCGGCATCAGCGAGGCTGGTGTCGGCGCCGTCCGGCGCGCGCTCGATTTGGTCGACCTCGCTGAGGTGCAGAACTCCTACAGCGTCGTTAACCGCTTCGGGGAGGACGTGCTCGAGCTGTGCATGGCGCGAGAGATCGCATTCGTGCCCTACTTCCCGCTCGGTTCGGCGTTCGGCGGCGGCCCCAAGCACCTGGCACAGGATCCTGCAATCGCTGGGGTCGCGAAGCGACGCGGGGTCACCGTTACGCAGGTCGCACTCGCCTGGCTGCTCGCCCGCTACGAGCGGATGCTGCTGATTCCCGGTACCAGCTCCGTGCAGCACCTCGAGGAGAACATGGCCGCGGCGCAGGTCGAGATCGAACAACAAGACCTCGCCGAGCTCGAGCACGCCACCCAAATGGGTGATCCGCTGGCCGCCGTCCACGACTGACCTGTGCACCACGCGCCTCCGCGTCGCGCCGGCCTCTCAGAGGGTCGCGAGCGCCGCGCGAGTGGCCTCGTCGGCGGGCGCGTAGACAGCCATCCGCAACTCCGGCTGGCCCGTCGGCACCGTCTGCGCGTGATGCAGCCGCAGCGTGCCGAGCTGCGGTGTTGCATGACCTTAGGAAACGTCGCGAAATAAAGTGAAGGAATGATGCTGCCGGTGTAGAACACTGGGAGGATGAGCGATGCCGAAGTCGCGATCGCTGAGCGGTACCGGTTGATGTCCTCGCAGCTCAATGAGCGTCAGCGGCGGCGGTTTGCTGCTGTGGAGGCGCGGATCTTTGGTCGTGGCGGGATCGCGGCGGCCGCGCGGGCGTGTGGGCTGGCTGAGAACACGGTCCGCAAGGGGCTGGCGGAGCTTGATGACCCGCAGCCGCTTGAGGCCGAGCGGGTCCGGGAGCGGGGCGCGGGCCGCAAGCCGGCCGTCGAGGGCGATCCCGAAGCTGCTCGATGATCTGCGCGCGCTGGTCGAGGACAACACCCGCGGCGACCCCGAGCGGGTCCTGGTTTGGACGTCAAAGAGCTTGCGGAACCTCGCCGACGAGCTGGCCGCGCGGGGCCACCGGGCCGGCAAGGATCTGGTCGGGCGGCTGTTGAAGGGCAGCCTGGGCTTCAGCCTGCAGGGCGCGCGCAAGACGCTTGAGGGCAAGCAGCATCCCGACCGCGACGCGCAGTTTCGGCATATCAACGACACCGTCAGCGCGGCGATCGCAGCCGGGCAGCCCGCGGTCAGTATCGACACCAAGAAGAAGGAGCTGGTCGGCGAGTTCAAGAATGGCGGGCGTGAGTGGCACTCCAAAGGCCAGGCACCGAGGGTCAACACCTATGACTTCCCGAGCATGGCCGAGGGGAAGGCGATCCCCTACGGGGTCTACGACATCGCTGATAACAGCGCGATGGTGTCGGTCGGGATCGACCGCGATACCGCCCAGTTCTCGGTCGCGGCGATCCGGGCGTGGTGGGAGCAGTTGGGCCAAGTTCGCTACCCCGAAGCGCGCCAGCTCGTCACCACCGCCGACTGCGGCGGCTCCAACGGCAACCGCACCCGCCTGTGGAAGACCGAGCTACAAAAGCTCGCGGACGACACGGGCCTTGAGATCGTCGTCTGCCATTTCCCGCCCGGCACCAGCAAGTGGAACAAAGTCGAGCATCGTCTGTTCAGCTTCATCTCCAAGAACTGGCGCGGACAGCCCCTGATCTCCTACGAGGTGATCATCAACCTGATCGCCGCGACCACCACAAGCACCGGGCTCGAGGTCTACGCCCGCCTCGATCACAACGAGTACCCCAAGCGCGACGTCACCGACACCGAACTGGCCGCCGTCAACCTAATCCGCCACGCCTTCCACGGCGAGTGGAACTACTCGATCAATCCCTCAAACAATTGATCGACGCTTTCTAAGTCCCGCGCTGGGCCTCGATCACCTCGTGCTCGTCCCACCATGCGCGGAACTGTGCGCTCTGCTCGCGGATCTGCGCCAGGAACTCCTCGTACTCCCGCTCGCCCGCATGGCGCGCGTACTCGGCTCGAAATCGCGCCAGCGTGTTCCGAGCGGTTCCCTCGCGCTGCGCCGTCATCCCGCCCTCGCCCGGATCGACCATAAGCCACCAAAGCAGGTATCGCCTGTCCGGAGCCAGATGGCGCGGCGAGCCGAGCACGACCGAGGCCGCCCGGTTCCACGCGAGGATCCTGGTCATCGGCCCTAGCAGGTAGGCCGGGTTCGGATGGATCGAGTCGACCAGGGCGATCAGCTGGCTGATATCCCCCACCAGGCTGGTCGGGGTCGGCGCCGGCCACATCGTCAGCGAGCGGGAGCTCCGTTCGCGCGAGCGCGAACAGCGTCCTGCGCTCGGCCGGGTCGAGCCGCAGCGCACCGGCGAGCGCGTCGAGCACCTCCGGCGAAGGGTTGATGTCGCGCCCCTGCTCGAGCCACGTGTACCAGGACACTCCGACCCCCGCCAACGCGGCGAGCTCTTCGCGCCTGAGGCCAGGCGTCCGGCGTCGGCCGCCGCTATCGGGTAGTCCGACGTCCTCCGGGGACAGCCGAGCCCGCCGCGAGCGCAGAAATGCGCGCAACTCGTCACGCCGGGAACGTGAAAACGCGACGGCCATGGATCGACATAGCCGACTCTAGCCACTTACAGCGGCCAGTCGGCGGCCTACGGGTTCGGTCAGCCTCGCGGTCGCGGTGGCCGCAGCCGAAGCTCGCCCACGCAGAGCTCACCGACGGTGTGATCGTTTGGGAGGGATCGGCGTGGATACCGGCGCCGGACCAAGTGGGCGGCCTCCGTAGATGACCTTGTCGGACGCGGTCTGGTAGGTCAGCCACGGGACCGTGGGCCGCTGGTCGACGCCGGGCTTACCGTAGTTGCAGACCCCGTTGGGGAAGACGGCTTGCAACTGGCTCCACTCCGCGTCGGTGAACTGGACCGGTGCGTAAGCGGAGCGACTCAGCGGCCCGAGCTGGCACTTGTTGGCGTCGGTCGTGATCGGGTCGCCGGCCACCGTGCGCGGCGTGCCGTACACCGGCACCACCCCAGGCGGGCAGAGCCCGTTGGAGACCTTCTGGCCGCTGCCGTTGAAGCACTCGTCGCCGAGGCCTGCGGGCTTGTCGCGGATGATCTTCTTCGCGAGCGGCAGCTTGCGCTTGTCGTTCGCGATCGCACCGAGCCAGTGGTCCATCGCGATGAAGCTGTTGAGCTCGCACTGGCTGTCGGCTTGGAGTGGCTCGGGACCCTCCCAGATCACCTGGTTAGCGTGCGTGCCGAAGTCCCGATCAAGTCGTGCGCGAACGGCGAACGCACGGTAGGAGTCATGCGCAACCCCCGGGTTGGGACCGCGGCAATCGATGATCGCCGTCTGATTCAGGTTGTTGGCCTCGTTGATCAGCCCGGTTCGGTACGCGTTTCCGAGCGCGGGCTGATCGGCGACCCGCCGTTGGGGGACCGGGTTGAGGTCGACGTCGGCGCCACCGATGTGGGTGTTCAGATCGACGAACTGGGCCGGCGTGATCGCTCCGGCGTGCAGCGCCGCGAGCCCATACTGGACGCCGACGTTGTCAAACGGCACCCCCGCGAAACCGTGCCCGATCTTCTTCTCGGCCGCGGACCACACGCTCGGGCGCTCCAAGCCGAGCAGGTTCTTGGCCAGATCCGCGATCGAGCAGCGCACCCCGCCCGGGTTGGTCTGCGCGTTGTAGAGCTGCTGGCTGGTCACGCCCGGGCACGGCCAGTACGGGACCGCCCCGTAGAAGAACCCGGTCGGGCAGGTCGCAGGGGTATACGGCGGGTTGAAGTTCGTGCAGCCGACGCTGACGAACGCGTTGGCCGTCGTCGGGATACCGTCGACGGCCGCCTCCTGCGACGGCGTCCACGCCGCGCCGCCCGTCAGCGTCGACTCAGAGAAGTAGTGCTCAAGCAGCGCGTAGTCGGCGACTTGGGTAGCGGACGTCCACGCGTCCGGGAACGAACACGTCGGCAAGATCCCCTGGTAGACGCCCGGGTAGGCGTTGGCGATCCAGTACTGGGCGAGCGACCCGCCCGAGCAGCCAGTTCCAATCGTGTAGCGCAGCGTGCCGTAGGTCTTGACGATGTACTCCTTAGCCATCACGAGCGACTCCGCCTGCACCGCGACGTTGCAGTCCTGGCTGCTGTTGTCCAGCGCCGTGGACATCGTGATGAAGCCCTTGCCGAGCGCATAGTCGCCGGCGCTGTCACCCGTCGTCGACGGGGCGGTGCCGACCTTGTACTGCACCGCGCAGCCGAATCCGTGCAGGATCAGCAGCTTGTGATTGAACTGCCGCTGGGGGTTGAAGGTGGTCCACGGCTTTCCGGGTTGGAACAGCGTGGCGATCTGGTACTGATCGCGGTCCATGTAGCCGGTCTCGACGCGGACGATGAACGGAACCGTCACTCCTTGGTCGGTGGTCGTGTTAGCGATGTCCGAGGGCGGGCTGCTCGGGTCATACCGCTGAAAGCCCGACTTTGCCGGGTTGGTCGACATGTACAGGTAGGTGTAACTCGGCGGCTGATCGCACGTCTTGTCGACCGCCGTTGGCTGGCACACCCACGGCTCGACCTGCGGACCGGAGAAGAGCGGTCCGCCGATCGGATGATTGACCAGCGTGATCCGCGCCCCGGCCCCGTCCGCCAGCCTGGCGCGCAGCACGTTGGGCCCCAGCCTCAGACCACGGACCAAGCCTTCGAAGCTCCGGTTAGCGCGGAGCGCGAACCGCCCGGTCACGTTGTGGCCGTCGACCGTGACCTTCAGCCGGCGAGCTGTCCTCGGCGGCGAGATCGCCACCAGCGCAGAACCACCGCTCACCAGATCGGCCCGACTCGACATTACGGTGATCGATATGCGCGAGCGACGTTTCGCGGCGTGCGCTGGCGAGGCCGCCAGCAGCAGAGCCCCGAGCAGCGCGATCGCAGCCACTCGCAGCATCGACACGGGGGAGGGCCACGACGGGTTGAGCATCTTCCGTTGCTCCTTTGCTTCGGGCGTTTCCGGGGCCGCGGGCCTCGACGTCCGGTGGCGAACGAGTGACAGCACGGGCAGTCTGCCACAGAGCGAATGCCGAGGGCTCAGGTTCGGACCGACGCTGACAGCGATCACGCGAGCCGCGGTCGTGGGATGTGTGGACCTGCGGACTCGCGGGATCGGCGAGGGTATGTTGCTCGGATGGACGCTGGGACGACTCGTCGGAGGTTCGTGGCGAGCGGCGCGCTCGCGGCGCTCGGTCTGATGCACGCTGAGCGGGTGAGCGCGCTGATCGACGAGGTGGCCCGTGGAGAGCTTCCCGGTGGCGGTGGCAGGTTTTTGTCGCGCAGCGAGCTGGTGGCGTTGCGGGCCGTGACCGCGCGGCTGTTGCCCGGGCCGCCTGCGGCTCCCGGCCCTGGCGCTCTCGAGGTTCATGCCGCCGAGGCGATCGACCTGCTGTTGGGAGCGTTTGAGCTCGACCCGCCGCTGATCCATGCCGGCGGTCCTTTCTCGCGACGGGCGGGGGGCTCGCGTGATGACTTCGCCGAGTTCGTCGCGCTCGACTCGCAGGCTGCGTTTGGCTGGCGCATTCGCCTCGAGGGCTCGCGCGGCTTGGGCGAGCGCGAGTTCGCCGGGCCGGTGATCGGGCTGCAGGAGATCTACAGGGATGGACTCAAACGCCTCGACAAGAATGCGCGGACCCGGACCGGCGGCGCCTTCGCCGTCGCGCCGAACACGACCCAGGACGCCTTGCTCGCCTCGCGCGACCGGGCTATTCGGCGATTTGTGACCGCCGCCCTGCACAACAGCCTTGAGGCGTTGTGCGGCCCGCCCGAGTACGGCGGCAACCACGCGCTGGCGGGCTGGCGCGGGCTGGAGTGGCGCGGCGATGCCGAACCCAGTGGTTTCACCGCGGCCGAGGTGAGCGACCCTGACCCGCCCGGGGACATCGTCGGTGCGCGCGCGCCTCTGTCGGCTGACGTACGTGACGAGATCTTGACGCGGATAGCTCCGCTGCTCGGCAGACCCGCTCGCGGTGGTCACGGTCCGTTTGGCGGCTCCGATTGAGTCGTCTGTCGGTCGTGATCGTCGGCTCTGGCGCCGGCGGCAGCGTCGCCGCCTGGGAGTTGGCGCGCGTCGGGCATTCCGTGATCGTGCTCGAAAAGGGCCGCAACCTGTTCCCGGGACTCGGCGGACCTGGCCGGGTGAGCACGCTGTTCTCGAACGACGAGGTAAAGCAGGGGCGATTCTTCGAGAACCAGGACCCGATTCTCGAACCGCGCACGCGCCGTACCCAGGCGGAAGCGCGCCGTGGCACCACTCGAAGCTTCGTAGGTGACGTCAACGATCTCCCCACGGTCGTCGGTGGCGGCACCGTGCACTGGGATGCAAAGGTTCCGCGCTTCTGGCGTCAGGACCTCAAGGGGCGGTCGTTGCTCGGCCCGATTCCGGGCGCCAACGTCGCCGACTGGCCGCTGGACTACGACGAGCTCGAGCCGTTCTACGACGAGGTCGAGCACCGCCTCGGCGTTCAGGGTGACCGCTCGCGAATGCCGGCGACGACGCTGGCTCAGGCGCCGCGGCGCAACCAGTTCGCGATGGCGCCCAACCCACCGATGTATGCAGGGCTGAAACTCGCCGCGGCCGCCGAGCGCCTCGGCTATCACCCCTATCCGTACCCGATGGCGGTCAACTCGCGGTCCTTTCACGGACGCCCGGCATGCAACTCGTGTGGTTACTGCGCCGGTTTCGGGTGCCCGATCCACGCCCGCGGGGAGGCAGCGATCTCGTTTCTGCATGACGCGATCCGCGCGGGGGCGCAACTGCGCACGCGCTGCTTCGTGCACAAGGTCGACCTAGCCCCGGGGGGAAGGCGGGCGCGCGGCGTGTCATACATCGATCGAACCGGGGTTCGACGAAAGCTCCGCGCCGACGTGGTCGTGCTCGCCCCGTCCGCAATCGAGACGGCCCGGTTGTTGCTGTTGAGCCGGGGACTGCACCATCCCGAGGGCCTCGGCAACGGGTCGGGGATGGTGGGGCGCAACCTCATGTTTCACCACTTCAGCGTCGGCGCGGGTGTGTTCGCCGCGCGCGCGCACGCGTGGCGCGGTCCTTCAACGACGTTCACGCTCGACGACTTCATCGGGCCGATAACCGGCGCCCCCGCTCGGGCCGCCGGTCTTCCGTATCTGAAGGGCGGCTGCTGCGAGGTCGGCGGCGGCACGCTGCTGCTCGAGGAAGCCAACCTGTACGCCGGCGCCGGCCTCAAAGGCGCGGCCCTGGGCGCGTCACTCCGGGGCCTCGCGCTTCGCGATCACATCGGCGGAATCCAGCTCAACGCCGAGGACATGCCGCAGAGCGCAAACCGAGTCGACCTCGACCCCAAGATCCGCGACTTCCGCGGGTTCCCAGTCCCGCGGATCACGTACGCGCCGCATCGCTTCGAGCTCGCGGCCGCGGCCCACTTCGGACCGCTGGTGCAGCAGATCTGCCAGGCGGCGGCGCCGACGGCCGAGACCGACGTGATCGCCTCGCAGCTCCGGGGCAGCGCCGGCGGGCACGCGGGCGTCTATGGCACGGCGCACATCATGGGCACAGCGCGAATGGGCGACGATCCGCGCACCTCGGTGAGCGATCGCCACGGGCGCCTGCACGAGGTTCCCAACGTCGCGCTCGCGGACGCGTCGGTGTTCGTGTCCTCGGCCGGGTTCAATCCGACGCTGACGATCATGGCGCTCGCATTGCGTGCGGCAAGGAACATCGTGGGCTGACGCACAAACAGTGACATGACGACCATCCAGCGCACTACCTCCAGGATTGGAGGCAACATTCTCCGCGGCTCAGGAAGAATTGTGGCCGCCCGACGTCTTGGTGATATGTAGCGCACTCATCGCACCCTCCGCCGAAGTAGCACCCAACGGGTCGGCGGCGGAGGTCTCACCTCGACAAAGGAATCCCAAAATGCTCGCTCACCGGGTGCGCGGCCTCCTGGTCGCAACTCTCGTCCTGCTCGCGTCCGCCATCGCCACGGTGGCACCCGCGAGCGCAGTCGCACACGCGCGACATCATCACCATCACCACCACCACCGTCACCACGCTCGTCGCGGAATCCCGCAACACAACGGCGGCGATCGAGACGCTGACAACAACGGCGGTCCCAGCGATGGCGACGGGAACGTGTGATGACAATGTTCTCGAAGTTCACAAATAGGTGGTCGGCGCTGCTCGCAACCGGGGGCGTCGGGCTCGCGTTGGTGATCGCCGGCTGCGGCGGTCACAGCAACGCTCCCCAACATTCCGCAGCGGCGTCCGGTACTACTCCCGCCGCCAGCGGCGCGACTGTTCCCGCCAAACCAGCGGCGAGCAGCGCGACTGCTGGAATCCCGCAGCACAACGGCGGCGACCAGGACGCCGATAACAACGGTGGTCCGAGCGACGGCGATGGCAACATCTAGGTCACATAGGTGGGTAACAGCGGCCTGGGTGAGCGCCGTTCTGGTCGCCCTGGTCGCCGTGCTGGTGGTGCTCGGAGCCGGCTCCTCGCGGGCCCGCGTCGCCTCAGGCGGCGTGCGGCCCGCGAGCACCGGGCAGGCGGCAGCGTTCGCGTGGTTGCATCCCGCCGTGGCACCGGCAGGCTGGCTGAAGGCGACCACGGCCACGAGTGAGGCGACGCTCTCTTACCCGTCGTCGTGGAGGCCAATCCCAGGTGACACCGGGACAGTGAGTGTGTCACTGCGAGACGCCCGCGGCCGCTACGCCGGCTATCTGAACGTGACGCCTCGCCAGGGAGCAGAGCAGCTGCACGGCTGGGCGGCTTTTCGCATCGATCGCAACCGCGAAGAGGGCGACGGGCAAGTAACCCAGGTCGCTGCCGCCGAACGGCTGCGTTTTCGAAACGCCGTGGGTTCCTGCGTGATCGACGATTACGTCTCCAGAGTGGGAGATCACCCCTACAGAGAGATCGCCTGCATCGTCAAAGGCCAGCGGCACACCGACGTGTTCATCGGAGCGGGTCTCAGGCAGGACTGGCAGTCAGTCCGCGGCACGCTCGAACGGGCAGCCTCCTCGCTCGTTCAACGCTAAGCAGGAGGGCGCCGCGATCGCTCCGGCGGTCGCGGCGACGTCGGTTGAGACGCTGGAGTTGGTGACCGAGGTCGGTGCGCTTGCCAGTCAGCCGTGATAGCGGTAGGATACGTACCTAACGCCGTGACCGATCGATCAAGGGACGGCGTCCGCGAGAGGGTGGACCAAGATCGGCAACTGGGGTGCCATCAGGTTGTGGGGTGCGGTGTTGGTTGCCACAGGGGTGGCCGCACTGCTCGCACCCGGGATCGCGTCGGCGGGGACAATCACGGTCGCGAATACCAACGACAGCGGCCCCGGCTCGCTTCGCCAAGCGATCGCCGACGCGATGGTTGACGACACGATCGTGGTCCCATCGGGGACTTACACGCTGACCAGTGGGGAACTGGCGATCACCAAGAGCCTGACGATCTCCGGCGCCGGCGCCAAGACCACGGTCATCAACAACGGAGCGGCATCCCGCGTGTTTCACACGAGCGGGACCGGCAACACGGTGGCGATCAGCGGGGTGACGATCCAGTTCGGGCATCCCCCGGCGGTCAGCGGCGTTGTCGAGGGCGGCGGTGTCCTCAACGAAGCGGCGGGCCTGACGCTCAGCGATGACGTCATAACAAACAACCGGGCCGATGCCGACGGCGCCGGTAGCACTGGGGCCGGCGGGATCGCAGAAGGTGGCGGGGTCTTCAACGACGGCGGGACGCTGACCGTTCGTGACTGTCAGATCATCTCCAATCGGGCCAATGCGGTGGGCAACGCGGGCAAGGCCGGAGGAATCGCGACCGGCGGCGGCATTGACGGCGGCGGTACCCAAACGATCGAGGGGTCTGCCTTTACCGAGAACACGGCCAACAGCACTGGGGGCGCCGGCGCCGGCGGGCTCGGGGGGATCAGCGACGGCGGTGGACTCGCGATCTTCGCCAACGGCCCGACCACCATCTCGGCCACCACGTTCAGCGGCAACGTCGCCGACGCTTCGGCGGGGACGGGCGGGACTATCGGGGGCATCGCCGATGGCGGCGGCGCCGACATGCTCTCCAACGCGCCGACGATGACGGCGACCAATGTGACCTTCACCGGCAACGTGGCTCGCACCACGACCGGGGGCATCGCTAGCGCCGGCGGCTTGGACTTCGGTTCAAACAGTCCGGTGATCACGCTCACGAACGCAACCCTGAGCGCCAACACGGTCACCGGCTCGACCGACAGCCAAGGCGGTGACGCTGCACTCGGAGGATCGAACACCCATGTAGAGAACACGATCGTCAACGCCGGCATCGCGAACGCAGGGTCAGAGAATTGCCAGGGCACACCGACGTCCCTGGGCCACAACCTCGACAGCCTCAACCAGTGCCACTTCACCGCCGCAGGTGACCTGGTCAACACGGATCCGATGCTCGGTCCCCTCCAGGACAACGGCGGCCCAATACAGACGTTCGCTCTTGGGGCGGGAAGCCCGGCGATCGACGCCGGCACGGATTCTGGCTGTCCCGCAACGGACGCGCGCGGAGTCCTGCGTCCCGCCGGCGCCGCGTGTGACATCGGGGCATTCGAGGTCGCGACACCAGGGGCGGCGACTGAGGCGGCAAGCTCGGTCGCATCCGGCTCGGCGAGCCTGAATGGAGCCGCGTTCAACCCCGATCTCGCCGCGGCGAGTGCCCATTTCCAGTACGGCACGACACCGGCGTACGGCTCGACCACGACCGCGCAGATGGTTGCCGCCGCCGCGCCGAACGCGCCAGTCAGCGCCTCGATCTCGGGGTTGATCCCCGACACGCTCTACCACTTCCGGTTGGTCGTGACCAACGCGATCGGGACAGCCTCCGGGCTCGACCAGACATTCACCACCCGTTCGAAGACAACCAGCCCCCCGCCATCACCGCCAAGGATCTCCCACCTCAAGATCACCCCGGGGGTGTTGATCGCGGCGGCGCACGGCGGGGCGATCGCCGGCCGGGTCACCGGCGCCACCGTCCGCTACAACGACACGGCTACCGCGACCACGACGTTCACGGTCCAGCGTCCCACTCTCGGACGCCGCGACCGTAGCTCCTGTATCAGGCCCTCCAGGCACAATCGCACGCACCGGCGCTGTACCCGCTGGGTCAAGGTCGGCCAGTTCAGACATGACGACGGCGCCGGGCCAAACGAGTTTCACCTCACCGGGCGAGTCCGCGGCCACAAGCTGAAAGCCGGCAGGTATCGGCTTCAGGCGACGCCCCGCAACTCAGTCGGCGCCGGGGCCGCAGCCAACTCAGGCTTCAGAGTCAAGCAGCGCTGAATCTCAGGCGCGAACCTGGGGGTCCACACGGCGGCGCGCCGGGCGGCGGTCACGGTGGCGGCTGAAACCGCCCCCGCTCGTTGCTGCCGGGTGATCGTCGCTGGCCCGGCGGCGCGTCGAGTGGGATGCTTGCGCCCGAGCCGATGCTCGCCCTACGCCCGAACTGCGAACTGTGCGACGCCGATCTCCCGCCCGACGCGCCTAACGCCCGCATCTGCAGCTACGAATGCACGTTCTGCGCGGACTGCGTCGAGAAGATGCTGCACAACGTCTGCCCCAACTGCGGCGGAGAACTGGTGCGGCGCCCGATCAGACCGCGGGAGGCGTGGCGTCCGACCACCGGCTTGGTGCACGATCCGCCTGACACCAAGCGCCGCGGCCTGAGTTACCCGATGGACGACGTCGCGGCGCTGAGCGAGCGGCTTCGAGACGTGTCACCAGAGCGCCGCTAGCTCACGTCAGGCTCCGCGGAGCAGTAGCCGTTGGCCGCCTCGAGGCGGCCGTCGCATAGAGTCCGGGTTGCGATGCGGGCCGTAGTGATCACCGAGCATGGGGGACCGGATGTGCTCAAGGTCCAGGAGCGGCCCGATCCGCCGGTGGGGCCGGGCGAAGTCCGGATTGCGGTCAAGGCGGCCGGGATCAACTTTGCCGACACGCTTGCGCGGACCGGGCTGTACCCGGATTCGCCGAAGGTGCCTTGCGTGGTCGGCTATGAGGTGGCGGGCACGGTCGAGTCGGTCGGAGGCGGGGTCGAGTCGGTCAAGCCCGGTGACCGGGTGATCGCGGGCACGCGCTTCAACGGCCAGGCCGAGCTGGTCGCGGTCCGCGAGGACATGGTGTACGAGTTGCCCGAGCAGCTCTCGTTTGAGGAGGGGGCGGCGTTTCCGGTCAACTACGCGACCGCCCAGGCGGGTCTTGTCGTGATGGGAGGGCTCAAACGCGGCGAGCGGGTCCTGATCCACGCCGCGGCGGGTGGCGTTGGGATCTCGGCGACGCAGATCGCCAAGCGGATCGGCGCCGAGGTGTTCGGGACGGCGTCGGCCTCAAAGCACCAAGCGATCCGGGAGCAGGGAGTCGACCATGCGATCGACTACCGCAGCCAGGACTTCGCCAAAGAGGTGCGCCGGCTAACGGACGGCGAGGGGATCGATGTCGCGTTCGACGCGCTTGGCCCGTCGAGCTTCCGAAAGGATTACCGGTTGCTACGCCCAGGCGGCAGGCTGATCATGTACGGAGCCTCCGAGGTGCAGACCGGCGAGCGGCGCAGCATGCCGGCCGCGCTGCGGACCGTCGCCAAGGGACCGTTCTCGTCGATGCCGTGGTGGAAGGGGCTCGCGGTGATGAACGAGAACAAGGGCGTCTTCGGCCTCAACATGCTCTCCTGGTGGGACACCGAGGGAAGCCTCGACCGTGTGATCGAGCCGTTGATACCCGCGCTCCAAGAGGGGGAATTGAAGCCAGTCGTCGCCGAGGCGTTCCCGTTTGACCGAGCACCTGACGCCCACCGCTTCATCGCCGAGCGGCGAAACATCGGCAAGGTCGTCCTGGTGCCCTGACACCGCTTGCGCTAGGGCCGGCGCGTGAGGACCTATCAGCGGCGGCCATGGGTGACCCGCGCGACCGCAAGCGCAAATGCGCCATCGCTGAGACCCCACGACGGGTCGGTCCACTCGAACGGCAAGATCTCGGCGATCTTCAGCTTCGAGAGGCCGACCAGTGCGTCGTAGACGTATCGAGTGACGTGCTCGGGGTTGGTTGAGCCCCAGGTGCCGGCCGTTGACGTCCATCCGTACTCATTGACCAGCAGCGGCGTTGACCGTCGCTTGTACTTGCGCAGTTGGGCAAGCGCATCGCGAGCCAGGGAGACCGTCGCCTTGGGCGTGGCTGCGTACGGGTGTATTGCCACCGCATCAAGGCGCTTTCCCTTGAAGGCCTTCAGCAGCCGCGGCAGAGAGCTACGCGTCCACGCAAGCCCGCCGGACACCACCCGCGTGCCCCGATTGACGTGGTGCACGGCGGATCGGACGGCCTCGTACATCCTCGCGTACTCCTGCAGGTCGATCCGGGGCCCCCAGTTGTGGTTGTTGTCAGGCTCGTTCCACACCTCCACGGTGTTCACGGGAACGTAGGGCAGGGCCCGATGCGTGGCCCAGAACGAGCCGTGGTTGCCGTAGCGTCGCATGAACGCGGTGGCGTAGGCGGCGAAGTTCTTGTTGTTGGCGGGCGGCAGCGGCGTGATGAACGGTCCGCTCTCCAAGTGCAGCACGTCGGGCCGGTGCACCTGTGCCCACTTCGGCGTTGACTCCAGAGTCGGCTCCCAGCGCAGTCGAGCTTGCGCCATCTCGCCGACGATCATGTCGTCGTAGCCCCAGTTGTAGATGTGCTGCCCATCGACGGGAGGGTTCGGCTCGGCGTCCGCCCAATCAGAGTCGGCGCGTCCGACACGCCCGCCGGCCGCATAGAGTGCGTCGAGGGAGCTCAGCACCTGGCCGGACGACCACCAGCCCCGGACCTGATTGACGAAATCGCCGGCGACCTCCGCGCCGTACGTCGTCGCATTCGCGCAGGCAGGAGCTGCCAATGCCAGCCCGAGCAGTAGGAACGTCACGCAACGTTTCATGGCCTCACAGCGGTCAGAGTGGTTTACGGGCGCGCGAGTTCCGGGCACACGCCTTCAGCACGCAGGCTCGGCCGCTCCCTCCCTGCAGCTGACGCCGGGTTCCCACCGGGGTCATATCGGCGTCCCGGGCGTCGAGGTTGAACCCCGACTGGGCAGGACGTTGCACTGAGCCCCCAGGACTGCGCGTCGGATGCTCGTCAAGCTGCAACCGCGCTAGGCGTCCCGGGCCCGGTCACGCGGTCAGAACCGCCGCCGGCCGTTTCATGAGCCAAAGCGGCGGGCTGCCCCCGAATCGCAGCTCACCCTGGACTTGAAAGCCGAGCCGCTCGTAGAGCGCCCGATTGCGCTCACTGGTCGCCTCGAGGTAGGTAGGCAGGCCCTCCTCGTCGCAGCGATCGAGCGTTGCGCGCAACAGCCTTGTACCGAGGCCCTGCCCCTGCGCCTCGGGGGCCACGCCCACGTTGGCGATGTAGTAATGCGGATCCCGGACGTGGCGCTGCTCCATCAGCGTGATCAGCGTCAGCGCGTGAGGCAGCCGCGCGCCGAACACGCGCGTGAACGCGATGCCGTGGGCGAGCTGCGTCGTGAACGGCATCCGCCACACACCGGGGGGTAGCTCAAGCGACGCGCCGTTGCACTCGCCCGTGGTCCAGATCCGGCCGGCGGGCAACACCACATATCGGAGTTCGAGCTCGAAGAACCTACGCAGCCGCGCTCGGCGCCGGCCGCGGCCGGGGATCAGCCAGCCGAAGACCGGGTCGTCGATGAACGCGCCGGCGAGGGCGACGGTGAGTGCCGACACGTCGGCGGCCGTCGCGGGCCGGATCGTCGCCGCGACCACCGACTCGCACTCCTCGGGCTGGGCCCAGGAGTCGGTCACCGGCTCGTAATCAGGCACCAAAGGGGCGCGCGTGCTCGCGGGCCCAGTTCTCGAAGCTGCGGGGCGCCCGGCCGAGGATCTCGTCGACAGTCGGATACACGGTGGTCTCGTCGATCGTCCCGTCGACGAAGAAGCTGAAGAAGGCATCGACGTATTGCTGCGGCATGGCCGCGGACATCTCCGCGTAGGCCTGGTCGTCCGAGAGCCCCTCGAATCGCAGCTCTCGCCCGAGTACCCGGCCGAGCGCCGCGACCCGATCGGCCGGCCGCAGCGCCTCGGGACCGCTCAGCCGATAGCTGGCGCCCGCATGGGTGTCGCTCGTCAGCGCCTCGACCGCCACGGCGGCGATGTCAGCCGGGTCGATCGTCGCGATCGCCACGTGGGGGAAGGCCGCGCGCACCGTGTCGCCCGTGCGTAGCTGATCGGCCCACTCGAGGGTGTTGGTCATGAAGGTGTTGGGCTGCAGGAAGGTCCAGTCCAGCCCGGAACCACGGATCGCCTGCTCGGAGAGGATGTGGTAACTCGCGACCGCGTTTTCCACGTCCCCGCCGGGGACCGAACTCGACGACTGCAGGACGGCCCGCCGCACGCCGGCCTCGCGGGCGCCGGCGAGGAGCTCAGCGAGGTTGTCGTAGCCGGCCAGCAGATAGATCGCCGTAACGCCGGGCAGCGCGTCGGCGAACGTGGCGGGCCGGTTGAGGTCACCGACGACGGCCTGCGCTCCACCGGGCAGCGAATCCGCGTCCTCAGGCCGACGCACCAGTGCCTTGACCGGATGGGCACCCGCGACCAACTGGCTGACCAGCTCGCGTCCGACGTTGCCTCTGGCTCCCGTGATCAGATACATCCAAGGCGGCAGACTGCCAGAAGGTCCAGTTGTGGCGCCCGCCGGTCGGGACTACCTTCTGGACCATGGGGGCGGTCACGGTCCGGGACCAGGCGCCAGGCGCCCCGGACTTCGAACTCGAGATTGAGCTGGACTCGGCCCAGGTCACCGCAGCCGAATTGATCCGCGGGCGCGTGATCGCCGAGATCGCGCGTGCGGGAGGGACGGTGCCCCGGCCGATCGTCGCGACCTCCGAGCTCGAGGAGAGCATCAACGGCCCACGCGACAACCGGCAGCTGCTCGACCCGGAGACCGAGACCGAGCGCGCGCTCAAAGCGTTCCACACGGGTCGCTTTGTGCTGCTCGTCGACGGTCGCCAGATCGAGCACGCGGACGAGACCTTCATCCTCGCGGCGGACACGCAGATCAACTTCCTGCGGTTGGTACCGCTGCGGGGTGGCTGATGCAAAGCGGGCGATTGCAGAGCGTCCCGCAAGGACCGGCCGACCCCGGCTCCGACGAGCGCGCCGCCACCCTGGTCGCCGCGGTGCGGAGCCTGGCCCGGACCCAGCGCCGCTTTCGCACCGCCACCGCCGTCGCCTTCGCCGCGCGCGATCGTGCCGCGATGCTGCAACTTGACCGCGAACGGCTGCAGGAGATGCCGCGCTCGCTGGCGGCGCAGGACCTGATCAACAACCTGCTCAGGCAACGCGACGGCGACTGGAGCGATGCCAACCTACTCGAGCTCGTGGGGGCGCTGGACAGCTTCCCGGTGTGGCACTTCTCCAGCTACGAGCAGATCCCGCTGACCGCGCTGACCAAGCTGATCACGCGCAGCCTCGAGGCCAGGCGGCCGTCGCCCAAGCTGGCCGCGGCGATAACCGCGCTGGCGCAGAAGCGCTTCGACGAGGGCTGCCGCGCTGAGGCCCGCCGGGCGGCCAAGTCCCTCGCCGACACCGTCAGCCGGTGGACCGAGCCGGTCTCGGGCCCGGGTGACCTGATCGACTCCGAGGACGACTGGGGGGCTGCGGTGCACGCCGCGATCCCCCCCGACCCGGGCTGGATCCCATTCCTCGAGCACGCCCGGACAGCCACCTCATCCAAGCCGGCCAAGCGCTGGCTGGCAACTGCCCGCGAGCGCCGGGATGAACTGGAGACCAGCGAGTTCGCGGCGCTGAGCAAGACCCTGATCGATGCCCTCGACGCGCCGCCCAGCGGGGAGATGCGGGTCGGGTCAGGGATCGGCTCGTTCGTCGGCCTGGACCATGTCCCGAGAGCCGTCCCGACCGAGGACAACGCCAACCTCCTGCGCGGGCTGATCTGGACCTGCTCGCTACAGGGCGACCAGAGGACGGCCGACCGCGTGGCGCAAGCCGCCTGGGCCTGCTCGAAGAAGCTGCCCGACATCGGCGCCCGCTGCCCGAAGGTGTTCAACGCCTGCCTGTGGACGCTGAGCGAGATGGGGGAGATCGGGGCACCGCACCTGGTCGCGCTGTCGCAGGCCGCACGCAAGCCGTCGGCCCGCAAGCGGGCGGAGGCGGCCATCGATCGCGCGGCCGAGCCGCGGGGACACCCCGGGCGGTGCTCGAGGACATGGCGATCCCGACGTACGGGCTCGACGCCGGTCCGCTGCGCGCGGAGGGCTGCGAGGTCACCGTCGAGCCCCCCGGCCACGTGAATCTCACCTGGCTTGATGACCGGGGCCGGCCTCGCCCGAAGAAGCCCGCCAAGGCCAAGATCCCGAAGGAGATCAAGGAGCTGAGGGCCACCCTGACGACCCAGCGCAGGCGCTACGAGCGGCTGATGGCCACCGGCTCGACCTGGCCCTGGTCCAGGTTTCGGACCGGCGTGCTCGGCCACCCGGTGGTCTGCGCGATCGCTGCCAACCTGATCGTCGAGACCGAGGATGGCGCGAAGTCCTTCCTGCCCGCCACTGACAAGCCGAAGCTCAAACAGGACGAGCGCGTTCGCCTCTGGCACCCGTCGGGCAAGACGGCGAAGGAGATCCTAGGCTGGCGCGAGCGGATCGAACGAGAACACGTGACACAGCCCTTCAAGCAGGCCCACCGCGAGGTCTACTTGCTCACCCCCGCTGAGCAGGAATCAGGCTCGACGACCAACCGCTTCGGGGGCCACATCCTGCGCCAGCACGCCCTGAACGCACTGTGCGAGGCGCGCGGCTGGCGGTACCGCCTCCAGGGCCCGTTCGACCCGGGGCCGGACTCGCTGCCCACGATCGAACTGCCCGGCCCGGGCCTGAGGGCCCAGCTGAGCGTCGAGACGATCGAGCACGACGACCTCCAGTCCGCGCACGCGATCTTTCTCTACGTGCGTACCGAGGGGCTGCGCTTCACGCGCGCGGACACGCGCGCCTCGGTCGAACTCGCTGACATCCCGCCGCGTGTTCTCTCGGAGGTTCTGCGCGACGTCGACCTGTTCATCAGCGTGGCCGGGGTCGCCGCCGATCCGACCTGGCCGCTCAAGGTTCCCGAGTCCTGGGCGCAAGGCTGGCGCGAGAGCGCGTTCGGCGAGCTCACGCTGCTCGGCCAGCGGCGACGTGAGGTCCTGCAGCCGCTGCTCGCAGCGCTCCCGGCTGCCGACCTGCTGAGCCTCGAGGACCGCTTCCTGCACGTCCGGGGGCGAAGGCACGAATACCGCATCCACCTGGGCAGCGGCAACGTGCTGCGCGAGCCCGGAAGCCGCCACGTGTGCATCGTCGCGGCCGGCGGCGTGCGCCTGCCCGGCGAGCCAGGACACCTGTGGCTGCCGTTCGAGGGCGACGAGATGCTCGCTCTGATCGTCAGCAAGGCGCTGATGCTGGCGCGTGACGACGAGATCGCCGACCCCTCGATCCGGGCGCAGCTCGACGCTCCGTGATCGAGCCGCGATCCCGGTGGCATTAGGTGACCGCCGCGACCTCCGGATCCGGCTTGTCCACGATCGGAATATCCACGGCGGCGTCCTCGCGCACCGCGCGCCCGGTGGCGTAGCCGACGATCACCAGCAGCACGATCGCAGCGAGCGTTCCGAGCGTGAGGGCCTCGAACGTGCCACGGCTCACGCCCCAGGTGCCACGGAAGTCATAGCTCAGCCCAAAGAGCTTCTCCAGCGTCCCGGGAAACACCGCGACCCAGGAGCCGAGCGCCACCCCGACGGTTATCAGAACGGTCGCAATCCACATGCCCAACGTCCCGCCGGGCACGCGGTAGGGCCGCGGGACGTGGCCATGGCTGTAGCGCAGCTTGAGCGCCGCAGGGAAGATCCACAGGTAGGAGATCAGAGTCGTTGAGATCGCGATGTCGAGCACCACGACGAACTTCGAGTTGGTGCCGCCGTTGAAGGCCGACACGGCGACGATCATGAACGCGCTCGCGACGATCCCCGACATCGTGTTGACGCGTATGGGCGTGCCGAGCTTTTGATTGAAGCGCGCGAAGAAGGGATGGAACGCGCCGTCGTAGGCCGCCACCGCAAGAATCCGGTCCGACCCCATCATCCACACCGCACCCGAGGTCATGATCGCCCCGATGAAGCAAATTGCCATCACGTCGCGCAGCACGTGCGCCGCGCCGCCATAGACGGAGAAGACCGCCGTGACGGCGTCCAGGAAGCTGCCGATCCCGGTGAGGCTGTTAAGGGGCAGGACGAGCAGGATCCCGAGCATCGGGATCACGTACATGAGCACGCCGATAATGCCGCTGCGGACGACGGAACGCGGGACGTCGCGCTGCGGATCCTCCATCTCCTCGGCAGCTCCGTTCTGAAGCTCGAAGCCGACGTAGTTGAACAACAGCAGCGGGACGAGCGCGAAGAAGACAAGCCCCGTCGGCTTGAGGTCCTTGACGGGGAAGCCGCTCACGCCGTGGTCGATCCCGTAGATCACGACGGTGAGCACGAAGAACCCGAGCACGAACACACGCAGGAACGCGCCGGCGTTCGGGATCCACTTGCCGCGGCGCAGCGAGATGATCGCGGCGCCGATCGAGACCCAGATGAACACCAGCTTGAAGAAGTAGTCCCAGAACGAGCCCGACGAGATCGATGAGATGTTGTCGCTCCAGGCCGCGGTGGCGATGAACGCCAGGGAGCCCCCGACCCAGAGTGGGTTCGTGATCCAGTAGAGCACCGCCGCGAGCGCCCCGTGGAAGCGGTTGAAGGCAAGCTTGGTCCACTCGTATGGGCCGCCCTCCTGAGTGAAGGCGCTGCCCACCTCAGCCATCACCAGCGCGTAGGGCAACACGAACACGCCGGCGAGCAGGACCAGCCAGAAGAACCCCTGCGGACCGTTGGACGCGACCGTTCCCAGCGTGTCGAGGCCGACGAACGCGCAGACGGTGAAGAAGACCATGTCAAAGCGCCCGAGTGACTTGACGAGCTTGGACTTCTCTTCGAGCGCAAGCTTGGTCGTGTGCTCGACGAACTCCTCGTCCGTTGCTACTGCAGCCATCCCATCCCCCTCAGCGGCGTCCCCGCGCAGTGGGCGCCGGTCTCGTAGTCACCACCCGTGTGGCTGCGCGGGGGCAGTCTAAGACACACGCGGACATCGGGGTCTGAGGATCAGGCGTTCGGAAACGGTTCGGCGACGGGAAGGCCCTCGACCTCGACCATGCACAGGCTCCACATATATCGACGTCCACGTGGCCGCCGCGTGAAGCGCCGACCGGGGGCGCCCCGCTACGCCGGGGCCTCGCCGACGCCGATCAGCCCGTGCTTGGCCGCGAACAAGCTCGCGAGCGCCCGGTTTGTCACGCCCAGCTTGGTGTAGATGTGCTCGACGTGGCTGTTGGCCGTCTTGGGCGAGATCACGAGCGCTTGCGCGATCTGCTTGTTTGACATCCCCCGCGCGAGCAGGCGCAGGGTGTCGACCTCCCGTGTCGTCAGGCCCGCCGGCCATTCACGGCGCTTAGGGGTGCGGTGGCCGGCAGCGGTGAGGGCAGCCTCGGCCGCGTCGGCGTCGATCAGGCCGCCGCGCACGTCGGCTCGCAGCTCGGATGCTGCCTGCTCCGGGGTCTGTGCCGGCCGATGGGGGCGGGGCTCGAGCCTCGCGTGGTAGCTGTCGGCGGCCGCCAGCAGACGGCCGGCGGGCGTGATCTCGGCGCCGGTGAGCCCGCGAGGATAGCCGGAGCCGTCAAGCCGCTCGTGGTGCTGGACCGCCACCGCGGCCAGCGACGCCAGCGCCGGCGATGAAGCGAGCATCCGTTCACTCAGGTAGGGGTGCATTCGGACCCGCTCGAGCTCCGATGGGGAGAGCGGCCCTTCCTTGTCCCAGATCGTGTTCGGCACCCCGAGCCGCCCCAGGTCATGAACGAGCGCGGCGCGCCGAAGCTCGGTCGACTCCGGCTCGCCGATGCCGTAGGAGCCGGCCGAAGCGGCGGCCAGGTTCGCGACACCCTTGGAATGGCCCAACGTGTAGGGCGATTTGACGTCGACGAAGTCGGCCACCGCCTCAAGTGCGGAGTCAAGCTCCGCCCCGGCAAGCCAGTACCGAGACGCCGGCGTAGCCGACAGCACGGCATCCCACGTCTCGACCGCGTCGAGCGCGGCGAACAACGATTCGGCGGCGCCCGCGAACGTCTCGGCCAGGTCGGGATCGAACTGCGTGCCGGCCCGCTCCCGAGCGACCGACACGGCCGCCTGCAAACCCCCCGCGCGGTAGAAGACCTCGACGACGTCGGTCAGGTTCACCACCCGCGCCGTCAGCAGGATCTCGTCGCCCGCAAGCCCCTTGGGCACGCCGCGCCCGTCCCACCGTTCGAAGCTCTGCTCGACGGTGTCGCGGATGTGCGGGGGCAGGCCGACCCGCTCCATCAGATCGTCCGAGGCGCGCCAGTGGTTCTCAAGCATCGATTCCGCGGCCCGGCGTCCGTCACCGAGGAACCCCGGAACCAGCCCGACGCGCGCGCGCAGCGGCATGCCCGCACCGAGATGGCGCAGCATGAACATCGGGCCCGAGGCGGCGTTGGCGAAGTCCACCCGCCGAAAGTCGCCTTTCAGCGCCATCTCGTCGCCGAACCACTTCGCCTGCTCGTAGGCGTCGACGTGGCATCCGACCCATGCCACCAGCGAGGCGAAGAAGACGGCGTCGCGGTCGGATTCTGCGAGGCCGATCCGGTCGGCGAGCTCGAGCCCGATCAGACATTGGCGGAGCACGTGCTCCATCGGCTGTCCCATCCCCAGATCGGCCCCGAACGACAGGACGCCGAGCAACTCAGACAGCTTAACCCCGGACGGACCCCCAGTCGTCATCGGACGAATCTAGTCGCTGTCGTGCCGGCTGACCACCCGGGCTAACGCCAATGCCGGCCCCGCCATAAAGATCGGGTATTCGCCTGATGCGGATCGGGCTCCCGTCGCTTAGCGTCCGAAGCGTCAATTCCACGACTTCAAGGAGCGGCTATGAATCCGAACAAGGCATTGTGGGAGAAGGGTGACTTCACCCGGATCGCCCAGAGCATGCGAGAGAGCGGCGAGGAGCTCGTCGACGGGCTCGGGATCACCAGCGGGTTGAATGTGCTCGACCTCGGATGCGGCGACGGTACGACCGCGCTGCCGGCCGCTCGTCGCGGCGCCGAGGTGCTCGGCGTCGATATCGCGGCCAATCTGGTTGCCGCCGGCAACGAGCGCGCGAGGGCCGAGGGCCTGACCAACTGCACCTTCCAGGAGGGCGACGCGTCGGATCTCAACGAGCTGTCTGACAACTCGTTCGACCTCGTGGTGACGATCTTCGGCGCGATGTTCGCTCCCAGGCCGTTCGACGTCGCCAGGGAGACCGTTCGGGTGACGCGGCCTGGCGGCCGGATCGTGATGGGCAACTGGATCCCCAATGACCCGACGCTGGTCGCGCAGCTGTTGAAGATCAGTGCCTCCTACTCGCCGCCTCCGCCGGAGGGTTTCATCAGCCCGGTGACGTGGGGCGTTGAGGAGAACGTCGTGGAGCGATACGGCGCCGCCGGGATCTCCCAGGACCAGATCTCGTTCTCGCGCGAGACCTACAGGTTCGTATATCCCGGGCCCCCGGCCGAGCTGGTCGCGGCCTTCCGCAGCTACTACGGCCCGACCATGAACGCGTTCGACGCCGCCGAGGCGGCCGGCCGGGCCGGCTCGCTGCAAGACGAGCTCGAGGCGTTGTTCACCACTCAGAACACGAGCGGCAACGGCACCACCTCGATCCCCGCGACGTACTTGCGCGTTGAGGTCACCGTCTGAGCGTCTGAGCGCCTGAGCGCCCATCACAACCGACAAGGAGACTCGCAATGGTGATCGCTCTGTTCGAGCACCGGCTGCGCGCTGACATCGACACGGCCGAGTGGGAGCAGACGTTCGGGCGGATGGTCGGATTGGCGCTCGAGGAGCCCGGGTTCGTCTCGATCAACGGCTTCGCCGGACAGGACGGGACGGGACTGGCGGTGGTTCGGTTTCACTCCGAGAAGGCCCTACAGGCGTGGGCGACCCACCCCGAACACGTAAAGACGCAGGCGAGGGGTCGGGAGGCCTTCTTTGACTCCTACAGGATGACGGTGGCGACGCCGGTGATCCGCGAATACGACTGGTCGCGGTCAGGCCGAGGTCGGCTGGATTGACGCCGGCGGCGGCTTCAGCCACGTGTTCTCGACGCCGAGCTATCAGCACTCGCTGCCTGCGGGCAGCACCTCGATCGGCTCGATGCGAGGCGTTCCGGACATCGCGTTCCAGGCGAGCTCGCAGACCGGCGTCCTGACCTACATGACCCTCCCCGGTGGCGGCAATGGAGGCCTCAGCTGCGGCAGCACCGGCCCGTGCAGCTCCGGCTGGTACGACGTCGGCGGCACCTCCTCGGGGTCGCCGCAGTGGGCCGGCCTTGTCGCGATCGCCGACCAGATCCATGGCGGCGGCCTGGGCCAGATCAATCCGACTCTGTACTCGCTCGCGTCCGACTCCGGCACGTACGCGAACGACTTCTATGACGTGACCACGGGTAACAACCAGTCCGACCCGTCGATCCCGGGCTATCCGGCGACGACGGGCTGGGACCCGGTCACGGGCCTCGGGACGCCGAACGCGGCGAACCTGGTTCCGGACCTCGCATCACACTGACCGACGCTCTCGCGGGGCCGGCTCACGAGCCGGCCCCGCGGGCATCGGGCGATCTAGACTCGCGAGCGTGTCCACCGCCGAGGTAGACGGCTACCTGCGCGGACTCGACGAGCCCAAGCGCACCACTCTGCAGCAGCTGCGCGCGACGATTCTCGAGGTCGTCCCCGAGGCCGAGCAGGTGATCTCATACAAGGTGCCCGCCTTCCGCCTCAACGGGAAGACCGTCGCCGGGTTCGCCGCGTTCAAGGATCACCTCAGCTATCTCCCGTTCAGTGGCTCGGTCCTCGGACAGCTCGGTGATCAGCTCGACGGCTACACGATGACAAAGAGCGCACTGCACTTCGGAGTCGACCGGCCGTTGCCCGAACCACTGGTCAGGAAGCTGATCGCCGTGCGGCTCGAGGAGATCGCAAAGCGGTAGCGGTACGCAGCCGGCAGGTCGCGGTCGACGCGGGGTTCCGTCAGGCTGGGACGGTTACGCAGTACGTGCCCGGTACGGGCGAGACGTTCGAAGATCCGCGCTTCGTGCTCATACCACCGCCGTGACGAAGTAGTGGCCCTCCTCGAGATCGGCGATCAGCCCCGGCTGGGTCGGCTCCCATCCCAGCAGCTCGCGCGTCAGGGCGCTGGAGGAGGGGACGTCGAGCCCGAAGAACGCTGCCAGCCAGCCGAAGTGGTCGGTGGCCTGGGCGGGAGCGACCGACACGACCGGTAGGTCGAGCTGGCGGCCGATGACCTCTGCGATCTCCCGCGTCGGGATGCCCTGGTCGTCGACCCCGTGCAGAATCGAGCCGGCCGGCGCGGACTCGAGGCCGAGCCGGAAGAGGGTGGCCGCATCGAGGCGGTGGACTGCCGGCCAGCGGTTGGCGCCATCTCCGATGTACGCCGAGACGCCTTTCTCGCTCGCGATGTTGATGATCGCCGGGACGAAAGCGTGGTCACCCTCGCCGTGGACCGATGGCGGGAGCCGCACGACCGATGTCCGCACGCCCTGCGAGGCGAGGGCGACCGTCATCTGCTCGGATCGGGTTCGGTGGTTCGGGCGGGCGTTGTCGTCGGGCGTGTCGCGCTCGGTGCTGGGGCGGCCCAGTGCGGGGTTGCCGGTCCCGGATGTGACCACGAACGGCCGGTCTGACCCCGCGAGCGTGGCGCCGATCGCGTCGATCGCATGGCGGTCGACGAGTCCCGAGTTCTCGAGCGCCGAGAAGTCGTGGATGAACGCGCAGTGGATCACGCCGTCGGCTGCGGACGCACCGCTGCGCAGGCTGTCGAGGTCCTCGAGCGAGCCGCGGTGCGGCTCGGCGCCGGCGGCCTCGAGCGCGGCGACGGAGTGATCTGAGCGGGCGAGACCGACGACGTCGTGACCCGCGTCGATCAGCTCGGGGACGATCGCGGAACCGATGAACCCGGTCGCGCCGGTGACGAAAACACGCATGGAGAGCCTCCCAGGAGGATCGATGTCAGTGACTGACATCACTCTAGCACGTCATGTCAGTCACTGTCATCAACTAGGATTACCGCATGGTCCGATGGGAGCCAGACAGCCGCAGCAGGCTCGCGCAGGCCGCGCTGGAGCTTTACGGCGAGCGGGGATTCGACCAGACGACGGTCGCCGAGATCGCCAAGCGGGCCGGGCTGACCGAGCGAACGTTCTTCAGGCACTTCGCCGACAAGCGCGAGGTGCTGTTCGGCGGCGGCGACGTGCTCGAGGAGCTGCTCGTCAGCGCGGTCGCCGGCGCGCCCGCCTCGCTGGGGGCGATCGACGCCGCCGCGGTCGGCCTCGACGCGATCGCCGGCCTGCTCGGACAGAGACTCGAGTTCGCAAGACAGCGCCAGGCGATCATCGCCGCCAACGCCGAGCTGAGGGAGCGCGAGCTGATCAAGCTCGCGTCGCTGTCAGCGGCGCTCGCGCAAACGCTACGCGGCCGCGGCGTCACCGAGCCGGACGCGAGCCTCGCGGCCGAGGTCGCGATTGCGGTCTTCAGAGTGGCGTTCGAACAGTGGGTCGAAAACGCCGGCGGAGGGGACCTCGGGGAGCTGATCCGGGAGTCGCTGCGGCACGCGAGAGCCGTCGCCGCGAGCGCCTGAGCTCAATCGCGCGGGTCAAGGCCTCGACGGAATGCCGTCCACCGGCTAGCTTTGATGGCGGGAAGCGAGTGGATCTGCCGATGGAAGTCAGGCTGCTGGGCCACCTCGAGGTCGAGGCGTCAGGTGTGCCTGTCCAGTTTGAGGGCACCAAGCAGCGCCGGCTGTTCGCGGTGCTCGCGCTGCGCGCGCCGGACGCCGTCTCGACGGACGAGCTCGTCGAGGCGGTCTGGACAGACCAACCGCCGTCCGGAGCCGCCCAGGCTCTGCAGAAGCAGATCTCCCGCCTGCGCCAGCGGCTCGGCAGCGGCGGCGCGCTGCTGCACCACCGAGCGCCTGGCTACGCGCTGGACATCGATCCGCTCGCGATCGACTCGCACCGCTTCGAGGATCTGCTTCGCGGCGCGCGGGTCGCGCTCAGCCAGGACGATGCGGAGCGGGCCGGTGCAGATCTGCAGACGGCGCTGGCGCTGTGGCGCGGAGAACCGCTGGCCGATTACCGCTTCGACGAGTTCGCGCAGCGCGAGATAGCGCGGCTCGAGGAGCTCAGGCTGGAGGCGACCGAGGAGCGCGTCGCCGCCGACCTGGCGACCGGGGGCGCAGAGGATCTCGTCGGGGAGCTGCAGGTCCTGGTCGCCGAGCATCCGCTCCGCGAGCGACTGCGCGGGCAGCTGATGATCGCGCTCTACCGGTCCGGCCGGCAGGCCGAGGCGCTCGAGACGATGCGCGAAGGCCGCCAGATGCTGGTCGACGAACTGGGGATCGAGCCCGGGCCCGAGCTGCGCCGGCTCGAGCAGATGATCCTTGCGCACGATTCCTCGCTCGCGGTGGAGCGCCCGAGCGCCGGCCTCACCAGCCGGCTGCCGGCGCCCGCGAATGAGACGATCGGCCGCGCGGGTGAGGTGGCCGAGATCGGCGAGCTGCTGTCGCGTCCAGACGTGCGGCTGGTGACGCTCGTCGGTCCGGGAGGCGTCGGCAAGACGCGCGTCGCAATGGAGGCGGCGCGGGCGGTGGCCGACGGGTTCCCCGCGGGCGCCGTCCATGTGAGCCTCGACGGTGCCGAGCACGCCGGCGTGCTGGTAGCCGCCACGGCGTCCGCGCTGGGCATCGTGGCCGCGACCGCGGCCGAGCTGGGCACACGCCTGGCGGCCGTCACCCGAGGCGCGCCGGGGCTGCTCGTGCTCGACGGCTTCGACCGCTATCTCGACGACGCCGGACAGGTGGGCGAGCTGCTGTCCGCGGTCGCCAACCTGACGGTGCTCGCCACCAGCCGAGCCCCGCTGCGACTGACGGCCGAGCACGTCTACCGGGTGCAGCCGCTGACGGCGCCCAACGCCGCGGAGCTGTTCGTCACGCGCGCCAAGGCGGTGCGCTCCGACCGTGCGGTCGACGACGACCCCGCGGTTGTCGATGCGATCTGTGCCCGGCTCGACGGGCTGCCGTTGGCGATCGAGCTCGCCGCAGATCGGGCGCGGCTGCTGCCGCTGCCGGCGCTGCTCGAGCGTCTCGAGCGCCGGCTCGAATTGCTGACCGGCGGCGCACGGGACCTGCCCGCTCGCCAGCGGTCGCTGCGCGCGACGCTCGAGTGGTCGTGGGAGGCGCTCGACGGCCCCGAGCGAGAGCTGCTGAGCCGACTGACGGTATTCGAAGGCGGCGCCTCGCTCGAGGCGGTGGAGGCGGTGTGTGCAAGCGAGTCCGCGACCGAGCTGGAGGAGCTCGTCTCATCGCTGTTGGACAAGAGTTCGCTGCTGCGCACCGACTCCGGTCGCGATGCGCAACCGCGGCTCGGGATGCTCGACACGGTGCGCGAGTTCGCCTCCGAGTGCGCGGCGGAAAAGGAGGACATCGCCGGGCTCGAGGCGCGCCATGCGCGGTACTTCCTGCGCTACTGCGAACACGCGGCCGAGCGGGCCGCGCGATCCGAACAGCCCGAATGGCTGGACCGGCTCGCGCAGGAGCGCGCCAACATCCGCCTGGCGTTCGAGCGGCTGCTGCGGGCCGGGGCGCGGCCGGAGGCATTGCGCGTGGCGGTGGCGTTCGCCCGTGCATTGCCATGGGACGCACACGCACACGAGGTCCGCAGCTGGCTGCGCCAGGCGCTGAGCGACCCGGCGCCGCTGACGTCCGAGCAGCGCGCGGAGGGGCTCTACTGGAACGGCACGCTCGCTCTGTCGCAGGGGATCTTCGACGAGGCTCAAGAGCAGCTCGAGGCGGCCCTCGCAGCAGCTCGCGAGCCGCTGCTGCCGCAGCTCGAGGCGGCGGCGCTGGCCGCGCTCGGCCGCAGGGCGGTGCTCGTCGCCGACGCCGACGCGGCGGCGCTGTGTGAGTCGGCCGTCAGTGCGGCTCGGAGCACGGGTGACCCGATTCTCGTTGCCGATGCGCTGCTGACTTTTGCCGGCGCGTGCGAGCGAACCCAGGAGTGGGAGCGCGCCCACGGGCTGGCCGGCGAGGCGCTGGAGCTCTACCGAGAGGTGGGCGATCGGTATGGCGCAGCGTGGGCGCTGGCGGAGCAGGGTTGGTATGACCTGGTCGGTGGGCGGCTCGACGAATCCGAGCACCGTCTCCACGAGGCGCTTGACCTCCGTCTCAGCCACGGCGACGACCGCCGGCTGGTCGAGCCGCTGATCGATTACGCCTGGCTGCTGCTCGCGCGTCGCTACAACGAGGCGGCCCGGCGCGGATTCCTCGATTGCCTGGCGCTCGCGCGTAAGGTCGGTGATCAGTTCATCGTCGGCGAGTCGCTGGCGGGACTCTCGGCTCAGGCTGCGGCGGAGGGCCGTTGGGCCGACGCCGCCCGGCTGGCGGGGGCGTCGGAAGCCCTGCACGAGCAGATCGGCGCGCCGCCGTGGGAGTCCGTCACCGGGATGCAGGGCCGGGCTCTGCAAGCCGCCAGGGACGCGCTCGGAGGACGCTACGCAGACGCGTTCGCCGAGGGCCGCCGCCTGACGCCCGAGGACGCGGTCAGGCGCTCGACGACCAGCCCGGCACACGCGATCGCGCCCCTGCGCGACGCGGCGGTGCCGGCGCGCTGAACGCGCGCTCACGACGCGAGGCGCCCGCTGACGTTCGGCCCACCGTGCGCGTCAGCGACACGTCTGCCGGACGTCAGCGGGCCTTGGTCTCCTTCAGAGCGTCAGATGATCTTTCACCAGGAGGCACCAAATGTTCGCCGCTAACACCTACCGCATCCGCCCCGCAGACGATCACGACAGCGCCACGCTGGAGGCGTTCGCCAAGCAGGCCTCGCAGGAGCCGCTCCCCGGCCGCATTCTGATCGGCGAGATCGGCGGCACGCCCGCGGCAGCCATCTCGCTGAGCGACGGCCGGACCCTCAGCGGCAGCGGTCCCTGGACCAGCCACCTCGTCGCCAACCTGCGCATCCGCGCCGCAGCGACGCTGGCCCACGAGTCCAACCCGTCGCTGCCCGACCGGCTTGTTTCCGCGCTGCCGTGGTGGTATCGCGCAGTCGCGACGCCAGTCACCTCCGCAACCGCGGCCGACGAGCGGGAGCCGGCGCTGGCGAACGCCTAGGACGGACAGGTGGCCCGGGCGCCGTTGGAGTGCCCGGGCTCTATCGTCCGCGGGTGTTGCAGGGCCCAGCTCCGTTTCGAAGGGCGATCTCGCGGCAAGCGAGCGTCTCGGCGCTGGCCGCCGCGGCGATCGCGCTGACGCTGGCGCTGATCGCGGTGCCGGCCACGGCGATCGCTCGCTGGGTGGCGCCGCAGCGGTTCAGCTGGTACTGGCAACTGACGGGCAGGGTCAACAACTCGGTTGACGCCGCCGTCTACGACATCGATGGATTCGAGACCCCCGCGACGGAGGTCGCTCGTCTCCACCGTCTGGGCAGGCACGTGATCTGTTACGTCGACGTCGGCACGTGGGAGGACTGGCGCCCGGACGCGCGCCTGTTCCCGCGCTCAGTGCTCGGGCGCCCCAACGGCTGGCCAGGCGAGCGCTGGCTCGACGTGAGGCGGACGTCGGTCCTGAAGCCGATCATCCGCGCGCGACTGAAGATGTGCCAGCGCAAGCGGTTCGACGCGGTCGAGCCCGACAACATCGATGGCTTCGAGAACGACACGGGCTTCCGGATCAGCGCCCGTCAGCAGCTCAGATACGACGAGTGGATCGCGGGCGAAGCGCACAGGCTGGGCCTGGCGGTGTTCGAGAAGAACGATCCCGAGCAGGCGCGGCAGCTCGAGCCCCATTTCGACGGCGTGCTCGACGAGCAGTGCAACCAGTACCACGAGTGCGGGTCGTTCCGGGTCTACCTCGCCGCGGGCAAGCCGGTCCTGGACGCCGAGTACCAGCGGTCGCTGTATCCGGGGTTCTGTCGGACGGATGCGCGGCTCGGGATCGTGGGCGCCCTCTACGGGCTCGCGCTCAACGGCCGCGTGTACCAGCCCTGCTGGAACTAAAGGGGTTGTCGCTTGACACGGTCGCGCTCCCCTCTCTACATTGCCGGGCCTTGTATCCCCCGGGGAAGAGGGTTGAGATGGATCGTCGTGGTGGTGTCGCCTCCAGATCGGATCGGCGGGGGTTCTCGCCGTTCGCAACTCGTGCCCGCCCGCGGGTGCGGGCGTTCGTCTTCGCTGCGCTGATCATCGCCGCGCTCGCGCTCAGTGCCTGCGGGGGCTCAAGCAGCAGCGGTGGCTCCGCAACGGGCTCGCTGAGCTCGCCCGGGCTGTACGGCAAGGTGCCGCCGGCCGGCACGCCGACGCACGGCGGCACGATCACGTTCGGCCAGCTGAACGGCAACACGCCGAACTACATCTTTCCTATCACCCCGTCGGGGAACGCGAGCACGTACAACTACGCCTGGCAGCAGGTCATGTACTTGCCGCTCTACAACAACTTCGCCTACGGCGGCTCGCCGGGGGTCAACTTCTCGATCAGTCTCGCGAACAAGCCGGTCTTCACCAACGGCGACAAGACCGTCACGATCACCCTGAAGCAGGGCTACAAGTGGAACAATGGCAAGCCCGTCGACGCCCAGGATCTCGTCTTCGACATCGCGCTGATTAGGACCGCGGTCGGCGAGAGCGCCGCGAACTGGGGGTCGTTCACGCCCGGCTACTTCCCCCAGAGCATCGCGAGCGTCAGCGCGACCGGGCCGTACACGGTCGTGATGCACCTCAAGCATGCGTTCAACCCAGGCTTTTTCCTCAACGACCAGCTCGCGCTCAACGTCACCCCGCTGCCCAGCACGGCCTGGAACGTCGCCTCGGCGGGCGGTCCGCACCTGAACTGGAACGACCCCGCGAACGCGAAGAAGATCTACGACTACCTCGGCAAGGCCGGCGGCCAGGTCGGAGACTTTGCGTCCAACCCGCTGTGGAAGGTCGCAGACGGGCCGTATCAGCTTTCGGGCTTCAGCCCGGTCACGGCCTCGTACACGCTCAAGTCCAACCCGAGCTACGGCGGCACGCCGAAGCCCTACGCCAGCGAGATCCAGGGCGTGACGTACACAGGGATCACGCCGATGCTGAACGCGATGAGGACCGGCAGTCTGGACATCGGGTCGGTCGACTTCTCGCAGCTAACCGACGTTTCCTCGCTCAAGAGCCAGGGCTACAGCGTGTACGGGCTGCCCGACTTCGGTTGGGCCGGGGTGATCTGGAACTTCAAGAACACCGTCAACCATTTCGACAAGATCATCAACCAGCTGTACTTCCGCCAGGTCATGGCGATGCTGGTCAACGAGCCGGCGATCATCGCCGGGATCTACCACGGCGCGGCGGGACTTGCGTACGGCCCGATCCCGTCCGAGCCGAAGACGCCGTACGTGCCGGCCAACGCGGTCAACCCGCCGTATCCCTACAACCCCACGAAAGCGGTCTCGATCCTGAAGGCTCACGGCTGGCACGTGATTCCCAACGGGCAGACGACGTGCGCCAACGCGGGGACCGGTTCCAACCAGTGCGGCGCCGGCATTCCCAAGGGGACGCCGATCTCGTTCCCATGGGCCACCGAGACGGAGGCCGCCGGACCATACGTCTCGCTCACCGACGAGGCGGTCACGTCCGAGGCCAAGCAGGCCGCAGGGATCAACATCAAGCTGTTCCAGAAGACGTTCAACTACATCGCCAGCAACTACAACAACGCCGATCCGTCGGTTGCCAAGTACACGAATGACTGGGCGGTCGAGAACTTCAGCGGCTACACCGACAGCCCGTATCCGACGCAGAACTCGATCTTCAACACCGGAGGTTCGTTCAACAGCGGCTCCTACACCGACCCGAAGATGGACCAGCTGATCCACAACTCCGTGTTCGGTTCCAACCCCGATGCCGTGACCCAGGAGGCCTCCTACGAGACCGAGGCCCTTCCGGCTCTATTCCTGCCCAACTACGATTACATTTGGGCTGTCTCAAAGCGGGTGGGCGGGACGCCGGAGTCATTCCTCACCCTGACGCAGTACGGGTTTGCCCCGCAGTACTGGTGGGTCAACAAGAAATAGGCGCGCCGCCTAGGATGTCGGGCTCCTAGGCGATGCTCGGTTACATCATCCGCCGGATCCTGGTCGCGATCATCATCACGATCGGGATCGCGGCGATCACGTTTGAGCTGCTGCACCTGATCTCGGGCAGCCCGGTCCACGCGGTCCTCGGCCGCGGCGCAAGGCCCGCCGCGGTCGCGGCGTGGAACAAGCAGCACGGCTACGACCGGCCGCTTGTGGCGCAGTTCGCGACCTACCTCGGCCACCTGGTCCAGCTGAACTTCGGCTACTCGTACAAGCAGGGGCAGAGCGTCGCGCAGCTGTTCAAGGAAAACGCCGCCCGGAGCATCTACCTGTCGGGGTCGGCGCTGATCCTGTCACTGCTGATCGCGATGCCGGTCGGGATCGCTCAGGCCGTGAAGCGCAACACGATCGGCGACTACACGATGACGACGGTGACGTTCGTGCTGTACGCGATGCCGCCGTTTTTTCTCGGGATCATCCTGATCGACGTCTTCGCCCTGCACCTGCACATCTTCCCGCCGCTGGTGCCTTCATCGGAGACCTCACTCGGGGCGGCGCTCACGCATCCGCGCGACTACGTCCTGCCGATCCTCACGCTGACCGCCGTCAACATCGCATCGTTCAGCCGCTACATGCGCTCCTCGGCGCTGGACAACCTGGCACAGGATTACATCCGGCTGGCGCGGGCCAAGGGGCTCTCGAACCGCGCCGTTCTGTACCGCCACCTACTGCGGAACGCGTGCCTGCCGATGATCACGCTCGTCGGGCTCTCGATCCCGGATCTGCTCGCCGGCAACCTGCTGGTCGAGGTGCTGTTTAACATTCAGGGGTTGGGGCTGCTGTTCTTCAACGCGCTGCAGAACGGCGACTACCCCATCCTGCTGGCCTACACGGTCCTCGGCGGGATCCTGACCGTGCTCGGCAACCTGATGGCAGACATCGCCGTGACCGTCGCCGACCCGAGGGTCCGAATATGACCGAGGGACGCGTCAAGCCGTTCGGCGAGGCCGAGGGGCCGCTCAGTCACGCCGACCTGATGTCGACGCTGGCCGGCGGCCCTGAGGGTCCGGAGGGCGCTGAGGGCGGCGAGGTTCAGGCGATCGCCAGCGGCTGGCGGCTGGCGGTGCGCGAGTTCACCGACAACCGGGTGGCGGTGGTCGGGGTCGGGATCCTCGTCTTCTTCGTTCTCTTCTGCTTTGTCGGGCCGCTCTTCTACCACACCAACCAAACGCTCACCGAGCCGCTGCAGTCCAACCTCGCGCCAGGGGCGGCAAGCCCGCTAGGAGGCACCGCAGGGCCGCTCGGGACCGACGAGCACGGGTTCGACGAGCTGGGGCGGATCATGCTGGGCGGTCAGACCGCACTTGAGATCGGCTTCTTCGCCGCGCTGATCTCGATCGTGATCGGGACCCTCTACGGTGCCGTCTCCGGCCTCTCGGGCCGGATGATCGACGGCGTGATGATGCGATTCGTCGACATCGTCTATTCGATCCCGTTTTTGTTCATCGTGCTAGTGCTGGCGACCAAGTACAGCGCCACGGTGCTCGAGGAGAGCCTGCTGCTCGGCTTCTTCTCGTGGCTGGTGCCGGCTAGGCTGATGCGCGGGGAGGTGCTGACGCTGCGCGAGCGAGACTTCGTGTGGGCGGCGCGGGTGATGGGCAGTCGCCGGTCGCGGCTGGTCTACAAGCACCTGATCCCCAACGCGCTGTCGGTGGTGATCGTCAACGTGACGTTCCTGGTCGCCGATTCGATCCTCGCGCTGGCGTATCTCGGCTTCCTGGGCTTCGGGCTGCAGTACCCGGCCGCGTCGTGGGGGGACATGCTCGGCAACGCCGACACCTACATCTCAAACGGCCAGTGGTGGCTCGTGTACCCGGTCGGGTTCTGCCTGGTGGCAGTCGTGCTTGCCTGCAACCTGGTCGGTGACGGTCTCCGAGACGCGCTCGACGTGCGGCTGAGGCGCCGCTAGCGATGTCAGTAGACAGCATGACCGACCCGGCGCCGACGTCCAACGGCAACGGCCTGGCGCTGGAGGTGACCGACCTCAGCACCCACATCGAGCTGACCCGGTCGACGGTCCAGGCCGTCGGAAATGTCGGCCTCGCGATCGATCGGGGGGAGACGCTGGGGCTGGTCGGCGAGTCGGGCTGCGGCAAATCGATGCTCGGGCTGTCGATCCTCGGGCTGCTGCCAAGCGGCGGCAGGATCATCGACGGGTCGATCAAGCTCGAAGGGCGCGAGCTGGTCGGCCTGTCGGACGCCGAGCTTCGCAAGCTGCGGGGCAACGAGGTCGCGATGATCTTCCAGGACTCGCAATCGTCGCTGAATCCGACCAAGAAGATCGGCGAGCAGGTGGCCGAGCCGGTCCGGCTGCACCGCGGCGCGTCGCGCAAGGAGGCGAGCGAACGGGCGCTCGAGGTGCTGGAGCTGGTCGGGCTGCCGAGACCCAAGGAGCGCCTCGAGCAGTACCCGCATCAGCTCTCGGGCGGGCTGCGCCAGCGCGTGATGATCGCCGTCGCGCTCGCGTGCGAGCCGAAGGTGCTGCTCGCCGACGAGCCGACGACGGCGCTCGACGTCACGATCCAGGCGCAGATCCTCGCGCTGCTCGACGACCTCGAGCAGCGGTTGGGGATGGCCACGCTGCTGGTGACGCACGACATGGGCGTCGTCGCCGGGCGCACGAAACGGATCAGCGTCATGTACGCGGGCCGGATCGTCGAGTCGGCGGCGACCGAGGACATCTTCGCGGCGATGCGGCATCCGTACACGCAGGCGCTGCTCGGCTCGATCCCGAGGCTCGATCAGGACAACCGCGAGGCGCTCGTCAGCATCCGCGGCCTGCCGCCCGACCTGACCGACCCGCCCCACGGCTGCCGCTTTGCCCCGCGCTGCCTGTACGCGACCGACCAGTGCCGCGCCGAGGAGCCGCCGCTGGCCGGCCGCGATCCCGAGCACCTGTTCGCGTGCTGGCACCCGGTCGACGGTCCTCTCGAGCGGCCGAAGGTGTTCGTCCACGCCCCGGTCGAGGCCGAGGCCGAGGCATCGAGCGAAGGCGCGCTGCTCGAGATCTCTGACGTCGTGCGCGAGTATCCGGTCACCGCGGGGGCGATCCTCCAGCGCAAGGTCAACTCAGTCAAGGCAGTGTCTGGCGTCACGCTGCACGTCCATGCGGGCGAGTCGCTCGGGCTCGTGGGCGAGTCCGGCTGTGGCAAGACCACGCTCGGAAAGATGATCGTCGGCGTCGAGAAGCCAGATTCGGGACGGATCGCGCTCGCCGGGCGCGAGATCTTCCAGATGCGGGGCAGGGGCCTGCGGCGCGCGCGGCGCGACCTGCAGATGATGTTCCAGGATCCATTCGCGTCGCTGGACCCACGGATGCGGGTCCAGGCGATCCTGCGCGAGCCGCTCGTGATCCAGAGGGTCGGCAGTCGCAAGGAGCAGGACCAGCGGATCCGCCAGCTGCTCGACGAGGTCGGGCTGCCGCAGAACGCGCTCGAGCGCTACCCGCACGAGTTCTCCGGCGGCCAGCGCCAGCGGATCGCGCTCGCGAGGGTGCTGATGCTCGAGCCGAAGGTGATCGTCGCCGACGAGCCGGTCAGCGCGCTCGATGTCTCGATCCGTTCGCAGGTGCTTAACCTGATGAAGCGCCTGCAGACCGAGCACCAGCGCGCGTCGGTGGTGATCTCTCACGATCTCGCGGTGGTCAAGTATCTCGCCGACCGGATCGCGGTCATGTACCTCGGCAAGCTGGTCGAGCTGGGAACCGGGGACGACATCTACCGTCGGCCGGTGCACCCCTACACCAACGCGCTGATCAAGACGATTCCGGTGCCCGATCCCGCCGCCGAGCGGGCGAAGACCGACGTCGGCATCCGCGGCGAGCTGCCGAGCCCGATCGACCCGCCGTCAGGATGCCGGTTCCGGACCCGCTGCCCGCGGGCGCAGGTGCTCTGCGGTGAGCAGGAGCCGCCGCTGCGGCGGTTCGGGCCGACCCAGCAGGCGGCGTGCCACTACCCGTTGTGGGAGCCCGGGGCGAAGGGCGCGTCCGACGCCGTGACCGCTGACGCCGCCCCCGGCCCAGAGCCACCTAGGCCAGCCCCATCGCGTCCAGGATGAACGCCTGGATCTCGCCTTCGTAGCCGAAGCGGGCGCTGCGGCCCGACGGCCCGCTGTGGGCGCCGACGCCGAGCACGGCCCGAAACTGGAGCTCATCGCCGCCGGTGCCGGTCGCCCGGAGCTTGGCCACCCACTTGGCCGGCTCGTGGATTCCGACCCGCGGATCGTGCACCGCTCCGGTCACCAGCATCGCCGGCCGCTGACCGGGCGGCGGGTTCTCGTAGGGCGAGTAGGACCGCATCACGGCATAGTCGCCGGGGTCGTGCGGATCGCCCCACTCATCCCATTCATTGGCGGTCAGCGGGATCGAGGCATCGAGCATCGTGTTGACGCAGTCGACGAACGGGACCTCGGCGATCACGGCGCGCCAGCGGTCGGGGCGCAGCGAGTACACCGCGCCCTGGAGCAGTCCACCGGCCGACGCTCCGCGGGTGACGATCCGGTCGCCGTCGACGAGCGCGTCCCCGCCGGCGCCCGCCAGCCAGTCGGCGACAGCGAGGTAATCGGTGAACGTGTTCGGCTTGGCATGCATCCGGCCCTGGAGCCACCACCGGCGGCCGAGCTCGCCGCCGCCGCGGATATGTGCGACCGCGTAGACGACGCCGCGATCCAGCAGCGACGGCAGGCTGCGCTCAAACCAGGGGTCGAGGCTGTCCTCGTAGGCGCCGTAGCCGTAGAGCAGACACGGGGCGCTGCCGTCGAGCGGGGTGTCGGCGCGCCGGGCGAGCGTGACCGGGATCGCGATGCCGTCCGCTGCTGCGGCGCTACGGCGCTCGGTCACGTAGCCGGCCGAGTCATAACCGGCAACCTCGAGTCGCCTGAGCCGCTCCCTCGCACCGGTCTCGAGGTCGAGCCGGTACCAGGCGGGGGGCTCGATCAGTGACTCCTCGGCGATGATGATCGAACCCTGGTCGTACTCCTCGGCGTGGCTGACCCTGATCGCGCCGGCGGCCAGGCCGGGCTCGATCTCGCGGACGCCGCCGCCGTCATGGTCGGCGATCACGAGCAGCGGTCCACCGTCGCGGCGGACCGTCATCACGAGATGGTCGGCGAGCACGTCACAGCGCAACAGCCTCGTGTCGTCCCGGGCGGGCGCGATCGCCGGGCACTCGACGGCAGTTAGGGGCATCACCCCCGACGCGGTCAGCTCCGCCCGCATCAGCGTGAACTCCTCCGCACCGGAGTTGGTGACCACGTACAGCGCCCCGTCGCCGTCGGCGGCGCGGGCGTGATCGAGCCGGTATTCCGCCCCGGGGTCGCGTGGCCTGACGACCACCGGACCCTCGAGCGGGCGCCTCATCGAGATCACCCGGACCTCGGTCGTGATCCGCGACGCCGCCGTGACGATCGCGAGCTCGCCGCTGCGCGAGCCCTCGAGCGTCAGGTCGAAGCGCTGGTCGGACTCGTCAACCACCAGCACGTCGCGGTCGGGCGGCGTTCCCACCTCGTGGCGCCAGACCTGAAACGGCCGGTTCAGCTCGTCGGGCATCAGGTAGAAGAGAAAGCGCGAGTCGGCCGACCAGGCGACGCCGGTGTAGGTGCGGGGGATGATCTCCGGTAGGTCGGATCCGGTTCGCAGGTCGCGGATCCGAAGCTCGTAGATCTCGGCCCCGCTGGTGTCGGCCGACCAGGCGAGCAGCGCGCCGTCGGGGCTCGGCTCGCTCGCGCCGGTCTCGGCGTAGCCGGTCGCCGCGGCGATGACGTTGACGTCGAGCATCAGCTGCTCGGAATCATCACCGTCCCGGGTGCGGAGCAGCTGCCGGTTGTCGCTGTGCTCGGGGACCCGCGTTCGGTAGCTGTAGTCGCGCAGTGGCCAGCTGACCGAATACTCGTCGGCGGCCGGCACGCGGCTTGCCGTCTCGTCGGCCAGCTGCGCGGCAAGCTCGCCGAGGTGACGGCTCCGTGCGTCGTAGTAGGCGCGCTCGGCGGCGAGGTAGTCGCGCAGCTCCGGCTGCTCGGGATCGCGCATCCATGCGTAGTCGTCGGTCACCTGCTCGCCGTGCAGGTCACGAACCGACGGTGCACGGGGAGCGATCGGCCCAGCGTTGTCGGGCATCATCGAGGTGGCAACTTACTGAACGTGATAGGACCAGGGTGCCGATGGTCACGGTCCTGACTGCCAAGCGGTGGCGCGTATGCGTCGGGCTAGCAGCGGCCCGCCGCCCGCAGCAGCTCGCGGACCTGCTCGGCGGGCAAGCCGTAGGAGGTGTTGCCGTCGCGCCCGGTGACGGTGGGGGCCGCGAGCATGCTGTTGAGCACCGCTTCCTCGGTCGCCTCGACGACGGCGGCGAAGAGCGGATCCAGGTCCCATCCGGTCGGGCCGACGGGCCGCGCCCCCAAGGGGATCACCCCATCCCCTCGGGCGTCAGTCCATGGTCCACGGAGGCCGGTGGCGATCGCGATGAATATCTCACCGCTGCCATGGCTCGCGATCGAGCCCGTCCTTGCCAAACCAAGCCCGGCGCGTCGTGCAAGCCGAACGCATGTGGGGGAGTCCACCGCAGCGTCGGTAACCACGACGACGATGCACGAGCCCGCCGGCGGCCGGTTTGCCGACCCCGCCGCGGGGTCGTCTGCCGGCGGGAGCAGCCGGCCGACGGGAACTCCATCCACCGTCAGCCGCTCCTGGCTACCGAAGTTGGACAGCAGCAGCACCCCGACCCTATGCCCGGACGGTGTCAGTCGCGACGCAGTCCCAATGCCGCCCTTGAAACCCAGGCAGCTCATCCCAGTCCCTGCGCCGACGGCACCCTCGGCCGGCGCGGGACCGCCGACCGAGTCCCGGGCCGCATACAAGGCGGCCGACACGTCCGCTTGGGTCACCTGCATCTGGCGCGAATCGTTCAGAAAGCTGTCGTCGCACTCCGCGACAATCGGGATGATCACGTCGTCGGAACCGATCCCCGGATCTTCGGCCATCATCAGCTGACATGCCGCGTCATAGACCCGGCCGAGCTGCATCGTCGAGGTCAGGAACACCGGCGTCCCGGCGAGCCCCCACTCACCCGCCGCGATGAAGCCCGTGCACTCCCCGGCGCCGTTGAGGATCGCGCCGCCCGCGGGCACCGGGCTGCGGAACAGGTTGCCACCGAGATCAACGACCGTAACGCCGGTCCTCGCGATCCCACGGCCGTCCGGCGGCAACGGCTCGTCGCGCCACACGGTGGCGTGGCCGACGCCGACCCCGGGCACGTCAACCACCGACGCGGTCGGGCCACTGGGCAGCAGTCCGATCGTGATTCCGAGGTCAGCTACGCGCGCCACAGGGTGATCATCGCGCACGGCAAGCAGCCCGCGCCGGTCCAGCGACGGCGCGCGGCGCGGCGATGACCGCCGCCGGCTACACCGACCTCACTGGCCTGCCCGTCGTGTGGCACAGCGACTGCCTGCTGCACGAGCCCGATGGGGAGGTGTGGCTCGGGGTCTGGGAGACCGGCACCGAGGTGCCCCAGCGCGCGCTGGTGCTGCTCGGCGCGCTCAGATCCGCGGGCGCGGACGTCGTGCCCGCGACCGCGCACGACGATCGCGCGATCCTCGCCGTTCACGACGCCGAGCTGATGGCGCACCTGGCTGCGGTGTGGGGCGAGTGGGAGGCAGGCGGTTACGTCTCTGACTACGGCCGGCGCCGGGTGGTGCCGTACGTGTTCCCGACCGCCGGACTGCTCTCCGGAGCGCCGGTGCGATCCCCGGCCGCGGTCCACGGCCGGGTCGGGAGGTTCTGCTACGACACGATGACGCTGATCGGGCCCGGCACCTGGGAGGCGGTTCGGGCGGCCGCCGACGCCGCGCTGACGGCGGCGGACCTCGTCGCCGGGGGCGCGCCGACCGCGTATGCGCTCTGCCGGCCGCCCGGCCATCACGTCGGGCCCGCCGCGTACGGCGGCTCCTGCTATCTCAACAATGCCGCGATCGCCGCTGCGGCACTCCGGCGCTCGGGCGCAGAGCGGGTCGCGGTGGTGGACATCGATGCCCATCACGGCAACGGGACCCAGGCGATCTTCTACGGTCGCGGCGACGTGTTCGTCGGCAGCCTGCACGTCGATCCCGGCGCCGGCTGGTTCCCGCACTACGTCGGCTACGCGGACGAGCGCGGCGTCGCGGGCGGGCTCGGATGCAACCGGAACCTGCCGCTGGCGCCGGGCACCGGCGACGCCGGTTGGCTGGCGGCCGTCGACCTGCTGTGCGATGACGTGGTCGCCTTCGGCGCCGACGCCGTCGTCGCCTCCCTTGGCCTCGACGCCGCGGCAGCCGACCCCGAGAGCCCGCTCGAGGTGACGGCCGGCGGGTACCGCGACGCGGGCGAGCGGGTCGGCGCGCTCGGGCCGACGGTCGTCATCCAGGAGGGCGGATATGACCTCGAAGCGATCGGCCCGCTGGCCGTCGCGGCGCTGTCGGGCTTCCGGCGCAGCGCCGGGCGGCGGGCCGCTTGACGGCGCCGACGGACGCTCAATAGGCTCCGGGGCCGTTCGGTGCACAACCGAGGCCGCGTGAACCTGCGGCGGGATCGTCAGAACTGAGGAGGACGATGTCGAGTCCGGCTGATGCAGCTGCAGCGAAGCGCCGCCGTCGCGCCTGGAACGGCGACCCGGTGGTCGTGACGGTCGCCGTGACGGGGGCCGACGTATTTCGCACCAACAACCCCAACATTCCCTACACGACCGAGGAGATCGCCGACTCGAGCATCGAGGCGGCGCAGGCCGGAGCGACGGTCGTTCATCTCCACGTCCGTGAGGACGACGGGACCCCGAGCGGCCGCCCGGAGCTGTTCGGAGACGTGATCGGAAGAATCCGAGCCGGCAGCGAGCTGATCACGATGGTCTCGACCGGCGGCTCCAACGAGATGACGATCGAGGAGCGCACGACCGGGCTGGAGGCAAACCCGGACCTATCCGGAGTCGAGTCCGGGTCGATGAACTTCGGCGACGACACCTTCATCACGCCGCCCACTGCCGCCCGCGGGATCATCAAGCGGGCCACGGATGCCGGGATCGGGCTCGAGGTCGAGGCGTTCGACGTCGGTCACGTCGCGACCGCGGTCCGCTGGCTCGAGGACGGCGTGATCGAGGAGCCGCTGCGGATCAACCTCGTGTTCGGGGTGCCGGGCGGCATCGACGCGGCGCCCGAGGCGCTGGTCGCGATGCTGCGACCGCTGCCGCCCGAGACGTTCTGGACCGTGACCTGCGTCGGTCGCCACCATCCGCGGATGCTCGCGCTGGCGCTGCTGTACGGCGCCCCGTGCATCCGGACCGGGCTCGAGGACGCGGTCTACATCAGCCGGGGCGTGCTGGCCCCGTCCAACGCCGCACTGGTCAGCGCGGCGATCGACCTCGCTCACGCCGTCGGCCGCGACGTCGCCGACCAACAACAGACCCGGTCACTGCTCGGGCTTGCGCCGGCCGTATGAGCTCGCTGGTCGAGGGGCTGGGCGCCGGGCGGGTGCTCGACCCGCCCGGGGCATTGCCCCAGGCAGCGGTCCGGCTCGACTCGGCGATGCCGTTGCAGCCGTTCGAGATCGAGATCGACGTCGACATGCTGTGCCTGGATTCGACCAGCTTTCGCCAGCTGGTCGAGGCAAACGACCGCGACCCCGACGGGGTCGCGAACGGGATCCTCGAGATCGTCGCCGACCGCGGGAAGATGCACAACCCGGTGACGGGCTCGGGCGGAGTTCTGGCCGGCACGATCAGCGGCGTCGGGGACGATTACCCCGAGCCGGCGCAGATCGGCGTGCGGATGATCACGCTGACGTCGCTGACCACGACCCCGCTGCGCCTGCAGGAGGTCGGGCCCGTGGATATCACCACCCCGCACGTGCCGGTCAGGGGCACCACCTACCTGCCGTGGGCGCTGCCGTGGACGCCCTTTCCGCAGGAGATCACGCTCGACGCGGCACTGGCCGCGATCGACGTATGCAACGCCGCCTCGCAGACGCGTTCGCTGATCGACCGCGACACGCGCACCGTGCTGGTACTGGGCGGCGGCCACGCGGGGCTGGTCGCGCTCGCCGCGGCGCGCGACTGTCTGGCCGCCGGGGCGAGGCTCGCGCTGTTGGATTCCAGCGAGCGCATCTGCCAACGGGCGCGCGATCTCGAGCTGTGCGATACCGCGCTGTGCGTCGACCTCCGTGATGCCTTGCAGTCGTTTCGCCGTCTCGAGGAGGCCGGGATCCCGCGCGCCGATCTGACCGTCGTGGTGGTCAACTCGACGGACTGCGAGGCGGCCGCGATCCTGCTGACCGCCGATCACGGCACGGTCCTGTTCTTCTCGATGGCGACCTCGTTCACGAAGGCCGCGCTCGGCTCCGACGGTCTGTCATCGGCGGCGACGATGCTGGTCGGCTCGGGCTTTGCGCCCGACCGAGGCGTCTACGCGCTGGAGCTGATCGGCCGCGACAAGCGGCTGGCGCGCGCGCTCGGCGAGCACTGATCAGTCGCGCGGGCCGGGCAGCAGGTCGCGGAGGGCGTGATTCCAGGTCGCGAGCGCACGCGCCCGCTGGGTGTGGCGGTGCAGCGGGTATTCGAGCGTGAAGCCGATCGCGCCGGTCACCTGCTGGCAGGCAGCGCATGCGTCGGCGACGGCCTGCCCCGAGTAGGCGAGCGCGTCGGCGCCGGGACCGTCGGCGGCGAGCAACAGCACACCCCGAATCGCGGTCGCCGCGTCCGCAAGCAGCTGCTGGACGGGCGCCAGCGCAGCCAGGGTGGTCCCAAAGGCGCGGCGCTGGCGGACGTACTCCACCGTCATCTCGAGCGCGGCCTGGCCGAGCCCGCCGAGGTAGCCGATCACGGCGGCCGTCCAGGCCGCGGACCCGGTCCGCCATTCGTCGTCACCCACCTCGGCGCCGTCACCGAGTTCGACCACGCGCTGAACGTCGAGCCCCTCCGCGGAGGCGACAGGCTCTGACATCAGGACCGCGCGCCGGACGACCGCGCGATCCTCGCGGATCACCGCGAGCCGCTCGCCGCCGAGCGAGCGGACCAGGCCACCGGCCAGGGGGGCGCCACCCAGCAGACGATCGATCTCCCGCAGTGGGGCCAGCCGCCGCCCCAGCTGCACCGCTCCGAGCCCGGCAAAGGCGACCAGCTCGGGATCGCGTGAGAGGCTGTCCCAGCCGAGCTCGTCGAGCGCCGCCGTCAGCTCGGCCGGCTCGGGAGCAGCGCGATCCCCCGGGGTCCATTGCAGAGGTGGCGCTTGGTGACGCTCGAGCACCCCGGCGACGCTGTCGGCGAACGCACGCGCCTCCGGGGAGCCCTCGCTCACGCCTGCGGTTGACGGCATTGCGCCAGCACCTCCTCGGTGTGCTCGCCGAGTGCGGGGATCGCCCGCGTTGAGGGGGCCGCGTCGCCGTCGATCTTGAACAGCATGCCGAGCAGCTTGACCTGGCCGACCCCGGCATGGTCCACGGTCTGGACGAGGCCGTTGGCGCTGACCTGGTCGTGCTCGAACAGCTGCTCGAGCCGGCGGACCTCGGACGCGGGCACGCCGACAGCGCGGAAGCGCTCGATCGAATCCGCGGCGGGCTCGGCGGCCAGGCGGCGCTCGAACTCGGACACGAGCGCGAGCCGGCGCTCGCGCTCGGCGGCATCGGCGGCGGGGGCCTGTGGGTTGGCGGCCCAAGGATCGTCGAGCCCGAGCACGGCGGCGGCGGCCAGACGCTGGCGCTCGTGCAGGCAGGCGAGGACGAGGAAGCCGTCGGCGGCCTGGTAGGCGCGGTAGTAGGGCTCGAGCTCGTCTTGCGCTGTCCGTGCGTCAGCCTGGCGGCGGAGATCGTCGACCGTCGCCCGCGCGCGAGGTTCGTCGCGCTGCTCGCGCCCCGGGCGGTCGAGCGGTTCGACCGAGACGAACCGCTGTGCCTGGACCGCGAGCGCCGCGCCGAGCAGCGAGACCTCGATCGTCTGGCCGGGGCCGGAGCTGGGGCCGGACTGTCGGCCGGCGAGGCCGGCGAGCGCGGCGATCGCCGCCAGCAACCCGGCGGTGAAATCGGCGACCGCGAGCCCGCCCGCGCGCTGGGGAACCGAATCGGCGCCGTGGGCGTTGGCGAGCAGCAGCCCCGAGAGCGCCTGGGCGACGAGGTCGAACGCCGTCAACCCTGACTCCGGGCCGTCGCTGCCCATCGCCGAGACACAGCAGAGGACCGCAGCCGGGTTGCGCTCTCGCACGCTCTCGGCGTCGAGCCCGAACCGCCTGGCGCGATCGGGCGGCAGGTTGTGGAGCACGACATCGGCGCTCTGGATCAGAGCGCTGTTGGCGCGGCGCCCGTCTGCGTCCTTGAGGTCGAGCACGACCGAGCGCTTGTTTCGGTTCAGCGCGTAGAAGTACCGGCTCTCGCCCGCGGCGAACGGCTCGTAGTGGCGCCAGGCGTCGCCGCCGGGCGGCTCGACCTTGATCACGTCGGCGCCGAGGTCGGCGAGCAGCATACCGGCGAACGGGCCGGCGACGTACTGGGCGTACTCGAGGACGCGGATGCCGTGCAGCGGGAGCGTCGCTGGGGTCATCGTGGGGGGAGGCCGAGCTCGCGCCGCGCAATCACGGCTCGCTGGATCTCGGCGGCGCCGCCGGAGATCGTGGTCGCGAGCGACGCCCGCTGGAAGGCCGCGACCCGGCCACGCAGGGTCGCCGTTCCGTCCTCGAGCAGCCCCTCGGGCCCGAGCACGCCGACCGCGAACGCCGCCACGTTCTGCATCAACTGGGCGATCGAGAGCTTGGCCATCGAACACTGGGCGCTCGCGGGACGGCCCGCCTGCAGAAGCTCGGTCGCCCGGCGGCCATGAAGGCGCGCGGCCTGCGCGGCGCCGATCAGGCGTTGGGACTCAAGGCGCGTGCTCCCGTCCATCGCCAGCTCGACGAGCGCGTCGAGCAACGAGAACACAGTCCCGACCTTCTCGCTCGTCACCCGCTCGTAGTCGAGCGTGCCCATCAGCACCTGCCAGCCTCCGTGCAGCTCGCCGACGAGGTTCTGAGCTGGGATCTCCACCTCGGTCAGCTCCAGCTCGCCGATCGTCCCACCGCCGAGCGTGCGATGGGTGTGTACGGCGATCCCCGGGGTGCCCATCTCGGCGACGAGCACCGACAGCCCGCGGTGGGGATCGCGCTCGGGGTCGGTGCGGACCGCCAGGTAGACCCAGTCCGCGTACTCGGCGCTCGAGGTCCAGATCTTGCGGCCGCTGACGATGAAGCGGTCGCGCTCGCGGCGCGCGCGGGTGCGCAGCGAAGCGAGGTCCGACCCGGCATCGGGTTCGGAGAACCCCTGGCAGAACAGCACCCGGCCGGCAGCCACCTCGGGGATCAGGCGCTGCTGGAGGTCGGCGCTGCCGAACCGCAGCAGGGCGTTGCCGATCGTCTTGACCGACAACAGGTAGCCCGACAGCGGCAGCCACCAATATCCGAACCGCTCCTCGCACGCCAACGTGTGCAGCGGGCTCAGTCCGCGGCCCCCCAGCTCGCGCGGCCAGTGGATCCCGATCCAACCCCCGGCGCCCAGGGCGCGGTAGATCGCCGGCGAGTCGCCGTCGGACGGCATGCCCTGAAAGCGCAGCTGCGGTTCGCGCGCGACAACGTCGGTCAGCGATCGGGCGAATGCGTCGGCCACGCCCGCCAGTTCCTGGGGCTCGATCGTCAGCTCGACGCTCATTGCGGACCCGGACCGACGCCCATCTCGCGATCGATCTCCCGTGCGGCGTTGAGCAATCCCGCGGTCAGCCGCTGACGGAAGTCGGGCGTCGCGCGGCCCGCGGGCAGCGAGACGTTGATCGCCCCCGTGCCCGGGCCGTCGAGCCAGCCGACCGGCACTGCGATCGAGACCAGGCCGATCTCGTACTCCTCCTCGGAGATCGCCACGCCCGCCTCGCGGATCTTGAGCAGATCGGGGGCGAGCTCACTCCAACTCGTCAGCGTGTGGTCGGTCCGCCGCTCGTACGGTGGATCGTCGAGCGCGGCGCGCGCCACGTCATCGGGCAGCTGCGCCAGCAGGCATTTGCCCAGCGCCGTGCAATGGGCCGGCAGCCGCATGCCGACCGAGACTCTGGCGGCGAGCAGCCGGTCGCCCGTCTCGCTCATCAGGTAGACGACCTCGGCCCCCTGGAGTATCGCCGCGTTGACCGTCTCGTGCACGTCGGCGGCGAGCGCCAGCAGATGGCGGCGCGCGAGTTCGGGTAGTCGCATCCCGGCCAGCAGCGCCGGGACCAGCCGCGCCAGCTCGAGGCCGAGGCGCAGCCGGCGAGTGCCCTGGTCGCGCTCGAGCCAGCCGCGTTCGGTCAGGACCGCGACCAGTCTGTGGACGGTCGGCATCGGCAGACCGAGGAGCTGCGAGATCTCCGTCTGAGTGGGCTCGGCCCCGGCCGAGGCGAACAGCTCCAGGACGTCGAGTCCGCGGGCGAGCGTTCCGACCGAACTTTCACTCAACGAAACTTGCTTTCGCATATTGGCAGCGATTACGATACGGTCCCGATGAGCCCGCGTCAATCCCCACCGCCCGAGCCGCCGGGCGGCGTCCACGCGGTGCGGGTGATCGACAACGACTGGATCGAGCTACCGGACGGCGTGCGCCTCGCGATCCGCCTGTGGCTGCCCGAGGACGCCGACGGGGAACGGCCCGTGTCGGTGATCCTCGACGCCGTCCCGTACCGCAAGAGCGACGGCACCGCGATCTACGACGCCGCCTGGGGGACGTACTTCGCCGCCCACGGGTTCGCGTTCGCGCGGGTCGACCTCCGCGGCAGTGGCGATTCGACCGGGATCCTCGAAGACGAGTACACCGAGCAGGAACAACGCGATGTCGAGCAGGTGATCGCGTGGCTTGCGCAGCGGCCCTGGTCGACCGGCGCGGTCGGCATGATCGGCGTCTCGTGGGGCGGGTTCGCCGCTCTGCAGCTGGCAGCCCGCCATCCCGCCCAACTGCGCGGGGTCGTCTCGATCCACGCCAGCGACGACCGTTACGCCGACGACGTCCACTACATCGGCGGCTGCGTGTCGGCGATGGACATGTCCCAGTGGGCGACCTCGATGCTCGCCTATCTCAACCAGCCGCCGGACCCGCTGGTGGTCGGCGATCAGTGGCGGCAGGCATGGCTCGAGCGGCTCGACGGCGCAAGGCCGTTCATCGAGCCGTGGCTCAGTCACCAGCGGCGCGACGGCTACTGGCAGCAGGGCTCGGCCTGCGAGGACTACGGCGCGATCCATTGCCCGGTGTTCGCCGTCGGCGGCTGGAGTGATGGCTACCGGGACATGGTGTTCCGGATAGTCGAGCACGTCGGCGGCCGCGCCCGTGGGCTGATCGGCCCGTGGGGTCACACGAGCCCCGAGAGCGGAGCCCCCGGACCGGCGATCGGCTTCCTGCAGGAATGCGTCCGCTTCTTCGCCGCAAGCCTCAACGATGCCGACAACGGCTTCTTCGACGAGCCGCGGCTGATCAGCTACATGCAGGAGCCGGCCGCCCCGGCCGGCTCGTATCGGCAGCGGCCGGGCAGGTGGGTCGCCGATCCGTCCTGGCCATCGCCCGCGGTGCGGTCGTGGACCTACGCGGTCGGCACGCATTCGCTGCTGGCCGTCGGTGGCGGTGAAGAGCCGCCCGCCACCAGGAGCATCTGCAGTCTTCAAGCCACCGGCGTCGACGGCGGCGTGTGGTGCGGTGACGGCAGCCCGGCGGACTACGCGCTCGACCAGCGCGCCGACGACGGCGCCTCCCTGTGCTGGGACAGCGAGCCGCTGAGCGAGCGGGTCGAGCTGCTGGGCAAATGCGTGGCGGAGCTGGAGCTGAGCGTCGACCGGCCGTGGGCGCTGGTCGCCGTCCGAGTCTGCGACCTCGCGGCCGACGGGACTTCGACGCTGATCGCGCGGGGGCTGCTCAACCTGAGCCGCCGCGAGGGCCACGACCGCACGGTCCCGATGCCGATCGACGAGCGGGTCGTGGTGCGCGTGCCGCTGCAGGCGACGGCATATGCCGTCCCCGCCGGGCACCGGATCCGGCTTGCGGTGTCCAACGCGTACTGGCCGATGGCGTGGCCGTCACCAGAGCCATGCACGGTGACTGTCGTCTGCGGACCGCGGACCAAGCTGTCGCTTCCGCGGCGCGAGCCGAGCGAGCTCGATCGGCGGCTGGCGCCGTTTGGAGCGCCCGAGACCGGAACCGCGCTGGCGAGCGAGAAGACGATGCAGCGCGAAGGCGCGCGACGCGTGCATCGAAACCTCCACAACGGGGAGCTCGAGGTCGAATTCGACTGGCACGGCTCGCGCGACCGGATCCTCGCCACCGACACCGAGATGGGTGAGGAGAACGTGACCCGCTACCGGATCCTCGAGGGTGACCCGCTGTCTGCCACCGTCGTCTGCGAGGTCGACGTGACGCTCTCGCGCCCGGGTTGGGGCCAGACGCGCACCCGAGCCACCAGCACGATGACCTGCGACGCCGAGCAGTTCACGGTCACGTCGGCGATCGATGCGTTCCACGATGGCGTCAGAATCCACGCCAGGAGGTACACGCTCCAATTCCCCCGCGATGGCACCTGATGACGATCAGCGACCCTGAAACGCAGACTGCCGGCCGTCCGACCGTTCCATGGACGTGGTACTCGGACCCGGCGATCCTGACCGCAGAGATGGAACGGATCTTCCGCTGCTCGTGGCAATACGCCGGGCATCTCGACGAACTGCAGGGCCCGGGCAGCTACTTCGCGTCCGAAACCGGTCCGCTCCCGATCGTCGTCACGCTCGACGGCGAGGGCACGCTGCGCGCGTTCGTCAACATCTGTCGCCATCGCGGCGCGATCGTCGCGACCGGCGCCGCGAAGCGGGGCACGCTCCAGTGTCCGTACCACGCCTGGACATACGGTCTCGACGGGTGCCTGCGGGCCGCACCTCGCGGCGCCGACGACCCCGCGTTCGATGCAGGCCGGCTGGGGTTGGTGCCGGTCTCAGTCGGCACCTGGGGACCGTTTGTGTTCGCCAATCCCGACCCGGCGGCCGAGCCGCTTTTGAGCTCGCTCGGTGATCTGCCCGAGGTCGTCGCCGAGCACGGGCTCGACGTCGGCTCGCTGCGGTTCAACCGGCGAGTCCGATACGAGATCAAGGCCAACTGGAAGATCGCGATCGAGAACTACCTGGAGTGCTACCACTGCCAGCTCAACCACCCGTCGTTGGTCGAGGTGATCGACGAGCGCCGCCTCGGCCTCGAGGCGGTGGGGCCGCGCACGAGTCAGTTCGCTCCCGTCGACGAGCGTTCGCTGGACGGCCGCGGGCCGCTCGACGTGCACGGCCAAGTCGGATCCGCCCAGTTTCATCTGTGGTTTCCGAACCTGAAGTTCAACGTGCTGCCCGGCCATCCGAATTTGTCAGTCGGGCCGCTGTGGCCGACCGGTCCCGTCACGTGCGCGGGTTACCTCGACTACTGGTTCGCGGACACCGCCGACGAGCGGTGGATCGATGACCTGTTCGAGCTCGACAACCAGGTCGGGGCCGAGGACACGGCGCTGGTCGAGGCGGCGCAGCGGGGCAGCTCCGCTGGGATCATCGAGCGAGGGTGGGTGCTCGGGGGGGCGGAGATGCTGATCGGGCACTTCCAGGATTACGTCCGCGCGCAGCTCCGGGCTGACGGGGGCTAGGGCCGATTAGTTCGGCGGCGCGAGGGGGTCAATACAGCGAATCCCCAAGCGTGACACCGAACTGGAGGCAGACAGATGGGCGAGATCCACGTGCATGAGTTCATGACCGTCGACGGCGTGATCGACACGCCGACTTGGACGGCGGAGTATGGCTTTGACCCGAGGATGGGCGAGGCGATCGGCGCCATCACGCAGGACTGCCAAGCGATCCTGTTGGGCCGGACGACGTATGAGATGTTCGAGCCGTCATGGTCCAAGCGCACCGCCGAGGACGACCCGGGCGCGCCATTCTTCAACGACACCACCAAGCACGTGGTCTCCGCGACGCTGACGACCACGACTTGGCGCAACTCGTCGCTGGTCGGTCCCTACAGCGCCGACGCGATCCGCGGCCTGAAGGCCGATGTCGACGGCGACCTGTACGTCAGCGGCAGCGGCACGCTGGTGCGGGCGATGCTCGCCGACGGGGTGGTCGATCAGCTGCATCTGTTCGTCTACCCGCTGGCGCGTGGGCCTGGCCCGCGACTGTTTGCACAGGACGCGGCGCCGAGCAGCCTGGAGCTCGCCGCCAGCGAGGCGTACAGCAACGGCGTCGTCTACCTGTCCTACCGGCCGCAGCAGTAGCGCGAATCGCCCAGCCGGGCGGCTACCCGCCTGCGAACTCGATCACGACCTTGATGTCGTCCGGCTCGCGCTCGAGCGCAGCTGCGAACGCCTCGGGACCGACCCGGCGCGTGACGAGCTGCTCGAGCCATGAGCGGTCGCTCTTTGCGAGCACCTGGGCGGCGCGGTAGTAGTGGCGCCGGTTGGCGTTCACGGAGCCGAACAGGACCAGGTTCTTTAGCACCGCGTCGGTCAGCACCGACGTCGGTCGGCTCGCGTCGGGCACGACCGGAGGCCCGACGCCGGTGAGGCAGATGATCGCGCCCGGCGACGCGGCCTCCGCCGCCTGCCGGATCAGCGGCGCGGCTCCGGTGCACTCCACGACCACGTCCGGACTCAGCCCGAGCTCGGAGATCGGACCGGTGTGGTACTCGGCCCCGAGCGCCTGGACCAGCTCCGGCTTACGGCCGCCGGTCGCGCGGTCGAGCACGTGCACCTCGGCGCCGTTCTGAACGCCGATCAGCGCCGCGAGCAACCCGATCGGGCCCGCGCCGGTGACCAGCACGGTGCTCGGATCCCAGAACGTCCGGCGGCCGATCGACGCGATGTGCTCCCAGGCCTTCGCGACGACCGTCGTCGGTTCGAGCAGGACGCCGAGCAGACCCAGATCCCGATCGACCTTGACCGCGTACTCAGGCTCGATCCGCCACCGTTCGGACATGAACCCATCGACCTGCTTGATCCCGCGCTCGGTGTAGCCGCCGTTGGAGCACATGTCCCATTCACCGACCGCACAGCTCGGGCACGGCACCGGGTCCGGCCGGCGAACGATCCCGACGACGTGATCGCCGGCCTTGAGTCCGCTCGGGCCTGGGTCGATGACCCTGCCGAGCGATTCGTGACCGAGGGTGAGCCGCTCGCGGCCCGGGGGCGCCCAGCCGTACAGACCTTCCGCGATCTCGACGTCGGTGCCGCACACGCCGACCGCCAGCGCCTCGACGATCACCGATCCGAGCAACGGATCGGGCTCACCAACCTCGTCGAGCCGCGCCGACCCGGCGGTCCCCGGAGCGACCGTCACCGCCCGCAATGGAGGCTCCCGTCCGCGCAAGGCGCCGGCTGCAAGCTCGAGATGCTCTCCGGTTGCACGACAGCCTCAGCGTGAAGGCTTCTTCGCGTTGGCCTTCGCCTTCCCGGGCGCAGAGCCGGGTGGCTTTCCACGACTCAGCGCGACCAACGTCCAGGCGGTGTCCGCCAGAACGATCGCGCCGACGACCGCGGTCACGGCGGCGTTGGAGACGAGGATCACTACCCCTCCCGCGACGAGCCAGAACACCGCCAGGATCGCGACCAGGAGCGTCCTCGCGTCGCGATCGGTGGAGCTCGCCTGCTGTGGCGACGGGCCGGCGCCCGCGGCGACCACCGCCGGCCTGTTCTCAGCCTGGAGGCTCGCGAGCACGCCGTTGAGCTGGTCGCAGACCGGCGCGAGCTCCTTCGCGTGCAGCGGCTCTCGCGCTTTGCGCCACCCGCCGCGCATCAGCGCCGACACCGGAATCGGCCGTCCCTGGGACTGCTGGAGGACCGCGCACGGCGCCAGCGCCCGCCCGACGGCGAATCCGCTGACCTGACCCGTGGGCACCTGCTGGATACGGAGCGGACCGCGGATCACCGTCTGGTCTGCGCCGATCCAGAGCCCCGCTCGCAGCTGGCGAACGCCAAACAGCAGGAATCCGGCTGCGAGCACGAGCGCGAAGGCCGCGACGATCCCTCTTGTCGCGGCACTCTGGCCACTGTTCTGAGTTCCCGACAGGAAGTAGACCGTGAGCCCGACCCAGAACGCGCCGAAGGCGATCGACATGCTCCCGAAGCCGACTGTCTGGCGGCGATTGCGGATCCAGGCGTTTGGCAGGATGGTGATGTTCATCGCGTGGACAGCTTGACGATCTCGCTGGCGATCCGGCGAGCACAGACCCTAGCCGGATGAGCCGATTCGGGCGCTCGAGATCAGGGCTGGCCACGCGCGCGTCACGCTGAACTGAGCGAGCGCCGAGCCGTCGCTGTGGACCCCGCACGCCCGCGGGCGGTTTGCGACCAGCGGGTACCAGGACGGGACCGTCAAGCTGTGGTCGACTTCGACGCTCCAGCAGGAGGGGCCGGACCTGGCCACCGGTCAGGGCTCGACCTCCGCAATCGGATTCAACCCGCGCAGTGCGGGACTCGTGGCCGCCGACGCTCGCGGTGACGCGTTCGTCTGGCCGATTTCGCTCGCAACCTGGGAGCAGCGGGGTGTGCGATCGCGGCCCGTAACCTGAGCCGCAAGGAGTGGAGCAGGTTCATCCCGGAGCTGCCCTACCAGACGGTGTGCCGGTGATCTGAGCGCCGGTCTCCTGGTGATCTGAGCGTCGGCGGGGGCGTTTCGGCGCCCGCCGGTGCCGGTTTATGCTGGCGGCAGTCCGCTCGGCACTGGGTGGAGCGGGGATCGGAAGCGGTTCATAATGAGGAGAGTTGCGCGTATCGCGTCGATCGCGGCCGTCGCATTTGGTCTGCTGACGGCGGCCGCCTCGGCGACGCCGGGCTGGGAGTGCGTTCCGACGACGGCCGGTCAGGCGGTGGTGTCGGGCGGGACCGGTGCTTCGCCGTCTTGTGGTTCGGGGACGACCGCGGTGCTGGCACCGACGTTCGTGTCCGCCGGCGTCGGTGGCAAGCCGACGGTGCAGTTCTCGGGGGTCAACGTCCAGGTCGTGTCAGGGAGCGGGTCGACGAGCGGGACGGTCAACGGCGAGGGGAATCTGATTATCGGCTACGCCGAAAACAAGAGTGGATTCCCGCAATCGGGGTCGAACGATCTGGTCGTCGGCGCCGACAACGGCTGGTCGAACTACGGCGAGCTGGTCGGAGGGTCGTTTGACAAGGTCACGGCGCCGTATTCGTGCCGCGGTCGGCCTCCAGAACATCGCCTCGGGAGCCGACAGTCTTGCGGCCGGGGACGCGAACACCGCCTCGGGCGCCGAGTCCTCGGCGGTCGGCGGCAAGAGCGGCGTCGCCTCGGGGGTGGCCTCGTCGGTGACCGGAGGCAATCGCAACACGGCCTCCGGCGCCAACGGCGCCTGGGTCGGCGGCGGCTTCAGGAACGTCGCCGGCGGCAGTTCAGCGAGTGTCACCGGCGGCAGCTCGAACGTCGCCAAGGCGGCGAACTCCTCGGTGCTCGGCGGTGATTTCAACCTCGCCAACGGTCAGTTCGCGACAGTCGCCGGTGGGTGCGAGAACCTCGCCGGGTCGGGCAGTACCCCGAGCGGTTCGTGCCTCGCTGACGCTCAGGCCGTCCTGGCGGGTTCGAGAACACGGCGTCGGGGCTCGAAGCGACTGTCAGCGCGGCGAGGTGAACAACGCCACCGGAGGGTCCGCCTCGGTCGCGGGTGGCCAGTTCAATGGCGCCACTGGCGGCGGTGCCGCGGTCGCGGGCGGTGACGAAAACAGCGCCAGCGGATCGTTCGCGTCGATCCTCGGTGGCTTTTTCAACTTCGCGACAACGTTTCGACGCGTCGGTCAGCGGTGGAGAGTCGAACACCGCCTCGGCCACGTCGGCCTCGGTGCTCGGCGGTGACGGCAACAACGCGTCGTCCAACTGCCAGGCGATTCCGGCCGCGCCCGGGACCTGCTGAGCGGCGATCGTGCGCGAGCGGGGGCCTGGCGGCCCCCGCTCGCGGTATTCGGACACGCTGCCTTGAGCTCGAAGATGGGGTCTGGACCCCATTGCATCGGTCGTCGGGCAGCGCCAGCGTCCCGCGGATGCTTTGCCGGGGGCCATGGTGTCGCTAGTCGGCGCCTCGCGACGGAGCCGGACGCGTCTGGCTGCGGCGCTCGCGGTTGCCGTCGCCCTGCTGTGTGGGCTGGCGGCACCAGGGTCGGCGTCGGCGCGGATCCGGGATGTCTGGGTCGCAGCCGTGCCGACGTGGTGGAACGTGGCGCCCAACGGCCATGACGCGATCATGGGGATGCCGGTCTCCCCGGGGGACGCGATCTTCCCGACCGTCGTCTACCGGCGCTACAGCCCGAACTGGCGCCGGCCGCTGCCGAACGCGCGCCATTCCAATGCCGACGGCCTGCTGATCCCCGGGCCGCTGATCCACGCGCGCGTCGGTGACCGGCTCCGGATCCACTTCAAGAACATGGACAACCTCCGCCATGACCCTCACTCGATGCATTTTCACGGCGTCCATTACCGTCCGAGCTCCGACGGCGCCTACGTGCCCGGCTTCTCGGGACGCGGCGCCGACGTCAAGTACGGCCAGAGCTACACCTATGACCTGAGGGCCGGCCGTGACTCGGTCGGCATCTGGCCCTATCACGACCACTCGCCGTCGATGGACGACTCGATCAAGGGCGGCATGTTCGGGATGCTGTCGATCCTCGGCAAGCACGAGCGTCCCCCCGACCGTGAGTTCGAAGTCGTGTTCTCGCCGTTCGGGAAGGACTTCATGGCGATCGACGGCCGCGCGTTCGTCGGCAATACGCCGGTGTTCCGCGCCAAGGTCGGGCAGACGGTGCAGTGGGACGTGATGGCGATGGGATCGGACTTCCACACCTTCCACGTTCATGGACACCGCTGGATCGGCGCCGACGGCGTCCCGCGCGACACGCAGACGGTCGGTCCTGCCGAGAGCTACAAGATCCGCTGGCACGAGCAGGATCCAGGCACGTGGCTCTACCACTGCCACGTCGAGGATCACATGATGCGGGGGATGATCGGCATCTACAAGGTGTCGCGTTGATCAGGCGCTTCGCGATCGCGGTCGCCTTGCTCGCTGCGCTCACGATCGCCGGTCAGGCGCCGGCGCAGGCCGCGCCGGTCAGGGTGTCGATCGAGTACGCGGCCTTCGCGCCCGAAACGGTCGATGCGCTACCGGGCGACACGGTCACGTGGAACAACCAGGGCGGGCGAACCCACACCGTGACCTCGGACGACGATGTGTTCGATTCCGGTGACCTGGTCACCGGAAGAGGCTTCTCGTTTCAGTTCACGACCCCCGGCACCTACACGTATCACTGCGCGATCCACCGCGAGATGTTCGGCGTCGTGCACGTCCGCCGGGTCACCCTCGAGCCGCTGCCTCCCCGCGCGCTGGCAGCCGGGATCTCGGTCACGCTGCGGGGACGCACGGCCGACCCGTCGGCAGCGGTGCAGATCCAGCGCGACACCGGTTCGGGGTTTCAGACCGTCGCGTCCGCGAGCCCGCTCCCGGACGGCGCTTGGAAGGCACAGGTGACCGCGACCGCTACCGCTCACTACCGGGCCGCCCTCGGGAGCGAGTTCAGCGAGACGCGACGCCTGCTGGTCGTTGACCGTCATGTCCGGGCGCGACCGACTCACGGCGGGATCTCGGTCCAGGTGACCCCGGGGGCGCCGCACGCACGCGTCGCGCTGGAGCTCCGCCTCCGTGACCGCTTCGGCTGGTGGCTGACCCGGCGCACGCGCCTGGACTCCCATTCGAGGACGACGTTTGCTGTCCGCGGCCCCGTGCGGGCACGCGTCGTGTTGCTCGGTCACGACGGCTGGACGGCGCTTGCGACCAGCCCGGTCGTGCGGATCCCGCGGCGCTAGCTCGCGGCCCGGCGCCGGCCCCAGCCGAAGTAGTTGAGCGCCCCGATCGCGTTCAGGCAGGCGATTCGCCAGAGCAGCTTGTTGCCGCGCAGCTCGGTCTCAGGCCGGCGCTGGATGTCACGCTCGGCCGCGATCACGAGCACCAGGCTGATCGCGATCACGATCGCCGCCACCGACCGGCGTCGATCGTTTGACTGCGCGGTGTCGGGCGTCATCGCCCCAAAAGGTAGCGCTCGGCGCGCTACACCACCGGCGGTGGCGTTCCCTCGGCGCTCGAGGCGAGACCGGGATCCCAATCGCAGACCAGGCAGGCGTGACGGAACACGGCGCGGGCGAACCCGAGTGCCAGCGTGCGTGGGTCGGCGGCCGACCGCACGTCGTCGAAGTCGAGCACGTACTCGCCGAGTGCCTGATCCCATCGCCCGGGCGACACATCGGCCTCCGTGAACCCCGCCGGTGCCGGATGGGCGTAGGCGTAGAACGCCGCCCGGCCGTAGCGAGCGTCACCGGGCCACCAGCCGATCGCCACCTCCTGCGAGTCCATCGCGTTGCGCATGATGAAATCATCCGACGGCGGCTGGGCGGGCGACCCGGAGAAGAGGCTCACCGCCAGGTCGAACGATCCCCACCAGGCGTTGACCGGGGTGGACCGGCCTCGGTACGGCGCGCGGAACGCGCCCAGCACGAGCGCGGCCTCGGTCGCGGCCTCGAAGTAGTTGCGGACCTGGCCCGTGTCGTAGGTCGCATGCTCGGTGTCAGCGTCCAGCGGCGCGGTCCACGCCACCTCCTGCGGGGTGGTGTCGATCTCGACCGGCCCGGCAAGCTCGTTGACCGCCTCGAGCACGTCCGTGGTCACCGAGCCGACCGGCCGGTCAGCGGTCAGAGGGACGAATCGCTCGCGGCCATCGGAATGTTCGATCACGGCCTTGTGGGATCGCAGGTCGAGCGACACGACGAACGCCCCCGAGCCGTCGGGCGCCGGCAGCGCTCCCGTCTCCCAGCCGCGCGCTGTCAGGCGGAGCGCCGCGTGCTGCAGTTGGGGCTCAGGCGGCGCCAGCCGGACCGCGAGCTTGCCGAGAACCTGGGTGTGCGCGTGCAGGGTGTCGCACGTTGCGCTCCACTGCGGGTAGGACACGGACGGCAAGCCGGACGGCACCGCCTCACGCTACCAATAGGATCCACTCATGTCGCGTTCCACCGCGCTGGTCGAAGAGATCGCCAACGAGCTGAGCACCTGGCCGGGAGTGCGGATCGAACGCCGCGCCGACGGCGCCGCGCTGGTCGTCTACGACCAGGCCGAGCTCGGAGTCCTCTACCCCGAGCGCGGCGAGGCCGAGCTGCCGTTCCTCGGCATCGAGCACGATGAGCTCGTCGAGCATGGAGACGCCGAGCCGGCGGACGTGACGCCCGGCTCAGCCGGCGTCAGCCACGGCATCCACGGGCCGGCGGATGTGACCGAGGTGCTCGAGTTGTTCGATCGCCGCTACCGCGACGTCCGCGGCGAGGATTACCCGTACAGCTCGCAGGATCCGGACTGAAGGTCGCCCCTCAGTCGTCGCGGTTGACGCGCGGATCAGCCGTTCCGGATGACGCGCAGGATCACCGGTCGCTCGGTGCGCCCCGAGGCGTCGACCACCGCCGCGAGCTCATCGTCGCTGAGCCGCTCGGCGGCCTCAACGATGACGATCAGCGGCTCCACGCCGGTCCCGGCGTGCGCGATCACGCGGCGAACCTCGCCAGCCTCGCGCGCGAGTGCCTCGGGCGATCCGACCGCCAGCACGACCTCGCCTCCCGACGGTGGCTCGAGGTTTCCGAGCGTGTCGGTCAGTCCGTGTTCGACCACCGCGTCCCCGGCGGCGATGCTCCTGGGTGGCTCGTCGGCGAGCTGGCGCGCGAGCGCTCCGCCTGTCGGTATCTGGATGATCAGCATGAGGTCAGATCTCGACGCCCCGCTGCGCCAGCCAGTCGACGACCGGCCCCGGAGGGTCGCCCGTCCACTCGGCCCGAGCGGCGAGCCGCAGGATCTTGTCGGGGTCGTCATGGAGCTCATCACGGCGGTGGGCCAGATACAGGATCGTCGCCGCCGCCATCGACACGGCGGGATCGTCGATCTCGACGTCGACCCCCTCAACTGCGATCGCGACGCGCTCCTCGAGGTTGTCGATCGCGGTCACCGGCTCGTCGGCGTCCTCGAACTGCTCCAGCAGGTCACCCAGCCGCTGGTCGGAATCGGCCGGATCGCTGATCTCGACGGCGCGCCTGGCGACCTCGAACAGGGTGATCGGTTTCGGGTTGGTGGGCATTCCGGGCAGCCTAGTCGTTCGTCGTCATCGCCTACCGCCACCACGGGCGCCGGCGGATCTCTGCCAGGTGTGTGGCGGGCGGCACCAGTTCGCCGAGGTGCTCGGTCAGGTGATCGAGGTGCTCGCAGAGCCAGATCGTCTGCCTGGAGTCGGTCGGCCCCTCGGCCGGCCGGCCGTCGAGCGTCGGCGTCACAAGCGCCGCGACTCCCCGGCCTCTGGGCTTGCCGACCTGATCGGCGAGCCCGTCGAACCACACGTCGAGCAGTTGGGCTCGCCGGCCGAGGACGATCCGCGTCGCCGCGGCGTCGTGCGAGTGGACAGGCGGCATCGCCGCGACAGCGTGAGCGGTGAGGCGCAGACGCATCGTCCCGCCGACCAGCCGCCACAGCTCCTCCTTGCGGATGTGCTTGGTTCCCTGCTCGGTCAGCAGCCCCCGTAGCCCCTCGTCGAGCCGCGCCGCCGTGGTCACCGCGCCGACCGCGTCGGTCGGTTCCGTCAGCCGGAGTCCGCAGACCCATTCCACCGCTTGGGTCAGATAGGCGGCGCTCACGCGGTACGCATCGGCGAGGTCGTCGCCGACCACCGAGGCCGCACCGCGCGGCCAGAACAGGCTTCCGACGAGGATGCTGACCGCGCAGCCGATCGCGACATCTTCGATCCGAACGACCCCGACCTTCCATCCGACGGGCACCAGCAGATTGAATAGGACGGCGACCGTGACCGTGAAGGCCGCCTGCCCGACCGCGAACGGCAAGGTTCCCGGCGCGTACGCCGCCACGAACACCGCGATCGGGAGCGCCACCCAGAGGACCGCATCGTTGGTGCCGATCGCGACCAGCAGCGCACCGCCGATCACGAACCCGATCGCGGTGCCGGTCAGAGCGCGGATCGCGGTCGAGCCCGTCGACGCGGCGCTTGTCCGCAGCACGGAGAGCGTCCCGAGCACGACCCAGAATCCGTGCTGGACGCTGCTCAGGTCGGCGACCGCGACGGCGGCCGCGAGCGCCAGGGCCCCCCGCATGCTGTTGATGAACCAGACCGATCGAAGGCTCGCATGGCGGACCGCGACGCCCGCGAAGCGCGACAGGGTCGCGGGGCGGCGGGGATCGACCGGACCGAGCGAGTGGCCTCCAAACCAGCGCATCCGCGCGTTCATCACCCAGTCGGCATCGACGCGCCCGGCGGCGACGAGTGCGTCGGCACCGATCACCAAGATCGTGATCGCGAGCGCGCAGGCGTGAAAGGAGACCCGAGCGTGCTCGCGGAAGTCGTCCCCGTCGGGCGGCAGCTCACTCGTGGCTGCGATGCTCCGCATGCGGCACCCATCCAGCCGCTCGAGGTCGGGAGTCACGTCGCGGTTGCCGGCGAACAGCGCGCCGGCGTCGCGCAGCACCTGGGCGGCGACCGTCAGCAGCTCCCGGTCGGCCTCCGACACGCCGCTCAGGTCGTCACGCTCGTGGGCGGTGTCGATCAGCTGCGAGGTGCACCACTCGAGCAGCTCGGCTCCGTTGGCCAGCGCTTGATCGGTGCCGGCCAGTCCGGTCGGCCTGAAAGGAGTCGCGGTGAATTTCGCCAGCAGCTCGTGCTTGGCCTCGATGCAGGCATGCAGGCCGGCGTCGGTCGCGGTGCCGGCGACCATCGCCTCGATCTGGGCCGTCAGCAGCTGCGCGAGCTTCGATGCCGCGGCTCGCAACGGGTCAGCGGCTTGCGGGGGGGAGAGCAACAGCACCGCGGCCGTGCCGGCGATCGAGGCAAGCCACCAGCCGGCAAGGCGTTCGGGCACCATGCCCATCGTCCCGGGCGAGGCCGCCGGCAGGACGTAGGCCAGCAGCGCTGCGGTCGCACCCGACGCGGCGTTCGGGCCGGCCACACCGGAGAAGAAGACGACGAACACGACGGGGACGGTCACCAGCGCGGCGACCACGGTCGACGAGTTGACCGCGGTCCCGATCGTCAGCAGCACGCTGCCGGCGATCGCCAGGATCGTGTGGGCGGTCAGCTTGTCGCGGCGGCCGCCGCTGAAGCTCGCGAGGACGAGCGTCGCGAACCCGCCGAAGGCGGCGAATGTGGCCATCTGGAGGTTGCCGATGACCTCGTCGCAGAACGCGAACATGCCGGGCACGACGATCGCGGCCCGCGCGCCCCGCATCGCCGCCGGCACCGACCACGCCGGCAACCACGGCGTCGATTCCCCGCCGGCCGACCAGCGCAACTTGAGGCGGGCGAGCGGCAGTGCCCGGGCCGCGCCGGTGGCGGCCGGGGCGGGATCACCCGCGCCCGTAGCGCTCCTCCTCCTCGACCGTCCGCTCGGCGAGCGGACGCGCCTCCAGGCGCGCGTCAGGGATCGGCTCACCGCTCTGCACCGAGAGGCCGTAGGTCCCCGCGGCGAGCCTCGCCTCGGCCCGCTCGAGCGCCTCAAGCTCGGTGCGCAGTTCCTGCCCGCGCCCTTCGTTGAGCTCGTCCTGATAGAGGTCCTCCGAGTCCTCGTCGCCGGGCTCGCGGCGGTCGGTCGATTCCAGGAAGCCGTCGCGGTTGAGCTCTTCGAGCGCTTCCTCGATCCGGGTTCGCTCGCGTGCGAGCAGTTGAGAGGCGTGATCTGAATCCATGGCCGGAAAGAGTAATCGGTGGCAGGCGGCGGCCGACGGCCGCGTCAGGAGTGCGGTTGGCCGGCGGCGGCCGACGGCCGCGTCAGGAGTGCGCCGGAAGCTTGATCACCTCGACCCCGAGCGGCGCGCAGACGAGTGCCGGCTGGTCGGTCCGCTTGAGCTTGTGGCGAAGCATCACGAATGCAGGCGCTCCGAGCGCGGCGGGAACGAGCAGCTGGAAGAGGCGATAGATCAGGACGGCGGCCGTGGCCTCGGTCAGGTTCACGCCGTAGAGAGCGAAGATGCCGATCAACGCGCCCTCGGTGCCTCCGATCCCCCCGGGCAGCGGCACCAGGTTGCCGAGCTGGCCGATCAGGTAGCCGAGCACCAGCGTCCCGAACGCCGGCACCTGTCCGACGGCGGCGAAACCGAAGCCAAGCGCGGCGATGTCGAACGCCATGTACGAGAACGACCCGACGACCACGCCGAAGCTGTGCGCCCGCAGCAAGGCGATCGCCTGCTCGACTCCGTCGGCTGCGGCCTTGAGCCACGTCCGCACCGCCGCCCCGACGCGTGCGCGCCAGTCACCGCGGTCGACCTCGCTGCCGCGATCGCCGAGGCCGCGCAGCAGCCGCGGACTCAGGACCACGAGCAACACCCCGAGCGCGGTGATCAACGCCGGAACGAGGGTCAGCACCGCCGAACCTCGGCCCGTCAGGATCCCCGCGAACACGCCGAGCCCGACGAGGATCAGCGCGAAGAAGTTGGCTGCGCTCGTGACGACGAAGAAGGCGACCGTCCGGCGCGCGATGTGGCCCGTTGGCATCCCCGCCTGGCGCAGCGCCCAGACGCCGAGCGCGAGCCCGCCGGCGCCGCCCGCCGGGAGCAATGAGTTGGCCGCCAGCTCGGCCATCGCGATGTCGTAGCTCAGTCCCCACGACATCTGCGAGCAGAAGGTGTCGCGAAACACGAGCAGGTAACCGGCGCAGGACCCGACCTCGGCGATCGCCACGGCCACGACCCACACCGGGTCGGCGCCCTGCAGGCGGTTACGGACCTCGTCGAGCCCCGGCAGGGCACTGATCGCGATCACGACCAGCGCGATCACCGCCACGATCTCAAGGACGCGGATGATCAGGTGGCGCGGGTGGAGCTCATCCGGCATCCCGCCGCCGGCGGGAGAGACCGCGCTCGCGGCAGCGGGCTCGGTCACCGCGAGGTCAGCGCGCGGGCGATCACAGCAAGCGTCGCTTCGTGCTGCGCATCAGCGGTGGCGATCGTCAAGGTGTGCGCGTCCGGACGGTACTCGGTCTCGAGAAACGAGCAGCAGCCCCGCTCGACCGCGAGCGTCCGCTCCAGCAGCTCGGCCGGCACGTCATCGCCGAACGTGACTCGGAGCTCGCCCGGCGCCCGCTGCGCGTCGGTCACATGAAGGGCGAGTCGTCGGTAGCGGCCGAGCTGGTCGGTGAGATCCGACGGGTCGAGGTCGCAGCCCAACATCGGCAGCGGCGTTGGTGAGTGCTGACGGGGTGTCATCGAACGCGTGGCTTACGCGCCCTGATGATCGCCGATGCTGCATGCTCGTGCACGCCGTCCAACGATTAAGCTCACAGCTCCGCAGCGCACGACGAAGGGAGCGGGCTATGTCCGAGGCGTTGCAGTGGGCTGGAGCAATCCTGGTGCTGGTCGCGTTTGCGCTCTCGCAGTGGGGCGTGTGGTCGGTGGCCTCCTACCGCTACCTGGCCTTCAACCTTGCTGGTGGCGCTGGGCTGTGCGTTGCCGCGCTGATCAGCAGCCAGTGGGGATTCGTCCTGCTCGAGGGGGTCTGGGCGCTGGTCGCGGGGCGCTCGCTCCTGGTCCGGGTCACGGGAGGCGACGCACACATCCCGAACGCGTGAGCGCGCCGCCCGGCGCCCAGTCAAGGTTGCAGCACATCGCATTGCGCGCGCCGGCGAATTGCTGACGCGCGACCGCGGGCGAGCAGCCTCGCCACCGGCCACCGCGGGCGCGACGGCAGCACGATCGCGTCGCAGTGGAACTCATCGGCGCCGGCCGCAAGCGCCCGGTGCGGCGGGCCGAACAGCACGGTCAGCTCGGCCGGCGCCCGCACCAGCTCGCGGGCGCGCTCGAGATCGGCGCGCGCACGGTCCAGCATCACGTCATTCCAGACGCTCGTGCCCCGAGGCCAGCGCGTGCCCCAACGGACCGGGCGCTCGAGCTCGACGACCACGACCACCGTCACCTGCGCCCCGTCCCGCGCAGCGAGCCGATCGGCGGTCGCGATCGCCTCGGCTCCGGCCGGGGTTCCGTCGTACTCGACCAGCAGATGACGGTAGGCAATGGAGACCAGCGTAACCGCCGCGCCGATCCGCCGCGGATTGTGCTCAGGCCGTCGACGGCTGCTGCCCGAGCGCTAGGCTTGGCCGATGGCGAAGGGGTCTGGTGTCGACGCATTTGATCCACTCGCGCTGCTGTACATGCTGCTCGTGTTCGCGGTGGCGCTGCTGGTGCCCGCGCTGCTCAGCCGGTTCGTGAAGTCCGACGGGCACGGCGACTCGGACTCCGACGACACCGGTGGGGGAGGTCCTCGCCGTCCACCGCCGACCCCGGCGGGACCGTCACCCGGCGGCGTTCCGCTGGCCGACGCCGAACCGGCTTCGATCAGGTTGCGCGACGGCCACGGCCTGCGGCGGCGGCTCTCGGAACGACAGCGTCGGCCGGCGCGCGAACCGGGGCGAGCGCCGGTGCCCAGGACGCCGACGCCTTAGACCCAATCGAGCGCGATCGTCGGCGGGCGCGTATGCCGCTGCTACCGGTCGGCCATCTCGTCGATGCAGACCGTCGCGGCGAGGATCAGGGCGGCGTCCTCGCTGGGCGCGATCTCGATCCCGTACGTCTCACGGACGCGGAACCACCGTTTGGAGATCTCGGCGATCTTGTCGCCGTCGCGCTCGATCTCGAACTCGTGGTCGACCACGTTGCCCTTGGCGCTCAGCTCCGAGCCGTCCGCGAGCTCGATCTCGAACCGGTCCCGGAACGGGGTGATCAGCGCCTTCTTGACCGTCGCGACCGTGTCGCCGTCGCGCTCGACCTTCATCGTGTCCTTGATGTGCAGCGCCTTCTTCTGGATCTTGAACAACTCGTCGCCGGACGGGCTCTCGAGAATGAACGTCTCGCGCGCGCGAAGCGCCTTGCCGTTGACCTTGAAGGCGCGGTCTCCGTCCTCGGTCTCGATCCAGGAGTCGTCGCCGATCGACAGCAGCTTCTCGCGCATCCTGAAACGGGTCGGGCTCGGGCCATCGTCTCGGTGCAGAAATCCCATTCGCAGCTCCTTACTCTCGGGACCCGTAAAGCTTGCAAGCAGAGGCGGCCCCGCTCAAGGGTGCGGGCATGCCGGTTTGTGGTGACGTTCTAGTTGCCGAACTCGGAGAAGGCGCCCGACTGGATCAGCGCGACGGTCGCCGCGATATCGACGTCCAGGTATCGGTCCCGGTCCAGGAACGCGACCCGCTCACGCACCATCCCGAAGGCCTCGACCGTCGAGGGGCTGCACTTGTCGATGCCGCGCAGCTCGAGCGCCTGGCAGCAGGCGATCAGATGAATCGCCGCGATGTTCTGAGCGATCTCCACGATCGTGCGCGCGTCCCGTGCCGCGATCGCGCCCATCGACACCTTGTCCTGGTTGTGACACTCGGTCGAGCGGGAGTGGATCGTCGCCGGGTTGCACAGCTTCATCGCCTCGGCGGTCATCGCCGAGCAGCACAGCTGCATGCCCTTGAAGCCGTGGTGCAGGCCGGCCTCGGGATGGTCGGGCGCAAACCGCGGGATCAGGTTCGGCGTCAACCCGGCGTTGAACTTCTCGTCCACGAGCAGCTCGAGCTGCCGGTCGATCAGGTCACACACGTTGGCGAGCGCCACCTTCAGCGAGTCCATCGCCTGACCGATGTGACCGCCGTAGAAGTTGCCGCCACTCTCGACACGGTGATCACGGACATTGAACAGTGGGTTGTCATCGGACGAGTTGATCTCGATCGTTATCCACTCCTGCACCCAGCCGATCACGTCGCGCAGGACGCCGATCACGTGCGGCGCGCAGCGGATCGAGTACTTGTCCTGCACCTGACGGTCGAGCTCGATGAACCCCGCACCCTGCATGCCGCCGGCGAACAGGTCGTCGCTGTCGAGCGACAGCTGTGACTGCGCCAGATGCGCGCGGATGTTGTGGGCGCTGCGCACCATGCCGGCGTGGGGCTTGGCCTCGTCGAACAGGAACGCGTTGAAGTGACCGCGGTTGCCGAGCAGCGCCTGCGACGCCATCGCGGTCATCAGGTCGGCCAGGTCCGCGAGCTCGCTCGCCGCGCCGACGGCCAGGCACGCGAACGCGCTCATGAACGACGTGCCGTTGGTCAGGGCCAGACCCTCCTTGGCCTCCAGCACGAGTGGCTCGAGACCGAGCTCGGCGAAGACCTCGGTCGGCCGCGCGCCGGTGATCGTCGAATGCGACCTCGCCGTCGCCGCAGAGCGCTCGGCCGACGTAGGAGAGGGGGGCGAGGTCGCCGCTGGCGCCACACGAGCCGCGCTCCGGGATGAACGGGAGCACGTCATTGTTGACGAGGTCAAGGAGCCGCTGGATGACCTGCACGCGGACGCCCGAGTTGCCCTTCGCCAGACAGTTGGCTCGCAACAGCATCGTCACGCGCGCGACCTCGGGCGGGGCGGTCGGGCCGGTACCGCAGCCCATGAAGCGGATCACCCCCTGCTGAAGGAGGGCCGCCCTGGCGGGTGAGATCTGGCGGTGGGCGCTATCCCCGAACCCGGTCGTTACGCCGTAGATCGGGATCTCCTCGTCGATCAGCGACCGCTTGAGCTCGCGGCTGGTCGCGACCGCCCCGGCGGCGTGGCTGCTGAGTCGGACGGCGCGGCTGCGACGCGACACGTCGAGCGCGTCCGCAATCGTGAGGCTGGCGCCGTCGAGCTCGAGCAGCGTTCGGTGCGGGGCCAGGTCTGAGGCGACAGTAACGGCCACGCAACGAATGTGGCGTGTTGGTAGGGTCGACGCAACCAAGACGCATTCGACCGGTCGTCCGATGCAGTTGAGTCGCCCTCTAGACACCATCGACCGCGGGATCATTGCGCTGCTGCAGGAGAATGCAAAGCGCACGTTCGCGGACATCGGCAGCAACGTCGGCTTGTCATCGACAGCCGTCAAGCGACGTGTCGACCGACTCGAGCGCGACGGGGTGATCGTCGGCTACGGCGCCCGGGTCGACCCCCAGGCGCTGGGCGAGGGAATCGAGGCGCTGGTCGAGGTCTACTGCGCTGACCGGATCGCGCCGGCCGACGTCGGCCGCTCGCTGGCCGGAATGCACGAGGTCGTGTCCGCGTTCACGATCTCGGGCGAGCCCGATGCACTGGTCCGCGCGCGGGTGGAGAGCATCGCCGACCTCGAGAAGTTCGTCGAGCGTCTGCGCCGCGACCCCAACGTCCTGCGCACGCGGACCCTGATCGTGCTCTCGACGCTGATCGACCGTCCGGGATGAGCGCCGGCGCGACCAGCGATGCCTTGCTCGGGACGTTCGCGCCCCGAGCGACGTCGATCGAGCGCCGCGGCGATGGATCGATCCTGCTCACGTCCCGGCAGCCGCTGCAGGGTGTGCAGCCGTCGCTCGCGGCCGTGCTCCGCAAGCGCGCGGCATTGCACCCAGACCGTCCGCTGGCCGCAGAGCGCGATCACGATGATCGCTGGATCGAGCTGAGCTACGGCGAGGCGCGCGCCGGGGCTGACGCGCTCGCTCAGGCGATGCTCGACCACGGGCTGGGACCCGAGCGACCGCTGATGATCCTGTCGGGCAACTCGGTGGCGCACCTGCTGCTGAGCCTCGGCGCCTACACGGCGGGCGTGCCGGTGATGCCGATCAGTGTCGCCTATTCGCTGCTGAGCTCCGACCATGCGCGGATCAAGGAGATCGCCGAGTTGAGCAAGGCCGGGCCTGACGTTCGCCGATGACGCGGGTCAGTTCGCCACGGCGCTCGACGCGCTCGGTGCGAGCGCCGGCACGGTCGTGGTCGGCCGCGGCGACCGCCCGGCGGCGGTGTCGTTCGGGAGGCTGCTCGAGACAGAGCCGAGATCGACGGTCGAGGATGCGTATCGCGGCCTGACGCCTGAGACGACCGTGAAACTGCTGTTCACGTCGGGCTCGACCGGCGCCCCCAAGGGCGTGATCAACACCAATCGGATGCTGTGCTCAAACCAGGCCGTCCTGAGGCACATCTGGCCGTTCTTGGAGTCCGAGCCGCCGGTGCTGGTCGATTGGCTGCCGTGGAGTCACACGTTCGGCGCCAACCACAACCTCAACCTCGTCCTATTCAACGGCGGCACGCTTTACATCGATGACGGCAGGCCGGCGCTGCCGCTGTTCGGGCGCACGCTCGCGGCGCTCAGGGAGATCCCGCCGACCGTGTACTTCAACGTCCCGGCCGGATTCGCGCTGCTCGCCGGCGCGCTCGAGGGCGACCACGAGCTGGCGCGGCGATTCTTCAGCCGCCTGCGGTTCATGTTCTACGCGGGCGCGGCGCTGCCCGACGCGCTGGCGCTGCGGCTGCGTGCGATCGCCGAACGGGTGGCTGATCACGGGGTGCCGCTGACGTCGAGCTGGGGGACGACCGAGACGGCTCCGGCCGCGACCAGCGCCCACTTCGCCGACGCCGTCGTCGGGTGTATCGGGGTGCCGCTCGCCGGAACGACGATCAAGCTCGCGCCCGAGGCCGACAAGCTCGAGATCCGGGTCAGCGGCCCGAACGTGACGCCCGGCTACTTCAAGCGGCCTGAGCTCACTGCGGCCGCGTTCGATGACGAGGGCTTCTACCGCTCGGGCGATGCGGTCAGGCTCGTGGACGAGGACGATCCCGACCAGGGACTGGTGTTCGACGGCCGGATCGCCGAGGACTTCAAGCTCCTGACCGGGACCTGGGTGACAGTCGGGCCCCTGCGAACGCGGCTGCTGGGTGCGGCCCGGGTGCTGACCGACGCGGTGATCTGCGGCCAGGACCGGGAGTACGTCGCCGCGCTCGGGTGGGTCAACGCCGCCGAGGCGCGCGAGGTGTGCGGGATCGAAGGGGACGTTGAGCTGTCGGATCCGCGGCTGCGCCGCCACCTCTCACAGACGCTGGCCCAGCTCGGTGCCGCCGCCGGGTCTGCCTCGCGGGTCGAGCGCCTACTGCTGCTCGACCGGCCGCCGAGCCTCGACGCGGGCGAGATCACCGACAAGGGCTATCTCAACCAGCGGCGCTGCCTGAAGTTCCGCGCCGCCGAGGTGCGGAGGCTGTACGTCGCCGAGCCTGACGCCGACGTGATCACGCTCGCGGGACGTAGGTCGCGGGTTGGCGCCGATTGGCCCGGAAACCGGCAACCGTAAGATCTCGCGTATGGACCGCGACGAGCTTCGGATGGCCCAGGCGCCGCTCAAGGAGCGCTACAAGGACGAGCCGCAGGCGGCGATCGTCACCCTGTCGGCCGAGGGCGAGCTGGGGGAGGGCGTGTCGTGCTCGGTGCAGACCGGGCGCGCGCTGGCGCAGGCGGGCCTTCACCCGGCGTCGGGTGGCGACGGGTCGCTGCTGTGCTCCGGCGACATGCTGCTCGAGGCGCTTGTCGCGTGTGCCGGCGTGACGCTGCAGGCGGTCGCGACGTCGCTCGAGATACCGGTCTCGGCGGGACGTCTTCGCGCGGAGGGCGACCTCGACTTCCGCGGCACGCTCGGGGTGGACCGCGAGGCGCCGGTCGGCTTCTCGAAGATCCGCCTCTCGATCGAGGTCGAATCGGACGCCGACGAGGAGCAGCTGGCGCTGCTCAAGAAGCTCACCGAACGCTACTGCGTCGTGTACCAGACGCTCGCTTCGGGGCCGACCGTCTCGACGAGCCTGCACGCGGCGTGAATTCGGCTTGTGCAAAGGCGGCCGACCCGGTACCTTGCCTCGTCCGTCATGAAGCTCAGATTCAGGCAACAGCTGAAAACCGCGGTCGTCGCTGACGATCGCGTCGCGCTGCCGAAACGCTGACACGACGCAGCCGGCGCGACGCCGGCGAAGGCCCAATTCCGCCCTTGTAGCTCAATGGAGAGAGCGCACGCTCGCGGTGCGCGAGGTCGGAGGTTCGATTCCTCCCAGGGGCCCTGCCATGGGCATGAATACCAACAACACGAATACCGGTGTCCGCCTGGCTCCGCGCATCGCGCGGCGTCTGCATGACATCTGGCCGGACAGCGTCGTACGGGCGCGGTTCACCGCCGAGCTGCTCGCCCTCGGGCTGCAGCACGTGGCGCAGGACGAGTTCCGTGGCGCCCCGGCCGCCGACCAGCTCGCCCAGCTCGGCGAGCTCGCGCTGCTGCGCGCCGACCGGACCGGCGACGAGATCGAGGCCCTGATCCGCCTCGGCGACGGGGCGATCGCGTTCGTCGACGTGGATCACGGGACCGTCTCGGTCGAGGTCGCCGGCACGCAGCGCAGCAAGGTTGCAGCCGCGCGCGACTCGCTTCGCCGCCGGCTCGCGAGCTCAGCGCCCGCGCCCGATCAGATCACGGTCGCGTTCTGGATCAACGGCGCGCGGGGCGGCGACGTCCGCCACAAGGAGATCGATGCCCCCTCGTTTGAGCAGATCGCCCACAACTACTCGGCCGATGTCAAGCGCGCGCTGGTCCGCCTGACCGAGGCGCGGGCACCTGAAGGTGGCCGGCTGATCCTGTGGCGCGGCGAGCCGGGCACCGGCAAGTCCCACGCCCTGCGCGCGCTCGTCCGGGCGTGGAAGCCATGGTGCTCGGCTCACTTCGTGATCGACCCCGACGAGTTGCTGCGCGGCGGCTCCTACCTGCTCGACGTCCTGACCTGGGACGACAGTGGCGACCGCTGGCGACTGGTGATCCTCGAGGACGCCGGCGAGCTAATCGCGGCCGACGCGCGGACGGTCTCGGGCCAGGCGCTGTCGCGACTGCTGAATGTGGCCGACGGATTGCTCGGCCAGGGGACCCGGACGTTGATCCTGATCACGACCAACGAGCCGGTCAAGCGGCTTCATCCGGCGACCCGCCGCGCGGGGCGGTGCCTGGCCGACATCGAGTTCACCGCTCTGACCGCCGATGAGGCCAACGCCTGGCTGCGAGCACGCGGCCACGACCACTGGGTCGACGGCCCGACGACGATCGCCGATCTTTACGCCCACCCCGGGCGCGGTCCGGTGAGGGCGGACGAGGGGGAGCCGGCCCGGTTCGGGTTCGCGCGGGCGCTCGAGTGACTCGGTCGCCGCGGTGCGGGTCGCCGCGGTGCGCCGAGCGGCGAGGGCACCGGACGGCGGTAGGCTCGCGTCGGTGGAGCTGACGGCAACAGGGCAGCGAGCCCCGATCGTGGGGATCACGTCATACGTCGCGCAGGCCAAATGGGGCTTCTGGGACCTGCCTGCGGCGCTCGTACCGCTCGGCTACGTCGAGGCCGTCGCCGCCGCGGGCGGGCGCCCGGTCGTGATTCCGCCGCTGACCGCGGGCGTGCAGGAGACGCTCGCGGCGCTCGATGCGCTGATTCTGTGCGGCGGGCCGGATCTCGATCCGGCGGCCTACGGTGAGGCTCGCTCGCCGGCCACGACCCCCGTGAGCCCGGAACGCGATGCGGGCGAGCTCGCCCTGCTGCGGGCCGCGCTGGACAGCGACCTGCCGGTGCTCGGGATCTGCCGTGGCATGCAGCTGATCAACGTTGCCTACGGCGGCACGCTGGTCCAGCACCTGCCTGATCTCGTCGGACACGACGGCCATCGGACGCGGCCCGGCCGATTCGACATTCACCCAGTGAGGCTGGCGCCGGGCAGCCGGGTCGGGTCGATCCTCGGCGCCGCCGTCATCGTCAGCTCGGGTCACCACCAGGCGATCGCCTCCGTCGGTGATGGCCTGGTCGCCACCGGGTGGGCCGACGATGACTCGCTTGAGACGATCGAGGACCCGGTCAAGGGGTTTGCCGTCGGTGTCATCTGGCACCCCGAGGAGGGCGAAGACCTGGGGCTGTTCGACGCGCTGCTGGCGGCGGCTGCGTCCCGGTCCGAGGTCAGCTGAGCCGGCGTACGCGCCAGATGGCTCCATCGGCCACCGCCGCGCCCGCTCGCGGTGCCGCTCGTCTCGGTAGCTGCTGACCGCGTCGGCGGCAGAGCTTGATCGACCACTGCGCAGCCGCGCAGCCGAGGATCGCATCCGCTCAGCCCAGGCGCCAGAAGTCGCCGGTGAGTCCGACGCTCGTCAGCACCGCCTGGGACTGCGCGCCCGTTCGCGGCTGCCAACCAGGGGCGAGCCGATCGCCGTACCAGGCGGCGGCGAGGCGGTGAAGCCGCGAGATCGACAGGATCGCTCCCGGCGGTCGGGCGGCCTCAGCCGACCATTGATGGGCCTCCTCCTCGGACCGGAAGAGCATCATCGTCGTTCAGGTGAAGGCGATGTCGTCCCACCAGTGGCGCGCCGGGACGCTGATCTGGAACACCGCGTCGCCTGCGAGCCCGCTCCGGTTGAGCTCGAGGACGACGCCGTTGGAGGTCACCCGTGCGTCGTCGAGGCCCAGCGCGGCCGCGATCCCCAGCGCGTCCCAGGCGCAGTTGCCCCACCAGGTCCGCCCACCGGAGTCGACACGAGCGCCGTCACGATGACCGGCGAACGGATGCGCCATCAGGATCTCGTGCGCGCTCGACAGCACGACGACGTGATGCTCACCAAGCGTGCGCAGATCCGGTCCGCTCGCGATCGCCGGCGGCGCGCCGGTCTGCGCGAACGCCTCCATGATCTGGCGGCGTAGAGCCAGTTGGCCGTCGGTCAGGCCGGACATCTGGGTCACGGTATCGCCGTGGCACCGAGAGTGGATAGGGTCGGCGGATGGAGACGATCGCGCCCGGCCTCTGGCGCTGGCTGGCGCCCCATCCGGAGTGGCGCTCCGGGCGCCGCGCCCGACACCCCCGATGACTGGGGCCAGCTGGTCGGCTCGCTCCTTTACGAACGGCGCGACGCGGTCGTCTTCATCGACCCGCTGGTGCCGCCCGATGCCGACGAGTTCTGGGGCTGGGCCGACGAGCGCGTCGTCGGCCGGCGCGCGGTCGTGCTGACGACGCTCGCGCCCCACCGACGCGATCGCGAGCGGGTCGCCCGGCGGTACGGAGCCTCGACATCGCGCGCGAAGCGCAATCTGCCCGACGGGGTCGAGGCGATCGTGCTTCGCGGGGCCGGGGAGACGATGTTCTGGCTGCCCGAGCATCGGGCGCTGATCCCGGGCGACCGGATCCTGGGAGCCCCGGGTGGCGAGCTGCGGATGTGCCCCGAGTCGTGGCTGTACTGGGTCAGCGTCGACCGGGAGGGACTCCGCGCGCTGCTCGAGCCGTTGCTCGAGCTTGACATCGAGCGCGTGCTCGTGTCACATGGGGAGCCGGTGCTCTCCGGGGGCGCCGCGGCGCTCCGCCGTTGCCTGTCAGGATCCTGATCTCGTGCGATTGGTATAGAAACCAGTTGGGTACGGTCGCTAAATGTCGCAAGAACACAGCGAAAACGAATGAGATGCTAGGTCACACGTGACTCGTGGCGAGCGCATAGCCAATCTCCTCGGCGTCGTCGTGCCGTTCGTAGGTGTCCTGGTGGCGATCGTGCTGCTCTGGAACCGGGCGGTCGATGCCGCCGACATCGCGATCCTGATCGTGCTGTACCTGCTGACCGGATTCGGGATCACGGTCGGCTATCACCGCCTGCTCACCCACCGGGCGTTTCAGACCCATCCGTGGGTCGAGCGGTCGCTGGCCGTGCTCGGGTCGATGTCGGTTCAGGGCTCGGTCATGGACTGGGTCGCCGACCACCGCAAGCACCACGCCCACACCGATCGTGAGGGCGATCCCCACAGTCCCCACGTGGGCCATGGCAGCGGGCTGGCCGGCCTCTGGCACGCGCACGTCGGCTGGCTGCTGGAGACCCAGGGCCAGGCCGACTGGAAGAAGTACGCGACCGAGCTCTACGAGGACCGCGCGATGCGGCGGATCGGGCGCAGGTTCCCGGTGCTGGTCGTGCTGTCGCTGCTGATTCCGGCGGTGGCGGGATTCGTCCTCGACGGGTTCACCGCTGCGGGCGCCGTCAAAGGGCTGATCTGGGGCGGGCTCGTGCGGATCTTCTTCGTTCACCACATCACCTGGTCGGTCAACTCGGTGTGCCACTTCTTCGGCACGCGGAGATTCGACGTCGACGATCACTCGACCAACGTCGTCTGGTTGGCGCCGTTCTCGCTCGGCGAGTCCTGGCACCACAATCACCACGCGTTCCCGAGGTCGGCATATCACGGGCTCCGGTGGTGGGAGGTCGACCCGTCGGGCGTGATCATCTCGCTGATGGAGCGCGTGGGCCTGGCGTGGAACGTCGTGCGGATCGCGCCCGAGCGCCAGCAGGCCCGGACGTTGGTCGGCGCCGGCGCGCCGTAGCGCGCGAGGCGTCTGACCTCTCAGGACTGCCGGGCGCAGTCTGCGCAGAGCCCTGAGATCACCAGCTCGGCGCCCTCGGGCCGGAACCCCGTGTCGCCCGCCGCCCGCATCAGCGGCGCCGCCTCGATCTCGATGTCGAGATCGTCGACGCGGCCGCACCGGCGGCAGACGAGGTGCTGGTGGGGATCTGTGCGCCCGTCGTAGAGCGCGGCACCGAGGCCGGTGTCGATGCGGCGGACGAGCCCGAGCTCGACCAGCAGCTCGAGCGTCGCGTACACCGTCGGGGTCGACGTACCGGGAAGCTCGTCGCGGACCACGGTCCGGATCTCGTCGGCGGTCGCGTGGCGACCGAGCCGGCGCAGCTCGCGCAGGATCACGTTGCGCTGCGGCGTCGAACGCTGGCCGCGACTGTGCAGCAGGCCGGTCAGGTCCGCGGCGGGGTCTCGAACGGGGTTGGTCTTGGTCGGCATCGGCTCAACTAAGGGTGCCCTAATCCTAACACAGTTGTTATAGTACTTGAAGTGGAACAGAGCTTCGCGTCGCAGCTGAGAGACATCGACGAGCGAACCTTCCTGCTCCGCTACGTCCAGCCCGGCCTGGTCGGGCTGATAGACGGCACGCTCTCGACGCTCGCCCCGATCTTCGCTGCGGCGCTCCTGTCCGGCTCGCACGCGGCGCTGTTCGTCGGTCTTGCGACTGCCGTCGGCGCCGGGATCAGCATGGGCTTCTCGGAGGCGCTGTCGGACACCGGCGCGGAGACCGGCCGTGGGTCGGCGGTAGTGCGCGGAATCGTGACCGGTGTGATGACCACGATCGGCGGTGTGTTCCACACGTTGCCGTTCCTGATCACCGAGGTCCACACGGCGCTGATCGTGGCTGGGATCGTGGTCGCGATCGAGCTGACCACGATCTCTCTGATCCGCAAGCGATACCTCGGCGTCTCGCTTCGCGTCAGCCTGCTTCAGGTCGCGCTCGGCGGAGCGCTGATCGTCGCCGCGGGCGTCGCTCTGGGCAGCGCGTAGCGATCTGAAGTAGAACTAGGCTCGCCTGCCTGACACCGAAGGGAGCGAGCCCATGGAGCTGACCGACAAGCACGTCGTCATCACCGGTGCCGGGAGCGGCATCGGCCGCGCTTGCGCGCGTGCCTTCGCCGACGAGGGCGCTCGGGTGGTGGTCGCAGACGTCAACGCCGAGACCGCCGAGGCGGTCGCCGCCGAGACCGGAGGGTTGGCGATCACAACCGACGTCAGCCGCGAAGCCGAGATCGTCGAGCTGGTCCGGCGGGCGCGTGAGGCCGGCGGCCCGATCGACCTGTTCTTCTCCAACGCCGGCATCGGCGGTCCGAGCGGCGGCCCGGAAGCGCCCAACGATGAGCTCCAAAGGACATGGGAGATCAACGTGCTGGCCCACGTGTGGGCGGCGCGCGCCGTGCTACCGGAGATGGTGGAGCGCGGCGAGGGCTACCTGCTGAGCACGGCCTCGGCCGCCGGGCTGCTGACGCAGGTGTCGGCGCTCGCCTACTCGATCACCAAGCACGCCGCAGTCGCGCTCGCCGAGTGGCTCGTCGATCACATACGGCGATGACGGGATCAAGGTCTCCTGCCTGTGCCCGCAGGGGGTGCGGACACCGATGCTCGAGCTCGCGCTGGAGGACCCCGTCGGTGCGGCGCCGCTGCTGGCCGGCGGACTGCTCGAGCCCGAGGAGGTCGCCGATGCGGTCGTAGCCGGTCTCCGCGATGAGCGCTTCCTGATCCTGCCTCACGAGGACGTTGCCCAATATATGGCGCTCAAGGGCGCCGAGCCGGAGCGGTGGCTGAAGGGAATGCGGCGGCTGGTGCGAGAGGCCCGCGCCGGCGGCTGACCGCGCTAGCTGCTGACTGTGGTCGGGAGCAGCGCGCAGATCAGGCTCGCGAACCGGCCCGTGTCGATCGGCTTGGTGACGTACTCTGCGCAGCCGATCGAGCGGGCGAGCTGCGCCTCATCGGAAACGCGCCTCGCGGTGCATGCCACGATCGCGCATGACGCGGTCCGCGGGTCTGCCTTGAGCTCGCGCGCCAGGTCGAGGCCATAGCCGTCGGGCAGCTGCAGGTCGAGCACGATCACGGGCACAACGGTCGACGCGAGCGCCGCCCGAGCCTCGGCAATCGAGCCCACGCTGAGGACCTCGAGTTGCTCGTATTCGAGCACCCGCTCGATCAGCAGGCGATTGACCGGATGGTCCTCGACGACCAGCACCGGTCCACGCGGGACCCCCATCAATGCCTCGCCAGATCGCGTCCGCGGGTCGTCTCCGGGGCCGGTCTGCTCCCTGTCGGTGACGGGGAACCGGATGGCCGCGTCGGCGGGCGATGTGCCGGGAGCCTGGACTCCGGGGGTGGCGAGGGCGCGACGGCGTCGACGGACTCGCCGGTCGCGGCGGGGAGCCAGACGTAGAAGGTGCTGCCGTGGCCTGGGATGCTGCGAACCCCGACCTGGCCTCCCTGCGCCTCGGCGACCAGTTTCGTCACCGCAAGCCCGAGGCCGCTGCCGGTGCGGTCGAGTCCGGGAAGCTGGAAGAACTCCTCAAAGATCCTCTCGTGGTCAGCAGCATCGATGCCGGGGCCGGTGTCGGAGACCTCGATCAGCAACCCGTCACGCTCGCGTTGAACGCGGAGCGTGACCGATCCGCCCTTGTCGGTGAATTTGAGCGCGTTGGAGAGGAAGTTGAGGATCACCTGGCGCAGTCGCCCCTGGTCGAGCAGGACGGGCCCAACCGGTCCCCCTCGACGTCCACCTGAATCGATTTCGCCGCTGCGAGCGTCGCCATCGAGCTTGCGCACGCCGCGGCGACCGCCGCCGGCTCCGTGGGAGTCGGTTCGAGCCGCACGTGGCCCGCCTCGATCCGCGCCAGGTCCAGCGCGTCGTCGAGCAGCCCGACGAGATGGTGGGCGCTGGCGCGGATGATCGACAGGTGCTCGCGCTGGCGATCGCCGAGCGGACCGACGCGGCCTGAGTGCATCAGCTCGGCGAACCCGATCACCGCGTTGAGCGGGTTGCGCAGCTCGTGTGACAGGTTCGCGACGAATCGGCTCTTGGCCTCGGTCGCCGATTGCAGCTCACGGTTGCGCCGCGCCAGCTCGCCGTTGGCGCTAGCCAGCTGATCGGCGCGCGACAGCAGCCGGACGAGCAGGATCAGACAGATCGCGGCAACCGCCGCAAAGCAGCCGAGCAGCACGAACGAGACCACCCATGAGGTCCCGGACGTCGCGTACAGGGATTCATTCGGGGTGCTGTACACGATCCGCCACGGCGCAATCGCCAACGGCGCGACCGCCGAGTAGAAGCCACCGTCCGCGCCCGCCGGGACGTTTCCGCTCGCGAGCGGCTCCGGGGCGCTGGGTCGGGCCCCAGGGGTGCTGGTGGCGATCACCGCGCCGTTGGCGTCGATGAGATACGCGCGGCCGGCACTCCCGTGGGTCGTCAGCCGGGCGAGGTAGGCGAGATAGCGATCGAGGGTGGGGGAGAGCGCGCCCGGCGTGACCAAGCTCGCGGTCGCGCGGGGGCCGGCGGCCGTCGAGCGCCCCGACACGACGAGGATCCCGGCCGGCCGGCGACCATCGGCGACGAGCAGGTTCGAGAAGCGCCGATCGCCGTGACGCAGCGCGGCGGTCACCGCCGGCCGTGAGGCGAGCGAGCGCGCGAGCCCCGCCGACGCCGCGGGGTGCACGCTGATGACCTTTTCGCCGGGCCCGAATACAACGGTCAGCGTCGCCTGACGGCGGCCGAGCTCCGAGGCGCCACCGGATCGCGCGGCCAGTGAGGAATCGATCAGGCTGGCCGCCAGTGCCGCTCGCTGACGGGCTGCGCTTCGCAGCTCGGCGTTGTTGCGCGAGCGCGCCTGGGCGAGCACGACCACCAGCCCGACGATCGCGCCCACCGTTGATAGCCCCAGCACCGTGACCAGCACGATGCGCTTCCATGCGATCTTCCGCATCGCCGGGCCATCTGAGCACCGTTATACGGCTGACACCGGAAAATGCAGTATTTGTGGAGACTCGAGCGTGACTACCGATCGGCGCTGCGTAATTTTCCGCACGGTGCGACGTTTTTCGTTCAGTCTGGGCCGCACGGCATGGGTCAGGCGGCGCCGCTTTCCTTCTGGTTGAGGCGCGTCGCCTCATCCACGAGCGCGCGCCTGCACTCGGGCCACACCGAGCGCAGGCGCTCGAGCCCGGTGACGGCACGGCTGTGATCGGCGGCCCGGGCGCTGGACTCGATTTCGCCGAGCGCGTCGAGCATCGGCCGGGCGTCGAGCATCAGGGCGCTGTTGCGGGCTGCGTGGGCACCGTGCGCGGCGGCCACGAGGTCGCCGTCGGCGATCGCCTGCTCGACCTGTGCAAGCGACCCGTCGATCTCGGTCACCAGCCTGCCGATGATCACGGGCACCGATGAACCGAGCACGCGCTGGAGCTCGGTCAGCCGGCTGAGATCTAGGTCCGCGGCCAAGGCGAACGCTCAACGCCCCTCGGTGGTGACAAGAGCCACTCACGACAGGATAAGTGCGCCCGCGGCGAGGAGCTCAGGGATGCAGGAAGTGGCGCAGCCGGCGCGAGAAGGTGGCGAAGTCGTTGTGATGGAGACTCGCCAGGCCGGTCACGCCGAGCGTCGTCACGAACAGCCCGGCCACCAGCGCAAGCGCCGCGAGCACCGTCGGCCAGTGGGCCTCGAGCTTGGCGCGCCCCGACGTGAGCACCCGCTGAGCGTTTGGGCCGGCGAACGTCAGGACCGCGACGATCACCAGCAGCGGCGCGATGAAGCAGAGGTTGAACAGCACCAGCAGCGTCACCTGGCGCAGGACGTCATAGCCCGAGCCGACGATCGCGGCGATCGCGGCGAAGTACGGGAACGCGGTCGGGAGCTCGACGGCCGTGATCGTCGCCCCCAACAGCGCACTCGAGCCGCGGTCGACCCGAATCTCGGTGGACAGCTCGCGTTGTCCCAGCCGGTCGCGGTAACCCCACAGGAATGCGGAGGCGGTCAGCATCGCGACGCCGACGACGACCTCGAGCTCATAGCTGAGATGGCGGCCCGGATGAGGCACCAACGACAACAGCAGCTGACCGGGCCCGAGCGCGATCGCAACGCCCTCCGAGCAGGTAGACCGCGAACACGGCGCCGGTGAACTCGATCACCTTCATGCGGGCGCCCTCCGACGTCGATAGGTAGAGCGCCGGCCCGATCGTCGTCGGATTGACAGAGTCCGCGATTCCGATCGAGACGACGAGGCCGATGAGCCTGAGCATGAGGGGATTGTTCCCGGTGACTGAGTTTCGTGTTCGCTTCAGTCCGGCTGGCGTAAGGTCGCTACACTCAGCCTCCGGCGCCGGGCGGCGTTCGTTCTGACGCCCGCGGTTCGGCGGCCGAGCCCAAGATACCGTCGACCAAGAGCGCGCAATGGCACGTGGAGACGTCCGGATCGCCGCCACTCTCGCATGCGAGGAGTGCAAGCGCCGGAACTACCAGACGAATAAGAGCAAGCGGAACAACCCGGAGCGACTCCAGCTGCGCAAGTACTGCCGCTGGTGCAGGCGTCATACCGCGCACCGCGAAACGCGCTGAGCGCGCCCCCGGAGTAGCCGTGGCTCGAAATCGCAAACGTGCCAAGGAGCGGCGCAATCGCCGCCCGGCTTCCGGACAGATGTCACGGCGCGGGGTCGCGACCGCGCAGGGCGAGCGCGCCACGCCCGAGCCCGAGACCCAGAACCAGCGCGCGGCGCCCGAGACAGACGGCCCGCTCGAGCACGAGGCGCTCGAGACCGACGGCCGGCTCGAGGACGAGGCGCTCGAGACCGAGACCCCCGGCCCGCTCGAGCACGCCGCGCCCGACGTAGAGCTCGCTGACGCGCAGTTGGCAGTCGGCAGACCCGATCTGCCCATTGGAGGCGACGACGAGCCCGAGGACTTCCTCGATGAGGAGGAATTCCGCGCTGAGGAGGACGCGGTCGACTCCGGGCGCGGCGGGGCCGGCGGCGGCGGCGACGGCGGCGGCGGCGGCGGCGGAGAGCTTGCGCCCTCGGCTGGCGCTGCGCCCGCAGCGCACAGAAACCCCGGCAGCCGACTGATCAACTTCCTCAAAGGAAGCTGGCGAGAGCTCCAGCGGGTACAGTGGCCGGATCGTCGGCAGGTGGTGCAGGCCACTGGGGTCGTGATCGGCTTTGTGATCGTGGCCGGCGTCTATCTCGGCATCGCGGACACGCTTGCCACCAGACTCATGAACTTCATCCTGAAATAGCCAAGAGAGAACATGTTCCGCTGGTACGTCGTAAACACCTATTCCGGCCACGAAAACAAGGTCAAGCACAACCTCGAGCACCGCGTGGTGTCGCTCAACCAGAAGCGCGCCGTGCGGCAGATCGTCGTCCCGACCGAGTCCGTCTCCGAGATGAAGGACAACCAGAAGGTCACGGTCGAGAAGCGGACGATGCCCGGATACGTGCTCGTCCAGATGGACCTCAACGAGGATTCGTGGTCGCTGGTCAAGGGCACGCCCGGGGTCACCGGGTTCGTCGGCGCTTCGAACGAGCCGGTGCCGCTGACCCAGGCCGAGGTCGACCGGCTGCTCCATCAGGAGCCCGCCGAGCGTCCGCGCAGCCGGGCTCAGTTCTCGATCGGCGAGTCGGTGAAGGTGATCTCCGGACCGCTGTCTGACTTCTCGGGCGAGATCTCGGAGGTCAACGAGGACGCGCAACGGCTCAAGGTCCTGGTTTCGATCTTCGGCCGCGAGACGCCGGTCGAGGTCGCGTTCGACCAGGTCAAGAAGATCTGACAACTCCGGCTAAGCTCAGGCATCCATGGCAAAGAAGGTCCTCACCCAGATCAAGCTGCAGGCGGTCGGTGGCCAGGCGAGCCCCGCGCCGCCGGTCGGGCCTGCGCTCGGCCAGCACGGCGTCAACATCATGGAGTTCGTCAAGGCGTTCAACGCGCAGACGCAGTCCGATGCCGGCACCGTGATCCCGGTCGTGATCACCGTTTACGAAGACAGGTCGTTCACGTTCATCACCAAGAGCCCGCCGGCGGCGGTTCTGATCAAGCAGGCGCTGTCGCTCGAGAAGGGTTCGGCCGAGCCCCATCGCGACAAGGTCGCCAGGATCACACGCGATCAGCTGAAGTCGATCGCGGAGCGCAAGATGAAGGATCTGAACGCCAACGACATCGATGCGGCCGCGAACATCATCGCCGGTACCGCGCGGTCGATGGGCGTGGAGGTGGTGTGAGATGGCCAAGCACGGCAAGGCATACACGGACGCCAAACAGCGACTCGACCGTACGCGCGAGTACGAGCCCGCCGAGGCGATGTCACTCGTCAAGCAGCTGAGCAGCGCGAAGTTCAACGAGTCGGTCGAGGTTCACGTCCGCACCGGGCTCAACGTCCGCCACGCCGACGAGCAATTGCGGGGGACGATCGCGCTTCCGCACGGGCTCGGCAAGGAGGTCAAGATCGCGGTCTTCGCCCAGGGCGACAAGGCTCGCGAGGCCGAGGAGGCCGGCGCCGACATCGTCGGAGGCGAGGACCTCGCCAAGCAGATTCAGGACGGGTTCGACGACTTCGATGTCGCGATCGCGACGCCGGACATGATGCCGGTCGTAGGCCGGTTGGGCCGGATCCTCGGGCCGGCGGGCAAAATGCCCAACCCGAAGGTCGGGACGGTGACGATGGACGTCGCCAAGGCGGTCGGTGAGTCCAAGTCCGGCAAGGTCGAGTACCGGACAGACCGGACCGCGATCGTCCACCTGGTGATCGGCAAGAGCGACTTCGACGAGCGCCTGCTGCTCGAGAACTACGCCGCCGTGATGGACGAGCTGATCCGCGCCAAGCCGTCGGCGGCCAAGGGCCGCTACATCCGCTCGGTCACGTTCGCGACCACCATGGGCCCGGGAATCAAGGTCGATCCGTCGCGCACGCGCGACATCGTCGAGGAGCCCGTAGCGGCCTAGAATCGTTTAGCCACAAGAGACACGCCCGAGACCTCCGGCCGCCAGCGCGCATAAGCCCGGAGCAGGTGGAACTCGAACGCTTCCGGTGCGATTTGGCGCTGCGGAAGCTACCGACGCCCGCCGACCCGGTGGGCGTTTCTCGTGAGAGAGAGCAGCTATGAACAAGGAACAGAAGGCAGCAGTCGTAGACGAGATCGCCGAGCAGATCGGCGCCGCCGAGGCCGTGTTCGCGGTCGACTACCGCGGAATCTCGGTGTCGCAGGCCGCCGACCTGCGGGTCAAGCTGCGCGACGCCGACGCCCGGTTCAGGGTCGTCAAGAACTCGCTCAGCGAGCGCGCTGCTGACAAGGCCGGCGCCGAGGCGCTGAAGCCGATGCTGGTCGGCCCGACCGCGCTGACGCTCGTGCACGGCGATGCGGCGGTCGCCGCGAAGGCTCTCAACGACGCGGCGCGGGCGCTCAACCTACTCGAGTTCAAGGGCGGGCTGATGGACGGCGCGGTGCTGAGCGCCGACGACGTCCGGTCAATCGCCCGCCTGCCTGCGCGTGACGTGCTCCACGGCCAGTTGGTTGCAACGATCGCGGCGCCGCTGACCGGGCTGGTGCGCGGGCTCAACGCGTTGATCGCCGGGCTGGCGATCCAGCTGCAGGGGATCGCCGACCAGGGTTTGGTGTCAGGGGAGGCGCCCGCGGCCGCGGAGGCTGAGGCTGCTGAGCCTGAGCGAGCCCGGCCGGCCTGAGCGGAGGCTCCGCCGAGCCCGAGGCGGAGGCTGCCGAGCCAGAGGCGGAGGCTCCGGCCGAGCCCGAAGCCGCCGCCGAGCCCGATGCCGCCGCCGAGCCCGAAGCCGCCGCCGAACCCGAGCCGCAGCCGGAGCCCGACCCCGAACCTGAACAAACTGAAACGGAAGCCGCGTCGGACGCGGGACCGTCCGACGAATAAGGAGGAACGATGGCCACCAGTACCCAAGAGTGGATTGACGAGCTCAAGACGATCTCGGTGCTCGAGCTCTCCGAGCGCATCAAGGCGCTCGAGGAGGCGTTCGGCGTCTCCGCGACCGCAGTCGCGGCAGCCGCTCCCGCCGCGGCGGGAGCCGGAGCCGATGGCGCCGGCGAAGAGGCCGAGGAGCAGACCAGCTTCGACGTCGTCCTGACCGCCGCGGGCGACAAGAAGATCCAGGTGATCAAGGTCGTCCGGGCCGCGACGGGGCTTGGTCTCAAGGAGGCCAAGGCACTCGTCGACGAGGCGCCCAAGCCCGTCAAGGAGGGAATCGAGAAGGCCGAGGCCGACAAGCTCAAGGCCGACATCGAAGAGGCCGGCGGGTCCGTCGAGCTGAAGTAGTCCCGCTGCAAGCGCCCGGCGATCAGCCGGGCGCGTCGTGATGGTGCGTTGGGGATTTTGGGCGCAATACGCCCAAGATGCCCAACGCTTTGATGTCTCAGAGTTTTCTCAGGGTCCGCTTCGCCCATTCTTCGAAGTGTCTGAGGTTGATGTTCGGTCACGGTGCTGGACTCACCCTCATGACGATCAAAGCTCAGGTTCCGCAGGGGACCTCTCCCAACCACGCGTCCGCAGAGCGCAGCACGCTCCGCCTGGACGTCCCGCGCCGCTTCTACGCCGACGTCCTGTCGGTGCTCGACCACCGCACGCGCGCCCGCTCGGTCGCACGCGAGGACGCGCCGCCCGGCCGTTACCTCGAGGCCCGGCGACGGCGAGCAGGCGCGGTTGATTGCGCTCGATCGCCCGGTCACCCACATCGGCCGCGGGCTCGGTGCCGACCTGCGACTCGATGACGTGCACGTGTCCCGACGCCATGCGATCGTCGCACAGCGCGGCGACGGCGCCCGGGTGCTCGATGACCGCAGCCGCAACGGGACGTTCGTCAACGGTCGCGCGGTGACGGTCGGCTATCTCTCAGACGGTGACGTTCTGCGCCTTGGGGCGACCGTGCTGCGGTTCATCGAGGTCGCGGCCGATCGCGAGCCGTCGCCGGCGCTGCGCCGGATCGTGCTCCCGATCAGGGCGGCACGGACCGCAATCGCGGGCTCTTAGGCCCGAATCGGCTCCGGCCACAGACGGTCGTCGCTCGTCTGACCAGTCGCTACCCTGTGACTGACACCGGGGGCGGGAGGACGACCTCCGCCCGCCGTGAACCAGTTTCATCTGGGGTGAGATAGATGAGGGCCAGAACCAACAGCGGGACGCTCACGGCTCATGTCCCGACGGTGCTGCTCCGACACATCGAGGTGGCGCCCGACGAGCTGGCCCGCAGGCTCGATGCGACCGTGATGTTCGCCGACGTGTCGGGCTTCACCAAGCTCTCGGAGCGGCTGGCGCGCTCGGGCAAGGAAGGCGCCGAACGGCTCACCGACGCGATCAACTCGATCTTCAGCGCGTTGCTCGCCGATGCCTACGAGAACGGCGCCTCGCTGATCAAATTCGGTGGCGACGCGCTGCTGCTGTTGTTCGACGGCGAGGATCATCCCGCCCGGGCGTGCACCGCTGCGGTCGCGATGCGCACCACGCTGCGGCGCATCGTCCGCGACCAAGAGGGCCCCGACAAGGTCGTCCTGCGGATGTCGATCGGGGTCCACAGCGGCACTTATGAGACGTTCCTGGTCGGCGGGTCCCATCGCGAGTACCTGATCGCGGGGCGGGCGGCGAGCACCGCGGTTGCGATGGAGGCGATCGCCGGGACCGGCCAGATTCTTGTCAGCGCCGCGACCGCGGAGCTCCTGCCCTCGTACTGCTTCGGCGCCGAGCTTGGACCCGGGGTGCTGCTCTCACGTTCGCCCAAGAGCGCCGCTCATCCCCGACGCAAGCTCCCGCGGGCGCCGCTTCGAGACCGTCGCCGGTCTGCTGTCGACCGAGCTTCGGGCGCACCTGCTGGCCGCGCCGGCCGCCCCCGAGCACCGGATGGCGACGATCACGTTCCTGCAGTTCGGCACCCTCGACAAGCTGATCGCAGAGCAGGGCGCCGAGGTCGCCGCCGAGCACCTCGATGAGCTGGTCCGCCACGTGCAGGAGGCTGCCGACCGCTACGAGGTGTGCTTCCTTGGCTCCGACATCGCGGTCGACGGCGGCAAGATCCTGCTGAGCGCCGGGGCACCCCGCGCCGTCGGCGACGACGAGGAGCGGATGCTGCTGACGCTGCGGCAGGTGATCGAGGCCGCTCCGCGACTTCCGATCCGCGCAGGTGTGAACCGCGGGCATGTGTTCGCCGGTGATGTCGGGCCGTTCTACCGTCGGACCTACACATTGATGGGCGACGCCGTGAACCTTGCCGCTCGCCTGATGGCAAAGGCGCCCTGGGGCGGAATCTACGCGACTCCTGAGGTGCTCGACCGGTCTCAGACCCGGTTCGCGACCGAGACGGTGGCGCCGTTCATGGTCAAGGGGAAGTCCAGGCCGGTACGGGCGCTCGAGGTTGGACCGGCGCAACGGGCATCGAGTCCTGCCACGACCGATAAACGGCTGCCGCTGCTGGGACGAGACCGCGAGCTGTCCGTCATCCGCCGGGCGCTCGCCAGCGCCCAGGAGGGCATCGGCGGGTTGGTCGAAATCGTCGGCGAGACCGGAAGCGGAAAGTCACGCCTACTCGCCGAGGCGCGTGAGCTCGCCCCGGAGATGGACTTCATCCACGCCACCTGCGAGTCCTATACGCAGAACATTCCCTACGTCGGCTGGCGCGATCCCCTGAGGCAGCGCATCGGGCTTGGCTGGGACGACAGCAACGACGCCGTCGTTGACGCACTCCGTTCTGAGCTCGAAGGCTCGCAACCCGAGCTGCTGCCGTGGCTGCCGTTGCTGGCGATCGCGCTCGGAGCCGAGGCGCCGATGACGCGCGAGGTCGGAGATCTGGCGCCGGAGTTCCGCGCGACTAAGCTGCACGAGGCAGTGCTCGCGTTTCTCGCTCCGGCGCTGAGCGTGCCGACGCTCGTGGCGATCGAGCACGCTCACCTGATGGACGAGGCATCGGCGGCGCTGCTGAGGGCGCTGTCCGGCGCACTGGAGAACTCGACATGGCTGGTCCTGATCACGCGCCGCGAGGCGCATGCCGGAGTCCTCGAGGCGCACGAAGGCGTCGAGCGACTCGAGCTCGGCCCACTGTCGCCCGCCGACGCGATGACGCTGGCCGAGTCCACGCCCGAGGCGCACGTGTTGCCGCCTCACATGCTCGAACTCGCGGTCGAGCGATCCGGCGGCAGCCCCGAGTTCCTGCTCGACCTTCTGTCGGCCGCGGCCGGAGGATCCGGAACGCTTCCGGACAGTGTCGAAGCGGCCGCGGGCGCGCGGATCGACGCGCTTGACCCTGGTGACCGGACGCTCGTACGCCGAACTGCGGTGCTGGGGATCGCATTCCATGCCGGCCGCCTGAGCGACGTCCTCGAGCCGGGGACGGCCGAGCTCGATGAGCGGACATGGGAACGACTGTCGATGGTGTTCGAGCGCGATCCGGATGGGCAGGTGCGCTTCAAGCGCCCCGATCTGTGCGAGGTCGCCTACGAGAGCCTTCCGTTCAGGTTGCGTCGCGAGCTGCATGCGGTCGTCGCGAGCTCGCTCGAACAGGACATCGGACGCGACATCGATGCCGACCCCGCGGTCCTGTCCCGGCATTTCAGCCTGGCCGGCGACCACAAACGGGCGTGGAAGTATGCGCTGGTCGGAGCGCAGCGCGCCAGCGAGCGTTTCGCCCACGCGGATGCCTCGAGGCTGTACCGACGCGCGCTCGAGGCCGGCAGGGCTGACGATGGCCGGGCGTCCGAGCTCGCTCGAGTGTGGGAGCAGCTTGGGGGACGCGCTGGCGCAGGTGGGTGAGCTGGCGGCCGCGTCACATGCGTTCACGTCTGCGCGCCGTCTGAGTGCCGACGATCCGATCGTGCAGGCGCGCCTCTGCTTCCGACACGGGCGGCTGTGCGAACGGAGCGAGATGTCGACCGCGGTGCGATGGATGCGCCGGGGGTTGCGGACGATCGAGGGGGTTCGCGGCCGCGACGCACGAGCCTGGCGGGCGCAGCTGATCGCCGAGCTCGCCTGGATCCGCCAGCGCCAACGCCGATACCGCGAGACCGAGCGCCTGTGTCGCGAAGCACTGACGGAGGGGAAGGCGATCGGGGAGCTGCGGGCGCAGGCACGCGCGTGCTACACGCTTGACTGGGCGCTGTTCGAGCTCGGCCGGCCCGACGAGATGAAGTACTCGCAGCGGGCGTTGGAGATCTACCGAGAGCTCGGCGACCTGAAGGGCGAGGGCGATGTGCTCAACAATCTCGGCGGCTTCGCCTACTGGGGCGGCAGGTGGGCAGAGGCAGTCGATCTCTACCTGCAGGCGGGGGCCTGCAGCGAACGGGCGGGCAACGCCGCCGACGAAGCCGAGACCGACGCCAACGTCGGCGAGATCCTGTCCGACCAGGGACGGCTCGAAGAGGCGGAATCACATCTCCGGCGGGCCCACCGCATCTGGAGCGCCACCGGTCACCAGGAGGGGTTGGCGTTCGCAAATATGCTCCTCGGCCGGTTGGCCGTCCGCGCCGGCCGGGCCAACGAGGGAACCGAGCTGCTCGAAGCCACCGCAGCCGACATGCGGCGGGCCGGCGTGGGCTATTACGCCGATCTCGCTAGTGCGTTGGCCGCCGAAGGCGAGGCGGTCGCCGGAGCCGCTGAGCGCGGGTTGCAGCTGGCCGAGGAGCTGCTCGCTGCGGGAAGCACCTACACCCCGCTACTGCGACGCGCCCGCGGTACCGCGCTGCTGCGAATCGGGGAGCTGGCCGCAGCAAAGCGCGAGCTCGAGCTTGCGG
>CAVSQH010000003.1:0-15611 GCA_963730075.1 uncultured Solirubrobacterales bacterium | reverse complement strand
TCGGGCTGCTCAACAAGTCTCTGATCGCGGTTGTGATCGCCGTCGTCCTGGCCTCGATCGCCGCCGTCGGCCCGCGCGGTGTCCTGCGATCGCGGTGGCTGTTGGCCGGCGCGGGCCTGGCGATCCTCGGTGGGCTCCCGTATGGGATCTGGCAGCTGGCCCATGGGCTGCCGCAGCTCGCGCTCGCCAGGTCGATCGCGCAGAGCGGCAGTGAGGGGGGGCGTGGTGGGTTCATCCCGTTTCAGCTGTTCCTGATCGGGCCGCTGCTGACGCCGATCTGGATCGCCGGCCTGGTGGCGCTGATCCGCAACCCGCGGTTGCGATGGCTGCGGCCGTTCGCCGTCGCCTATCTGGTGCTGATCCCGGTGTTCATCATCACCGGCGGGAAGGCGTACTACATCGCGGGGCTGTATCCGACGCTGGTCGGCGTCGGGTCGGTGGCCACCTCGGCGTGGCTGACGCGGCGCGACGGCTTCCGGCGCCGGCTGCGCGGCGGCGCGCTGCTGACCGCGATCGGCGTGACCGCGGCGCTCAGCGTGGTGATCGGGCTCGATGTGCTGCCGGTCCGCGACCTGCAGGGAAGCGCCGTATTCAAGATCAATCCCGACTCGGGCGAGACCTTCGGCTGGCCGCGGTTCACGGCAACGCTCGCCGGTGTCTACCGCGAGATCCCAAGACAGGAGCGGGTCCACGCGACGATCTTCACATCCAACTACGGCGAGGCCGGGGCGATCGCGATGTTCGGCCCCCACCTCGGGTTGCCCTACCCGTACAGCGGCCACAACGGCTGGTGGTTCTGGGGGCCGCCGCCGAACGGCGACACGACCGTGGTCGTCGTCGGCCTGTACCGGTCGCGGGTCCGTGTGCACTTCACGGGCTGCCGCCTCCGGGCCCGGATCAACGACGGGGTGGGGCTCAACAACCAGGAGCAGGGCGACCCGGTCTGGCTTTGCACCAACGAGGTCAGGCCCTGGTCTGAGATCTGGCGCTCACTACGCCAGTACGACTGAGTGGCGCGTGCGATTATCTACTCACGGGTAGGTTCTAGGCTACGGTGCCGTAACTAGCAACACCAGGAGCATCAGAGAGATGAATCAGAGCGTCCGCCGCGTCGCGGTTCTCGGCGGCAGCCGAATCCCGTTCGCCCGCCAGAACGGGCCGTACGCAAAGGCATCCAACCAGGACATGCTGACCGCGACGCTCGACGCGCTGGCGTCGAAGTTCGACCTCGGCGGTGAAGTCCTCGGCGAGGTGGCCGCGGGTGCGGTGCTCAAGCACAGCCGCGACTTCAACCTGACCCGCGAGTCGGTGCTCGGCTCCGTGCTCGCGCCCGAGACGCCGGCCTACGACGTCCAGCAGGCGTGCGGCACCGGGCTTGAGGCGACGATCCTGGTCGCCAACAAGATCGCGCTCGGCCAGATCGACTGCGCGATCGCCGGCGGCGTCGACACCACCTCCGATGCGCCGCTGGCGCTCAACGAGGATCTGCGCAACCTGCTGCTCGACCTCAGCCGCCAGAAGTCGAACACGGCCCGGCTGCGGACCCTCTCGCGGCTGCGTCCGCAGCAGATCGTTCCCGAGATCCCGCGCAACGCCGAGCCGCGGACCGGCCTCTCGATGGGCGAGCACGCGGCGATCACGGCGACCGAGTGGGGGATTGGGCGGGTCGAGCAGGATCAGCTGGCGGTCGCCAGCCACCGCAAGCTCGCGGCCGCCTACGAGTCCGGCTGGCTCGGCGACCTGGTGGTCCCGTTCCTCGGGCTCGAGCGCGACCAGAACCTGCGGCCCGACACGAGCGTCGAGAAGCTGGCCAAGCTGCGGCCCGTGTTCGGCGGTCCCGACGGGACGATGACGGCCGGCAACTCGACCCCGCTCAGCGACGGCGCTTCGGCCGTCCTGCTGGCCAGCGAGGAGTGGGCCGCGGCGCGCGGGATCCCGGTCCAGGCGTTCTTCACCGAGGCGCAGACGGCCGCGGTCGACTACGTGCACAAACGCGAGGGACTGCTGATGGCGCCCGCCTACGCGATGCCGAAGATGCTCGCCCGGGCTGGGCTCGGGCTGCAGGAGTTCGATTTCTACGAGATCCACGAGGCGTTCGCGTCCCAGGTCCTGTGCACCCTGAAGGCGTGGGAGGACCCGGTCTTCTGTCGCGAGCGGCTCGGCCTCGGCCAACCGCTCGGCCCGGTCGACCGTGAGCGCCTCAACGTGCACGGCGGATCGCTTGGCGCGGGCCACCCGTTCGGCGCGACCGGCGGCCGGATCGTCGCGACGCTGGCGAAGGAACTCAGTGAGCGGGGCGCCGGAGGCCGGGGCGTGATCTCGATCTGCGCGGCCGGGGGGCTGGGCGTTACGGCGATCATGGAGCGGCCCGATGACTGATCGCTACCAGCAGCTGGTCAACACCCCAATCGGCCAGGTCGTCGCCAAGCAGATCGGGCTTCCCAATCCGACCCAGCTCGAGCGCTACCAGCCCGGGCAACCCGTGATCACCGGGCCGGTCCTGCTCGGGGCGTCGACCGGCTCCCGGGTCGCGGGGGCCCTGTCGATGGCACTCGCCTCGATCGGGGCCGAGGTCGTGACGCCGATGGACGAGCACCTGCGCACCGCGGTCGCCGATGCAAGCCTCGAAGCCGGGATCTGGAACCCGGACGCGGCGACCGAACAGCAGCGCTTCAAGGCGCTCCTGTTCGACGCGATCGCGATCGACTCGAGCGAGCGCCTGACGGAGGCGTGGGCGTTCCTGCACCCAACGATCAGGCGCGTGATGAGCTGCGGCCGGGTGCTCGTGATCGGAACGGCACCCGAGGACTGCGAGTCGCCGGCCGCGGCGATCGCGCAGCGTGCGCTCGAGGGGCTCGTCCGCGCGATCGGCAAGGAGGTCGAGCGTGGCGCCACCGCACAACTGATCTACGTTGCGCCCGGAGCGGGGAACGAGCTCGAGTCGACGCTGCGCTTCTTCCTCTCACCGCGGTCGGCGTTCGTCTCGGGCCAGGTGGTCCGGATCGGCCGGATCGACCAGCTCCCCGAGACGCTCGACTGGGAGCGTCCGCTGACCGGGAAGGTCGCACTCGTGACCGGCGCCGCGCGCGGGATCGGCGCGGCGATCGCGCAGGTGCTCGCTCGCGACGGAGCGACGGTGGTCGGGCTCGATGTCGCGGCGCAGGGCGATCACCTGACCGGTGGGATGGCGAAGATCGGCGGCTCGGTCCTGACCGCTGACATCACCGACGCCGATGCCCCGTCCGAGATCGCCGGCCGCCTGCTCGAGCTCCACGGCGGCGTCGATGTCGTCGTCCACAACGCCGGCGTGACGCGGGACAAGACCCTCGGGCGGATGAGCGAGGATCTGTGGAGCACCGTGATCGACATCAACCTGATCGCGCCGCAACGGATCGATCGGGAGCTTTTCGCGCGTGAGGCCGTGCGCGAGCACGGCCGGATCGTCTGCGTCTCGTCGATCAGTGGGATCGCGGGCAACGCCGGTCAGACGAACTACTCGACCTCGAAGGCCGGCGTGATCGGGATCGTCCAACAGTGGGCGCCGGCGCTCGCGGAGCGTTCGGTGACGATGAACGCGGTCGCGCCCGGGTTCATCGAGACCCAGATGACAGCCGCGATGCCGCTCGCGATCCGGGAGGCGGGGCGCCGGATGAACAGCCTCTCGCAGGGCGGGCTCCCCGTCGACGTCGCCGAGACGGTGGCCTGGTTTGCGAGCCCCGGATCGGCGGGGGTGACAGGCAACGTGGTCAGGGTGTGCGGCCAGAGCCTGATCGGAGCATGAGCGTGACCACCGAGCGTCGGCTGAGCCACCCTCCGTCGACCGCGGCGCTGTTCGCCCGCGCGGGCGCCGCGATGGTGCCCGGGGCGTCGCGGTTGCCGTTCGTGGCCGGCGGCGGCGGCACGGTTCCGGACCTCGCGCTGACGCTCGCCGACGTCACGATCGACCGTGACCGGCTTGCGGCCTATGACCGGGTCTGCTCGTTCGGGCTAAGCGACACGGTGCCGGCGACCTACCCGCACGTGCTCGTGTTCGACCTGCACCTGGCGCTGATGACCGACGGCAGCTTCCCGTTCCCGGCGATCGGCCTGGTCCACATCGGCAACCGGATCGTCCAGCACCGCCCGATCGATGCCCGCGAGCGGCTGACGCTCCGCGCCTGGGCGACGGCCGCGGTGCCGCATCCGCGCGGAGTCCAGTTCTCGATTCACTCCGAGGCGCGCGCCGGTGACGAGCTCGTGTGGGAGGAGATCTCCACCAACCTCCGTCGCGGTCACGACAACAGCGCCGCCGCGGCGCCGAGCGCTCCGCCGTCGAGCGAAGCGCTGCCGGCCACCGCCACCTGGCGGTGCAAGGACGACCTCGGGCGGCGCTACGGCGCGGTCGCCGGGGACCTGAACCCGATCCACCTGCATCCCCTCACGGCACGGCTGTTCGGATTCAAATCAGCGATTGCGCACGGGATGTGGACGAAGGCTCGCTGCCTGGCGGCGCTCGGACCCGAGCTTCCCCCCTCGTTCACGGTCGAGGTCGCGTTCAAACGCCCGATCCCGCTGCCGTCGACGGTCAGCTTCGCCGAGGCGCTCCGACCGGGCAAGATTCAGATCGGCGTCCGGGACGCCAAGGGCAGATCGCATCTCGACGGTCTGGTTACGATGAGCACTTAGTTGTCGCGGTCAAAGTCGTCAAACAGCTCGCGCAGGCGATCGAGCACCGCCGCCGCCCCGAGCAGCTGCTCGTCGTCGAACTCCGCCAGTGCCGCCTGCCAGCGCGACTCGAACGCGGCGCGGCGATTCTGCACGAGCTTGCGACCACGGCTGGTCAGCGAGACGAGTACCACGCGCTTGTCACGCTCGGACCGCACTCGCTTCATGAGTCCCCCCGACTCGAGGTGGTCGAGCATCTCGGTCACCGTGGCCGGGGAGAGGTCGGCGACCACTGCCAGCTGGCTGGCCGACAGCTCGGGCTTGTCGGCGAGGCCGAACAGGAGGCTGTACTGGGCGTAGCTCAGGGTTCCGGGGTGGCGGGTCTCGCGTCCACGCAGCCGCCTCACGGCGACCATCGCCGCCTTGAAGGACTGCCCCAGCTGGGTTAGGGGGTCGAGCTCGGCCGTCGGCTCGGCATCCGCCGGCGGGGCTTGCTCGGCATCCGCCGACGGGGCTTGCTCGGCATCCGCCGACGGGGCTTGCTCGGCGTCGGCCGGCGTCGCGCTCATGCCGCGACCGCCTCGGCGAGCGCCTCCACGGGCTGCTCGCCCTCTGCCGCGTGCTCGCGCCGGGCTGCGCGCTCGGCGCGCATCAGCACGATGCAGGGGATGATCGCCAGCGCGATCATCCCGGTTGAGGCCCAGAATGCGGTCCCGTAGGCCGCCGCGGCGCCGGCGACCGAGTTGACGCCGACCAGCGCGCGCTGAAGCACGACGGCGAGGATCGCGGTGCCGATCGAGCCGCCGACCCGCTGCAGGACGTTGAGCTGCGGCGTGGCGTCAGCCAGCTCGGAGCGATCCAGCGCGGCGAACGCAGCCGCCATTGCGGGCATGAACGCGAACCCGATCCCCATCCCACGCACGAACATCGCGACCGACAATCCGAAGATCGACGTGTGGGCCCCTATCAGCGCGAACGGGATCGTGGCGACGGTCGTCAGGATCACGCCGAACAGCGCCAGAGGGCCCCCGCCCATGCGGTCGGTGAGCCTGCCGGCGAGGGGCATGATCAGCGCCATGCCGAGACCCTGTGGCGCGGTCAACAGCCCGGTGATCAGAACGCTCTGGTGCCGGACCTCCTGCCAGTAGAGCGGCAACAGGATCATGCCGCCGAACAGCGCACCACCGAGGCAGAACATCGCGATCGATGCCGACGAAAACGTCGGGCGGCGGTACAGGCGCAGATCGAGCAGCGGCCGCGGGACCCGCAGCGCGTGGAATACGAATGCCGTCACCAGCGCGATCCCGGCGAGGCACGGGCCGATCACCTTCGGGGACCCGAAGCTGCCGGTCACGCCGATCTCGGCGAGCCCGTAGGTGAGCAGCGGCAGCCCAGTGGCCATCAGCGCCAGACCCAGGTAGTCGAGCCGCTCCACCGACTGAGGCTTGACCTTCGGCAGGATCCGCAGCGCGGCGATGATCGCGCACACCCCGATCGGGAGGTTGACGTAGAAGATCCAGCGCCAGCTCGCGTTGTCGACGATCAGGCCGCCGATCGTCGGACCGAGGATCGGCGCCAGCATCGCCGGCACGGCGACGATGCTCATCACGCGGCCCATTCGCTTGGGGCCGGCGGCCTCGGCCATCATCAGCTGGCCGATCGGGAGGATCATACCGCCGCCCACGCCCTGCAGGACGCGGAACGCGATCAGCTCGGTCGTCGAGGTGGCCAGGCCGCAGAGGGCGGAGCCGGCGGTGAACAGGGCGAGCGAAACGAGATAGACCTGCTTGGGTCCGAAGCGGCGCGCCGCCCAGCCGGTGATCGGGATCACGGCCGCGAGCGACAGCATGTAACCGGTCACGACCCACTGGATCTGGTCGATCGTCGCGTGGAGGTCGTGCCCGAGCGTCGCCAGGGCAACGTTCACGATCGTCGTGTCGAGGATCGACATGATCGACCCGACGATCACCACGGCGCTGATCCGCCAGACGTAGGCGTCGATGCGGTCCGAGCTCGCCGCGGCCATCATGCGGTATCCGTGAGGGACCGAATCATTCGGTGCCTAAGGTTATCAACGCAGGCCACGGCTCGCAAGACTGGCTAGCAGTTGCGCGGTCGCGCGCCGAGGCAGACACACGCGACGGCGGCATCGCGTCTATCGTCCACCAGCAGATGACCACCTTCGCCGAGCTGGGTCTTGCCACCGATCTGCTGACCGCCGTGCACGACCTGGGCTACGAGTCGCCGAGCCCGATCCAGGAGCAGGCGATCCCGCCGCTGCTGGAGGGACTCGACGTGATCGGCCAGGCGCAGACCGGATCGGGCAAGACGGCCGCATTCGGCCTGCCGATGCTCCAATACGTCGATCCCGACGAGAACGACGTCCAGGGTCTCGTCCTGACGCCGACGCGCGAGCTCTGCATTCAGGTCACCCAGGCACTGCGGGCGTACGGTAAGGAGAAGGGCGTCGACGTCGTCGCGGTCTTCGGCGGCGCGCCGATCCGCAGCCAGCAGGCGCAGCTGCGAGCCGGCGGCCAGATCGTCGTTGGCACCGTCGGGCGGGTCAAGGACCTGATCTCGCGCCACTCGCTGATGCTCAACGCGTGCCGGTTCGTCGTGCTCGACGAGGCCGATGAGATGCTCGACCTCGGGTTCCTCGAGGACGTCGAGCGGATCCTCGCGCTGACGCCTTCGAGCCGACAGACGGCGCTGTTCTCGGCCACGATGCCGCCCGAGATCAGGCGGCTGGCCGACCAATACCTCTACAGCCCGGTGACGATCAAGGTCAAGACGGCGACACTGACCGTCGACACCGTCGAGCAGTTCGCGCTCGAGGTCGCCGGCCGCGACAAGAACAATGCGCTGATCGACGTGATCGACGCCGAGCACCCCGATCAGGCGATCGTGTTCGTGCGGACCAAGATCCGCTGCGACCAGCTTTACCGCACGCTCCGCGATCGAGGCCTCAACGTACGAGCTCTGCACGGCGACATGACCCAGGGCGCCCGCGACGGCGTGATGATCGCCTTCAAGGGGGGCCACCTGCCGCTGCTGGTCGCGACCGACGTCGCCGCCCGCGGGCTCGACATCACGGGCGTCTCGCACGTGATCAACTTCGACGTCCCGACCTCGCCCGACGTCTACGTCCACCGGATCGGGCGCACGGGGCGAGTCGGACGGAGCGGGCGGGCGATCACCTTCTACGAGCGCCGCCAGCAGCGCGAGATCCAGGCGATCGAGCGCAACGCCGGGGTGAAGCTCTCGCCGTGGGTCAAGGACGCGCATGTTGCACCGACCCCGGTCACACCGCCGCCGAAACGCCACTCCAAACCGCACGTCTCGGCCAACGGCGGCGGCCCGCTGAGCAAGCTGATCGTGTCCGGGGGCCGCGCCGCCGGGCTCGAGCCATCGGACATCATCCACGCGATCGCGTCGGCCGCGCAACTCGACGGCGAGGCGATCCGCAACGTGCGCGTGCTCGAGCGGTTCTCGTTCGTCGAGGTGCCCGAGCGCGATGCGTCGCGGGTGATCGAGCGCACCGGCGGGACCGAGATCCGGGGTCACGTGCTCGCGCTCGAGCTGGCCAAGATCTGACACGCTCGCATCAGGTCCGCGTCAGCGGCCGGGTCCACGCCCGCGACTTCGGCGGCGATCGTCTGGTGTGAGGCGAAAGCCCCCACCGGGCCACTCCAAACGAAACGGGAGGTAAGTCCAATGCGACTCGGTTCGTTGTTGCGTCGCCGTCCATCGGCGGCGATCGTGATTTCGTCGGTGGCGCTGTTTCTGTCGGCCGGCGGAGTCGGGTATGCAGCGATCACGCTGCCGGCCGGCAGCGTCGGCAACGCGCAGCTCCGGAACGGTTCGGTCAGCTACACGAAGATCCGGCCGAACACGGTCGGCAACGTGCGCGCCAACATCAGCCAGATCCAGGAGCGCGTCGGCGGCACATGCGCAAACGGCTCGGCGATCGGCGCGATCAACAAGCTCGGCAAGGTGACCTGCAACCGGCGCTGCCGAGTGAGTTCGGGACGACCAGCAATACGGCTGACGTCCCCTCGACGGCGACCACCGTCAGCAGCACGATCCTGCCCGCGGGGCCGACGTATGTGGCGTTCGCCAACCCGGCGGCGAGCGTCACCAGCGGCGCCACCGCGCAACACGTGACGGTGAGTTGCACTCTGACCGTGGGCTCAAACACCCAGACCCGGACGGCGACGATCGACACCGATGGGACCGCCGGCGACGTCAGCACCACATCGATTCCGATGCAGCTGGCGGGTCGGCGGGGGCCCGACGGTCAGCTGTCAGAGCTCGACCGCGGGCAGCGGGACCGCCCCGGCGGTGAGCGTCACGTCCGCGATCAACGCGCTGCAGACGTCGAGCAACAACTAGAACAACAAGTTCTGGATCCGGGTGGCGACACGCCGCCCGGATCACAGGGGTAGGGTGCTAGCCATGTCTACAGCGAACATGAACACCACGCACGGCACGATCGCGCTCGAGTTCTTCGACGACGACGCGCCCAAGACGGTCGCCAACTTCCGCAAGCTCGCGTCCGACGGCTTCTACGACGGGATCATCTTCCACCGGGTGATCCCCGACTTCATGATCCAGGGAGGGTGTCCGCAGGGTACGGGTACCGGCGGCCCCGGCTACCAGTTCGAGGACGAGTTCAACCAACACAAGGTCGTTCGCGGCGCGCTCGCGATGGCGAATGCCGGGCCGAACACCAACGGATCGCAGTTCTTCGTCGTCACGGCGGAGAGCGCCCCGTGGCTCGATGGCAAGCACACCGTGTTCGGCCAGGTCACTGCCGGGATGGACGCGGTCGACGCGATCGAGGCGGTCCCGACCGGAGCCCAGGACCGGCCGGTGGACCCACCGAAGATCGAGTCAATCGAGCTCGACCCGCAGTAGGCCAGACGACCGCCGCCGGATCTGACGCGGCCAACACCCAGCGCTGGAAGTCGGCGGGCTGTAGCCTCCGAACGATCCGAGAGATAGCCGTAGGAGGACGATGATGACGAGTACCGCGCAGCCCGAGACCGCTGACAGCAACGGCGCGTCGGAGGAGACGATCGCAGTCGAGAACCCCGCCACCGGCCAGCTGATCACGACGGTGCCGCTGCTCGATGCCACCGCGCTGGCGGAGCTCGCGGCGCGTGGACGCGCGGCGCAACCGCAGTGGGAGGCGATCGGGTTCGAGGGGCGGGCGCGGATCATGCGCCGGGCCCAGAAGTGGATGCTCGACAACGCCGAGCGTGTGCTCGATACGGTCGTCTCGGAGACCGGCAAGACCTACGAGGACGCCCAGCTTGCCGATCTCGGCTACACGGTGTCGGCGCTCGGCTTCTGGGCCAAGGAGGGGCCGAAGTACCTGGCCGACGAGCGCGTGCCGTCGTGGAACAACCCGGTCGCGGCCGGCAAGAAGCTGGTGGTCCGCTACGCGCCGATCGGGCTGGTCGGCGTGATTGGGCCATGGAACTACCCGATCGCAAACTCATTCGGGGACTGCATCCCGGCCCTGATGGCAGGCAACAGCGTGATCCTCAAGCCCAGTGAGGTGACGCCGCTGAGCTCGCTCGTGCTCGTTGAGATGCTGCGCGAGTGCGGCCTGCCCGAGGGCGTTTTCGCGGTCGCGACCGGTGACGGAACCACCGGTGCTGCGCTGATCGGAATGGTCGACTGCGTGATGTTCACCGGCTCGACCCGGAGCGGCAAGGCGGTCCTCAAGGAGGCGGCCGAGGCGATGGTGCCGTGCTACCTCGAGCTCGGCGGCAAGGACCCGATGATCGTCTGCGCCGATGCGAACCTCGACCGGGCCGCCAACGCGGCCGCGTTCTACTCGATGAACAACGGCGGCCAGGTCTGCATCTCGGTCGAGCGCTGCTATGTCGAGGCGCCCGTGTACGACAGGTTCGTCGAGAAGGTGACCGACAACGTGCGCGCGCTGCGCCAGGGAGTGCCGACCGACATCGGCACCGTCGACGTCGGGGCGGTGATCTTCCCGCCCCAGCTCGAGATCGTGGATGAGCACGTTCGGGACGCCGTCGACAAGGGCGCCAAGGTGCTCACCGGCGGCCACCCGGGCTCCGGGCCGGGACGCTTCTTCGAACCCACCGTGCTGGTCGATGTCGACCACTCGATGAAGATCATGCGCGACGAGACGTTCGGTCCGGTCCTGCCGATCATGAAGATCGCCGACGCCGAGGAGGGCCTGCGGCTCGCAAATGACTCCAGCTACGGGCTGCAGGCGAGCGTCTGGACCGGTGACGTCGAGCGCGGCGAGGCGCTCGCGCGGCGGATCGAAGCGGGCGTCGTGTGCGTCAACGACGCACAGGTGAACTACACGGCACTGAACCTGCCAATGGGCGGCTGGAAGTCCTCGGGGCTCGGCACGCGCCACGGCGCGAACGGGATCCGCAAGTACACGAAGGTCCAGTCGCTGCTGGTGACGCGCCGCGCGCTCAAGCGCGAGCCGTTCATGTTCCCGTACAACCCCCGCCAGACGATGATGCTGCGGCGGTTCTTCAAGCTGCTCTACGGACGCGGCGCGCGCGACTGACCAAGGCGCGGAGGGCTCAGTCGATCGGACTTATCACCGCGTCCGTCCCCGTGCGGGACCACGACGTCGGCGGCGTCCTCAGGCGTGAGGTCGGGGTACAGCATGCGCACGATGATGATCGCGGTAAGGCCGCCGAGGGCTTGGGCGATGATGAACGCTGGGACCGACGCTGGCGCAATGCCGGCGAATGTGTTGGAGAACATCCGGCCGATTGTGATCGCGGGGTTCGCGAAGCTTGCGGAGCTGGTGAAGAAGTAGGCGGCGCCGATGTAGGCGCCGACGGCGGCGGGGATCATGGTGACTCGGTGGGTGCGGGCGAGCGCGAAGATCACGAGGATCAGCCCGAGCGTGGCGATGATCTCGGAGAGGAAGTGCGCGGGGCTGGCGCGGTGGTGGGTCGAGATGCTGACCGCTGCGAGCGAGAACATCGCGTTTGCGAGCACCGCGCCGGCGGTGCAGCCGACGATCTGGGCGGGAAGGTAGGCGAGCGCGTCGCGGCGGCTGATCCCGCCGAAGTGCGCGTCGACGAACGAGACGACGGGGTTGAAGTGACCGCCGGACACCGGGCCGAACATGAGGATGATCGCGAACAGGCCGGCCGCGGTCGCGGCGGCGTTCTCGAACAGCTCAAGGCCGGTGTCGCCGGGGGAGAGCTGTTGGGCAGCGATCCCGGAGCCGACCACGAGCGCCGCCAGGAACGCGGATCCGAGCAGCTCGGCGAGCAGCCGGCGGCTGAGCGGTGGGATGGCCGTCATGGGTCCTTTGCGGTTAGAGGAGCGCGCAGCGCTCCTGGCGGAGGCAGTCGCGCGTTCGCTTGTGAGCCAGAGTGAGGATGTGGCTGCGGATCGGGACGTCGTCGTAATCGTCGAGCACCCGGTCGGCGCAGCCGCGGATCACCTCGGGCGCCCGGATATCTCCGAACTCGGAGATCAGCTGCGGCAGCAGCTTGGAAAGCCGCCATCGGTGCGAGGTCGCGTCCAGGCGGATCGCCGAGATCTTCTTGGTCGCGAGCTCGTAGACGCGCTCGTCGATCATGTCGCGGATCTCGCGGACTTCTGCGACCGTCTTGCCGGCGGGGTCGGGGATGTCCCAGTCATCGACAGTCGTCGGGACGTATGGGCAGACGTCGCCGCAGCCCATCGTGACCGCCCAGTCGGCGTGCAGCTGCATCTCGACCGTCAGTCGCTTGGGCTTGTTGCGCGACATGTCGATGTCGAGCTCGCGCATCACCTCGACCACCTCGGGCCACACCTGTCGGACCGGGTCTGAGCCGGCTGATTCACCGCGGATGTCGTCGGGGGCGTAGCGCTCAAACAGCGCCTGCGCGATCTGCGAGCGACCCGCATTGTGGGTGCAGACGAACAACACGTACCTCATCCTGCCTCCGTTTCGGTTACCCCGCCGCAACCCGGTTCGCGGCGGTCTTCGCCAAAGCCGTCATCGTCCACTCGCTTACCACCGGATCCCGTCCCGGACTCGCAGGTCATCACTATCGTCCCGCGCCTACACGCGAGCGAGCTCGACCTCGCGCGTGCTCGCGCGGGAGCTGGTTGGCAGGAGCAGCGAGAGCGCGGCAGCGGTAACCAGAAATGCCGTGGATGTCCACAGGCACGCATTGAGTCCGTGCCACTGGTAGATGAGTCCCGAGAGGACGGTGCCGCGCCAGGCGACCGCAGGCGTTAGCCATGTAATAGAAGCCGACGCTCATCGCGACCTTCTCGCTCTCGGCGTAGGAGAGGATCAGGTACGAGTGCACGGCTGAGTTCAACGCGAACGTGAAGCCGAATGGGATCAGGCCGACGACGATGCTGACCGTCGGGTTCAGCCCGCGCCGAGTGCGATCGCCATCGCCGCGGGACACGCGGCGCAGACCAGCGCCAGGCGCACGGCAGTTCGGCCCTTCGGGCTGAACGTCCGGTGCCCGCAGTGCGGCGCCGCATGAGCCTCGGAGCCGATGCCTGAACCGCGCCGTAGCCGATCACCCACACCGCCAGCAGCGTCCCGACCTCCCAGAAGCTCCATCCAAGCTCGGAATAAAGGAAGAACGGTAGCGCGACCACGAACCAGACATCGCGGGCGGCGAACAGGAAGATCCGGGCGGCCGCGAGGATGTTGACCGCGCGGTTGTTGGAGAACATCTGCTTGAACTTGGCCGCTCGGTTGGGGCGTCCGAGATGGCCGTGCATCTGGGTCGACACGACGATCAGCGCGATCAGCACCATCGCAGCGAGCGTCAGTGCCGCAGCGTGAAACCCGAACAAGCGTCAGGAGCACGGCGCCGAGGAAGAAGCCGACACCTTTGATGCGCGTTCTTTGACCCGGTGAGGATCGCGACCCACCGGTACAGGCCGGACTGATCTCCCTCGGCCACCACGAGCTTGACCGCGCTCTTGGAGCTCATCTTGTTGAGGTCCTTGGCCACGCCGGAGAGCGCTTGGGAGAACATGACGTACGGCACGACGAGCAGCGACGTCGGGGGCAAGGCCGAGCATCGACAGCGCGGTGACCTGGATCGCCAGGCCGATGTACAGCGTGATCTTGAGCCCGAGCTTGGCGGCGAGCCAACCGCCGACGAGGTTCGTGACGATGCCGGCGATCTCATAGAAGATGAACAGCGAGGCGACCTGCAGCGGCGTGTAGCCGAGCTGATCGAAGTAGAACAAGACGAGCGTGCGAATCGCCCCGTCGACGAGCGTGTCCGTCCAGTACGCCCCCGTGACCAAGACGTAGTTGCGCAGATCACGGCGACGTTCCTGCTTCGCTGCGCGTGTCGGTGACCGCAGCGGTGCTAGCCATCGCCTGCCGCCCTCCGACAGCACAACGTCGAGACTCGCGCGGGCAGCGTCGCGCAACAGTGCGCGCGAGCTCGACCAGCCGGTTGGCGTAACCCCACTCGTTGTCATACCACGCCAACACCTTGACCTGTGTCCCGTCGGTGACCATCGTCGAGAGCGCATCGACGATCGCCGACCGCGAGGATCGCCCCTGAAGTCAACCGAGACGAGCGGCCGCGTCTCATAGCCCAGAATCGCCTCGAGCGGACCGCGTGCAGCATCGGCCAGCAGGGCGTTGACCTCGTCGACGCTCGTCGGCCGGGCCACCTCAAACACACAGTCGGTGAGGGACGCGTTCAGCAGCGGCACGCGTACCGCGAGCCCGTTCAGCTTGCCCTCGAGCTCGGGGAAGATCAGGCCGATCGCGGTGGCCGACCCGGTGGTGGTCGGGATCAGCGAAACGTTCGCCGCTCTGGCTCGTCGGAGATCCTTGTGCGGCGCGTCGATCAGCGTCTGGGTGTTCGTCATGTCGTGCAGCGTGGTGATCAGGCCGTGTTGGATCCCGATCCCCTCGTGCAGAACCTTGACCACTGGTGCGAGACAGTTGGTCGTGCATGAAGCCGCCGTCAGGAGCCGATGCTGGACCGCTGGGTCATACCAGTGGTCGTTGACCCCCACGACCAGATTGAGCGCTCCTTCCTCCTTGACCGGAGCGGCGACGATCACCTTCTTCACTCCGCGCTCGAAGTACGGCCCTAACGAGTCGACCGTCCTGAAGCGTCCCGAACACTCCAGGACGATCTCGACTCCGGACTGCTCCCACGGCACCTCGCCGGGCGACCCGGCATTGGTGTAGCTGCACCGGTACCTGTTCGATGCTCAACGTTCCGTCATCAGCCGTCCACGTCTTCCTCGCGCCAGCGTCCATGCACCGAATCGAAGCTCAGCAGGTGAGCCGCGGTCGCCGCGTCGCCGTGAAGCTCGTTGACGTGCGCGAACTCGAGCTCAGGCCAGTCCCACGCCGCCCGCAACGCGAGCCGCCCCATCCGCCCGAATCCGTTGATGCCTATCCTCGTGGCCATCGACTGCTCCGAGGCTTGGCCGGAGCGCCCGACTCTCTCAAGGAATTCCCTGCGTCAGGCACTACACCATCGGTGCCCTGGGCGTGTGTCGCCTGCGGGTGAACGTCGGGCGAGCCGGCTGAGTAACCCGCGATCCGCTTCACTCGGGGGTCCTGGTCAAGACTCCGAAAACGGGTCGTGGACCTCAACGTTTAGATTCTCGAGCAGTTCGGCGATGTGGTGGTGGATGTCGTAGCGGATCCGCCGCACCACCTCGAGCGGCTGGTCGGCTGGGTCGGCAACCGGCCAATCCTGGTAGCGCTTGCCCGGATATACCGGGCACGCGTCACCGCACCCCATCGTGACGACGACGTCCGCCGCCCGCACCACCTCGTCGGTCAACGGCTTGGGAAACTCCATCCGCACTTCAATCCCGATCTCGCTCATCACCTCGACAACCACGGGATTGATCCTCTCCGTCGGATGGGAGCCGGCCGAGCGCACCGCAACCTGGCCGTCTGACAGCTCGTGACAGAGTGCAGCTGCCGATTCAACTGCCACCGGAGT
>CAVSQH010000002.1:0-28062 GCA_963730075.1 uncultured Solirubrobacterales bacterium | reverse complement strand
TGCGGGGGGAGCCGGCCCTCGCCGGCGCCTACACGGACATCCTCGGGCGCACCACCGAGCTGTCCGGTCGTGCGATGCTCGTCTAGGCGAGGCGCGAGTTGGAGCCAGACCAGCGCGTCAGCGACGCCCACGGGGCACAGCCGGCGGCGCCCAGCACCGCACTGCTCGACATGGTCTATGCGTTCGAGCTTTCGCGCGCGGTCTGCGTCGCCGCCGAACTGGGAATCGCCGACCTGCTGTTTGACGGCCCGCAGACCGTCGATGAGCTCGCCGCCGCGACCGGAACTCAGCCCGATCCGCTGTTCCGGTTGCTGCGCGCGCTCGCGAGTCGCGGTGTGTTTGAGCAGCGCGAGGACGGTCGGTTCGCGATCACGGCGCTCGCTGAGCCGCTGCGCCGAGACGCTCCCGGCGGATCGGTCTACGAGTACGCGTTATACGTCGGACTGCCGCTCGTGCAGCGACCGTGGGAGGAGCTGCTGTCGACGCTGCAAACCGGGCGACCCTCATTCGAGCGCGCGTTCGAGGCGTCCCTGTTCGACTATCTCGCCTCCGACGCGGCGGCCGGGAAGCGGTTCAACGACGCGATGTCGAGCCACACGACGCGCGACGCGTTGGCCGTCGTTGACGCGTATCAGTTCCAAGCGGGGAAGGTCGTCGATGTCGCGGGCGGCCACGGCGCGCTGATCGAGGCGGTGGTAGCGGCGACTGCGGGCGCGACCGGCGTGCTGTTCGACCGCCCGCACGTGATCGAAGGTGCACGCGAGCGCCTCGGTCAGAGCGCCGTCGCCGATCGCTGTCAACTCGTGTCAGGAGACATGTTCGAGTCGGTCCCGAGTGGCGGCGATGTGTACATGCTGAAGCGAACGCTGCACGACTGGGAGGACGACCGCGCCGCCGTGGTGCTGGAAAACTGCCGCCGCGCGATGAACGAGGGTGGACGCATCTTGGTGATCGAGATGGTCGTCGACCCGGGCGCGGCGGGGCACATGGCGAAGTTCTATGACCTGATGATGCTCGTGATGATCGGCGGCCGCGAGCGGACCGAAGCCGAGTTCGAGCGGCTGTTTGCGTCCGCGGGGCTGAGGTTGATCCGGACGATCGCTACCGGGTCGCCGCTGAGCGTCCTCGAGGCGGCCGCGGCCTGACGCTCGCTACGGCGAGCCGCCAGGGCCTGGCGCTGGCCGTCTGCTTCCCCACTCGGCTCGCAACACGCGAAGCGCGTTGGCGCTGCAGATCTTCTCGGCGTCGCCGTCGCCGTAGCGCTGGCGCAGCCGCTCCTGCAGCTCGCCCATCCGCCCCATGTGCTCGAGCCCCGCCAGGGCGGGCTTGATGTAGCCATCCAGGTCGGAGCCGATCCCGATGTTGTCGTAGGTGCCGGTCAGCTCGTGGATCTTGTCGATGTGCCGGCATAGCTTCTCGACCGACCCGTCGATCGTCTTCGGGCCGCCGGGCAGCCCACTGCCGATGTAGTGGTCGCACAGGATGCAGCCGAGCACGCCCCCACGGGCCGCGACGGCGATGATCGTCTCGTCGTCGAAGGAGTACTCAAGACCGCCGAAGCGGTATGCCATGTGGGTCGCGATCACGGGGATCTGCTTGCCGGGGTCGCGATTATCGAGCTGCGTGAGCACATCGCGGATTGACTGCGAGCGCATGTGTGTGAGGTCGATCAGAATCCCCTCGTCGACGAGCGCATCGATCACGTCGTGGCCGAGCGCCGTCAGCCCCTCGTGGGGCCCCTGCGGAAAGACCCGGTTGTAGAGCCAGTCTGGAAGGAACGGCAGCGCCGGAGCATTGGTCGCGACATCGCGGAAGAACAGGTGCGCGACCGTCACATACGCGACGCCGAGCCCGGCGAGCTTCGCAACATTGCGCCGGACCTCCGCTTGGTCGGCCCCGAGCTGGAACCCTCCCTCGATCGCGTGGATCAGGATCGGGATGCCGCCGTCGAGCAGCGCGTCGAGCTCGGTCGCCGAATGGGCGATCGCAACAGCGTCGCTGTGGGCTTTGACGTGATCCTCGACCGTCCGGTGCTGATCGACGATGTCGTCGAAGTAGCTCTGGCGCGGCGGCGCGCCGTAGGCCTGGCTGAGATCCATCTCGTCAAACGGCTGGTAGAGCATCGATAGGGCCACACCGACGTCGCCCTCTCGCATCAGCGCCTCGGTCACGCTCGGATCGCCACCGGGCCCCTGGTAGTTGGCCAGGCGCGACAGCAGCGAGACCACGCGACCCTGCCAGCGTTGTCGCCACCAGGTCTGCGCACGCTCGTGCGTCCGCTGCTGCTCGTCGGCCAGCAGATGCATCGGGTAGTGAGCGTGAAGATCAACGAGCACCGGCTACTCCTCCTCCGCCGCAATGATCGCAGCCTGTAGCCCGGATTTGTGTCCTCAAATCGAGGGGCATGCGGCCTCTGGGCCGGTAAGGCACGAGCCCGCGCAAGTAAGGGGTGCTGCCCTGAAACAGGCTCCTTTTGCCCGATGTGCAAAGCCCGGCTTAGGCGCATCATCGTCATAGGAAATTGACTGAAAGGAAGCTCAGATGACCTCCATCAATGCAATCGCAGCGGCCGCCCATCGGGCGGATCTGCACCGGGCCGCCAGCGACTGGCGGACAGAGCTCCGAGGTGGCGACGGGACGCAACGGTTCAGAGCCGAGGCAGCACGTGGTCGTGCTGCGCCCCGCCAGCACCGACGAGGCGACGATCGTCTCACAGCTTGCCCAGCTCGATGACGCCGCGCCGCTCGCCGGCGACGTGCTGCTCGCGGTGGTCGACGGCGAGGCGATCGCCGCGATCGCGCTCCAGGACCGAAGGGTGGTCGCCAACCCATTCGTCCGCACCGTGGACGCTGTTGCCCTGCTCCGCCTCCGGGCAGACCATCTACTCGGTTCCCGCTCGGGCCGCCGCCGGCGCCCCCTGCTGCGCCCGCGCCTCGCGGTCTGAGCCGGACGCTCTCGGGTCGCGGGGACTGGGGGCCTGGGCTCCGGTCGCGGTGTCGATCGCGCGCGACCCGAGTGCCGCGATCGTCGTGGCGGCCACGCCGGCGACACCGGCGAAAGCCAGCACCGCGGCGGCGCCGGCGCTCTGCGCGAGCCAGCCGGCGACCACCGCTCCGCCGGCCGCTCCGGTAGACGAGGCCGTGAACAGCCATGAGAAGGCCTCAGTGCGTGCAGCGGCCGGAGCAGCCTTGTCGGCCATCGCGTAGATGCTCGCCTCTGTCGGAGCGATCGTCGCGCCGGCGAGGAGGATCACGAACGCGATCGCCGGCACGCTGCCCGTGGCGAGCATCAGCGCTCCATGACCGAGCGCGAGCAGCCCGACCAGCACCGTGAGGCCCTTGCCGCGCCGGGCGCCGCCGCCGAGACGGGTGGCGACGATTCCTCCCAGCAGCGAGCCGGCGCCCCAGATGCCGAGCAGCGGGCCCGCCGCCGCTGTGCTCCCGAGCGTCTTGCAGGCGGCGGTAACGCCGATCTCAGTCGCGCCGAACACGACTCCGGTCCCGAGTTCGATCAGGACCAGGGTCCGCATCGCGGGCGACCGCAGCGAACCTCCGCGCGTCCTGTGGGCGCGGCTGGTCGGCCGCCAGCGGCGCGAGACAGGCTGCAGGGCGAACGCGAGCGTGGCCGCGAGCATCACCAGACCGCCGACCGCCAACGCGGCGCCGGTCGACCACAGAACACCGAGCCCGAGCGCCAGCGGTGGGCCGAACACGAACGTCAGCTCGAGGACCGTGGACTCGAACGCGAACAGAGCCGGGAGCGTGCCCGCGTCGACGGCGATTGCCGGCAGCAGCGTCCGGACGCAGGCGTCCAGCGGCGGCGTCGCCGGGCCGGCTGCGGCAGCGAGCGCGATCAGGACCACCGGCGCGGTGCCCTTGGGGAGCAATCCGATGATCACCAGCATCAGCGCGGCGACCGTCGCGCCCGAGATCAGCACAGCAGTCTGACCGCAGCGGTCGACGAGCCGGCCGAGCAGCGGCGCCGCCAGCGCTCCCGAGATCGCGTAGGCGCCGGTGACGACGCCCGCGATCGCGAATGATCCAGTCAGCCGCTGCGCGTGGACCAACAGCGCGATGCTGAACATCGCCAGCGGCAGCCGGGCGAGGATCGAGGTGCCGAGGAGCGCGGGCGCCCCGGGCGCCGAGAGGATTGAGGGCCTGCCGCTGCGAGTGCTCATGGCAGCTCACGCTACGTCTCAAGCGGCTCATCGATAAGAGCCAATCAGGCGCCAAAACAGTGAGCCGCTTTCGGGCGCGACCGGCGGCCTCGGGTCTCAGAACAGATCGCTGATCGTCTTGATCCCCCGCTCGATCGCCGACTCGCTCAGATTCCCGAAGCCGATCACCAGCTGCGGGGGTCCGTCGCGTCCGCTCGGGCGATAGCCGCTCATCCCGTAGAGGCCGATCGAGCGAGCGCGCGCCTGGTCGACCACCGCCCGCTCGTCAGCGTCATGCCCCAAGTGGGCAACCGCGTGAAAGCCCGCCGCGAGCCCGGTCAGCGCCAGATCCGGAGCGTGCCGCGCGAGCGCGCCGGCGAGCGTGTCGCGCCGCGCGCTGTAGACGCCGCGCATGTGGCGCAGGTGGCGGTCGTAGCGGCCGGATTCGATCATCGCCGCGAGCGCGAGCTGGTCGAGCGTCGGCGAGCCTCGGTCGCCCAGCCGCTTGTCCTCGATCAGTGACTCGAGCAGCCGCGCGGGGCAGGTGATCCACCCGAGCCGCAGCGCCGGAGCGAGCGACTTGCTGGTCGTTCCGATCAGCGCGACGTGACTGGGAATCAGCCCCTGAAGCGCCCCGACCGGATCGCGGTCGTAGCGAAACTCGGCGTCGTAGTCGTCCTCGATGATCGTCGCGTCGTGCTCGGTCGCCCAGCGGACGAGCGCCTGGCGTCGCTCGGGGGCGAGCGCCGTGCCGGTCGGGAACTGGTGCGTCGGCGTCAGGATCACGGCGCGGACGTCGCTGGCGGCGAGCGCGTCGACATCGATCCCGAGCTCGTCGACCGCCACCGGAACGGCCTCGACGCCGAGCCGGCCCGCGATCACCTCGTAGTCGTCGTCACCGGGGTCCTCGATCGCGACGCGCCGGATCCCGTCTCGGGCCAGCGCGCCGAGCACGAGGTTGACCCCCTGTCCGAAGCCCGAGCAGACGAGGATCTGCTCGGCATCGGCGACCGTGCCGCGGACGCGCCGCAGATAACCGGAGAGCACCCGGCGCAGGACGTCGGTGCCGCGCGGGTCACCGTAATCCAGCTCGGCCGGCGTCGCCTTGCGGCAGCCCTCGCGCAGCGCCCAGGCCCAGTCACGCCGCGGGAAGCTCGTCAGGTCAGGGACCCCGGGGCGGAAGTCGACCGCGAGTCGCGGCGCCGGGGTGGGCCGCGGCGGCAGCTCGGCGGGCGTCAGCGCTCCGGCGGCGACCCGTGTCGCCGACCCGGTCCTCGAGGTCAAGAAGCCCTCGGCCTGAAGCTGGCTGTAGCACTCGAGCACCAGGCCACGGGAGATTCCGAGCTCGGCCGCCAGCGCGCGCGATGAGGGGAGCCGTTCGCCGGCCGCCAGCTGGCCCGAGCGGATCGCCTCGCGGAGCTGGCGCTCGAGCTGGGCGCCGAGCGGCTCGGGCTGCGATCGGTCGAGCGCAAGCAGCAGTTCAGGTCCCAAACCGGCCCACTCGATCGGCATCGAAACCGATCGTAGCGGTGAGCCGGTTGGCCAGCGCCCGCTACCGCGCGTAGCGGTGGTGGAGCCCGAGCGAGTTGCCCGCGGGGTCCAGGAAGATCGCCTGATGGCAGACACCGCTGTCGATCAGGTCACTCACGAACCGGACTCCCTTCGCCTCCAGCTGCTCGCGCGCCTTGGGCACGTCATCGACCTGGAGGGCGATCGGCAGTGAGTGCGGACGGAACTCCTGCCCGAACGCCGTCGGGTCCATGATCGCGAGCGTCAGGTTACCGGCCTGGTACTCGGCGCCGGGCATCTCACCCCAGCGCTTTACGAACGGCAGCCCGAGCACGTCTCCGTAGAACTTCATCGAGGTGTCGAAGTCCAGCGCCGGGACGGCGACGAAATCGACCCCGGTGACGAGCGTTGCAGGTGCGGTTTCAGTTGCCATTCGGGCCTCCCGTTTGTGCGACGATCTTGTCGCCGACACCCTAGCTCGGCAAAACCGTCGCAGTGATCCGAATCCGGGGGAGCAACGACGGGGAGGGGGATGACATAAGTAGACGACTCCGACGAACGGGCGCGGCCGGTGGAGCGGGAGCCGCGGCCGGACTGGCGATCGCGACGATCGTGCTGCCGCAGCTCACCGACATCGCCGGGCCGACGGCGCTGCTCACCCTGCTGGTGACACTTCTGCTCGCGCTGACGGGGGCATGCGTGCAGCGATGGCTGGCGTTCAACGGTCAGCTGAGCTCACTCGAGAACGCGCTCCGCGTGTGGCCCCCGCAACCGCTGGCAACGACCAAGCTGGCCGCACTCGGGGTCTACCCGGTGAGCCAGGCCGGCGGCGGGCGCTACCAGCCGCGCAGCGAGGATCGACGGCTCGACCAGGCGCTCGCGGAGGCTGAGCCGATCGTCGTCCACGGGCCTGCGCGGTGCGGCAAGTCGCGTGCCGCGCGGGAGGCGGCCTGCCGCGCGTTCGGAGACATCCCGGCGATCGTGCCCGTCGACGCCGATGGGCTCCGATGGCTCGCCGATCACGAGCTCGATGTGAAGCTGCCGTCGGCGGAGGTGTGCCTGTGGCTCGACGGCCTCGATCGATTCTTTGACGTCCTCAACGTGGCCGCGCTCGAGTCGCTGACCGCGCTGAGCTCCCCGAAGGTCAGGCTGGTGACGACGATCCGCACCCACGAGTGGAATTCGCTGCTCGCCGACGGCGGTCAGCAGTGCGAGGCGGCGCGCGCCCTGTCGGAGGCCTCCGAGGTGATCGAGCTCGGATCGTTGCCCGAGCTGCCCGAGCAAGGCGCTGGTGGCGAGGATGGCGAGCGCGAGGGCAGCCGCGCCCTGGCGGCGGGTGGTGACGCGACCGCCGTCGCCGACCCCGTCCCCGACATGCCCCACTCGCCCTGGAGCGACAATCTCTTCCGGGGGCTGCTGGTCGCGGTGCTGGCCGTCGCTGCGAGCACCGCCGCGATCGGCTTCACCAGTGACTGGCGGACGTTGGTCAAGCCGCCGCCGATCGCCGACCAGATCAATCAGACGATCGACAGCATGCTCGCCCATGGCGGTCACGTGGTCGTCAACGAGCGGTTGCGGCTGCACTCGACCGAGCAGGACTCGTGGGTCGTCGTGGTCGAGGACGAGCCGACGAGCTCAGCCTTCTACGCCGGTGCGACCGGCACCAAGGGCGCGGCCCGCCCGCGCTCGGACGAGCTGCGCATCTATGACGTCAGTGGCGGGTGGCTGCGGCTCAAGCTCGACTTCCGGCCGCGCGGCAGGGGCAGGACCGCGAGGGACTGGGTTCAACCCGCGGGCGCCCCACCCGCGCTCGACTACAACAACGACGGCACCCGCGAGATCATCGCCGGCTACTCGATCCCCGACGCGCACAGCGAGCTGCTCCCATTTGCGATCCACTGGGACGAGAACCAGTACAAGCTCGTCTCGATGACGCCTGAGGCGCCCGAGCTCGGCACGACGGGCTTCGGCAAGCAGTTGGTGACGCTCCGCGATGACCTCTATCTCAAGCGGGTCTCGCTGGGCAACGCGATCTCGGGCTCGAGTGTCAACTCGCTGGACGGATACCAGGTGCAGGGCTTCGCGCTGACGCAGACGCCGACGGTGCGCCTGATCACCGGCTACTACGCGGGCATGCCGCAATACGGTGCCAGCCAGGTCCTCGAGCTGCGTGCAAACCAGATCGAGCACAGCGATCTCGGCCTCCAGCCGTGCACCCCGGACAGCTTCAGCTGCCCGGCCCCGGCGCACGAGGAGGACGTCGTGATCCCGGCAGCCAAGACGCTCGACAACGGTCTGTTGCAGGGGTGGCAACAGACTGACCGCCGGTGGCTGACGCCGGTCAAGGTGCGCGAGCGGCGGCGGTGGGAATGCCTGCAGGCCGACGCAGGCGCCGCGTCGGCGACCAGCAGCGGATGTCCCGAGCCAAGCCCTCAGTCCGGCCGTCAGCCCGGCTCTCAGTCCGGCCCTCAGTCCGGTCAGGGCTCGGCGGCGAGCAGCCCGACGGTCGCGTCGTCGACGACGCCGTCGAAGTAGACCTCAAGCACCCGGGCGAACACCGGGTCGCCGGGGTCGGCTTGGTGAAACAGGGTCATGCTCGAGCGGAGCTTGAGCGCATCGATACCGCCGAACACCTCTGCTGCCGTCGTGTCGGCAAGCTCGGCGACGACCGTCGAACACTCCCGCAGCCGCGGACCGAGGACTGGGTGTGCAAGGTACGCGCGGGCCTCGGCGAGTGACGAGATCGCGTAGCGCTGGGAGGCCGGGCTGAGACCGAGGCCGGCGATCTGGGGGAACACGAACCACATCCAATGGCTCCGCTTACGGCCGTCACGGAGCTCCTCGACGGCCGCGTCATATGTACCGCCCTGGTCCTGCGCTGCGACGAACCGCTCGAGCCGGTACGGGTCGTTCATCTCAGAGCGGCCGCTCGTCTCGCATCCAGAGCAACGTACCGGAGACGATCTGAATGACTCCCCCCACGCGGAGGATGCAGGCCCCCGCTCCCGAACCATGGAGCCGTATCGACATGCGCGGCTCTCGGGGAGTCGCCAGAGAGGAGTTCACTATGAGAGGCGTGGGTCGAGCGCTCTTTGTCGCGATCCTGCTTTTGATCGCGGGAACGCTCAACATAATCTATGGCTTTGGGGCGATCGGAAACGCCCACTTCTTCACCTCGAGTTCGTCGTATGTGTTCGCGAACTTGCACGCCTGGGGCTGGATCACCGTGATCCTTGGGATTGTTCAGGTGACGGCCGGTATCTCGCTGTTCGGCGGCGGCGCCTACGGGCGGATCATCGGCATCGTCGCCGCCTCCCTGGGCGCGCTGGAGGCGCTGTTGTCGGTGGGCGGGAACTACCCATTCTGGTCACTCGGCGTGTTTGCCCTGTGCCTGTGGATCCTGTACGGGCTGGTCGCCCTCGGCGAGGAAGAAACGGAAACGGCCTGACCGAAGGCCTCGGAGTCTGGTAGCCGAGTCGGGCTACCAGACTCCTCTCACTTATCGCGCAGATCGGCGCCGGCACTCACGGGCTTGCGCGCGGGGGTGGCTAGGGTCGTAGTCGGCAGGATCCCAATCCAGTCGACTGCGAGGAGACGGTTTATGCCGGACGAGAACGTGAGCAGTGATGGGCGGCGACGGGCACTGGCCGACGGTGGCTCGATCCCGATCCTCGGACTCGGGGTGTGGCAGGTTCCCAACGGCCCCGAGTGCGAGAACGCGGTTCGCTGGGCTCTGGAAGCCGGCTACCGCCACATCGACACCGCCCAGGCCTACGGCAACGAGGAGAGCGTCGGTCGCGCACTGCGCGATAGCGGCGTGGCGCGCGACGAGGTCTTCATCACGACCAAGTTCTATCCGCGCAGCACTGACCCGGCGGCCGAGGCGGAGAAGAGCCTCCGGCGCCTCGGGGTCGATCAGCTCGACCTGTACATCATTCACTGGCCCCAGAAGGGCCCGACCTGGGCCTGGCCTGGCATGGAGGAGGCCCGCGAGCGCGGGTACGCCCGCTCGATCGGGGTCTCGAACTTCAGCACCGAGGAACTCGACCAGGTGCTCGCGATCGCGAGCACGCCGCCGGTCGTCAACCAGGTGCAGTTCAGTCCGTTCGAGTACCGCAAGGGGCTGCTCGCCGCCAGCGAGCAGCGGCGCGTCGCGCTCGAGGCCTACAGCCCGCTCGGGACCGGGCGTCACCTGTCAGATAGGACGGTCGCAGAGACCGCGCAACGCGTCGGCAGGACGGCGGCGCAGGTCCTGCTGCGGTGGAGCATCCAGCGCGACACGATCGTGTTGCCCAAGTCCACCCACCGGGATCGGATCGAGGACAACGCTCAGGTGTTCGACTTCGCGCTCTCCGCGCAGGATATGACGCTGCTCGACGGGCTCGATCAGACGGGTGGCACCAGTGACGCGCGCGAGCGCAAGTGGTGGTGAGCGTCAGGCCGCCAGCACCGTCTCGAGATTGTCGCGGTGGACTGCCTCATATGGCTCGAAGTAATGGATCGCGCCGGCGCTGAGCGGCGCCGCGAGCAGTTCGCGCAGCGTGGCCTGACGTAGGCTCGGGTCGCTCCGGCACCGCTGCAGCGCGTGGATGTAATGCTCGGTGGCGCCGATCAGATCTGAGCTGTAGCCGCCCGCGGCGATCACGTCCGGGTCGCCGTGGTTGGGAAGGATCCGGTCCGGCTCGAACTGCGCGAGACGTTCGAGGTTGGCGAGGTGGAGATCGAAGCTCTGAGGCTCGTCGACGTAGGTGACAGTGTCCTCCATCGTGTCGCCACAGAGCAGCAACCGTTGCTGCCGCAGCCAGATCACGGTCGCGTCGTCTGAGTGAATGTTGGTGTGGATCAGGTCGATCTCGGTCTCGCCGACGGTCAGCCGAACGTGGCCGTCGAACACCTCGGTGGGGAGGATCAGCGGATCGATCGCCGGCGGTCCCTCGTGCGAACCGGCCTCGATCGCCGATCTGAACTGGGTCAGAAGTTCGGCCGTCCGCCTGCACGCGATCACTTCGCAGTCGTCGAAGGCCGCCGTTCCGGCCACGTGGTCGAGATGCCAGTGACTGAGCACGACCCTGAAGGCGCGAACGCCCTTGCGCTGCAGGAAGCGGCGGATCTCCGCGGCGTGCCGCACGGAGATGTGCGTGTCGTAGACGATCGCCTCCCCGTCGCCGACGATCGCATAGCTCGCAATCCCGAGTGACAGCGCACCGTCATCAACCCAGTTCGGACCATCGGCGAAGCGATAGCCGGCGATCCGCCCGTCGTAGAACGCGTACACGTTCTCGGCCGGCTCGAGCACGCGCATGTGATTCATCCCGGGAGGCTAACGCGCGGCGCCGGACGTTGTGCTCGCCCGGCGGGTAGGCTTGGCAGATGGCCCAGCGGCAGGGGGATAGCGGATCGCTGCCAGTGCGCGCGGTCAGCGTCCACTCGGTGGATGGTCGTGGCCTCCGGCCTTAGGGGCGCGATCCGTGGGCACGTATTCGAGCCGGGAGACCCTGGCTTCGACGTGGCGAGCCACGTCTTCAACCCGCGCTTTGATCATGTGCGGCCGAGCGCGGTTGCCCGGCCCGTCGACGGGCTTGATGTGCGCGATGCGATCCGCTTCACGGTCGGCCACGGCGTGCACGTCCGGGCCCGCTCGGGCGGACACAGCTACGCCGGCTACTCGACGCTCGCCAATGGTGTCGTCCTCGATCTCCGGCTCCTCAACTCGGTCGACTTCAACGCCGGCGCCGGAACGGCGACGATCGGCGCCGGCGCTCAGCTGATCGACGTCTATTCGAAGCTGTCTGCGCACGGGGTGACGGTGCCGGGCGGGTCGTGCCCGTCGGTGGGAATCGCCGGCTCCGCGTTGGGCGGTGGTTTCGGGCTCGCGGCGCGCCACCTCGGGCTGACGATTGACAGCCTCCACGCGGTTAAGATCGTGACCGCCGACGGGCAGCTTCGGACCGTCGATCAACAATCGGACGCCGACCTGCTGTGGGCGCTGAAGGGCGGTGGTGGCGGCAATTTCGGGGTCGTGACCGAATTCACATTCAAGGTCCACCCGATGCCCCAGAGCGCGACGTACTTCGAAGTGCATTGGCCGTGGTCATCGGCCGATGAGGCGATCGCCGCGTGGCAGTCCTGGGCTCCGCACACGACCGACAAGGTCACCTCGATCCTGCACGTCAACTCGAGCGGTCCGACGATCGAGGCGAATGGACAGTACTTGGATTCGTCGGGGTCGCTGCCGGGCGTGGTCGCGCCACTGCTCGGCGTACCCGGGGCGCACTTGGCCAGCAACGCCGAGAAGCCATATCTCCAACTCCAGCTCCTGCTAGCCGGGTGCGAGGGCCGGACCGTCGCCGCCTGCCACACCGTCGGCGCCGGCCCGAGCGGCACGATGCCGCGCGAGACGTTCAACGCCAAGTCCGATTACGTTGGCTCGCCACTGTCGAGCGCCGGACGCGCGGCGATGATCGCCGGCGCCGAGCACCCCGGAGCCGGCGCGATGCTGTGCGACGCCTATGGCGGGGCGATCAAGAATGTGGCTCCGACGGCGACCGCATTCGTCCACCGCGAGCCGCTGTTCTGCATCCAGTATTACGGCGACGGCAGCACGGCCGATTGGATCAGCCAGGCGCATACCAAGCTGCACCCGTTCGTGTCCGGGATGGCGTACCAGAACTACATCGACCCGTCGCTGCAGAATTGGGAGCACGCCTACTACGGGCAGAACCTGCAGCGCCTGAAGGCGACGCGCAGCCGGGTCGACCCCCACCACTACTTCAACTTCCCACAGGCGATCGGGCGCTGACTTCAGGACTTGGTTCCGGTGATCAGCCGTTCGCGGTCGAGCATCGGGGAGACGATCCGCCAGCCGCGGATGTCGAGGATCAGCAGCGCAGCACCGAGACCGAACGCCAGGCCGGCCGACGTGTGGATCACGCCGAACGCGATCAGCGCGGTGACGATCACCGTGGGGAGGCTCGCGAGGATGCTCAGCTGCTGGGCGACCCGCGTGTCGTTGCAGCGGGCCGAGACCCCGATTCCGATCCAGATCGAGAGGGCTGCCAGCAGCGGGGTGAACACCACCTGGGCGATCAGCTCGGGAGCGCGCAGGATGGCGTTCGCCACCGCAGATGCCGCGAACAGCTCGATGCTGAGGATCGAAAGGCCGAACACCACATAGGCTGTAACGAGCGCCGGAACGAGCACCGCCAGCGCCTTGCCGACGAGGAACTCCTCACGACGGATCGGGGTCGTGAGCACCGGCTCGAGCGTGCCCTGCTGGCGCTCGCCGACGACCGAGTACGCGGCCAGCGCGGCTGGGACGAGCGCCGGGATGCCGAGCATGTAGAGCAGTGGATCCTTGCCCATCAGCGTCGCTGCCGACGATGCCGGGAGGTTGAAGATCTGAACCAGCGGCTCGATCGTGAAGATGATCGGCAGGACGGCCATGGTCGCGATGATCGACCCGTTGTGACGGTATTCCCGTAGCTCCTTGCGGAAGATCGCCCGGATCCGGCTCGAGCTCATGATCGCCTCGCATCGAGCTCGACGTCTTCCTGGATCAGCTCGAGGTAGACGTCCTCGAGCGAGTGGCGAGACTCGCTGATCTGGAGTACATCCGCGCCGCCATCGACGAGCGCGCGGGTCACGGCGGGCGCGGCGATGGCTGAGTCGGCGATCGCGATCACGTACTCGCCGCCGCCGTTCTCTTGCCAGCCCTGGACCGCGGGCAGGCCGCCGAAAATGGTCTGCGGGTCGGGCAGCGGCGCCACCGTCTTGACCGTGAGCGTCTTCGCGAACAGCCGCTCGCGGAGCTCATCCGGACGCCCGATCGTCCGCAGCGTCGTGTTGAGGATCGCGACCCGGTCGCAGAGCCGCTCGGCCTCGTCGAGCCGATGGGTGGTCAGGAAGATCGTCACTCCGCGCCGGCGGAGTTCATCGATCAGCTCGTGAACGTCGCGGGCGGCGACCGGATCGAGACCCGAGGTGGGCTCGTCGAGGAACAGGATCTCGGGGTCGCTGATCAGCGCTCGCGCCAACGCGACCCGCTGGCGTAGCCCTTTTGACAGCTCCCCACACGGGTCATGGGCGCGATCGGTGAGGTTTACTGCCTGCAGCGCCCGCTCGATTCGGTCGGTGGGATCCGACGCCTCGTAGAGGCCGGCGAAGCACTCCAGGTTCTCGGCCACGCTCAGCCGCAGGTACAGACCAGGGGCCTCGGGCATGATCGCGAGCCGGCGGCGGATCTCGACTCCGTTCTCGGGCTTGAGCGGCACGCCGGCGACCGTCGCCGTGCCCGAGGTCGGCGCGATCAGGGTGCCGAGCGTTCGGACGGTCGTCGTCTTGCCGGCGCCGTTGGGGCCCAGGAAGCCGAATACCTCGCCGTAGCCGACCTCGAAAGAGACGTCCTGAAACGCGACACGGTCGCCGAAATGCTTCGACAGATGGTCGACGACCAACGCCGGCCCATCGGTCCTTGCCTCAGAAGCAGACCACCCGTCCGAACTCAGAAGCGGTCACCTCGCCTTCAGGATCGAGCACAGGTCCTGTCAACGTTGATACCACGGATGACGGCCAGCCGCATCCTAAGCTGTGCGCGTCACCGGGTGGCGCTGCCGCCGACCTCCTCTTCCGGGCCGGCCGTCTGCGCCGGGTCTTGGAACACTGGGCCGACCCGCCTGCCGACGACTCGGAGGATGTATGCATCGCGGCTGTTGGAGTACCGGAATCCGAGCGCTTTCAGCATCCACAGGCGTCTTGCGGAGATCGGATGCCGAGGGCGGTGATGGCTGCGAGCCGTAGGGAACCTCCATACTCGTTGTCGGGCCCACCGCGACGATAGGCCGGGAACTCAACGGCGGCTCAAGGCAGAATCGAGCGGACTCAGACGACCGCGACGAGCGACGGTCAGGAGAGCTCGGTGAGCCCCTGCACGAGCCAGGACTTGAGCGGCTCGGCCTGGGTGAAGGGCGCACCGTCGGCCTCGGCGCGGGCGAGTACCTCGTCGGCCGAGGCGCCTGAGCGCAGCCCGGCGTAGAGATAGACCAGCGCGGATGACCGTGGCCCGGTGCGACACGTGACGAGCGTCGGCCTTGGCAGCTCGTCAAGCGCCGCCACCCCGCGCCGTCCGACATCGAGATCGAAAGGCCGCGGCGGGTCGGCGATGATATTGACCGACTCGCCGACCGCAGACTCGACGTCGGCGAATGACATCCCGCCGTCCATCTCGGCAAACTCCTCGCCGCACAGGTACAGCCACGATGCGGCGCCCGCGTCGCTGGCGAATCTCGCCGGATCGGCGATCAGCCCTCGGTTGTATGCGAGATCGGTGGGTGTCTCAAACTCGGACACGTGCCTCCGGTCAGTGTCCCGAGGCCAGGCGCTGCAGCTGGCGACGCCGCCCCGGATCGAGCGTCGAGAGGCTTTTGGCGAACTGGGCGAGCGCGACATCACCGAACTCGTCAACGAGGCCCCGGACCTCGGCTCCGGCGCGCTGCTCTTGGTACTCGTCACGGCTGAGCCGAGCGGAGTAGCTGTCGTGACGACCGTTGCGCGTGCGGTCGAGCACTCCCTTGTCACTCAGCCGGCGCATGACGGTCATATAGGTCGTGTAGGCGCGCGGCGGCTTGGCCTTGCGGTTCAGGGCTGCCATCACCAGCTTGACGGTGGTCTCGCCCTGGTGCCAAACCTCCTCCATGATCTCCGCCTCGAGTTCGTGCAGGGGAGGGGGTGGGGCGGAGGTTTTGGATCGCGGCATGAACTGATCATAGACGCTCGCGACGACGCCGTGTAGTTATTGGCGTCCCGCGGCTCAGGATCGGGCGCCGGACGCGCTCCGAAGGCGGCGGCGCGAGGCCAACACCGTGCTGCTGGCGCAGTCGAGCCACCGATCATCGGCCGGTCCGTCATGGACGATCAGCAGCGTGCCCGGCAGCGTCGTCGCGAGCACGTCATCGACGGATGGAAACTGGTCGAGCAGCTGATCGTGAACCAGCTGCCATTCGGAGCGGACGTCGAGGCCCGGCAACGTGATCTGACACAGGCGGGCCATCACCGCTCCCGGCCGTAGGCCAGCACGATGAACCCACCGAGCGCGGCGACGGTGACCGCTTCGACTGTGATCGCAAGCACGATCGCCGGCCGGTAGCCCTGTTCCATGAATCCGAACAGCGGCATCTGCTCGCTGATGAACAGACCGGCCAGGGAGCCCACCGCGATAAAGCAGCCGCTGACGGCCGCGAACAGATCGCCCGCTCGCCGCCACGGGCCGCCCGATTGGCCCCCGGGCGCCATCAGGTAGAGGCCGAGCACCGTCGCTCCGATGAAGTTCAGTAGGAACAGCGTGCCGATCGTGGGGATTACCCGGTAGTCGTCGACGGTGTATTGCTGCAGGTGGGTCGCGCCGGTCGCCAGGAGGGCCAGCGCGGCGACCAGGCGCAGGCCCGTCACCGTGCGTGCGCGAGCGGGCGTGCGCGAGCGAATCAGCGCGCCTGAGTTGACGGAGGGTCGGGTTTCTGGCAGCTGCATGAAGGCGTCCTTTACGGTCGGTGGCAGATGCTACTACACAACGTAGTAATTACGCTCTGTTCCACTAGGACGCCCGCGGCGGCCAAACCTTCCCGGGCGTTGGCCGGCTAGTCGTGGGAGGCGGGTCGCCCGGCGGTCGGCAAGCGCCGCCGCTGCGCGACCCCGACCCCGACGAGCGCCAGCGCGGCCGGGATCAATGCCAACACAACCACGCACGGCTGCGCGGAGAGAAACGGCGGCGCCAGCGACGCCGACCCGGCGGCCTCCCTGCCGGCCAGCACCGCCACTCCGCCCAGCAGCGCGAGCACCAGCAGAGCGCCCAGGAACGTGGCCGTCGGAAACCGCCACGCCGGTGGCTCACCCAACAGGTGGTCCACGCGGACAGGATCGATCCCAACCCCGGCGCCAGCCGCCGGAGAGTCGCTGAACGACAGCATCGCGCGCGCCAGCGCTGAGCGGCCACCAGGTCCCGCTGCGACCGCGCTCTCGTCGGCGCTGATCTCGGCGAGCGCCTCGCGGCGCCGCGTGAGCTCGGTCAGACCGGGGAGGAAGAAGAGCGCCCGCGTCATGATCCGGCCGATGGCCAATCGCAACGGATCCAGCCGCCGGGCGTGGTGGCGCTCGTGCGCCAGGACCGTGTCGAGCGCCGCGTCGTCGAGGATCGCCAGTGCCCCGCGGCTCACGTACACGCGCGGCCGGATCAGCCCCGCACAGAAAGCCTGTGGGCGCTCGTCCGCGATCACAAATGCGGACGCCCCCGCGAGCGGCTCGGCGGTCGCCAGCCGGCGGGCCAGGCGCCGCGTGGCCGCCACCTCTCGGATTGCGCCGATCACGGCAATCGCGACGACGACAGCTCCGAACAACGCCAGGCCGAGCACCAGCAGCGCGGTCACGTTGGCTGCCGGATAGCTGAGCGGTTGGCCGAGGATTACAACTCGATGCGAGACCGCGGCCGGCGTCACTTGCCACCGTTGCGCAAGCCTGACGAATACGAGCGCGAGGCAGCCGAGGGCGAGCAGGCCCAGCAGTACCTGCGCGCCTGAGACTCGGCCGACTCCGGCGACGCCTTGGACGGCACGTGCTCCGTGGGTGCCCGCAATCCCGCCGGTCGCCCTCCGCTGGCGCTCGCGGTCCGCACTGAACCGAGGGGTGACCTCCCGGGAACCGTCAACCGTGCTGTTGGCATTCGCAGGCATCGGGACTACTTGAGCCTACTGCGGTGAACTCATGCCGTGATCCGCGTCCGGCGACGCAGTAGGCCGGCGCAGACGATCATCGGCACCAGCATCAGCATTGACAGACACGGCGTGGTGGTGAGCAGTGGCACGTCGAACGTGGCGTGCGCTGACGCGCCAGCGCTGGTTCGCCAGATCAGGATCGCTGCTGCCACCAGCACCGAGATCGAGCCGATCATCAGCCGGTATGAGACGCGCCAGCGGTCGGGTTCGCCGAGCAGCGAGTCGACCCGCGCCGGCGAGACGCCGCCGGACCCCGGGGGAGAGCACGCGTCGAAGGTGAGCAGCGCCGAGGCCAGCGGGCTCCGGCGACCTCCGCTGGCCCCGACAGCCGCGCGATCGGCCCGCAGCTCGGCGAGATCCGAATAGCGGTCGCGCAGCGGGCGCAGCACGGGCACGAAGAAGACCGCCTGCGCGAGGATGCGTCCCAGCGCCAGCCGCAACGGGTCGCGCGCGCGACGATGGTGGTATTCGTGTGCAAGCACGGCATCGAGCTCGGTCGGACTGAGCACGCTCAGCGCCGCCTCGGAGACGTAGACGGCCGGCCGCAGGTAGCCGGCGCAGAAGGCCTCTGGCCGCGAGCCCGCGATCACGGTCACCGCCGGATGGCCGTCAAGTGGACCGAGTATTTCCGCGCGTTGCAAAAAGCGCCGGTATTCGCGCCCCTGGCGCCAGATCGCGCGTACCGCAGCGATCAGCGTCACGGCACCCAACGCGGCCAGCGCCAGCATCAGCGCGGCCGCAGTGTTCAGCGTTGGGTAGGAGAAGACCCGCCCGGCGAGCGCAAGCCTGCCGGCGCCCACCGTCACGTGGTGCACAGAACCGATCGCCGTCCCCACCGCCGCGCCGGCTGCGATGACGCCGCCGCCGCCGAGTGCCGTCGTCAGGCCCAGCACGAATGTCTCGCGCCGACTGCGAGCAAGGCCGTCAACTCTCACGGGCCATCCTCTCCAGGGCGCGGCGACGCTGCGGGTCGAGCTCGGCCATCTGGCGGGCGACGTGAGCGAGCGCCAGATCACCGAACTGATCGACGATCGAGTCGAGCTCGGCTCGGGCCCGGACGCTGCCATAACCGGCGCGCGTGTACCGAGGCCGGTAGAAGTCAGTCTTTCCCTCACGGCGGCGCGCCAGCAGACCCTTGCCGTCGAGCCGGGCCATGATCGTCATGTAGGTCGTGTACGCGCGGGCGCGGATCGCGTCCGCGTTGAGCGCATCCATGACGTCTCGGACCGAGCTTTCGCCACGCTGCCAGATCACATCCATGACCTCGGCCTCGAGCTCGTGGAGAGCGGGCGGGCCGTCGTGATCGCTCTCATCTGTGCGCATCGGCTGGCTCCTCGGACTTGCGGCGGGCAGTTGCTACGACGAATAGAATACTATGTCGAGTAGTAAATGGTTGCAAGTGGGATCGACCATCTGCTACGCTGCGTAGTAGATGGTCACAGACGCCGCAATATCCCACCTCACGGCCGGTCGCAGTCAGATCGGCACGTCACTCAGCTTCCACCTGTTCTTTGCGGTACTGGGCGTCGGGCTCCCCGTGATGATGTTGGTCGCCGAGGGGATGCATCTGCGCACGGGCGACCCCGTGTGGCGCGCGCTGGCCCGCCGCTGGTCGAAGGTGTTCGCCGTCCTGTTCGCGGTCGGAGCCGCTTCCGGCACGATCATCAGCTTCGAGTTGGGGCTCCTGTTCCCCCGCTTCATGGCCTATGCGGGCGGGATCATCGGGCTCCCGTTCTCGCTCGAGGGCGCCGCGTTCTTCATCGAGGCGATCTTCGTCGGGATCTACCTCTATGGATGGAATCGGTTGTCGCCGCGGGCCCACTGGCTCGCCGGCTTCCCGGTCGCCATCTCGGCGGTCGCCTCGGCGTTTTTCATCGTCACCGCCAACGCCTGGATGAACGTCCCCCGCGGCTTCCAGATCGTCAATGGCCACGTCACCCATGTCGACCCGCTGGCCGCGATGTTCAACCCAGCCTGGGCCACCGAGACCTCCCATATGGTCCTCGGCGCTTATCTGGCCACGGCGTTCGGCGTCGCCAGCGTCTACGCGATCGGAATGCTGCGCGGGCGCCGCAACAGCTACCACCGTAAGGCGATTGCTCTGGCGATGTCGACGGCCGCGATCATCGCTCCGCTCCAGCTTGCGGCCGGCGACCTGCTCGGTCGCACGGTTGCCGCGCACCAGCCGGCGACGTTGGCAGCGATCGAGGGTGTCACCCACAGCGAGAAGGGGGCCGGGCTGAACGTCGGGGGCTTCCCATTGCCGGGTCACAACGGCGACGTCCTGAACGTCAAGGTGCCGCACCTCCTGAGCCTGCTGGCGTTCGACGATCCCAAGGCGCCCGTCCGCGGCCTCGACACGTTTCCCAAGTCCAACCGAACGCCGCTGGCGGCGCCGGTCCGGCTCGCGTTCATCGGCATGGTCGGGATCGGCACCGGATTGGTCGCGCTCGCCCTGTGGTACTGGCTGCGACGCCGCCGTGGCCATCCCGGCCCCGAGGACAAGGTCACGTTGGCGGCGATCGCGGCTGCCGGGCCGGCCGCCTTCCTCGCCAATGAGCTCGGCTGGCTGGTCAGCGAGCTCGGCCGGCAGCCGTGGACGGTCTATGGCGTGTTTCGCACGTCGAGCGGGATCACATCCGCACCCGGCCTCGGCGCCACGTTCACAGCCTTCACATTGCTCTACATCGGTCTGACCGCGCTGACGGTCTGGACGGTACGCCGGATCGCTCGGCAGCCGGCCGAGCTGCTCAGCCCGGTGGTCGCGTGATCGCGATGACGCTGCCGGCGCTGCTCTCGATCGTGCTCGTCGTCTCGCTGACCGCGTACGCCGTGTTCGCGGGCACCGATTTCGGCGCCGGAGTCCTCGATCTCGGCGCCGAGGCCGGCTCCGGCCGCGCTGCCGCCGGCAACGACCGCGAGGCGATCGCTGCATCAATCGGGCCGCTCTGGGAGGCCAACCACGTGTGGCTGATCTTCTCGATCACGATCCTCTTCTCGGCCTTCCCGCGAGCCTTCTCGGCGCTCGGGACCGGACTGCTGGCGCCGTTCACGGTCGCCCTGCTCGCGATCGTCGTGCGCAGCGTCGCGCTCGGCCTCCGGGGCAGCCCTGGGACGGGAGCCCGAAGCCTGAGACTGCTGAGCCGCGCGTTCGGAGTCGCCAGCGCCGTGGCGCCGTTTGCATTCGGCATCGTCGCCGGCGGCCTGGCCAAGGCAGCGTTCGCTCGGCCGGCGGTCGGTTCGGCAGCTCCGTCGATCCCGTGGACGTCTCCGTTTGCGTTGGTCGTGGGCGCCCTTGCGGTGGCGCTGTGCGCGGCGCTCGCGTCCGGGTTCGTGACCCTCAGGCTGGCGCGCGCCGGCGAGCACGACGCCGCGGACCGCTTTCGCCGTCGGGGGATCGTCTCCGCCGGGTGCCTCCTGGTGCTGATGCTCACCGCGTTGCTCACTGCGGCACTGACCGCTCCCGCTCTCTGGCATCGCCTGGTCGGCACCGGGCTACCGTTCGTGGTGGCCGGTCTGGCCGCAGTGATCGTGTCGCTGCTCGCGCTTGAGCGCCGTCGCTACCTGCTCGCCCGGGGGGCTGGCGCCGCGTCGGCCGCGGCGTTGCTGTGGGGGTGGTTCGCTGCCCAGTCGCCGCGTCTGGTCGGGCCGCATCTGACATTGCACACCGCCGCGACCACCCACGCTGCACTGGTGGCGGTCGCGCTCTCGGCCGGATTGGTCCTGGTGCTCGTCCTGCCGGCGATGTTTCTGCTGTTCACGATCTTTGACCGCCCCGTGCTGGAGGCAAGCGAATGAAAACGATCCCGATGCCACCCCTTCCGGACCGACGTGCGATCGCCGGCGCGGCGATCTTCGTCTGGGTGGCGGTGTCGCCCTGGGTCTGGGGGTTCGCTGACGCCCATCCGGCAGTGGCCAACCACGTCGCCCTGGTGTTCGGCTTCGCGCCGCTGGCCTTGATGATGGCCAACCTGAGAGGGGCCGCGTTCGTCACCCTGGCCGCCGGCGTGTGGCTCGCCATCAGCCCCTGGGCACTGGGCTACGCCACCGACCATCTGGCCTGGCTCAACGAACTCGTCAGCGGCGTCGTCCTGGTCGTCCTGTGCATCAACGCGGCCGGCCTGTTCACGGCTGGGGCCGACGATGACTCCGTTGCTCCCGAGCCGCAGGTGCCCGCCGAGCAGCCGATCCCCGCCGAGCAGCGGGTCCCCGGCGGGGCGCCTATCCCCGGCGGGGCGCCTATCCCCGGCGGGGCGCCGGTCATCGCCGAGACGGCCGGCCGGAGCTCCTGAGCCCCGGTCATGCCGCGGCTGCGTCCGAGGCACCGGGCGCCGGCGACGCGCCCCGCGCGTCTGAAGCGCTGGGGCGCAATCGGCGTCGTCGCCGTGGCGCTGCTGGCGATCCCGTCGCTCGTCCGAACCCCGGGCCGGCTGCTCGCTGCTTGTGCGGTATGGGTGAGTGCGGCCGCGCTGTTTGAGCTGCTGTCGATGCTGGGGTTTGTGCTTGTGTTCGCACTCGTCTTCGGTGCCCGCTCGGGCCGTCGGCCGGGTGTGGGTACCGGCCTGCGCGCGCTCGGTGCGATCACCGTGCTGCCGGCCGGGAACCTGATCGGGCCCGGCGTAGCGGCGAGGTCGGCTGACACGGAGGCCGACTCGGTGCGAGGCCTGGCTCGCTCCACGGTCGCGCTCACGATCCTCACCACTGGCCCTGGGGTGCTGGTGCTCGGTCTGCTCTCGGTCAGCCTGTGGCTTGGCTGGCCCGACGGCCCGCACGACGCGCTTCGGACCCTGCCCGCGGCAGGAGGCTCACTCGTCCTCGTCGTCGCGGTCGCGCTGATCGCTCGTGGCTCGCGGTTGACCGAGCGCGAGCCGCACCGTTCGGGACTGCGCCGGATCGCCGGGGAGGTGCGCGTCCTCGGGCTCGGTGCGGCGGAGGCACGGCGACTGCTCGTCGACCGGGACTGGAGGCTCGCCGGGGCGTTGGCCTACTACCTGTGTGACAACGCGGTCCTGTGGGCTGCGTTTCACGCCTACGGCCACGCGCCGGCTGTGAGCGTTGTGATGATGGGCTATCTGGTCGGGTCGCTGGGCGCCGTGGTGCCGCTGCCGGCCGGGATCGGCGCCGTCGAGGGCGGACTGTTCGGCGCGCTGGTGCTCTACGGTGCTCCGGCCGCTCCGGCGGCGGTTGCCGTCCTTCTCTACCGCGGGGTGTCGGTTGCGCTGCCGGTCACGTTCAGCGCCCTGACCTGGGCGCGGGCCCCGGCCCGCCTGCTGCGGGCCCGCCGTGCTCGTCGATTGGAGGCCAGTCGCGTGATCGATCTGAACCTGTCCCCGGACGCAGCTCGGCCCGCGAACCAGGTCCGCGGGCCGAATGTTGAAGCGCAGGGCGCGGGATCGTGACCCGCGGGGACTCAGTAGCTGTAGCCCGAGCTAGAGCCGGTCGAGCCGGAGGATCCGGCCGAGGCCGGCGGAGCCGTGGTGATCGCCCCGCCGGCGCTCGACAGCACGTACCAGCGACCGCCGAACTCGTTCAGGCCCTGGCCGGCGACCTGTCCCGGCCCGTTGTCACCGGCGAAGTAGTACAGAGGATGGCCGTGGTAGGTGACCTGCGCCCGCATGCCGGTCACGGCGCCGATGTCGCTCGCCTTCGCCCCACCGGTCGCGGCCGGACGGGTGGACGAGTTGAACGGCGGCCATACGGCGCGTCCCGCTGCGGACAGCTTGCTGACGTTGGGCTTGTCGGCTGCGAACAGATACAGGGCGCGTCCGTTGGCATCGGTCAGCGCGGGGCCGACCGACGTCTGCTTGACCGAGATGGCCCTGTTGGCGCCGGGTGCTGCAAGCGCCTTCGACGTGCTGCTGCCGCTGGTGGCGACGATCACCGCAATTCCGGCGGCCACGACGAACGCGATCACGGAGAGTGACAGTGTAGTGCGGTTCATGACTGGTTCCTTTGTATGTGTCGGTTGCGGCCGATGAACCGATGTCACTGCGACGATCGGTGGTGCGGCCAGGTGAACTACTATGTAGGATAGTAGATCAACGAATGAAGCACAACCGCAACACCCGCACAGGTCCTGAGGCCGCTCGTCACACCGTTCTGTTGACCGGGGCTACCGGATACGTCGGCGGTCGCCTCCTGGCCCGCCTCCAGAGCGATCGCCAGCACCGGATTCGGTGCCTGTCCCGCCGTCCCGGGGCGCTTGCCAGCAGAATCAGTGCCGACACCGAGGTCACCGCCGGTGACGTGCTCGAGCCGCGATCCCTCGCCCGCGCGCTCGAGAACGTCCAGACCGCCTACTACCTCGTGCATTCGATGAGCAGCCCGGGCGACTACTCGGCGCTCGATCGAGCCGGCGCACACAATTTCGCCGCCGCGGCTCGCGAGGCGGGGGCGCGCCGGATCGTCTATCTCGGCGGCCTCGGCGACGGCCGAGAGCTGTCGCGGCACCTCGCAAGCCGACAAGAGGTCGGTCAGATCCTGCGGTGCACCGGCGTGCCGACGATCGAGTTCCGAGCGTCGATCGTGATCGGCGCGGGCAGCGCGTCGTATGAGATCGTCCGCGCCCTGGTCGAGCAGCTACCGTTGACGGTCGCGCCCCGCTGGGTCGACACGGCTGCTCAGCCGATCGCGATCGAGGACGTTGTCGCATATCTCGTAGCGGCACTTGACCACCCGGGTGACGCGATCTTCGAGATCGGGGGTGATGACCGCCACACATACGCGGACGTGATCCGCGAGTACGCTCGCCAGCGTGGGTTGCGCCGGCACTTGCTGCGGTCCTCACTGTTGACGCCGCGCATCTCTCGCGTCGGCCTCGCGATGCTGACGCCGAGCAATCGCCGGGTCGCGGGCGCGATGGTCGACAGCCTGCGCAACGAGACGGTGGTCTGCTCGAATGCGGCCCGGCAGGCGTTTGCGGTCAAGCCACTGCGTCTCGATGCCGCGATCGCGCGGGCGTTGGTCAGCGAGGATCGCGAATTCGCAACAACGAGCTGGTCCGATGCTCTCCCAAAGAGGCGGGCAAAGCTCGTGAGCGTCGGCCGTCGGCTGGTGTCGTCTCGCGTCACCCATGTGCCCAAGCCGCCTGCTTGTGCGTTTGACCACATCAGCCGAATCGGTGGCCGGACCGGTTGGTACGCAGGTGACCAATTCTGGCGCCTGCGCGGCGCGCTCGACAGGCTGCGGGGGGGCGTCGGATTCCGGCGGGGACGCCGCCACCCGGTCGATCTCCGCGTCGGCGACGCCGTCGACTTCTGGCGGGTTGATCGGCTCGAGCACGGGCGGGTCCTCCGCCTGGCGGCCGAGATGAAGCTCCCCGGTCGTCTCTGGCTCCAGTTCGAGGTCGAGCCCGATGGGGCGGACGGCGCGCGGATCCGTCAGACGACCGTGTTCGATCCCGCCGGTTATGTCGGGCTCACCTACTGGTACCTCTTCTCTCCCGTGCATCACCTTGTGTTCGGACGCGTGCTACGGGGGATCGCCCGCGCCGTGCGAGCGACCGGCAGCGCGTCACGCCGGCGCCGACGCCGGCGGTAGCACTGCTCGTTGGCGACCCCGACGACGCAGGGTCGACGCTGACCGACCGCGCACATGTCGAGAAGCGCCCCGCGGCTCCGACTACGGTCCAAACGACCCTTGAAAGGAGCTTGATGATGGCGATCAGGACACGATTCAGCATCAGCGCCCGGAGCGACTGCTCGAGCAGGTGCGAGCCGCGAAGGAGGGGCGGGACGTGCACCAGCAGGCGCCTGACCGAGACCGTCTCGCTCGACACGACGCTGACGCTCGAGCAAGCACGCCCACTGCCAGAAGGCGCCGTCGACATCGTGTACTGCGTCGCGTGATAAACCGGAGACGACGATGAAATACATGATCCTGCTCTACGACAACGCCGACATGCGCGAGATCTTCTCCGCTCGCAGTGACCTGATTGAGGAGATGGACGCTTTGCTCGAGGAGATCAGGCAGTCGGGCGAGCTGGTCGCGACCGAACCACTGGCCGATCCCGTGCAGACGAAAACCGTTCGCCCCGAAGACGGGCTGCCTGTGGTCACCGACGGACCCCTCGCCGAAGCCAAGGAACACTTCGGCGGCTACCTGATCGTCGACTGCGAGACCGACGCGCGCGCGGTCGAGATCGCCGCGAAGTGGCCGAGCGCACGGTTCGCGCCGATCGAGGTACGGCCGATCCTCGATGTCGGCGGCGCCGAAATCCTGTAGTACAGAGCACCTCCTGCGCCCGTTGGCGCCGGAGGTGCTCGGCGTGCTCGTGCGCCGATACGGCTCGTTCGATGCGTGCGAGGACGCCGTCCAGGAGGCTCTGCTCGCCGCGGTCAGGCAGTGGCCGCAAACGGGCGTCCCCGAGAACCCGCGCGCGTGGCTGCTCACCTCCGCATCGCGCCGGCTGATCGACGAGTTCCGCAGCGACGCCGCCCGGCGCCGGCGCGAACAGCAGGACGCGCTCGCACCACCGGCGCAGAGCCCACCGGAACACGACGACTCGCTCGCACTGCTGTTCCTCTGCTGCCACGATGCCCTCTCGCCGGCATCACAGATCGCGCTGACGCTGCGAGCGGTCGGGGGCCTGACGACCGCCGAGATCGCGAGCGCGTTCCTTGTCCCCGAGGCGACGATGGCACAACGGATCAGCCGCGCGAAGCGGACGATCATCGAGGCCGGCGCGAGCTTCGAGCTGCCGGACACAGGCTCGGACGCACCCAGGCTCAGAGCCGTTCGGCAGACGCTCTACCTGATCTTCAACGAGGGCTACACCGCCAGCTCCGGCGCCCAGATCCAGCGGCTCGAGCTCGCGCAGGAGGCGATCCGGCTGACTCGGATGCTGCACCGCCTGCTGCCCGGCGACGACGAGGTCACCGGGCTGCTGGCTCTGATGTTGCTGACCCACGCTCGCCATTGCGCACGGACCGGACCGTCCGGCGAGCTGATTCCACTCGCCGAGCAGGACCGCAGCCGCTGGGATCGTCGGCAGATCGCGGAGGGCGTGGCGCTCACCGAACGCGCGTTGACCGTCGGGCCGGTCGGCCCGTTCCAGCTGCAGGCCGCGATCGCCGCCGTCCACGCCGAGGCGCCGAGCGCCGCCGACACCGACTGGCGCGAGATAGCGGCCCTCTACGAGCTGCTCGAGCGGATCGCGCCGAACCCCGTGTTCACGCTGAACCGAGCCGTCGCGATTGCGATGGTCAAGGGCCCGCAGGCCGGCCTCGAGCTCCTCGCCGAGGTCGAGCAGGACCCACGGCTGAACGCCAACCACCGCGTTCCAGCCGTGCGCGGGCACCTGCTCGAGCTGGCGGATGAGGGCGTCGCAGCCGCCGAGGCATACGAGGCCGCGGCCCGGCTGACGAGCAGCCGGCCGGAGCGCGACTACCTGCTGCGCAAGGCGGCCGCGACGGCGCGCTGACCGGTCACGCGACTGCGGCCGCCATCAACCACGACTCCCCGGCGTTTCGAGCGGCCACGCACATCTCACCGCCTTCCGCTCACGCGGGCCCGACGCGCTGTGGCGCCGCCGCCTTCGCCGTAGCGGCTACCTCATGTGTGGATCGCCGGGCAGCCCCTTGGGGATGTCGGCGACGAGCGTGACGTCGAGGCCGTCCGGATCCTTGGGATCGGACACCGCCTGGTCCGATTCTCGATCGTGGCAGGGCCCGACCTGCTCGGCGAGACAGTCCGGAAGCAGACCCGTGAAGCCACCGAGAACCGGGTCGGCGGGGGCAGCCGTCCCGGCGAGGGTGGTGAACTCATACGGGGCGTTGAAGCAGATCTGTTGCGCTTCGAGTGAGAAGTCGGCGGCCGGCACGTCGATCAGCGTCAGCGTCACCACTTTGTTGCGGTCCTCGGGGGTGATGAAGTCAAAGACGTTCTTATCTGAGGACACGTACGTGGTCCCGTCCGGGTTTTTGCACGTGAGTGGCAGTGCGAACTGACTGGGGTTGGCCGACTCGAAAGCACTCCCGCTCGACTGTCCGGTGCCCGCCGCCACGGATGCGCCACCGTTTGGGTTGGAGAGATCGGTGGAGCAGCTGGCGTTCCCGTTACAGGGAGCGGTGCACAGCGCCGTAACCAGATTGCTCTTCGCCGTATCGAGATTCAGGCCGTTCCCACGGCCGTTGAAGTTGTTGGCCTGGTTGGTGACAACGCTCCAGCCGCTGGTCGAACACGGTGAGCAGCTCGACGTTGATCGTCACCGTCAGGGACTTGCCCGCTTTCAGGTCGAGGTTTCGGAGCCGAACGGTGTTGCCCACCACCTGGGCCGTTCCCGCGAGATGGTCGCGCTCGTCAACGTAAAGCCCGCGGGCGCCGTCAGATTTGCCGACCCGAGACGTTGTGTCTTGTTCTCGTTCGTGAACACGGCCGTCACGTTCGTGCCGTTTGTCCCGACTCCGCCCGTCAAGACGACAGAAAACGGCTTCGTGCCGGCGCTCGCGGGTGAGGCCGTGACCAGAACCGCAATCGTCGAAAGGAGTGCGAGCAGACCCACTCGCCCGCCGAGGCGGCACGCGAACCACCGCATTTCACGCAACATGAGAACCCCTTTCTATCCCTCCGATGTGCCCGGTCGCGCACCGTCAACCCTGCGTGTACGCGAATCGGCCCCGAGCCGAGCGCGGGACCGAC
>CAVSQH010000001.1:0-29794 GCA_963730075.1 uncultured Solirubrobacterales bacterium | reverse complement strand
AGCGACCGAATCGGCAGTTACCCTGCGGCCGCCAGCTCCACCACCAGCCAACCCGCGCTCATGAGGAGAACCGAGGGTTCGTCCGGTTTCCCGATGGCCTGATCTCGCCGATGTGGGTGAACGAGAAACCTGATCGACCTGCTCGTGACGCCCACTTTCGTCGGCGACCGAGCGACCGTTAATTGGCGCCCGATGACGGCCACCTACAGCGTGACAAACCGCGTCATCACGGTCTCGGCCAAGAAGTCGACGACGATCAACGTCACTGAGCCGACACCAGGCCATCTCGTCGTATCGGGTGACATCGCCGCCCATAGTTCGCCGGCGCTGCGGGTCTGGGCGGTCGACCACCCCTCAGCGTTCGCGCGCACGGCCTTCATCGAGGCGCTCCAGCGCGTAGGCGTAAACGTCACGGCGTCGGCTACCGGTCCAATTCCACCACGCTTCTACCGCGCAAGGGGAGCTACGGGCGGTCTGACCTGATCGGGGAGCACGTCTCGGTGCCGATGTCCCAGTACGCGAAACTGATCCTCAAGGTGAGCTACAACCGGGGTGCTGACCTGATGGTGTGCTTGGCCGCCGTCAGGCTCAGAAGCACCAGTTCCGAGGCCTCCCGATCCTCGGGCGCGACGGCACACTGGCAAACGTGTTCCCGAGGTCACCGGCCGCCGGGCATGCGCAGGTTAAGACCGGCAACCGCGTGGTGGGGAACCCGGCCGGCCAGATCCTCGTGCTCGGCAACAGTTTGGCCGGCTACGCTCAGACCAGACGAGGACGACGCGTGGTGTTCATGATCGCCGTCGGCAACGTCCCAATCAACCAGCCGACAGCCTTCTTAAAGGTCGTCAACGACCAGGCGCGCATGGTCGTCGCGATCCAACAGGACCTCTGACCGGCACGCGACGCAGCGGCTGTAACGGCGTCGGGTACCCACCATCGAACTCGCTCGTTGTCGTCGCGCGCTGAGGCGATTATGGGACGAACCTGCGCTGACACGCGGCGATCATGGTCACATCACCCTGGGCGTGCGCGATCCAGGCCACGAGCCGTCGAGCGCTGTTGAGCCTGCGATGATCCGTCGGGCGTGAGGAGATCGTGGTCGTGAAGCGCAAGACGGTAGTGGTGCTCGCCGTCGATCGCCCGGACGAGCTGCTTGGAGTCGCTGGCGCCGGATGCTGGGTACTCGCGCCGTTCGGAATCGATGGCGCCGCTGAGCGGGCTATGTGTAGCCCGCTGCCGTCGTACGCCGCGACGTATTGATCGTCGGGCCTGGCACCGGACTCAAGCAACCAGGAGCGCCCCGTCAGAGTTGCGCTCGAGCCCCGCCTCGGAAACGCGACCCTGCCATAGAGGCGGTCCACGACGCTCGGATCGATTTCGCGCAGGGTCAGGACTGCGCTGCGTGCCTCCGCCCGCGTCGGAGCCCGGACGTAGTTGCGGGTCGTGCGGTTGAAGCCGTAGGTCCCGGCCTCGATCTCTGACTCGACGACCGCGTAATCGCGGATGTGCAGCTGACGATCGGCACCGATCACCTGGAAGTAGACGTCGTTGGAGCTGACGATGATCTCGACCACGCGCGCGCTGGGTCCAAACGCCGCCACCATCTCGGGAAGCGTCTCCTGAAGGTTGTACGGGCGCAGCCCGGACGAGGCCGACTCAAAGTACCCGCCAATCGCAACCCCGGCGGTCGCAACCAGCACCCCAATCACCCCCATGGCAAGCCGCTTTGGCCCGAACCTCATTCCCCCCTCCGATCGAGGACTCTAACGCTCTCGGACATTGACTGCGGGCCCCCGGCTCTGGTTGAATCATCACAGGGCGACGCGACCACCTTGGGGGAGTGATGACAAACGGACAGCAAGCCGGCGGTGAAGGCCAAGCGGCCGCGACCAATGGTCAGCAGATCGACACATTCGACGGCGACAAGAATCAGCCGACGACAAAGGCGGGATTTGAGGACCTCGTCAAGCGGGCGATCTCGAACCTTGCCGATGTGACCGTGGCCACGCTGGTCACCGACGTGAAGGTGGCGGTCGATGAGCGCGGCCGACTGAAGGACGTCAGCGTTCCCGACACCGACATCCCGGCGATCGTCTCGAACATCAACCTCGTCAACGGCAACGCAACGACTGAGATCGCGGACAGCCTCAAGGACGACGAGTCTCTGAGGACGTTTCATCAGAGCCTCGTCGACAAGGCGGTGATGGTGCTGCCGGACAACATCAAGGCGTTCGCGCAGCTCGTCGAAGACGTCATCGGCAAAATCATCTAGCGGTCCACCCCCGATGCCTGCGAAGCCGAACAACGAGGCTCGGCGACTCGCGTATCAGCTCGTGAGCCTCGACGTCAGCACGGTGATCGAGAAGCTCACCCCGACCGATGACGGCATTACACGTCGGGCCCCACCAGGCGTCAAGGCGCCGAGCATGCCGCGGATGGTCCAGGATCTCGCCGAGAACTATCGCCGCTTCTCGGGCGCTGGTGCCAGCGCGCATTTCAGTCAGGTCAGAGATACGGCAGTGCAGACGCGCGAACAGCGCACGCAACCGCAGCACGGCCTGCTCGACCGCATCGTTCGCAACAGCGGGGAGTTGCACGATATTCTTGACTCGACTGGAGGCACGGTCACCGACGACGGCAGCGTCCAACTCGACGAGAGCAAGCTGACGCCGGCTCAGGCGGCGACGATCCGCAAGGCATGGGAGCTGGCGCTCGATCCGGTCAACCTCGCGACCAACGTGTCACTCGAAGGTGACGTAGTCACGCGCTTTTCGTCCCGCGACGGCGCGCCTCCGCCGGACGCGGTGGTCGCGTTCCACGAACAGATGGTCGCCGCCAGCTTGGCGCATTGGGCCGCACTGATCGGCGTCCTGACACAGTTTCTGGGGACCCTCGCCCGTTTATTACCAGGCTGACCCGCGGCCGCAGCACGCCAGCGGGTCCCGAGGGTGACGGCGTGGGGCCCGCGCAGATCAAGCCAGCGCGCGGCGATCTCGACGCCGGGGCCCGCGATCTGTTTGGTCACGGCGGGCGACTGTTCGTCACGACCGCAGCCGATCCGTCAGGCGGATGGCTAACCACGCTCGTGCAGGCGGACGGCGACATCGTCACCAGGGCGACGGCGGACTCGATCGCGGACGCCGAGCTACTCCGGCGCCACAACGTGCAGATAGCGCAATGGCTGGCGTCGCTGCAGCTCGAGTGGCGCTCGATCGAGGCCTGGGCAGACCGCGTCGCCGGGGGAGCGGGGGCAGTTACCTTAGGTGGCGGCGCCGCGCTCGCGGCGACAAGTCATGGCGCGCTCTCGTTGGCCGCGTTTGCCGTTTTCGCGGCGGTCGGCGCCGCTCGCGCAGCGGGCGCAACGCTGTTCCGTCGTCGTTTTCTGCGCGTCAACTAGCCGCCGGGCTCGGACCTGACCGCTTGGACGGCTGGCGCGGACCCGGTCAAGGACGGGGCATGCTCGGGCTGGCCGATAGAGAGTTAGAACACGACCGTCGTGTTGCCGTGCGGTAGAACGCGGTCCTCGCAGTGCCACTCGACTGCGCGCGCGAGCACGACGCGCTCGATGTCGGCCCCCCGGCGGCGCAGGGTCTCGACGTCGTCGCGGTGAGAGACGCGAATCACGTCCTGCTCGATGATCGGGCCGGCGTCGAGTTCCGGTGTCACATAATGCGCGGTGGCGCCGATCAGCTTCACACCGCCTGCCTTTGCTTGGGCATAGGGCTGGGCACCGGCGAACGCGGGGAGGAACGAGTGGTGAATGTTGATCACCGGCGCCCCGAGGCGGTCGAGGAAGTCACCGGACAAGATCTGCATGTAACGCGCCAGCACCACCAGATCGCAGCGGTTCTGGAGCAGCTCGAGGAGCTTCGCCTCCGCTTCGGGCTTGCGGTCGCGCTCGACGCGGACGTGGTGATAGGGGAGGCCGAAGCCTTCGACGTCGGAGCGGAGGTCCTCGTGATTTGAGGCGACAAGTGTCACCTCCGCCTCCAGCTCGCCTCGGCGCCCGCGCCACAGCAGGTCCAGCAGGCAGTGCTCCTCGCGGGAGACGAGGATCGCCAGGCGCTTGCGGTTGCTCGTGTCCCATAGCCGCCAGTCCATGTCGAACGACGGCGCGAGCGTCTCGGCGAAGCGCTTCCTGAGGTCCTCGCTGCGCTCGGCGGAAAGCGTGAACTCCATGCGCACGAAGAACGTGCCGCCGTCGGGATCGGTGCTGTGGAGGTCGGAGTGGGCGATGTTGGCACCAGCGTCGAACAGGAGGCCCGAGATCGCTCTGACGATCCCTGGCCGGCGCGGGCAGGAGACGAGCAGGCGCATCAGCGTCCGGTCGTCGGTCATCCGCCCCCCTCAAGGAGCCACCACGGCGAACACCTGGACATGCCCGAATCGTCCCAGCACGCGCGCCCGATGACAACCCAAAGGTTGCTTTTCCTGTGCGCTCGCCGGGAGCGTCCCGAACCTCCTGCGGCGCCGCCGTTTGAGCAGGTTGGGCGATCTGGCTACGCTGACGCCTTTGGTAGGCGGCGGATTCGAGGGCGTCATCATGCCTGGCGGTCGCTGGATCGAGATTGAGGCGACGATCATTGAATGCTTCCGCGCGTGGGAGGAGCCGTGGACAGCGGCTAATCCTCTGTTTGAGATCGTCGCCGAGGTCAAGATCCCCGGCCGCGGAGTGGAGCGTGTCACCGCTCAGCAGAAGCTGAACCGTCGCACGCATCGTTGGCGCGCACCCGATCCTGGTGACGTCGTGCCGGCGCGTTGGGATCCCGGGCATCGACGGTTACGCCTCGACCTGGAAGGCGATCCCCGCTACGACGAGCGCGTGATCAGGGCATTGGGGAGGACCCGCGATGCTCCGACCTGGCCTCGGACCGGCTTTGGGGACCCCGGCTAGACGCGTTCCGAGTTTGTGCGGGACTCGCGGTCGGCCTACGGTATGCCGCGTGGCCGACCGCTGGCCCGGGAGGGGGGTGAGCCCGATCAGTGCAAACGGCGATCGGCGACGTGGTGAGCCAACTCGGCGAGCGTTTGCGCGATCTGCTCGCGCGCCTCGGGATCGGTGATCATCCCGTCCGGCCCGACGGCGTCCCGCGTCAGAGGAATGCGGGCGCATGCCGCCTCGACGATGTCGGCGTCGACGTAGCCGAGCACCTTGCGCAGCGAGTCGTGTGCGTCTGCGCCACCCGTTGGCGCGGCGGGTCCTGAGGCGTTGATCCACGCGGTCGGCTTTCGGTAGGTGCTGGCATCGCCCACCGTCCACTCGAGCAAGTTCTTCAGGGCGCCGGGCAGCGCGCCGGCGTACTCCGGCGTGCACAGCAGCAGTGCGTCGGCCGCTGTGATCCCAGCTCGCAGCTCCGCGACGGCGGGGTGCACCGGCTCTCCCTCGCGGTCATCGTCGGGGTTGAAGTGGGGCAGCTTGGCCATGTCCTCGTACAGCATGGTTTCGATCTCATCGCCGGCGATCTGACCCGCTGTCCTGAGGACCGCGGTGTTCGTCGAGCCATCGCGCAGGCTTCCGGAGATCAACAGCACGCGCAGCGAACCTTTCACGATTGTCGCACCTTGAAGGTGACCGTCCCGGTCGGGCCGGAGCCACCCGCTAGCGTCGCCGAGATCGAGGCGGAAGAGACCCGCCTCCCGGCGGGGGAGTTCGCCGGCGCGCTGGCCGAAAGCGTCGGGCTGACGGACACGACCGTCTGCGCCATCGCCACGCTGCGGGCCGACGCGGCGGCGTTATCAGATAGATCGCGCCCCAGGCGCACAGACGCTCGATCAGTCGCGCCCCCAGACATCGCCATTCCTCCCATCCGCCGCAGACTCAGGCCGAAGCCTACCGGAGCCGACGGCTCTGCTGCGGCCCGTCGCAGGGCCGCGCCTCAGCTTGCGGTGGGCCCGTCGGGCCCACCCGTCCAGCGGCCTCACCCGCGTGCACGCTGACAGTCGCCAGGGTCACGCAAGGTGCCCGATCGTCAGCTTGTGATCTTGGAGTCGGCAGCGCGTCTGGTTGCACGACGAGGCGTTCGGGGCCGTGCCGGCACCCACGGTGAGGCCCGGCGCTGCGTCGACCAGCGCCTCGAGCGCGTCCAGCGCCGAGTCCGACCGAAGCGCTAGCTCGATCACGGGAAGCCCGGCGTCGTGGAGGGTCCGTCCGAGCACGACCGCGAGTTCCGGCGCGAGATCGGTCACGAGCGCAACCATTCGCGGAGCGGTGAGTTCCCGTGCTGTGATCGGGGGTCTTCCGAAGACAGTCAATGGCATCTGTTCGGCGTCGTCCATGGCCCCACGCTCCTCGCCCGCTGCCTATACCCGGCTGTAAGCGCCGTCGATCGAGATGTTGGCTCCGGTCATAAAGCGCGCTTCGTCTGAGCAGAGGAATACGCATGCTTCCGCAACCTCATTCGGGGTACCGAAACGCGCGATCGGATGGCGACGCAGCAGCTCGCGCTCAAACGCATGATCATCGTTCATCCCGTCCATCACGGTGCGGTGCAGCTCGGTTTCGATCACGCCAGGCATGAGGGTATTGCTGCGCACGGCCTGGGGCCCGTATTCGACGGCGATGTGATCGGAGAGCATGTTGAGTCCAGCCTTGGAGATCCCGTACGCGCAATCACCGGCCCATACCGTGATCGCACACACCGAGCTCATGTGCACGATCGAGCCCCCGCCCGCGGCCAGCAGGTGCGGGATCGAATACTTCGCAACCAAAAAGGGCGCGCGGAGGTTCGCCGCCAGCAGCGAATCGAACGCCGCTGGTTCCCACTCGTGCACGGGTGCCCAGTCGGTTACGTCGGTGCCTGCGTTGTTGACGACGCCATCCAGACCACCCAACCCCTCCGCCGCCCCGTCGACCACAGCTCGAGCCTCCGTCTCGACCGACAGGTCACCGAGGACTTCGACCGCAACCCCTCCGGAGCGTTCGATCTCCGTCCGGGTCCGCGCGGTGCGCTCCGCATCGCGCCCAGCGACGGCGACCGCCGCGCCCGCCGCCGCGCACCGGACAGCAACGGCTCGGCCGATCCCGCTCGAGGCTCCCGTCACCAAGATCCGTTTACCCGTCAGGACTGACATGTGCAAACTCCCTTTCTCGTTGTGTAACCGGGCTTTGGAGAGCCGCGAGGCGCGATGTCGAAGATCTTTATCGCGTTCGGGCTACCTGCATTCAACCTGGCGCTCGTCATCATCTCGTTATTCCGACTTCGACTTTGCCACGACCCACGGAAACGGCGCCGTGCTGACGGCTGTTCTCGCGCCATATGGCTTTGCGCCGGCTGACCGATTCGACGCGGTCAACGGCCACTCACGGCTGCTCTTCACTAACAGCGGGGATGTACACTTGACGTGTTCGTCGATAACTTTCGGATGTGTCACAGTCTCGGCCTCCGGAACCGGCTTGGCGTAAATGAGGTGATGCTACCGCTGGCTGACCTGCTCCTCACCAAGACGCAGGTTGCCGAGCTGACCGAGAAGGACATCCAGGACATCCTCGTAATGCTGCTGGATTGCGACCTACGCGCGGATGACACAGGAATCAATACAAGTTACATCGCCGATGTCCTGGGGCGCGACTGGGGCTTCTGGCGTACCGTGACTGAGAACCTCGGGCACGTCCGCGCGAGAGCCGACACGTTGGTGACGGATGCCGAGCAGAGAAGTCGGATCGTGTCGGCGCTCGAAGCCCTCACGAAAGCGTCGAGGGCGAACCGAAGTCCCTGCGATGGCGGGGCACGTGCGCAGGTCGGTGATCGCATGGCATGGCGCGAGGAGCCGGAGGGCGCGCGGCGCTGAGAAGCCCGAGGAACGCTCAGATTCCGCGTCTGCCTGAGATCCCCGGGCACAACCTGTCGGTCAGAGGAGATCGAGCATGAGCGACACGCAACCAGTGGCCGGAAGGCGTCTGATCGGTCAGCGGGCGCTGGTGACCGGTGGAGGGTCCGGTATCGGCCGTGCTGCCGCTGTGCGGCTCGCCGCCGAGGGAGCGCGCGTAGCCGTGGCCGGCATCGTGCCCGAGACGGTCAAACAGGCTGCGGTGGAGATCGAGCGGCTCGGTGGCGAGGCGTTGGCGATGTCGTATGCAAACACGGCGTTCGGGTGCTGATGGAGTCCGGAGGAGGGAGCGTGGTCATCGTCGGGTCGCCCTGTGGCATGTATGGCGTCGAACTCGGCTTTCACGCGTACAGCGCCAGGAAAGGGGGTGTGCACGGCTTGGCGCGGGTGATGGCCAACGAGTACGCCAAACAGGGCATCCGTGTCAACGTCGTGGTGCCGGGCTTGGTCCGCACCGCGATGAACGACGCGTTCTACGAGGACGAGAGTCTGGTGGAGGCGACGATGAAGAGCATCCCGCTGGGGCGCGAGGGTCGCACCGAGGAGATCGCTGCGGCGATCGCATTCCTTGCTTCCGAGGATGCGTCCTACGCGGTTGGCGGTCTGTTGATGGTGGATGGCGGACTGACGGCGATTTAGTGGCGTCCGCAGGCGGCGCCGACCCCCGCCTGGGGCCGCTCGACCGGAGCGTTGCCCATAGGATGTGAGCCATGGTTCGGGCCGACGCGCACGCGTTCTGGCTGCGGGCGCCCGGCTTTGGGGAGATCCGGCCGATCACGCTGCCCGAGCCGGGGCCGGACGAGGTATTGGTGCGCACCTTGCGGTCCGGCGTCAGCCGCGGGACCGAGACGTTGGTGTTCCGCGGCGGTGTGCCGCCGGAGCAGTACGCCGTCATGCGGGCCCCGTTTCAGGAGGGGGACTTCCCGGCGCCGGTCAAGTACGGCTACCTCAACGTCGGCAGTGTCGAGGAGGGACCGGCGGAGTTACGCGGCCGAACGGTCTTTTGCCTGTACCCGCACCAGACTGCGTACGTCGTGCCCGTCGGTGCGGTCACGGTCGTGCCCGAGGACGTGCCACCCGATCGTGCCGTTCTCGCGGGCACGGTCGAGACCGCCGTCAACGCCCTGTGGGATGCCGGACCGTTGATCGGCGACCGGGTCACGGTAGTCGGCGCCGGAATGGTCGGCTGTTGCGTCGCACGGCTGTTGAGTCGGTTCCCGGCTGTGCGGGTCACGCTTGTGGACGTCGATCCCAGCCGGGCCGAGGTCGCGGCCGCAGTCGGCGTGCAGTTCGCGCTGCCGGCCGACGCCGCCGACGATCGCGACCTCGTCGTGCACACCAGCGCGACGTCCGCCGGGCTCCAGCGGTCGCTCGACCTGCTCGCGCCCGAGGGCACCGTCATCGACCTCAGCTGGTACGGCGACACCGAGGTTCGGCTTTCGCTCGGTGGCGCGTTCCACTCGGCTCGCCTCGGCATCCGCGCGAGCCAGGTCGGCACGGTCTCACCGGCACGCAGCGGGACCCGCACGAGCGCAGACCGGCTCGGGCTTGCACTCGAGTTGCTGCGCGATCCCGTCTTCGACGCGCTCCTCACCGGCCATTCACGCTTCCGCGAGCTGCCCGACGTGATGGCGCGCCTAGACGCGGGGAGGCTGCCGGCTCTCTGCCACACGATCACCTACGACGATGAGTAGCTCTTGTTCAGCGTGACCGTCCGCGATCACATGATGATCGCCCACAGCTTCCGCGGCGAGGTGTTCGGGCCGGCGCAGCGCCTGCACGGTGCGACGTATGTCGTCGACGCCACATTTCGCCGCGCGGCCCTCGACGCGGACGGCATCGTGGTCGACATCGGTGCGGCGTCCGAGGCGCTGCATGCCGTCGTGGCCGAGTTCACCTACCGCAACCTCGATGACGAGCCCGCCTTCGCGGGCATCAACACCTCGACCGAGGCGCTCGCGCGAGTGATCGCCGATCGTCTCGCCGACAGGGTGCATGCCGGCGATCTGGGCGATGGCGCGCGGGAGCTCGAGGGGCTGGTCGTAACCCTCCACGAGTCACACGTCGCCTGGGCGAGCTACGAGCGGTTGCTGTGACGACCGTGCATGTCGTCGTGCCAGACGGCATCGACGACCCTGCCCGGCCGAGTGGGGGCAACACCTATGACCGTCGCGTCTGTGTCGGCCTCGCCTCGCTCGGCTGGTCGGTGCGCGAGCACGCCGTACCGGGCTGCTGGCCGCGCCCCGACGGGGCGGCCCTCGCCGCCCTCGCCGGCGTCGTCGCGGCGATTCCCGACGGCGCACTGGTCCTGCTCGACGGGCTGGTCGCGTCGACGGCGCCCGCGGTGCTCGTGCCGGAGGCGAGCCGGTTGCGCCTGGTGCTCCTCGTCCACATGCCGCTCGGTCTGCGTCCGGCAGCCGACCGGGCCGACAAGATCCGCGCGTGGGAAAGCGCCGTTCTGGCGGCCGCCGCCGCCGTAGTCACGACCAGCGCCTGGACGCGGCGTCGCCTGCTGGAGCTGTATCAGCTGCCCGCCGACCGCCTGCACGTAGCGCGGCCCGCGGTCGACGCCGCCGAGCTTGCAACGGGGACCGCGGCCGGCGCGGCACTGCTGTGCGTCGCGGCCGTCACCTTCGACAAGGGCCACGACGTGCTGATCGATGCGCTCGCGGCGATCTCGGAGTTGTCCTGGCAGTGCGTGTGCGTTGGCAGCCTCGATCGCGACCCCGTGTTCGCGCACGACGTCCGCCGCCGCTCACGGCAACGCGGGCTGGGCGGACGCGTCCAGTTCCCGGGGCCGCGGACCGGCGCCGAGCTTGACCGCAGCTACGCCGCCGCCGACCTGTTGGTGCTGGCGTCCCGTGCCGAGACGTACGGCATGGTCGTGACCGAAGCGTTGGCCCGCGGCATGCCGGTCGTTGCAGCAGAAGTCGGCGGCCTCACCGAGTCGCTCGGGTACGGGGCTGACGGCATCCGACCAGGGCTGCTGGTCACGCCGGATCACCCGGCGGCACTCGGCGGCGCGCTCCGCACCTGGCTCAGCGATCCCGAGCTGAGGGCACGTTTGCGCCGCGCGGCGCGCGAGCGGCGTGAGTGGCTGCCCGCGTGGTCGAGCACCGCGTCGGTGATCGCAGACGTCCTGAGCGGGGCGTTGCGATGACCGATCAGGGCACCCGGGTCAGCACGGGGTGGCTCGCGCTGCGCGAGCCCGCCGACGCGGCGGCCCGTTCCCGTGAGCTCGCCGACCAGATCGCGCGACAGCCCCCGGCGACCGGCCGTTGGGTGATCCACGACCTCGGCTGCGGCACCGGCGCGATGGGCCGCTGGCTCGCGCCGCTGCTGTCCGGGCCCCAGCACTGGGTCGGGCACGACCGGGACCCGGACCTGCTCGACGTCATCGCCGCCGACCGCCCCGGCCCGGCCGCCGACGGCGCCGCCGTCACGGTCGAGGGAAGGCGCTCTGACCTCACCCGGCTGCACGCGCGGGACCTGGTCGGTGCGGACCTGATCACCGCCTCGGCGCTGCTGGACATGCTGACCGAGGACGAGCTCGCCGCCCTGATCGCCGTCTGCGCGAGAGCGGGGTGTCCGATCCTGGTGACCATGTCCGTTATCGGTCGCGTCAGCCTGACGCCGGCGGAGCCGCTGGATCGACGCGTGGCCGCGGCATTTGATGGCCACCAGCGGCGCACGACCGAGCGCGGCCGCCTGCTCGGCCCCGATGCGGTCGCGTTCGCTGTGCAGGAGTTCGCCCGGCTCGGCGCCGAAGTGCTGGTCCGGCCCAGCCCCTGGCGGCTCGACGCCTCGGAGGCGGGGCTCATCGCGGAGTGGTTCAGCGGGTGGGTGCGTGCCGCGTGCGAGCAGCGGATCGAGCTCGCCGCCGAGATCGAGCTCTACGCGGGCCGACGTCTGGCGCAGGTGAGAACCGGACAGCTCGCGGTCACCGTTCAGCACGCCGACCTGCTGACGCTGCCGCGACGCTAACGCCGCTGAGAGTCGACCGAGGGGGAGTTCGATTTCGGACACGACGTGTGGACTGGTATCTCGGCGGCGGCGCCGCGCGGGAGCAGCGGCACGACGAAAAGGAACAACGAAGGGCGTCGTCGCGCTTCGGCCGTGTCGAGCCGACATCCCAGTCCCAGCCATCGTCCCTGCCAGCGATCCTGGCGAACGGGCCCCTTCAGACGGACCCACATGACAGTCGTGATCAGCGCCAGATAGCCGATCTGCAGAAGCGCGGTGATCACCATGTAGGCGGTGCTGTACTCGGTGAGCCAGTAGTAGACGGCCGCCAGCGTCACGTCCAGCGCGGCGGCGATGCCGGCGTACACTAACGCGGGACGGACCATCCGGCCGCTCGCCAGCACCACCCAGATTCGCGACAGATCGAACAGGATCCAGATCACGTAGACCGCGAGCGCCGGTGCCCTGGAGTCGCCCGATCGTCGCTCGCGCTCGTTCCGGCAACGCAGCGTTGAAGCGGTCCACTTCATCGGCGATCCGGTCGGCGCATTCGGCGACCCCGGCTGTGAACGTCGCGACCTCGCGATCGAAGGCGTCCGCGCCGCGCTCGGCCGGCCACAACCAATCGCGGACCACGCGACCTGCCTCGAGGTCGCCCCGCAGCCGTATCTCGCGGGCAAGCCGGCGCGACCACCGCTCAGCATCGGTATTCAAGATCGCGTCGTCGTTCGTCGCGTCGACGGCGCCGCGGAGCTGTGGGAGGACGTCGGCGAAACGACCGTCTAGAACGTCATCGGAGCCGAACAGCTCCGTCGGGCCGGCGGGCAGCCGTTCGTCCCCCGAGAGCATTCGCAGACAATACGACGGGACCGGGGCCACGCGGCGGCCGTCGCAAAAGCTGCGCCGCGACGCTCAGCCGGCCGACAGCGGAACGTCGAGCGTGTGCGCCCCCCGTCGCGCCTTCGTCGTCAGGTAACGGGCGTTGGTGGCCGACAGGTGGACGCCCGTCGGCACCCGCGCGGTCACGGTGACCCCGAAACGGCGCAGCTGCCGGGCCTTGTCCGGGTTGTTGCTGAGCAGGGCGACTCGCGACACACCGAGCGCGCGCAGCATCTGCGCGGCGACGAGGTAGCTGCGTTCGTCCTCGCGATGGCCCAGCGCGAGGTTCGCCTCGTAGGTGTCGAGCCCCGCGTCCTGGAGCGCGTAAGCGTCGAGCTTGGCGTACAGGCCGATGCCCCGCCCCTCCTGGCGCAGATACAGCAGGTAGCCGCCCGAGTCGGCGATCCGCTCGACGGCCTCGCGCAGCTGCGGCCCGCAGTCGCACCGCTGGCTGCCGAACACGTCCCCGGTCAGGCACTCGCTATGCGGCCGGACCAAGGGCACGCTGTCACGTCCGACGGGCGCGACAGCGGTGGCCCGATCGCCGAACCCGAAGGCGAGGTTCTCCTGGCCGTCGACCAGCCCGTCGAAGCTGAATACTCGGGCGGCCGCCGAGTAGCCGTCGGAGAACCGCAGCGGGACCGAAACCTGGGTACGGATCGTCGCGGCGGGCGCTCGGAGCGGCATCGATCGCCTCCGTCAGTCAGTCTGGAAGCGCGGCGAGAGCGCGTAGCGCAGGAGCACGACGTCGCCGATCTGGCGGACTGCGGCGAGCGTCGCGCGCCGGCCGGGGTTCCAAGGGAAGCGACCGTCGCTCACGAACCGCGTGGCGCGCGAGTCGCCGACGAAGAAGGGAGCGACGACCAATTGGAGCTCGTCGACGAGGTTGTCGGTCAAAAACTGGGTGTGCACCTTGCCGCCGCCCTCGACCATCAGACGCTGCACACCGCGGGCGCCGAGGTCCTCGCTGAGCCTCCGCATCCGACCCGCCGGCCGCCATCGACCACCGTCGCCACCCTTCCCAGTCGCGATTGGGCGTCGACCACGCGCGGACTCGCGCAGTACACGAGCTTCTCGTTGTCGCCAGTGGTGAAGAAGTCGGCGCGCGGGTCCAGCTCCACCCGCTCGGTCAGGGTGACCTTGATCGGCGACGGCGGGAGCCCACGAGCCGCCCGCGCGTCGCGTCGGGTCCTCGAGCGCACCAGCAGCCGCGGGTTGTCGCTGCGCACGGTGGCGGCTCCCACCAAGATCGCGTCACACGAGGCGCGCACGGCGTCGACCCTGTCGAAGTCGGCGTTGTTGGACAGCTCGAGGCGGCGCGGCGACGCGCTGCCCAGATAGCCGTCGATCGACATGCCACAGCTCAGCAGGATGTAGGGGCGGTCAGACATGGACTGCTCGTTCCCGGAGCGCTGGTTCGTTGCGCCCCGATGGCCGGCTGGGGCGGAACCATGCCACCACCAGGACGGCGGCGCCCGGCAGGCAGGCGACCAGCACCATGATCCCGTAGACGACGGAGGTGGCGACCCCTCGCTGCGCACCCAAGCCTCCCGCGGCGAACGCCCACGCGGTGATCCCCTCGCGCGGCCCCCAGCCACCGATACTGGGCAGCACCATCGCCATCATCACCAGCAACGCTATCGGCAGCATCTGAGACAGTGGCGCTGTGGTGCCGCCGGTTCGCGCGGCGATCAGGAACGTCGAGGTGTGGCCCGCGACTACCAGCGCTGACACGAGCACGATCCCCAGCCACGCTCTCCGGGCCAGCAGTGCGTCGCGGATGTCGCCGGCTACGGCGCGCCGAAACCGCGCCCACACGGACTGGCCGCGACCTGGGCGTGCCCTGGCCACGATCGCGATCCCCACCGCGGCCACGAACAGCGCTATCGCCACGATCGGGACCGACGAGTGGACGGGTGACGGCAACACGAGCAGCACGACGATCGTCAGCACAACCTGCACGACCTGCCCGGCGGAGCGTTCCCACGCGACCGCCCGCAACGCGCGGTTCACATCGTTCACGTCGCGGCCGTGGCTGATCCCGCGGTGGACGTCGCCCACGATCCCCCCGGCACGGTGACGTTGATGAACATCGACCGGTAGTACGCCGCCACCGCGGCGGGCAGCGACAGATCGACGCCGAGACCGCCCGCCACGAGCTTCCACCGCCAGGCAGAGCACACCGTCGTCAGGAGCGTGATCCCTGCCGCTGCCGCCAATGCCCGGGCGTCGACCGCGCGGACACCGGCGAGGAACGGGCCTGTGCCGAGGCGCCAGACGACGATGGCCAGGGTCAGAGCCGAACCCACCAAACGGCTCCACGCCCACGCTCTCCGGCTCATCCGGGCACCCCTTGCGCTGGTCGAGCGTGCCGCAGTCGGGCAACTCGCGACGAGCTGTGGCGCATGAACGGGGTTTCGAAGACCAACGCGAACAGCCGCGCAAACACGATCGTCAGCGGCAGCACCAGGGCGACGGTGACGAGGAACGCCGGAACGCCCGGGTGGACGTGGCCGGCGACGATCAACTCGTAGACGACGACCAGGATTGGAGCATGCGTGAGATAGAGGCTGTACGACGATCCGCCGAGGTTGCGCATCGGCCGCGCGTCGAGCAGCTTCAGGAGCCGGGCCGGACGGCCGGTCGCCAGACCGGCAAGCAGGCATGCGATCGCGGGGCCCAGCGCGAGGTCAACCCAGAACAGGTTGTCGAGTGTCCACACCGAACCCTCCCACCAGATCGTCGCGAGCACGGGCGCCACGGCGGCGAGCGCGAGCCAATGCCACGGCCAGGACCTGCGGGCCCTGCCGGCGCCGACGATGCCGGCCGTGAGGATGCCGACCGCGAACAGCGCGGCGAGGTCGGGCGGGGACTGGATCACGAAGGTGTCGAGGCGAGCGATGTGTGGGCCGAACACCCCCACCGCCGCCACGACCAGCGTGACCGTCGCGACCATGACGAACGCGCCTCGCCGGCGCACGATCAGCAGCAAGAGCGGGAACACGAGATACAGCTGGGCCTCGACGGCCATTGACCAGAACGCTGCGTTTGGGCTGTGCGCCCTCACGAGGTTCTGCACGAGCAGACCGTTGACGATCACCGATTTTGCGTCCGGCACCCCGTTCCCCGGCTGCGGGACGATCAGCCACGCCACCGCGAGGCTGAACGCGAGAGCGGCCCAGTAGGCGGGCAGGATCCGCCAGGCACGCCGTTGGGCGAAGCCGGAGAGCGTGTCGAGCCGCCAGCCGTGGCGGCCCGGCGAGAGGGCCAGCGAGAACCCGGACAGCACGATGAACACGACGACCGCGAAGCGTCCGTAGATGAGCCAGCCGGCCCAGAACGGCGCATGGTCGACCGGATAGCCCGGGAACGTGCGCAGAAAGACGTGGTTGATCACGACGTACACCGCCGCCAGCCCGCGGAGGCCGTCCAGGCCGGCAAGCCGCTGTCGTGCAGCGGGCGCGGCGGCAGGCGCGGGTGGCGCCGGAGTCGGAGGCGCCGAAGCCGTGGCGACCGAAGCCGTGGCGACCGAAGCCGTAGCGACCGAAGCCGCAGGCGCCGGAGCCGCGGCCACCGAAGCCAAGGGCAGCCCTCCGCGCTCGGCGTGATACGAGATGCTGTGGGCTAGTGCCCGAACACTCGGCTCGGGCACGGGAACACCTGATCGCTCTGCAGATCCACGTTCACGACGTGCTACCGCGCCGCCGGTTGCGTGTCAAATGCGGTGAGGAAGCGGTTGCGGAAGGCGCTCATCGGCCAGACCGGCGCGTTGTGCTTGGGCTGCAGGCCGGGTCCCCAGCCCCAGCTACCGATCTGCTTGAGCACCTTCGGGTCGTGGGCGATGATCGAGATCGGTACGTCGTGATTCGGGTGCTGGCCGCTGACGACCGGCAGCGGCTGATGGTCGCCGAGGACGATCATCACGAGATTCTTCTTGCCGTAGTGCTGGACGAACGACGTCAACGTGTTCAGCGCGTACACGATCGACTTGCCGTACGCGGCCTGGACGCGCGGGGGGTCGCTCCAGAACGCCCCGGTCTCGTGGATCTCCGGATGGTGGTTGTAGATCGAGCCGTTGCCGACCTGGTTCCAGCCGACCGTCTCGGGGATCCGGTTCCACGGCATGTGGCTCGACACCGTGTCGACCTCCGCGAACAGCGGCTGCTTATGAGGCTTGCCGAGCTCGAGACGCTGGAGCGCCATGAAGATGTACTGGTCGGGCATCGACGCGTAGGTGAAGCTGGGGCCGCGGTAGCCGACCTGGTAACGGTCGTAGATCTTGTCGTAGTGGTAGTACTTCTCTCCCTGCGGCCAGGAGCGGTCGTCGGATGGTATGTCGTCGACCGTCCGCCACCCGGCCCGCTTGAACGCCTCGGCGAGCGTGAAGCGCTTGGCCGACATCAGCTGGTTGTAGCGGAGCTGGCTGTCGACCCAGAGCCCCGATTGGAGGCTCGAGTGCGCCAGCCAGCTGATGCCGCCGAACGTCGCCGAGGTGAGAAAGCCGCTCCGCGAGGAGAAGCCGGCGCTCGCGAGTCGCTGATTCCCCTCGGCCAGCGCGTTGTCGACCTCGGGCGAGAACTTCGCGCCCTGCACGGCGAGCTGGCCGTACGCCTCGACGAACACGAGCAGGACGTCCTTGCCGCGCAGACCGGTGAGGAGGCGGTTGGTGGGGGTGTTGCGGAACGTGTCGCGGTTGATCTCCTTGGCGAACACGGCTTGATCGTGGATGTCGGCCTGGACCGCGTTCACCTCGTCGACGATCAGGCCGGCGGAGAGCGTGGAGGCGATCGGCGTGTGGGAGATGAGCTGGGCGCCGAACACCCAGCAGAGCGCCCAGACGGCACCGATCCCGGTGACGGCACGGAGCGCCCAGCGGCGGTTGTCGGCCGCGATGCGGGTCAGCCGGAGCATCGATCCGACCAGCAGGACCGCCAATACGACAACGCCTACCACGACCCCGACCTCGATCAGTTGCGCCTCCGCCCGGCCGACCACAGAGCGCAGCGTCTCGAGTCCGTTGCCGAGCTGGCTCGTGTCACCGAGCGGGTCAAACGGCCGATCGAACGTCTTGAAGATCTCGTAGTTGATCCCCTTCAGGACGACCACCAGCGTGAGGAGAAGTCCGGCGATCACGGCCACGATGCGTCGAGGCGTGCGGGGCAGGACGAGGGCCAGCGCGATCAGGGCTACAAGCTCGAGCGGGAGCCTCAAGAATCCGTTCAGCGTCAGGTACTGCGGCTGGTCCGGGGCGACCAGCGCGACCCACACGAGCAGCGCGGCGAGGATCGTGAGGGCTACGGCAATGCCTTTGCGGACGGGGCCGTGGCTTCGGAGGGTCGGCCTTGTCGCCGGGGTTCTGGTCTGAGCCCGCGACCATTTGCGGCTGCAGACGGTGTCGGTTGCTCCGCAGCCACCACACGTCGCGACCGAACGACTCGGCGAGTAGGACGAGCGCGACGACGAGCGCAGCCTCGGTCACCGCCGGCGACAAGATCCCTGCTGCCGCGACGGTCAGCACGATCCCCTGCGTCGCCGCGACGACCTTGCGCCAGTAGCGCGGCGGCAGCGGCTCGCGCATCCACGGCAGCAGCCAGCCGGCGGCGAGGAACGCGTACCTTGCCGCGCCGATCGCGAGCACCCAGACGCCCACCGGGCGCGCGACATACACGCTCAGCACGAGGATCAGGAACGCGTCTACCTCGGCATCGAAGCGCGCACCCAGGTTCGCCGCCGTCCGTGTGCGGCGCGCGACCCATCCGTCGACCGCATCCAGCACGAGCGCAACTGACGCGAGCGACACCAACAGCGGGACGCGCGCCGGCTCCCCGAACGAGTCCGCGACCAGCGCCGCCACACCGACCGCGAGCGTGGCCCGGGCGAGGGTCACCCAGTCGGCGGGGCCGAGCCGGTCGGCCCGGTAGTAGGAGAGTCCGCGCGCCAGCCCCGCGCTTGTGATCACGCCGCAGCTCACCCCGACGGCCCACGCGGCGGGGCTGAGGCCGGCACCGGTGAGGCCGACGGTGAGCGCAAGGCCAGCGATCAATAGCACCTGGGCGACCAGGGCGGTCATAGGGGCGGTCTGGTCCGTTCGCATGGTGCCTCGTCTATCAGGAATGGCCGTCGGCGTGGCCTATTGGCCACCGCGACGTCGCGCCGCGCGCCGAGCGACGAGCGCACAGCCCGCCTCGAACGTTGGGAACCTCATGCCAACCATGACGCTCCATCAGGCCAAGACTTCCCGGTTCGCGGGCTGACATCCTGCGTGGCGTGACGTCTTCGGGCGTGCAGCAGCTGTGAAGCAGGACGAGCGTGTCCCGTTCATCCAGGCGCTCGAGCGTGCGCGCGTGTCCGCCTACCCACCCGGCGAGTACGTCGAGCAGGAGAGCTTCATGCGCGGGTCAGAAATTTTGGCGCTGGCGCGTCAGGCGGCCATTGCGCCCGGCGTCTCGGTGCTCGATCTGTGCTGTGGAGTCGCGGGGCCGGGACGGTTCATCACTCGGGAGCTGGGCGGCTCCTATCTCGGGCTGGATCTCAGCTCCAGTGCGATCGAGATCGCGCGTGAGCGAGCTCGAGACCTTCCCTGTCGCTTCGAGGTCTCGCGGATTCCCCCGGTCCCTCCGGGGCCGTTCGATGTGGTGCTCCTGCTCGAGACGATGCTCGCGTTTCCCGAGAAGGAGCCGCTCCTTCAGGGGATATCTGAGGCGCTGACGACCGGCGGTCGGTTCGCCTTCACGATCGAAGCGGGCCTCCCGCTGACGGACGCGGAGCGAGAGCTGATGCCCGACGCCGACACCGTCTGGCTCACGCCGCTGGAGCAGCTGCTGACCTGGTTGGAGCGCGTTGGGCTTGTCGTTCGCTGGCAGCACGACGCCAGTCGATCGCACCGTGCGATCGCGGAGTCGTTGATCGACGCGTTTGCCGACGATGCGACGGGCATCGCCGCACGGATCGGAGGCCGGGCACTGGACGAGCTCCTGGCCGCACACCGGCTCTGGAGGGACTGGCTCGGGGAAGGACGCGTCCGGAAGATTGCCTTTGTCGCCGAGAAGACGGTCTCCTCGGTCGGCGTCGCGCCGCGACCTTGAAGGCGAAGGCCGAAAGTGACAGTCGAGCGTTCATAGGAGTGACTCCTTGTCTGTGCTCCGCGGTCGCGCCAGCCGTGTCACTTGTGACGCCTGTCAGCCCGATCGATAGGTGAGCTACTACGTAGCATAGTAGGGCGGGCCGCACAAGAAACAACGCTTCAGCCCATCAGGGTCGGACGGTGTCGGCTCCGACGTATCACGCCGAGCCCGCAACCGACTTGGATCGCCGCGGGCGCCGGTGTCGTAGCGCGCCGCCGGGCGCCAGTGCCCAGGCCGCCGCGCTGAGGACCACCGGGAGTGAGACAGACACGCCGCGGTAGAGGAGCACGGCGCCGGCGGTCGGGGCGGCGGGGGCGCCATAGAGCACGAGCGCGCCGAACAGGCCACCTTCGACCGCGCCGATTCCGGCCGGCAGCGGGAGCACCGTCCCCAGCGATCCGACGACATATCCCATCACGACCACGCTGACCGCCGGGGCGCCGCCGGAGGCGTGAAAAGCGGCCCACAGGACAGCGTTGTCGAAAGCGTAATAGGCGATGGCGCCGGCAAGCCGCCAGCTGCGGTCTCCCAGCAGCGCCCGGGCCTCCGCCGCGCCGTCGCCGAACACCGCGAGCCCCGACCTGAGGTGGTGCAGGCCGAATCGTCGAGCCCGGCGCGGTGACGGGCTCCGCGTCCGGCTGGTCAGCGCCACCGTCGCGACAAACGCCGCCGCGCCTCCGGCTGCCGGAAGCGTCCGTAGCGCGTCATGCGGTCCATCGGGCCAGCCGAGCCAGAGGCTCACCGACAGGAGCCCGAGCACCAGCACCTCGGGAGCGTTGGTGAGGATCGTCAGCGCGACCGTAGAGCGCGCCAGGCGTCGAACCGATGCGCCATCCGCAGTCGCCGTTCGCGCCGCCAGCCCCGGACCCACAACGCCTCCGGCTGGGAGCACGGTGATCGCACCGAGCGCCCGCAGCCCGGCGCCGAGGCCTAGGCGGCGGCCGGAGCCCGCGCCGAACACGAGCCCGAACACGAGCACGAATCCCAGCATCGAGAGCAACTCCAGCCCGGCGGCGACGCTGATCCACTTCGCGCACGCTGCGAGCGCACGGTTCGAGGCGTTGACGAGCGGCGGGATCGCGAGGAAGGCCAGCGCCACGGCGCCGATCGGCCACCACCGCCTCAGCGTCGCCGCGCGGGTCGCCCTCGGCGCGGGCCTGCGATGTGCGCGCGGCATCGACCAGGCTACGGACGTCCGCCGGCCGTCTCGGCCAGGGCCGGCGACGCGGTGTCGGGTGCCGGATGGCGACGTCGGCGGGCACTCCGCAGGATGCCGAGTTCGGCCGCCTCGGCACAAAGGACGATCAAGGCGCCACCACTGACAAGCTCGTTGAGCCACGCCAGATGGTCGCCGGCGTACCCGAGCACCCACGGGCTTGCCACCAGCCAGATCCCTGCGAGCAACGTGACGACTGCCGCGGCTCGCAGGTTGGCGATCAGGAGCGCCAGCGGCCCGAAGCCGAATACGAGCGCGACGTGGTTGGCCACGGCGGGATGCGCGTCGGCGAACCCCCAGACCCAGGGGGACACCGCGACCCAGATGAGGATCACCGCTCCGGCGATCGCGCGCCGGTCGGGGATTGGGAGCATTCGGACCGCTTTCATTCGATTACCTCCACCACCGAGCGGTTGAAGAGACTGAAGAGCAGGAACATCGCCGGAACCACGGCGACCAGGACAGCCCCGACGGCGACCGCGACCGCCACCAGCGCCGTGTGCGTCGCGGCGGCCGTGTGCAGCGTCAGGCGGGGCCCGACAAGTCGCGGGGCCTGAGCAACGAACCAGCCCCACAGAACCATCGCCGCCGAGCCGACTCCCGCGGCGTGCGCGAGCACATAGCGACGTCGCGCCAGCGCCAGCAGTGCGAGGCCCTCGGCCGCAAGCCCCGCCATGACGGCCGACAGCGCCGCACCCGCCAAGCGATCAAACAGCTGCGGAACGCTAACAGCGGCGACTACCACCCCCGCGACCATGAGCGCCAGGACCGCCACCCCGGACTGGACGCCCTGGCGACGAAAGCGCTCGGCGGCCGCGGGCTCACCTGCGCGGGCGCACCGGAGGGCCACGAACCCGGCGGCGAGCTGTGCGCACAGCGCGACCGCCATAGCGCCGACAACGAGCGCAAACGGACTGCTCCATGGGATCGCCGGAGCGTCGGCTCCGCGCGCGGGCACGGTCACCGACGCCTGCGCCAGACCGCCGGCGATCGTGCCGAAGGCGAATGGCGCGACCAGGCTGGTAAGTCCGAACACGGCGCTGAGCAGCCGGTGGCTACGCGCTGAGGTCGCCGTGCTTCCGCGCACGCCAAGGGCGACGCTGCGCACGACGATCGCGACGCAGCGCGATCGTCAACGGGGCGAGCAGGCCGTGCCGAGTGCGGCGAAGGCCATGCGGGAAGGCCGAGAAGAGGAGGATGATCGAGAAGACCAGCCAGACGTGGTTGGCCTCCCACAGCGGTCCGATCGTGTCGGCGATCGCGTCCCGATCGCGCTGCCTCGGGCGGCCGCTGCGCCCGGACCCCGAACAGGTCGAGGATCCCGGCGCCGAAATCGGCGCCGGCGAAGACGCGTACGTGGTCAACGAGAAGCCGAGCAGGACGGCGAGGAGGGCGGGCAGGCTCATGGCGATGCCACCGCCGGGAGGCTCATCACGATGCGACCGCGAGCTTCACGGCACCCTCCAGCGGCTTGGCGATCCGGCGCACCGCCCAGAGTGTGAGCCCGCTGAGGACGACGTAGAGCAGCGTGAACGCGCTGAACGTCGCCCCGAGGCCGGGCGCGGTGGTGATCGCGCTCGAGGTCCTGAAGACGCCGTAGACGATCCACGGCTGGCGCCCGAGCTCGCTCACGAGCCAGCCGAGTTCGTTGGCGAGAAAGGGCCAGCGGGCCCGCCCGCCACCAGCGCGAGACGATTCGGGCGCGGCTCCGGCGCGACGGCGGCGCAGCCAGTACAACAGCGCGAGCGCGACCAGCCCGGTGCCGATCCCGACCATGCCGATGAAGGCGAGTCGCACGGGTCCGGCCAGCGGTGTCCGGTTGGCCTTGGGGAACGTGTCGAGGCCCCGCACCGCGGCGCCAGGGCCGATCGAACGCGAGCAGGCTGAGGAGGTGGGGGACCTTGATGTTGAGGATCCCGCCCGGGTGCCCGGGGATCGGGAAGCCGCCGATATTCAGCCCGGCGCTCCGCTCGGTGTGAGTGACGCCCTCGATCGCTGCCAGCGTGGCCGGTTGATTGGCGGCGACCGTGCGTCCGAGCAGATCGCCGACGCCGACCTGCAGGGGAGCGACGATCGCCGCCGTCGACAGGGCGACCGCGATCGCCTTGCGGTGATAGGCGTTCCGCCGGCCGCGGAGCATGCCCACGCGTACACGCTCGCGACGCCGAACGTCGTGGCCAGGTAGGAGCCGAGGATCATGTGCGAGGTTTCGGTCGCCCAGGCCGGATTGAACATCGCGGCGATCGGATCGACGTGCGTGACGCGACCATGCGATCAGCTGAAATCCACGGGGGACGTTCATCCAGGCGTTGGCGGTGACCACGAAGAACGCGGACGCCGCCGCGGACACCGCGATCGGAAACCCGAACAGCCAATGCACGCGAGGCGACACCCGGTCCCACCCGTACAGATACAGGCCCACGAAGATCGCCTCGAGGAAGAACGCGGCCCCCTCGAGCGAGAACGGCAGGCCGATGATCCCGCCGGCGTAGGCCATGAACCGGGGCCAAAGCAGCCCAAGCTCGAAGCTGATGATCGTGCCCGACACCGCGCCCACCGCGAACAGCACTCCGAACACCTTCGACCACCGCCGGGCCAGCGCGCGCCAAACCGGGTCGCCGGTGCGCAGGTGCATGCCCTCGGCGATGAGGATCATCAGCGGCAGACCGACGCCGAGAACCGCAAAGAACAGGTGGAAGCTCAGCGAGGTGCCCATCTGGCCGCGGCCGGCGGTCAGGTGAGAAATCGCGGCGACTCGAAGCATCTACTACGCAGCGTAGCAGAACCGCGAGCGAATTACTATCCCACATAGTATTCTGTCTGTCGTAGGTTCGCAAACCACGCTGAGGAGCCCCCATGCACAGCCAAGATCCCGGTCGCGACGACCCGCCCCCCTTCACGAGCTCGAGGCCGCGGTCATGGATGTGATCTGGGAGCGCGGGGAGAGCTCGGTACGCGAGGTCATGGAGGCGCTCAACGACGAAGCCGGTCGCCCACGCGCGTACACGACGTACATGACGATCATGGCCAGGCTCGACTGCAAGGCCTTGCTCGAGCGCCGGCGCGAAGGAAAGACTGACTTCTACAAGCCCTGCTACACGCGCGCCGACTATGCGAACGTGCGCGCCCGCGCCGAACTGGACTCGATCGTCGATCAGTTCGGGGATCTGGCGCTCGCTCACATCGCCCGCCAGATGGCCGAGCTGGATCCCAAACGTCGCCGAGCGCTGGAGCGGATCGCCCGTGAGCGCTGACCGCGCCGACATTCCCCGGGGCCGAACGCTGGTGCTGGGGCTCACTGCGGTGCTCGGCGCTGCGGGGATGGCCGTGGCGGGAACGGCCGTGGGCACGGCCGTTCGGGTCAATCCATCACGCGCCGGCCGCCGCCGGTCAGCTTGTGCTCGCCGGTCTGGCCTTCTCGTACCCGACGTTGAACACCGCCGCAGGCCTGATCCTCGTGCTCGCCGCCGCCGGGGTTCTGACGATCGCCGGAGCCGTCCGGGCTGGCTGCCGGCAACGCTGCGCCCACCGGCGATTCCTGGCTGAAGTGGAGGTGCTGGGACAGCTCGAGGGTCATCCCGCCGTGACGGTGATCGCCGGCGCCAGGCCGGAGGCGTTCTGTGCCGGCTTCCTCCGCCCGACGGTGTATGTATCGCGCGGAGCCGTGGACGCCCTCACGTCAGCCGAGCTCCGCGCGGTGCTCGCCCACGAGCATCACCACCGCCAGGTACGCGACCCATTGCGCTTCGCATGCGGGCGTATCCTCGCCCACGCCGTGTTCTTCCTGCCCGTGCTGCGCCCGCTTGCCGATCGCTACGCCGATCTCGCCGAACTGCGGGCCGACCATGCGGCGGTGCGCGCCAGCGAGGGCAGGCCGCAGCCGCTCGCCTCCGCGCTGCTCGTGTTCGACGCCAGTGCTCCTTCCGGCGCCAGCGGCGTCTCAGCGGTCCGTGTGGACTCCCTGCTCGGCGAACCGAGCCGGTGGCGCGTGTCGTGGCGGGTGCTGATTGGTTCGCTCGCAGTGCTCGGCACCGTCGGCGTCCTGATCTGGCGGACCAGCGGCGGGGCATCGGCCCATGCAACCTTCAACGTGCCGGTGCTCAGCTCCACGCCGTGTCTGTCGCTGTTGCTGATCGTCTCGCTGGTGGTCTGCATCAGCGCCGCTCGGCTGCGCCCCCGCGCCGCCGGAGCATGACGCCGTCCCGGCACGTGACGTTCGCGCGCCGGGTGTCCGGAGCACGGACATTGATTGGGATCCTCGCCGTCGTCTGCCTCAGCGTCGTGTTCGTCCGGCTGGTGGAGCGGTGGCGGGTAACGCCATCGACGGCCTCGCACCGGATCGTGATCCTGGGTCAGAGGATGAGCTACCCCGCTGCCAACCTGGCCGCGATCGCGGTCCTGGGGTTGGCGTTGCTCGGAGCGGTCGTGGTCGGCGTGGCGCTTGTCGGCGCGAGCCGCGAGCTGAGCGCGAGCAGGCGCCTGAGCAGTCGACTGGCGGCAGCGCGACCCCTCTCCGGGACGGACGCGTTCGTGATCGACCGCGAGCGGCCGCAGGCCTTCTGCGCGGGCCTACTGCGCCCGCGGGTATACGTGACCACCGGCGCGCTGGCGATCCTCGATCCCGCGGCGCTCGAGGCGGTGCTCCGGCACGAGCACCATCACGCGCAGCGCCGCGACCCGTTGCGGCTGGCGGTCGGCCGTGTGCTTGCGCAGGCGCTGTTCTTCCTCCCCGGACTGGCCCAGCTCACGCGCCGGCGCGAGGCGTTGGCCGAGATCGGCGCCGACGAGAGCGCCGTCGGGCACGGGCCGGAGTCAAGGTCGGCGCTGGCGCGCGCGATGCTGTCCTTCACCGATTCGCCAGCGGCCGATTCCGGCGTGGGCGTCGACCCGGTGCGCATCGACCATCTCCTGGGCGAGCCGCCGCGCTGGCGGTTTCCGACGCTGCTTTTCCTGGCTGCGCTGGCGTTGATCGCGCTGCTGGCCGGGGTGGCCGTGCTGGCCGGCCGCGAGGCGCAGGGCTCGGCCTCGCTGGCGCCGCCGTTCCTGTCAGCTCAGCCGTGCATCGTGATGCTCGCGTTGATCCCCGCAGGGCTCGTCCTAGCCGGGGTCGCGATCGCCTGGCGGTGGCGAGTCTGACCCGAAAGACAGTGGTGTCCGCGCTGATTGCTTGACGAGGTTGAGCTCGAGCAGTACCTCGTCGACGACTACCGGGTGCTCCCGACGATCGGGTCGCTGTTCTTGGCGGTCCTCATCGCGGGCACGGCGCTGAGCGATTCCAGAAACTACGCTGCGTCGTGGCAAGCGACTATCATCGCTGGCATGCCGCGCTCCAAGAACGCCCCCGCGCCGCCCGCGCTGCATGAGCTCGAGACCGAAGTCATGGAGGAGGTCTGGTGCCAGGGCGACACCACGGTCAAGCTGGTGATGGAGGCGCTGAACAAGAAGGCCAAGCCGCCGCGCGCGTACACGACATACATGACGGTCATGCGGCGTTTGAGCGACAAGGGGGTACTGGAGCGCACGCGCAGCGGTCGCCATGACTCCTACTCACCGAAGCTAAGCCGCGAGGAGTACCAGGAGCTCCGCGCCGGGGCCGAGGTGCGTGATCTCGTCGACGAGTTCGGCGACGTAGCGCTCGCCCACTTCGCCCGCAGCCTGTCGGGCCTGGATCCGGCCCGCCGCCGCCAACTGCAGCGTCTCGCGAGCGGCCGCTGATTCCTACGGGACCAGGCGACAGCGACCTTCCCGACGCGCTGCACTGGTGGACGGCACGCGCGCTGGCCGCTGCGATGCGCAGGGGTGAGCTGTCGGCGCGCGAGGTCATGACGTGGCATCTGGAGCGGATCGAGGCCGTGAACCCGCGGCTGAATGCGATCGTGACCCTGAGGCCGGAGGCGGCGCTCGCGCAGGCTGCCGCCGCCGACGAGCGAGCGGCCAAGGGCGGCGAGCGGCTCGGGCCGTTGCACGGCTTGCCGATCGCGATCAAGGACCTCGAGGACACGGCCGGTCCGCACGACGTACGGCTCGGCCGCGTTCGCCGACAACGTCCCCGCCCACGACAGCCTGATCGTCCAGCGACTGAAGGCCGCCGGGGCGATCGTGATCGGCAAGACGAACACGCCGGAGTTCGGCGTCGGGTCGCACACGTTCAATGCCGTGTTGGCCCGACCCGCAATCCGTGGGGGCTCGATCGCTCGCCGGGCGGCTCGAGCGGCGGGGCGGGCGCGGCGCTGGCCGCGGGCCTGATTCCGATCGCCGACGGCTCCGACCACGGCGGGAGCATCCGGAACCCGGCATCGTTCAACAGCGTCGTCGGCCTGCGCCCGACGCCGGGGCTCGTGCCCGACAGCGGCGACAGCGACATCTGGGACGTCGCCTCGGTTGTAGGCCCGATGGCGCGCACCGTCGGTGACCTGGCGCTGATGCTCACCGCGATCAGCGGACCGGATCCGCGCTCCCCGCTCTCGTACGGTGACCCGGCCACGTTCGCTGCGCAACTGAGCGGTGAGCTGGCCGGGCTGCGTGTCGCCTGGTGCCCTGATCTCGGCGGGCTGCCGATCGAGTCCGAGGTCCTGCAGGTGCTCGACGGCGCTCGCGCCGAGCTCGAGACGTTCGGCTGTCACGTCGACGACGTCGATCTGGATCTCGGCCCGGCCGATGAGGCGTTCGAGACCCTCCGCGCGGTCGCCTTCGTGCGCGCCTTGGCTCCGATCCTGCCGACGCTGCGCAGGACGGCGAAGGCGACCCTGATCTGGAACATCGAGCAGGGCATGGAGATCGACGGGCCGGCGGTGGCACGGGCGGTCGCGGCTCGCTCGGCGGTGTTCGCGGCGGTCGCTGGGTTGCTCGAGCGATTCGATCTGCTGGTCGCGCCCGCGGCGCAGGTGGTGCCGTTCGCGGTCGAGCTCGAGTACCCGTCGCACGTCGCCGGCGTCGCGATGCCGCACTACCTCGGCTGGATGCGGGTGTGCTCACGAATCACCGTCTCGGCCCACCCGGTCGTCGCCGTCCCCGCCGGGTTCACGGCGTCGGGATTGCCGGTCGGGATGCAGTTCGTGGGTCGTTACCGCGACGACCGCCGCCTGCTCGAGCATGGCGCGGCCTGGGAGGCCGCGAGCGGGCTGACGGAGCGCCATCCGCGGCTGGACTGAGGCGTCCGTCGGGACCAGCCCGCGCCTGGCGACAAATCCCGATGCGGCCGGGTCGATTTGTCGCAGACCCCGGATCGGGTCGGATCGGGTCGGAGCGCGGCCGGTTACTGAGGCGTTGCCTCGGGCTCGAACAGCTCTCCGGCGGTGATCCGAGCGGCCATCTCCTTCGAGTTCGCGCGGTAGACCGTGCCGTCCTCGAATTCGATCACGGGGTACATGCGCTGACCGCTGAGTTTCTCGAGATCGTCGCGCTTGCCCCGGCCCAGCGGCCCGCGTACCACCTCGTACTCGATCCCCTGTTGATCGAGTGCCTTCTGAACCTTCCAGCAGGGGTGTCCACCGAACTTCAGCCACATCGTGGGACAGCGGTGAAGCTTGACAGCCAAAGTTGATCCTCCTTGTGCAGTCACGCTGGCGATTCGCACACCGGCCGCAGGAGCGCGGCTCAACTGTTAACCCTTGCGCTCCCGGGCACTCGGCGCAACGGACGGCACGGCGCGGTGCGATGACTCGGCCGTTTCCAGGCGAACTGCCGACCTCCGTACCGTGCTTAGCGGGACTGACTCAGACCGGTTCACCGACGCGGGAGGAACAAAGATGGCCCCGAGCTTGGAGATTGGCTGTTCGGGCGACGGTGCGGCAGTCAAAGCCGAAACGCTCCCGGAGGTCACGGTCGGCGACGTGCTGGCCGACTTCGGCTGGTCATCCGTCGCATCGGCCGGATCGAAGGCGCGCGCGAGTTCGAGGCGATTTTGCATCGCGTCCGGGTCGAAATCGGCGGCACGCGGGTGCGTGGGACCACGGCTTCCAGGCTGCTCGTCGGATACCGAGCCCGTGCTGAGCTACGCGGCGCCAGCCGTGCTGGGCAGGCTGCTTCCGAATGCCGCTCCGAGCGACTGGGCGAGCCGGTCGACGCCGGGGGACTGCGCCGGGGTCGAGTAGGAACTGCACCCACGAAGCCATCGCACACCGCGATCAGAAACGAGGCGATCACCGCGGGGTCGGCGCCCTGCTGCTCGCGACCTTCGCCGAGGGTGGCGCGGACGGTGTCGGCGACCGTCTGGCGGACGTGGTCGTAATGAGAGGCCAGCTTGGGCGCGGAGCTCGTCGTAGCGCTGGCCTGGGCGATCGCTTCGACGAACGCGATCAGCAGGGTCTGGGACTCCTCGAAGGACTCGAACATCACCCTCCACGAGGTCGCGACCCTTGCGATCGGCGAGGTGTCGCCGGCTTCGAGGGTGCGCGAGAGATGTCCGTTGTCCACTCCAGCACTGGCATCAGCCAGTTCGTCGAGCAGCGCCTCGGCAACCGAAGTGGAAACCGATCGAAGCCAGGTTGGCGTCCGCGGCACTCGCGATGTCGCGCGCGGCCGCGCGTACCCCTTTGTCTGGAAGGCAGCTGATCGCCCCGTCGAGCCGGTCGCGGTGACTGATCTGGGCCATCCGCGCCAGCTTGATGCATGGTCGTACGTATGTATTGTACGAACGAACAGATCGTCATCGTACCCGAGAGCTCACTGTGGGACGAGAGACGGCAACTACTGGTTGAGACCTCGCAGTGGCCGCTGTGCTCCGAGCGGGTCGAGCTCCAGAGCACCGGTGATCCGACCGAGAGGATTCGCGTTCAGCACATCA